>CAMDNQ010000001.1 GCA_945903265.1 Candidatus Sulfopaludibacter sp. SbA3
GCGCGACGAGCCGGGCTAACGGTGGGCTAACGGCGCGACGAATGTGCCTGAAAAGGGCTGCACTGCCATGAAGCGCGATCGCTAGGGATTTCCTGGGATCGCTGTTTCAGCGCGTGCCACCCCTTTTCGCCCGGAAGGACTTAAAATCCCGGGACCCGAAAGGGTCGTGTGGGTTCGACCCCCGCCCCCGGCACTCATGCCGCCCGTCAATGGCCTTTCCGATTGGGTACCCCTTAAATTGACGGTATTAAATTGGTATAGTCGCCGTATTCAGTGAGTGGCACGCGACTCGTAGGGCCGCGCTCTTCATGGCGGAGGAGTTTTCCTTGAGTCGAGAGTTCCGCACAATCTTGCTCGTCGACGACTTTTCGGATGCCCTGGAAATGTATGAGGAGTACCTCACGTTCAAGGGCTACCGGGTCGTCACCGCCGCTGACGGTCCCTCAGCGATCAACGCCGCGCAAGAACACCAGCCAGATCTCATATTGATGGATCTACAGATGCCCGTCATGAATGGGACTACGGCGTTGCAGATTCTGCGCTCGGACCCACGGTTCAACCACGTTCCCGTCGCCGCGCTCACGGCCCATGCCATGGAAGATGAACGTATCGCGGCCTTGCTTGCAGGTTTTGACGCAGTGATCCCGAAACCGTGTCTGCCCGATGAACTGGTGGTCGCCGTCGAACAACTGCTCGCGACGCCCCGCGAAGTGTCCTAGGAGCCGCGTCGGTTAATTCAGCGCTATCGAGCTGACGGCTATCTTCGAACCGCTCACAGCTCCCGTGACGGTGACCTTGAAGTCCTTGTCTTTCCGCGATGATTTGCTGAGTTCGAGGGCGAGTTCATTGCCTTTCGAATCCAGCTCCATCATTTTCTTGTCTGCCAGAACCAGCGTGTATCCGCTCTTGATGCACCCGTCCATCAGGTTGCACATACGTGTGTGATTCTCTACGTAGCCAGGCTCCGTCGCGTGCCCTTTGGCGCAGACGGTATCGACCAGGTGGCCGCTGATCTTCTGACTCGTGGATTGGCTGGTGGCCACGCCGCTGAACGCAATCGCGAAAACACACGTGAGCATGATGTTCTTCATCGCTCGCTCCTTATGCAGACCACAACCGGATGTGATTGGAACCCTCAGCGCGCCGCCGCACCGACGAGAAACTCCGGATTCGCGGCCGCGCGGGGGCGGAACTTCTGCGCTCGCCCATTGTCGACCTCCGCCACGTAAACGTTGCCCGCCTCGTCGACGCTGAGTCCGTGAACGCCCCAGAGGCCGCCGGGCCACGGCCCAAAGGCACCCCACGCGTAGATCAGGTTCCCGTCCAGATCGTATTTGACAATTTTCGACGACTCGCGATCGACAACCCACAGGTGCCGGTCCTGCGAGAGGTGCACGACGAGGCCTTCGGCGGACGGCGCCCGGCCGATGGACCACTGATCGAGGAACGTCCCGTGCTCGTCGAACACCTGGATGCGCCGATTGAGGCGATCGTTGACGTACACGCGGCGCGTGTCCGGGTCGGTCGCAATACCGTGCACTTCGTTGAAGTAGCCGGGCCGGGTGTCGTTGGGCGGCGTGCCCTTCTGTCCCCAGGCCGTCTGATACCGTCCTTCGGCGTCGAACCGGACAACGCGGCTGTTGATGTAGCCGTCGGCCACGAACAGCGTGCTGTCGGGCAGCCACCAGAGGGCAGCAGGCCGCGCGAAGTGCGTGGCGTCCTCGCCCGGCACCTTCGGCGTGCCAAGTGTCTGCACCAGCTTCGATCCGTCGTTCGAGAATTTGTAGATGGCGTGGCCGAAGTCATCGACGACCCAGACGTGCTTCTCGGGATCGTACGGATTGACGTAGATGGAGTGCGGCCGCGTGAAGAGGGAATCCCACTGCGTCCACGTCTCCACGATGTCGCCGTCGGCGTTGACGACGAGAATGCAGTGCTCCCAGCGGGCGTCGATGCCGGGACGGCCCGACCAGCTCGGATCGCCCATGCTGGAGAGCGACGCGTTGAGGTGCGGACCGTGATCTACCGGGAAGATGAAGCTCGGGCCGATCTGCGGCAGTCGCGTGAACGGCGGACGGGTGACGACAGGCAGCTCACCTCGCTGCAGCACGAACACGCGGTTTGCGCTGTCGGCGGCGACGCCCGTCACCGTTCCCCACGTCCAGGCATCATGGCCGGGGAGCTGCGACAGCGGCTTCGGCCAGTCGGGCACCACGTCGTAGGCGCCGAAGAGATCCTGTCCACCTTTTTCACCCGCAACGGCGGCGAACCCGTTTCCGGGCGGCACGGCGTCGGAGGTCGGACGACCGGGCGTGCGCACCACGAGACCGATCGCAATTCCGATGGCGACCATCGCGATCGCCAACACTATTTTCCGCATCGAATGCTCCCGGCCGGTTCGGCGTGAACGGGATGCTGCTGCTCCGAAGGAGCAGACAGCATCCGTCTGACTGGACCCTACGCCGTCCGATGCGACAGCAGGAAGCTGCGCACGTGACGCACCGCCAGCGGAATCTTCGCCGGGGTGTCCTTCCAGGGATACATGCTCATCTGGCCTTTGGGCGCGAGCATCGCGCTTTCGATCGCGACCGGGAGTGAGTGGCCGGCGGTGTCGTCCGGCAGGACGAGCACCGGCGTCTGACAGCTCTTCACGAAGTCGCGATTGACCGTGAAGATGAAGTCGGGATTGTCGAGGAACATCTTCGTCAGGAACCGGTCGGTCTGTTCCTTCGTGATCTCCGGTCGCCGCTTGATGAGCGCATCGCCCCAGCCTGTGGACTGGCTTTCATACAGCGATCGCGGCAGCTCAGGCCGAAACCCGACCGGCTGCACCGGCACCGCCGCGGCGACACGATTCGGCGCCCGCTTCATGAGATTCCAGATGAAGGGCCCCGCGATGCAGAAGCCCAGCACGGCGAACTGCTTGACGCCCAGGTGATCCATCAGCCCGAGGTGGTCGTCGGTGTGGGAGTCCCACGGGCGATCGATCTCCAGCGGGCCGGTGGACTGGCCGTTTGAATGGCGCAGGTCCGCGTAGATACAGCGGAAACTGTCCTTGAAGGCATCGAGCGTGTTGAAAGGATTCCCGCCGCGGATTCCCGCGATCGTCGAGCCATTCAGCCCGCCGCCCGCGATCAGCAGCAGGGGGAAGCCCGACCCCGTCTCCTCATAACGAATGCGGACATTGCCCTTCTCGTAGAAGCGCGCGGTCTCTCCGTTCCCGGCCTGCTGCGCGAGCACCGACGGCGTCGCGGCCATGGCCGCCGCCGCGGCGGCGCCCGTTTTCAAGAATTTGCGTCTGAATTCATCCACCATACGTTCTCCTCCAGCCTGCTGACGGCAGGCGACTATAACCCAACTAATGCGTGTCGGGGACCTGCCGCACTTTTCGCGTCAGGTCGGGTTGTCGGGGATAAGGGGAGCGGACGGAGTATGCCCGCGGCGGAACACCTCTTGCTCTACCTAATGGCCATGAAGCTCGGGTATTACGCGCGCCGCGCCGCGAACGGTGTCATGACGCGGCGCCTGCTTCGCGCCTGGCCGTTCGTCGGCGGTGCTGTCGCCGTGCTGACGATTCTGGGAACGATCAGGAAGAAGGGCTTCGTCGGCGGGACGGTCGATACGGCGTTGAACGTCGTTCCCTATGTCGGCACCATGAAAAATCTCATCGAAGCCGGCCGGGGCCGCGACTTTATTCCCACCCGTACTCGCCTACCGCGCTGACGCCTGATTGGCCAGCCAGGGGGCCATCAGCGGCGACTGCCGCGCCGCGAGGGCGGCGCAGTTGTCGATCCGCTCGACCGCCTGCCGCAGGGTGCGTTCGGACGAGGGGACCGGATTCTTCTCGAAAAACTGGCGGACCTCAACCGCGGCTGCCGGCGAGCAGAAAGCGCCGGTCGCTCCGATGATGCCCGGGATGCCCTGGAACGTTCCGAGCTTCTGCGTGAGTGTCGGCCACTGCGTGCGCACGAAGCTCCACGCGGCATCGCGCGACCACGGGCGCACGATGAGGCCGGCCAGGAGCGTCCCGGTGTCCTGCGTGCGGACATCAGGTGACATCGCGAAGGCCAGCGTGCGCCTCGTCAGCTCCGGATCGCGGAACCACGTCAGCGCGTCGAAGAACCGGTAGTAGTCGTCCGGCTGTGCGGACAGCGTCTTCAACTGCGCCAGATAGGCGTCGTACAACGCCGCGTCGCCGCCGAGCGCGGCCATGCGGAGCACCGAGCCCGCCAGCGTACCCGGGAGCGCCGATGGATCCGCCATGTACTGCCGTGCAAGCTCGCGTGCGCGCTGCTGCACGGCGGCGCTCTCGCCCGTCAGGCCGAGCAGCGCGATGAGCTGCGCGCGGCGGCTGTGCCGCTCGTCGGTGTCGCCGCGATCGCCGGGCCATCCAAGCGCGTCCAGCGCGGGAGCGAAGCGCTCGCGCACCCACGCGTGATACTGCGCGCGCTGGCCGGCAGGCACGATGTCCTCGCCGATGACGGCGAGGCGCCCGGCGAGGGCGTCGACGACAGCGGCCGTGTCGTCGGTGGCCATCCCGCCGGCGAGATCCAGGTACACACCGATGTCGTGGCGGCCCGCTCGCACCATCCACCATTCATCGCCCAGCAGGCCGATGCGCTCCACCGGCTTCAGCCCTGCCGCGCTCTTCGCGAGCGCGCGCACGGCATCGGGCGTGTACTCGGTGAAGTAGTAGCCGCGGCCGTCGGCGTTGGCGAAGACGTTGTTGCATCCGGGCGCCTGGAGCGTCTGCTGCCGCTGCTCCAGCACCTGGCACCGCGGCGCGCCGTTCGTCTTGAAGCAGACGGGAACGGCCCAGAGCTGATCCGAGGCGGGCCTCGCCCCCGGCGCGGCCGAGAAGCGCTCCTGCCGCAGTGTGATCTCGGAGTTGGTGCCGGTGCACCGGCTCTGCACCGTAATCAGCGGTACTCCAGCCTGCTCGATGTAGGCCTTGAGGATGCGATCGATCGGCTGCCCCGTGACACGCGCCATCTCGGCCCAGAAGTCCTCGCCGGCGGCGTTCGAGAAGGCGAATTTCTTCAGGTACGACGCGATGCCCTTCCGGAACTGATCGGCGCCGACGAAGCCCTCGACCATCCGCAGCACGCCGGCGGTTTTCTCATAGGCGATGCCGTCGAAGACCTCGTTGATTTCATCAGGGGTCTCGACGTGGATCCGAATCGCCCGCGTGGTCTGGAGCGCGTCCAGGCCGAGCGCTCCCTGCGTGTCGGCCGCGTCGTCGAGATCGACTTTCCAGTCGGGCCGCCACTGCGCGATCGGCTTGCTGGTAATCCAGGTGGCGAACCCTTCGTTCAGCCAGATGTCATCCCACCATTTCATGGTGACGAGGTTGCCGAACCACTGATGCGCGATCTCGTGGGAGATGATGCCGGCGACGTTCTTCTGCGACCCGAGCGAGGCGGTCTTCGGGTCGATGAGCAGCAGGCGCTCGCGGAACGTGATGGCGCCGGCATTTTCCATGGCGCCGGCGGCGAAATCGGGGACCGCGATGATGTCGAGTTTCCCGAACGCGTACCTGATGCCGAAGTAGTTGTTGAAGAAGGCGAGCTGCTGCTGCGCCGCCTCGAGTGCGAACGCCGTCAGGCCAAGCTTGTCCGGCGTCGAGCAGACGCGGATCGCGGTGCCATCAGACGTTCCCGATCGGCACACAAAATCGCCGACGATCATCGCGACGAGATACGTGGGCATCTTCGGCGTCGTGGCAAACGTGACCGTGTGCTTGCCCCCTTCTGGGCCCGGCGTGTCGGAGAGCTGCGCGCCGTTCGAAATCACGCTGTCGGCGGCATCCACCATCAGCGACAGCTCGAAGGTGGCCTTGAAATGGGGCTCGTCAAACGAGGGGAACGCGCGGCGCGCATCCGTGGCTTCCATCTGCGTCACGGCGTACTTGCGGCCGTTGGCCCGGCTCAGGTAAAACCCACGCAGCTTGTCGTTGAGGATGCCCGTGTACGCGATCTGGATCGACGCCGCTCCGGCGCCGATCTCCTGGGGCACTGTGAAGGTTGCGGTTTCTGCTTTCGGATCGAGCGAGACCCGCGCGGTCTGCGTGCGCCCTCCGGCGGTGATGGTGACGTCCCCGAACGTAATTTCAGCCGCGTGGAGCGTCACGCTGCGCGTGACGGCGCGAATATTCACGCGAATCGTTTCCCGTCCACGAAAGGTTTCCTTTTCGAGGTCCGGCGCAAACCAGAGCGTGTAGTGTTCGGGAACGACCGTCGCGGCGAGCCGCTGCGCCGAGGCAGGCGCTGCCAGAAGCACGGACGGAAGAAAGGCGAAGGCAACAAGCAGGCGTCGCATGGTGTAACGGTAGATCCGCGCGCGGGGTATGGGCAAGGTTCTCGCACTAGAGCTGGCTACGCTGGTAATCTGGCGCAAATCCGCACGATTTCTGTGCATCACTAACGGTTTATGTCCGTCCTGAATACGGATGAGGAGGCGACGTGAGGAACTTAGCGAGTGTGCTCGTTGTGACGGGCCTGTGCGTGGGATGTGGCGGAGGCGAGGCCGAAAGCCCCGAGACCGCCACGGCAGCCGAGAACCCCGGCGCGGCGGCTCCGGCGGCGCCGCGCGCCCCGGCGTTCCGTGAGATCACGCTGCCGGAGGGCACGACGCTGCAGCTGTCGCTGCAGTCGGCGGTGGCGTCGGATACGAGCCGTCTCGAAGACGCCGTGCGCGCCGAGCTCCGCGAAGCGGTCGTTATCGACGGGACCACCGTGCTGCCGGCGGGGGCCGAACTCACCGGCATCGTAACGGGCGTCGAACGCTCAGGCCGCGTGCAGGGACGAGCGCGGGTCGCGTACCGCTTCGACTCGATTTCGAACTCGGGAGAGACCTACGAGGTCACGACGTCGGCGGTGTCGCATCTGGCGCCGGCCACGAAGGGCGAGGACGCGACCAAGATCGCGGTTGGCGCGGGCGCGGGCGCAGCGATCGGCGCGCTCCTCGGCGGCGGCGACGGTGCTGCGAAGGGCGCGGCGATCGGCGGAGCGGCGGGCACCGGCACCGTGCTGGCCACGCGCGGCGAGGAAGTGCGGCTCGGTCCGGGCGCGCGCGTCTCCACCCGTCTGACCGCGCCGGTGACGGTCAGGGTTGCCCGGTAGCGCTCCCGCGCACCTGTTCCACGGTCTTCGTAATTGCCGCCGATACCGCTGCCGCGGTATCGGCGTTCGTTAAAAACGACACGCGGTTATCACCGGTCGCGTCGATCCGGACGATGGGCAGTCCATCGCCGGAGGGCGGCGCGGCCCCCTGCACGGTTTCATTCCACTGCGCGAGTTCACGCGCCGATTGCGTGAGGTGATCGGGGCGGTTGAGGAACGTTTCGAGGACCCCGGCGGATCCGGCCGGAAGGCCGTCGGTGCGTTCGGACAGCATGTCGGTCACCCGCAGGATACCGACGCGTGCCAGCCAGGGCGACGCGCGCATCAGCCTCACGCGCCCGCCCTCGTCCCGTCCGGGCGCGGGCACAGGGGCGTCGATTAGCACGAGCGCCGCGACGTCCTCGCGGAATCTCGCCGCGTACATGGCCGCGAACGCGGCGCCGAGCCCATGGCCTGCCATGACGAACGGGCCCGATTCGTCCGCCCCCTCGAGCAGCGCGTGCAGATGCGCGGGCACGTCCGCCGCCGCCAATTCCGCGGTCCCCAGCTCGCTCCACCCGAGGCCAGCGCGATCGTAGCTGCACACGCGGGTCGTCATCGACACGGCAGGCTGCACCCAGCCCCACGCCGCGGACAGTCCCGCCGCCGGAGCCTCGAGGACGACGACCGGCGTGCCGGTGCCCGTGCAGTGGATGTGCAACTGGCGGTCGCCGATGTCGATCAGTCTGCCGGGATGCGGGAACCGCCGTCGTTCGAGCGCGGTGGCCACGCCCTGGTAGGTGGCGCCGAGGAGAACAAGGAAGCCGACGAGGGCTGCGGCCGTGAGGAGGATGCGCCGGGCCTGCGGCGGAATCACACGTCGTCCTGCGCCAGCCCGTACTTCTCAATCCGTGAATACAGCTGCGCGCGGGTCAGGCCGAGCAGCTTGGCGGCGCGGGTCTTGTTGTAACGGGCCTGCGTGAGCGCCTTCGCCACGAGCGATCGCTCGATGTCCTCGAGGTTCACGCCGCCCGGCGGCAGGCTCGAGGCGCCGGCCGGCTGCGCGACGCCCAGGCTCTCGCGCGGCACGATGACGGGCAGGTGTTCGCTGCGGATGTAGCCGCCGTCCGCCAGGATCACCGCACGCTCGATGGCGTTGCGCAGTTCCCGCACGTTGCCTGGCCATGCATATGTCAGCAGCTGGTCGCGGGCGTCGCGAGCGATGCCCGCCGGCGGCTTGCCGACCGCGCCGCCGATCTCCTGCAGGAACGCGTCGGCGAGCTCGAGGATGTCATCCAGGCGGTTGCGCAGCGGCGGCAGCGCGATCTCGAAGACGCTGAGGCGGTAGTACAGATCCTCCCGGAACTGGCCGCGCCGCATGGCGCTGTGCAGGTCACGATTGGTCGCGGCGACGACACGGATATCCACGTGCGTCGAGCGTGTGCCGCCGAGCCTGACGAACTCGCGCTCCTCGAGCACGCGCAGCAGCTTCGCCTGAACGCCGGGCGCCATCTCGCCGATTTCATCGAGGAAGAGGACGCCCCCGTTGGCCTGCTCCATGCGGCCCGGCTTGGCCGAGACGGCGCCTGTGAACGCGCCGCGTTCGTGTCCGAACAGTTCCGATTCGAGGAGCTGGTCGGGCAGCGCGGCACAGTTGATGGCGATGAACGGTCCCTGTTTCCGCCTCGAGCCCTGATGGATGAACCGTGCAATCACTTCCTTGCCGGTGCCCGATTCGCCCGTGAGCAGCACGGTGGTTTCCGTCTGCGCCACGCGCGCCGCCTGGGCGAGCACGTCCTTCCACTGTGGGGAGTGCCCGATCACGCGCCGGTGTCCCGTGCGCGCCTCCAGCTCGCGCGTGAGCGTGGCGACCTGCGCCTCGAGCTGCGCCGCCGTCTCGCGGGCCGCCGCGTCGCGGCGCGCGGCCTCGGCCAGCCGCTGGTGCGACAGCGCCAGTGCCAGCAGATCGGCCACCCGCCTCGCGAAGCCAAGGTCGCCGTCGCTGAAGCGATCGGGCTCGCGGGCGAGCACGAAGAGCGACCCGAACACGCCGGTGCCGAGCGCGAGCGGGACGCGCAGCGCCGATCGCGCGCCGAGCCGGCGGAAGATCTCTGCGCGGACGCTGGTCGTCTCGACCTCGGCTTCGATGTTGTTGACGACGTACGCGTCGCGGTGGAGCAGGGCGCGCGTGTCGTCGGTGATCGGCATCGGCGCCCAGAACTGCGGGTCGTCGATCTGCGCGCCGCTCAGCGCATAGATCCGGATGGACCGGCCGTCCTCGGCCCAGGACGTCAGCGCGAGCAGGTCGTGTGGCAGACCTTCACGAATGACGTGCGAGACGTCGGCGAAGATGTGGCGGATGTCCAGCGCCCCGGCCATCGTGTGGAGCAGCTTGTCGAGTGTGTCGAGCCGCTCCCCGCGCACCGCTTCGGTGCTGAGCAGTTCGTCGTACTGCATGGCCAGCGAGAGCAGGTCCGCCACGCTGTCCATCAGCACCTCGTGCGACGCGCTGAACGCGTCCGGTTCCGTGGAGGTGAACCAGAGCGCGCCGTGCACGGTGGCGCCGTTGCCGACAGTACAGATGATGCGGGATCGGGAGTCGGTGTCCGGCGGCGGCGTCGTCGCGCCGGCATCGGCAATGCGGTGCCCGGTTTCTTCGAGCTCGCCCGAGGGCCTGGCGACGTACAGGATCAGCGATTCGGCGCGGTCGAGCCGCAGGACGTGGAGCCGCTGGAAGGGGATGGCGTCATGGAGAATTACCGCCAGCCGCGGGACAAGCGCCGCGAGGGGCGTGCCTTCGCCAACCACGCGCGCAATCGCGGTTAAAACACCCAGGGAATCCATGTCGTGACCTGCTGTACCGGAACCGCGTCAGTATAATCCCTGCCCATGCTCGCCTCAGGCCTTTCCTGGATCGATCTCACGTTCATCGGCCGGCCTCATGCCATCGCGACGGGCGTCATTCAGGGGGGCGGCACGGTGGCGCTCGTCGACCCTGGTCCGACCACTTGTCTCGAGACGCTCGAGCTCGGCCTGCAGGCGCAGGGAACGCGGCTCTCGGACGTCACGCATCTAATGCTGACGCACATTCATCTCGATCACGCCGGCGCGACGGGCACGATCCTGAAGCGGCATCCGGAGATCAAGGTCTTCGTGCACGAGCGGGGCGCGCCCCATGTTGTCGATCCCTCGAAGCTGATTGCGAGCGCATCACGGCTGTACGTCGGGCAGATGGAACGGCTCTGGGGTGAGATTCTGCCGGTCCCCGAGAAGAATCTCATCGTGCTGTCCGGCGGTGAGCGGATCGAGGCCGGTGGCCGCACGTTCGAGACCGCCTATACGCCCGGGCATGCCTCGCATCACGTCTCCTATTTCAACCGCGACAGCGGCGTGGCCTTTGTGGGTGACACCGCCGGCGTCTGCATCGACGGCGGGTACGTGCTGCCGCCAACGCCGCCGCCCGACGTCGACATCGAGGCGTGGCAGGGGAGTGTCGCGCGCATCGAGGCGTGGGGACCGCAGACGCTGTTCCTCACGCACTTTGGTCCCGTGAACACGCCGGCACCTCACCTGCGGACCCTGATGGCGAATCTCGACACGATGTCCGCGCTCGTGCGGACACGGATGGCCGAGCCCGGATCGAATGACGAGAAGGCGCAGCGCTTCGGCGAGGATCTGATTCTGGAGTGGCGCCGGCAGATGCCGGAGGCGCAGGTCGCGTCGTACATCGCGGCCGCGCCCCCGGAGCTGGCGTGGTCAGGGCTGGAGCGTTACTGGAGGAAACGCTCCGCGCAGGCCTAGCCTGCGCCCCAGGTCGAACTCAGTGCGTCGTCGTCTTGCGCATCGGGTCCACGAGCAGCCTGAGCGCGTAGCCCTGCGGCGTCCCGGTTGACGACCGATACGGCCCTACCCGATAGACGGCCGAGAGCACCTTCCCATGCTGCAGCACCGCCGGCAGATCCGCGCAGTCACGGCCGGTCCGCTCAATCTGGAGATGCACCAGCCGGTAGAGCGGAATCGATGCCGGCACCTGGCATTCGACGAACACGTCCACGTCGCTGACGTCACGGGTGACCACCGACACGAACTTGAGCGCGCCGCTGGCGTCGCGCCACGTCAGACGGCCGGGAACACGGAGCTTGCGACGGTTGCCGATCCGCGGCTGCGTGCCGGCGACTTGATGCTGGGAATGTACGACGGTCTGAATCACCCTGGCCCCCTTTAGTAACGGTTACCCATTCCAGTATCAATGCCGGGGCCCATGTCGCTGCTGTCACGTGGCAGTATTGCGCACCGCGTAACTGATTGAACTGTATGGAGAACAGGGGCGCAACCTACGTCCTGGCGTGTGCAGACATGGATAGTTTGTATCCACAGGCCTGTATACCTGGCTACTTTGTATCCGCGAGGATATCGAGCTGGAGTCGTCTCATCTTGAGATAGAGGCCGCGGCGCGTGAGACCAAGCACTCGCGCCGTTTCGGAGATATTCCCGCGGCTGCGTCCAAGTGCCGACTCGATGAGGTCTTTCTCAACCGCCGCGATGGCCGCGGACAGGTTTGTGGGCCTCGCGCCCCCGAACCCCAGACCGGCTGCCGTGCCGCCACCCTGGTTGGGCGGTGTGGGGGGCGCCGCGAGGTCGGGAGACAGATGATCCGGCTGCACGGCGCCGCCAGGCGCGCTCATCGCGACCGCCCGCTGGATTTCGTTCCGGAGCTGCCGCACATTGCCCGGCCACCAGTAACGCGCGAACAGATCGAGCGTGGCGGGCGCCAGCTGTACATCCGGCTTGCTCAGCCGTTCGCACGCTTCGCGCAGGAAGAACGTACTGAGGTGCGGGATCTCGTCGCGCCGCTCGCGCAATGACGGCACGTGAATGCGAATCACGCTCAGCCGATAGTAGAGGTCCTCGCGGAATTTACCCTCCGCGACGCGCTGTTCGAGGTCCGCGTTGGTCGCGGCCAGCACGCGGACGTCGACCGCCTGAGGCCGGCTCTCACCAACGGGCATGACCTCGCCCTGCTCGAGAAATCGCAGCAGCTTGGGCTGCACGTCGAGCGGCAGGTCGCCAATTTCATCGAGGAACAACGTCCCCCCCGTGGCCGATCGGATCAGGCCGGGCTGATCGGTGATGGCGCCCGTGAAGCTGCCGCGGCGGTGTCCGAACAGCTGGCTGTCCGCCATCTCACGGGTCGTCGTCGTGCAGTTGTACGGCAGGAACATCGCGCCCCGCCTCGGCGACCCGACGTGGATCGCGCGCGCTACGAGGTCCTTGCCGGTGCCGCTCTCGCCGGTAATCAGCACCGTGAGGTCGTGCCCCTGCAGCCGCTGGATCTGCTCGACGACGCGCGCCATGGCCGCGCTCGCGCAGATGAATCCTGGCAGCAGCGGATCGAGCGGCCGCTCGTTGATCTGCTCGACCGCCAGGGGCGGCCGCTCGCGTACGCCGCACAGCTCGAATCCCTGCCGCGCCACCGACGCAAACATGCGCAGGCGCCGCGCCGCGTGTTCCGTCAGCCGGCGTGCCGCGACGATCGTGCAGGTGCGCGGGCCGTCGTAGTCCTTGCCGAGCGGTTCGCTCAGCAGGAGCCCCTCGCCGTACTCACGCGTGCCCTGCGCGGCCGCGCGGGCAAGCGCACGCGCCACCTCCTGATCACAGCCGGCAGCGGCGATGACGCGCACGTCGCCTCCGGACACCGCCGTGAAGACAACCGCCGCGTCGGCCTCAATTGTTTCAATCAGCGCGGTCGCCGTTTCACGCGCCAGCAGGTCGGGAAGAATCGCCGCGTCGACCAGCCGGCGGATGACGGCTTCATCCTGATCGGTGACCGAGAAGGAAGGTTGCGGGCGTGGCGCTTCGTCGAGCGTAGCCCGGGCGGCCGCCACTTCGGTCAGATCGCGCTCCGCCCCCAGGGTGGAGAAGATCGCGGACGCCTGCTCCAGATATCGCTCCGCGGCCGGCCGCTGTCCCGCCGCCGCGGCGAGCCGCCCGAGCGCCAGGTTGCTCAGTGCGGCGTGATAGCGCTCGCCCAGCAGGTCGAAGACGCTCGCACTCTGGGCGAAGTCGTGGTGCGCGGCCGCCGGCCGGTTCGACCGCTCGTGCACCGCGCCACGGATCCGCAGAAACTCGCCCCACGCTGCGGGCGCGCCGCGCGGCTCGAGACGTCCCTCGCAGAGCTCGAGCCGGCGTTCCGCATCGGCGATGCGGCCGGCGGCAACCAGCGCCTCGCACGCCGCCAGCTCTGCCTGCAGCGCTTCGGCCGGCGGGACACCGGGCGTCGCGACCAGCTCCTCGGCCATCGCCACGGCTTCATCGAACGCGGCGCGGCGGATCGCCAGCTTCACGCCCAGCACCCGCAGCGACCACTCGTACCACCGCATCGTCTGGCTGCCATACGCGCCGTACGCCTCGCTCGCCTGGCGGAGATACTCGCCGGCGCGCTCGTACGATCCGCGCATGAGATGGATCTGCGCCAGCGTGTCGAATACGGCGCCGGTCGTCTCGTGGAACTGGACCGAGCTGCGGACTTCAAGCGTGCGCGTAAGGATTTTTTCAGCGCGTTCCAGGTCCCCCAGCTGCACGAAGATCTGGCCGAGCGTCGCCAGCGCGACGGCGAGGCCATGACCCGATCCGAGGTTTTCGTGGAGCCCGACGCTGCGTTCCGCGAGCACGAGCGCCTGGTCGTATCGATGCCGCATCAACGCGACGTTGGCCTGGTTGTGCACGATCCCCGCGAGGACGTCGTCTGCGGGAATGGCGACAGCCAGGCGCTCGCCCTGGCGCAGTGCCGCCGTGGCTTCCTCGTAACGTCCCGACTGTGCCAGGAGAACGGCGGACAAAGAGTGAACGAGCGCGAGATGGCGCCGGTCGCCCGCCGCATGCAGCGCGGAAGCGGCTTCAGTCAGGTGGTCCCGGAAAATACCCGAATCGCCGACCTGCTTGTAGCAGAGCGCGAGCTCGTAGTGGGCGAGTCCGATGGCGCGCGAGTCGTGCGCCAGCTCCGCGTGCTTGAGAGCCCGTGCATGCAGCGCGATCGCGCGCGACTGTTCGCCGCGTGCAAACGTCAGCCGGCCGTGCAGCCGCCACAACGCGGACAGCCGGGCGTCGCTGATGGGCTCGCGGACCGTGGGTGGGCGGCCGAGCGCGGCTCCGGCCTGCGCGAGATCGTCCTGCAGCAGCCAGGCTTCCGCCAGCGCCGTGCGAACAGCGATTTCGTCCTCGCGGGGCAGCGTGCCGGCGCGCAGGGCGCCGCCAAGCAGTTCGGCGGCTTCAGTGCCGCGTCCCCGTTCGAGAGCAGCGTTCCCTCGGGCGACCGTCGATTGGATAGATCCGGTAACCACCGTGAAAGGTTTTCGGCGGCAGTATACCGGGTATACAGGCCTGGGATCGGAGTTAGGGGCGAGGGGTCAGGAGTGTCGCTGTAACTTGTTGCAGGAACGACGGATCTGGCCCTGGAAGCAGGATAAGCAGGGCGCGGCGGCCGGCGCGATCCAGGGACTCGAAGTCGCCGACGGCCTGGGCCAATTCCAGTGTCCCAAAGGAGTAAGGGAGTCCGGGAATCGCCAGGTCCTGCGCCGGTTCCGACGCGACGATGACGAACACGCCGGTATTGGGCCCGCCTTTGTGGAGCTGCCCGGTGGAGTGCAGGTAGCGCGGCCCGTAGCCGACGGTTGCCGGGCAGCCCGTCGAGATCCCGATCGTCTTCTGCAGACGAGCAAGCGCCGGCGCAAACCGTTCGTCATCGGGCGGCAGGTACGCCAGCAGCGAGACGTAATCGCCCGATCGGACGACGTTCAGGAAGCCGAACGGTCCCGCGGCATCGACAGCCGCTCGTGCCGATCGCGACAGCGCCAGCCGGATGCCTTCCACTGCGCCGTCAGGTTCAGGCACCGGAAGCCGGCCTTCGCGAACATAGGTATCGAGGAGCACCCGCGTCGCATCCTTGGCCTGCTGCACGTTGGGCTCGTCGAACGGGTTGATGCCGAGCAGCATCCCGGCGGCCGCGGTGGCGACTTCCCAGCGGAAGAACTCGCCGCCGAGCGCGGCGACGTCGGGTAGGTCGATGCGAAACGTCGGCACGCCCGCCGCGGGTGCCTGCGCGTGTCCCTGGCCCGCAAGCGTCATGACGACCAGCGCCGTGTCGTCGCCTACCCTGACCTGACTGCCGTCCGCTGTGACCGGCAGCACGCCCTTGCCGTGCTTCCCGGTGCTCTCAGCGACAAGTTGTTCGATCCAGAGACCGAAGGGCGTCAAGGCCTCCGGCATGGCGAGCGTGAGCTTGTCGCGGCCCTTCGACGCCGCAGCCGCCATGAACGCGCCGAGCGCGAGCCCGGGATTCCGGCGCGGGTCGTGGTCGGTGCATGCGGCCGCCATTTCTCCGGCGGACGTGAGCATGGCGTCGACGTCGATACCCATGAGCGCGGCCGGCACCAGTCCGAAGAACGACAGCGCCGAGAAGCGGCCGCCGATGTCGGCCGGATTCAGGAAGAGATCGCGAAACCCTTCGGCACGGGCGCGCGTATGGAGAGCAGTGTTCTCGTCGGTGATGGCCACGAAGTGCGAACCGGGATTGGTGACGCCGGAGCTGCGCAGCCGGTGCGCGGCCTCCGCGGCGAGCGTCGTCAGCTCGATCGTCGAACCTGACTTGCTCGCCATGATGAAGAGCGTGGTCTCGGCACGGGCCATCGCGGATCGAATGGCGTCGGGATTGACCGAATCGAGGACGCGGAAGCGCGGGAAGCCGGCCGACACCCCGACGACCGTCCGGAGGACTTCGCTCACGAGGCTCGAGCCGCCCATGCCGAGCAGGACGACGTCGGTGAAGCCGTCGGCTCGGATTGATTCGGCGAACGTGCGGAGCGTCCGGACGTGCGGCTTCATCGCGCCAACCGCGCTGAGCCAGCCAAGACGATTCGCAATGGTTTTCTGGACGCCGGCATCCGCTGTCCAGACATCGAGCCGGCGGTTCCACAACGCGTCGGCGAAGCGGCTTTGCTCCAGTCGAAGGTAGGCGTGTTCGAGTGCGGGCGCGAGCGGGCCAGGTTCGACGACGAAGGTCACGGGACTACAATGAGCTTATACGGATGCGGCGAATTCTGTGCCCGGCCATCGTCTTTCTGCTGCTTGCGCTTGCGGGGTGCGGCCAGCCGTCCGCGTCGAGGCCGGATGCCGCGGATGTGGTTGCCGCCGGCTCGGCGTCTGCACCGCCAGCGTCGCTCGATGCGCCACGTCCCCGCGTGGTCTTTCTGGGCGACAGCCTTACGGCGGGGCTCGGCCTCCCGCGCGAACAATCCGTGCCGTCGTTGATTCAAGCGCGGCTGGAGGCTGAGGGGTATGCCTACGAGGTCATTAATGCGGGCGTCTCCGGCGATACCTCGGCGGGCGGGCGGCGCCGTCTCGACTGGGCGCTCGACGGCGACGTCGAGATTCTGGTGATCGAGCTGGGTGCCAACGACGGCCTGCGCGGACTGCCGGTCGCACAAATGAAGGCGAACCTGGACGACATCATCACGCAGGCCAAGGCGCGTGGCATCACGGTGATCCTCACAGGGATGGAGGCGCCGCCGAATTACGGTCCGGTCTATACGGCGGAGTTCCGCACGGTGTTCCGCGATCTGGCCGACGACCACGACGTCGCGTTCGTGCCGTTCTTCCTCGAGGGCGTGGCAGGGATCGCGGCGCTGAACAACGGCGACGGCATTCATCCGAACGCCGAAGGCGCGAAGGTCATCGAGCAGACCATCTGGCGGGCGCTCGAGCCCGAGCTCGAAAAAGCCGATCGATGATCGAATTGCGCGGCGTGTCCAAGACGGTCGAAAGCGGCGGCCGCCCGCTGACCATCCTTCATCCACTGGATCTCTCAATTCCGTCGGGCCGGTTTCTGGCAATCGTCGGCCCGTCAGGCAGCGGCAAATCGACGCTGCTCGGCCTTCTGGCGGGGCTCGACGCCCCCAGCACCGGCGAGATCCTCGTCGACGGCACCGACATCACCAGGCTCGGCGAAGACGATCTCGCGCGGCTGCGCGGCGAGAAGATCGGCTTTGTGTTCCAGTTCTTCCATCTGGTCCCCTCGCTCACCGCGTTCGAGAACATCCTCGTGCCGATGGAGATCGCGAAGCGGCGCGACGCAGTCGCGCGGGCACGCCTGCTCCTCGACGAGGTCGGTCTGTTCGATCGCGGCCACCACTATCCGTCGCAGCTCTCGGGCGGAGAGCAGCAGCGCGTAGCTATTGCCCGCGCGCTCGCCAATGATCCGCCGATCGTGCTGGCCGACGAGCCGACAGGGAATCTCGACTCATCGACCGGGCGGCACATCATGGATCTGCTGCTGAACGTCCGGAGTGCGCGCACGTCGACGCTGGTGCTCGTGACGCACGACGCGGAGCTGGCGTCGCTGGCCGATGCGAGGCTGACCTTGCGGGATGGGCGTCCGGTCGATGCACCCGTGGAGGCGCTGCGATGATGTTCGTCCTCCGGATGGCGATGCGCGAAATCCGCGCGTCCTGGCAGCGCCTGCTGTTCTTCTTTATCTGCATCGCGATTGGCGTCGGCTCGATCGTCGCGCTCCGGTCGTTGATCCAGAGCGTCCGCGTCGCGCTGGCCGGGGAAGCGCGAACCCTGCTCGGCGGCGACGTGGTCGTCTCGACCAATCGTCCCTGGACGCCGGCCGTGCTCGACCGGCTGACGGCGGAGCAGAAGGCAGGCCGCGTGACCGCGCGGCTCGACACGGCGGAGATTCCGACCATGGTGCGGCCGGCGGATCCGACGATCCCTGGCGCGCGCATGGTGGAGCTGAAGGCGGTGGGTCCGGAGTTTCCGTTTTACGGCGAGCTGACGCTGCAGGGCGGCCGGTACACGCACGCGATGCTCGCCGGACGCGGTGCGCTCGTGCGTCCCGAGCTGCTGACGCAGTTCAATCTCGATGTCGGCGACGCCATTCAGATTGGCACCGAGCCGTTCGAGATTCGCGGCGTGATTACCGCCGAGCCCGGTCGGAGGATTGGGGCGTTCACGCTCGGCCCGCGAATCGTCATCGACCGCGCGGATCTTGCCGCCACCGGATTGATGACGTTTGGCAGCCGCATCTCCTACCAGCAGCTCCTGCGCGTGCCGGAACCCGTGGTTTCGGATCTGACCGAGGACCTGCGGGAAGTGTTCGCCAACGAGTTCGTGAACGTGCGCTGGTACCGCCGGACCGAAGACCAGATGGGGGAGAACCTCACGCGGGCCGAAAATTATCTCAGCCTGGTGGGCCTCGTCGTCCTCATCCTCGGCGGCATCGGGGTGTCGAGCGTCACGCGGGTCTTCGTGCAGCAGAAGGTGCGCACCATCGCGATTCTCAAATGCATCGGCAGCAGCTCGCGTCAGATGCTCGGCATCTACATGACGCAGGTGCTCGTGCTCGGCATGGCCGGCAGTCTTCTTGGCGTGGCGATGGCGGCGGTGGTGATCGCCGCCGTGCCGTCCTTTGTCGGCGATCTCGTGGCGGTGATGAAGGTCGACTTCGGGCTGACCGCATCGGCCGTCCTGCAGGGGCTGGCTATCGGGCTCCTCGTGTCGATGCTGTTTTCGTTCGTGCCGCTGCTCGAAGTCCGGCACGTCAAGCCGTCGCTCCTGCTGCGGCAGGACATTCCGCATCCGGCCGGCATCGACTGGGTGAAGTGGGGCGTGGCGGCCGCGGTGGCGGTCGCGCTCGTCGCCGTCGCGGCGTGGCAGGCGGGCTCGGTCGAAGTGGGGCTGATGCTCTCGGGCGGCTTCGTCGCGACCGCCGTCATCCTGAACCTGGTGGGCGCCGGCCTCGTCCGCGCGGTGCAGCCGCTCCGCTACTCGAAGTATTTCGCGCTGCGCCACGCGGTGCTGCATATCGCGCGGCCGGGGAACCAGACGCGCGTCATCCTGCTCGCGGTCGGCCTGGGCGCGTTCTTCATCCTGGGCGTCCGCAGTCTCCAGGTGAACCTGCTGCGCGACTTCGCCATCCAGGCCGGGCCGAACGCGCCGGACATGTTCCTGATCGATATCCAGGAGGACCAGCGCGCGCCGCTCACCGCGTTCCTCGATGCGTCGAACGGCCCCATTGCGGCCCCGAAGATCATTCCGACCCTGCGTGCCCGCGTGGTGGGCGTCCGCGGCCAGGACATGGATCTCGACAGCTACGAGCAGACGCGCGGGCGCGGGCTCGCGCGCGAATACACCGTGACCTATCGCTCGCAGCTCGAAGCGAACGAGCAGCTGATTGCCGGCACCTGGTGGGGGGATGCGCCGTTCACCGGGCCCGAAGTGTCGATCGAGGAGCGCTTCTCGGACCCGGACGACGACGGCAACTTCCGTCTGGGCTCGAGGATTCAGGTGGGCGACGAGATGCGGTTCGACGTGCTGGGCCGTGTCATCACCGCGCGCGTGGCGAGCGTGCGGCGCGTCGACTGGCAGGACTTCCGTGCCGGCGGCTTCATGTTCGTCTTCCGTCCCGGCACGTTCGAGGGAGCGCCGCACACGTACATCGCCGCGCTCCGGGGGCCGGTCGAGGGAGGCGCCCGCGCGACGATGCAGGCTCAGCTCGTACGCGACTACCCGAACGTCTCCGCGATCGATCTGCGCGAGATTCTCCAGACCGTTCAGACGGTCGTGAGCAACGTCACGCTCGCCATCACGGTCGTCGGCATGCTCGTACTCGTCAGCGGGGGGTTGATCCTCGTCGGGGCGGTCTCGATGACGAAGTTCCGGCGCGTCTACGAAGCGGCGATCCTGAAAACACTGGGCGCAAGTGGGAAGCTCATTGCCGCGATGCTGGTCCTGGAGTACGGCGTGCTCGGTGCCATCGCGGGCACCGTCGGCGCGCTTGGGGCGATCGCGCTGAGCTGGGGCGTGGCGCGGTTCGCGCTGGACCTGCCGTGGCAGCCGGCGCCCGGCCTCACGATCGCCGGCATCGTCGTGACGTCGCTCCTCGTCGCCACGATTGGCGTCGTCGCCAGCATCGACGTACTGCGCCACAAACCGCTTGCGACCCTCCGTGCTGAATAGACTAAAATCGTCCGATCCGGAGCCCAGATCGATGAATTTAGAGAGCTACAGGGTCTCACTCCTTCAGAAGCGCAACGAATTGCTCGGCGGCGCCGCCGGCAAGCCGCTGCAGTGGTCGATGGAGAACAATTCCGGCCGCCAGGGCGACATGGCCGATCAGGCGAGCGGGACCAACGAAGTTCACATTTCCCTCAAGCTCAAGCAGACCGACGCGAAGATCCTGCAGGCGATTGAAGAAGCGCTGCAGCGCATCGAGGAAGGCACCTACGGCGTCTGCCGCGAGTGCGGGGAGCCGATCGCGGAAGCACAGCTCAACGCCATTCCGTGGACGCGCAAGTGCATCGCGTGCAAGGAAAAAGAAAAGGCGTGAAGGACAGGGCGTGAAACAGGACGAATTGCAGCAGGTCCTCACGGCGTTTGCGGCCGATCGCGTGGCACTCCTCGAGCGCCACGAAGCCGGTGCCCGCATCGTCAGCCAGTACGACTTCAATAACGCGTATCAATACATCATCAGCCGCGAGGAGACGCAGCTCCAGTGGGTGCAGACCGCGCTGGCGGAGTTCAGCGCGCCCCTGCCGCCGCCCTCGTCGCCGCTGGCCGTGCCCGAGCTGGCCAAATCGCGCAAGGCCCCGGCACCAGGTGCCTTCCGGGCGATCCTCGATGACGATGCGAAGCAGCTGGCGGCATTCATCGAGCGCTGGAAGGGACGCGTCGAGACGATGACGCACGCGCGCCACCGGCTGATGCTGAACGTCATCCTGGGCGAGTCGCGCGAGCACGAGCGCCTCTTCGCACAGGCCGCCGAAGGCCTCGAAGACCTGCTCGGCAAACGCACCGGCGGCGTCGCCCGCCAGGGGAATGTGCTGCCGGTCAGGTGGATGGAGTGATTGCCGCGCGTTGCCATCGCGTTAGGCAGTAACCTCGGCGACCGGCGGCGCTTCCTCGACGAGGCCGCCGCTGCCCTCGCAGCCGTCGTCGACGACCTGCACCTCTCGACTTTCCACGAAACCGATCCCGTCGGCGTTGGCGAACAGCCGCGATTTCTCAATGCGGCAGCGATCGGGCGTACCTCGCTCGAGCCGGGGGACCTGCTGACGGTGATGCTCGAGATCGAGGGCACGCTTGGCCGCGAGCGGCCGCACGCCGGCGCGCCGCGGACGGTCGATCTCGATTTAATCTTGTACGGGGATGTCGTGATGAGGGAGCCGGGAATCGAGGTCCCTCATCCGCGATTCCGGGACCGTGGATTCGTGCTGGAGCCGCTGGCGGAGATTGCCGCCGACTGGGTTGACCCAGTCAGCGGCAGGTCGATCAGAGAATTACTGCAGGCGCTTCAGGCCTGAGTCGCCGGCTTGCGCCGCAGCCCGGCCAGCCCCTCTTCGAACAGCGTGTAAATCGACGGGACGAGCACGAGCGTGACGACGGTCGAGACGGCCAGTCCGCCAATCACGACGCGCGCGAGCGGCGCCTGCAATTCGCCGCCTTCGCCAAGCCCGATAGCCATCGGCACCAGGCCGAGCCCGGTGGCGATGGAGGTCATGAGAATCGGGCGCAGACGGCGGCGGCCCGCGAGCTCAACCGCCTCGCGCAGCGGCATGCCGTCGCGGTGCCGCAGCGTATTGGTGTAGTCCACCAGCAGAATCGCGTTACTGACCACGATCCCCGCCAGCATGATGAGGCCGATGAAGGCCTGCATATTGAAGGCGGTGCCCGTGAGCAGCAGGATGCCGACGACGCCAAGGCTCGCGACCGGGATGGAGAACATGATGATGAACGGGTCGCGCAGCGACTCGTACTGCGACGCCATCACCGCGTAGACGAGCAGGACGGCGAGCAGCAGCACGAGCTGGAGCTGGCGGAACGAGCGCGCCTGTTCCTCGACCTCGGCCCCGAAGCCGATCGCGAAGTCGGGCGGCACGCGCACTTCGCCCAGCCGCGCCTCCACGGCGGTGATGGCCTCGCTCAGGCTGGTCTCGATGTCGGCGTTCACGCGGGTAATGCGCTGCATGTTCTTGCGATCGATCTGGACCGGGCCGGTGTCGCGGCCGACCACCATCAGATTGCGGGCCGGCACGACCTGGCCGCCCGGCGTGCTGACGAGCACGTCGCCGACATCGGACACCTCTCCGCGATCCGCCTCGCGCAGCCGCACGATGACCGGGTACTCGTTGCCGCGCTCGCGGAACTGCGCCGCCTGCGTGCCGGCGACGTTCGTCTGAATGGTGCTGGCCACGTACTGTGGCGTCATGCCGAGCATGGCCGCCTTCGGGCGATCGATCCGCACCGAGATTTCGGGACGGCCCTCTTCGCGCGCCAGTCGCACGTCGGCGATACCGGCCGTGGTCGTCATCACCGCCCGCGCCTCGGCGGCGATGCGGTTGGCGTCGTCCAGGTCGTCGCCGCGAATTTCGAGCGCGAGCCGGGCATCGCCGTCCCCGCCGCCCAGCATCCGGGCCAGCTGGAAGTTGCCGCCCGCCGGATTCGCACGCACGATGACGCCCGGCAGGCCGGTCAGCTGACGCCGGAGCTCCTGCGCGATCTGGTCGCTCGAGCGTTCACGCTGGTCGCGCGGCTTGAGCCGGATGTTGATGGTTCCGCGGTTCGTGTTGCCGCCACCGCCGAATCCGCCGCCGCCACCACCGCCGTTGGTGATGAGCGTTTCGGCTTCCGGCACGTACTGCCGGACCATATCCTCGAGGCGCAGCATCACTTCCTCGGTCCGCTCGACGCGCGTGCCGATCGGCAGCTCCGCGTTCACGTTCACTTCGCCCTCGTCGGTCTGCGGCAGCAGTTCGTTGGAGAGCATCGGATAGAGGAACGCGGCCAGGACCACCGACGCGGCCGCGAGGCCGATGACGGTCGGCCGGTGCGCGAGCGAGACGTGGAGGAAGCGACGATAGGTCTCGTCGATCCCGTCGAGGAACCGCTCGCTCGTGTTGAAGAATGCGCCGAGGATCCCGCTGCGCGCCGCTTCCTGCTCCGGCGTCTTCAGCCAGCGCGAGCAGAGCACCGGCACGATCGTGACGGCGACGAAGAGCGACATGATGAGCGAAAACATCACCACGAACGACAGCTGTCCGAACAGGATGCTCGAGATGCCCGACAGGAAGAGCAGCGGCACGAACACCGCGATGTGGGTGAGCGTCGAGGCCAGAATCGCGGACCAGACTTCCTCGCTGCCGTCGATGGCCGCGGTCATCCGATCCTTGCCCATGTGCAGATGCCGGTGGGTGTTCTCCAGGACGACGATCGCCGCGTCGACGACCATGCCTATGCCGAGCGCCAGGCCGCCGAACGTCATCGTGTTCAGGGTGAAGCCGCCGAAGTAGAGCAGCGCGAACGTGCCGATGACCGACACCGGAATCGAGGTGCAGACGATCAGGGTGGAACGGAAGTCGCGCAGGAACGCGAAGATGATGAGCACCACCAGGAAGCCGCCGATCATCGCGTGCTCCTGGACGTTGTTGATCGCGCGCTCGATGAACGTGGCCTGGTTGTTGGTCACGAGGACGCGGATCCCGGGGACTTCCCGGTTGATGCGTGCGACTTCTTCTTCGACGCCGTTGGCGACCGCCACCGTGTTCTGGCCGGTCTGCTTGCTGACCTGCATGCGGACACCGGCGCGTCCATCAATGCGCAGGAACTGTCGCCGATCCTCGGTCGAATCGATGACTTCCGAGATGTCGCGCATGTAGATCGGGACGCCCTGGCGGATCATGACCACGATGTTGCGGATGTCGTCGAGATTCTGGAACTCGCCCTGGCTGCGCACCAGGTAGGTCGCGTCGCCCTGGGTCACTTCGCCAAGCGGCACGTTCTGGTTCTCCTGGCGGAGCACCTGCACCACGCGGTCGACCGACAGGTTGAGCGCCGTAATCTTTTCCTTCGACAGCTCCACGTGAATCTGACGGCGCAACCCGCCGTTGACCGTGACCGCGGCGACGCCGGGCGCGCGCTCCATCCGCGGCGCCAGCTCGTTCTGCGCGATCTCCCGCAGCGTCACCGGATCGAAGTCGCCCTCGACGGCGAGGTTGATGATCGGCTGCGCGTTGGCGTCGGCCTTGAAGATCTGGGGCGGATCCGCGTCCTCCGGGAGCCGGCCGCGCACGCGATCGATGCGGCTGCGCACCTCGTCCAGCGCTTCCGCCATGTCGGTGCCCCAGCCGAAGTTCAGTCGGACCTGGCTGCGGCCTTCCGACGAGGAGGAATTCACCTGCTCGACGCCCGGAACGGCGCTCGCTGCCTGTTCGAGCGGGCGGGTGACCAGCTGCTCCATTTCGAGCGGCCCGACACCCGGGTAGTTCACCGTGACGCTGATGGTGGGGAAGCCGAACTCCGGCATGAGGTCGACCGGCAGGCGTGTGAGCGAGATGGCGCCCAGGATCACGATGACCCCGCTCAGCATGAACATGGTCACCGGCCGTTGAATCGCGAGACGAGGGATGCTCATACGCTCTCCGTCGATGACGCGCACGCGACAGCGTGCGCTCTAACCGTTATGGGGTCCCCGAGCTTGCCGCGGGAGCGGCACCCTGGCCGCGCCGCCCGCCGGCACCGGCCCGTCCGCCCCGACGTCCTTCGGTCGCCGCACCGTCTCCCGAGCTTGTCGAGGGACCCTCCGCCTGAGCGCGGCCACCGCTGCCGCCGTTGTTGACCGAGGCCGCGCCCGCGACAATCACGCGATCGCCGTCGTTGAGCGCAGCGGCGCCGGTCGTGACTACGCGCTCGCCCTCCTCGACGCCGTCCAGGATTTCGGTCCGCTCATCCTCTTCGATTCCGACGGTCACCGGCCTGAACATCACGGTGTCGTTCTCCGCCGCCACGAACAGCCCGCGCCGCCCGCCGGTATCCACCAGGGCATTGGTCGGGACGGTGAGCGCATCCTTGCGCTGATCGGTCGTGACGGTGACCCGGGCATACATCCCTGGCTTCAGTCGGAACCCCGGGTTGGGGATCTCGATCTCGACAGGAGCCGTGCGCGTCGACGGATCGAGCACCGGCGACACCCGCGCGATGCGTCCGACGAACATCTCGCCCGGGTACGCGTCCACCTCGACCCGCGTGTCGTCGCCCGCCTGAATCTGCGTGAGGTCCTTCTCGACGATGTTGGCGACCAGCCTGACGCGGCCGATGTCGACCACGTCTACGATGGGCGCGTTCTGGCTGACGAAGGCACCCGGATCGGCGGCGCGCCGCGCAATGAAGCCGTTGACGGGGGAGACGATCGTCGTGTTCTGGACCTGGATCCGCAGCTCCTCGAGCCGCGACATCGACTGGTTGTTCTGCGCCCGTGCCAGATCAAGCTGGGCGACCGCCGCCGAATAGCGCGCCTCGGTATCGTCGAGCGTCTGCTTCGGCAGCAGCTGGCGTGCAAAGAGGTTGCGCGAGCGGTCCGCGTTCGTCTGGGCGAGCTGCAGGTCCGCCTCACGCTGGCGGATGGTGGCCTTGGAGACCTCGAGCGCGGACTCCTGCTGCTTCAGCTGCTCCTGCAGCTCGAAGTCCTCGATCTTGGCGATCCGCTGGCCGCGCCGCACCTGGTCGCCGAGCCGCACGTAGATATCCTGCATGCGCCCGCCAACGCGTGGCACGACCGCGACGGTGGCGTCGCCAATCAGATTGCCCACCACGACGAGCTGCTGCGACACCGACCCCTTCGAGGCGGTTGCCACTTCGACAGTGAGTGGACCGGCGCCGCCGCGCCCGCCACGTCCGCCGCCGCGGCCGGCATTGGCGGCCCCGCGGCCGCCTCCGCGTCCGGCTGCGCCGGCGCCACCCGCGGCCTGCACGTCGGCGGCCTGCGCTGGTTCGCGGCTGAACCAGACGTAGTACATGACCACAGCGGCCGCGATGACGAGCGCACTGATCACAAGAATCTTTTTCATGAAGGGTTAGTTGCCGCCGCCCGCGTTGATGGCGGTGATGCCGCCGCCGCGGTTGGCCGGCGCTTCCTGGACACGCTGATAGTCGACGAGCGCCCGGCGATAGTCGAGCAGCGCCCGCAGCTCAGAGTTCTGCGCGGTCGCCAGATCGCGCTGCGCCTGGACGACGAAGAAGTTCGTCGAGAGTCCGACCTCGAACCGGCTCTGTTCGGCGCCGAGGCGGGTTTCCGCGAGCTCGCGGGCGACGGCGGCCGCCTGGTACCGGGTGAGCCCGTTCTCGACCTGCAGCGCGGCGTTGGTGACGTCGGTGGCGACCTGCAGCTCCAGCGCACGCAGCTGCGCGGCCGACTGGCTCAACTGGATGCGCGCCCTGGCGTAGTTCGCATCCGCGGCGCTTCCGCCGATCGGATAGGACATGTTCAACGCCACGTTCCAATTGGGGTAGTCACGGCCCGTCAGTGTGCGGAGCGCGTCGCCGTATCCACCGGGAACCGTGCCGACGATCCTGCTGCCGAGTCCGCTGCCCTCGCGCTGAAAGAACGTGCCGCCGAGTCCCTGCGCGCCATAGCTCGTCGTCAGATCGAGAGCCGGCAGCGTCTGGTTCCGCATGAAGCGCATCGTCGTGTCGTTCGCGCTGATCTGCCGGCGGGCCTGTTCGAGATCGGTCCGGGCTTCGAGCGCCTTGCGCACCGCCCCTTCGACGTCGAGCGGCTCGGGTGCAAAGACGGGCCGGTCGGCCGGATTCAGTGACGCGCGCCACAACGGGTCGTCGGTGCCATTGACGATGAGGCGCTTGAGCGCGAGCTCAGAGGTGCGCCATGTCGCCTCCGCCTGTGCGAGCACCTGGCGCCGCGTGGCGGCTTCCGCCTGCGCCTGCACCACGTCGAGCGGCGCCATCGTGCCGATCTCCACGCGCGTCTGGTTGTCCTCGACGAGCTTCTGGGCCAGCGTGAGGGAGCCGCGCACCACCTCGACCGCCTCGATCGCGTACAGCAGCTCCCAGTACGCATTGCGTACCGCCGCGAGCGTCGTCGCGATGGTGCCGCGCAGCTGAATCTCCGAAACCTCGCGGTTGAGCGACATCACGCGCAGCTGCTGGCGGTTGTTGTCGATGAGGAACCCGCGCAGCAGCGGCTGCGTGTAGGCGAAGTTGAAGTTCGACGTGAACGTCGGGTTGAAGTTCGCGAAGATGTTCGACGTGACCTGCTTGCGATTGTTGAAGTTGAAGAGGACGTCGCCTCCGCCCCACGGCAGCAGCTGGCTGATGCCGGCGTTGTAGTCGGTGGTGTCGTTCTGGACGATCGTGCCGCCGTTCAGCTGGTTCGTGGGCGGCTGGACGGTCGCCCGCTGGTTGAACTGCGACGTCGCGAGCGGCTGATACGCGGCGCGAATCCGCGCGATGTTGAGATCGAACGTCTGCGGGTTGAGCCGCTCCACCGCGAGCTCGAGATTGCGTTCGAGGGCGCGCGTCGTCGCCTCCTGCAGCGTCAGATCGACCTGCGTCCCTGGCGTCGGCGGCGCCGCCGTGGGACGGGTCTGTTCTTCGGCGCGCGCCGCGACGAACTGCTGCGCGGCGACACGGGCGATGTCAGTGAGGCGCGACGCCTCCGATGGCGGTTGCTGCGCGGCCAGCGGCTGGCCGACGGCGGCGAGGGCCAGCACGAGCGCCGCGCGTCCGACGCCGCGCAGGCCACGGGCAGATGGTGTGAAACGACAAGCACGGTATGTCATGAAATTGTGGTGGAGCCGACGCCTACCGCTGCTGCCGATTGGGCGTCCGATTCCGATTTCGCTGGGTCTCTTCAGCCAGCGCGGTAAATTTGGCCCACTGGTCCGCGGTCAGCGCCCGGCGCATCCGCAACAGCATCATCGTCCGCGTCTTATTCAGCTCACCCCGGGCGACTTCGACCACGCCGACGTGCTGCATGACCGTCGCGTCGTCGCCGGTTTCAATGAACTGTTCGAGTTGATCTTCGGCCTGATCGAGCGCCTGCATGCGCTCGCGCAGGGTCGGCTGGATCTTCTGGAAGATCGATTCGAGCCGCATGCTCTGTTCGCTGGTGAGGCCCAGTTCCTTGCGGAACCGGTCGTCCTGCCACCACTTGCCGCGCTGGGCGAAGGCCGGCGCGGCGCACAAGGTCAGCAGCACCAGGGCCGCGACGCAGCGGACGCCCACAGCCTTCATCATCAGGTTTTTCGGGACTTTCATCGGTAACTGTCTGAGAATACGGCCAGGCTCCGGTGCCCGTTTACTGCTCTCGCTTCAATTGAGCACGAATAATAGCGCGTCTGGCACGTCGCTTGCCCCAGGCCTGAACAGCGTGACGGAGGAGGCTGAATGAGACGAATTGGCTCGGTTCTGCTCGTGCTGGGGTTGCTCGCGACGGGGGTCGTCCTCGCGGCGCAACAGGGATTTACCGTTCGTGGCCGGATTGGGGCGACGGACCAGGAGGCGCAGGAGGGGTATTTCGCGGTCGACAACCAGACCATGATCGTCGTGAAGCCGGGCAGCGAGCTCCACGGCTACCTGCGATCGCGGGTCGGCCAGCGGGTACGGATCTCGATCGAGCCGGAGAGCGGATCGAACTAACTACGGGTTCGCGATCCGCTCGAGCCGCCGGATGGCGGCATCCACCAGGTTGTCGGGCGTCGAGGCGCCCGACGTCAAGCCGACCGTGAGCGCGCCGGCGGGCAGCCAGCCGGCGGTCACCACTTCTTCGGGACGTCCGACGGGCTTATGGCGGATTTCGTCGGCCGATATCAGGCCGTCCGGATCCGCGATGTGGAACGTGCGCACCTGCTTCGCGCAGATGCGCGCGAGGTTGCAGGTGTTGCTGCTGTTCAACCCGCCAATCACGATCATCAAGTCGACGTGCTGGTCGGCCAGCAGCGCGCTCACCGCATCCTGGCGGTCCTGGGTCGCGCTGCAAATGGTATCGAAGGTCCTGAAGCGCGTCGTCAGCTCGGCGTCGCCATGGCGATCACGGACGGCCGCGCGGAACATCTCGCCGATCTCGAGCGACTCCGAGCTCAACATCGTGGTCTGGTTGGCGCAGCCGATGTGCTGCAGGTCGCGGTCCGGATCGAAGCCGGGCGAGACGGCCTTCTCGAAACGGGCCAGGAACGCGTCGCGGCTGCCCCCGGACCGGATGTAATCGCAGACGGCGCCCGCCTCGGCGTGGTCGAGGACGATGAGGTACCGGCCGCTGCCGGCATGAAGCGCCTGCGAGGCGGTCGCCCGCGTCTCTTCGTGCCAGTACTTGCCGTGAATGATCGACGTGAAGCCGTCCTCGGCGTAGCGTTTCACGTTCTTCCAGACGTTCAGTACCGAGCCACAGGTGGTATCGACGAGGATGCACCCGCGCTCCTGCAGTTCCTCGAGCAGCTCGATGGTGACGCCGAACGCGGGGAGGATGACGACTTCGTCCGGGGTGAGGCGGTCGATGGTTTCACCCGCGTCCGACAGGAAGCGGATGCCCTGGCCCCGCAGCTCGTCGTTCACGTGCGGGTTGTGGATGATTTCGCCGGTGAGATAGACGGTCCGATCGGGAAAGCGGCGGCGCGTCTGGTAGGCGTAGTCG
Source organism: Candidatus Sulfopaludibacter sp. SbA3 (assembly GCA_945903265.1). Lineage (GTDB taxonomy): Bacteria > Acidobacteriota > Vicinamibacteria > Vicinamibacterales > UBA2999 > CAXNKG01. The sequence goes on from CAMDNQ010000001.1 coordinate 29,578, forward strand.
ACTGCGCGGTCGACGCCGTAGCAGAACCCGAACTCACGGGCCAGATGGACCGTCAGGCGTCCGGACGCATAGGTGAAGTCTGCGTTCTTGATGCTCTCGATCAGGTCGCTGTGGTAGCTCTCGGCGAGGACGCCGGCGACTTCGTGTTTGAGATCGAGGCCTTTTCGGAAAATCAGCGGGGGCACTACTGCGCCGCAATCTCCCAGACAAGCGGAGTGAGATCGTCAAGCGGCCGCAGCGCGGAGCCGCCCGTCGTTTCGATCGCGATCTCCATCTGGCCCAGGAATTCCTCTTCTGACATCGTGGTCGAGACGGCCTGGAGCGTCGGCTGCAGGCTGCCGCTTGCGATCGCCGCCGACGGGATCGCCCGGATGCCGCCCGGCAGATCGTGCGCGAGGTGGCCGGCGGCGACGCCGATCAGCAGTCCGGCGGCCGCGGCGCCCGCGACCCAGCGCATGCCCGGACGCGCGCGCAGGGCCGGCCGGGTCGGCTGCGCATTCGGGAACGCGATGACCTGTCCCGGCCGCGTTTCTTCCTCGATACGGCGGAGAATGTGCGCGTGCTGGCGCGCCAGACGTTCGTCCGTGAACACGACGTCGGCTTCGGCCCGGAGGACGGCCGAGACGTCGTCCATCAACCGTTCGTCAGACAGTGTCTCCGAAGGGGTTTCCGAAGGGGCCCCGGGGATTTTCATCGTTCGTGTACCAGCAGGGTGCGCAGCTTGCGCATTGCGCGGAACAGGTGGACGCGAACGGTCGCTTCGCTGAGGCCGAGCGCCTGGCTCACTTCGCTCGTGCTCTGGTCGGCAATCTGGCAGAGGGTAAAGACTTTGCGCTGCCGATCGGGTAACTCCTGGACGGCGGCCATGATCACGCGGCCACGCTCACTGGCCAGGAGCCGATGCTCGGGCGTCGGCTGCGGAGCGACGGGCTCGTATGGAATGCCGTCGCTACCCGACGGCGTCGGCACGATCCAGCGGAGCCGGCGCGCCCGTGCCTTCTGAAGGTCGAGACAGCGGTTGACCAGGATGCGCGTGAACCACACCTCGAAGGGCAGTTCCTCGCGATAGCTCGTAATGTGCGTGAAGACCTTGACGAATGCGTCCTGTACGGCCTCATCGGCATCCTGCACGTCCCTCAAATACTGGTAGGCGATGCGGCCGGCACGCCGCTGGAGGTTCGTGACCAGGAGGGCGAATCGTTCACGCGCCGCATCACGCTTGCCCGCGACGACCAGCGCCTTGACGTCGGCCGCCACCGCCGAATCGGCGGACAGCGTGATTCCCGGCTGTGGCGCTGCGTGCGCCGAAGCCGCGGACGTCACCGGGGCGATCGACCGTTGCGAGGTCGTTCTAGGCATGAATACGGCTGTTTCTGAGGCGTGTTTACAGGTGCAATTACTATACCTCACGTCCCCGGAACCCCTTGCCGCGGGTTGACTTGCGTCCAACCCGGCCGGTACCATTCTGGTCCCCTATGGCCATTCACGTTGAGCGCGCGCGCGGTCTCGAATCCGTCGGTATTCTGCGATCCGGACACGTCCACTGGAACCTCAGCACCCCGACGCTCACGGAGATATCGCTGACGCGTCGCGAAGGGCAACTGGCCGCCGACGGGCCGCTGGTCGCGCGCACCGGTCAGCACACCGGCCGTTCGCCCAACGACAAATTCGTCGTCAAGGAACCCTCGAGCGAAACGCACGTGCACTGGGGCGATGTGAACCGGCCGCTGGATCCGGCGAAGTTCGACGCGCTGCACAAGGACCTCGTCGCCTATCTGCAGGACAAGGAGCTCTTCGTCCTCGACGCGTGGGCCGGTGCCGACCCGGCGTATCGCCTGCCGATCCGCGTGGTGAACGAATACGCGTGGCACAACATCTTCGCGCGCAACATGTTTCTGCCGGAGAACGATCCGGCGAAGCGCGCGGAACACGCGCCCGAGTACACCGTCATCGATGCGCCGAACTTCAAGGCCGACCCCGCGAAGCACGGATCGCGGACCGAGTCGTTCATTTTCGTGAACTTCGGCAAGAAGCTCGTGCTGATCGGCGGCACCAGCTACGCGGGCGAAATCAAGAAGTCGATCTTCTCCATCCTGAACTACACGCTTCCGCTGCAGGGCGTGCTGTCCATGCACTGCTCGGCGAACGTCGGCGCCGGGGGCGACACGGCGCTCTTCTTCGGGCTGTCGGGCACGGGGAAGACCACGCTGTCGAGCGATCCCGTGCGGCAGCTGCTCGGGGACGACGAGCACGGGTGGAGCGATACGGGCGTCTTCAACTTCGAGGGCGGCTGTTACGCGAAGATGATCAAGCTGTCGCCCGAGGCCGAGCCGCAGATTTACGCGACCACGAAGCGCTTCGGGACGATCCTCGAGAACGTCGTCATGGATCCCGACACCCGCAAGCTCGATCTCGACGACCAGTCGCTCACCGAAAACACCCGCGGCTCCTACCCCCTCGAATTCATCGACAACGCGATTCTCACCGGAACGGCCGGGCATCCGACGAACATCGTGATGCTGACGGCGGATGCCTACGGCGTGCTGCCGCCGATCTCCAGGCTGACGCCCGATCGCGCGATGTATCACTTCCTGTCCGGATACACGGCCCGCGTGGCGGGCACCGAGAAGGGGGTCACTGAGCCGAAAGCCGTGTTCAGTACCTGTTTCGGCGCGCCGTTCCTGCCGCTGAACCCGAACGTCTACGCAAAAATGCTCGGCGAGAAGATCGCCACGCACAAGGCGCGCGTCTGGCTGGTCAACACCGGGTGGACGGGCGGACCGTACGGCGTCGGCAAGCGCATGAAGATCGCGCACACGCGCGCCATGATCAACGCCGCCCTGGCAGGGCAGCTGGACAAGGTGCAGTACCGGACGGACCCGGTCTTCAACGTCGAAGTGCCCACAAGCTGCCCGGCCGTCCCCGAGGAAGTGCTCGATCCCCGGAAGACCTGGCCCGACGGCAAGGCCTACGACGAGCAGGCAAAAAAGCTGGCGACGATGTTCGTCGATAACTTCAAGCGGTTCGAGAAGGATGTGCCGGCGGCGGTCAAAGACGCGGGGCCGCGAACATAGTTCACCCTTCTATGTGCTCTCTGCTCGGTTCGTGTTCAGGTTCGGGAGCAGTCGAACGTGAACGTGAACACGAACTGAGAAGCGAGAAGAGAGAAGCGTGAACGCCATCCGCTACGAACCCGTCATCGGTCTCGAGATCCACTGCCAGCTCCAGACACGGACGAAGATCTTCTGTGGCTGCAGCACCGCGTTTGGCGCACCCCCGAACTCCCATGTGTGTCCCGTCTGTCTCGGACTGCCGGGCGCGCTGCCGGTCCTGAACCGGCAGGCGGTGGATTTCGCCATCCGGGCCGCGCTCGCCCTGGGTTGCGAGGTCCAGAGCGAATCGATCTTCGCGCGCAAGAATTACTTCTATCCGGATCTCCCCAAGGGTTATCAGATCTCGCAGTACGAGCGGCCGCTCGCGCTCGGCGGATCGCTCACGATTGCGGCGGGCGGCGGCAAGCGCGTGGGGCTCACGCGCATTCATATGGAGGAGGACGCAGGCAAGTCGCTGCACGAAGGCTTCCCCGACTCCGATCGCCGGACGTATCTCGACTACAACCGCAGCGGGGTTCCGCTCATCGAGATCGTCAGCGAGCCGGACATGCGATCCGCCGCCGAGGCCTCGGAGTTCTTCGCGAAGCTGCGCGACATACTCGTCTGGATCGGCGTCAACGACGGCAACATGGAGGAGGGCAGCCTCCGCTGTGATGCCAACGTCTCGGTGCGGCCGGTGGGGCAGACCGCGTTCGGCGTGAAGACGGAGGTGAAGAATCTCAACTCCTTCCGCTACGTGCACAAGGCGATCGAGTACGAGGTGGATCGCCAGGTCGATCTGCTCGACGGCGGCGGGCGCGTCGTCCAGGAGACCCGGCTGTTCGACTCGACGGGCGGCGCGACGCATTCCATGCGGAGCAAGGAAGAGGCGCACGACTACCGGTACTTCCCGGAGCCCGATCTGCCTCCGCTCGTGGTCGACGCAGCCCGAATCGAGCGGGCGCGGGCGGCGATGCCGGAGCTGCCCGAGGCGCGGCGCGCGCGCTTCATTGCCGCATATGGGCTGCCCGAGTACGACGCCGGAGTCCTGACGCAGTCGGCGGCGCTTGCGCAGTATTACGAGCAGGTCGCGCGTGAGGCCGGCAATCCCAAGGCGGCCAGCAACTGGGTCATGGGCGAGCTGCTGCGCACGTTGAAGGAGCGCGGCGCCGAGATCGCCGACGTCCCGCTGGCGGCCGGCGCACTGGCCGGCCTCATCAGACTCGTCGACAGCAACGTCCTCAGCAGCTCCACGGCGAAGGACGTGTTCGCCAGGATGTATGACTCGGGCCGCAGTGCGGATGATATTGTCTCGGCAGAAGGCCTGGCGCAGATGGACGATGAATCCGCGCTGCACGCGATCGTCCGGGACGTGATGACGGCAAATCCGGATGCGATCGCGCAGGTGCGCGCCGGGAAGAACAACGCGTTCGGCTTTCTGGTCGGCCAGGTCATGAAGCAGAGCGGCGGCAAGGCCAATCCAAAAATCGCCAACCAGCTGCTCAAGCGCGAGCTCGACGGCACGCCATGATCGAAACGCAGCATCTGTCCAAGTTGTACAGCCGGGGTTTGTACGCCCTGCGCGATCTCACGATCAACGTCGCCAAAGGCGAGTTCGTGTTCCTCACGGGCCCGAGCGGCGCGGGCAAGTCGACCTTGCTTCGCCTGCTGCTGCTCCAGGAGCGCCCGAGCGAAGGCGAGATCTTCGTCAACGGACACAATCTCGCCACGCTGTCGCGCAGCGATATCCAGGAGTACCGGCGCGGCATCGGGTTCATCTTCCAGGACTTCAAGCTCATTCCGACGCGCACGGTGCTCGAGAACGTCTCGTTCGTTCCCGAGGTGCTTGGCGTGCCGGCGGCGCAGCAGAAGCGCCGCGCGTTCCAGGTGCTGAAGTGGGTGGGCCTGCAGCACAGGATGAACGCGCTGCCGCAGGACCTGTCCGGAGGCGAACAGCAGCGGGTCGCGATTGCCCGGGCGCTCGCGAGCGAACCCGTGCTCCTGCTGGCCGACGAACCGACCGGCAACCTCGACCCGGATCTCTCGCTCGAAATCATGAACCTGCTGCGTGAAGTGAATGCGGGCGGCACCACCGTACTGGTGGCGACGCACGACCGCGAGCTCATTCGCCTGGTGGGCCGCCGGACGATTACGCTCGACGGGGGCCACATGGTGGAGGTCGCGTGAGGGCGATCGATTACGCGCTTCGGGAAGGGTGGGCCAGTCTCTGGCGCAGCCGCGGCTCGAGCGCCTTTGCGATTCTGGCGATCGCGCTCGCCATGATCGTGATGGGAACGCTGCTCCTGGTGACCTGGAACGTCGAGCGGCTGCTGGCGCAGTGGGCCTCGGCCGCGGAGTTCTCCGTGTATCTCCGCGACGATGCCTCGTCTGAGCAGCGGGGGGCGATTGAGACGGCGATCGACAGCAGCGGCGTGGTCGAGCAGCGCGAGTATGTCTCCAAAGCGGACGCGATCGGCCGGTTCCGCCGCGAGTTCGCCGAACTGGCGTCGCTGACAGAGAGCTTCGAGGACAATCCGTTTCCGGCGTCGCTCGAGATCCGCATCCGGCCCGATGCCGAACAGGATGGCCGCGCCGGGGCGCTCGTCCAGCAGGTGGCGGGATTACCGGGCGTCGCGGATGTCCGGTACGACCGGGAGTGGATCGGGCGGCTGGCGGCGGGCCTCTCCGCGATCCGCGGCGCGGGTCTGCTCCTCGCGGTGGTCATGGCGCTGGCCGCTGCGCTGACGGTGGCGAGTGTCGTCCGGCTGGGAATGAACGCCAGGCGCCAGGAAATCGACATCATGCAACTGGTGGGATCACCCATCGCTTTTATCCGCGGACCGTTCATCGCGGAGGGCGTCCTCCAGGGAGGCCTCGGGGCGCTCACGGCGACGGCGTTTCTGTGGCTCGGGTTGCGCCTGGTGTCCGCGTGGTGGGGGACGGAGCTTTCCGCCCTCTTCGACGGCGGATCGATTGAGTTTCTTCCTGCGAGACTGGCGGCGGCGCTGGTGACGGGCGGGATGGCGGTCGGCGGCCTCGGCGGATTTGCCGCCTCCCGGCACGCGATTTAACGCGTGATTCGCGGCGGTGGCCGGCCGGATTGACAGGCTCGAATGGGGCTCGCTACACTTGAGGGAAATCACAGCCTATGGCGCTGGCAAGGAACCGGGTGTCACGCTTTCTCTCCGATTCTCGTCCACAGGCAGAGCCTACCTTTTTTTCCCTGACCAACTTCTACCGCGAAGAATTCGTGAAGTGCCAGCGGTGCATCGATGCGCACCGTGAGTACTATTCGGAGCGCACGATCGCCGAGGTCGAGAACGCGCTCACCAAGGTGCTCGGGCAGCTCGATCACCTGTGCGCCAAGGAGGACGCCGACAAGATCGTCAGCCGGCTCCTTCAGCAGTTCGACACCCTGACCCGCCTCTCCGTCTGGTCCGACCCCCGACAGATTCACTGACAGTTCCACCCGAAGATTCCCGACAGCACCTCACGTCCGTCATCCGCGCGGCGCTCGCGGCGGTTGATGCCGGTCGTCTGATTCGGGGCGCCGTCGTGGCTCCCGATGTGGAGCGCGCGCTGCGCGGTGCGGCTGCCGTGGACGTCATTGCGGCGGGGAAGGCCGCGGGGCCGATGCTGGGCGCGTTTGTCGCGGCGGCGCCGCACTCGCTCCGCCAGGCGATCGGCATGGCCGCGCAGGATGCGCCGGCGCTGCCGCCTCTCGCACGCTGGCATCGGACCGTTCACCCCGTTCCCGATGAGCGAAGCGTCGCCGCGGCGCGCGACGCGCTTGACACCGCCACGGCGGCCGGCCGCGACGATCTGCTCGTCCTCCTGCTGTCCGGAGGCGCATCGTCCATCATGGCGCTGCCCGTGGACGGTGTGACGCTGGCCGACAAGCAGCAGACCTCGAAGCAGCTTCTGTCGCTCGGGGCCGAAATCCACGATCTCAACACCGTGCGCAAGCACCTCTCGAGCATCAAGGGCGGCCGTCTGGCGGCGGCGCACGCCGGGCGGACGATCACGCTCGCGTTGTCCGATGTCGTCGGCGACGACCTGTCGTCGATCGGGTCAGGACCGACAGTGCCCGATCGGACCACCTACGCTGACGCGCTCGCCGTGCTGGACTCGTACGGGGGGAGGAGCGCGTTTCCGACGCGAGTCGTCCAGCATCTGATGCGGGGAGCGAGCGGCGCGGTGCCCGAATCGCCGAAACCGGGAGACCCTCGCCTCGCCCGATCGCACGCCACGGTCATTGGCGGGATCCGTACGGCCATGAATGGTGCCCGCGACGCAGCGGAATCACTTGGCTACGTCGTCCACATGATCGACACGCCAGTCACCGGAGAGGCGAGCGTCGCCGCGGCCGAACTGCTGGAGTACGTGGGGCGGATTCCAGAGCTCGGGGAGCGTTCATCGAGCCGTGGATCCGCCGGCCGTCCGGGTCTGTGCATCATCTCCGGTGGAGAAACGACCGTGCGCACGGCCGGATCGGGAAAGGGAGGCCGTAACCAGGAATTCGCGCTGGCGCTGACCCGCGGGCTCGATCAGCTGGGCTCCGATGTCGTTGCCGCGAGCGTGGGCACCGATGGTGTCGACGGTCCTACAGATGCGGCTGGGGCCCTCGTCGACTCAACGACCGTCCGACGCGCGATCGCGGCCGGGGCTGGCGACGTCGAGCGCTATCTTCGCGAACACAACAGCTATCTCTTTTTTGACCGGCTCGGTGATTTGATTCGCACCGGGCCCACCGGCACGAATGTCGGTGACTTGCACGTGGTACTTGTAGGGTCTTGACGGTATGGTCGGTCTCAGGACTGAGCTAGGTTAAGATCAAGATGTTGCCCACTGTGTCTTTCGGATTGCTTGGCGCCGCTGCCCTCATGTTCCTGTTAAGTGAGCGGTCAGCGTACGCCTACATCGATCCCGGCATGGGGAGCCTTGCGTATCAGACGGCGCTTTCGTTGCTCCTGGGTCTTGGACTCATGCTGCGGCAGTCCCGCCACGCCATCGCGCGGTTCGTCAGGCGCCTTCGGGGTCTTCCAGCTGCGCCGGACGACACTCAACACTGATCCAGACTGAGTCCGTGCCATCGGAAAGACTTCCTGGCTCTTTCCGCGATCCTGCCGGCCATGTCTTTGTTGCCGATGGGATTCTCTACCGCCGAATTGAACCAGCTGGCGCCGAGGCCTATCGGACGCTCATGCAGTCCGGGCTGTACGCCCCCTTGGTCGCAGATGGCGATCTGTTACCTCACGACGAGATGGAGCCTGGGACCATCCGCCCCGAGCGGATTCCGATGGTCTCGTATCCCTACGAATGGTGCTTCTCGCAGCTTCGCGACGCGGCGCTGCTGACACTGCGCGTGCAGCGCCGCGCGATGGCGTTCGGGATGTCGCTCAAAGACGCCAGCGCGTACAACGTCCAGTTCCGTTGCGGACGCCCCGTCTTCATCGACACGCTGTCGTTTGAGCCGCGCCGCCCTGGACCATGGCTCGCCTATCGCCAGTTCTGCGAGCACTTCTACGCGCCGCTTCTGCTCTGGAGCCTGGGCGATGCACGGCTTGCGCGCCTTGGACAGTCCTTCCTCGACGGTGTTCCGCTGGACCTGGCGTCCACGCTCTTGCCGAAGGGTTCGTGGCTGCGGGCAGGTCCGTTGCTGCACGTTCACCTTCACGCCGCCGCCGCAGCGCGTCTGGCGCGGCGGACCGGCGCGCGCCCGCAGGTTGCCGCCAGCGGACGGGGCATTGAGGGATTGCTCGATAGTCTCGACCGGGCGGTGGCCGCGACGCGGTGGGCTCCTGACAGTTCCTGGACGAAGTATTACGGCGCGGACTGCAGCTACGACGGCGACGCGCTTGCGCAAAAGGTCGAGGCCGTCACGGCGTGGATCCAGCAGGTTGGGCCGACCGCGGTGTGGGATCTCGGGGCAAACACGGGCCTCTTCAGTGCGATTGCCGCGCGGGACGCCGCGCTGGTCGTCGCGTTCGACGCCGACCCGGCCTGCGTTGAAAGAATGTACAGGGACGCGCGAAGCTCGCGGCTCCCGCTGCTGCCGCTTGTCATGGATCTGGGCGCGCCCAGTCCGGCGATTGGCTGGGCCAACGAAGAACGGATGACGCTCGAGCAGCGCGGCCCCTCGGCACTCGTCCTTGCGCTGGCCCTCGTACACCATCTGGCGATCGGCAACAACGTCCCGCTCCCCGCCATTGCCGCGTATCTGGCGCGCCTGGCCCGGCGACTGATTATCGAGTTCGTGCCGAAGTCGGACTCCATGGTTCAGCAGATGCTCGCAGGCCGTGACGATGTCTTCCCCGATTACACGCAGGAACAATTCGAGCAGGCGTTCGACGCGCACTTCATCATCGATGCGCGTCAGACGGTCGGGGCCTCTGGCCGGGTGCTGTTCCTGATGACGCTGCGATGATCATGTGGAGGCGGCTGCTCATCTCCGCGTGGCTTGGGTTCGCCCTCGCCGGCCTCTTCTTCTATCCGCTCGCCGTCGCGCTCGGCAGCGAGAGCTTCTATCTCCAATGGCAGCCGCGCGACAGCGTGGAAATGGCGGTTGCCTGGATGGTGCTCGCGATGCTCCTCGGCATCGCCGTATTTCATCTGTGGGGCCGGTCGACGCGCGCGGCGGCAGCGGCGCTGCTGGCCATCAGCGTGGTGCCGCTGGCGTCGTTTGCCTCGGGCTTCGCCCGGCAGCTGCCGTTCGACGATCTGCTGAGAGGCGTGTGGGAGAGTCGGGCGGTGGCGATCGGTGTGCCGGCGGGTGTGATGCTGCTCGCAGGCTCCGTGTTCGTACGGTCACCTCTCAGCTTCTCCCGGTGGCTTCGGCGGCTGTTGATTGTGCTGTCCCCGGTCTCACTTGTGGTCCTGGCCGCGCTCATCACATCGTCCTCGGGCCGCTCGACCGTCACGGCTATGACTCGACCAGCGCCGGCTCCGGTAAGTGGCGAGACCGGCTGCGCGCCGATGCTGGCGCTGCTCTTCGACGAGCTCTCTTTTTCATATCTCTATGACGCCGACGGAAAAATACGGCGCGAGTTCCCGGCGATTGAGGCTCTGGCGAACGCCGCCGTGAACTACACGTCCGCAGAGGCGCCATCCGGGGAAACCCTGGTGTCGCTGCCGGCTCTGCTGGCGGCCCGGCACGTGCGCGACATTCGAGTCGAGGACGACAGGCTGCTCGAGTTGACGGAGGATGGCCGCCTCGTCGCATTCAACGCGACCGATGGCAACGGATTGTTCGGCACGGCCAGGCGGCTCGGTTTCACAACCGAAATGGCGGGATACTATTTACCCTACTGCGAGCTTCTCGGCGATCTGGTCGACAGGTGTCAATCGCTGAGCTTTTACAATGTCTCCACGGCGGGCGACGGATTCTCGCCGGCCAACGCGGCGCTGACCACATTGGTGCTGTGGCCGCGGCAGTTTCCGTTTGGTGTGTTCAAGAACCTGGCGTTCGGGCCGCTTCAACGCGACCTGGTGGAAGACACTGCAGAGTTCGCTCTGCGCCCGATGACGGCGGCGCCTCCGCTGTTTCGTTTCGTCCACTTCAGCGTGCCGCATTTGCCGTTCGTGTTTGGTCCTGATGGATACGATCCGCCGTTTGACCCGCTGCGAACGTCGCCGGACACGGAGTACGTCAGACAACTGCAGTATGTCGATCGCCTCGTCGGCGACGCCGTCGGGGCCCTCCGCAGGTCCGGACTCTATGAGTCCTCGACCGTGGTACTCCTTTCGGATCATGGCTTCAGGTTCGGCGGTCGTGAGCAACGCCGGCTGCAGATACCGTTCATTGCCAAGATGCCCCATCAGGACACGCGCATCGACATGGCCTCTCCCGTCCGCGGCGAGATACTCCTCAAGCGCGTACTGGAGCAGTCGTGCGGTCTGAAGTCATGAGTTCACGCGACGAGATTCTTCGCATCATCCGCGACACCGTCCACCATCCGGCCACCGCACGAGAGCTTGCCCAGATCCTCAAGATTCCCCGCGAAGAGCGCAGCAGCTTCAAGCGCCAGCTGGAGGCATTCGTCACCGACGGCGTTCTCCTCAAGATTCGGGGCAATCGGTACGGACTGGCCGAGAAGATGGACCTCGTGGTCGGCCGGCTTCAGTCCAATCCGCGCGGGTTCGGCTTCGTGGTGCCCGAGCAGCGCGACAACGACAGCAAGGACGTCTTTGTCGCCTCGCCGAATCTGATGGAGGCGATGCACGGCGATCGGGTGGTGGCCCGCATCGAGCGGCAGTCCGATCGGGGTCCCGAAGGACGCATCATTCGCATCCTGGAGCGCAGCCAGCAGACCCTGGTGGGACGGTTCGATCTCGACGGTTCGAAGATGGGTTACGTGGTGCCGTTCGACAAGCGGATTCTGACGGACGTCCATGTGCCGACGGGCGAGTGGTCGTCAGCGGAGCCCGGCGAGATGGTCCTGGTAGAGATCACGCGCTGGCCGACGGCCGCACGCGGACCGATCGGCCGCGTGGTGGAAGTGCTGGGACGGATCGAGGAACCTGGCGTCGACACCCAGATCATCATTCGCAAGCACGGCATTCCCGACGTTCACTCCGAAGAAGCCGTGGCGGAGGCGACGCGGATTGGCACCGCCGTCAAGGAGCGCGACATCCGCGGGCGCACCGATTTTCGTGCGGTAACGACCGTCACCATCGACGGCGAGCACGCGCGCGACTTTGACGATGCCATCACGATCGAGCTGCTGCCGAACGGGAGCTACTGGCTCGGCGTCCATATCGCGGACGTCTCGCACTACGTGGAGGCCGGCAGCGCGCTCGACGAGGAAGCCTACGAGCGGGGCACCTCGGTCTATTTCCCGGAGCGGGCGGTCCACATGTTCCCGTCAGAGCTCGCGACGGGGCTCTGCAGCCTGAACCCGCATGTCGACCGGCTCGTGCAGTCGTGCCTCATGGAGGTCGATCGCCGCGGCACCGTCGTCCGCTACGAGATCCACGACGGCGTCATCAACAGCGACGCGCGCATGACGTACACGGCGGTGAACGATATCCTCACCGATCGCAACCCTGCGACGCTCGCACAGTACGTCGGGCTGGTGCCGATGTTCGAGCAGATGCACGAGCTGTTCGAGATCCTCCACGCGCGACGGCGCCGCCGGGGCTCGGTTGATTTCGACCTTCCCGAGACGGAGCTGGTGCTGACGGAGTTCGGCCAGATCGAGGCGATTCTTCCGTCCGAGCGCAACGTCGCGCACCGGATCATCGAGGAGTTCATGCTCCTCGCCAACGAGACGGTCGCCGCGCACCTGGTCAACAACGACGCGCCGGCCTTGCACCGGGTCCACGAGCCGCCCGACGAAAAAAAGACGCTCGATTTCGACGAGTTCATTTCCACGTTGGGCTTCAGTCTCGGCGCCCACGGCCGCGCGCTGCGCCCGAAGCATTTTCAGAAGCTGATCGATCGCATCAAGGGCACGCCGGTGGAGCGTCCGATCGCCGCGCTGATGCTGCGGACGATGCAGAAGGCCCGATACGATCCGGAGTCGCTCGGCCACTTCGGCCTGGCGGCGGAGCATTACACGCACTTTACGTCGCCGATTCGCCGGTACCCCGACCTCGTCGTCCATCGGGCGCTGCGCGAAGTCCGGCATTCGACGATCTCGGACGCGCGGCGCGAGGAGCTCGACGACGAGCTGCCGGACATCGCCAAGCACACGTCGGAGATGGAGCGGCGCGCGGACGAGGCCGAGCGCGAGCTGCTGCAATGGAAGAAAGTCCGTTTCATGGCGGACAAGGTCGGCGACGAGTTCCACGGCTTTGTCACCGGTGTGGCGGCCTTCGGTCTCTTCGTCGAACTGATCGAACATTTTGTCGAAGGCCTCGTGCACATCTCGAGCATGGCCGACGACTACTACCGGTACATCGAGCAGCAGCACATGCTCCGTGGCGAAAACACGAAGCGCCTCTTCCGGTTGGGCGACAAAGTCACCGTTCAGGTCGTACGCGTGGACATGGAGCGCCGGCAGGTGGACCTGGGGCTCGTGGACATCCTGGAGACGATGCGGCGGGAGGAGCAGCCCCGGGGGCGGGTGACGAGTAAGGTGAAACCGAAGATCGACCGCCGCCGCAAGGCTCAGCGTCCGGGACGCCGCGAGCGTACGGCGAAGAAAAAGGGCGGTCGGCGGCGCTAGGACTTTTCGGGACCCTCTTTGACGGAATCCTTGAAGTTCTTGATTCCGCGCCCGATCCCGCGGCCAATCTCCGGCAAACGGTTCGCCCCGAAGATCAGGATGATGATCGCGAGGATGATCAGCAGCTCCGGAATGCCAAGACCCATGTGTTCCCTTCAGGTGACAGAGGAGTGAAGGCGGGATTGTACCATGCTCCCTCCAGCGCCCCTCCAGACGGAACGGGATTTGAACTACCTCCACGGTAGCCATATGACAAAACTGATCCCCGTCATCGCGCTGGCGCTCGCGGCCGCCGCAACGCCCGCGGCCCAGCAGGAGCCGCAAGAGGGCGCCTCCGTGAGGTTTTCATCCGGCGTCCAGCTCGTGGAGGTGTATGCGACCGTGACCGACGCGAAGGGCGAACCGGTCACCGGCCTCCGCCGGGAAGACTTCGACGTGTATGAGAACAATCAGGTGCAGGACGTATCGACGTTCGCGGCAGGCGAGTTTCCACTGACCGTCGCGCTCGGCGTCGACCGCAGCTGGAGCATGGCCGGCGCGCCGTTGCGGCTGGCGAAGCAGGCCTCGCAGAGTTTTCTCCGGCAGTTGAAACCGGTGGACCGCGCGATGGTCGTGGCGATCAGCAGCGAGGCGGACGTCATCGCGCCGCTGACCATGGATCGTGTCAGCCAGTCTCGCGAGATCGGCGCGCTGGAGCCGTGGAGCACGACAGCGCTGCACGACGCGATCGTCGCAACCCTCGATCGGCTCGAACCCGAGGCGGGGCGGCAGGCGCTGGTGGTGTTCTCGGACGGCCAGGATCGGTACAGCAAGACGACGACGGCGCAGGTACTGGAGCGGGCACGGCGCAGCAACGCGCTGGTCTATCCGATCGCGTTCGGGCGGACGCGGCCGCCGCTCCTCGCGGAGCTCGCGGTGCTGACCGGGGGCCGATCGTTTCTCCTCAAGGACCCCCGAGAGCTCGAGGGGACGCTGGCCCAGATCGCGAAGGAGCTGCGCTATCAGTATCTGCTCGGCTATACCCCCGATGAGTCGGCCGCCGGTGCCGACTGGCGCTCGATCCGCGTGGTGCTGAAGAAGCCAGGCCTGCGCGTGCGCGCGCGCGACGGCTATTTCGCCAAGTGATCTACAGTTAAGCCCGATGTCTCACCCGGTCGTTCTGGCGCTCTTCGATGACCCCGCAACGGCGGCAACCGCCGCGCGCGAGCTTCGCGCGCTGGGTGTGGCGCGTGAGCGGGTGTCGATCGTCGCGCGGTCGCACGACGAGGAAGGCGCGATTGCACGTGCCTCCGGTGCGTCGCCGGGATCGGAGATCGAGGATTCCGCGAACGCGTCGCGACTCGGGGAGCTCAGTGGCCATCTGCTCGCCGCAATCGCGCTCGTGATGCCCGGTGTCGGCCCCATCGTCGCTGACGGCCCCCTCGCGGCTAGTCTCGGCGAGGCGGCGGGGCATCTTGCCGGCGGCCTGGCGCGGACCCTGGAAGCGGCCGGCCTCCCAGCTGACACGGCCGACGCATGGGCCTCGCAGGTGAAAGAGGGGGCGGTGCTGGTGGGGGCGCATGTCGCCCCGGCGCAGTCAGACGCCGCCCGCGGCGTGCTGGCCGCGGCCGGTGGCCGTCAGGTGACAGTCGGAACGTGGGCGGATTGACGTACCCCGTAATCGAATCCGGCCGTTTTTGTCGAAAAGGCTGCTCAACCCGCGCTGTGGCTGGGGTATCCGTTTTGCAGTTGCGAGGCGCGAGCGCGTTGCGGAAAATGAATCTGCCAGCGTAGCCGCACCCCATGGCCGTCTCGAACATACCGTCACCCGCGTCTACCCCTCAACAGGGGTATCTCAGCATCCGGTTCGACGACGACCGGCCGCCGGAGCTCCGGTTCAAACTCGAGCAACCCAAAGCACGCTGGGGCGGGGCGCTGGGCGGCTCGATCATCGGCCACGCTGCGTTTATCGGCTTCTTCATGCTGCTGTGGTGGGCGATTCCAGACTCGATGCGGGAGGCCGTCCTTCCCGATCAGATTCCGCGACAACTGGTCTGGCTTGCCGAACCAGGTCCCGGCGGCGGAGGTGGTGGTGGCAACAACCGGCCCGAGCCGCCGAAGCCCGCGGAGCTGCCTGGAGCCGAAAAGATTTCCGTTCCGACGCCGAAGCCCGAGCCGACGCCAGAACCGACCCCGGAGGAAACTCCGCTCGAGAACCTGCAGATCCCGGTACAGACAATGGCCGCGGCGACGGAGACAACCATCGGCGTGCTCGCACCTGGCGATGCGTCGTCGCAGTCAACCGGCTCCGGTACCGGCAGCGGCGCTGGTTCGGGTGACGGGTCAGGACTGGGCCAGGGGAGTGGCGGCGGCACGGGCGGCGGCGTCTATCGGCCTGGCAGCGGCATTGTAAATCCGCGCATCGTGCGCGAAGTGAAGCCGCAATACACCGCGGATGCGATGCGCGCCAAGGTGCAGGGCACGGTGCTCCTCGAGTGCGTCGTGCTGCCAGACGGTTCGGTGGGGCGCGTCGAAGTCGTGCGGTCCCTCGATCCGACGTTCGGCCTGGATCAGGAAGCGATCAAGGCGGCGCGCCAGTGGCGCTTTGTCCCTGGCACCCGCTTCGGCGAACCGGTGGCGGTCCTCGTCACCATCGAACTCACGTTTACCCTTCGCTAACGCAGGCGCCGGAAGCGCGAATACTGGAACGACTGCGTCACGTGGTTTGGCGTGACGTGGCTGTGCTTCCGGTTGTCCACGAGTGCGAAGTCGGGTCCAATCTCGGAGCCGAGGGTGTCGGGCGAGTGGCGCATGACCGGCAGGCCGCTGCAGATCTCGGGGCCGTCCGGCGCGAACGTCGCAATAATCGCCGTCCCGTGCGGCTTGACCAACTCGTTCAGCCGCCGCATGTAGCGCGCGCGATCGGCTGCGTCGGTCAGGAAATGGAAGACGGCGCGATCGTGCCAGATGTCGACCGGGTCCGCGGTCCAATCGCCGGTCACATCGGCATCTATCCAGGTCACTGTTCGACCCGCAGGCCCGAGCCGCGTGCGGGTGCGTTCGAGGGCTTCGGCGGAGATGTCCAGGAGCGTGATGCGCCGCAGGCCCATTGCCAGCAGTCCATCGACGAACCGCGACTCGCCGGCGCCGACGTCGAGCACCGACGTCTCCGGCACAATGCCTGACGCTTCGACCATCTCGATCGACACGGTGGCCGCCGGCTCGAACCAGCTGACGTGCCGTTCGCCCTTGAGGCGGTAGATCGCGTTCCAGTGGTCCTGCGGATTCATGGCGCAATAAAAAAAGGCCGGGTCCCCTAGGGTACCCGGCCTTGAAGTCGGCGGGTCCGCGCCTCGATGGCTGATGCCTCGGCGCGGGACCCGCCCTACGTACTGTCCGTTTAGTACATCCCGCCCATGCCGCCGCCGCCGTGCGGCATCTGCGGAGAGTCCTTCTTGTCCTCGGGAATCTCCGAGACCAGCGCCTCGGTCGTCAGCAGGAGCGACGCGATCGACGAGGCGTTCTGCAGCGCGCTGCGGACCACCTTCGCCGGGTCGATGACGCCCGCCTTCACGAGGTCCTCGTAGGTGTCGGTGGCGGCGTTGTAGCCCTCGTCCTGGTTCTTGAGCTCCTTCACCTTGGCCACGACGATGGACCCTTCGGCGCCCGCGTTGGTGGCGATGTGCCGCATCGGCTCCTCGATCGCCCGGCGGATGATCTGGAGGCCGACCATCTGGTCGCCTTCGAGCTTCACCTTGTCGAGCGCCTTGGCCGCGCGCACGAGCGCCACGCCGCCGCCCGGCACGATGCCTTCTTCGACGGCCGCCTTGGTCGCGTGCATCGCGTCCTCGACGCGCGCCTTCTTTTCCTTCATCTCGGTTTCGGTGGCCGCACCGACCTTGATGACGGCCACGCCGCCGACCAGCTTCGCCAGCCGCTCCTGCAGCTTCTCGCGGTCGTAGTCCGAGGACGTGTCCTCGATCTGCACGCGCAGCTGCTTGACGCGGCCGTCGATGGCGGCCTTGGTGCCGCCCCCTTCGACGATGGTCGTGTTGTCCTTGTCGATGGTGATCTTCTTGGCCTTGCCGAGGTCATCGACCTTGATGCCTTCGAGCTTGATCCCGAGGTCCTCGGTGATCGCCTTGCCGGCCGTCAGGATCGCGATGTCCTCGAGCATCGCCTTGCGGCGGTCGCCGAAGCCGGGCGCCTTGACGGCGGCGGCCTGGAGGGTGCCACGCAGCTTGTTCACCACGAGGGTCGCGAGCGCTTCACCGTCGACGTCCTCCGCGATGATGAGCAGCGGGCGGCCGAGGCGCGCCACCTGCTCGAGCACGGGCAGGAGGTCCTTCATCGAGCTGATCTTCTTCTCGTGGATCAGGATGACCGGATTCTCGAGCACAACTTCCATCCGCTCGGGGTCGGTCACGAAGTACGGCGAGAGGTAGCCGCGGTCGAACTGCATGCCCTCGACGACGTCGAGCGACGTCTCGAGCGTCTTGGCTTCCTCAACCGTGATCACGCCGTCCTTGCCGACCTTGTCCATCGCTTCCGCGATGATCGTGCCGATCGTCTGATCGCTGTTCGCCGAGATCATGCCGACCTGGGCCACCATGTTGCCCGACACCGGCCGCGCCATCTTCTTGATCTCCGCGACGACGATCTCGACGGCCTTCTCGATGCCGCGCTTGAGCTCCATCGGGTTGGCGCCTGCCACGACGTTCTTCGCGCCTTCGCGGTAAATCGCCTGCGCGAGCACCGTGGCGGTCGTCGTGCCGTCGCCGGCCGTATCCGACGTCTTGCTGGCGACCTCGCGGACCATCTGCGCGCCCATGTTCTCGAGCGGGTCCTTCAGGTCGATTTCCTTCGCCACCGTCACGCCGTCCTTGGTGATGGTGGGCGAGCCGAATTTCTTGTCGAGGACGACGTTGCGTCCCTTGGGGCCGAGCGTCACCTTGACCGCGTTCGCCAGCTGGTTGACGCCGCGAAGGATCGCCTGCCGCGACTCTTCGCCGTATGTAATCTGTTTTGCCATGGTTTGCTAACTCCGTTTACTTGGACGCGAGAATGGCGAGTACTTCGTCCTCGCGCATGATGAGGTATTCCTCGCCATCGATCTTGATTTCCTGCCCCGAGTACTTGCCGAACAGGATGGTGTCGCCGTCTTTTACGTCGAGCGGCTGGCGCGAGCCGTCTTCCTTGAACTTGCCTTTGCCCACAGCCTTGACCTTGCCCTGCTGCGGCTTTTCCTTGGCGGTGTCGGGGATGATGATCCCGCCAACTTTCTGTTCGCCTTCCTCGATGCGGCTGACGATGATGCGGTCGTGTAGCGGTGTCACTTTCATGTGCGTCGACTCCAGACTGGCTCGTGTTGGGTGCGGAGGCGTGCTCCGCGGCAGAAAACCTATGAAAAACGTGGCTGTGTCCCCTGTGCGCTGGCACTCGGGTGGGGCAACTGCTAATTGTAGCTGGTTAGGCGGACCGGCGCAACCGGTACTCGCTTATCTTGCGGCTGAGCGTGTTGCGGTGCATGCCGAGCGCGTCGGCCGCCTTGCAGAGGTTCCCGTCCGTGCGGGCTAGGACGTGCTGGATGAAGCGCTTTTCGAACTCCCGCTGGGCGTCGTCGTAGCGGACGCCCCGCGTCACCATGTCGTCGATGAGGCGTTCGAGCTGTTCGCGCAGCGGCATCAGTGCAGTTCCTTACCGGCCAGCCGCCGGTAGGCTTCCAGATATTTGTCGCGCGTCCGCGCGACCACGTCATCCGGGAGTGAGGGCACCGGGGGCTGTTTGTTCCAGCGAATCTGTTCCAGGTAGTCGCGGACAAACTGCTTATCGAAGCTCGTCTGCGGACGGCCCGGCTGGTACTGGTCCCTCGGCCAGTAACGGGATGAATCCGGCGTCATCACCTCGTCAATAAGCAGGATCTCGCCCGACGGCGTCAGGCCGAACTCGAACTTGGTATCGGCCAGGATGATTCCGCATCGCTCGGCGTGTGCCGCTCCAAACGCGTACAGCTCCATGGTCAGACGGCGCAGCTTCTCCATCAGCGGCGCGCCGACCACGCGTCCGGCCTCCTCCTCGCTGATGTTGATGTCGTGGCCGCTGGTCGCTTTCGTGGCCGGCGTGAAGATTGGCTCAGGGAGGCGGTCGGACTCGCGCAGGCCGGCCGGCAGCGCAATCCCGCAGACCGCGCCGGTGGCGCCGTAATCCTTCCAGCCCGAGCCCGAGAGATAGCCGCGCGCCACGCATTCCACCGGCACGGGGTTCGTCTTCTTCACGATCATGGAGCGCCCCGCGAGGATGTCGGCGTGGCTCTGGAGCTCGCGCGGAAAGCGGCGGAAGTCGGTTTCGAGAACGTGGTTCGGGACGATGTGCTGCGTCTGCCCGAACCAGAACGTTGACAACTGCGTGAGCACCCGGCCCTTGTCGGGGATGCCCGAACCGAGCACGTAGTCAAACGCGGAAATGCGGTCGGTGGCGATGAACAGCAGGGTATCGCCGAGGTCGTAGATGTCGCGGACCTTTCCCTTGCGATGCGGAGCAGCGCCGTTAAGCCGGGTTTCGAGAAGGGGAGTCGCGAGAGGCACGCCTACCTGTGGGAAGCGGGCATATTACAGGGACCCTTGAGCGCTCGCAACCGTACGCAACATACCGGCTGTCCCGGCGGGATGGCCTGATATATTGTGGTTCACATTGCGTAAGCGTACGGTGCTCGTGACCGTTCTGGCGCTTGGGCTCTTCGCCTGGTTCCTGAGTCACGCCAACCTCACGAGCGTCTGGGCGCAGGTGCGGCGCGCGCGGGTCGATCTGCTGTTTCTTGGCTTCCTGGCTGTCGTGGTGACCTATGTCATCCGAGCCTGGCGCTGGCAGTACCTGCTGCACCCGATTGGACCGACGCGGTTCCGGACGGCGTTTCGGACCACAGTCATCGGATTTGCCGCGCTGGGGCTCCTGCCCGCGAGGGCCGGCGACGTGCTGCGGCCGTACCTGTTAGCCCGCCAGGAAGGCCTGAGCGTGTCGGCCACGCTCGCCACCATCGTCATGGAGCGGGTGTTCGATCTGGTTGCCGTGCTTACGCTGCTGGCTATCTACGTCTGGGGCGTCGGCGCGACGACGACGATTCCGGCGGCGCTGCTGCGGACGATTGAAATTTCGGCGGCGGTCGGCGGACTGGCCGCGGTCGCGCTGCTCGGCCTGATGTGGGTCGTGGCCACGCATCCCGAACGGATTGGCGATCTTGTCCTGACGGCCGGCCGCGTGCTGCCGACGCGGATCGCGATGAAGGTGTCGGAGTTTGCGCGGAAGTTCAGCGCGGGCTTTGCCGCGGCGCGGGACCCACGGGCGCTCGCCATGGCGACGGCCTGGTCGTTTCCGTTGTGGGTGGCGATTGCGGCGGAAACCTGGCTCGTGACGATCGCGTTCGGCATTGCGATGCCGTTCACCGGGACGTTCCTGCTGCAGGCGCTGCTGGTGATCGGCGTGGCGGTGCCGACGCCTGGCGCCGTCGGCAGTTATCACGAGGCGTATCGCATCGGCGTCACCACATTTTTCGGCGCGGCGGAGGATGCGGCGGTCGCGGCCGCCATCGTGACGCATGCCATCTCGTATGTTCCGGTCGTCCTGACAGGCCTGATCTTCATGGCACAGGACGGCCTCAGCTTCGGGCGGCTTCAGTCGCTCGCCGGCACCAGGGAGGTGCCTGACACCGATGAAATGCCCGTTCTGCGCCCATCTCGGCGATAAGGTCGTCGACTCGCGCGAAAGCAAGGAGGGCGAAGTCATTCGCCGCCGGCGCGAGTGTCTGGACTGCGGGCGGCGCTTCACCAGCTACGAGCGGATCGAAGAGATCGCCTATATGGTGATCAAGAAGGACGGCAGCCGCGAACGATTCGAGCGGCAGAAGCTGGTGGCCGGGCTCCTGAAGGCGGTGGAAAAACGGCCGGTGAGCGCCGCCGCCGTGGAAGGGGTCGCCGATCGCGTCGAGGCCACCGTCCAGGAACGCCCCGAGAAGGAAATGAGCACCGAGGAAATCGGGGCGCTCGTCATGGAGGAGCTCCGGAGGCTCGACAAGGTCGCCTACGTCCGGTTCGCCTCGGTCTACCGGCAGTTCGGCGACATTGGCGAGTTCATGGCGGAGCTCAAGGACCTGCTGAACGCCAAGGAATAGCTTGGCCCTGACACTCAGAGATACCACCCCGCGCCCGAAGCCGGTGGCGCCGCTGCCGCGGCGGAGCACTACACCCCGGCGGCGTCCTTTCCGCGACAACACGAAGCTGATCCTGGCGGGCATCATCGTGCTCGTCGGCGTGCTGGCCGGCATCCTGCTCTTTGCGAGTCGTACGACCACGCTCGCCCCCGACTTCCTCACCGAGGTCGTGCTGTATGCGCTGTCGGCCACGAACCTCACGATTCTCGTGGTGCTCGTCTTCGTCCTCGCGCGCAACATCCTGAAGCGGCTCGTCGAAAAGCGGCGTGGCCTGCCGTTCGCGCAGTTTCGCGCAAAGCTCGTGGGCGCGCTGCTCGGGATGACCGTGATCCCGGCCGTCCTCGTGCTCATCGTGGGGAGCGAGCTCATTCGCAACAGCGTCGACCGCTGGTTCAACGCGCCGATGGACGACGTGCTGACGTCGGCCAACGCGATCGCGGGCGACTATTACCAGGAGCGGCAGCGCCTGGTCACCGTGGAGGCCGAGCGGCTGGCCACGCTGCTGACCTCGATCGATCTCGCGTCCGCCTCGGAGGCGGCCGTCCGCGCGCGGGTCGAGCAGGACGTCCGCCAGGAACGCGTGGCACACGTCGACATCTACCGTCTGGAGACTGCCGGCGGCGCGGATCGGCCACTGCTGATTCCGGTCGTCGACCTGGGCGCGCCGTCGCTGCCCGGCGATGCGACCCGTGCCGCCGCACTTCGACTCGCGCAGCAGGCGGCGTCGGGCGCGCCTGTTGCGCCGGCGATCGAGCCGCTGCCGAACGGGGGCGATCTGATCCAGAGCGCGATTGTGATCCGCTCGCAGGGGAATAACCGCCCGCAGGGCGTCGTCGTCGCCAGCGAGTACGTGCCGGGGCAGTTTGCCGCGCGCGCCCGCCAGATGACGCAGGCGTTCGAGGACTACCAGCAGCTGCGGGTCCTCAAGCAACCGCTGGCCGGCGTCTACCTGTCGTTCTTCCTGATGCTGACGCTGATGATTCTCGTCGCGGCGACCTGGATGGGGCTGTATCTGGCGAAGCGCATCACGCGTCCTGTGCAGGCGCTGGCGCTTGCCGCGAGCGAGATTGGCGCGGGCCACCTCGATCACCGCGTGGAGCCGGAGACGCGCGACGAGTTCGGGTCGCTGATTGAAGCGTTCAACCGGATGGCGTCGGATCTGTCCACCAGCCGCCGGCGGCTCGAACGGTCGTCGATCGAGCTGGAGCGGAAGCACGAGGATGTCGAAGGCCGGCGACGCTACGTCGAGACGATTCTCGAGCGCATTGCGACGGGCGTCGTCTCGGTCGATACGGCCGGGAACGTGCGGACGCTGAACGCGGCGGCATCGCGCCTGCTGGGACTCGACGCGAGCGCGCACGGGCTCCCGGTGTCGTCCGTCTTCCGGACGCCGGAGCTGCGGCCGCTCGCGATCTTCATCGACGAGGCGGGGCGCAGCCGCGACGAGGGGCTGCCACAGGAAGTCGCGATTACGCGGGAGGGCCGCGAGCTCCACCTGTCCGTGATGGCGACGCCGCTTCGCCGTGACGACGGCGTGTCGGAGGGCCTGGTCGTGGTGCTGGACGACGTGACGCCGCTGATCCGGGCGCAGAAGGTTGCGGCCTGGCGCGAAGTCGCGCGCCGTCTCGCGCATGAAATCAAGAATCCGCTGACACCGATTCAGCTGTGCGCCGAGCGACTCCGCCGGCACTTCGGGAGTGCGCCCGCGCAGACCCGGGAGCTCGTGGAGGAGTGCACGACGACGATCGTCGGAGAGGTGGAATCACTCAAGGGACTCGTCGACGAGTTCTCCCAGTTTGCGCGGATGCCCGCGCCACGCGCGGTCGCAACCGACCTGAACGCGGTGGTGACCGACGTGCTCGGTCTCAATAAGGGCATCTTCCCGGACGTCGATATGCGTCCGCACCTCGCCGAGGATCTGCCCCGCGTCTCGGTCGACCCCGAGCAACTGCGGCGCGTGCTGATCAATCTGATCGACAACGCCGTCGAGGCGATGGAGCGGCACGGCGTCATCGACGTCGAAACCCATCACGCCCGCGCGGATAATCTGGTGCGCATCGTCGTGGCAGACAATGGCCCCGGCATCCCTGCGAGCGAGCGCGAGAAGCTGTTCCTGCCGTACTACTCGACCAAGAAGCGCGGCAGTGGCCTGGGCCTCGCCATCGTGCGGCGGATCGTGGCCGAGCATGGCGGGAGCATCGATGTGACCGACAACACGCCGCGCGGCACACGCTTCGCGATCGAGCTGCCCGCCTGATGCCTTCGATCCTGATCGTGGACGATGAGCCGGGAGTCCGGAGCGCCCTGGGGGGCGTGCTGCGCGACGAAGGCTACGACGTCGACGCGGTCGACAGCGGTGAAGCGTGCCTCGAGCGGCTCGGCCGCCAGGGGTACGACGTGGTGGTCCTGGACATCTGGCTTCCGGGGATGGACGGCCTGGCGACGCTGACGCGCATGCGCGAACGCCAGATCGATACCCAGGTCGTGATCATCTCCGGCCACGGCAATATCGAATCGGCGGTGCGGGCCATCAAGATGGGGGCGTTCGACTTCGTCGAAAAGCCGCTCTCGCTCGAAAAGACCGTCCTGGTCGTGCGGAACGCGCTCCGCCAGCGGACGCTCGAAGTGGAGAACCGGGCGCTGCGCGCGCGCGTCGATGCGCAGCACCTGATGATCGGCGAGAGCTACGCGATGGTGAAGCTGCGCGAGCAGGTCGCCATGGCGGCGCCCACCAACGGCCGGGTGTTGATTTTCGGGGAGAACGGGACCGGCAAGGAGCTCGTCGCCCGCAATATTCATCAGTTGAGCCGCCGCCGGACGGCGACGTTCGTCGAAGTGAACTGCGCGGCCATCCCCGAAGAGCTGATCGAGAGCGAGCTGTTCGGCCACGTGCGCGGCGCGTTTACGGGGGCCGTGGCGGATCGCCGCGGCAAGTTCGAGGCGGCGCACGGCGGCACGATCTTCCTCGACGAGATCGCCGACATGAGCCTGAAGACGCAGGCCAAGGTGCTGCGCGTGCTGCAGGAGCAGGTCATGGAGGCGGTGGGCGGGTCAACGCGCATCAAGGTCGACGCGCGCGTGCTCGCCGCGACGAACAAGGATCTGATCGCCGAGATTCGTGCCGGCCGGTTCCGCGAGGATCTCTACTTCCGTCTCAACGTCGTGCCGATCTTCGTGCCGCCGCTTCGCGACCGCCAGGAGGACATCCAGCTGCTGGCGGACCATTTCATGGCGATGCTGGCGCGCGAGTACGGGCGCCGGCCCAAGACGTTCGAAGCCGACGCGATCATCGCCCTCAAACAGTACGCATGGCCCGGCAACGTCCGCGAGCTGCGGAACGTCGTCGAGCGGCTGATGATCATGGTGCCGGGCGACCGCATCTCGTCGCGGGACCTGTCGTTCCTCGACCAGACGCTCACGTCGGGCGCGCCGCTGCCCGCACCGGTCGCCGCGTCCACGCCGCTCCACGAAGCCCGCGATCGGTTCGAGCGTGACTACATCCTCAGGGCCCTGGCGGCGCAGCAGGGCAATATCTCGCGCACGGCCGACCTGCTGGGCATCGAGCGGAGCAATCTGTATCGCAAGATGCGCAGCTTCGGCATTGCCTCCTCGCGCCGCTCGGAGGACGAGGAGAGCGCGAGTTAGATTGACGATTGAAGATCGGCATTGAAGATTGACGAGATTTCCACTCCGGCACTGATCGTCGACGTCGCGGCGATGGACCGGAACATCCGGCACATGGCCGACTTCTTTGCGACCGGTCCCTGCCGGCTGCGGCCCCACTTCAAGGCCCACAAGACGCCGGAGATTGCGCGCCGCCAGTTGGCCGCCGGATCGTGCACGGGCCTGACGTGCGCCACGGTATGGGAGGCGGAGATCGCCGCGGAATTCTGCGACGACGTGCTGCTGGCAAACGAGGTGATCGGTCCCGGCAAGTGTGAACGGGTGGCCGCCCTTGCGCGCCGGATTCAGATCACCGTCGCGGTGGATTCCCCGCAGGGTATCGAGTCGCTCGACCAGGCCGCGAAGGCGGCCGGCGTCCTGATTGGCGCCCTGGTGGACCTCGACGTCGGGCAGCGGCGCTGCGGCGTGCAGCCGGGCAGGGAAGCGGTGCTGCTGGCGCATCGCATTGCCGGCAGCGGGAATCTCACGCTGCGCGGGGTCATGGGGTACGAAGGCCATCTCGTCGCGCTGGAGAACCGCGCCGATCGGGAAGCCCGTACCCGTGCCGCGATCGAGCGGCTCGCCGATACGGCGCGCCTGATTCGTGCGGACGATCTTCCGTGCGACATCGTGTCGTGCGGCGGAACCGGAACATACGACATCAGCAGCCGGGTTGAAGGTGTGACCGAAGTGCAGGCCGGATCGTATGTGCTGATGGACAGCGACTACGGGCGGCTGCATCTCCCGTTCGAGCAGGCGTTCTGGGTGCTGGGGACCGTTGTCAGCCGGCCCGAGCCGACGCGCTGCGTGGCCGACGCCGGGCACAAGTCACAGACCAAGGATCACGGCCTGCCGACGGCGCCCGATCTTCCAGGCGCGGAAGTCGTGTCGCTCAACGACGAGCACGCCACGATCAGGATTCCGGCGGATTCAGTGGTAAAGGTCGGCGATCGAGTACGGCTTCGTCCCTCGCATACCGACCCGACCATCAATCTTCACGACAGTGTGTACGCGATCGATGGCGACAGGGTCGTGGACGTCTGGCCCGTGGCGGCGCGCGGTTACGCCGAACACCGCTACAACCCCAGCACGTAGAACATCACCCAGCAGAGCAGCGCGCCAATCACCGTCATCGAGAACCCCCACATGAGGAGCTTGTTGTATGTGGGTCGGACATCCGCTTCATTCGTGATTCCCGCGAGACACATCGCGCCGGTCGTCGAGAGCGGTGACATGTCCACCAGGTGCGCGCCGACGTTCATTGATGCGGCGATGGCCGTGGGATCGCCCGCGCCCAGCCGCATGATCAATCCGGGTATCGTCGGGATGAACGCGGGCAGCACCACACCCGACGTGCTGCTGTAGACGGAGATGATCGCGGTCACGAAGGCGACCGCAGCCGTGACGGTGACCGGATTCGAAATGCGCGCCAGGAAGCCGGTGAACAGATCGAGGCCGCCTGTCCGCTCGAGCAGTGAGATCAGAATGGTCACGCCGCTGACCATGATGATCGGGTACCACGGCATCTTGCGGATGGCCTGCTCATGGTCGGCAACACGCAGCGTGGCGAGAATGACCGCCCCCGCAAACGCCGCCATGCCGATGTTCGCGTTGGTGATCACGACGAGTGCGAGGACCAGGACGATGACGGCCAGCGTCATCCAGTGGCGTGCCTCGATCGATTCGGCCTGCGGCACGGCATCGGCGCCGCCCGTAAACTTCTGACGGAACAGCTTCAGCCCCCCGAGGAGGAAGTAACCGGCGAAGGCCATGATCGCGTGTGCCGCGGCGTTCGTCCAGAACGTCCGGAACTCGAATCCGCCAAGGCCAATCCGCTCCATCAGGCCGTTGACGATGATCCCGGTCGGTGCGAACGGAGAGAGCGCACCCGCCTGCGCGCCGTTGCCAACCATGATGGCCATGAGAAAGGGCGGAATGTTCGCGCGCCCCGCCACCGCCATGCCCATGGGGGCCAGCATCGCAGCGGTCGAAATGTTCCCCGGTCCCATCGACGCGATCCCGAGTCCCAGGAAGAAAAACGAAACAGGAATGAGCCCGGTATTTCCCCGGCAGACGCGCAGCGCCTGGTGCGCAATCTTGTCCAGCGTGCCGTTCAGCTGCGCCTGCGTGAACAGGAGCGTGACGCCGACCAGCGTCAGAAATAGCTGGATCGGAAAGCCGGACACCACCTCGCCGAGCGGCATACCGCCGAAATAGACACCGACGATCCAGGCGAACGCGACGGCGAGGACGCCGACGTTCATCCGCGAGAAACAGCTGACGATGATGGCGGTGAGAAGGGCCGCGAGCGAGAGCCACGCGAGATTCATTGCGCGGCATGGTACCCCAACTGTTCGGGGCTATGTCTCGCGAAGTTTGTTCTCGAGGATTTGACCTGGCGCGAACGCCGGGAGCTGCAGATGGCGTGCGGCTGTGGCATCGAGCGCCGCGGCCGGTACCAGGCCGATGATCTCGCTCTCGAGCACAGTCACCCCGTAGCGCGCCGCTTCCTGCTTCACCGCATCGAAGACGCGTACCATCGGCGTCTCCTCGTAGTTGGTCAGGTTCATCGAGACCTGCACGATTCCCCGGTGCTCGAGCGCCACCCCCATCGCTTTCACATGGCGGAAGCCGCCGCTGCTCTGGCGGACCGTCGCTGCGATCTTCTTCGCCACGTCGAGGCGGTCGGTTGCCAGGTTGATGTTGTATGCAATCAGCGGCATCCGCGCGCCGATCACCGAGGCGCCGGCGCTCGGGTGCGGCGTCGCCGGCCCGAAATCGGGCGCCCAGCCGGGTGATGCCATTTTCGCGGCCAGCCCTTCGAACTGGCCGCGTCTGATGTCCTCGAGATTCTTGCGCGCCGGGTTGTCCGACGCGTCCTCGTACAGAAAGACAGGCAGTTGAAAGCGCTCGGCTACGGCCGCCGCCGTCTCCTTCGCCAGTTGAACGCACTCGGCCATCGTCACCCCTTCAATCGGCACGAAGGGCACGACGTCCACCGCGCCGAGGCGCGGGTGTTCACCGGAATGTGTCCGCAAATCGATCGCCGGGAGAGCCGCGCCGAACATGGCGAGAACCGCCGCCTTCAAGCCTGCGGCATCGCCAGCCATGGTGATGACGGACCGGTTGTGGGCGGTGTCGGATGAAAAGTCGAGCACGCGTACGGCTGGCGTCCGGCGGATGGCCTCGACGATGCCGGCGACAACTTCGGGGCGGCGGCCCTCGCTGATGTTGGGGACGGACTCGATGATCGGCACGGGCAAAGTGTACACGTGGATCTGCTCTAATTCGTTGACTGGTGGAGGGTTTTGGCCGATAATCCCTCCCGGACCGAACCCATCTAGATGTCCGATCCGCTCCCGACACACCCGCTCCGCGCCCCCGAGCCGCGAGACGATGCGGAACGCGAGGCGCGAATTGAGGAGCTCCTCCTCTCCGGACTCGATCACTATTTCGCCGGCCACTACGAACGCGCGATCAGCGTCTGGACGCGGATCGTATTTCTGGACCGGCATCACGACCGCGCGCACGCCTATATCGAGCGGGCGCGCAGCGCGCTCGCCGAGCGACAGCGCGAATCCGACGAAATTCTTCACACCGGAGTCGAGGCGTACAACGCGGGAGATATCGACCGGGCGCGTGAGCTTCTGACCCAGGCCGTCGAGCAGGGCACCGATGGCGCCGACGTCCTCCTGGGCCGCCTGAATCGTGTAGGGACGACCGTGACGACGGCGGTCGATCCGCGTCCAGAACCGCGTGCGCGGATTGCCGGTTCGTACCACCGCGTGCCGCTTGGCCAGCGTCGTCGAGGCTGGACTGCGATGGCGCTCGTGGCCTGTGGCGTCGCCGTGACGATGTTGCTTGGCGGCCTGCCACTGGGTACCTGGCTCTCGCAGCCTCAGGTCACTGTGTCCCCCGCGGCGCCGCAAGCCGTGGTCGAGGAACCTGTCACGCTCGTTCGGCCGTCGGAGACAGCGCTCGCGCGCGCACAGGCGCTCTACGCCGGCGGGCAGCCGCACGACGCGTTGCAGGTGCTCGATCGGATCGCGCCGGCCGATCCTCTTCGCCCTGACGCCGATCGGCTGCGCGGCGACATCCAGCGCGGCCTGCTGGCCGCGGCCGGATTGCCGGTGGGGCCCCAGGTGGAGGGAGCAACCCGCCCGTGAAATGTCCCAAATGCGAGTACCTCGGGTTTGAGACCGGTGATACGTGCAAGAACTGCGGGTACGATTTTTCGCTGATCGGGGACCCGGATAGCGACCCTATCGAAATCGATCTCGATCTGAGGTCCGTCGATTCGGACATGGCGATCGTTCCCGAGTGGCCGATCCTGCGGATCGACGACGAGCTGAACGACTTCGCGCCGCAGCCGGACCTGGAGCCCCTCGACTCCGCTCGGGACAGGCCGGCGCCGACGCCCGAGCCTGTCGTGGCGGCCCGCGCACCGGAACCGCCGCTCCCGCTCTTTGCGCCCACGTTCAGCGACGATGACGACGAGCCGCTGATCAAGCTGCCCGCGGCTCCGCGGCCACCGCTGTCGGTGCGCAGGACGCCGGATACGCCGCGGCTGCGCATGGTGCCGAAGCCCCTTTCAAATCCACGTCGGGCGGCGGCGGAGGCCGCACCGGTACTCGCGTTCGACGAGGACGAAGAGCCTCGCCATGCGGAACCCGGGCCGCCGGTGGCGGACGAGCCGCAGAGGCGAGTGTCGCGCGTCTGGGCCGATCCGCAGCTGCCGGTGACCGGCGTCATCAGCCCGCCCGGCACCCGCCTCGCCGCCGCCGCGATCGACCACCTGTTGCTCGGCGGGGTCGATGTCGTGGTGATGTATTTCACGACCCGTATTGCGGGCCTCACAATGGGCGAGTGGACGACCCTGCCGCCGGCACCGATGCTGTCGTTTCTGTTGATGCTGAAGCTCTCGTACTTTGCGGCGTTCACGGCTGTGGGCGGGCAGACGATCGGCAAGATGGCGCTGCGCCTTCGTGTCGTGGCGGCGGACCGCACGCCCGTCGACGGCGCGACCGCCGTCAGGCGCACGCTCGCAGGCGCCGTGTCTGCGCTGACCCTTGGCCTCGGGTACATCCCCGCGTTTTTCGATACGGAGCGCCGCACGCTGCACGACCGCCTCGCGCGCACCTGTGTCGTCACACTTCCACCCTCCTGACCCCGGCTCGTCGACGCCGCGCATGAAACGGTTCGCGCTCTTCATTGCGACCTGCGGATACCTCGGCTACGCGCCGCTCGCGCCGGGCACCGTCGGTTCTGCCGCGGGCGTCGTGTTGTTCTACGCCATTCGCGCCACCGGCTCCACGACCCTCGAGATAGCCGCGATTCTCGTGCTGCTGATCGCCGGCGTCTGGAGCGCGACGATCGCGGAAGAGCACATGGGTGGCCTCGATCCGGGGCCGGTCGTGATCGACGAGGTCGCGGGCATGCTGATCACGCTCGCGCTGCTGCCCGTGAATGCGACCGGTGTGATCGCCGCGTTTGTGGTGTTCCGGATTCTTGACGTCGTGAAGCCATGGCCGGCCGGACGGTTCGAGTCGCTGCGAGGCGGCATCGGTGTCATGGCGGACGACACGATGGCGGCGATTTACGGCAACCTGATCATGCGAGGGGCGATCGCGGCAGCGCCAGGCTGGTTCGTGTGAAGCCGCTCAGACGCGCCGCGATCCTCGCCGTCGGCAGCGAGCTGCTGACGCCGTCAAAGATCGACACGAACTCGCTGTATCTCACCGAGCGGCTGAACCTCCTGGGCATCGACCTCGCCTTCAAAAGCATCATCGGCGACGACCGCGACGAGCTGGCCCGCGCGGTCCAGGTGGCCCTGGAGCGCGTTGACCTGCTGGTGTGCACCGGAGGACTCGGTCCGACCGATGACGACGTGACCCGCGAAGTAGTCGCTGGGGTGCTGGCCAGGCCGCTGCGCGAGCATGCGTCGATCGCCGACCGCATCAAAGCGCGATTCGAGGGACGCGGCCTGCAGATGCCGGAGATCAACCGCCGGCAGGCGATGGTGCCCGAGGGCGCGCAGATCCTCGAGAACACGAAGGGCACCGCCCCAGGACTGTGGATCGAGGAGGGCGACCGGGTCATCGTGCTCCTTCCGGGTCCGCCACGTGAGCTGAAGCCGATGGTCTCGGCCCTGATGGACGGGCTGCTGAAGGCGAGGGCGTCAGGCGACGCGCTGGTGCGTCGCGTGATCAAGATTACCGGGCGCACTGAATCGCATACCGAGGAAGCCGTCCGACCGCTGTATGCGGAATGGGCGTCAGAGCGCGTGCCTGTCAGCGCCACCATCCTTGCCTCGCTCGGCCAGATCGAGCTTCACCTCTCCGCGCGTGGAGCCTCGATCGCCGAAGCGACGACGGCCGTTGATGCGGCTGTTGGCGAGGTGGCGGCGCGCCTCGGTCTCGATGCGTACAGTCTGGATGGGCAACCGCTGGAGCAGGTCGTCGGGGAGCTGCTGCGCGCGCGGAGCTACCGCATCGCGCTGGCCGAATCGTGCACGGGCGGACTCATCGCCTCCCGTCTGACCGATGTCGCCGGCAGCTCGGACTATGTGACGCGCGGCGTGGTGGCCTATGCCAACGACGCCAAGACCGATCTGCTCGGCGTGCCCGCCGCGTTGATTGCCGAGCATGGCGCCGTCAGCGAGGCGGTGGCCGTGGCGATGGCGAAGGGCATTCGCGCGAGCGCGGGCACTGAAGTCGCCGTCGGCGTCACGGGGATTGCGGGACCCGGCGGGGGAACGCCGGAGAAGCCGGTGGGCACGGTCGCTGTCGCGGCTATTGTCGGCGACACGCTCCGTACGCGCGTCTTCCGTTTTGTCGGCGATCGCGAGCTGATCAAGTTCCAGGCGTCGCAGGCTGCGCTCGACATGGTGAGGCGGATCCTGCAAGCTTGATCCGGTGGAGGAACTCGCCGCCGTCACCCTTGCGTATCTCGCCGGATCCATCCCGTTCGCGTTTCTCGCGGCGCGCCGGCGCGGCGTCGATCTACGCCGGTCGGGCAGTGGCAACGTCGGGGCGACAAACGTCCTGCGCACCAGCGGCGTACCGCTCGCGGTCACCGCGATGGTGCTGGACGCGGTGAAGGGCGCCGTCGCCGTGGTCATCGCGCAGCGGCTGACGGAGGGGCCCGCCACACCGGTTGCGGCCGGCCTCGCGGCCATCATCGGCCACATCTATCCGGTGTGGCTCCAATTCCGCGGTGGGAAGGGCGTGGCCACGGCCGCGGGTGTGTTCGGCGTGCTGACGCCGCTGGCACTGGCCGCCGCGATGGGCGTGTTCGTGGTGGCCGTCTTCGTGAGCCGGTATATCTCGGTGGGATCGGTCGCCGGGGCGCTGACGCTCGCGACAGTGGCCGTCATCGATGACCCGCCGACCGCCGTCGTCGCCGGCGCGATCGTCGCGGCGCTCGTGATCGTCCACCGGCACCGCGGTAACCTGGCGCGGCTCGCGGCCGGAACCGAACGCCGCATCGGCCAGCGTATTTAGTAGGAGGGCATATCCGTCACGTCGTCGTACTCGGGGCCGGAGGATGGGGGACAACGCTCGCCGTCCACCTCGCACGCGCAGGCCATGAACCGCGTCTCTGGGCGCGCGACGCCGCGCTCGTGGAGGACATGCGCACGCGGCGGGCCAATGCGGTGTACCTGCCAGACGTCACATTTCCCGACGGACTGCGGGTCACGGGCGACCTTGTCGACGCGGTTCGCGACGCCGACATGCTCGTGGCTGCCGTTCCGTCGCACGGCGCGCGCGCGATTCTCCAGAAGATTTCGAGTCACGTCCGGCCCGACGTCACCGTCGTGAGCACCGTCAAAGGACTCGAGCAGGACACCCTTCTGCGCATGTCGGAAGTGATCGTGGAGGAGCTCGGCCCGCGTGCGAAAGTCGCCGTCCTCTCAGGTCCGAGCTTTGCCGCGGAGGTCGCGCGGCAGCTGCCGACCGCCGTCTCGGTCGCGTCGCGCGATGCCGCCGTTGTCGATCAGGTGCAGGCCGATTTCCGCGCCCCGTATTTCCGGCTGTACGGCACCTCCGATGTCGTCGGCGTCGAGATCGGCGGCGCATTGAAGAATGTGATTGCCATTGCGGCCGGCGTGGCCGAGGGGCTCGGCCTGGGGCACAACGCGCAGGCGGGATTGATCACGCGCGGTCTTGCAGAAATCACGAGGCTGGCCTGCGCCGCGGGCGCGCAGCGCGACACGCTCGCAGGTCTTGCAGGCCTTGGCGACCTGGTACTGACCTGCACGGGCGCCCTCAGCCGCAACAGGCACGTGGGGATCGAGCTCGCCCAGGGACGGTCGCTGACCGACGTGCTGTCGGGGATGAAGATGGTCGCGGAAGGCGTCCGCACGACGGATGCCGCGCTGGCGCTTGGACAGCGGCATGGCATTGAGCTGCCGATTGCCGCCCAGGTGGCGGAGCTGCTGAGCGGGCGCAAGGATGCGCGCACCGCGCTCCTCGAGCTGATGCTGCGGCCCCAGCGCGCCGAGGCGGGATAATGTCTGGCTGGTAGTGGTAGTTGGTGGTTGGTGGTTGGTAGTTAATGGGATTTCTTGATCGCCTTCGCGAGGGCCTGAGTCGCACCAAGCAGGAGATCGTCTCGCGCTTTGACGAGATCGTCGAGCGCGCGGATGCGGAAACCGGGCGCTCGAAGCCGATTGACGTCGATACCGTGGAGGCGCTCGAAGAGCTGCTGATATCGGCCGACGTCGGGGTCGCCGCGACCGAGCGGATTGTCGGCGCGGTTCGGGCGCGCGCGCACCGTGGTGAGAGCCTGCGCGACCTGGTCAAGGCGGAACTTCTCGCGATTTTCAGAGCCGTCGATACACCCTCCCAGAATGGCCACGTGCCCCAGGTGACGCTGATTGTGGGCGTCAACGGTACGGGCAAGACGACAACCGTCGGCAAACTGGCCAATCTGCTGAAGGCCTCCGGGAAAAAGCCGCTCGTGTGCGCGGCCGACACCTTCCGTGCGGCTGCCGTGGAGCAGCTTGCGATCTGGGCGGACCGTGCCGATGTCGATATCGTGCGCGCGAAAGACGGGTCGGATCCCGCCGCCGTGGTCTTCGACGCCATTCAGTCAGGGCGCGCCCGCGGCCGCGACCCGATTCTCGTGGACACCGCCGGGCGGCTGCACAATCGCGCGAACCTGATGAGTGAGCTGGACAAGATTCGCCGTGTGGCGGGGCGAGCGGCCGCGGGCGCGCCGCACGAAGTACTCCTGGTGCTCGACGCCACCGTCGGGCAGAACGGACTGACGCAGGCGCGTGAGTTCACCAGCGTCGCCGGCGTCACCGGCATTGTCCTCACGAAGCTCGATGGCACGGCCAAGGGTGGCATCGCGGTCGCCATCGCCCACGATCTCAAGCTGCCGATTCGCTATGTCGGGGTCGGGGAAGGGATCGACGATCTGATTCCGTTCTCGGCCGACGATTACGTGGACGCCCTGTTCCAGCAGAAATGGTGAAGGGTTTATCCATCGCAGCTGCAGCAGTGGTGGACGATCGGTGGATGGCGCGCGCGTTGGCCAACGCCACGCGGGGGCTGGGTCGTACCACGCCAAACCCGGTCGTCGGCGCCTGTGTCGTCACGAGCGACGGAGTCGTGGTCGGCGACGGGGCGCACGAGCGGGCCGGCGAGCCCCATGCCGAAGTGTTCGCGCTCGACGAAGCCGGCGCGCGCGCCCGCGGCGCCACGCTCTACTGCACGCTCGAGCCGTGCGCACATACCGGCCGGACGGGACCGTGTACCGAACGCATCATCGCTGCCGGCATCGCGCGCGTGGTCGCCGCCATGGAGGATCCCTTTCCGCTTGTCCGCGGCCGCGGCTTTCAGAAACTGCGTGACAGCGGGATTGAGGTCTCGACGGGCATTGGACGCCACGAGGCGGTGCGGCTGAATGGTCCCTTCTGCACGTCGATCCTCGAAGGACGGCCCTTCGTCATCCTGAAGGCGGCCACAAGCGTGGACGGCAGGATCGCGGCCGCGCCCGGAGAACGAACGCAGCTGACGTCGCCTGCCGCCGCGCGCCACGCACACGGCGTTCGGGCGCAGGTTGATGCGATTGCGATCGGTTCCGGCACGCTGCTCATCGACGACCCGCTGCTGACGTGCCGCCACGTCTATCGCGAGCGGCCGCTGACGCGTGTCATCTTCGATCGTGGCCTGCGTGCCGTTCCTGGCGCGCGGGTGTTTTCCACATTGTCCGATGGGCCAGTCATCGTGCTGACGTCTACCGCGTCACACGGTCTGTACGCCGATCGCGTACGCGCGCTCGAGCAGGCGGGCGCAACCGTCGCGGCGATCGAGGATCCGTCACTCGGGGCCTCCATGCGGACGCTGGTGGGCCGGGGGATTCACAGCGTGCTGCTCGAAGGCGGCGTCGCCGTGCACCAGGCGGCCTGGGATGAGGCCCTGGTCGATTACGCGCAGCTCTACGTCGCGCCGATCGCGCTCGGTACCCGCGGGCCTGGCCTCGCTGGTCCATCGGGATCGTTCCTGGCGTCATTGTCGGAACAGAAGGTGCGCCAGCTCGGGCCTGACGTGTTGATCGAGGGATATGTTCACCGGCCTCATTGAAGCCGTCGGCGAAGTCGCGGACGTGGTGGCCGCCGGATCGGGTTTCCGGGTCCGCATTCGAACGCCGCTGTCCGGCGAGCTGCGCGTGGGGGAGAGCCTCGCCGTGAGCGGGGTGTGCCTCACGGTCACTGCCGCCGACGGGGGAACGGTGGCCGCGGACATCGGGCCGGAGACCGCTCGGGTGACGACGCTTGGACAGCTCAAGGGCGGGAACGCGGTCAATCTGGAGCGGTCGATGCCCGCCGACGGCCGGTTCGGCGGCCATTTCGTTCAGGGACACGTGGACGGCGTCGGCCGGGCCGAGCAGATCCGTGAAGACGGGGACGCCCACTGGCTGACCGTGTCATTCGGTGAGCCACTCGCGCCATACTTGATTGAGAAGGGCTCGATTGCCGTCGACGGTGTCAGCCTCACGATCGCCGGCCTGCACGCCGGCACGTTCGACGTGATGCTGGTGCCGCACACCTGGGACCACACGACGCTGCGCACGCTTCGCGCCGGTGACGGGGTCAACCTGGAATGCGACATGGTCGGCAAGTATGTGGCCCGGAACGTAGAGCGCGCGCTTCAGCGTGCGCGGTGACATGAAGACGAAGAACCCCAAGATCCGCATCGCCAAGGGCGCGCGCCGCCGCGGGCCATTTGCCTCCGTCGAGGATGCCGTGGCCGCGATCCGCGCCGGCCGCATCGTCATCGTGGTCGACGACGAGGATCGCGAGAACGAAGGCGATCTGACCATCGCCGCGGACAAGGTCACGCCCCAGGCGATCAACTTCATGGCGCGCCACGGCCGCGGACTGATCTGCATGCCGATGACCGGCGAGAGGCTCGACCAGCTCGAGATTCCGCTGATGGTCAGCCAGAACACGACGACGTTCAAGACGGCGTTCTGCGTGAGCATCGAAGCGAAGCACGACGTCAGCACCGGTATTTCCGCGGCCGACCGATCCGCGACCGTCAAGGCCGCCATCAACGCCAAGACGAAGCCGTCGGATCTTGCGCGCCCGGGTCACATGTTTCCGCTGCGCGCCCGCGACGGCGGCGTGCTCGTGCGCGCGGGACAGACGGAAGCGGCCGTGGATCTCGCCCGCATCGCCGGTCTCTACCCGGCCGGGGTGATCTGCGAAATCATGAATGAGGACGGCACCATGTCGCGCGTGCCGGAGCTGACGAAGTTCGCGAAAAAGCACGGTCTGCTGATGATCACCATCGCGGACCTGATTCAGTACCGCATGCAGACGGAACGGCTGGTCAAGCGCATCGCGACCGCGGCGCTCCCGACCGAGCATGGCGCGTTCAAGATCTTTGCGTTTCAGAATCGCATCGACGGCGAGACCCATATCGCGCTCGTGCGAGGAGAGATTGGCGACGGCGCCGACGTGCTCGTGCGCGTGCACTCGAAGTGCCTGACGGGCGATGTCTTCCACTCGGCGCGCTGCGATTGCGGCGACCAGCTGGAAACCGCACTGGCGCGGATCGCCGAGGAAGGCCGCGGCGTGCTGCTCTACCTCAATCAGGAGGGAAGGGGCATCGGGCTGGCCAACAAGATTCGCGCGTACGAGCTGCAGGATCAGGGGCTCGATACGGTCGAGGCGAACGAACGCCTCGGCTTCAAGGCCGACCAGCGCGATTACGGCATCGGCGCGCAGATTCTGAGCGATCTGGGCGTCAAAACCATGCGGCTGCTGACGAACAACCCGCGGAAGTTTGTCGGCCTCCAGGGTTACGGACTGGCCATTTCAGACCCGGTTCCGCTGGAAATTCCCGCCTCGGACCACACCCGCCGGTATCTCAAGACCAAGAAGGACAAACTAGGCCACCGACTGTCCTCGGTGTAACATAAGGGTTTGCGTTTGTTAGGGTTAGCGCCATCTGTGTAGGCGGCTGGCCTTTTGGGGTCAGCACCGCAGCCGAACGCCAATTCCCATGTTCGAGTCGTTAAGTACCCGGGTTCAGGACGTCTTCAAGTCGCTTCGGGGCGAAGTGCGCCTGACGCCCGAGCACGTCGAGACGGCGCTTCGCGAGATCCGGCTGGCGCTGCTCGAGGCGGACGTCAACTTCAAGGTCGTCAAGGCGTTCATCGACCGGGTCCGCGACCGCTCGCTCGATCAGGAAGTCCTGAAGAGCCTGTCGCCGGGCCAGCAGGTCATCAAGATTGTCCGGGACGAGTTGCTCGCGCTCTTCGGCGACGCGGAAGGCGGGCTGCAGAAAAGCGCCCCCACGCCGCGGGTCGTGCTGCTGCTCGGCCTTCAGGGGTCCGGCAAGACGACCACCGCGGGCAAGCTGGGGAAGTGGCTGACGCGCCAGGGCAAGCACCCGCTGATGGTGTCGACCGACGTGCGGCGTCCGGCGGCCATCGAGCAGCTCTCGGTGCTGGGAACACAGGCGGAGATTCCGGTGTTCGCGCCAGAGACGATGGACCCGGTAGCGCGGGCGCGGGGCGCGGTTGCCGAAGCCAAAGCCAAGGGCTTCGACACGGTCATCGTCGACAGCGCCGGCCGTCTTCACATTGACGACGAGCTGATGGGCGAACTGCAGGCCATCAAGGACGCCGTACAGCCGTCCGATCTGCTCTACGTCGCGGACGCGATGACCGGGCAGGACGCCATCAAGAGCGCGGGCGAGTTCAATCGGCGGATCGGCGTCACTGGCGTCGTGCTGACAAAGCTCGATGGCGACGCCCGCGGCGGAGCGGCACTGTCGGTCGTGTCGGTTGTCGGCGTGCCGATCGCGTTCATCGGCAGCGGCGAGCGGCTCGAGGATCTCGAGCTGTTCCATCCCGATCGCATCGTCTCGCGGATGCTGGGCATGGGCGACGTGCTGTCGCTGATTGAGAAGGCCGAGCAGGCGATCGACAAGGACGAAGCGGAGGAGCTCGAAGAGAAGCTTCGGAAGAACGAGTTCACGCTGGACGATTTCCGGACGCAGCTGCGGACCATCAAGCGGATGGGGCCGCTCGAAAGCGTCCTGGGGATGATCCCCGGGCTCGGGAACCTGAAAGAGCTCGCGCAGAACAAGCCCGACGAGAAGCAGCTCGGGCGCGTCGAGGCCATCATTTCGTCGATGACGGCGGCCGAGCGGCGGAACGACAAGATCATCAACGGCAGCCGGCGGAAGCGGATCGCATCCGGGAGCGGCACGACGGTGGAAGAAGTGAACCGGCTGCTCAAGCAGTTCACCGAGATGCGCCGGATGCTCCAGATGATCGGGCAGGGCGGAATGCCGGGGCTCGGCAAAGGCATGAAGCTGCCGCAGATGCAGAGGGCGTCGGGCGCGGCGTCGGGTAAGAAGAGGAAAAAGGGCGGCCCCTGGGGTCTAATCAAGGCGCGATAAAAAGGAGACGGAATGTTATCGATTCGTTTGAGGCGGGCGGGGTCGAAGAAGAAGCCCTTTTTCCGCGTGGTGTTAGTGGAGGCCCGGTCGGGTCTCATCGGCGACTTCGTGGAGAACCTCGGCACGTACAATCCGCGCTCGAAGCCGGCGAAGTTCGAGGTCGACAAGACGCGTATTGAGCACTGGCTGAAGCACGGCGCGCGGCCGTCAGACAGCGTCCGGACGCTGATCACCAAGCACCTGTCGCGTGATCTTTCGGTGCCGACCGAGGCGCCGGCGGTTCAGTAATGGCGGATGAGGCAGCCGTCGACGGCGCCAGCCCGCTGCGCGCGGTCGTCGAAGTGGTCGTGCGCGCCCTGGTCGATCAGCCCGATGCCGTGCGTGTCACCGAGAGCGTACGGCGCGGCATGACGGTGCTCGAGCTGACGACGGCTCCCGGCGACATGGGCAAGATCATCGGCAGGCAGGGACGCACGGCGGCCGCGATCCGAACGCTCGTGGCGGCAACCGCCGAGCGCCACGGACAGCGCGCGCAGCTCGACATACGGGACTGACGTGACCGGATCCCGGATCCCCGATCCCGGATCCCTGTCTTGGGACGACATGGTTCTCGTGGGGCGCATCGCCCGCCCGCATGGATTGCGAGGGCAGGTGGCGGTGAACCCCGAGACCGATTTCGTCGACGAGCGGTTCCGGGAGGGTGCGACGCTCTGGATTCTCGGTGACGTCCATGGTGACGTCCTGAGCGACGCCCAGCCGCAGCCGCTGACCGTCGCGTCGGTGCGTATCCAGAATCGAACCCCGATCGTCGCCTTTGACGGGTTCATGCGGATCGAGGATGTGGAGCCGCTGGCGGGCAGGGAACTGCGGGTGCCGGAGTCATTTCTGGCGCCGCTCGAGGCGGGCCGCTACTACGAGCATCAGCTGATCGGCTGCGCGGTGGACACGATCGACGGGCGTCCTGTCGGCACGGTGGTCCGGGTCGAAGGCGGGGCGGGCGGAAGCCGGCTGGTGATCGAGGGGGCGCGGAGCGAAATCCAGGTCCCGATGGTCGAGGGCATCTGCGCGAAGGTGGACGTGGCCGCGCGAAAGATCCGGATTGACCCGCCAGACGGACTGCTGGAGCTGAACGAGACGAAGGCGAAGGCGGGTCGCGTCAAGCCGGCCCGGGTATGAAGTTCGATATAGTGACGATCTTCCCGCGCATGGTGGAGGCGGGCCTTGCCGAGGGCGTGGTCAGCCGGGGCATCGAGCGGGGGATCCTCAGCGTGCAGGTTCACGACCTGCGCACGTATACGACCGACCGCCATCGCACCGTGGATGACGTCCCGTACGGGGGCGGACCGGGGATGGTGATGAAGCCCGAGCCGCTGGCGCGGGCGGTCGAAGACATTACGCAGCGGCGCGGCACGCCAACCTCCGTGATTCTGCTGTCCCCGCAGGGACGCAGGTTCGACCACGCCGAGGCGGTCAGGATGAGCGCGCTTCCGCATGTCGTGCTGCTGTGCGGACGATATGAGGGGATAGACGAGCGGGTCCGCACCGGGGTCGCGACCGACGAGCTGTCGATCGGCGATTTCGTGTTGAGCGGCGGAGAGCTGGCGGCGCTGGTCGTCGTGGATGCGATCAGCCGGCATCTCCCGGGGGTCGTCGGGGATGCGCGGTCCGTGGCGGAGGATTCTTTCTCCCGCGGCCTGCTGGACTACCCGCACTACACGCGGCCGTCGGAGTTTGCGGGGGGTCAGGTGCCCGACGTGCTGCTGTCGGGGCACCACGAGGACGTGCGGCGGTGGCGGAAGATGGCGT
This sequence comes from Candidatus Sulfopaludibacter sp. SbA3, assembly GCA_945903265.1. GTDB lineage: Bacteria > Acidobacteriota > Vicinamibacteria > Vicinamibacterales > UBA2999 > CAXNKG01. Next base: position 70,415 of record CAMDNQ010000001.1, read on the forward strand.
CCCTGCGGCGGACGCTGGAGCGGCGCCCCGACCTGATGAACATCGCGTCCCTGGATGACGAAGGACGCGCGATGCTGGATGAGATTCGGAACGAACAGGAGAGAAAGTCATGAGCGCTGCGATGGAACTGGTCGAGAAGGCACAGTTGACCACCAAGCCGGAGATGAAGCCGGGCGATACGGTCAAGGTGCACGTCAAGGTGCGCGAAGGCGACAAGGAACGCATCCAGATTTTCGAAGGCATCATCATCGGCGTGCGCCGGGGCGGCATCCGGGCGTCCTTCACCGTCCGGAAGGTCTCCTTCGGCCAGGGCGTGGAGCGCATCTTCCCGATGCACTCGCCGTCGATCGCCAAGGTTGAGGTCATCCGGTCGGCACGCGTCCGCCGCGCGAAGCTGTATTTCCTGCGCACGCTGAAGGGCAAGGCGGCCAGGATGAAGGAAACCGCGCGCCGCGTGACCCCGTAAGTACCCCGGGGTTGTCCGGTTCGCCATGGTGAAAGTCCGCGCGATGCGAACCCTCGAGAACGCCATGCGGCGTTGGGGGTTCTATCGCGTGGCCGGATGCGATGAAGTGGGGCGCGGCTGCCTGGCCGGTCCCGTCGTCGCGGCCGCGGTCATCCTCGATCCCAACAGATACATAGCCGGCGTTCGCGACTCCAAGCTCGTGCCGGCGCCCGAGCGGGAGCGCCTCTACGGTCTGATCACGCGCACCGCGCTCGGCTGGGGCGTCGCGTCGGCGCCGCCGGGCGAAATCGACGACATCAATATTCACCGCGCGTCGCTGCAGGCGATGGCGCGCGCCGTCATGTCGATCGCGCCGCTTCCCGACCTGGTCCTGGTCGATGCCTTCATCATTCCGGGCCTCGGAATCGCCCAGCGTCCCGTGCTCCATGGCGACCGGCGCTGCACCGCCATCGCCGCCGCGTCGATCGTGGCCAAGGTCACGCGCGACCGCGAGATGCTGGCCTACCATGCCGCCGACCCGCGCTACGGGTACGATCGGCACAAAGGGTATGCCACGGCGGACCACCTGGCCGCGCTGGCGCGTTTCGGCTACTCGGAGATCCATCGACGCTCGTTCAGGCCGTCGTCGCTGTTTGATAGGATCGACTGACCCCTCCGCAGTTGTTGTTCCGTGGGATTAGATCGCGAGGCCGCACTCAAGAAAGCGGAGAAATTTCTCCGCCAGGGAAAGCTCGATTCAGCCATTGAGGAGTACGTGCGGCTGATCGACGAGCAGCCGCGCGACTGGAACTCCATCAACGCCCTGGGCGATCTCTACGTGCGCGCCGGCAACACCGAGCGCGCCGTCGCGCAGTTTGCCCGCGTGGCCGATCATCTCTTCGACGAAGGGTTCCTCCCGAAAGCGTCGGCGCTCTACAAGAAAGTCCTCAAGGTGCATCCGCGGCACGAACACACAGTGTCGCGCCTGGCCGAGATTGCCACCCGCCAGGGGCTGCTGGCGGACGCGGCGATGTACCTGCGGCAGCTCCTCGACGAGCGCCGCACCCGCGGCGACGAGCAGGGCGTCCAGGACGCGATGGCACGGCTGCGGGCCCTCGACGAGGACGGCCGGGACGCGCAGCCGCCCGCTCAAGCGCCGGTGGCTCAGGCGCCGCCAGAGCCAGCGGCCGACGACCCCAGGCAGCTTTTCGAACTGGCGCGCACGCAGCTATACGCGGGCGAGGAGCTTCAGGGGCGGACCGTGCTGATGCGGGCCCTGACGCTCGATCCCATCCGCCAGGGGGAGGCGCTGCAGCTCGCCCTGGATCTGGCCGCCGACGGCCGCATCGACACCGCCTTCGGATGTGTGGACGTCATCACGGATGCGGCCCTCCTCGACGGCGACTGGCAGCGCGCGATCGATACGCTGCAGACATTCGTGGACGCCGCTCCGCACCTGCCGGCGAGCATCAAACTCGTAGACCTGTGCGTCGATGCCGGCCTCGATGACCACTTGCGGACGGCGCAGGCGCAGCTGACCGATGCCTATCTCGCGCAGGGGAGCGCCGCGGAAGCCCGGATCATCGCCGAAGACCTGCTGGAGCAGGATCCCGACTCGGAAGTCCACGCTGAACGGCTGCGTCGCGCATTGGGGCTGCTCGAGGTGCCCGATACCGAGAGCGTCATCGCCGAGATCCGCGGGCGACGCCAGGCGCCGGCAGGAGACGATCTCGAGTCGGAGGCCCCGCCGAGCGCTGGGCGCGAGCCCGCTTTCGAAGCGACGGAAATCGACCTGAGCGACGCGCTGTCGGGCCTCGAGACGGCCACGACGGTGGCGGAGCAGGTAGACCCCGCCCTGATCCTGAAGCGGGCGATCGATCACATGCAGGCGGGGCGGGTCGAGGAGGCGCTGAGGGACCTCCAGGAGGCGGCGGCCCAACCGCGGACACGCGCGCGCGCGGCGGCGGAGCTGGGACGCCTGTACAGCGGGCGCGGCGACCTCCATGCGGCGGTGCAGTGGTTCGAGCTTGCGGCCGACGGTCCAGCCACAACCCAGGACGAGGCGTACGAAGTGCTGTACGACCTGGCTGACGCGCTGGCGCGTCTCGGCGAAGCGTCGCGCGCGCTGGCTATCCTGATCGATCTCGACGCCGAGGCGGGCGATTTCCGCGACGTGCGGTTCCGCATCGAGCAGCTGGCAGGGAGCCGCGGCCAGTGAAGCGGCTGATGTTCGTCGCCCTCTCGATCGAAATAGGACTCGTGCTCCTTGTCATTCCGTGGTCCGCGTTCTGGGAGCGCAATTACTTCGCCCAGATGTTTCCACCGCTCCAGGCCGTCATCACCAACCATTTCGTCCGCGGGGCCGTGTCCGGCATGGGGCTCATCAATCTGACGGTCGGCCTCACCGAGCTCGTGTCGATCTTCACGGGCCGCGCGGGCCCCCGTCACGTCGCCGTCAACCCGTCGCACGCTGCCAACGACTGACGCGCATGCGGCCGGTCATCTGCATGATTACGGCATCGGCAGGCGGGACCACCGATGATGCCGCGCTCGTGGCGCGCGTCGCCGCAGCGGCACGCGCCGGCGTGCATCTCATCCAAATCAGGCAACCCGCGCGCGATGCCCGCCCGCTCGTCCGGCTTGTCGAGCGCGCGGTCGCGGCGGTGCGCGGGACCCAGACACGCGTGCTCGTGAACGATCGTCTCGACGTGGCCATGGCCGCTGGCGCGCACGGCGTGCACCTGCGCGGCGACTCGATGCCGGCGGCGCGGGTGAGGACGATGGCGCCGGCGGGATTCGTGGTTGGGCGCTCCGTGCACTCGCCTGACGAAGCAAGGAGCGTGACCTCGGACGGGTCGGTCGACTACGTCCTGGTCGGAACGATCTTTCCGACCGCATCGAAGCCCGGCGCCGCCGTCGCCGGTCTCGGAATGCTCGCGGCGGCCTGCCACGCGACGAGCGTCCCGGTGCTTGCCGTCGGCGGCATGCAGCTCGAGCGGCTCACGAGCGTCGCGGACGCGGGCGCGGCCGGGGTCGCGGCCATCGGATTGTTCGCGGCGCCGTCCATCGACGCGCTGGAGACCACTGTCGAAAGAGTCGTTTTGGCGTTTGACACCCTCCGGACCCTTCCCTAACATGAGGACCGCTATGGCCCTCACGGAGGCCGCTAAGACGGATTTCGGCACCAGGATGAAGCGATCGCGCGAAGAGCGCGGGGTCTCGCTGCGCCAGATTGCCGACGTCACGAGGATCTCGGTGGTTGCGCTCGAGGCCCTCGAGCGCAACGAGATCTCGCGGCTGCCCGGCGGCATCTTCTCGCGCGGCATCGTCCGATCGTATGCACTCCAGGTCGGCCTCGACCCGGAACAGGCGGTGCGTAACTTCCTCGCGAGCTTTCCCGAAGACTCCGTCACGGTCGGCAGTCCCCACGTCCGTCGCGACGATCTCGACGACAGGCCGCGGCGCAGCGGCGCAACTGTCGTGGCGGTCCTCGTCGCGATCTCCGCCCTGCTCGGCGCCATCGTGTACTTCGCCCTGTCGCTCCGGTGAGCGGGTCCGAAGCCGGCGCGGGGACGCCGCTCCTCGATTTCTTCAAGCGTGGAAACGTCGATCGCGACATCCGTCTGATGGCGGCGCGCGGCGAGCTCGGCTTGCGTCCCCACGAGCATGCCGCGATGCTGGCGCTGCTCATCGGCGACAGCGATCCGGACGTCGCCAGTGCCGCGAGGGAGAGCCTGGATCCCGGTGGGCAGGCGACCGTCGCCGCTGGTGAGGCTGCGGACGCGGAGGCTGGTGAGCCCGAGGCCGCGGCCGACGCGCACGACGACCAGACGACGATGGAGCGGATTGCAGGGATGAATCCCGCGCAGAAGCTGCAGCTGGCCATGCGCGGCACGCGCGAGGCGCGCGCCATTCTCGTCCGCGATGCGAATCGCCTCGTCGCGATGGCGGTCCTGAGCAGCCCGAAGATTTCGGAGAGCGAGGTGGAGAACATCGCCAAGATGACCAACGTCTCGGAGGACATCCTGCGGACCATCGGCCAGACGCGGGCGTGGGCAAAGAATTATTCGATCATCTCGGCCCTGGCCAGGAATTCCAAGACGCCGATTGCCGTGTCGCTCACGCTGCTGTCGCGTCTGATGGAGAAGGACGTGAAGGCGCTGACGACCGACCGCAATATCCCTGATGTCGTGCGGCTGGCGGCGCGCAAGCGCCTGACGCCTACGAGGTAGCTTTCTTCCGCGGCGGGCGCCGGTCCGACGCCCATTCCTTCCGCATCTGCGCCAGGCCCTCCATATACACCGTCGCCTTTTCGCGCTCCTCTTCGGTGGCGAGCGACTTCAGCAGGTCGATCGCGTGGGCGAAGTCGTGCTGAATGGTCTTTTTCGACGTCGCGAAATAGATCTTCCGAATCTCGGCCAGCGCGTCGGCCGGGCCCGGCCTGCCGCCGCGGAGCGCTCCCAGCGGCACGAACCCCTCGTCGCCGTCGCTCACGCCGCCCTCCGGGTCCGCCGCAGAAGCGGCCGCAGTTCCTCGAGGGATTTCGTGTTGAGGACGCTCGCGGGCGTGGTCCACGCGCGCCGCGCGACCTGCAGGCCCCATTGCATGTTGGCCAAAGCGCCGGCGGAGTGCGCGTCGGTCGAAATGACCAGCATCACCCCGCGCTCGTGCGCCAGCCGCGCATGCGCGTCGTTCAGATCGAGCCGCGCGACGCCCCGCGAGACGTCGACCTGGCAGTTGATTTCCAGCGCGACCCCGTGACGTCCGGCGGCGGCCATGACCGCATCCATCTGCATCCGAATCGGTTCGCGCTTCAACAGCAGCCGCGCCGTCGGATGCGCCAGGACGTCGACCCATGGGTTTTCGAGCGCCCGCAGGATTCTGTCCGTCATCTGCGTCTCGTCCTGGGCGAAATGGGAGTGGATCGACGCAATCACGATGTCGAGCTGGGCGAGGCAGTCGTCCGCAAGATCCAGCCGGCCGTCCGGCAGGATGTCGCATTCGATGCCGGCCAGCAGCGTCAGATTGCCGAACCGGCCGTTTCGTGCACGGACAGCCGCCGCGTGCGCCAGCGCGCGCTCTTCGTCGAGGCCATTGGCCATTGCCAGCGCCTTGCTGTGGTCGGTGATGGCGATGTACTGATATCCCCGCCGCGCCGCCGCGGCCGCCATCGCGTCAATGTCGTCACGGCCGTCGCTCGCCGTGGTGTGCATGTGCAGATCGCCGCGAATGTCCGATGCCGCGACGAGATGGGGAAGCCGCCCCTCGGCCGCCGCCTCGATTTCGCCCCGGTTCTCCCGGAGCGAGGGGTCCACCCACGCCAGCCCGAGGGTTTCGTAAATCGATTCCTCGGTCTGTCCGGCCACTTTCACGTTATCCGTGGTTCGGAACAGCCCGTATTCGTTCAGCTTGAATCCCTGGTGGATGGCGCGGTCGCGAAGCAGGATGTTGTGCGCCTTCGAGCCCGTGAAGTACTGCATCGCGGCGCCACGGCTGCCGGGAGGGACCAGGCGCAGGTCGGCCTGGAAGCCGCCACGCAGGCGCACGCTCGATTTGGTGTCGCCCTGGCCGAGGATGCGTTCGACATGTGGATAGGCCACAAACACCTCCATGAGCGAAGTGGAGGCGCCTGTCCCGAGCGAAGCGTAGGGACCGCTGGCCAGGATATCGATATCGCCGCAGGTCTCGCAGCCTCGGCGCACGCTGCCGACCGGCGTGAAATCGACGCCAGGCGCGCGCTCCTCCAGGTAGGCGATGAGCTCGCCGGCAATCGCCGCGGTGTCGGCGAGGAGGTGGCGGCCGGCATCCTTCTGACGCTCCTCGATGGCCTTGAGGATCAGGGCCTCTTTCTTCGGCCCCATGCCTTTGAGCTCGCGCAGCCGCCCACTGCGGGCGGCATCCGCGAGCTCCTCGACAGTCCTGATGTTCAGGCTGCCGTACAGGACCGCGACGGTCTTCGGCCCGACGCCCTGCAGCCGCAGCAGATCCAGGATGGTCGGCGGAAATTCCTGGAGAAGTTCAGCGTGATAGCCGCACACGCCGGTTCCGGCGAGCTCCCTGATCTTCGCAGCGAGATCTTTCCCAATCCCGGGCAACGCGCGCAGCTGCGTCTCGTCCATCAGCGCGACAGGGTCGCCCCATGCCTTGATCGTGTCTGCGCCCGATCGGTACGCCCGGATCTTGAAGCCGTTCTCGCCCTTGATTTCGAGCAGGTCGGCGATCTCGCCGAAGATCTGCGCCACCTGCAGGTTATCCACGCGTGAGGCCATTCCGCTCGATCGAGAAATCGAGCAGCCGCGCGCCGCCAGCGGCGAGCGCCTGGCGAATCGCGTCGCGGCGCTCCGGCGGTCCAAAGCTGAACAGGCATCCGCCGCCGCCGGCGCCGCACACCTTGGCCGCGGTGGCGCCCGCCGACATCGCGCGCGAGATCAGCGCGTCAATCGCCGGCGTCGTGACGCCCGGAGCCAGTCGCTTCCGGTTCTCCCACTCGCTGGCAACGGCTCGGCCGACCGCGTCCCAGTCGCCTGCGACCAGCGCCTCCCGCATCGCGGCGGCTGTGTCGCGGATCCGCTCGAAGCACTCGAAGACGCGCGCGTCACCGTCGATGTGCTTCTTCGTAATCTCCCAGTTATTGGTGCCCGAGTTTCGCGGTTCTCCTGTGTAGTAGAGCACCAGGCGCTGCTCGAGCGCCGACCGGTCGACGTCCAGGGGCACGCGGCGCAGGCGGTCGACGTCGAGCTGCAACGCCGCGATCCCGCCGTACAGCGCCGGCCGGTAGTCCTGGAGGCCGGTGGGCACCGCAATCGCCTGCGCTTCGACATTCATCGCCAGCTGCAGCAGCGCTTCGGGCTCGTAATGGTTCCGGCCCCACTCGGCAAAGGCCGCACAGACGGCGACATTCAACGCCGACGACCCCGCGATGCCGGCACCCGCCGGCGACTCGCAGGACGTCGTCAGGGTGAGTCCCCGCGCCTCGAAGAAGTGGGCGAGAAGCGAGAGGAGGCGCAGCTCCTTCCGGTCGCGCAGCTCGCGCCAGTGGCCGGCTTCGACGGTGACGCCGGTGTCGAGCGATCGGATGACGATGCGGTCGTCCGCGCGCGGCTCGATGGTCGCCCGGGCGCGCAGGCTGATCGCGGCGTTGATGGTCTGGGCGCCGGGGTGAAACAGGTACAGCGGCCAGATGTCGAGGGTGCCGCCCGCCAGATCGATACGGGTCGGGGCAGACGTCGTGATCACGACGGAATTATATGACCGTGTCGTTCGCACTTCTGCGTTCTGCCTGCTCGGTTCGTGTTCATGTTCGGGTTCGCGTTCGAACCGAACCCCGAAGGCGAACGGAACCGGAACGGGACCGGAACCTGAACACGAACCGAGCACAGAGAACCCAGAAGCGTGAACTGCGGTTCTATGCGTGAACGCGGTTCTATAATCATGGGCGTGCCATCCTCGATTCGACGGCAGATTGGTCAGTTGCTGATTGGCTGCCTGCCGGGCACCACCATTCCGCCGGAGATGCGAGCGCTTGCGCGCGACTTCGGCCTCGGCGGCATCATCCTGTTTGCCCGCAACATCGAAGCGCCCGACCAGGTCGCGGATCTCGCTCGTGAAATCCAGACGCTGGCGACCGATGTGCCCCTGTGGGTCAGCGTCGACCAGGAAGGGGGGCGCGTCGCACGGCTCCGGGCGCCTTTTACCGAGTGGCCGCCGATGGCCACGCTCGGCCGGAGCGGAGACGCCGCGCTCGCGGGGCGCTTTGCGGCGGCCCTCGCCGCGGAGATGCGGGCGGTGGGGGTCACGCTCGACTACGCGCCGGTCCTCGACGTCCACACGAACCCGAAGAACCCGGTCATTGGCGACCGCGCGCTCGCGGAAGACGCGGAAATGGTGGCCAGGCTGGGCGTGGCAATCATCGAGGGGTTGCAGCGCAACGGAGTGGCCGCCTGCGGCAAGCACTTTCCGGGTCACGGCGACACCGCTGTGGACTCCCATCATGCGCTGCCTCTCGTCGAGCATCCGCCCGACCGGATTCGCCGCGTCGAGTGCGTTCCGTTTCGCGCGGCCATCCAGGCGAACGTCGCGTTCATGATGACGGCGCACGTGCTGGTCCCTGCCTTCGACGAAGAAAAACCGGCCACGCTCTCGCGGCGGATTGTGTACGACCTGTTGCGCGATGAGCTGGATTTCACCGGCGTGATCCTGAGCGACGACCTCGAGATGAAGGCGCTGGCGGCAACCTATTCCGTTGCGGAGGCGGCGGTCGGATCGATTCAGGCGGGGTGCGACGGCGTGCTGATTTGCCGGGCGCTCAGCGACGATCGCGGCCGGGACATCGATGTGCAGGCGGCCGCGCTCGAGGCGCTCGTCCATGCTGTCGAGGACGACCAGATTCCGTACAAGCGGCTCGAGGACGCGCTGGCGCGGCAGCGGCGCGCGAAGGAGCGTTTTCTGGCCATGCAGATGGCGGCGCCCGTGGCTGCTGCCGGCCGGAAAGCGCTTCGCCAGGTGATCGGCTGCGACGCGCATCGCCGCGTAGCGGAAGAAATGGCGCGCTATCTGTGATTCGGCCGCGCGCGCTGCGGACGGGCGACCGCATCGCCATCGTCTCGCCGGCGAGTCCTTTTTCGCGTGACGAGCTCGATGCCGGCGTTGCCGAGCTCCGCCAGCTCGGATACGAGCCGGTCGTCGACGACGCCATCTTCGAGGAGCACCTGTTCTCATCGGGCACGGCGGAAAGCCGGGCCGCGTCGTTCCGTCGGGCGTGGTCAGATCCGAGCATCGCGGCGCTGGTGGCGGTGCGCGGCGGTTACGGGAGCGTCGAGTTGCTGCCCCTGCTGGCCGACTGGAAGCCGCAGCAGGCGCCGAAGCTGTTCATCGGCTACAGCGACAACACATCTCTGCTGTCCTGGCTGACGTGCCAGTGCGGGATGACCGCGCTCCACGGCCCGATGCTCGAGCGCAGGCTCGCGCGGGGCGAGGAGGGCTACGACCGCGCCTCCTTTTCCACGCTGGTCGCGGGCAGAGGCGCCGGGTTCGAACTGGCGCCCGACGGGCTCGCGGTCGTGAAGGCCGGGGAAGCTGCAGGGGCGCTTTACGGCGGCACAATCACGCAGCTCGTGGGTTCCCTCGGCACGCCGTTCGCCTTCGCGCCACCGCGCGACAGCGTCTTGTGGCTCGAGGACGTCAACGAACGGCCGTATCGCATCGCGCGGATGCTCACACAGCTCCGGCAGGCTGGCATTCTGGCCAACGCACGAGCGCTGATGTTCGGCGAGATGCGCGGCTGTCAGCAGGACGGCGGTCCCACCATGGACGACGTGCTCGCCGCTCTCGCGCGCGACTTCGACGGTCCCGTGCTGAAGGGATTCCCGTCAGGCCACACGGCCGGTCCAGCGTGGACCCTGCCCCTTGGCGTGCGCGTCCGGCTGCGCGCCGGTTCGCGGCCCGCGGTCGTCGTCGAGGAGTCGCCGGTTGAGTAACGGACGACGGATTCATTTCATCGGCATCTGCGGCACGGCGATGGCCACCGTCGCCGCCTTGCTGAAGCAGCGCGGCCACGATGTGCGCGGCTCCGACCAGAACGTCTACCCGCCGATGAGCGATTTCCTGGCGGGGGAGCGCATTCCGATCATGAGTCCGTTCGCAGCGGATCACATCACCTCCGACATCGACCTTGTCGTTGTCGGCAACGCCATCTCGCGCGGTAATCCCGAGCTGGAAGCGGTGCTCGAGCAGAAAATCCGTTATTGCTCGCTGCCCGAAGCGATACGCGATCACTTCCTGTGGGAGGCCAGGTCGATCGTCCTGGCCGGCACCCACGGCAAGACGACCACCACGGCGCTGACCGGCGCATTGCTCGCGGATGGGGGACTGGACCCCACCGTCCTCGTCGGCGGCATCGTCCTTGGATTTGGCGACGGCGGGTCGAGTTATCGCGTCGGCCGCGGGCGCGACTTCGTGATCGAAGGCGACGAATACGACAGCGCGTTCTTCGACAAAAGCGCCAAGTTCCTCAAATACCTGCCCGACATCGCCGTCATCAACAACATCGAATTCGACCACGCCGATATTTACGCCGACCTTGATGCCGTCCGGCTCGCGTTCAGACGGCTGGTCAACCTGGTGCCGCGAAACGGTCTTCTCCTGCTGGGCGCTGACAGTCCGCACGCGGCTGACTTGCGACAGTTCGCCGTCAGCCAGGTCGAGACGTTTGGCACGTCCAGCGATGCGATGTGGCGTGCCGAGAACATCCGGCATGCGGATGGCCTGACACGGTTCACGGTCATGAAGGCGAATGTCCCGTTCGGTCACTTTGAGTCGCCGCTTCTTGGCGTGCATAACGTCCGGAACGCCCTCGCGGGCATTGCCATTGGGCACCGCGTCGGTATTTCAGCGGATCGCCTCGCTGCAGGTCTCCGGGCGTTCAAGGGCATCAAGCGCCGTCAGGAAGTTGTGGGCGTAGAGGGCGGGGTGACGGTCCTCGACGATTTTGCCCATCACCCGACGGCGGTACTCGAGACGCTCAATGCGTTGAGGACGGGGTATCCCGGCCGGCGCATCTGGGCGGTGTTCGAGCCGCGTTCGGCTTCGTCGTGCCGACGCGTATTCCAGGACGACTTCGCCGCGGCCTTCGGCAGCGCCGACGAGACGATCATCGCAGGAGTGTTCCGATCGTCGCTTCCCGAGCCGGAGCGCCTGTCAGAGGAGCGCCTTGTGGCGGACCTGACGGTACGCGGCCAGCGCGCGCGGTGCATCAAAGAGGTGGACGACATCGTCCGCGCCATCGTCGCCGAGCACAAGGCGGGCGACATCGTGATGCTGATGTCGAACGGCGGCTTTGGCGGGATTCACCAGAAGCTGCTCCGGGCGCTGGCAGCGTGAATGGCCGCGCAGACAGGCGCGTCATCGAGGCCGGGGATGCGGCTCTGCTGCTGCAGATTGGGCCGCCGGGATCACCGGCTGTGTTCGACGCGGACGTCAACCGTCAGGCGATCGGCATTGCCGACGCGATCCGGCGTGCACGCCGCGCCGGCGTGCGTGACGTTCTCTCGACGTACCGTTCCGTGGCCGTGTTCTTCGACCCCCTGGAAGCCGACGTCGACGATCTTCGCGCCGCCCTCGAATCGTGCGAGCCGATGGAGCCCACAGGCGAAGCTGCGCGACACATCGAGGTGCCAGTCGTCTACGGCGGTCACGACGGGCCGGACCTCGACGAGGTGGCGGCATTCGCAGGCTGCGATGCGGCGACGGTCATCGAACGCCACCTCAGTCGCACCTACCGCGTATTCATGCTCGGATTTCTTCCGGGCTTTCCCTACATGGCGTCCGTAGATCCGTCGATTGCCGTGCCGAGGAAGCCGACGCCGCGGATCAGCGTTCCTCAAGGATCGATCGGAATCGCCGGGCAGCAGACAGGCATCTATCCCTCTGATTCACCCGGCGGCTGGCAGATCATCGGCCGCACGCCCTTGACGCTGTTTGATCCGGCTCGAACCCCACCCGCGCTGCTTGCGCCAGGCGATCTCGTCCGATTTGTTCGGGCCACATTCGACATTGTGGAGCAGCGCGAAGCACCAGGCACCAACTCCGGACCAGGCACCAAGCACGAGGCACGAGGCACCATTACGGTTCTGCGGCCCGGACTCATGAGCACCATCCAGGACCGCGGACGCTGGGGGCATCAGCACCTGGGCGTGCCGCCGGCAGGTCCGATGGATCGTGCTGCGCACGATCTGGGCAACCGGCTCGTCGGGAACTTTCCTGATGCGGCGACTATTGAATCGACACTTCTTGGCCCCGAGCTTCGATTTGAGCGTCGGGTCCGTGTGGTGGTTACGGGCGCGGACCTGTCGCCAGGAGCGAACGGGATCGCCATCGCTCTTGATGCGCCGGCGGAGTGTGCCCCAGGGAGCGTGTTGCGCTTTGGCAGCCGGAAGTCCGGAGGGCGGGCGTACATCGCATTCGCAGGCGGCATCGACGTCCCGGAGGTCCTTGGTAGCCGGGCGACCCACGTCCAGAGTGGCATGGGCGGCTTTGACGGACGCTTGCTGCGTGCCGGGGACACGTTCGGCGTGGGCGAGGCTCATCCGTCGGCTTCGTTCGGGCCAGGCCAGGCCTGCCCCATGCCCGGACGGTCTGACGTCGTTCGCGGCGGCGCGCGGCTGCGGGTGATGCGCGGTCCGCAGGCCGGCTATTTTGACGATGCAGCATTCGACCGTCTGCAGCACTCGAGGTTCATCATCTCGCCGCAGTCCAATCGCATGGGGTATCGGCTGAGCGGCCAGCGGATTCCGGTTGGCGCCGCCGGCGACATGATCTCCGACGCCGCCTTCACAGGAGCGATTCAGGTGCCGCCCTCTGGCGATCCGATTCTCCTCATGGCCGATCGGCAGACCACGGGCGGCTACCCGCAAATCGCGGTGGTCATCTCGGCCGACATCCCCGTGGCGGGCCAGCTGCTCCCTGGCGACTGGATCGAGTTCGAGTGGTGCACGCGCGCGGATGCGATGGCCGCGCTGCGTGAGCGGCGTCATTCGAACGGCACCGACTGACATGGCCATCCAGCCTGCCGCCGGAGTGCCGCTCGCGCCATTGACGACGCTGGGCATCGGAGGCGCGGCGCAATGGTTTCTGCGCGCCACCACGCCGGAAGACGTTGCCGACGCGCACGAGTGGAGCGCGCGGGCCGGGCTGCCCCTGTTCATACTCGGCGGCGGCAGCAATGTCGTGATTGCAGATGCCGGCATTCCGGGCCTGGTTGTCACGATGGCCATCGGCGGGACCGAGTTCCGCCGGAGTGGCGATGAGACGATCGTGTCGGCAGGGGCCGGCGCGCGGTGGGATCCGCTCGTCCGGGAGGCCGTGGACCGCGGACTGGCTGGCCTCGAATGCCTGTCCGGCATCCCGGGCAGCGTGGGTGGGACGCCGATTCAGAACGTGGGCGCCTACGGACAGGATGTCTCGAGCGTGATTCAGGACGTGACCGTTTTCGATCGTGAATCCCGCGAGCTCCTCGTCATCGCCGGTGCCGATTGCGGCTTTGGGTACCGTACGAGCCGCTTCAAGCATCGCGACGCCTCGCGGTTCGTCGTCTGCCGTGTGACGTTCAGATTGCGGCAGGGAGTCCCGACAGTCACATATCCAGACGTGGTGAAGCTTCTTCAACAGAAGGCCGGCCGGACGCTGACGGTCGGCGACGTGCGTGAGGCCGTCCTGACAACTCGGCGCCTGAAGGGGATGGTGCTCGATCCCTCCGACCCGGATACGCGGAGTGTCGGGTCGTTCTTCACCAACCCGGTCGTTGAGGCAGGAATTCATGCTCGCGTGGCGTCGGCCTCCGGCGAATCCGTTCCGGGCTTCGCCGCAGGCGCCGGACAGGTCAAGATGTCTGCGGCGTGGCTCATCGAGCGGGCCGGATACGCCCGTGGCCATCACGCCGGTCGCGTAGGGCTCTCGTCCAAGCATCCGCTGGCGATTGTGAATCGCGGTGGCGGGACGGCACGTGACGTGCTGGACTTCGCGTCGCAGATCAAGCGCGCAGTCGTCGATCGGTTCGGTATCTGGCTTGTGCCGGAGCCGGTATTCGTCGGGCTGGACGGGGATCCGGCCGTGTCGTACCTGGGTCAGAAGGGTTCGTAGAGCGCATGCGTGAGCGTGCGCGCCGTGAGGATGAATGTCGACGCTGTTGATTGAAGGCGGCCACCGGCTGCAGGGGCGCGTAGCGGTCGAAGGGAACAAGAATGCGGCGCTGCCGCTGCTGGCGGCATGCCTGCTCACCGAAGACGAATGCGTGCTCGAGAACGTCCCGCGCATCGGGGACGTTGAGGTGATGGCGCGCCTGCTGCTCGACGTCGGCGCCGAAGTCGACGGGATCGGCAGCACGACGTTGCGCATCCGCACGCCGAAGGTGACCACCCACGAGCCCGACCGGGCGCTGGTCGGGCGCCTGCGCGGATCGGTGCTCCTGCTCGGTCCGCTGCTGGCACGCGTGGGCCGCGCGCAAATCGCGCCCCCGGGCGGCGATTTTCCGGCGCGCCGATCGATCGCGACGCATCTCGAAGCCCTCCTGCACATGGGCGCCCGGCAGGGCGGCAGCGGGGATTACCTGCTCGAGGCGCCGGATGGCCTGGTTGGCGCCTCGATGTACCTGTACGAGGCGTCCGTTACCGGGACCGAGACCGCCCTCCTGGCTGCGGCTGCGGCCCGGGGCGTCACCGAGATCCGGCACGCGGCGATGGAGCCGCATGTCGTGGAGCTCTGTGAGTTCCTGCAGAAGATGGGCGCGGATATCTCCGGCATCGGCAGCTCGACGATCCGCGTTGAGGGCGCGAAGCGGCTGGGCGGTGCGAGGCATACCCTCGGCGGCGATTACATCGAGGCCGGCAGTTGGGCGGTAGTAGGCGCCATTACCGGCGGAGAGATCGATATCGAGGGTGCACGCGAATCGGAGATCGAAGTTGTAGCCGCGGTGCTGAAGCGGATGAACGTGCAGTGCGGAATGCGCGACGGCGTGTTCGAAGTGAAGCCGTCTTCGCCCAAGTCCGTCCGCAGAATTACCACGGGACTCTGGCCGGCTTTTCCGAGTGATCTGATCAGTCTTGTCACCGTCCTTGCGACGCAGGCTGAGGGACGGACCCTCGTGCACGACTGGATGTACGAGCTCCGTCTTTTTGCCCTGGAGCAGATGAGCGGCATGGGCGCCGACATGTTCCTCGCCGACGCTCACCGCATCATCGTGACCGGGCCAACTCGCCTGCGCGGCGGCCGCGTACTTGATAGCCGGGACCTCCGGTCGGGAATGTCGCTGATCGCCGCCGGACTTGCCGCCGACGGCCAGACGCGGGTGCAGCCGCTTGAAACAGTGGAGCGGGGCTATAGCCGGCTTGTGGAGCGCCTCGAAGGGCTGGGCGCCAAGGTCGCGAAGGTCGAATAGGTCAGGGCTGGCCGGTGGGCGGCGGGCCTGGGGCGGGCTGCGGCGTCGGCGGCTGGATCGGAATCGCGGGTGACCCCGTCGCCGGAGGCGCGGGCGGTGGCGACGATGGCGGTATCGCGCCCGGTTCGATCGTGAGCGGAAGGTCGATGATGCCCGAGCCCGCGGCGCCGCGGCCAACGCGGAACGGCCGCAGGTCAGCCTCTTCGAGGTCCAGGACGCGGACGATATGCGGCGTCAGCGTCAGGACGATATCGGTTTCCTGCGTCTCGCGCCGGTTGTGGGCGAACAGCCGCCCGATGACGGGGAGCTCGCTCAGGCCGGGGATGCCGGATGCGACGCGCCGCTCATCGTCACGAATCAGGCCCGCCAGGAGGTTGGTCTCTCCGTCGCGCAGGCGGATCACCGTGCTGATCTCCCGGTTGCCGAACGTCGGCAGTCCTCCGAATCCCGTCCCCGAGATGCTGCTTACCAGAATCTTCAGCGCCAGCGACACCTCGCCGTCATGGTGGGTCCGCGGCGTGATGTCGATGTTCACCCCGATGTTCTCGTAGTTGAACGAGGTGATCGGCTGCTGGGCCACGCCGCCGGTCGCAAACGGCGTGAAGGTAGTGACCGGCACCGGCACGCGCTCGCCGAACCGCGCGGACGCCGTCATGCCTTCAGACGTGCGCAGCTGGGGATTGGCCAGCGTGCGCGTGTTGCTGTCGGTCTTGAGCAGCCGGTAGAAGAGTCCCGGCAGGTTTGTCAGGAAGACATCCGCACCCGTCAGGCTGCGAAGATCCCTCAGCGTGAATTCGTCACGGTTCACGTCGACGTTCCCGTTGATACCTGTCGATCCGGGCGATGCGATCTGCAGTCCGTACTCGCGGAGCCGCGTGCGGTCGATCTCGAGGAGCTCCACTTCAATCACGACTTCGGGGCGCGCCTTGTCGATCGCGGCGATCAGACGACCGGCCGCGGCGACGCGCTCGGGGGTGTCCTTGATCGAGAGGGCATTGGTGGCGGTGATCGGCGCGAGCCGGCGGTTGTCGATGACGATGCGCAGAAGATCCAGGGTTTCCTTGACGTCGGCGTTGCTCAGGTAAAACGTCTGGACGATTTCGTCTTCGTACTCGGTGCGCTTGGCCGGCGTGTCGGGAACGATCGTCACCGTCCGCTGCGCGGTCACACGATAGAAATTGCGCGTCGCCACGGAGAGCGACTCGAGGCCGTTCTCGACGCTGGCGTTGCGAAGATCGATGGTGACGGGCTGGTCGCGGAACTGCGGATCGAACACGATGTTCAGATTGGCGAACCGGGCCAGGGCCGCGTAGATGTCGCGGGCGCTGGCATCACGGAACGTCAGCGACGCCGGCAGCCGGATGTCTGTGGGCAGCTCGAGACCCGACGGCGGCAGGTTCTGCGAGCGCTGAATGAGTGTTTCGAGCTCCGTCTTGCCCTCGCGCGCGACGGCGACCTTGGTGCGGAGCTGATTCCGGACCATGGTCAGCAGCTCATCGACGTTGGTATCGCCGGGATTCAGCTCTGACGCGAGCTGGAGCTCCACCAGCGCCTCTTCCAGCCTTCCTGACGCGTGGTGACGGCGGGCGCGAGTGAAATGGTCCTGCGCGGCGCGCAGCTTCGATCGGTCGAGTCCCTGGCGCGCGGCGCGGTTATCCGGATCCTCCTGGAGCGCCCTGGTGTAATCGACGACAGCGCGGTCATATTCCTGCGCAAGCTCGGCGTCCTTGCCCGAGCGGAGCGCCGCCGCCGTGGCGCAACCGGCCAATAGGAGTGTGACAAGGAGGAGCGAGGCGAGTCTGGAGTTAACGTGTGCTGTCATCGCTGATGACGTCGACGCCACGGGGTATACGGAACGCAAACTCCTTATCGGATATTCCCTGGTTTTCCTTCAGGTTGTTGAAAGTCAGCGTGGAATCGCCCCCCTGGCGGTCGCGTGTCGTGAGGGCCCGGATCTGGAGCGTTATCGGGTCGACAGCCACGACCAGGTATTCATATTCGGGCTCGGACCGGCGCGGCGTAAGCTTCAGCATCGTCGGGCCCGTCGCGGCCGCGTCGGGATACGTGGCTGTGAAATCGCGTGCAATGTCACCCTTGCCGGCCAGAAAGAGAGCGGGGGTGGTCGCCTCGTTGTCTGGGGGCACCGCGCGAACAATCACCTGACGGTCGTCGGGGATGTACGAATACACCTTGGCGCCGTCGGAGATGAATTCCTTCTTTTCGGGCGCCGTGTAGGTCCAGCGCATCAAGCCGGGCTTCTTGACGAGGACGCGGCCGCGCTCCGTTGTCTGCGTGCGCAGGACGCCGCCCCGGTATGTGTGAACGAAGTCCGCGGAGAAGTCCCTGATGCCTTTGTACCGCTGCTGCAGCGATTTGGCGAGCGCGTCAGGGGCTGACACTGGGGCTGGAGGCGTCGCCGGCCGCGCCTGACCGTGTACGGCGCTTTGAGTCAAGACCGGCGCGAAGACCAGCATCGTCAGCAGAACAGTTCGAATCATCGGATCCCTGCCCTTCTTCAAGCTTCGCGCCAACGACGGGAGGTCAAAAGCCCATGTTCCGCTATTTTTGGCCCATTTTCGCGAACTGCAGTGTGGCCGCGGGGATACGAAAGCGTGGCTGGGGTGCGAAGAGGCTGGCGGCGTAATAGGGCGCCGAGACCCTCCCGTCGGACCCCAGCCATATCAGATTGACGCCTCGCTCCAGGAACATCAGCCGTTGCCGATCCCGCAGCACGTGCCCGAAGCCGGCACGGCGGAACGTGTCGATGGGCAGCCAGGACTCCATTCGTACCGTCAGTTGTTCCTCGAAGATCGAAAACGTCTCGCTGAACGGACGGCCCGACGATCGGTACACCTGCGGGCGTTCGCCGGCAACGCCCGCGAACAGCTCGTACGCGTCTGACGCGCGCTGTGGCACCCGCGCGCCGGTCAACGCCGACAGCGCGCGGTTGAAGTCGTCGAGATCCAGAGGCGTCTCCCGCGGAGGCGTGAGCAGGACAAGCACGTAGGGCATCCCCCGCGGCACCAGCGCGAACGACTGCTCCATGGGCAGGATCGATGTCGTCGGGTCTTCAGCCATTGCGCCTGGATCGATGACCCCGGCCAGCTCACGCGCCGCATCGCCATTCAGCACGAGGTCCCGCCCGAGTTCATGGTTATCCTGCAGAAAGAGCGGCCAATGCGTCAGCACATCGCCGAGCCTGACCCACGACAGGTCCGGGCGCAGATGTCTGCCCGTATAGAGCAGGACATTTTCGAGCTGCCAGTTCATCTGCGACACGAAGAGCGAGTTGGAATCGCGCACGCCCTGGGTGAGCACGGCAATCAGCTGCTGCCCTCGCCGATCGTCATGCCGATCCACCACCGGCCACGTCGTCCATCCCCGCCAGCCGGCGTACCCCAGCGCGAAGCCCAACACGAGCAGTGGGGCGAGCCTTGTCAGGCTCGCCTCGCGGACCTGACAAGGTCCGCGCCACAGTGCACTGATGCCTGCGACCGCCGCGCCGGCGGCAAACGCCGTCACCAGATGCGCGGGCAGAAAGAAGACGTGCGAGTCGCCGACGTTGTAGGTGAGCGCGAAGATCGTCGACGCGGCGTACATGGTCAGGATCAGGCAGAACCATGCGCGTGACGTTCGCCAGAGCATGACAAGACCGGCGCAGGCAAGCGCCAGGCCCGCGATGCCGAACTGCTGGCGCGCATCGAACAGCCACATGGCGAGCCGATCGGTGATCTGGTCGGCGCCGACGCCGAGGACCATCGTTTCGCGCCAGTCCTGCTTGGTCGTGTCGAACCAGAAGGCAGCGAGCCCTTCGACAGGCGACGCAGGGGCGGTGAACGCCCCCCATACCGACATGTAGTTCGGGGCGTACTGCAGCGCCCCGAGCGCTGCAATTCCCACGGCCGTGGCCGCGACGCGCGCGTTCAGCAGGTCGCGCCGCGACCCGCTTGTCTGGAACAGGAAGAGTGCAAACGGAATGAGCAACAGGATCATCGTGAGGTGGTTGCCGAACGACAGCGCGTAGACGGCCAGCACCAGCACCAGTCGGGGGTATGAGGGTCGGGACGCATACCAATAGAGGGCGAGCAGGCACCCGGCAATCAGCGTGAGGTGGAGGGTATAGACCTCGGCGATGATCGCCTGCGACCAGAAGGTGTAGGAAAAGGCGAGGAGCAGACCGGCGACAATCCCGGCGGCATGCGAGCGCATAACCGTGGCGCACAACACCGTCAGCAGCCCGACCGCCGCCGCGCCCCATATCGCCGAAAAGAGATTGAGCGCGCGCGCCGGATCACCAGGGCTCGCGGCGAGGATGAAGGGGCGGGCGAGGCCGTAGTAGAGCGGATAGGCCTGCCGGGCGCTGACTTCCGGCCACAGGACTGCCGCCTGAAAGCCCCCTGTGTCCCCCAGATCGACGCCCGGCAGCAGTGTCTGCGTGTACGCCCAGAACGCGAGGGTGGCGACGACGCACGCGGTTGCGATGTACCTAGCCACGCGATCGTTTGCGGGCGACGAAGGCGCGAACGTCGGCGGTCGTGCGGGTGTTCAGAACGTGCCGCGGCTCGACCCACCCCCGGCGCGCGGTCCCGACGCCGAATTTCATCTGTCGTGCGAGCGACTCGATTCGGTGGCAATCGCTGTCGATGACCAGCGTCACGCCGGCGCCGGCGGCCTGCCGGGCGATGTCGCCGTCGAGATCGAGATGCCCGGGTGCGCCGTCGACTTCGAGCGCAGTACCCGTCTCGACCGCCGCGGTGAAGAGGCGGTCGAAATCGAGCTCGTATCCCGCGGACTGTGCCGGCGATCGATTGGCGGGGTGGGTGATCACGTTGACCAGCGGGTGGTCGATCGTCTTGAGATACCGCTCCGTCAGCCGGCGTCCGTTATGGCCGCCGCTGTCGTGAAGCGATGCCAGCACGATGTCGAAGCCGCGCAGGAGATCGTCATCGAAATCCAGCGTGCCGTCCGGCATGATGTCCACCTCGATCCCGTGGAGGATCTCGATGCCGGTGACCGTCTCGCGCAGCGCGTCCACTTCCTTCCGCTGCTTCGCCACGTCCGCCCGTGCGAGCTTGCGCGACGACCATGCGCTCTCCGAGTGGTCGGTGATCGCGACGTAGTCATAGCCCAGCTGCTTCGACGCACTGACCACGTCGGCAATGGTGTCCTGCCCGTCGCTCCACGTGGTGTGGGTGTGCAGGTCCCCGCGTATATGGCGTTCTTCGATGAGCTGCGGAAGCCGTCCGGACGCCGCCGCCTCGACTTCGCCTGTCCCGTTGCGCAGCTCGGGCGCGATAAATGACAGGTTCAGGCGGCCGTAGAACTCCGTCTCCGTGAGACAGGGAATATGCGCGGCGTTTTCGTCGGTAAGTGTCGCGTCCGCGAAGCGGAGCCCGGCGTCGGCCGCGCGCCGGCTCAGCTGGTCGGTATGAGCTCTGGAGCCGGTATGCCATACCAGGGCGGCGCCGGCGTGTTCCTGGACCGCAAGGTGAAGCGTGACGATTCCACGCCCCGTCTGGACGGTGATGCTGGTGGCGGTGTGACGACTCGAGGCCTGGACGGCAGGAAGACGCCCGAACGCGCGCAGGAGGTCTGCGTGGGCGGACGCTGGCACGATCCCGAGAAGGGCGACGTCACCGACGTCAGGCGCGAAGCGCCGCAGGCTGCCGACCGGTGAAATCATGTCGGCGCCGATCCCCGCCCGCCGCGCGTCGGCGATGATCGACGAGGCGAGCATGTGCGCCCGCCCCAGGGGCATTCGGGACATCGAAGGCACAAGTCAGCAGTCAGAAGTCACAAGTAGCAACCAAATTGTACCTTGGTGCTTTCTTGTGACTTGTGACCTGAGCCTTCTGACGTGTGACTTTACGGGCGAACCGTCCGGCGGCCGACCATCATCCGGTAGATGACCAGCAGCACGATGGCGCCGATGAACGCCATGATCCACCCGGCGGGTTCACCTTCCGCGTAGAAGCCCATTGCCCGTCCCACGAAGCCACCCAGCACGGCGCCGGCGATCCCCAGAAGCATCGTCACGATGATGCCGCCCGGATCACGGCCCGGCATGACCAGCTTCGCGAGCGCGCCGATGATCAGACCGAAAAGGATCCATCCCAGAATTCCCATCTATATCCTCCATACTCAAACGTTTCGCGTGTCGGGGAAATGCAAGGGGAAGGCCGGAGCGCGTGATAAACTGAAGCGTCTTTTCCAACAGGGACCTTCGGGCGGCTAGCTCAGCTGGGAGAGCGCTGCGTTCGCAATGCAGAGGTCAGGGGTTCGATCCCCCTGCCGTCCACCAATCTTCCCTCACGCCGACGTCACACACTTCTCGTGAAAAATACCGTCAAGAAAATCGGCGTGCTTACCGGCGGGGGAGACGCTCCCGGCCTCAACGCCGTGATTCGTGCCGTCGTGAAATCGGCCTACAACTCCGGAGTCGCCGTCCTCGGCCTCGAGGACAGCTTCGACGGCCTGATTCATCCTGAAAAGTCCCGTCCGCTCAGCCCGCGCGACGTCACCGGGATTCTGCGACTGGGCGGCACGATCCTCGGCACCGTCAATCGCGGCGACCCCTTCCTCGAACCGATTGAGACCTCCGAGGGCACGTTCAACTACGCGGACCGCGTCATCGACATGTTCAAGCGGGCGGGGCTCGACGCGCTGATCTGCATCGGCGGCGACGGCACCCTGGCCATCTCGCACGAGTTCTCGAAGAGGGGCATTCCCCTCGTCGGCGTCCCCAAGACCATCGACAACGACATCATGGGGACCAACAGCTCCTTCGGGTTCGACACGGCCGTCAGCTTTGCGACGGAGTCGATCGATCGCCTGCACAGCACCGCCGAAGCGCACCGCCGGATCATGGTGGTCGAGGTCATGGGCCGCAATGCCGGCTGGATTGCGCTGCACAGCGGCGTCGCCGGCGGCGCCGATGTGATCCTGATCCCGGAGATTCCCTACGACCTCGACAAGGTCGCGGAGTGCATCCGCGCGCGCGATGCCTGGGGCGCCCGTTTCAGCATCGTGGTAGTTGCCGAGGGAGCCAAACCGAAAGGCGGCAAGGTGTCGGTTGTCGCGGAGGCGCACGGCGCCAGCCCCGAGCGGCTCGGCGGCGCGGGCATGTACGTCGCGAACGAGCTCGAGGCGCGGACCGGGAAAGAATCGCGTTTCGTCGTCCTGGGGCATCTGCAACGGGGCGGGGCGCCGACGCCGTTCGACCGGACGCTGGCGACCCGGTTCGGCGGTAAAGCGGTGGAGCTGGTGCTGGCGGGACAGTTCGACGTCATGGTTGCGAACCATCCGCCCGACATCGTGGCCGTACCCCTCGCAGACGTCGTTGGCAAGCAGCGCCTGGTGCCGCTGGACTATGACCTGGTCCACACGGCCCGGAGGCTGGGCGTGTCGTTCGGGGATTAGTGGCCCAGTAGTTCCTGATCCTTCTTCTTCTGCAGCTCGTCGATCATCTTGACGTGGTCGTCGGTGATCTTCTGGACGTGCTCCAGGCCCTTCCGCTCATCGTCTTCGGAAACCGTGTGGTCCTTCAGCAGCTTCTTCAGGCGCTCGTTGGCGTCCCGCCGGACCAGGCGGATCGCGTTCCGTCCCTCCTCGGCCTGCTTGTGCACATGGCGTGAGAGCTCCTTGCGGCGCTCCTCGGTGAGCGCCGGAATCGGGATGCGGACGATCTTCCCGTCGTTTGCCGGATTCAGCCCCAGGTCGGCGGCCGTGATGCCTTTCTCGATCGCCTTGAGGAGCGAGGGATCGAATGGCTGCGCCACGATCATGCCAGGCTCGGGGATCGACAGCGTCGCGACCTGATTGAGCGGGACCCGCGAGCCGTACGCTTCGACGTGCACCGCGTCGAGCAGACTGACGGCGGCGCGGCCCGTCCGCACGCCTGCCATCTCGCGGCGGACCCGCTCGATGCCGGCATCCATCCGGGTCTTCACCTCGCCGAACATGCCTTTTAAGTCGCTGAATTCCATGTCGTCACCTACATGCCAACGGTCGTGCCGACCGGTTCACCCTGCACGACGCGGCGGATGTTCCCGGCCTCACGGAGATTAAAAACCACGATCGGCAGCTTGTTGTCCATGCACAGGGAAATGGCCGTGGCGTCCATCACCTTGAGCTGGCGTTCGAGCACCTGGAGGTACGAAATCGAGGCAAATTTGGTGGCCTTGGGATCGAGCATCGGGTCGGCGGTGTACACGCCGTCCACTTTCGTTCCCTTCAGGATGACTTCGGCCTTGATCTCCATCGCGCGGAGAGCCGCCGCCGTATCGGTCGTGAAATAGGGATTGCCGGTGCCCGCGGCGAAGATGACGACGCGCCCCTTTTCCATGTGGCGGATGGCCCTCCGCCGGATGAAGGGCTCTGCCACCGCGCGCATTTCGATGGCGGTCACCACGCGGGTCTGGATGTTCTGCTGCTCGAGGGCGTCCTGGAGGGCGAGGCCGTTGATGACCGTCGCCAGCATGCCCATGTAGTCGGCCGTGGCCCGGTCCATCCCACGGACGCTCGCGGCGACGCCCCTGAAGATATTGCCGCCGCCGATGACGATGGAGGTCTGCACGCCCATCGCCTGGATGTCCCCGACGTCGCGCGCGATCCGGGTCGTGACGGCCGGGTCGATCCCGAACTGCTGCTCGCCCATGAGCGCCTCGCCCGAGAGCTTGAGGAGGACGCGCTTGTAGACCGGGCCTGACGAGGGGGGAGCAGACATCGAACGGAATTATATTCCGCTCTAGTCCGCCGACTCGCCGACCCGGTATCGCGTGAAGCGATTAATCGTGATGTTCTCGCCGGTTTTCGCCGTCGTCTCGGCGATGAGCTGCGCGATGGTCAGCTTGTCGTCGCGGATGAAGGGCTGGTCCAGCAGCACGAACTGCGTGTAGAAGCTGGTCAGCTTGCCCTCGATAATCTTGTCGAGCACGTTCGCCGGCTTGCCGGAGCTCTCCATCTGGGCGCGGTAGATGCTCCGTTCCTTTTCGATCGCCTCGGCCGGCACCTCGTCGCGCCGCACCCACTTCGGGTCCGCCGCCGCCACGTGCATGGCGAGCTCCCTGACCAGGTTCTGGAACGCGTCGGTGCGCGCCACGAAGTCGGTTTCGCAGTTCACCTCGATGAGCACGCCAATGCGCCCGCCCATGTGGATATAACTGCTGATCAGTCCATTGCCGGTCGCGCGTCCGGCGCGCTTGGCCGCCTGCGCGAGCCCGCGCTTGCGGAGGAGCGTCGTCGCCTCGTCGAAGTTGCCGTTGGCCTCGGCCAGCGCGGCCTTGCACTCCATCATGCCGGCGCCCGTCGCGTCGCGCAGTTTCTTGACCTGATCTGCCGTAATAGTTGCCATGTGAATCTCTCGTTAGCGTCGTACAAAGAAAGCGCCGGCGAAAGGCCGGCGCATCGAACGGCTGCCGGTGGGACCTTACGCGCCCGCCGGTGTGACTTCGGCGCGGCGCTGAGGACGGTTGACACGGGTGAGCCGTGCCGCGGCATCGGCCGCCGCCGCCTCTTCGACCTTTGCCGCATCTTCCTCGGCCAGCTTCGCTTCGCGCATGCCGCGTCCGCTCACGACCGCCTCGGCCATCCTGGAGGCGAACAGCCGGATCGCGCGGAGCGCGTCGTCGTTGCCGGGGATGACGTAATCAACTTCGTCGGGATCGCAGTTGGTGTCGACGATGCCAATCACCGGAATTTTCAGCTTGCGCGCCTCGTCCACGGCGATCTTTTCCTTGCGGGTATCGACGACGAAGATCGTGTCGGGAAGGCGGCTCATGTGCCGGATGCCCTCGAGGTTCTTGAGGAGCTTCCGCTTTTCCTTTTCCGCGCGGGCGATCTCTTTCTTGGAGAGCGTGTCGTAGCGCCCGTCGGTCACCATCGCTTCGAGGTCGCGCAGGCGTCCGAGGCTGCGCTGGATGGTGGTGAAGTTGGTGAGGAGCCCGCCGAGCCAGCGCTGGTTCACGAAGAACATGCCGCAGCGCTGCGCTTCTTCAGAGATCACGTCCTGGGCCTGCCGCTTGGTGCCGACAAACAGCACCGTCTTGCCTTCGGCTGCGAGGTTGGTGACGAATTCTTCGGCGTCGCGGAACTTCCGGGCCGTCTTGTTCAGGTCCAGAATGTAGATGCCGTTCCGCTCTCCGAAGATGTATTCCTTCATCTTCGGGTTCCAGCGCTTCGTCTGGTGTCCGAAGTGCACTCCCGCTGCTAGCAGGTCCTTGATCGCGATCCCGGGCAAGCTCCCTCCCTTCCTCTTAACGTTTACTGAACTGGAACCGTTTGCGCGCGCCGGCCATGCCGTACTTCTTGCGTTCCTTGATGCGGGAATCCGACGTGAGCAGGCCGTCCTTCTTCAACTGACGGCGCAGTTCGGCGTTGGACGCGACGAGCGCGCGCGAAATCCCGAGGCGGATGGCGCCGGCCTGGCCGTTCACGCCACCGCCGGCCACGGTCGCCAGAATGTCGAACTTCTCGCCGGTCTCCGTCAGGACCAGCGGCCGCCGGACCTGCATGCGCAGCTGGTCGGTGGGGAAGAAGTTCTCGAAAGCTCTGTGATTGACGGTGATGGCGCCCGTGCCGGGGCGAAGGAATACGCGAGCGGTGGACGTTTTGCGGCGTCCGGTGGCGTAGTACTCGATACTGGCCAAAATTTACGCGACCTCCAACTTCGATGGCTGCTGGGCGGCGTGCGGATGGTCAGGGCCCGCATAGACCTTGAGCTTGCGGTACATCGCATCACCCAGCTTGGACTTCGGCAGCATGCCGCGGACGGCTTCCTCGACCAGCCGGATCGGCTGGCGCTTGCGGACGACCGAGGCGCGCTCCTCGCGGAGCCCACCCTCGTATCCGCTGTGCCGGCGATACATCTTCTGTTCTTCCTTGCGGCCCGTCAGCTTGACCGTCGCCGCATTGATCACGACGACATGGTCGCCCGTGTCGATGAACGGGGTGTAGATGGCCTTGTGCTTGCCCTGAAGCAGTTTCGACGCAAGAGTCGAAACGCGCCCGAGAACCTGTCCCTGGGCGTCGATGACGTGCCACCGGCTATCTGCGCTCTTTGCGCTCGCAATAAACGTACGCATGAAAAGGGAATCCTTCGGCGGGAGGTCCAGAGTCGCTAGCGCGAACCCTCAGGGGTCCGCGTGGAGGAGTCACAATCTGTGTCGACCAGACCTACAGCCGCAAACCCCAATGATACGGATAGTTGCCGGGGGTGTCAAGATTGAACCCCTGGCGGCCCGCCCGTGTTGTCCCGGCGAAAACGGCCGATAAGACAGCTCGACAGGCATGTTTCGTAAAACCAAGAGCCTCGTGGGCCTCGACATCGGGTCGAGCGCGGTCAAGGCAGTGGAGCTCAGGCCGGCAGGCAAAGGATACCGGGTAGCGGCGTTTGCCGTCGAACCGGTCCCGCCGGACTCCATTGTCGACGGCGCCATCATCGATGCCGGCGCGGTTGCCGATGCCATTCGCCGCATCTTCGAGGGCAATAAGGCATTCAAGGCGAAGGACGTGTGCGCGTCGCTCTCCGGGAACGCGGTGATCGTGAAGAAAATCACGCTGCCCGTGATGACCGCCTCCGAACTGGACGACTCCATTTCGTGGGAGGCGGAGCAGTACATCCCGTTCGACATCCAGGACGTGAACCTCGACTATCAGATCCTGGACCCCGGCACGGGTCCGGACTCGCGCGGCAGCATGGACGTCCTGCTGGTCGCGGCCAAGAAGGAAAAAATCGGCGATTACACCGGCGTCATCGCGCAGGCCGGCCTGACGCCGGTCGTCGTGGATGTCGACGCGTTCGCCCTCCAGAATGCCTACGAGGCGAACTACGGCCTGGACGCCCGCGAGGTTGTCGTCCTCATGAACGCCGGCGCCAGCGCCATCAACATCAATATCCTGCAGGGCGACCAGTCGGTGTTCACCCGCGATATCTCGCTCGGGGGGAACGCCTATACCGAAGCGGTCCAGCGCGAGCTCGGGTTGCCATTCGAGGCCGCAGAGCAGCTCAAAAAGGGCATTCCGGTCGACGGCGCGACGTACGAAGAGGCGTAGCCGGTGCTGCACGCCGTGACCGACAACGTGCTGCTCGAAATGCAGAAGACGTTCGACTTCTTCAAGGCGAGCGCCTCGTCTGAACAGATCGACCGCATCATGCTGAGCGGCGGCGCATCGCGCGTCGACGGGTTCCGCGAAATGCTGCAGGAGCGCTTCGGTATTCCCGTTGAGGATTTCGATCCGTTCCGCACCATTGGCTGGGACGCCAAGAAGCTCACCGGCGACGCGGCGGATGTGGCGCCCACGGCGGCGGTGGCCGTCGGTCTCGCGCTGCGGCGGGTAGGCGACCGATGATTCGCATCAATCTGCTCGGGGTCGAGCGTACGCGCACCCGAAAGGCCATCGCCTTTGACATCGGGCAGCAGCTCACCCTCGCCGCCAGTCTCATTCTCCTGAGCGCCGCGCTCGGCATTGGCTGGTGGTACTGGACGCTGTCACAGAGCTCCGCACAGCTCGATACCGACCTGGCAGGCGCGCGGCAGGAAGCCACCCGTCTGCGGACGCTGCTCACGGAAGTCGGGCAGTTCGAGGCGCAACGGCAGCAGCTGCAGCAGCGCGTCACGCTGATCTCGGAACTCCGCAGCGGTCAGAAGCATCCCGGTGCAGCTCCTCGATCACATCAGCCGCAGCCTCCCCGACATGCTGTGGCTGACCACGATGGCGCAGCAAGCCGACGAGGTGACGATTGAGGGACAGAGCACGACCCTGATCGCGCTGTCAGACTTCGTCGGCAACCTGAGCACGGGCACCCTGCTGGAGCGGCCCATTGAAATCGTCGACAGCCAGGTGCAGCCGGCCACGGGGCCCGGGGCCCAGCCCGGTCTCGAGTTGATTCAGTTCACCGTGCGCGCCCGCATCAACCGGCCGGACCCGCCGGCCGCGGCGCCTGGAGGACGGGGAGCCCCTGCCGGACGTGGAGGCCGCCCATGAATGTGAGCCTCAATCGGTTGCCCTGGTATGGACAGATCGGGGCTTTCGTCGGGTTGGCGCTGCTTGGCGTCGGCGCGTTCTGGTACGCGTACGTGCGTCCGGCCGAGGCGAGTCTCGCCGCGCGGCGGGCCGAACTGGATACATTGCGCGCCGAGATCACGCGCGGCCTCGCGACCGCGCAACAGCTTCCGGAATTCCGGAGCCAGGTCGCCGGCCTGGAGTCTCAGCTCGATCGTCTTCGCGTCGTGCTGCCGGAGGAGCGCGACGTGTCGGATCTGCTGCGCCGCGTGCAGGCGATGGCGACGCAGTCCAATCTCACGATCCGCGGCTTTGCCCCGCAGGCCATTACTACGCGCCAGATGCACGCGGAGTGGCCCATCGGACTGCAGCTCGAGGGCTCGTACCACGACCTCGGGACGTTCCTCGAGCGCGTCAGCAAGTTTCCCCGAATCATCAATGTCACCGGCCTCACGATTCGCGCGGTTCCCGCAACGGCGCCGGGCGGGTCAGCGACGATCACCGCTGATTGCATTGCCACGACGTTCGTCCTGATCGAGCAGCCGGCCGGCGCGGCCGGGGGACGCGGTGCGGCCGCGGGCCGTGGCGCCGCAGCAGGGCCTGGCGCCGGAGGCCGTGGATGACGCCGTGGATGACGACGCATGTTCGCGTCCTCGGCGTGGCGGTCGTGCTTCTGAGCGTCCTTCTCATCGTCGCCGGCGCGGCGGCGCAGGGCCCTGGCGGCGCAGCTCCGGGCGGAGCGAAGCCCCCTGCGGCCTCGCCAACCCCCACGCCCGAGCAGCTGATCGAACCGGCTGGATTCACCTACATGCCCGAAGGCCGGCGAGACCCGTTCGTGAGCCTGGTCGGGCGGGGCGGGACGGCCGCCGGCGGCGGTGTCGGTCCGCGCCCGGTGGGACTCGCGGGACTCGCCGTCGGCGAGGTGACGCTTCGCGGCACGATGCGCGGGCGCGAAGGATTTGTCGGCGTGCTGCAGGGCGCCGACCAGAAGACCTACATCGTGCGCGCTGGCGACCGGCTGTTCGACGGCACGATCCGCGCGATCTCGCAGAACGACATGGTCATCGTGCAGCAGGTGAACGATCCGCTCTCGCTGGAAAAACAGCGCGAAGTGCGGAAAATGCTCCGACAAGTCGAGGCGAATTAAACATGTATCGACGACGACATGCGGTGGTGGTGTTGTGCGCGCTGCTGGCGATCGGGGCCGCGGCGTCGCTGACCGCGAGCGGCGCGGGAGCTGACCTGGCGACGCTGAAACGGATTGCCTCCCGGGTCGACAGCCGGGCGGGGGTCATCGCGATCGAGGCGTCGGCGCCCGTCGCCTACGTCGCGGCGCAGCCGGACCCGCGGACGTTCGTCATCGAGCTCCGTGACGTGGAGTCACAGGGGTTCGCCGACGGCTTCACGCCGGATTCGCGGCATCCGTTCTCGGCCATCTCAGTGGAGCGCGTGCGCGCCGCCGACGGCGCAACGGTGGCGCGCGTGCAGATGACGCTGGCGCACGCGGTACGTCCGCGCGTCCGCAGCGTCCGCAACATCATCTACGTCGAGGCCGACCGCCTCGATCAGGCCGTCCGGACGGTCGCGACCAGCAACACCGCGACCAGCAACACCAGGGGGCCCGCAAGCGCCATCCTGCATGTGAATGCCGCGAGCCGCGGGACGGCGACGGCGGTCACGCTCTATGGCAGCGGCCGCCTCAGCGCGTCGCGCGTGGACGCCCCGGCGGAAGGGGCGCCGCGCCTCGTCATCGATCTGGTGAACGCCACGAGTGCCATCGCGAAGACGACGACGGTCGGGCAGGGGCCGGTCGACAGGGTGCACGTCGCGCTCGATCCGAACTCGCCGCTTGTGACGCGCGTCGTGATGGACCTGAGCCGCCGGGCGCCCTACCGCGTGGAACCGTCCGCGGATGGCACCGAGCTGACGGTGATTTTCGACGACGCGGGTTCATCACAGGTTCAGGCGGTTCAGGCGGTTCAAGCCGTGCAGCAACCGGTTGCGGTTCAGCAGGTTCGCGCTGCCGCCCCGCAGGTTCCTGCGATCCAGCTCCTCCAGGCGCAGGCCGCGCCCGCGCCGGCTCCGGTGCCTCCGACCGCGCAGGCGCCGACCCTTCCGGGCACAGTGCCGCAGCGATTTACGGGCTTTCCGATCAGTCTGGACTTTCAGGGGGCGGATCTACGCGCCGTGCTGCGCACGTTCTCGGAAATCAGCGGCCTGAACGTG
The DNA here is from genome assembly GCA_945903265.1 of Candidatus Sulfopaludibacter sp. SbA3. GTDB lineage: Bacteria > Acidobacteriota > Vicinamibacteria > Vicinamibacterales > UBA2999 > CAXNKG01. The sequence goes on from CAMDNQ010000001.1 coordinate 101,017, forward strand.
GTCATCGATCAGACGATTCAGGGGACGGTTGACGTCGCGCTGCGCGACGTGCCGTGGGATCAGGCGCTCGACATCATCCTGCAGGCCAACCAGCTTGGGTACTCCGTCGAAGGCACCGTCGTGCGGATATCGCCACTGCGGGTCCTCGCGGCGGAGCAGGCCGAGCGTCAGTAGCTGGCCGAGGCGCAGGCGCTGGCCGGCGATCTCGAGACGCTGACGCGCACCTTGAGCTATGCCCGTGCCGAACAGGTACAGCCGCTCATTACGACGACCGTACTGTCGCAGCGGGGCTCGATCACCACCGACCCGCGCACCAACACCCTGATCATTCGTGACCTGCCCGAGCGGCTGGCCACGATCGGCGGCCTGATCGCGACGCTCGATCGGCCGGAGCCGCAGGTCGAGATCGAGGCCCGCATCGTACAGACGAACCGCGATTACGCGCGGGAGCTGGGCGTGCAGTGGGGGTTCAACGGCCGCGCGACGACGCAGACGGGCAACACCCTGCCAGTGGCGTTTCCGAACCAGGCAGAAATCGGCGGACGCGTCGGCGGCACGCAGGGACCGGACGGAGCCGCCACGACCGTCAATCTTCCTGCGACCATCCAGGCGCCTACATCGGCCATCGGACTTGCGCTCGGATCCATCAATGGCGCCCTGAACCTGGATGTCGCCTTGTCCGCGCTCGAATCAACCGGCAACGGGCGAATCCTCTCGACCCCGCGCGTCACCACGCAGAACAACATCGAGGCGCAAATCCAGCAGGGCATCCAGATTCCGATCCAGACGATCGCGAACAACACCGTGACGGTGACCTTTCGCGACGCGACGCTCCGGCTGAGCGTCGTGCCGCAGATCACGGCCGCGGGGACGGTGATCATGCGGATCGTCGTCGCGAACGAGGTTCCGGACTTCACCCGGCAGGTCAACGGCATTCCGCCCATCAACACCCAGAACGCGACGACCCAGGTTCTGGTGAGCGATGGGGAGACGACCGTCATCGGCGGCATCCACGTGAACACGGAACAGGTGCAACAGGCGCGGACTCCGGGCTTCTACCGGCTGCCGCTCCTGGGGTGGCTGTTCCAGAGAAACACCGTGCTCGATGAAAGCCGCGAGCTGCTGATCTTCATCACGCCGCGCATCATCCGGCTGTAGGAGATGACTGTGAACGCCACCATGCGCCACTTGCTGTGTTCGCTGGCCGCCTTGGCCGGCGCTGTCGCCGCCGCCGCCGCCGCCGCCGGGTGCAGCGATATCCTCAGGCAGGATCGCTCGCCCGTGACACTCGTCATCGATCGGCTAGAGGCCGCCTCTGGCGCCTCGGGAGCCACGTTGACGTTTACGGGGACACTGCAGTCGGACGTCAGTACGAAGGGGAGCGTCCTTAATGACACCGGCCGTGTTGCGATACGGCTGATCATGAAGGATGCGCTCGCCGCGCCCACTGTCGTCAACGGCGTGACGATTCAGCGCTATCGCGTGGCATTCCGGCGCTCGGACGGTCGTAATTCCCCCGGCGTCGACGTGCCTCAGCCGTTCGAGTCGGCGGTGACGTTCACCGTGGCGCCGGGCGCGGCGGTGTCGCAATCCTTCGAGTTGATCCGGCACGTGGCGAAGCAAGAAGCGCCGCTGTTTTCCCTCGTGCGCAGCACGATCGTTATATCGACCGTTGCTGACGTTACCTTTTACGGCCACGACCAAGCTGGCAATGACCTATCTGTCCAGGGAAGTATCGGGGTGCAGTTTGGCGATTTTGCGGATCCGAATTAAGGACGTGAGAACCATGACTAGGGTGGTTGTTACTATTGCTTGCCTGCTAACCGCAGCGTGCACCCTCAATGAGGGCACTGCACCTTCTGTGACTGGTCCGTCGGAGTTCGCGTTGTCCGTGGCTATGAGCGCTATTCCGGAGCAACTTCCCCGCGATGGAGCCTCTCAATCTGCAATTACGCTCACGGTTCGCGATGGATCAGGCCGACCAGTTCCGAATCAGCGACTTAGTGTCTCGACTAACGTCGGCTCGGTGAACGCATCCGAAGTAACCACATCCAGCGACGGACGCGCTTCACTCGTGCTTACGGCGCCGATTGCAGGAACCGTTGGCAACGCAGCGGTGTTGCAGGTCGTCGCTATTGGTAACGGGTCTGCGAGCGTTCCGCGAACTTTCTCGATCCCGTTGTCCGGCGCCTCCAATACGGTGGCTCCTTCGCCAGACTTTACGCCAAGTACCACGTCCCCTGAAATGCGACAGCTCGTAGTGTTTGATGCCTCAAAGTCAACCGACGAAGGCGTGCCTTGCAACGACAACTGCACCTACCTCTGGACGTTTGGTGATGGCTCGGTAGCGAGGGGGCGAATTGTCAGTCATGCTTTTTCGACTCCAGGGACTTATGTTGTAACCCTCGCTGTTACAGACGCAGCGGGGGCCATCCGGACGACTTCGCAGTCACTGACCGTGAAGAATGTCGCAGCTCCGGACGTAAAAATCACTGTGTCACCGGCGATCCCGATAGCTGGTCAGCAGGCAACGTTTATTGCGACAGCGACGACACCGACAGGCCATAGCGTCCAAAGTTATGCTTGGGATTTCGGTGACGGGACGACGCAAACTACAACGGCTCCTTCGGCTACGAAGACTTACAGTCGCGTCGGTACTTATACCGCCTCTGTGACGGCGACTGACGATCTGGGACAACAAGGAACGGCGACGGTACCTCTCACAGTGGGGAGTGGGATAATTTTCCCGTCGCCTTCTTTTAGCATTTCTCCCACAAATCCTCGGCCAGCTCAGACGGTCAATTTCAATGCATCGGGAATAACTTCTGCCGGCGGTGCAACCATAACAGCGTACGAGTGGGATTTTGGCGATGGGTCTGCGGCCGTAACGTCATCCTCGCCATCAGCGCAGCACGCATATGCAACCGAGCAGACGTTCGTCGCGCGTCTAACCGTCACCGATAGTCAAGGGCGTACCGCGACGACGACGCAGAACGTGCCCGTGAAGCAGCCGGAGTAAACCGCTACAATCACTTCCGTGGGGGATGGATATCGATCCATCCCCCTCTTACACGTGCCGCCCTCAACAACAGCCTTTCTCGCCGCTCGCCACGCGCGGCTGCACGCCGCGTTTGACGCACTGAGCGTTGACGCGATCGTCATCACGCATCCCACGAACATCCGGTATCTCAGCAATCACATCGGTTCAGCGGGGATCCTGGTGATGGCGCCGGACGCGTCGCATCTGCTTGTCGACTTCCGATATCAGGAGGCCGTCCAGCAGCTCCAGGAATCCGAAATGTCCTGCCCCGGCCTTCGCGTCGTCGCGGTGCCCGCGAGCTACGACGAGGCGCTGCTCGGATGTCTCGAGGAAATCGGCGTGTCGACGGTCGGCTTCGAGGCCGACCACGTGAGCGTCGCGAAGCACGAGTGGTGGCGGAAGGCCGCGGCGGGCCGCGGGTTGGCCCTGACATTCCGCGCCGGCGAACGTGTGGTCGAGGACCTTCGCATCATCAAGGATGCGGCCGAGATTGCCGCGCTGCGGGAGTCGGCCCGCCGGATCGGTCCTGTGGCGCAGGCGGCGTTTTCGGCCGCGCGCGCGGGCGTCGTCGAGCGCGACGTCGCGAGTGCCATCGAGTCCGCGATGCGTGCAGCCGGCTACGAGCGCCCCGCCTTCGACACCATTGTCGGGTCGGGTCCGCATTCGGCGCTGCCGCACTATCGCGCCGGCGATCGAATGCTCGCACGCGGCGACCTGGTCGTGCTGGACTTCGGCGGCGTCCTGGACGGATACTGCTCGGACGTGACGCGCACCGTCGCGATCGGGCCGATTTCCTCCGAGGCTCGCCGGATCTATGACGCCGTCCATGATGCGCAGCGAGCGGCGATCGCGGCCGTCCGGCCCGGAGTCCTCACCACGGCAGTCGATGCCGCCGCTCGCGACATTCTGGAGCAGCGCGGCCTCGGGCCGGCATTCGGGCACGGCACCGGTCACGGTCTCGGTCTCGACGTGCATGAAGATCCACGAGTGACGAAGCCCCGCACGGACGTACCGGCAATTCCCCTCGCGCCAGGCATGGTCTTTACGATCGAACCGGGGGCGTATGTGGCCGGGTTCGCCGGGGTGCGCATCGAGGATGACGTCCTCGTGACCGCCACGGGCTGCGAGATCCTGACGAACGTGCCCACGGAATTGATCACGCTGTGATGCCTGTCGGGGACCTCACCCTTCCTCCTCTCAACGCTATCCTCGACGTCGAGACCGCCGCGCGCGAAGGGTGGGACGTGATTGCGCTCGGCGAGGCGCTCCTCGCCGGCGGTGCGCGCTTCGTGCAGATCCGCGCCAAGCAGCTGTCTTCCGCGCAGCTCCTGCGTATCAGCGATCGGCTCGTGACGGCCGGACGCGCGTGCGGCGCGCAGATCATCGTGAACGACCGCGTGGACGTCGCGAAGCTGTCGGGGGCGGCGGGTGTGCACCTGGGCCAGGACGACATCGCCGTGGCTGATGCGCGGGCGATGCTCGGGCCGAACGCCATCATCGGGTATTCGACACACACCGTGGCGCAAATCGACGCAGCCCTTCTGGAGCCGGTGACGTATATCGCCGTTGGCCCGGTGTTCGGTACGCGAAGCAAGGCCACGGGTTACGACGCGGTGGGCGTGGCGCTGGTGGAAGAGGCGGTGCGCCGTGCCGGCGCGGTGCCCGTGGTGGCTATCGGGGGCATCACGCTCGAAACGGCCCCGCAGGTGCTGCAAGCCGGGGCCACCAGCGTGGCCGTCATCAGCGACCTCCTGGCGGGGGGCGACCCGAAGGCCCGCGTGGCCGCGTACCAGCGTCTGCGTGACGCGTCCCGCGAAGCCTGAACCCGTGCGGCTATAATCGCGGCCCATGGATTCGAACCTGCTGAAGACCAAGTCGATCGAGCAGCTCGTTGGCGACGTCGAGCATGGCGGAAAAGCGCTCCGCCGCAGCCTGACGGCGTGGGACCTCACGTTGCTCGGCGTTGGCGGCATCATCGGCACCGGCATCTTTGTGCTCACCGGAACCGCTGCCGCGAACCAGGCTGGCCCCGCGATCATCCTGTCCTACACCGCCGCCGGGATCGCCTGTGCGTTTGCCGCGCTCTGCTATGCGGAGTTCGCCGCCATGATCCCGATCTCCGGCAGCGCGTATACGTACGCGTACGCGACCCTGGGCGAGATTTTCGCCTGGATGATCGGCTGGGACCTGATCCTCGAGTACGCCGTGGGCTCGATGACGGTGGCGATCGGATGGAGCGGGTACTTCCAGCGGATTCTCGCCGGATTCGGTGTGTACCTTCCGGTCTGGATGACCGCGGCGTTAGGTGCGGCGCCCGGCGCTGTCCTGAATGTGCCGGCCATGATCATCGTGCTCGCGATCATGGTGCTCCTCATCGTGGGTATTCGCGAGAGCGCACGGTTCAATGCCGGGATGGTGATCATCAAGGTGGCGGCCGTACTGTTCTTTCTGGTCTCCGGCATCTGGTACGTCGACCCGGGCAACTGGCAGCCCTTCATGCCGTACGCGTGGTCCGGGGTTATGACGGGCGCCGCGGTCGTCTTTTTTGCCTACATCGGGTTCGACGCGGTCTCGACCACCGCTGAGGAGGCCAAGAATCCACGGCGGGACCTGCCCATCGGGATCATTGCATCGCTCGTGGCGTGCACGATCCTGTATGTGCTGGTGGCCGCAGTGCTGACCGGCATCATCCCGGTGGTCGAATACAAGGATGACGCACAGTTTCTGAACGCACCGGTTGCGTACGCGCTGTCAGTGATCGGGCAGGACTGGGCCGCCGGCCTCGTGTCGGCAGGCGCCGTGGCGGGCATTACGAGCGTGCTGCTGGTCATGCTCATGAGCCAGCCGCGCATCTTCTTCGCGATGAGCCGCGACGGCCTGCTGCCGCGGGGTGTCAGCAAGGTCCATCCGAAGTTCCAGACGCCCTACATCACAACGATCATCACGTGCGTCATCGTGGCCATCGTGGCGGGCCTCGTGCCGATTCAGGTCGTCGGCGAGATGACGAGCATCGGGACGCTGTTCGCCTTTGTCGTCGTCTGTATGGCGGTCATCGTCCTGCGCCGCACGCGGCCCGACGCGCATCGTCCGTTCCGCGTCCCTGGCGGATCTGTCATCCCGGTTCTCGGCGTGCTGTCGTGCCTGTACCTGATGGTCAGCCTGTCCGTGATGACGTGGGTGCGGCTGCTCGTCTGGCTCGACCTGGGGATGCTGATCTACTGGTTCTACGGTCGCATGCACAGCCCGCTGGCGAACAAAGCCGAGGCGGCGGCGCGGACCGCCGGGGAAGCGCTGGGGAACACCCTGAAGATTCTTGGCTACCTGCTGTTGTTCAACGGAGCCGCCATCCTGCTGCTGGCGCTGCTGACCGAGTGGGGCGTCACGAACGAGATGCTGGCCCGCTGGAGCGAGCTCGATGCGCTGACGAGCCGCGTGGGCATCCGCGTGACGCCGGAAATCGCCGACCGCCTCGGATTGAACATCATCGGTATCGGCGCCGTGGTGGCCGCTATCGGCTTTGGAGTCGCGAGCGCAACCAGACGAAAACCGGAAGCCCCAGGAGCACGATAAGAAATCCAGGCCACGTCGTGGCGGGGCGGTAGACCAGCAACACGATCAGAATCGCGGCGGCGCCGACGATGTAGAGCGCCGGCAGAACGGGGTAGCCGAAGGCCCGGTACGGCCGCGGCGCATCGGGACGCGTCGCGCGCAGGCGGAACACGCCGGCAATCGTCAGGATGTAGAAAAGCAGCGCGGCCGACACCACGTAGTCGAGCAGATTTCCGTAGAGGTTGCCGTACTGACCTGTCGCAGGGTCATAGGTTCGCGGCAGCACCAGCACCGCCGCCCAGATTCCCTGCAGGCCTAAGCCCCACGACGGCACCTGGGCCGCGTTGAGCTTTCCGGCCTTTGCGAAGAAAAGCCCATCCCGCGCCATCGCGTAGTACGCCCTTGCGCCCGCCAGGATCAGTCCGTTATTGCACCCGAAGGTGGAGATCATGATGGCGATGGCCATCAGCGATACCGCCGCGCCGGGCACGATGGCGGCGAGCATCGACGTCGCCACCCGGTCCGCGGGCGCCTGCTGGATCGCCTCGAGCGGCAGAACAGCCAGGTAGGCCACGTTCGCGAGCATGTAGAGCGTGATGACGATGATCGTGCCGAAGGCGAGCGAGAGCGGGATGTTCCGCTGCGGGTCCTTGACTTCGCCGGCGGTGAACGTGATGTTGTTCCACGCGTCCGCGGAGAAGAGGGATCCCGTCTGCGCGACGCAGAGCGCGACGAAGATGCCGAAGGCAGTCGCCGCCGAGACGCCGTCCGCGATCGGTTCGAAGTTGCGCGGCTCCCAGAAGTTGCCAAAGTTCGCCAAGGCGGCGGGGGAATTGAGGCCGACGGCAATGCCGATAAGAATCAGAAGCAGCAGCACGCCGGTCTTCGTGGTCGTGAAGACGTTCTGAATCAGCTTTCCGTATTCAAGGCCGCGGGTGTTCGTCCACGTGAGCAGGGCAATGAGGCTGATGCCCACCAGCTGCGCAGTGGAAAGAGAGATCGCGTATCCGGCGGACAGGTGTATTGGCGCGACGAGGTACTGATCTTCGGCGATACCCGGCACGAGGATGCCGGCGAATCGGGCGAAGGCGACGCCCACCGCCGCAATGGTGCCCGTCTGGATCACCATGAACAGCGTCCAGCCGTAGAGAAAGCCCCACATCGGCGAGTACGCCTCACGCAGATAGACGTACTGCCCGCCGGCCCTCGGCATCATGGCCGCGAGCTCGCCGTAGGCAAGGGCAGCCGTAATCGTGAGGACGCCGGTGACGAGCCAGGCGACGAGCAGCCACCCCGGGCTCCCCAGCTGCCGCGCCATGCCTGCCGAGACGATGTAGATGCCAGAGCCGATCATCGAGCCCGCAACGACCATCGTCGAGTCGTACAGGCCGAGGCCGCGCTTGAACTCGGTGTCGAGCGTCGCCGGGGCGGATGCGCGCGGTGAATTCATGCCCGCCATCCTACAATGAAGACCGATGCCCGCACGGATTCTCGACGGCCAGGCGCTCGCCGCACGCATTCAGCAGCAGGAAATCAAGCCGCAGGTCGCCGACTTCACCGCGGCACACGGCCGGCCGCCGGGCCTGGCGATTGTGCTTGTCGGAAATGATCCGGCGTCCGAGGTGTATGTCGGCCACAAGCTGAAAGCGGGCCAGGCGATCGGGTTTCGTGTCGATCTCGAGCGCCTGCCGGCGACCTCGTCGCTCTCCGAGGTGCTCGCGCTTGTCGAGCGGCTCAATCAGAGCGATGTCCATGACGGCATCCTGGTGCAGTCGCCGCTGCCGAAGGCGATGGGCGCCGGCGCCGCCTCGCGTGTCTTCGACACGGTCGCGATCGAAAAGGACGTGGACGGGTTTGCCCCGGCCAGTGTCGGCTTGATGGTGCAGGGGCGGCCCGCCTTTGTCGCCTGTACGCCCGCCGGTGTAATGGAGCTGCTCGCCCGGGAACACGTCACGCTGGCCGGCCGCCGGGCGGTCGTCATCGGCCGGAGCGATATCGTCGGGAAGCCTGTTGCGATGCTGTTACTGCAGCGTGACGCGACGGTGACCGTCTGCCATTCAAAAACGCCGAATCTCGCCGAGGTCTGCCGAGAGGCCGACATTCTCGTCGCCGCCGTGGGCCGTCCCGGACTGGTCACAAAGGACTTCGTAAAACCGGGCGCGACGGTGATCGACGTCGGTATCAATACGATTACGGATGCGGCCGCGGCGTCGCGTCTCTACCCGGACGGCCACAAGCGGCTCCTCAAATTCCAGGAGCGCGGCTCGATGCTCGTGGGGGACGTCCACCCCGAGGTTGCCGAGGTCGCCGGCGCGCTCACGCCGGTACCGGGCGGCATCGGGCCGCTCACCATCACCATGCTGATGCTGAATACGCTGAAGGCTGCCCGTGCCCGGGCTGGTCGGTAGTTGGTGGTTGGTGGTTGGTAGTTAGTGGTGGACGGAACTGACTCACGAGTTCGCCGGGTCGCGCTGACCGGAGGGATTGCCACCGGGAAGAGCTGGGTGCGCGCCCGTTTCGAGGATCTCGGCGTTCCTGCTATTGATTCCGACGTGCTGGCGCGCGAAGCGGTCGCCGTCGGCACCCCGGGCCTCGCCGCTGTGGTCACACGCTTCGGGAAGGAGATTCTGATCCCCTCGGGTGCTCTGGACCGCCAGAAGCTTGCCGGGATCGTTTTCGCCGATCCGGATGCGCGCAGAGACCTCGAAGCGATCGTTCACCCTGAAGTCAGGCGCGCCACCGAAGAGTGGTTCTCCGCGCTCGATCCGCAGTTACACCAATGGGCGCTCGCCGATATTCCGCTGTTGTATGAAACCGGCCGCAACCGCGATTTCGACGCCGTCATCGTCGTCGCCTGCGACCCGGAAACTCAGGTGCGACGGATCATCGAGCGCGACGGCCTGTCCGAACACGACGCCCGCCAGCGACTGGCCGCGCAGCTCCCGATCGCCGACAAAGTGGCACAGGCCGATTACGTGATTCACACCGAGGGAACGCTCGACGACACCGACGAGCAGGTGAGGAAGCTCTGGCAGTTCTTGTCAGGCCCCGCTGTCTAGCGGCTTCCCGGTTCTCACATCCTTCACCGGCGCAATGCGTTCCTCGACGAACGTGTTCCACTCGTGACATTGCGGGCATTGCCACAACGGCTCCGTACTGCGGTAGCGGCAGCGCCGGCAGACGTGCGGATCGAGGTAAAACACGGCTTCTCGCGTGAGGTCCACGTATCGGCGGATCAGGCCGGGGTCGAAGGCGAGCGACGCGAGCACTTCCCAGATCTGCTGATGAATGGCCAGCGCGTGCGGGTGGTGGGGAAGGGCGTCGAGCAATTGATCGAAGGCAGCGTGGTGCTGGCCGGCGGCTGCCAGATGTCGTGAGAGCGCGAGTCTTGCGCGCCAGCCTTGCATGTCGGCGCTAATCAGGCGCCGGCACATCTCAAGGAACCGGTGCGGCGTGCCGAGGGCCATGTAGGCGCGTTCGAGCCGGTCAAAGGCGAAATGAGCTTGCTCGGGCACCACATCCACGAGCCGCTCCCAGGCGTCGACGGCGCCCGCCAGGTCGCCGCTCCGTTCGCGTACGTCGCCGAGATTCAGATACGCGGGCACGGTCGTCGCATTTGTATCGATGGCCGCCGAGAAGCTTTTCGCCGCGACGGCAGCCTGTCCCGCCTCCTGCTGGTGCACGCCGATCTCGTTGCGAAGGAAGCCGAGAATCTGCTGGTCCTCGCCTTCACGCCCTCCGCCGATCTTTGCCACCTGCTCGCGGACGCGCAACGCCTCGGGCCACTGCTGCTGGTCCTCATGGAGCTTCTGCAAATTGACCAGGGCGTACCGGTTCTTCGGATCGAGCACCAGCACTTCCTGGAAGGCTTCCAGCGCGCGATCGACGAATCCGCCATGCCGGAAATCCAGGCCGAGGCAGAGCAGCACGTACGCCTGCTCGAGCGGGGTCAGATCGGGCCGCTGCAGGAGCGCCTGGTGAATGTTGATCGCGCGGCCAACCTGGCCCTTCTGGCGGTACAGATTGCCCAGGATCATCTGGACTTCGAGCGCGTCCGTATCGAGGCTGGTAGCGTGGGTCAGTTCCTCAATCGCCTGGTCGACCTGGTTGTCGACGAGAAAATTGAGACCCAGCATGTAGTGAGGCGTTTCGCGCAGCCGCCGCCGATCGACCCACCGGCCGTCGCGCAGCTTGTACCGCTCCCATGCCTTGCCCACCACTAGCCCGAGGAGCAGGGCAATCAGGACAGCGAGCAGGTACCAATCCGGCATCAGACCATCTGAGTACGCCAGAGGTCATGAAGGTGGAGCACCCCTTCGACCCGCTTGTGGCGATCCACGACGACAATGGAGGTGATCTTGCGCTGCTCGAGGATGTTGAGCGCCTCGGCGGCCAGGATGCCGCGATCGATGGTGACCGGGTTCGCGGTCATGACCTGGGATGCCGTTCGTGTCGAAAGGTCGATCGACGCGCCCATGTGACGACGCAGGTCTCCGTCCGTGATGACGCCCACCAGGCCGCCGTCAGCGACGACGCAGGTCATCCCGAGTTTCTTCGCGGTCATTTCGTTGACGACCTCGGCCATCGCGGTCGCCGGACTGACCACCGGCACGCGATCGCCGGCAACCATCAGTTGTTCGACGCGCATGAGGCGCTTGCCCAGCTTGCCGCCGGGGTGAAGATGAGCGAAGTCCTCTTCACGGAAACCCTTGGCCACGAGCAGCGTCATCGCCAGCGCATCTCCAAGGGCGAGCGCCGCCGTCGTACTCGCGGTCGGCACGAGGTTGAGCGGACAGGCCTCCTCGGATACGTGGCAGTCGAGCGCGACGTTCGACGCCTGCGCGAGCGTCGAATCCGCGGTGCCGCAGATCGTGATCAGCTGCGCGCCGAGACGCTTGATGGTTTCGAGCAGGCGAAGGAGTTCGTCGGTCTCACCGCTGTTCGACAGCGCCAGCACGACGTCGTCGGCCTGGATGACGCCGAGGTCGCCGTGAACGGCTTCGGCGGGGTGAAGGAAGAAGGCGGGCGTGCCGGTGCTCGCGAGCGTTGCGGCAATCTTGCGGCAGATGATGCCCGATTTCCCCATGCCCGTGACGATCACACGCCCGCGGCACTCGAGAAGAATACGAATCGCTTGCTCGAACCGGCCATCGAGCCGCTCCGTGAGCGCCAGAATGGCGGCCGCTTCGGTTTTCAGGACTTCGCGCGCGGTCGCGAGATCGATGCCCGTCACGTTACTCATGACGCGACACCCTCCCGGCTTGCCGCCGCGATCCGTTTCAGCTTGAGGATCAGGGCCTCCACCTTGTCGAGCCGCAGGGCGTTGGCCGCGTCGCTGCGCGCCTTCGACGGGTTGTCATGCACTTCGAGGAACACGGCGTCGGCTCCAGCGGCAACACCCGCGGAGGCAAGCGGCTCGATGTACTGGGCGAGTCCCGTCGTGACGCCGTCACCGGCGCCCGGCAGCTGGAGGCTGTGCGTTACGTCGAAGATCACCGGGTAGCCCAGCTCGCGCAGCATCGGCAGCGCGCGCATGTCGACGACGAGGTCGTGGTAGCCGAAGCTCGTGCCGCGCTCGGTTAACAGCACTGATGCGTTGCCCTCGCCCGTGATCTTCTCGATCACGTGACGCATGTCAGACGGCGCGAGGAACTGTCCCTTCTTGACGTTCACCGGCTTGCCCGTCCGCGCGGCCGCCACAAGCAGGTCAGTCTGCCGGCACAGGAATGCAGGGATCTGGAGGACGTCGACGACCGCTGCAGCCGGCTCGGCGTGCGCCGGTTCATGAATATCGGTGAGGACGGGAAGCCCGGTGCGCGCCCGCACGTCGGCGAGGACCTTCAGCCCGGCATCCAGGCCTGGGCCGCGAAACGACGTGCGTGAGGTCCGGTTGGCCTTGTCGTACGACGCTTTGAAGACCAGGGGCACGCCGCAGCGGCTGGCGATGTCGCGGAGCGCCGACGCGATGTCCAGCGCATGGCCGGCGCTCTCGATGACGCAGGGTCCGGCAATGACCGCCAGCGGATGGCCGCCGCCGATGGAGTGGGGCCCTACCTGAACCGGATGCACGAAACCTATTGTAGGTGAAAGGCTTACGACCTCGCCCCCGTCGTCACCTCGGCGCCTGCGTGCGCGCCTGCCTTATGCCGGTGGGCCGCTTCCACGAAGCTCGCAAAGAGCGGATGCGGCGTCAGCGGCCGCGACTGGAACTCCGGATGGAACTGCACCGCGATGAACCAGGGGTGCGACGGCAGCTCCGCGATCTCGACGAACTTGCCGTCAGGTGACCGTCCCGAGATCCGCATGCCCTTTTCGAGCAGCGACGGCTCGTAGAGGCAATTGAACTCATAGCGGTGGCGATGCCGTTCGGAGACAAGCGACGAGCCGTAGATCCGGGCGGCGAGCGATCCGGGCACGAGCGCGCATTCGTACTTGCCGAGGCGCATCGTGCCGCCAAGATCGCCGACGCCCAGCAGATCGCGCAGCTTGTAGATCACCTTGTGCGACGCATCCTCGGTGACCTCGGTGGAGTCCGCGCCTTCGAGCCCGCAGACGTTGCGGGCAAATTCGACAGTCGCCCACTGGAAGCCGTAGCAGATGCCGAAGTATGGGATTTTGTGCTCGCGCGCGTACTCGGCCGCCTTCATCATGCCGCGCGTGCCCCGGGATCCGAATCCGCCGGGGACCAGGATGCCGTCCGCACCCTTCAGCGCGTCGGTGCCGCCTTCTTTCTCCAGCGCCTCCGCCTCGACCCAGTTCAACTGCACCTTGAGACGATGCGCGAACCCGCCGTGGAACACGGCCTCGTTGAGGCTCTTGTAGGAATCCTCGTACCCGGTGTACTTGCCGACCACGTGGATCGTGAGCGTGTCGGTGGGGTTCTTGATGCGCTGCACGAGCTCGCGCCAGGCCTCCGTGCGCGCTTCCGTCAGCGGCAGATTCAGCGACTTCAGCACGATGCGGTCGAGCCCCTCGGCGGACAGCACGAGCGGCACTTCGTAAATGGTGGAGACGTCCAGCGCGGTAATGACCGCCTCCTCGTTGACATCGCAGAAGAGCGCAATCTTGCGCTTGATGTCGGCATCGAGGAACCGGTCCGTGCGGCACAGCAGGATGTCTGGCTGGATGCCGATCGAACGCAGATCGCGGACGCTGTGCTGCGTCGGCTTGGTTTTCAGCTCGCCGGCAGTACCGATGAAGGGGACGAGCGTCAGATGGATGTAAATCGCGTTCTCGCGTCCGACGTCGAGGCGGAACTGCCGGATCGCTTCGAGAAACGGCATGCTCTCGATGTCGCCGACGGTGCCGCCGATTTCGACGATCACGATATCGACGTCACGGGCCGTCGCCCGGATGGCTTCCTTGATCTCGTTGGTGATGTGCGGGATGACCTGCACGGTGCGCCCGAGGTAGTCGCCCCGGCGCTCTTTCTGGATGACCGACAGGTAGATCTTGCCGGTGGTCCAGTTGCTGTTGCGATTGGCCACCATGCTGGTGAACCGCTCGTAGTGGCCCAGATCCAGGTCCGTCTCGGCGCCGTCGTCCGTGACGTAGACCTCGCCGTGCTGGTAGGGACTCATGGTGCCCGGGTCGACGTTGATATACGGGTCGAACTTCTGCAGCGCGACCGTGTAGCCGTGGTCCTCGAGCAGACGGCCGATTGACGCGGCCGCTAACCCCTTGCCGAGCGACGACACCACGCCGCCTGTCACGAAGATGTACTTCACGGGTCGTCCGTCAGGTCGCTGCATCATCCCGCCTTATGCGCTGGTGCCGACGGCCAGCTGCCGCCGCACACGGTCAAGGTCCTCCGGGGTGTCCACCCCGATTGAGTCGTGGAGCGTTTCCACCGCGCGAATACGAAAGCCGTGTTCGAGCGCGCGAAGCTGTTCGAGCGATTCCGCGATTTCGAGCGGCGTCTGAGGCAGTGTCGTCAACGTCAGAAGAAAGTCGCGGCGATACGCATAGAGTCCGATGTGCTTGAAGGCCGCTGCCGGTTCCCGCGCAAACGGGAGCGGGGCGCGTGAAAAATACAGCGCCCGCTGCGCCGCGTCCACTACAACTTTCACGACGTTCGGGTTGCGATACTCGGCGGCGGCGTCGATGCGGCGCCGCAGGGTGGACATCGGCGTGTCGGCATCTGCCGCCAGGGCGGCGATCACTTCTTCGATCATCGCGGGCTCGACGAGCGGTTCGTCTCCCTGGACGTTGACGATGACCTCGCACGCCAGATCCGCCGCGATTTCAGCAATCCGGTCGGTGCCGGTGCGATGCGACGCAGACGTCATGCGAGCGATCCCGCCGAAGCCGGTCACGACCGCGGCGATCCGCTCGTCGTCGGTTGCCACGACCACCGCGTCGACGCCGCGCGCCGCCGCCGCGCGCCGATACACATGCTCGACCATGGGCCGGCCGCCGATGTCCGCGAGTGCTTTGGCTGGGAGACGGGTTGAGTGGTATCGGGCGGGGATGACGGCGACGGTTTGCAGCGGCTGTAGGTTTCGCTCGAATGGATTGCGGAACGCTACAGCGTGCACGGCGAATCATAGCATGCAGAGCTGGGTCGGCACGTGCAGCGACGACCTGCGGCGCAGAGGTCAAAAGGCCGAAATGTTAAGATGAACAGACGTTATCTATGACCTGGAAAGCGTACGCAGCCGTGTCGGGCGCCACCGTTCTGGCGGGGTGGATGGCATCGTCGCCGCCGGCGAATACGCCGGTGACTACGACGTCGCCCGTGCGATCGCCGCGCGCCGCGCGGACGTCCGCGGACGGTGATATCCAGGAGCAGGCCGAGCGGCTCAGGACGGGACTGCAGGGCGAGCGGAACTATACGAGTCCGCAACGCGATCCATTTCGATTCCAACAGCGAAGCGGCGTCGATCCCGTTCTGGTGGAGCGAGGGACGGCGTTCGAGCCGCAGCCCGAGCCCGAACCTGAACCCGCGGCAGCGCCGCCGCCGATGTCACTGTCGGGTATTGCGGAAGATCAGGCAAACGGGGAGACCAGCCGGACGGCGGTCGTCAGTTCGCCCGCCGGTGTCGAACTGGTACGGGAAGGTGATCAGGTTCTCGGTTATCGCGTCGCCCGCATCGAAAGCGACGCGGTGGAACTTGTCCGCACGTCGGACGGTTCCACGCGACGCCTCACCCTCAAGCGCTAGGGTCCTTCAGACCCTGACGATTCGGGCTTCCTGAATCGCTTTCGCCTTCTTCAAGTCATCCAGCACAACCTGCGTAATCGGCTTCGTCTCGTCGACGATGACGACGCCCACGGCGTTCGTGCCTTCGCGGCCAAGCGCGAAGTTGGCGATGTTCACGCCGTGGCGACCGAGGATCGTTCCGATCTCGCCGATGACGCCCGGCTGATCGTTGTTCCGGATGACGATCATGGTCCCTGCGAGAGGCACCTCGATCTTGATGCCGTCCAGCAGGACGAGGCGCGGTGACGTGCGCTCGAAGACGGCGCCTTCAACCCACCGCTCGCCGTCGCTCGTATGCAGCTTCACCGAAATCAGGCTCGTGTAGTCGCGCGGCCGGTTGCTGCGGGATTCCACAATTTCGATGCCACGATCGGCCGCAATCGATCGCGCGTTGACCGGGGTGACGCCGGCTTCCAGAATCGGCTTGAACAGCCCGACCAGGAGGGCGTTCACGATCATGTCGTTGCGCCCTTCGGCGAGCTCGCCGTAATAGCGAACGCCGAGCATGTGCGCGCGGCTGTCGTTCATCTGGGCGATGAAGGCGCCCAGCCGTTCGCCAAGCTCCACGAACGGGCGAAGCCGGCTGAATTCTTCTGGCGAGACCGACGGAAAATTGACGGCGTTCCGGATAATCCCGTCCTTGAGGAAGTCGCGAAGCGCCGCGGCGGTTTCCACGCCGACCAGTTCCTGCCCCTCGCGGGTCGATGCGGCGATGTGCGGAGTCGCCACGACCCGTTCAAGCTTCTGCAGCCGCTGATCGGCGGGCGGCTCCTGCTCGAACACGTCGAGGCCGGCGCCTCCGACCTGGCCCGCTTCAATCGCGTCGGCCAGCGCGCCCTCGTCGATGAGATCCCCGCGCGCCGTATTGATGATGCGGATGCCCTTCTTGGCGCGCTTCAGCCGCTCGGCGTTGACGAGCTTTCTGGTTTTCTCGTTGGACGGCATGTGCAGCGACAGGTAGTCGGCGCGCGCAAACAGGTCGTCCAGCGACACGAGCTCGATGCCGAGATCGCGCGCAACCTGTTCGGAAATAAAGGGATCGTGCGCCACGATCTTCATCCCGAACGCGGCCGCGCGGCGGGCGACTTCCTGGCCAATCCGTCCCAGTCCTGCCAGGCCGAGCGTCTTCTCGCGGACTTCTTCGCCCAGGAACTTCTTCTTTTCCCACTTCCCCTGCTTCATCGCCGCGTCGGCGGCGGGAAGGTGGCGGGCCAGCGAGAGGATCATGCCCAGCGCGAGCTCGGCCACGCTGATGCTGTTCGCCCCCGGCGCGTTCATCACGACGATGCCGCGACTGCTGGCGGCCTGGACGTCGACGTTGTCGACGCCCGTGCCCGCGCGGGCAATTGCCCGCAGCTGGGGCGCGGCGGCAATCAGCGGGGCGGTGACTTTGGTGGCGCTCCGGACGACGATCGCGTCGGCGTCGGCGAGGTCAGTCGCGAGCTGTTCGGGAGTCCGGCCGGTCCTGGCGTCAACGGTCCAACCTTCGGCACGCAGGAGCTCGAGCGCGGATGCAGGAAGATCATCAGCAACAACAATTTTCATCGATGGTGAAAGTATAATCTGCGGCTGCAGTGATCGCGCGGGACCTCGCAGGTCAGCGGGCGCACTACGATGGTGCAAACCGCTAAAATGCTCGGGATCGCATGGAATTGACGTCCGCGGTCGCCCCTTTTCAACAGAGTTTTGAACAGAAATTGTGGATAACTCGCACGAGACGTGCGGGACTTCGCCCTAAGAGGATTCAGCGTCCATGAAACGAAAAGTCACAGTGGTCGGAGGCGCCGGCAACGTCGGCGCGACGGTGGCCCGCTCCATCGCGGAAAAAGAGCTGGCGGATGTCGTCATCATCGATATTGCCGACCAGAAGGCGGCGGGCGTCGCGCTCGACATGTACGAGACGTGTCCGATCCTCGGCTCCGACTCGCGCATCATCGGCGGCAGCGACTGGGGCGCCGCAGCCGGCTCCGACATCGTCGTGATTACGTCGGGCAAGCCGCGGAAGCCCGGCATGAGCCGCGATGACCTGGTGAAAGACAACTTCGCGATCATGCAGAGCATTGCGCCGAACGTCGTGCAGTACTGCCCGAACGCGATCATCATTCCCGTGGCCAATCCGCTCGACGCGATGGCGCAGGCGCTCTTCCGGCTGACCAAGTTCCCGCGCGAGCGCGTGATCGGCATGGCCGGGGTGCTCGACTCGGCGCGGATGAGCACGTTTATCGCGATGGAGCTCAACGTGTCGGTCGAGAACGTGCATTCGTTCGTACTCGGCGGCCACGGCGACACGATGGTGCCGCTCCCGCGGTACTCGACGGTGGCCGGTGTGCCGATCACGGAGCTCCTGTCGAAGGAAAAGATCGACGCGATTGCCACGCGCACTGCCAATGGCGGCGCAGAAATCACGAAGCTGGTCGGCACGAGCGCCTGGTATGCACCGGGACAGGCGGCGGCCGAGATGTGCGAGGCCATCCTGCGCGACAAGAAGAAGATCCTGCCGTGCTCGGTCTTCCTGCAGGGCGAGTACGGCATACGCGATCTCTTTGTCGGCGTGCCGGTGAAGCTCGGGGCGCGCGGCATGGAGGGGATCATCGAGATCAAGTTGACGGCTGAAGAGGATGCGGCGCTGAAGAAGTCGGCCGCGTCCGTCAAGGAGCTCGTCGACGTCATCGGCATGTAGCCGATAGACTCACGAAACGGCCTTCCAGTGAAAATTCACGAATACCAAGCCAAGTCAGTCCTGGAGCGCTTCGGCGTGCCAGTCCCTCGCGGTGAAGTCGCGTTCTCGGCGACCGAAGCCGGCGAGATCGCGCGGCGCCTCGGCGGCGCCATTGCCGTCGTCAAGGCCCAGATTCATGCGGGCGGCCGCGGCAAGGGCGGCGGCGTCAAGCTCGCCAAATCGGCAGACGAAGCCGAGCAGCTGGCGAAGCAGATGATCGGCATGACGCTCATTACGCATCAGACCGGACCCGAAGGCAGGAAGGTCGCCCGCGTGCTGGTCGAAGAGGGGCTGCAGATCGAGCGCGAACTGTACCTGAGCATCCTGATCGATCGCGCGACGGCCTGCCCGGTCGTGATTGCCAGCGCCGCCGGCGGCATGGATATCGAGGAAGTGGCGGCGAAGGAGCCGCAGAAGATTCTTCGCGAGGCCATCAACCGGGGCACCGGCATCATTCCGTTCCAGGCGCGCAAGCTCGCGTTCGCCATGGGACTGGAGGGGCCCGCTGCCCAGAAGCTGGTGAAGGTGCTCGACGCCATCTACAAGGCGTTCATCGAGACCGACGCGTCGATGATCGAAATCAATCCGCTGATTCTGACGAAGGGCGGGGAATTGCTCGCGCTCGATGCGAAGGTCAGCTTCGACGACAACGCGCTGTATCGCCATCCCGACCTGCGCGACCTGCGCGACCTGTCCGAGGAAGACCCGCTCGAAGTCGAGGCGTCGAAGTTCTCGCTCAACTACATCCGCCTGGACGGCAACATCGGCTGCATGGTCAACGGCGCCGGACTGGCCATGGCGACCATGGACATCATCAAGCTGGCGGGCGGGGAGCCGGCAAACTTCCTGGACGTCGGCGGCGGGGCCAACGCCGAGCAGATCCGCAACGCGTTCAAGATCTTGATGTCGGACAAGAACGTGAAGGCGGTGTTCATCAATATCTTCGGCGGCATCCTGCGCTGCGACGTGCTGGCGCAGGGCGTCATCGCGGCCGTCAAGGAACTGGGTGTCCCGGTCCCGATTGTGATCCGCATGGAAGGGACCAACGTGGACGAAGGAAAGCGAATGCTGAAGGAAAGCGGCCTCAACTTCGCGACGGCCGATTCAATGGGCGAGGGCGCCGACAAGGCCGTCCAGCTGGCGGGGAAGTCGTAATGGCGGTTCTTCTCGACAAGAACACCCGGCTTATCGTCCAGGGGCTGACCGGGCGTGAGGGAACGTTTCACGCCAAGCAGGCGGCCACCTACGGCACGACGGTCGTCGGCGGCGTGACCCCCGGCAAGGGCGGCACGACCCACGAGGGATGGCCGGTCTTCAACAGCGTTCACGATGCGGTGGCGGAAACGGGCGCAAACGCCACGGTGATCTTCGTGCCGCCGCCGTTCGCGGCCGATGCTGTGATGGAAGCCGCCGACGCGGGCATTGCGCTGGCGGTCTGCATCACCGAAGGCATTCCGGTTGTGGACATGCTGAAGGCCATGACCTTCATGGAAGGCAAGACGACGCGCCTCGTCGGACCGAACTGCCCGGGCGTCATCTCGGCAGGGAAGGCCAAAGCCGGCATCATCCCGGGCCATATCTGCAAAGAGGGACGCATCGGCATCGTGTCGAAGAGCGGCACCCTGACCTATGAAGCCATCCACCAGCTGACGCGGCAGGGCATGGGCCAGACGACCTGCATCGGGATCGGCGGGGATCCGCTGATCGGCACCACGTTCATCGATGCGCTGCGGCTGTTTGCGGCAGACCCGGACACCGACGCCGTCATCATGATTGGTGAGATCGGCGGTACGGCGGAGGAGGAGGCCGGGGACTTCATCAAGAAGGAGTTCAAGAAGCCGGTCGTGGGATTCATTGCCGGGCAGACGGCGCCGCCTGGACGCCGCATGGGTCACGCGGGCGCGATTATCGCGGGCGGCAAGGGCACAGCCGCGGAAAAGATGGCAGCCCTCACGAAAGCCGGCGTGCACGTCGTGAAGAGCCCGGCCGACATGGGCGTGAAGATGAAAGAAGTGCTGGGGAAATAGATGGAACGAACGTTTGCGATTATCAAGCCGGACGCCGTCGAGCGGCGGATGGCGGGCAAGATTCTGTCGCGCATCGAAGAGGCCGGCTTCACGATTCGCGGCATTCGGCTGCAGCATCTCTCGAAGCGGGAAGCCGAAGGCTTCTACGCCGTTCACCGCGAGCGGCCGTTCTTCGGCGGGCTCACCGATTTCATGTCGTCAGGACCGTGCGTCCTGCTGGCGCTCGAGGCGCCGGACGCGATCAAGAAGTGGCGCGCGCTGATGGGCGCGACCGATCCGGGCAAGGCCGACGCCGGGACGCTGCGGAAGGACTTCGGCAGCTCCATCGAGCGCAACGCCACGCATGGGTCCGATGCGCCGGAAACGGCTGCATTCGAGCTGGGTTACTTCTTCCGCGGGATGGAAACGATTTAAGTGGGCCGGCTGCTCATCGTCATTGGCGTCGTGCTGGTGGCGGTGGGACTGCTGGTGAACATGGGTCTGCCGATCGGCCGGCTGCCCGGTGATTTTGCGGTGCGGCGCGGAAACGTCTCGTTTTACTTCCCGCTGACCACGTCGATCATTGCGAGTATTCTGCTGACGCTCCTGTTCCTGTTTCTGGGCCGACGCTAGGACGAGACGCATGCCTTCGATTAAAGCCGACCGGTGGATCAAGCAGATGGCGCTCGAGCACCGGATGATCGAACCGTTCGAGGACCGTCAGGTGCGCGACGGCGTCATCTCCTACGGCGTCTCGTCGTACGGCTACGACATCCGCGTCGCCGACGAGTTCAAGGTCTTCACCAACATCAACAGCACGATCGTCGACCCGAAGAACTTCGATGCGCGGTCGTTCGTGGACATCAAGGGCGACTGCATCATTCCGCCCAATTCGTTCGCGCTGGCGAAGACCATCGAATACTTCCGCATTCCGCGCGACGTGCTGACGGTCTGCGTCGGCAAGTCCACCTACGCCCGCTGCGGCCTCATCGTGAACGTCACGCCGTTCGAACCGGAATGGGAAGGCTTCGTGACGCTCGAAATCTCGAATACGACGCCGCTGCCGGCCAAGGTGTACGCGAATGAGGGCATCGCGCAGGTGCTTTTCTTCCAGAGCGATGAGCCCTGCGAGGTGTCCTACAAGGACAAGAAAGGGAAGTACCAGGGGCAGCAGGGGCTGACGCTACCGAAGCTGTAGACTGGCGCCTCTGCGTACCGCATGACTGACCTCGCGGAGTTCACCGCCCCGATTCCGCCCGACACCTTCCTGTCGACGTACTGGACGCGCCGCGCGGTGTACCTGCACGACCCGAAGCGCTCCTTCGATCCGTACTTCGGCTGGGAGGCGCTCAACACCATTTTGAACTCCGGCGAGCTGGTGTATCCGGATACGGCGGTGCGCCGCAAGGATCGCCTCGTCCCGGCCAGCGAGTACACCAAAGGGGGCGACGGCAAACATATCGACCCGGCTGCGCTGATGCGGCTCGTGCAGGACGGCGCGGGCTTCAGTATTCGTGGCGCCGACGGTCTCTGGCCGCCGCTGCGTGCCGTCAAGACCAGCGTGTACGACGCGGTGTACGAGCCCGTGCACACCAACATGTACTACTCGCCGGCCGACCAGGGCTCGCGCTGTCATTACGATCTCCACGAAGTGTTCGTGCTGCAGATCGCGGGCGCCAAGCGATGGAAGGTCTTCGAGCCGACCACGCCCTATCCGGTCGAACCATGGCGCGAGGAAGACGCGCCCGGTGCGTCGGCGACGCCATATCTCGACGCCACGCTCCGTGCGGGCGACGTGCTCTACGTGCCGCGCGGCCACTGGCACGACGTCCTTGCCGAAGATTCCGCCTCGCTCCACATCACCATCGGCATCGTCTGCCGCAAGGCGGACGCACTGCTCGACTGGCTGGGCCGTGAGCTGCAGGCCTCGGTGGTCTGGCGGCAGAACGTCCCGCTCATGGGGGCAGGTACCGCTGACGGACAGCTGCCGGTCACCCCGGACGTCAAGCGCTGGATTGACGGCGTGCGGCAGGTGATGCTCGACACGCTCCGCGACCCGGACGTGTACGAGCGCTTCCTGGCGGACATGTTTGCCCAGACGACGCCGGTCGTGCCGGTCGGGCTGTCGGACGAGGGTGTGGTGTCGCCGTCGATCGAGGGGCGGACGCTGCGGCGTCCCGCCGGCCAGCGGCACATCGTCGCGCAGGGGCCGGACAACTCCGTCGTCCTCAAGGTCGGGGGCGCGGAAATGGCGCTCGAAGGCGTCCCCCCGCAGCTGCTGGCCCGCATTCTTGCCGCGCCGTCCGTCACGGTGCGCGACCTCGAGGCATGGGCGCCCACACTGGCGCCGGCCGAGCGAACCGAGCTGCTCGAATCCCTGGTCCAACTGGGCCTCCTCGTATAATCCGAAGACATGCTTCGCCCGTACCGCTCCGTCCTGCCGACGGTGCACCCCTCTGCGTTCATCGATACCAGCGCGCAGGTCATCGGCGACGTCCATGTCGGCGCTGAAAGCAGTATCTGGATGAACGTCGTGGTCCGGGGTGACGTGAACCACATCCGGATCGGCGACCGTTCGAATATTCAGGACCTGACGTGCATCCACGTCATGCGGGAGACGCACCCGACGACGATCGGCAACGACGTGACGGTGGGGCACAGCGCGGTCGTGCACGGCTGCACGATCGAGGATCGCTGTCTGATTGGCATGGGCGCCGTGCTGCTGAACGGCTGTCGCATCGGTACGGGGTCGATCGTGGCGGCAGGCGCGGTGGTGCCCGAGGGCATGGTCATTCCGCCGGGGTCGATGGTCATGGGCGTTCCCGCGAAGGTGCGCCGCGCGCTGACCACCGAAGAAGAGGCGTCCATCAAGTGGTACGCCGACAACTACGTGCGTTATCGCCTGGACTTCGTGACCGAGTCCGCGCCGGCACTCGACTAGCGTTCATATGGCACGGACTGAACCGGCGCGCGGGATGCGCGACTTCCTTCCGGAAGACGTGCGGCGGCGCGAACACGTCATCGTCGTCATCAAGCGCGTCTATGAGCGCTATGGCTTCGAGCCGCTCGAGACGCCGGCGGTCGAGAATCTCGAGACCCTGCTCGGCAAGTACGGAGACGAGGGCAACCAGCTCATTTACAAGATCCTCAAGCGCGGCGAAGGTGAGGCAAGTGGGGAAGCGGACCTCGCGCTGCGCTACGACCTCACGGTGCCGCTGGCGCGTGTCGTCGCGCATCACCACGCGAAGCTGCCGCGTCTGTTCAAGCGGTATCAGATTCAGCCGGTCTGGCGCGCGGATCGCCCCGCGCGCGGGCGCTTCCGCGAGTTTTACCAGTGCGACGTGGACGCGCTGGGATCGACGTCGCCGGTGATCGAAGCCGAACTCTGCGCGGCCGTCGCAGACGCCATGGTGGAGCTCGGATTCGCGGAGTTCTCGATCCGGCTCAATCATCGCCAGCTGCTGACGTCGATGCTGAATGCCTCTGGCATTACCGAAACGCTCCACGGTGCGGCCCTCGTCGCTCTGGATAAGGAAGACAAAATCGGCGTCGACGGCGTGCGGCAGGAGCTCGCGCAACGCGGCGTCTTGCCTGAGTCGGCGCGGAGCCTGTTCGCGGCGATCGGCGCGTTGCGGGATCGCGCGCCGGTCTCCGGACTCGACGAGACGGGCGTTGCGGCCCTGGCGAATCTCGACGCGATCGAGACGATGGCGAAGGGCACACAGGCGGAGGCGCGTCTCCGCCGCGATCCGAGCCTCGCGCGCGGGCTGTCGTACTACACGGGCGCGATCATGGAAGTGAACGTGGCCGACCTGGCGGGGAGCCTCGGCGGCGGCGGCCGGTACGACAACCTGGTCGGGATGTTCTCCGGCCAGCAGATCCCGGCCTGCGGCTTTTCGCTCGGCCTGGAGCGCATCCTGGTCGTGATGTCGGAGCGCGGCATGTTCCCGGCCTCGCTGGCCACCACGCCTGCCGATGTGATGGTCGCGGTGTTCGACGCCGCTGGGCTGCCACACGCGATGCGTGTCGCCGGCCAGATGCGCGAGGCTGGCCTGCGCGTCCTCGTGTATCCAGACGCCGACAAGATCGGCAAGCAGATCAAGTACGCTGATGGACGCGGCATCCCCTTCGTGGCGCTCCTTGGAGCGGACGAAATTGCGAAGGGGGACGTGACGGTCAAGAACCTGGCCGCCCAGTCCCAGCAGACCCATTCCCAGTCCGCCGCCGGCGCGGCGATTCTCGAGGCGTTGAAGAACCGTGGCTGAGCAACTTGGCGATCTGACCCGCACGCATACGTGTGGCGCGCTCCGCGTGGAGGACGTCGGCGCGGACGTCGTGCTGCTCGGCTGGGTCCATCGCGTCCGCGATCTCGGCGGCCTGCTGTTCATCGACATCCGCGACCGCGGCGGCGTCACCCAGATCGTCTTCGACAAAGACGACGAGGCGCTGATGGCGAAGGGGAAGCGGCTGCGTTCCGAGTTCGTGATTGGCGTGACGGGCCGCGTCCAGCGGCGGTCGCCCGAGACGATCAATCCCAAGCTGCCGACAGGCGAGGTCGAAGTCGTCATCCGGAAACTGACGCTCCTGAACGAGGCGAAGACGCCGCCGTTTTCGGTCGCCGACGAAGGCCAGGTCTCCGAAGACGTCCGGCTGAGATACCGGTATCTGGACCTGCGACGCCTGAAGCTGCAGGCGAACATTGGCCTGCGCCACCGCGTCACGGCTGTCATCCGGAAGTACTTCGATGCGAATGGCTTCTGGGAGATCGAGACGCCGATTCTCACCAAGTCGACGCCCGAAGGCGCCCGCGATTTCCTGGTGCCGAGCCGCGTCCATCCAGGCGAGTTCTACGCGCTGCCGCAGTCCCCGCAACTCTTCAAGCAGATTCTGATGATCGGCGGCGTCGATCGGTACATGCAGATCTGCCGCTGCTTCCGTGACGAGGACCAGCGCGCCGACCGGCAGCTCGAGTTCACGCAGGTGGACGTGGAGATGTCGTTCGCGCGGCCGGACACCATCTTCGGGATCATCGAGCCGCTCATGCGCGACATCTTCGCGGTGATCGGCGTGAATGTCACGACGCCGTTTCCGCGCATGGCGTACTCGGAGGCGATGGCGAAGTACGGATCGGACAAGCCGGACCTGCGCTGCGGCATGCCGATCCAGGACATTGGCGAGATCTTCCGCGAGTCGCCGTTCCGCGTCTTCCGCGAGATCGTCGCGAGCGGCGGCACGGTTCGCGGGTTTGTGGTCCCGAACGCCGGCGGCTATTCCCGGAGCGAAGTGGACGGCATCGTCGACCAGGCCAAGGCCATGGGCGCGGCGGGGCTCATCTGGGCGCGGCAGGCGGAGGACGGCACCGTCACGAGCTCAGTCATGAAAGCGCTTGGCGAAGACGGCGTGAAGCAGATGCTGTCGGCAGCCGGTGCACGACCGGCGGAACTATTGCTCGTTGCGGCGGGCGAACCCGACGCGACCTCGAAGCTCCTGGGACAGTTGAGGTTGAACCTGGCGAACGCCAAGGGGATGCTCAACCCGGCTGAGTATGCCTTTACGTGGGTCGTGGACTTTCCTTTGCTGGAATGGGACCCGGATGACAAGCGCTACGTATCGATGCACCACCCGTTCACGGCCCCGCACGACGAAGACCTCGGCCGTGTGGAGACACAGCCCGGACAGGTGCGCGCGAAGGCGTACGACCTCGTGCTGAACGGCAGCGAGATCGGCGGCGGCAGCATCCGTATTCATGATGCGGCGCTCCAGTCGAAGATTTTCTCGCTCCTGAACATCAGCCAGGAGGAGGCGAAGCTCCGCTTCGGCTTCTTCCTCGAGGCGCTCGAGTACGGCACGCCGCCGCACGGCGGCATTGCCCTGGGCCTCGATCGCATCTGCACGATCCTGTCGGGCGAAGACTCGATTCGTGAAGTCATTGCGTTCCCGAAGACGGCCAGCGCCGTGGACCTGATGTCGTCCGCCCCGTCGCCCGTCGATGCCAAACAGCTCAGGGAGTTGCACATCTCCATAAAGAAATGAAGAAGATTGCCCTGCCCGAAGACGGCATCGAGACGCTGTACGGCGCCCACGATGCGAACCTCAAGCACATCGAGTCCATCCTGAACGTCGACATCCGCACGCAGGGATCCGAGATCACCGTCGAAGGGAATCCGGACGGCGAGCGCCGCGCCCAGCGCATTTTCGACGGGCTCAGGACGTTGATGGACTCGGGCTACACGCTCGCGGACGGCGACGTGAAGACCGCCGCCGATCTCGTGGCCGACAACGCGGATGTCGACCTCCGCGATTTCTTCGCGAAGGGCGGTGCGCAGCGGCAGCTCACCAAGCGCCGCATCAATCCGAAGAGCGTCAATCAGCGGAAGTATCTCGACGCGATCGAGCAGTTTGATATCGTCGTCGGCGTCGGCCCCGCCGGCACCGGTAAGACCTATCTGGCGATGGCGCAGGCGGTCCAGTATCTGGTCGCCAAGAAAGTCAGCCGCATTGTCCTGGCGCGGCCGGCGGTCGAAGCGGGGGAGAAGCTCGGATTCCTGCCGGGCGATCTCCAGGAGAAAGTCAATCCGTACCTGCGTCCGCTCTATGACGCGCTGTTCGACATGATGGACCAGGAGAAGGCGACGCGGCTCATCGAGCGCGGCGTGATCGAGGTCGCGCCGCTGGCCTTCATGCGCGGACGCACGCTGAACGATGCCTTCGTGATTCTTGACGAGGCGCAGAACACCACGTCGGAGCAGATGAAGATGTTCCTGACACGCCTCGGCTTCGGATCGAAGGCGGTGGTCACCGGAGACATCACCCAGATCGACCTTCCCAACCCGAAGGTGTCGGGACTCGTGGAGGCGCTGAAGGTCATCGCGAACGTCGAGGGGATCGGCATCGTCCACTTCGACGACAAGGACGTCGTGCGCCACAAACTGGTCCAGTCGATCGTCAAGGCGTACGAGGCATTCGCGAGCGGCTCGCGCTCGAATGGCTGACCCCTCCTTAGACGTCGAGGTTGTCACATCACGCGGGGTGAGGGCTCCTGGCCTGGGCCGGTGGCTCGCGGGGATCGCTCCAGCGAAGGCCCGGGGCAGCGTGACAATCGCTCTCGTTCCAGACCAGCGCATTCGCGCGCTCAACAAACAGTTCCGGCGGAAGGATCGTCCGACGGACGTCCTGTCGTTTCCCGCCGAAGAGCCGGGACGCCTGGGCGACATCGTCATCGGGCTCGGCGTGGCCCGCGCGCAGGCCGAGGAGGCGGGGCACTCGCTTGGCGCCGAGCTTCGCGTCCTCGCGCTTCACGGCCTGCTGCACCTCCTTGGCTATGATCACGAGCGCGACGCCGGACGGATGGCCCGCGTCGAGGCCCGCCTGCGCGCCCGCGGCGGACTGTCGTCCGGGTTGATCGAGAGGCACCGCTGACTCCGCTCGCCCTCTTCCTGCTCGCCTGCGCGACCGTGTTTCTGGGATCGGTGCAGGCCGCCTTCAGCTCGCTGATGCGGCTGTCCCTGCGCCTGATGGCCGAACGAGGCGGCCGGAGCGACCGCCTCGGGCGCTATCTCGACGACCCGCTGAAGCTGTTCATTCCCGTTCGCATCCTGATCGGCCTGTGCACCGTGCTCGCGGGCGTGCTCATCGCGCAGATCAGCACGGTGAGCGACGCGCGGTCCGTCGCCGCCTTTTTTGTCGCGCTGGTGGCGTTCGTCGTGGTGTGCGAGCACCTGCTGCCGATGCTGGTCGCGCGGCAGGATCCGGAAAAGGTGCTCGACATCCTGCTGCCGGCCTTCCAGCCGGTGGCCCGTCTGTTGCGGCCGGTCACCAGGTTGCTGATCGATATCGCCGGCGCGAGCACCGAGCGGGAAACGCCGGGCGAAGGCACGAATGACGCCTCGAACCCCTCCACCGCCAAAGAAGAACAGGCCGATGAAGCCAACATTTCGGAGGAGGAAGGCCGCGAGCTGCTCCAGTCAATCGTCGATTTCACCGAGACTGTGGTCCGGGAAGTGATGACGCCTCGTCCCGATATCGTTGCCATTCGCGCTGACGCCACCTTGGACGAGCTCCGCTCGCTCTTTCGCGAGGAGCAGTATTCGCGAATTCCGGTCTATCGGAAGGATCTGGACAACATTCTCGGCATCCTGTTCGTGAAGGACCTGGTGGGACTTCCGCCCGGCGCCGAGCCGCCGATGACGACCCTGATGCGATCGGCGTTCATGGTGCCCGAGAGCAAGCGCGTGTCCGAGCTGCTGAAGGAAATGCAGCGGCGGCAGGCGCAGATGGCCGTCGTCGTGGACGAATACGGCGGCACCGCGGGCCTTGTCACGGTCGAAGACCTGCTCGAGGAGATCGTCGGAGAGATCCGGGACGAGTACGACGTGGAGAGCGAAACAGTGGTCGATGAGGGCAGCGGGACGCTGGTCCTGAGCGGGAAGGTCGGCATCGACGAAGTGAAGGATCGCCTCGGCGTCGAGATCGAGCGGGAGGGATTCGAGACGTTGGGCGGCTACCTCCTTTCGCACCTCGGCCGCATGCCGTACGTCGGCGAGACATTCGAGGTGGACGACCTTGCGGTCGAGGTGCTCGAAGTCGAACGCCGGCGGATTACCAAGGTGCGTGCGCGGCGTCGTGCCGGTGCGCCGGTCGAGGCCGAATGATTGACGCGCGGGTCCGGATCGGTCACGTGCATCTCAAGGTGGCGGAACTCGACCGCGCCCTGCGGTTCTACTGCGACGTCCTGGGCCTCGAGCTGATGCAGCGAATGGGTTCGACGGCCGCCTTCGTGTCGGCGGGCGGTTATCACCACCACATCGGCCTGAACACCTGGGAGAGCCTCGGCGGTCAACCTCCATCGCCCGGAACAACGGGCCTGTACCACCTGGCCATCCTGTATCCGACACGGGCCGACCTGGCCGATGGCCTCCGCCGCGTCATGCGGGCGGGTATTCCACTCGATGGAGCATCCGACCACGGTGTGAGTGAGGCCCTCTACTTGCGCGATCCTGACCAGAACGGCGTCGAACTCTATTGGGATCGTCCGGAGGCGGAGTGGCCGCGGACGTTTGACGGCAAGCTCCAGATGTTCACGCGGCGGCTGAATCTCGAGAGCCTTCTCGGCGAAGCGGAGCTGCGGCTCCAGCCACAGCCGGGTACGGGGCCGCGCGACTTATGAAGTCAGGTCTTGTGTCGTTCGTCGGCCGACCCAATGCGGGCAAATCCACGCTCATGAATCGCATCGTGGGCCACAAGCTCGCCATCGTGTCGGACAAGCCCCAGACGACGAGGACGCGGATCGTTGGGGTGAAGAATTACCCGGAGGGTCAGGTGGTCTTTGTCGACACGCCTGGCGTCCACAAGCCGACGCACCGGATGAACGTCCGCATGGTCGATCTGGCCCTCGAGTCGATGCGGGAAGTCGACGTCGTGACGCTGGTCGTGGACGTGTCCGTCAAGGAAGGGCCGGGCGATCGCCGGATGCTCGACATGATGAAGGAGCTGACGGCGCCCGTGATCCTGGTCCTCAACAAGGTCGACCTGATTAACAAGAACCGGCTGCTGCCGATTCTGGAGCACTACCAGCAGGCGCACGCCTTTGTTGAATTCGTGCCGCTGTCAGCGCTCGACGGTACGAATGTGGACGTACTCGAGCGGCTGTTCCTCCAGCACCTGCCTGAGGGCGAGCCGCTGTATCCGCCGGATTACGTAACCGATCAGCCCGATCGATTCATGGCCGCCGAGATTATTCGCGAGCAGGTGCTGCAGTTGACCCGCGACGAGTTGCCGCACTCGACCGCCGTCGTCATCGACCGCTTCGAGGAACCGGATGCCGGCGGCCTGATGACGCTGTACTCCACCATCCTTGTCGAGCGGGAGTCCCAGAAGCCGATCGTTGTCGGCCGCGGCGGCTCGATGATCAAGGAGATTGGGACGGAGGCACGGAAGGAGCTCGAGCGCTTCTTCGGTTCGCGCGTCTATCTCGATCTGCACGTGAAGGTGAAGTCCGAATGGCGCGACGACGAGCGCGTGCTCGACGACCTTGGTCTTCAGCGCTCCGATAAACGCCGCTGAGTTCCCCGGAGCAGTGCTACCGGCCGGCCGGTGGCAGCATGTAGGAGAGCAGGCCGGCGATCGCTGCGAGCTGCCCGGCCCAGAACAGGAACGACCACTTGAGCAGCTCGACTCGTACGGTCGCGACCTCCTGCCGCAGGCCTGCGAACCCCTGATGCATCTCGAGGCGAAGCGCCCCAACCTCCTGGGTCAGGCGCCGCTCGAACCGGTCAGTTGTGATCTGGTGATACAGGCTGAACATTTCGCTGAGCCCCTCGGACGCAGAGTCCCCAAGCTTGCTACTGAGCGGACCAGGCACCATCAACGTATCCATACATGCTCCCCATGGCGGCCTGACCTCGCACGACGACGATGCCATCGTCGCCAAATTGCTGTCAATGGGGAACTTGTGCGTGCTAGATTTAGTTGTTTCACCGTGTCAGACGGACCTACATCATGGCGGCGCAGCGAAGAATCGATCTCGCCCTCGACTCAGTCCGCCGACTGCAGCGCATCGGTGCGACCGCTAACCTGCTGAATCTGCTGCAGAAGCAGCACCCCGCCGACCTCGCCCAGATCTTCAGCGAGCTTCCCGATCGGGATCGGGAGGCCACATTCAGCCTCCTGGCGGAGCGAAACGGCCGGTTGGCGATGGAAGCCGTGTCCGAGCTCGGTCCGGAGGCCGGCGCCGGCCTGCTCGCCACGCGTCCGGCAGAAGAGATCGCCAAGCTTGCCCAGGAGATTCCCAGCGACGACGCGGCAGCGCTGATCGATTACCTGCCCGACGAGCTGTCCGCCGCCGTGCTCGACCTGATGCGCCCGAAGCAGTCGGGCGAGGTCGAGAACCTGCTCGAGTACGACGAGCAGACAGCGGGCCGCATCATGAACCCGCATGTCTTCGCCCTGAACGAGGACCTGACGGTCGGCGAGGCGATCACCGAGCTGCAGACGAACCGCGAAGTGGAGATGGTCTTCTATCTCTACGTCGTCGACGAGCGCACGCACCTCGTCGGCGTCACGTCGCTGCGCCGGCTGCTCCTCGTGTCGCCCGAGACGCCGCTCAAGCGGATCATGGCGACCGATCTGATCAGCGCGCGCGTCGACATGGACCAGGAAGAAGTGGCGCGGCAGGTAGCGTCGTACAACCTGCTCGCGATTCCTGTCGTCGACGAGGAAAACAAGCTGGTCGGCGTCATCACCGTCGACGACGTCATCGACGTCATCAAGGAAGAGGCGACCGAGGACATCTACCGGCTCGCGGGCGTGGCCGGTGACGAGCGGGCGTTTACGCCGGCGGGCGAGTCGCTCCGGAAGCGGCTGCCCTGGCTCGGAATCAATCTCGCCACCGCGTTCATGGCGGCGTCCGTTGTGGCGCTCTTCGAGGGGACGATTCAGCAGATCACGGCATTGGCGGTCTTCATGCCGATCGTGGCCGGGATGGGCGGGAACGCGGCCACGCAGACCTTGACGGTCATCGTTCGCGGTATTGCCCTCGGCGAGCTGACCTGGAGCAACTCGCGAAAGGCGCTCATCAAGGAAGCGGCGGTCGGCGTCGGCAACGGCATCGTCCTGGGTATTGCGGCGGCGATTGTCGTCTGGGCCGCGCGCGGGAACCCCGTGCTCGGCCTTGTGCTCGGTGCGGCGATGCTCATCAATCTCATCGTGGCGGCGACCGCGGGAACGCTCGTGCCGTTGGGGCTTCGCGCGGCCAATATCGACCCAGCCCTCGCGTCGTCGGTCTTCATCACCACGCTGACCGACGTTTTTGGCTTCTTCTCCTTTCTGGGGCTTGCCACCGTCTTCATCAGGTTTCTCGCATAAAATAGACGCGTTTCGTGCCCCTGTACACCGCCGACGCGCTCATCCTTCGCACGTACAAGCTGGGCGAGGCCGATCGCATCGTCGTCTTCCTGACGCGCGACCGGGGGAAGAAGCGCGGCGTGGCCAAGGGCGCGCGGCGTGCGCGGTCGCGGTTCGCCGGGGCGCTCGAACCGTTGACCGAAGTGCGGGTGGCGTACTTCGAAAAGGAGCGGCGCGAGCTTGTGGGCCTGAATTACGCGGAAACGGTACGTTCGCCCATGAGCGGGCCCGGCGAGGGGCTGGGACACGTAAGTTATTTCGCGGAGCTGCTCGACGAGTGGGCGCAGGAAGCCGATGCGGACGAACGGCTCTTCCGCCTGGGCACGTCGATGCTGGGCGCGCTGGCTGCCGGCGCGCCGGTGGAACCGCTCGCGCGGTATTTCGAGTACTGGCTGCTCAGGCTTCAGGGCGTATATCCGGAAGCGCGCGGCACGCTGTCGCTGAAGGCAGCTGAATTTCTGACGGCGTCACGCACCATCGCGCCGGACCGGTTGGCCGACGTCCCGGCCGATCGCCGGACGTTGAGAGAGCTGGAGCAGCTGCACCGCGGACTGATTACCATGCACCTGGAAAAGACACTGAAGTCCGATCGCGTTCTGCGCGACATTCGGCGCCTCGCCTAGCGTTTCCGCCCGACCCTTGTGACTTTCCAGGACCTCATTCTCAAGCTTTCCGCCTTCTGGGCGTCGAACGGCTGCCTGCTGCAGCAGCCGCTCGACCTCGAGGTCGGCGCGGGCACCTCACACCCGGAAACGCTCTTCCGCGTGCTCGGGCCGAAGCCCTGGAGCGTGGCGTACGTCCAGCCGTCGCGGCGGCCTGACGACGGCCGCTTCGGACAGAATCCGAACCGCCTGTTCAAGCATCACCAGTTCCAGGTGATTCTCAAGCCGTCTCCCGACGAAGTGCAGCGCATTTACCTCGACAGTCTCGAGGCGTGCGGCATCAATCCCCGGCAGCACGACATCCGGTTCGAGGAAGACAACTGGGAGTCGCCGACGCTTGGCGCCTGGGGTATCGGCTGGCAGGTGCTCCTCGACGGACTGGAAATCACGCAGTTCACGTACTTCCAGCAGGTCGGAGGCATGGACCTCTCGCCGATCTCGTGCGAGATCACGTATGGACTCGAGCGGATCGCGATGTTTCTCCAGCGCGTGGACAACGTGTTCGACCTGGAATGGGGCGGCGGCGTGAAGTACGGCGAGGTGCGGCTGCAGGAAGAGATCGAGCAGTCGAAGTACGCGTTCGGCCAGGTCGATATGCCGGCGGAGGAATTCGCCGCCGTGCACCGTGACCTCTTCGATCGCAACTACAGCTTCGCGGAAAAGCTGCTCAAGTCCGGATTGATCCTGCCGGCGCTCGAGCACTGCCTGAAGTGCTCACACCTCTTCAATATTCTCGATTCGAGCGGCAGCATCGGTGTGACTGAGCGGACCGCTTACATCCTTCGCGTACGCCAGCTCTCCGTGCAGATTGCGCGCGGCCACGTTGCGCAGACGGACCCCGCCGCGGTTCCGGCGCCGGGTCCAGGGGCTCTGTAATGGACCGCGAGCTCCTGATCGAGATCGGCTCGGAGGAAATTCCCGCAGGCTGGCTGCCTGACCTGACGACGCAGCTCGCGCGCAATCTTGATGCGCTGCTGAAGGAGTTCCGGCTGGAGGCCGATGCGGCGACGGAGGGCTACAGCACGCCACGCCGCCTCACAGCCCGCGTCGCCAAGCTCGCGGAGCGGCAGGAGGATCTGGAGGAGCTCGTCACCGGGCCGCCGGTGTCCGCCGCCTTTGCGAAAACCGGTGAGCCGACGCCGGCCGCCGCCGGCTTCGCCAAGAAATACGCCGTCGAGGTGAGCGCGCTGGAACGGCACGAAACGCCCAAAGGCATCTATCTGGCGTACCGGGTGCGCCAGCGTGGCAAGGCGACTGTTGACGTCCTCGCCGACGTGCTCGGCCGGCTGCTGCGTGGAATGTCCTTTCCCAAGCAGATGCGCTGGGACGCGTTTCTGGACGACGGGAAGGGCGATCTCGTCTTTGCGCGGCCGATCCGGTGGCTCGTTCTGATGTACGGCGGCCGCGTCGTGCCGTTCATGATTCGCCGAAGCGAGCTGGCTGAAGGATCCAACGTCCAGGAGATTCGATCGGGCTCGCAGACCTATGGGCACCGCTTCCTGACCACCAGCGGCCGCGCCGGCCGCGCGATCAAGATCAAGACATTCGAGGACTACCAGGCGCGCCTGCTCGAGAACTTCGTGATTCTCGATCGCAGCGAACGGGAATCCCGTATCAGGCGCGAGCTGGAAACGCATGCCCGGAAACTGGGCGGCCGGGTCAGCAGCATCGTGGCGGCGGAGTCGTCACTGCTGAAGGAAGTACCGGACCTCGTGGAATACCCGGCCGTTGTTGCGGGGCACTACTCGGTGGAGTTCCTCGAGCTTCCGCAGGAAGTGCTGACGACGACGATGATTCACCATCAGCACTTCTTCCCGGTCGTGGACGAGGAAGGCAAGCTGAAGCCCGCGTTCCTCACGGTCGTCAACATGCAGCCGGAGAAGCCGGAGGTCATCGCGCGCAATGCCGAGCGCGTGCTGGCCGCGCGGCTGCGCGATGCGCGGTTCTTCTGGGATGAAGACAGGAAGACGCCCCTGGCGTCGCGCATCGACCGCCTGTCGACGATTCTGTTTCACAAGAAGCTCGGCACCTACCGCGAGAAGGCCGATCGGGTCGCTGCGCTGGCCCGCTGGATTGCCACCGAAGCATTGGGGCAGCCGCCGGCCGTGGCCGATCAGGCTGAACTGGCAGGCCGCCTCGCCAAAGCCGACCTCGGCACCGACATGGTTCGCGAGCTGACGGAGCTGCAGGGAACGATGGGCGGCATTTACGCCCGCGAGGAAGGGCAGCCTGAGGCGGTCTGGAAGGCGATTTACTACCACTACCTGCCGGTCGGCGTCGAAGCTGACGCGGCGCCTTCGAAGCAGCAGCTCGGTTCGGCGGCCATCACGTGGACGGCGGTCGCGCTGGCTGACAAGCTGGATTCGATTGCCGGCATGTTCGCGGCAGGTGAGCGCCCCACCGGGTCGCGGGATCCCCTCGGCCTGCGCCGTCAGGCGCAGGGCGTCGTGAAGATTCTGGCCGACCTTCCGGAACTGGCTGGTCTCTCGATGCCGGTTCGGGTTGGTCCGATGCTGGCGCGCGCCGGCGAAGCATTCCCTGCCGCGGCCGGTACGACTGTGGACCGCGGGCCACTGCTGTCGTTCATGAGCGACCGGCTGGTCTACCTGCTCGAACAGCGCGGGTACGATGTGCGCAGTGTGCGTGCCGTGGTCCACAGCGGCATCGAGCAGGTCAGTCCGCTGGAAGCGCGCATGAAGCTCGAGGCGCTGGCGCACATGAGCGGGTCGGAAGCGCTGCTCGGCGTGGCCGCGCTCCTGAAGCGCGTGAAGAACATCACCAAAGGTGTGACCAGCACTCCGGCGGAATGGGCGGGCGTCCAGGGGCGGATCGTCGAGCCGGCCGAACGGGCGCTGTGGGACCAGATGAATGCGCGTGCCGCCGGGATTCGCGATGCCGCCGCGAAGGGCGACTATCGCGAGGCGTTTGCCGGCATTGCGGCGCTGCAGCCCGCGGTCGCCAAGTTCTTTGATGATGTACTGGTGATGGCAGAAGATGAGGGGCTTCGACAGGCGAGGCTCGCGCTCGTGGCGGCGCTCCGCGATCTGATCATGGACATCGCGGATCTTTCAGAGATCGTAACGGAGAGTTAATTCGAGATGGCGAAGAAGACGACGAAGAAGAAGACAAAGTCCGCGAAACCCGCCCCCAAGAAGAGCACGGCAAAGAAGGCCGCTCCGAAGAAGGGCGCGGCGAAGGGTGCAGGCAAGTACGTCTATCAGTTCGGCCGCAAGACCGACGGCAACGGCACGATGAAGCCGCTGCTTGGCGGCAAGGGCGCGAACCTCGCGGAGATGTGCCGGATCGGCCTGCCTGTCCCTCCTGGCTTCACCATCACGACCGAGGTCTGCACCTACTACTACGCCAACAAGCGCACGTATCCGCCGAGCCTGAAAGGGCAGATGCAGGCGGGGATCGCGTCGCTCGAGCAGCAGACGAAGAAGAAGTTCGGTGACCTGAAGAACCCGCTGCTCGTCTCGGTGCGCTCCGGCGCCCGCGATTCGATGCCGGGGATGATGGACACCATCCTGAACCTGGGCCTGAATGATCAGACGGTCCAGGCGCTCGCTACCAAGACCGGCAACGCCCGGTTCGCGTGGGACTGTTACCGCCGCTTCGTCCAGATGTACGGCGACGTCGTGCTCGGCGTGCAGAAGCGTCCGGACGAGGACCACGAGCCGTTCGAGGTGGTCATCGAAGCGCTCAAGCACGAGCGCTATCACCAGGACATCGAAGACACGAAGCTCTCGGTTGAAGATCTGCAGGAGCTCGTCAGGCGCTTCAAGGCGCTCGTCAAGGAACGCGCCGGCAAGAACTTTCCGGCGTCGCCCTGGGATCAGCTGACCGGCGCCATCGGCGCCGTCTTCGGGTCCTGGATGAACGATCGCGCAATCGTGTATCGCCGCAAGTACAACATTCCCACTGAGTGGGGGACTGCGGTCAACGTCCAGGCGATGGTCTACGGGAACACCGGCGAGGAGTCGGGGTCCGGCGTGGCGTTTACCCGCAATCCGGCGAACGGCAACAAGGAGTTCTACGGAGAGTTCCTCATCAACGCACAGGGCGAAGACGTCGTGGCTGGTGTGCGCACGCCGGAGCCGGTGGCGGAACTGAAGAAGCAGATGCCGCGCGCCTACAACGAGCTGGAGCGCATCCGCCAGACCCTCGAGAAGCATTTCAAGGACGTCCAGGACTTCGAGTTCACCATCGAGGACGGCGTCGTCTACATGCTCCAGACCCGCAACGGCAAGCGCACCGCGATGGCAGCGCTGAAGTTCTCGGTGGATATGTTCAAGGAGAAGCTGATCGACTGGAAGACGGCCGTCATGCGGAATCCGGCCGACCAGCTCGAACAGCTGCTCGCGCCCGTGTTCGACATTACCGAACTGGGGAAGACGTCCGTGATTGCGACGGGCCTGCCGGCAGGCCCCGGCGCGGCGTCCGGGCGGATCTATCTCAACGCCGACCGCGCGGTCACCGCTGCTGAAAAGGGCGAGCCCGTGCTGCTCGTGCGCGTCGAGACGTCTCCTGAAGATCTGCGCGGCATGATTGCCGCCGAAGGCATCCTGACGGCGCGCGGCGGCGTCTCCTCGCACGCAGCGCTCGTCGCGCGGCAGATGGGGAAGGTCTGCGTCTGCGGCGCGGCGGCGGTCGACGTCGACTACCAGGCGCGCTCGGTGAAGGTGAGCGGCCAGACGTTCAAGGAAGGCGACTGGATGTCGATCGACGGCACCGCCGGCAAGGTGTACGCCGGCAAGGTGAAGACGGCGCCGTCGGAGATTGTCGCGGGGCTGATTGAAGGCGACACCGCCGCACGGCAGACCGAGAAATTCAGGAACTTTCAGCAGCTGATGAAGTGGTGCGATCAGGCGACCCGCATGAGCGTCCGCACCAACGCCGATACGCCCGAGCAGACCACCCAGGCACTCGCCTTCGGCGCGGTCGGGATCGGGCTGTGCCGCACCGAGCACATGTTCTTCGAAGGCGATCGCATCGACGCGATGCGCGAGATGATCCTCGCGGAGACACTGGAGCAGCGGAAAGCAGCACTCGACAAGCTCCTGCCGTACCAGCGCGACGATTTCGCGGGCATCTTCCGCGCGCTCAACGGGTACCCGGCGACGATCCGCTTCCTGGACCCGCCGCTCCACGAGTTCCTGCCGCATGCCGCGGAGCAGCAGGCCGACCTCGCGAAGAAAATCAACGTCCCCGTGGAACGGATCAAGTCGCGCGTCCAGCAACTGCACGAGTTCAACCCCATGCTGGGATTCCGCGGCTGCCGTCTCGGCATCGGGTACCCGGAGATTTCCGCCATGCAGGCGCGTGCGGTGTTTGAAGCCGCCGCGATCGTGCAGAAGGAAGGCGTCAAGGTGCGGCCGGAGGTCATGATTCCGCTGGTCGCATTCAGGAAAGAGCTCGATCTCCAGATTGAGGTGGTCCATCAGGCGGCCCGCGACGTGCAGGCCGAGCAGAAGGTGAAGCTCACGTACATGGTGGGCACCATGATCGAGGTGCCGCGTGGCGCGCTGACTGCCGACGAGATCGCCCTGTCCGCGGAGTTCTTCAGTTTCGGCACCAACGACCTCACGCAGATGGGCCTCGGCATGTCGCGCGACGACTCAGGCTCGTTCCTGCCGCAATACGCCGAGCTCGAAATCGTCAAGAACAACCCGTTCGCGACGATCGACCAGACGGGCGTCGGGCAGCTGGTCGACATCGCGGTGTCAAAAGGCCGAGCGGCCCGTCCGGGCATCAAGCTCGGGATTTGCGGCGAACATGGCGGCGACCCGGCGTCGATCGCGTTTTTCGAGAAGGTGAAACTCGACTACGTGAGCTGCTCGCCATTCCGCGTCCCGGTGGCGCGGCTTGCGGCAGCGCAGGCGGCGTTGAAGGGCTAACCCCCGTGGTTAGCATTTACGTCCACCAGAACGGCGAGACGACACGGGCGTCGGCGATCGACCCGGGGTGGCTGGATCCGGCCTCCAAGGTCACGCTGTGGGTGGACGTCGTCACTCCTGAAGACGACGCGCGCCGCCTGCTCGGCGACGTCTTCCACTTCCACCCGCTCGCGGTTGAGGACGCGCTCACCGCCATTCACCATCCGAAGATCGAGCCGTACGGTGGCTACCTGTACCTGATTCTTCACGGCATCGACTTCCAGCAGGACGAGCACTGGTTCGCCACGCGTGATGTCGATTTCTTTCTCGGCCGGAACTACCTCGTCACGGTGCATGACGGCCACTCGCGCAGCATCGATACCCTGAAGCAGATGTGCGAGCAGCACGGCCGCCTTCTGGACGAAGGTCCCGTCGCCGTGATGCACCGGATCGTCGATTCGATGGTCGACAACTACCGGCCGGAGATCGAGGGGCTCGAGGACGACATCGACCGGATGGAGGACGAGGCCATCCTGGGCCGGAACGAGAATCTGATTCGCGACATCCTGGCGCTCAAGCGCGATCTCGCGTCGCTGCGCCGCGTGGTCATCCCGCAGCGCGACGCCGTCGGACGCCTGGCGCGCCGAGAGTTTCCGCAGATCACCGACGAGATGGCATTCCGGTTTCGCGACGTCTACGACCATCTCGTGCGGCTGTCGGACGAGTCGATCCTCCTGCACGATCGCGTCACCGGGATTCTGGAGGCGCATCTCTCGACCGTGTCCAACCGGCTCAATCGCGTCATGAAGGTCCTGACCGTCATGTCGACCATTTTCCTGCCGCTCACGGTCCTCACCGGCATGTGGGGCATGAACATTCCGCTGCCGCACTTTCCTGGCGGCGACGACGTCCAGTTCTGGTGGGTGGCGGGCTGCATGGCGGCGATCAGCGGCGTGATGCTTGCGCTGTTCCGCCGCAACGACTGGATTTGACGTGGCCGTCATCCATCTGCTGCCGACTGACCTCGCCAATCAGATCGCGGCCGGCGAGGTGGTGGAGCGTCCCGCCTCGGTCATCAAGGAGCTCGTCGAAAACTCCATAGACGCCGGCGCCCGCCGCATCGCCGTCACCGTGGAGATGGGTGGAAAGAAGCTGATTCGCGTCGAGGACGACGGCTCCGGCATGGTGCCTGACGACGCGCGGCTGGCGATCGAGCGCCACGCGACGAGCAAGATCGGCCGGTCCGAGGATCTCGAAGGCATCGCCACTCTCGGTTTCCGCGGCGAAGCGCTGCCGAGTATCGCCTCCGTATCTCATTTCGTTCTGCGGAGCCGCGCGCGCGGAAGCGAATCCGGCACCGAAGTGCGCGTCAACGGCGGGGCAGTGACGGCGGTGACCGAGGTAGGCATGGCGGAAGGCACCTGCGTCGAGGTCGCCGATCTCTTCTACAACCTGCCCGCGCGCCGTAAGTTCCTCAAGTCGGACGGCGCCGAGTCCGGCCAGATCTCGCGGATCGTCACGCAGCTCGCACTCTGCTATCCCGAAATCGGCTTTACGCTGACGAGCGCCGGCCGCAAGGTCATTCAGTGCCCGCCTGTCTCCTCCCTGCGCGACCGGCTGTATCAGCTCTACGGGGACCGTGCCGACCTCGTGGAAGTCCGCCGCGACGGCGACATCAAGGTCCTGGGTTACGTCGCAGCGCTCGCCGAGCAGGGCCCGACACGCGGACCCCAGAACGTCTTCGTCAATCGCCGCATCGTCAAGGACCGGACGATCGCCCACGCGATCATCGACGCCTACAGCGTCGCGTCGATCAAGGAGCGCAGCCCGGAGGTCCACCTGTTCATTTCGATGCCGCACACGGCGGTCGACGTGAACGTGCATCCGACGAAGGCGGAGGTCCGGTTCCGCGATCAGTCGCACGTCCACGAAGTGATCCGCCGGACGCTCGGAGACGCGCTCGGCCGCGGCCCCGCGCCGCAGCTGCAGCTCGAGCCGCCGAGACCGTACGATGCGCCCGCGACGACACTGCCGTTGCCGGCTGGCTATGCGACCACATATCCCAGCCGTTGGACCTCGGAGCCATCGGGCACCCCCGCACCGCCGCACCCCTTCGCACCTTCGCACGAAGCCTTCGCACCCTCGCCCGATCGCACCCTCGCGCCTTCCGAGGCCGCTCCCGTCATCCGTCCAATGATCGCGTTAGGGCAGTTCCGCGACACGTTCATCATCGCCGTCGACGATGAAGGCATCGCGATCGTCGATCAGCATGTGGCGCACGAGCGTGTGCTGTTCGAGCGGATTCTGGAGCGGTTGACGACGGGACGGATGGAGAGCCAGCGGCTGCTGGAGCCGATGCTCATCGACGTATCGGCGGCGGCGCGGCAGACGCTGATCGCTCACGCCGCGGATTTCGAGCGCCTGGGATTCGAGCTGGAGGAGTTCGGCGGTGGCGCCGTGCGCATTGCGGCGTTCCCGGCGCTCCTGACACGCGAGGATTGCGAGGCGGCGGTACGTGCGATGGCACAGGACCTCGAGGGGCTGGATCGCGGGTCGCGGGTCGAGGACGCGATCAAGCGTATCGCCGCGACGATGGCGTGCCACGCGGCTGTGAAGGCGAACTATCCGCTCACAGGAGAGAAGATGAGCCACATCCTCGACGAGCTGCGGCGCACCGCGTACTCGACAATCTGCCCCCACGGCCGGCCGGTTATGCTGCGCCTGACCCGCCGCGAGGTCGAAAAGAACTTCCAGCGGATTTGACACCGGACTGAGCCGCTGTTAGATTGACGTTGCTCGCAATTCACTGACAACTAAGCGTTTAGCTCATCCGCGTGCGGGATACCCGTGTGCGCGATGACGGCAGAGTTTGGAGACTCGCATTGCAGTTGCCCGTCCGCCGACTCATCCTTTACGCCGCTCTCACCCTGTCGTTGTCGACGCTCGCCTTCAGCCTGGGCAGCTGGACCGCCCAGCAGCGCATGGCGCTGCAGCTGGCGGAAAACGACGTGCGCATCGATGCGCTTCAGGATGATGTCGCTCGGAGCATTCTTCGCCGGCGCGAGGACGCGGTCGTGCCCTCAGGCACCGACGGACATCGGCAGCCGGACGTGGTGTCGGCCGACGGTTCCGCACACAGCGCGATTGTGGATGAGGTGAAGCGCCAGCTGCAGGCGGAGATGGGGCTGCTGCCCGTGCAGCTGCTCCGGGAGCGTCGTGAGAGCTTCGTCGAGCTGAACGCGGTCGATAACTTCGGCAAGACCAGTTACGGCACCGCGGGATATCTGGGTAACGGCTATTTCATTACCGTGAAGCACGGGGTTATTGCGCTGGATGACACGCAGGAAGGCCGCGAAGCACGCCGCATCGTGTCGGTGACCGTCCGCTACCGGAACCGCGACCTGCCGGTTCAGATCATCGACAGTGGCGATGCGAACGTCGAGGTCCACAAGGGGGACTGGGCGATC
Source organism: Candidatus Sulfopaludibacter sp. SbA3 (assembly GCA_945903265.1). Taxonomy (GTDB): domain Bacteria; phylum Acidobacteriota; class Vicinamibacteria; order Vicinamibacterales; family UBA2999; genus CAXNKG01. Next base: position 143,439 of record CAMDNQ010000001.1, read on the forward strand.
GTTCGTGCGCGCGGCGAGATCACCCTGCCGCCGCTCACCGTCGACACGTCGTACGGCTTTGACTTCGCCGAGCCGATCTTCCGCCTCGGGAACGACTACTCCAAGGGCATCATTCTCAGCACCGGCTACGTGGGCCAGCACATGACCAACGGGCTCGTGACCTGTCTGACAGACGGGCATCCGGGTGTGTCCGGCGGCGGAGTGCTGGGACAGAGCGGCGAACTGGTGGGGATTCCGATCGGACGGATGCAGGGCGATTACCGGTTCTCGTTCATCCTGCCGGTCCGCGACGAGATGTTCCGCAAGGTTCCAGGACTGCGGGTCGCCTCGGATGAGGCCGACTGATTACCCGTCGCGGCGCTTCTTCTTGAGCGCCTCCCACCCATCGAGGCGCCGTTTAATTTCCTTTTCAAACCCCCGCTCCGTCGGCGTGTAGTACTTCCGGCCCGCGAGCGAATCCGGCAGGCAGGACATGTCGGCGACCGCATCCGGTGCGTCGTGCGCGTATTGGTAGCCCTTCCCGTATTCCAGCTGTTTCATGAGCCTGGTCGGCGCGTTCCGCAGGTGGAGCGGCACCGGATCCGCCGCCTGCTGGTGTGCGTCGGCTGACGCCGCGCCATACGCGGTGTAGACGGCGTTGCTCTTCGGTGCGGTGGCGAGATAGATGGCCGCCTGCGCGAGCGCGTTATTGCCCTCGGGCATCCCGATGAAATGGGCTGCATCCTTCGCGGCGATGGCCACCGTCAGCGCCTGCGGATCGGCGTTGCCGACGTCCTCCGACGCGAATCGGACAAGCCGGCGCGCGACATACATCGGGTCCTCGCCGGCCTCCAGCATCCGCGCCAGCCAGTACACCGCCGCGTCCGGATCGCTGTTGCGCATCGACTTGTGCAGCGCCGAAATGAGGTTGTAATGCTCCTCGCCGCCCTTGTCGTACAGGAGGGCGCGCCGCTTGATCATCTCCTCGAGCTGCTGGAGTCCGAGTTGACGCGTCCCGCGCTCGTCAAACGGGGCGGACCCCGCCGAGAACTCGAGCAGGTTGATGGCCGATCGCGCATCGCCATTTGCAAAGCTTGCGATCGCGGTGATCGCCTCATCGGCGACGACCAGCGGTTCGTCGCCCAGTCCATGCTCACGGTCGGTCACCGCCCGGCGCAGGATGGTCTCGATGTCTGCGGAGCTCAGCGGCTGGAGGACGAATACCTTCGATCGGGAGAGCAGAGCCGCGTTGACTTCGAACGACGGGTTCTCGGTCGTGGCGCCAATCAGGACGATGTCGCCGGCCTCCACGCGGGGGAGGAACGCGTCCTGCTGCGCCTTGTTGAAGCGATGGATTTCGTCCACGAACAGGATGGTGCGCCGGCCGGAGCGCCGCCGCCGCATTTCGGCAGCCGCCATCACTTCGCGAATCTCCTTGATGCTCGACAGGACGGCGCTGAACTGGACGAAATGCGCGCGCGTCATGTCGGCAATCAGGCGGGCGAGCGTGGTTTTCCCGGTGCCGGGCGGACCCCAGAAGATGATGGACTGGACCAGGTCACGTTCGATCGCTTCCCGCAGAGGCTTGCCCGGCGCCAAAATGTGCGCCTGGCCCACGACGTCGTCCAGCGTGCGCGGCCGCATGCGTTCGGCGAGCGGGGTCCCGCTGGATGGCGAGTGGCCCGGCTCCCCGCCAAGCTCGTCATCGTCGAAGAGCGAATCTGTCACAGGCGCTGCCGCCGTGCAGCGTAAATGAGCACGGCTCCGGCCACCGCGACATTCAGCGACTCCACGGGCGGCGCCATGGGAATCGTGACAGTCGCGTCAACGTCAGACAGGGTTGCGTCGCTCAGCCCGGCACCCTCACCTCCGAGGAGCAGCAGCACGCGGCCCCGCCAGTCCACGCTGTCGGGCGATGATCCGCCGCGCGGCGCCGTCGCGACAATCCGCCCGCCGGCCCGGCGCATGGCGGCGATCGCGGTGTCAGCCGTGAGGCCGTGCGCCACGGGAAGGCGCAGGAGGCTGCCCATGCTGCCGCGCGCTGTTTTCCACGAGAACGCGCTCGCCGATGCGCCGCAGACAAGCATGCCCGTCGCGCCTCCCGCTTCAGCGGCCCGAATCAGCGATCCAAGGTTTCCGGGATCCTGCACGCCGGCGGCCGCCACGACAAACGCATCAGGCGTGCGGCAAATCTCGTCGGCCGTCGCCGGCGCCAGGCGGACAATGGCCGCGATGCCGGATGGGGTGCGGACGGGGCTGATGGCACCGAACGCCTGATCACCCACGATTGCGACATCGACGCCGACGGCTCGAAGCGACCCGGCGACGCGCGCCTCTTCGGTGTCGCGCTCGCTGTGCGACGAGGTGATCGCGGCGGCTTCGAATTCAGCGCCGGCCGCCAGCGCGTCGCGCACCAGATGCGCGCCGTCGAGCAGGAGCCGTGTCCCGTCGGCTGACGGCGCGTTCGCGAGGTCACGGAACGCCTTGACGAGCGGATGCTGCCGGCTCGAAATCAATGTCATCGGACCACCAACCACCAACTATCAACCACAAACCATATGCTAAAGTCAGTTTTCCGATGAAGGAACGCATCCTCAAGCGTTTTTACGACGAGATTGCGGGGCTCGAGCGCGAGCTGAAGGTCGATCTTCCCAGGGAGATCCAGCGCGCTCGGGAGCTGGGCGATCTCCGTGAGAACGCCGAGTACAAGGCAGCCAAGGACCGGCAGACGATCGTGAACTCGCAGATCGCGATGTTGAAGAAGCGCGTCGGCGAGATCTCGATGATCAACCTGGATCGCATCCCGCACGATCGCGCGGGGTTCGGTTCGACGGTTCACCTGCACGACGAGCATGGCGACACGGTTGTGTATCAGCTCGTGATGCCCGAGGATGCCGACGCCGACAAGGGCATGATCTCCACCTCGTCTCCGATCGGCCGCGCCATCCTCAACAAAGAGGTCGGCGACGAGGTCAAGGTCGTCACCCCGAACGGTCCGCGCCGCTTCGAGCTCATCAAGGTCATCACCATCCACGATCTCGAGTAGGCGTGCAGCCCTATTCTCCTGAGCGTCGAACCGCGCTGGTGTTCTGCGGCACCGGCGCGCATGGCGCCTATCACGCAGGTGTGCTCCGCGCTCTGCAGGAAGCGGGCGTCAAGATCGACATCGTGGCCGGGCATGGCGCCGGCGCGGCGGCGGCGGCACTCGCCGCTATCGACGGCGGCGCGCAGCTCTGGGACGACAACGGCATCTGGCGGGCCGCCGGCGTGCGCCAGTTCTACCGCTGGAGATGGCCGTGGCCGGCCGGAACAGCGGGACGCCGGCGCGCCAGCGGATCGGGTCTCTGGCGACTGCTCGGCGCACCCATTGATGCCACTCGCGTTCGCGCGGCCTTCGAGGCGGCGCTCTGGAAGCTGCTGCGTGGAGGGGATCCGGCGGCGCTGTCCACGAGCGCCGCTCTGGGCCGGCGGTACGCCGAAGTGCTGTCGGAGAGTCTGGGACAGCCCGGATTCCGGGAGCTGATGATTGTCGCCACCGACCTCGACTCGCATCGCGACGTGGTGGGCGCGTTGCTGCGCGAACCGTATCGCCGCGAGTTTTGCGCCGCGCGGCCAGGAACTGAGCGGCGGTCGGAAGCGCTGGATCTCGCCGGCGCCGGGGCCGAGCACACGTTCGATCTCGTGGGCGCCGCGCTGACACCGCCGCTCGTCTGCGATCCGTATCCGCTGTCGTTCAGCATCGAGAGCTACTGGCGGGGGGAAACGCATCGTCTGTGCGATCGCCCTGGCGCCTCCATTCGTCTGCTCGAAGAGCTGGCCGCGGCCGGCGTCTCGCAGGCCATTCTCGTCAGCGGCGTCGCGGCGCCGCAGGTGCCGCATCGACTCCGCGCCCTGAGGCTCGAGCTGCGGCATCGGCTGGGCGATTTTCTCGCCGCGGCCGAATCGGCATCGCTGCGCGATGCGGCCGAGATGTCTCGCCTGCGGTTCGATTCGGTCTATCTGATTTCGCCCTCCCATAACCCGGTAGGCCCGTTCGATTTCGACGGCGCCTATGACGAGGCGTCCGACCGGCGTCAGGATCTCGGCGAGGTCATGAGCCGGGCCTATGAGGATGCGTATCACCAGTTCATCGAGCCGGTTGTGGGCGCCAGCGGTGAGCGCCTGGCGCAGGTACAGGACCTCTGATGCATCGCGACACCGAGATCGTCCATGCCGGCTTCCGGAAAAACACGGAAGCCGGAAGCTTTCTGGCCGGCCCCCAGTTTTCATCGACCTACACGACGCCAGGCCAGCCTGCGGAGCACGAGCTGACGTACGGACGCTTTCACAATCCCACCTGGACCGCGTGGGAGTCGGCGCTCGGGCTGCTCGAGGGCGGGCATGCCGTGGCCTACGCGTCCGGGATGGCTGCCGTTGCCGCGGTGCTTGGCGTGACAGTAAAACCCGGCGAGACCGTTGTCCTGCCCGCCGATTCGTACTACGCGGTGCGCCGGCTTGCCTCCACATGGCTGGAGCCGATGGGCATCACGATCCGCCTGGCGCCAACACGCGACAGCGCCGCGCTGGGCGCACTCGATGGCGCCAAGATGGTGTGGCTGGAAACGCCGAGCAATCCGCTGCTGGACGTGTGCGACATTCGCGCGATTGCCGACGCCGCCTGCGCAAAGGGCGTTCTCGTCGTCGTCGACAACACCACGGCGACTCCGTATCTGCAGCAGCCGCTCGCCCTCGGCGCGACGTACGTCGTCGCGTCGGACACGAAAGCCATCAGCGGCCACAGCGACGTGATCCTCGGCCATGTGGCTACGGCAGACGCCGAGCGGGCAGAGGCGTTGCGGGCGTGGCGGACGCATCACGGGGCGATTCCCGGGCCGATGGAGGTGTGGCTTGCACACCGGTCGTTGCCGACGCTCCCGGTGCGGCTCACGCGGCAGTGTGCGACAGCGGGCAGCCTCGCGGCGGCGCTTGCGGCCAATCGAACGGTGTCCGCGGTCCACTATCCCGGGCTGGCCACGCACCCCGGGCACGCGATCGCGAAAAAGCAGATGACGGGCTTTGGCAGCCTCGTCAGCTTCGACCTCGGCACCCGCGAGCGTGCTGACACGTTCCTCGGCGCGCTCTCCCTCGTCAGGCAGGCGACGAGCTTCGGCGGCGTGCATTCGATGGCGGAGCGGCGCGCGCGGTGGGGCAGTGACGCGGTGGGCGAGGGGTTTATCCGCTTCAGCGTCGGCTGCGAAGCCTCAGAGGACATCCTCGCGGACGTCGAAGCCGGTTTAGGACGGCTTTAACTACCAACCACCAACCACCAGCCGATCAGGCTTTTACGAGCTTCTTCTCGTGCGGCTGGTGCTCGTGGAGGAATTCGAGCGCCATGGCGAGGACGCGGTCCGTAAAGCCGTCGGCGTCGACGTTGCCGTACTTCTCGCGGAATGCCCGCAGCGGCACCACCGCCTTGGCCATCGCGCGATGGCCGCCGGCGCTCCCGATATCCGCGAAGTACTTCCGGACGAATTCGCCGGCGTTGCGTGAGTAGCCGAGGTTCCGGACCGACACGATCAGCGTGTCGTTGACGATCCCCGACACGATCGTCCATTTCACGTTTTCCAGCTGCAGGTAGAAATCCGCGACGTACGGGATGAAGTCTTCCCGCGGCGTCGTGCCGAGGAATGCGCAGAAGACCTGCTCGACCATGCGGCCGTGCTGCTGGGCCTTGAGCACGTATTCAAGGCGCTCCATCGTGATTTCAGCGCCCTCCATCTTGCGGATCAGCGCGGCGTCCGCCAGCGGATACAGGTAGGAGAACGCGTCGATGTCGACCCGATTCGCCTGCCGGTTGAAGAACAGCGTGTCGGACTTGATCGCATAGAGCAGTGCGGTGGCGGTGCGCTCGGAGATATTGGCGTCGACTGCGCGCAGGTGCTCCGTCAGGATCGTCGACGTCGAGCCGTAGTCGGGGCGGATGTCCTTGAAGACGGCGCTGTACCCGGACTGCTCAGGGTGATGATCGATGACGAGGTCCACCTTGTCGATGACGCCGCCGAAATAGTGCGGCTGCACGTCGACCATGGCGACCCGGTCGAAGTTTCCGACCTGTTGGGCCGTGACCGGCTCGACATGAATGTCGAGCAGATTCACCATGCGCACGTTTTCCGGCCGCGAGACTCCCTGCAGCGCACCGATGATCGCCGTCTGCCTGGTGCGGCGCAGGACGTTGCGCAACGCCAGACCGCTCGCCAGCGCGTCCGGATCGGGTTCGTTGTGCAGGAGGATCAGGATGCGATCGGCGTCGGCGAGAAAACGCTGGTACTGCTGGACCTTGAGGCGCGTGATGGACCGGCTGAACTCGGTGAGCAGCGGATTGCCGAAGAGCTCCGAGAGCGCCAGGTAGTTCAGCTCGGGAAACTGCGACTTGAGCTCCTCTTCGCGCTTCCGAAAATCCGAGATCCCGACGCCGAGGACGTAGATGAGGGTGCCGCCGGCGTCGCGAATCGCCTCCACGGTCTTGCGGAGGCTCTTGCGTCCGTTGTCCTCGACGATGACGCAGGTGCCGGGAGTGACGTCGGCTTTGAGATAGGTATCGGTGCGGCGCGGGTCGGCGCCGGTGACGTTGAACCCTGCTTCGTGAAGGCGGCGGGCGACCGGCTTGCTCTCGACGAGGTATTCAACTTCGAAGCTGGGCAGCAGAATCTCGTCGAGCATTCTGATGACCAGCTCGGTCTGACAGACCGCCAGACACCTCATATGTGAGCCACGACCGCCTGTGAATCGTTCTGTCCCATGGCGCGAAACGCCAATTATACGCCCGGCGTTCGCATGAGCGTCGTGTCCCCGGTGTAGGATCGATGGAATTCCTCATGTTCCCGCGCTGTTTTCTCTGTCTGGCGATCGTCACGGCGCTCTTCGCCGGTCCGGCACCGGTGCGGGGTCAGCAGGCCACCTTCCGGGCCGGGATCGATCTCGTCCAGATGGGCGTGACCGTGACCGATCGGAAGGGCGAGTTCATCGGCGACCTCACGCGCGAGGATTTCGAGGTGCTCGAGGACGGCAGGAAGCAGACGCTGACCTATTTCGCGAGCGGCGTCGACGACACGATTCCGCTCCGCGTCGGCCTGCTCTTCGACACGAGCGGCAGCATGGGCGAGGACATCAACCTCTCGCGGTCGGCGGCGATCCGATTCCTCAATACCCTGAGCCAGGCCGAGGACATGACGCTCGTCGATTTCGACACCGAGGTCCGCGTCACGACATACGGGCAGCGCGACTTCCCCCGGATGGTCGAACGCATCCGCTCCCGGAAGCCGGACGGGTACACGGCGATGCACGACGCGCTCGGCGTGTTTCTCGACGGCGCCGCCGAGAATGAAGGGCGCACGATCCTGGTCATCTACACCGACGGCGGCGATACGCGCAGCACGCTCGGCTTCAGCGATGCGCTCACGCTGATTCGCGCGTCGGACGTGACCATCCACTCGGTCGGCTTTCTTTCGAACCAGCCGGGGAGCGTCCGCACGAACCAGCGGATGCGGCTGACCCAGATCGCCGAGACTACCGGCGGCCGGGCCTTCTTTCCGTCGGCCATGAAGGACGTCGAAGAGGCGTACGACACGATCGTCGCGCAGATCCGCAGCCAGTACACGCTCGGCTACGTCTCGACCAACACCGCGCAGGACGGCAAATGGCGGCGCGTCCAGATTCGCGCGGTCCGCCCTGGCCTCAGGGACTTCCGCCTCCAGTCGCGCCAGGGTTACTTCGCGCTCTACAAGGAACAGTAGCCTGCCGGATCGGTTTTCGCTGGTCAGCGACTTCGAAGTCCGCGGCGATCAGCTTCGCGCCATTCCCGAGCTGATCGAGGGACTCAACCGGGGCGACTCGCACCAGGTCCTTCTCGGCGTCACCGGCTCGGGCAAGACCTTCACCATGGCGCAGGTCATGGCGGCGGTGAACCGGCCGACGCTGGTGATGGCGCACAACAAGACACTCGCGGCGCAGCTCTACCAGGAGTTCAAGCACTTCTTCCCGCAGAACGCCGTCGAGTACTTCGTCAGCTACTACGACTATTACCAGCCGGAAGCCTACGTACCCGCCACCGACTCGTACATCGAGAAGGAAGCGACGATCAACGACGAGATCGATCGCATGCGCCTGTCGGCGACGCGGTCGCTGTTCGAGCGGCGCGATGTCGTCATCGTGGCGAGCGTGTCCTGCATCTACGGCCTCGGATCGCCGGAGGCGTACTACGGGATGCTGCTTCCGCTGCAGGTGGGGCAGCGCATCGACCGGGACCAGATTCTCCGGAAGCTGGTGGAAATCCAGTACGAGCGGAACGACACCGAGTTCGGGCGCGGCACGTTCCGGGTGCGCGGCGACATCGTCGAGGTGGTGCCGTCCTACGAGGAGCACGCGCTTCGCATCGGGTTGTTCGGCGACGAGATCGACGAGCTGGCCTGGTTCGACGCGCTGACCGGCAAAGTGCTGCGGCGCCTGGAAAAGGTGTCGGTGTTTCCGAAGTCACACTTTGTGACGTCGCGAGACCGCACCAAGCTTGCCGTGGACACGATCAAGGCGGAGCTCGAATGGTACCGGGGCCAGCTCGAATCGGAGGGGAAACTCCTCGAGGCCCAGCGGCTGCACCAGCGGACGATGTTCGATCTGGAGATGATGAAGGAGATCGGGTACTGCCACGGCATCGAGAACTATGCGCGCCACCTGACCGGCCGCGCGCCAGGCGCACCGCCGCCCACGCTCCTCGACTATCTGCCTGAGGACGCCCTGATCATCGTCGACGAGAGCCACCAGTCGGTGCCGCAGGTGCGCGGGATGTATCACGGCGATCGGTCGCGCAAAGAGGTGCTCGTCGCCTACGGATTCCGCCTGCCGTCGGCGCTCGACAACCGGCCGCTGAACTTCCAGGAGTGGGAGGAGCGGGTCAAACAGGTGGTGTTCGTGTCGGCGACGCCAGGACCATACGAGCTGGCCAAAGCGGGGGGCGTGGTCGTCGAGCAGGTCATCCGGCCGACCGGCCTCATGGATCCGCCGATTGAAGTCAGGCCCGTGCGGGGCCAGGTGGACGACCTCCTGTCGGAAATTCGCGATCGCGCCTCGCGCAGGGAGCGCGTGCTCGTCACCACGCTGACCAAGCGCATGGCGGAAGACCTCACGACGTACTACCAGGAACTCGGCGTGAAGGTCCGGTACCTGCACTCCGATATCGACACGCTGGAGCGGGTTGAAATCCTCCGCGAGCTCCGGCGTGGCACCTTTGACGTCCTGGTCGGCATCAACCTGCTGCGCGAGGGGCTGGACCTCCCTGAGGTGTCGCTCGTCGCCATTCTCGACGCCGACAAGGAAGGGTTCCTCCGCTCGGCCGGGTCGCTCATCCAGACGTCGGGGCGGGCGGCCAGGAACGTCAATGGCCGCGTCATCATGTATGCGGATACGATCACCGCATCGATGAAGACGGCCATGGCCGAGACTGCGCGGCGCCGGACGCTGCAGGCGGCCTATAACGAGGAACACGGCATCACGCCCGAGTCCGTCGTGCGCGCGATCGACGAGGTGATGTCGAGTGTGTACGAGCGGGATTACATGTCCGGGCCTGTGGACGAACGGGAGACATTCCGGACGCAGGCGGAGCTGGATGCCGAGCTTACGCGTCTGCAGCGCGAGATGAAGTCGGCAGCCGCGAACCTCGATTTCGAGCGGGCGGCCTCGCTGCGCGATCGCCTCAAAACCCTGCGGACCCGCGAGCTCGGGCTGTCGGGGCCGACAACGGACCTGTAGCACGTGGCTCTGGAGCAGCGAATCAAGGCGGCGGTGCTGGAGGTGCAGGAATACACGCACCTGACGTGGGCCACCGTACGAGCCGTCTTCTCGCGGCCGTTTTACTTCCGCGACGTCGTCGAGCAGTTCGAGACGATCGGCATCGGGTCGCTGACCGTGGTGCTGCTCACCGGATTCTTCACGGGTGCCGCGCTGGCGCTTCAGAGCGGGATGACGCTCGATCAGTTCGGCGCCCGGTCGCTGGTAGGCCGGCTCGTCAGCGCGTCGATGATCAAGGAGCTGGGTCCTGTGCTGACGGGGCTGATGCTGGCGGGACGCGTCGGCTCGGGCATCGCGGCGGAGCTCGGATCGATGATGGTGACCGATCAGATCAACGCGCTGCGGGCGCTCGGGACGGACCCGGTCCGCAAGCTGGTCGTGCCGCGGGTGCTCGCGTGCTTTCTGATGGCGCCGGTCCTGACGGTCATGTCCGATGCCTCCGGGCTCATCGGCGGATGGGTCATCGCGGTGGTGAATCTGAATATCGCCTCCGGGATCTACTGGCAGTCGGTGACCGACGCGTTGTACCTCGGAGATGCGTGGATGGGGATCATCAAGCCCTTCTTTCTCGGCCTGGTCATCGGGACGATCGGGTGCCACGTAGGTCTTCGGACGCGCGGCGGCACGCAGGGCGTCGGGCGCGCGACGACCAACGCGGTGGTCGCCGCGTCGGTCGGCGTGATTGCGGTTGATTTCTTCGTGACGCCGCTGCTCATCGAGTTGCTGTACTGATGGCACTGCAGGCGAACGATCGGCCGGCGGCGGTAGACGAGGCGCTCGGGCCTGGCGCGCCCATCGTCGTCTTCGACAAGGTGTCGCTGGCGTTCGACGAGAAGGTCGTGCTCCGCGAGGTGAGCTTCACCCTGATCACCGGTCATACGAAGATCTTTCTGGGCGCGAGCGGCTCTGGGAAGTCGACGATCCTGAAGCTGATCGTCGGCCTGTTGAAGCCCGATAGCGGTGTGATCTGGGTCAACGGCGAGCGCGTCGATTCGATGACCGAAGTCGAGATGATGAAGGTGCGCGACGACCTCGGGATGGTCTTCCAGGAGGGCGCGCTGTTCGACTCGCTGACGGTGGCGGAGAACGTCGGCTACAAGCTCTACGAAGAGACGGACATGCCGCTGCCCGAGGTGCGCGCCCGGGTAGAGGAAGTGCTCGGGTTCATCGGCCTGGCGGAATTCATCGATCGGATGCCGTCGGACCTCTCGGGCGGCCAGCGGCGCCGGGTGGCGATCGCGCGCGCGATGGCGTTCAAGCCGCGGATTTTGCTCTACGACGAGGCGACCACCGGTCTGGATCCGATCACAGCCGATACCGTCGATGATGAGATCATCAAGCTGCGCGATCTGGAGAACGTGAGCTCGATTGTCGTGACGCACCAGCTGCGCGACGCGTTTCGCGTGGCGACGCACGAGGCGGTCCGCGCCGCCGACGGCGTCCAGATCGTCCTGGCCGATCCCGAGAAGGCGGAAGAGGCCGAGTTCATCATGTTGAAGGACGGGCGGATTGCGTTCGAAGGACACGCCGCCGAGATTCGCGAAGCGGCCAGGAGCGACGCGTATATCCGGGCGTTTCTGTCGTCGCACTAGAGACTCAGGACTAGAGACCAAGGATTACATCAATGCCGCGTACTCGATCACTTGCGTGGGCCGAGCTCAAGATCGGCCTCATCTCCATCGCCGCGCTTGCGCTGGCGGCGGTGCTCATCTTCGCCCTGAGCGGCGCCGGCGGATTTTCGTGGGAGCGCTATGCGCTCAAGACCGTCTTTGCGAACACCGCGGGCCTCAACGAAGGGTCGCAGGTGCGCATTGCCGGCGTCCCCGTCGGAACGGTGACGGAGATCGCGTTTGTCGGCGATCGCCTCGAAGTCACCTTCGAGATCTCCGAGGAGATGCGGCCGCGCGTGACCACGGGTTCCACCGCGGCGCTCGGGTCGGTGTCGCTCCTCGGCGAGGCGGCAGTGGACATCACGCCCTCGACCGCCGGCACGCCGATTCCTGAGTGGGGCTATGTCCCGTCGGGTGTCGCGGTCGGGTCGCTGGCCGAAGTGACCACCCAGGCAACGCAGGGGATCGAGCAGATCAGCGCGCTGCTCCGTGATATCCGCGCGGGCCGCGGCACCGTGGGGCAGCTCTTCACGAATGACGCGCTGTATCAGGAAATGAACGCGCTGGTGGCGTCGGCCGAGGACGTCGTGCGTAACGTCAGCGCGGGCCGCGGCACCCTGGGCCGCCTCGCGAACGACCCGGCGGCCGCGGAGGCGCTCGAACGGTCGATGCAGAACTTCGAGATGATTACCGCGCGCGTCCGGGCGGGTGAGGGGAGTCTCGGTAAGTTTCTGACGGACGATGCGTTCGCGAAGTCCCTGTCCAGTACGACGGCAAACATGGACGCGATTACCGGACGGATCAGCCGCGGTGAAGGCACCGCGGGCGCGCTGATCAGCGACCGCGAGCTTTATAACCGTCTGAACTCGATGTCCGACCGGCTGGATAAGGTGATGGGCGGGCTGGAGCAGGGCGACGGCACGGCGGGCCAGCTCCTGAAGGACAAACAGCTGTACGAAAACATGAACGGCGCCGTCGGGGAGCTGCGCGCCCTGGTGCGCGACATCCGCGCGGACCCGCGCAAGTTCCTCAATGTCCGCGTAAGCTTGTTTTAGTGGCGGACCTCTTTCTCGGTGTGATCGCCGTGTCTGTCCTGGTGATGGCGGTCATCCAGGTGGCGGCCATCGTCATGGCCCTGCGCGTGGCGCGGCGCGTGAATCGCGTCGCCGGCCAGGTGGAGGAGGGCGTCGAGAGGGTCCAGGCGGGCCTGCGCGGGCTCACCGAAGACGCGGCGCGCGCCGCATCGGTGTTCAGCGGGATCCTGGGCATGTTCCGGAAGTCGCGGACGCCAGACGGCAAAGAGCAGAAGGCGGCGGGCGATCCCGACGACCCGATGTTCATCGGATAGACACTCGATTGACGGCCGGTTCGTCCGGTGATACAAGTCGCGCCAAGAACCTATTTATCTTCAAGGGGTATTTCCGATGTTGCACCACCTGACTCGCCTTCGCTGCCTCGCCGCCGTATGTGTGCTCGCGCTCGTTCCGGCGCTCGCGTCGGCGCAGGACTCCAAGTCCACGCAGCTCGCGGGCGAACTCAAGAAGCTGCTCGACGCCCGGAAGCTCGATAGCGCAGCCGCGAAGCTGGGCACGGACCAGTTCATCGGCGCACTGTATTTCCCCGGGAGCCAGCTGCTCGTGGTGAAAGCCCGCTACACGGCGTACGAGCGGATGGACGAGAACATCGCGAAGAAGGCCTATCGCGACGTCTACATCGACTTGAACAGCGCCTCGGTCCCCCAGTCGAAGGTCCTGATTTCGGACGGCGGTGCGGACGGACTCTTTGCCCGGCGCCGGCAGAATCAGCTCGATACCGCGGAGATCCAGGGCAAGGGCTATTCGTTCGACGGCGACTGGCGGAAGGCCAAGATCTCCGAGCAGGACTACATGAAGGCGTTTCAGGCGAGCGACGCGGAGTACGTGTCGATACTCGAAGCGCTCGTCGCGGAGCTCAAGAAGACCTCGTAGCAGGCGCCAGTCGCCAATGCCGCGAGGCACAAAGAGGGCAGTCCTTCTCGAAGGATTGCCCTCTTTGTGTATGTGGTGGTGGACGCGGCAGGACTCGAACCTGCGACCTCGCGCGTGTGAAGCGCGCGCTCTAACCAACTGAGCTACGCGTCCGGTAATCTCAGTCTAACTTATTCCGTTCCAACTATTCGGTTCCGACTATTCGGTTCCATAGAGGCGATCGCCGAAGTCCCCGAGTCCGGGCACGATGTACTTGTGCGCGTTCAGGTGGTCGTCGACGACCGGCGTATAGACCGGAACGTCCGGGTGGTGACGCTCGACGAGGGCGATGCCGTCGGGCGCCGCGACGATGCAGATCATGCGAATCAGCTTCGCGCCGGCGGCCTTGATCATGTCGATCGCCGCGACCGCGCTGCCGCCGGTGGCCAGCATAGGGTCAATCATCAGCACATAGCTCTGACTCAGGTCCGCGGGGAGCTTCGAGTAGTACTTCGACGCAATGGCGGTCGCTTCGTCGCGCTGGAGGCCGATGTGGCCCACGCGCGCGGCCGGCAGCAGTTCGAGCACGGCGTCGAGCATGCCCAGGCCGGCACGCAGCACCGGTACGACGACGACGTCGCCCTTGACCACCACGCCGCCGGCCGGCCCGAGCGGGGTCGTGACCGTGCCCCGCGTTGACGGGACGTCGCGAAGCGCTTCGGCCGCCAGGAGCACGCTGATTCGATTGGCCGCACGACGGAACGCCGGCGGGTCCGTGCGAACGTCCCGGAGCTCCATGAGCGCATCCTGCACGAGCGGGTGGGTCACGATGTGGGTGGGCACGACGGACTATTCTAGTGCCCATGAATCGCCGATTCACCCTGGTCGCCGGCTTCCTGGTTCTCGTCGTCGCCTTCGCCGTCATGTCGACACAGACGTCGACGCAGACGAACCAGCGCAATGTCTCACTGATCGTGGCCAACGGCACAGTCGTCACCATGGATGCCGGCCGGCGGGTGATTGCGAACGGCAGCGTCGCGATTGACGGCACGGATATCGCGGCGGTCGATACCGCGGATGCCATCGGCCGGGACTTCCGCAGCGCGACCACCGTCGACGCCTCAGGGCAGGTGGTCTTACCGGGTCTGATCAACACCCACACCCACGCGCCGATGGTGCTGTACCGGGGACTGGCCGACGATCTGGCGCTGATGGAATGGCTGACGAAATACATTTTTCCGGCTGAGGCGAAGACGGTGTCGCCGGACATGGTCCGCGCGGGCACCCGCCTGGCGCTCCTGGAAATGATCCAGTCCGGCACGACGACCTACGCCGACATGTATTACTTCGAAGAGGAGATTGCGAAGGAGACGAAGGCTGCCGGGCTGCGCGGCGTCCTGGGACAAACCGTGATCCAGTTCCCGGTCGCCGATGCAAAAACGCCGGGCGAGGCGCTGATCCGTGCGGAAGCCTTCATCAAGGCCTTCAAAGGGGATCCCCTCATTACGCCGGCTGTGGCGCCCCACGCGATGTATACGCTGGACGGCCCCACCCTTACCGCGGCGCGCGATCTGGCGCGGCGTTACGGCGTTCCGACACTGATTCATCTGGCGGAAACGCAGGATGAGGCAAAGACATCACAGGAGCGATTCCAGACATCGCCGATCCAGTATCTGGACCGTCTCGGGTTTCTGGGGCCGTCGGTCCTTGCGGCGCATGGCGTCTGGGCGTCCCAGTCGGAGGTGGAGCTGCTGCGCGCGCGGGGCGTCGGGATTGCCCACAATCCCGAGAGCAACATGAAGCTCGCGAGCGGCGTCGCGCCTGTGCCGGCGTATCTGGCTGCCGGCGTCGCCGTTGGCCTCGGCACCGACGGCGCCGCCAGCAACAACGACCTGGATATGTTCGAGGCGATGAGGCTTGCGTCGCTGCTGCACAAGGTGCACACCGGCGATCCTCGCGTGGTCAGTGCCGTCCAGGCGCTCGAAATGGCCACGATCGGCGGCGCGCGTGCGCTCGGCATGGACCGCGCGATCGGGTCGCTCGAGCCGGGCAAGCGCGCCGACGTGATCGTCGTGAGTATGGCGTCCGCACGCCAGACCCCGATGTACGACCCGGTCTCGCATCTCGTCTACACGACCCGCGGCGACGACGTGAGGACGACGATCGTGAACGGGAAGGTGCTGATGCGGGATCGAAAGATGGCGACGCTGAACGAATCCGCTATCCTCGCGGAGGCGAGGCAGTGGGCCGTGAAAGTGCGCGCGGCGGTGAACTAACTCGCCGCTTTCCTACAAAGGCGGGTCGATCACCGCTATGTGCGGCAGATTACGGTACCGCTCGGCGTAGTCGAGGCCGTATCCCACCACGAACTTGTCTTCGATCTCGAAGCCGATGTAATCAACCGGCACGTCCACCTTGCGCCGTGATGGCTTGCTCAGGAGGCATGCGGTCCGCAGGCGCCGCGGCGACCGCGCCTGCAGGATCTGCTGCATGTAGGCCAGCGTGAGGCCTGTATCCACGATGTCCTCGACGATGATCACGTCGCGCCCTTCGAGGCCGCTCTCGAGATCCTTCAGCAACTGCACCTGGCCGGAGGACTTGGTGCTCGAGCCGTAACTGGAGACGGCCATGAAGTCGAGGGAACACGATCCGGGAATGGCACGCGCGAGGTCCGAGAGGAAGACGAAGGCGCCCTTGAGGACCGCGATCAGGTGGACACCGTCGGGATGGTCGCGATGGATCTCGGCGGCGAGTTCGCGCACGCGCGCCTGGATCTGTTCAGCCGATATGAGTACCTGCATGGGAGCCACGACGAAGGCGAATCACAGTAACATACGTCGTCGATGAAGCGGTTTCAGATGGTCACCGAGGCGGACGCGCGATCGCTCGAGTACGGAAGCACGATCGTGCTGGTCGCCGGGGGACATGTGACGCCGCTCGCGCACGACACCTTGAAGGCGCGTCGCATTGCGATCGTTCGCGATACGCCCGACGTCGACCTTGCCGCGCTTGCGCCTCCCTCCGACATTCGCACCGTCGCGATTGCCGGCGATCACACCTCCGTCGCGCTCAAGGCCGCGATTCGGCAGCACCTGCGCGGGCGGGGGATTGCCGTCCACGATCTCGGGACTGATACCAGCGAGCCTGTCGACTACCCCGACACGGCCGCACTCGTGGCCGTGCAGGTGGCGCGCGGCGAGGCGGACGCAGGCATCGTGCTCGACGGCGCGGGGCTGGGATCGACGATTGCGGCGAACAAGGTGGACGGCATCCGCGCCGCGATGTGCGTCACCCAGACGCTGGCGCGATACGCCCGCGAGCACAACGGCGCCAACGTGCTGGCGCTCGGATCCACGCTCCTGACGCCTGAGGAGGCGCTCGCCATCGTCGATACATTCCTGGCGACCCCCATGCGCGAAGCCAGGTATATGCGCCGGCTGGCCAAGATCCGCGATCTTGAAACCAGACGGCCCTGAGCGCTCGAGTCGGATGCAGCCCGCCGATATTCATCGCCTGATTCAGATCGTGGTTGAGGAACTCGCCGCCGCGCAGGGCGGCCCGGTTCCCGAGCGGTGCGGGTGCCACTCGCTCCTCTACGAATGCTGTCCGGATCGGCTGAAGGACATTCTCGAAGCCGGCGCGACGAGGCTCGGCCTCCACGCCACCGGGGGATCGGCCGGCACCGTGGCCGCGATGATCGATCACACGCTCCTCAAGCCGGACGCCACCCGGGCCGAGATCGAGACGATCTGCCGCGAGGCGGCCCAGTATGAATTCGCCAGCGTGTGCGTCAACCCGACCTGGGTGTCGCTCTGCGCCTCGTTGCTGAAGGGGAGCCGCGTCAAGGTCTGCTCGGTGGTCGGGTTTCCACTGGGTGCGACGACCGCTGACGTCAAGCACTTCGAGACACGGCGCGCGATTTTCGACGGGGCGTGTGAAATCGACATGGTCATCAACGTCGGCGCGCTGAAGTCAGGCGATCTCCGCGTGGTCGAGCGCGACATCGATGCGGTGGCGGCTCCGTGCCGGGAAGCGGGTGCGGTCAGCAAGGTGATCATCGAGGCCGCCCTGCTGACCGACGAGGAAAAGATCACGGCCTGTACGCTGGCGAAGGCCGCCGGCGCCGACTTCGTGAAAACCTCCACCGGGTTCGGCCCTGGCGGCGCTACGGCCCACGACGTGGCCCTCATGCGGCGCGTGGTCGGCGAAGAGATGGGCGTGAAGGCGGCCGGCGGCGTGCGCGATCTCGAGGGCCTGAAGGCAATGGTCGCGGCAGGCGCGACCCGCATCGGCGCGAGCGCGGGCGTCAGGATCGTACAGGAGTCGCGCGGCCAGCAGCCGACCGCGACCGCCAAAGGCTACTGACGCGATGCCCGTCGGCGTGTATCTGATTGGGCTTGCCGCCATCGTCCTCGTTCCAACCATGGCGTTGGCACAGGAGCCCGGACCGCCGGGACCGTACGTCGTCGATCTGCACGTGGCCATGGCAGGTCTTCCGAAGGATCCCAGCTTCTTCCCGCCCCTGCCGTCAGGCACGCTCGTCCCCACGCGTAGTCTCGGGCTGGACGTCGGCGGCCATGTCTATCCGTTGCGGATTGGTCCGGCGCGGCTCGGCATTGGCGCGAGTCTCTCCCGCACAGCCGGGCGAGCGTCCCCCGCGCAACCCAGCACCAGCAGCACGTCGTCGCCCCCTCCGCGACAGACAAGCCCCGACGTGGACAGCGCGATGACGACTCTGGCGCCGCAGCTGTCACTCAATTTCGGATCGTCTACTGGTTGGAGCTATTTCAGCGCTGGAGTGGGGCAGATGCGCATCAGGGCGACGGCGTCGCCGTACGCGTCGGGAAGCAGCAGCTCGGCGTCGACGGTGGAGGAGAAGGTGCTCGAACTGCAGCGCCTCCAGGCGATCAACGTCGGTGGCGGCGCCCGCTGGTTCATGAGCACGCACGTCGCGTTTTCGTTCGACGTCCGCCTGCACATGGTTGCCGCGAGGGTGACGGACGAGGCGAGCACGCCGAAGACGAATACTATCGTCGCCGGCGCGGGCCTTTCGTTCCGGTAGAAGAGGATGAGATAATGCCTGAGCGTCAGGGACGAGCGGGCGTCTTCTAGTGGCAAGAAAGTGGCTTCCCAAGCCACGAACACGGGTTCGATTCCCGTCGCCCGCTCCAATACGTCCCGAGCCTAGCCCCGGATAATTTCCAGTATCTCGTCTCGCTTTTTCTCCATCATCGCCGGCGAGGCCGCTTCGAGATTCAGGCGGAGCAGCGGCTCGGTGTTCGACGGCCGCACGTTGAAGTGCCAGTCGGGATAGTCCACCGAGATGCCGTCCAGCTTTTCGATCTCGGCATCCTTGTAGCGCGCCTCGATGGCCTCGAGCTTCTTCGGCACCTCGCGCATCGACGGCAGCTTCGTGTTGATCTCCCCGGAAATGAAATAGCGTTCGCGATAGGGCCGTAGCAGGTCGCGGAGCGGCTGTCCCTTCCTGGACATCAGCTCGAGGATGAGGAGCGCCGGGATGAACCCGTTGTCCGCGTAATAGAAATCGCGGAAGTAGTAGTGCCCTGTGACCTCGCCGCCGAAGATGGCGTCTTCCTCGCGCATCCGCCGCTTGATGAAGGCGTGCCCGACACGATTCTTCAGGGCGCGCCCGCCGTATTTCGCCGCGGTATCCCTGACGGCGTGGCTCGCGCGGAGGTCGTACACGATTGTCGACCCCGGATGCTTCAGCAGGAACGCCTCTGCCAGGAGCGCGGTGATGAAATCGCCGGAAATAAACTCGCCGCTCCCGTCGATGAAGAAGCAGCGATCCGCATCGCCGTCCCAGGCGATACCGGCGTCGGCCTTCTGCCGGATCACTTCGGCGGTGATGTCGGCCCGGTTCTCCTCGATGAGCGGATTGGCCTCATGGTTCGGAAATGTCCCGTCGATGTCGAAACAGAGGCGCGTCGTGCGGCAGGGAAGGCGGTCGAAGAGCAGGGGCGCCACAAGGCCGCCCATGCCGCTCCCCGCATCGAGCACGACGTTGAACGGCGTGATGACCGCGGGGTCGATGAAGGACATCACCTTCTCGACGTATTGATCGACCACCGAGCGAGTGGCGAGGCTGCCGGGCGTCTTCGCCGGCGGGGGCAGCCTGTCGCCGGCGATCATGTCGCGGATGTCGCCGATGCCGGCGTCGCCGCTGAGGGGCAGCGCCTCCGCCCGCACCATCTTGATGCCGTTGTACTGTCCGGGATTGTGGGACGCCGTGATCTGCGCGCCGCCGCCGAGGCGGTCGTGGGCGACCGCGAAATACATCATGTCGGTGCCGAGCATCCCGTAGTCGACGACGTCGACGCCCTGCTCGCGCACGCCCTGGATGAACGCCGCCGCAATGGCGGGGGAGGAGACCCGCATGTCCCGCGAGACGGCTACTTTGGGTACATCGAGGTAGGCGGCAAATCCGCGGCCGATGAGCCGCGCGACCTGCTCGTTGACCTCGCCCGGGTAGAGGCCGCGAATGTCGTATGCCTTGAAGATGTCGGGGTTGATGGTCATTCCTACTTAAACCTGGGTGTAATCGGTCAGCGTCGTGTCGTCGCCGAGCACGGCGGCGTCTGTGACGGAGACGCCTGTGACGGAGACGCTGTTGCCGAGGTGACAGCGATGGCCGAGGATGGCGTGACGCACGGAAGCGCCGCCATCCAGCCGGCACCCGGGCCACAGGATCGCGTCTGCCACAGCCGCCCCCTCGCCAATCTGCGCGCCGCGGCCGATCACGGCATACGGACCGACGTGCGCGCCGGCGGCAATGACCGCACCGGCGCCGATAAAGCAGGGCCCTTCAATGGTCGCGCCAGGGGCAACATCCGCATCCGGCGCCGTCACGATCCGCGACGATGGCGCCACGTTTACGTCAAGGGCGTCGAATGGCGCCGTCGCGAAGCGGCCGTCCATGATGTCGCGGTGCACCTGCGTGTACTTCTCCGGCGTCCCGATGTCGATCCAGTAGCCCTCGTAGACATACGCCACGAACGTTTCGTCCCGCTCGACGAGGGACGGGAAATACTTCCGCTCAATCGACCAGGGCACGCCGTCGGGAATCCGGTCGAACGTCTCCGGCTCGAGCACGTACATGCCCGCGTTGATGTGGTTCGTCGTGATCTCGTCAGGCTTCGGCTTCTCGAGGAACCGCTTCACGCGGCCGTCCGCGTGCGTCTCGACGAGTCCGTAGGCCGTCGGGTTGTCGACCGGCGTCAGTACGATCGTGGCCCTGGCCCGGCGCGTCTGGTGGAGTGCGATGACGGCGGCGAGATCGATCCGGGTCAGGACATCGCCGTTGAAGACGACCACGGAGTCCGTGACACCGCGGGCGGCATACTTGATGGCGCCGCCGGTCCCGAGCGGCTCCGGTTCGACGACGTACCGGATCTTCACGCCGAGGGAGGAGCCGTCGCCGAACACCTCTTCGATGCGGCCAGGCTGATAGTTCAGGCTGAGGATGACTTCATCAATCGCGGGAATCTGGCGTACGAGATCGATCTGGTACTGGAGGAATGGCCGATCGAAGATCGGCACGATGGGCTTGGGCGTATGCAGCGTGAGGGGCCGCAAGCGCGTGCCCTGCCCCCCAGCCAGAAGAATCGCCTTCATGACGACCTTCGATCATACCCGATGGGCGGTGGTAGAATGGCCCGCCGATGAACCTGCCAACCGCACTGACGCTTGTGCGCATCGTCCTGGTGCCGCTGCTCGTCGTGGTGTTGTTGACCGAGTTCGAAGGGCGCCGGATTGCCGGCGTGCCGAAGGATCTGTTTGGCGCGGGCATATTCGGGCTGGCGTCGTTCACCGACTGGCTCGACGGTTACCTGGCGCGCCGGCGCCGCCAGGTCACCTGGCTGGGCCAGATTCTCGACCCCATCGCCGACAAGCTCCTCACATCCGCGGCGTTCATCTCGCTGGTCCAGCTCGATGCGGCCCCCGCCTGGATGGTGGCCCTGATCATCGGGCGCGAGTTCGCCATCACCGGGCTGCGCAGCCTGGCCCATACCCGGGGCTTTACGATGCCGGCCTCGCCGCTGGGCAAGCTCAAGATGTCGCTGCAGGTCGCGACCATTCTGCTGCTGATTGTCGGATGGGGGTCGTTGCCCGTGCTCCGGCCTGTCGGGTACGGGATGCTGTGGATTGTGCTGGTGGTCGCGGTGGTGTCGGCGGCCGACTACTATCTGAAGTTCCAGCGCCTGCTCAGCGCCCGCGTCACCGACGTCAACATCGTTCGCGAACAGCGCCGCCGCACCGAAGACCGCCGCGCAGGGTGACCGCGCAGGCTGAAGCCTGCGCTCTACGTTCTGATGTAGCGCGCACCCTTCAGGGTGCGCGTCATTTCCGCAACGCGACGTAATCGCCGACCGTCACGCCGTCGATGGCGCGCGTGATACGGAGGGTGGTCGTTTCGGGCCGCACATCCACCGCCATTCCGTCGGCCAGCTCGAACAGGAAGTTGCCGGCTTCGAGCTTGTCGCGAAACACCACGAACTGCGCGCCGAGCGCCACGCCGTGATCGCTGCCGCGATCGACCATCACGTACTCGCCCGTTCCGAACGTCGCACGGTTGTCGGCCCCGGACAGCACGCGTCCGTAGTTGCTGCGTTGCGCGGGCGGACGTCCGGGCAGGGCTGACGGAACGGCCGGCAGCGCAAACGGTTCCAGGTAGTCATTGAGCTGCACGGCGTCGCACGCGTGTTCGATTGTCGCGAGCGACATCCGATCGTCGACGGCATAGATACGAATCCAGCCGGCCGTGTGCAGGATGAGCGGATTGTCGCGTCCGGCCTCGCCCCGGGTCAGGCGTATCGGGCGGCGGGCGAAGTATCGCTGACCGACCTCGATGCCGTTGTCGGTGCCCGCATTGATGGTGATCAGGTCGCCCGGCGCCATGGTCACGCGGACCGCGGCTTCCTGGCTCCCGGTCACGCGCAGCGGAGCCGGCGGCGCCTCGTAGGCGAGCGCCGGGGCACAGGCCTGCGACAGCACGTCGGGCGGAAGGTTCACGGGGCCGCGCCCCGGAGCGCGCTGCGCCAGGGCAGGGGCGGCGCAGGCGAGGAGTGCAACGACGGGCAAAAGGTGGAATCTCATGGGCAAGTCATTGATTCTTCAGCTGTTGCAGCCGTTCTTTCGTGTCCTCGAGAAACTCGCTCATGTCGAATTCACTGAGGAGCCGCTCGAAATACGGAATGGCCTCGGCTGTCTTATCGGTCCTTGCCAGTGACTCCGCCAGATAGAAGTAGACGGCGTCCCGTCCGGTGTATCCGGGGTCGTCCTTGAGCACCTCCCTGAAGCGTTCGATGGCGCCCGGGTCCCAGCGCAGGCGGTAATAGGTCAGGCCGACGCGGTAGGACGACTCGCTCAGGCGGTCGCGCGCGATGCGCCAGTTCTGCTTCACCTCCGGTATGAGCGGGCTGTTTGGAAACTTCAGGAAGAAGACGTCGAACTCGGTCAGTGCCGCCTTGGTTTCCGTCTGATCGCGGTCGGCAGCCTTCATCTGGACGAAATGCGTCATCGCCAGCTTGTACTGCGCGTAATCGGCGCGCTGACTGGTGGGATAGAAGCTCAGAAACTCGCGGAACTCGTTGGCCGCCGAGACCAGCGACTCGGGCGTGTTCTCGCCGAGGTACGCGTCGCCCAGGCCGAGCTTCGCATCCGGACGGACGGGACTCTGCGGGTATCCGTCCACGATCTGCTGGAAGTACGTGCGGGCGTTCGCCCACCCTTCTTCCTTCAGGGCCGCGTTTCCGCGCTCGAACAGAAAACGGTCGGGCTGGGCGGTGTTGGCGGGCAGCGTCTCTTGGCGCGCGCCGCACCCCGACGCGAGCGCCAGCGCCACCAGCACCGGGAACAACCGCAGGCTATTTCGCATCAATACTTGTGATCCATTCGTACTGCGCCCGGAGCCCCTGTTCGAGGGTCACGGTCGGCGCGAACCCCAGGTCCGCCCGGGCATGCGTCGTATCGGCGTAGGTATCGCGCATGTCGCCCCGCTGGGCGTCGAGCCGCTCAATCTTGAGCGGGCGGCCGGTCACCAGTCTGATCAGCTCGAACACATCGAGCAGCTCGACCCGCGACCCCCCCCCGATATTGTAGACACCACCCGGCTTGCCGCGCGTTGCCGCATGCACCGTGGCGGACACCGCGTCGGCCACAAACGTGAAGTCGCGTGTCTGCCGCCCATCGCCAAACATGGTGATCGGTTCGTCGCGGAGCACGGCGGCGAAGAAACGGCTGAACCCCATGTCCGGGCGTTGCCGCGGGCCGTACACCGTGAAGTAGCGCAGCGACACCGTCGGCACGCTGTGATTGACGTGGTAGAGGTAGCACAGCTGCTCGGCCGCCAGTTTCGTGACGCCATACGGTGAGACGGGCTGTGGCCGTGCGTCCTCCCGCATCGGCATCGCCACTTCGTCGCCATACACCGACGAACTGGACGCGTAGACGAAGCGTTCGATTGGCTTGCCCACGCAGGCCTCGAGCAGTATCTGGCTGGCCTCCACGTTGTTGACTGTATAGACGCCGAAGTCCCGTCCCCAGCTCTTTCGTACCCCGGCCTGTGCGGCCAGGTGGAATACGTGCGTCACGCCATGGAGGAGGTCATCCAGGTTTGCCTTGGCGAGCGCCTGTTCGACAAATGTGAAGCCGCGAGCCTTACGCAGGCCCGCCAGATTGCGTTCCTTGAGAGGACGAGGGTAATAGTCCGTAAAACAATCGATCCCCGTGACTTCCGCACCGGATTCGATGAGGCGACCGCAGAGCGTCGAACCGATAAAGCCGGCGGCGCCGGTGACGAGGGCCTTCACGCGAGCAGCTCTCTCACTCGTACGGGAAGGCGGCACGGCTTGCCCGCGGCGTCCACAGCCGCATGAACCGTGTGGCCCTGCGCCGACAGGGTGCCGTCACCTGCCCGGGTGACCTCGTACTCGAATCGAATTCTCACCGGTGTCACCAGGACCGCCCTCGTCGCAATCACCACCTCGTCGTCATACCTGAGCGGCTGCCTGTACTCGCAGTGCGCCTCGATCACCGGCAGCGCCACCCCATCTTCCTCCATCTCGCGGTAGCTCCACCCGGTCTGGCGCAGCCACTCCGTCCGTCCGACCTCGAACCACACCAGGTAGTTCGCGTAGTAGACGACCCCCATCTGGTCGGTGTCGGCGTAGCGGACGCGGAGGCGGGTGGTTCGAGTCGCGGCGTCCGGCGTCATGCACGCGAGCCGGCGGCGGAACCGCAGGCCGCCCGCAGCGCCCGCGTCGCGGCTTCGGCGTCCGGCGTCCCGAAGATGGCGTTGCCCGCCACCAGGATCGAGGCACCGGCGGCCACGACGTCGGCGGCATTCGTCGCGTCGATGCCGCCGTCGATCTCAATCGGCGCCGACGAGCCGGCACGGGACAGCACCTCCCGCACGCGCCGCAGCTTCTCCAGACTCTGCGGGATGAAGACCTGGCCGCCAAAGCCCGGGTTGACCGACATCACGAGCACGAAGTCGAGGTCTCCGGCGATCTCCTCGAGCGCGGTCGCGGGCGTGGACGGATTGAGCACCGCGCCCGCCTTGATGCCGCGGCTCTTGATGTGGGCGATCGTGCGATGCAGGTGCCGCGCGGCTTCGACGTGCACCGACAGCATCGCCGCGCCCGCATCGACGAAGTCGTCCACGTACCGCTCCGGCTGATCGATCATCAGGTGGACATCGAGCGGTCTGGTCGCCACTTTCCTGATGGCACGCACGACCGGAGGTCCGATCGTGATGTTCGGCACGAAGTGGCCATCCATCACGTCGACGTGAATCAGATCCGCGCCGCCGCGCTCCACGGCGGCGATGTCCTCGCCCAGCTTCGCGAAGTTGGCCGACAGAATCGACGGCGCGATCTGGATCCCGCGGTTCATCGGCTGACCTCGAGGGAAATGGAATCAGACGGTCCCACGCGGAAGCCGCCGGCGGGCTGCTGGCGGACGACAGTGCCGGCCGGGACTCCCGGGTAGGGCTGCGAACCGACGATCGTCACGCGGAAGCCGCGGGCGCGCAGCGCTTCGGCGGCGCGTTCGCCGGTGGTGCCAATCAGGTCTGGCATCACGTAGGTCGCCGCCTCTTCGCCGCGATTCAGCAGCAGCGAGACCTGCGGCGCGCGCGCATCGGGCGCCGGGTCCTGGGCGACGATCGCGTCGGCGGGATAGTCGGGGGATCGGAACTCCGAGACGCCGGCGATCTCGAGGCCATCCTCGCCCAGCCGCATCCGTGCGGTGCGCTCGCTCTGGCCCACCAGTGCAGGGACGGTCGTCGCACGCGGCCCCGCGCTGACCCACGCACGGATTGTCCGCTGCCGCCGCGCCTGCACGCCGGCCACGGGGTCCTGCTGAACGATCGTTCCGGCGGCAACCTTGTCGTCGGGTCGCGGATTGGGATCGAGGCGCAGGCTCAGGCCGGCGTCGGCGAGCCGCTGTGTTGCCGCATCGACCTTCACGCCCACAAGGTTCGGCACCTGCACCTCGTTGGCGCGCAGGGCCGCCCGCATCCCAATCAGAGCGAACAGCACGTAGGTGGCCGCAAGCGCGCACACCAGCAGCACGATCTTGCCGGCGGTCCACACGCGTGCCCTCAGGGGCGTCATCTATGTTGAGATCGTACCACGCACGATCGCGGCGGCAAAGAACGCCTCGAGGCCGTGGGCGAAGGGGAGTGTTCGAAACATACCGCGGGAGTCGAGGAGCGGTGCGAGGGTGCGAGAGTGTGAAGGTGCGAGGATGCCTGGTTCGGAGGTGCGAAGGTCAAATAGCGTGAAGTCGTTCCGGGCGGCCAGGAAGGCATCGACGACGGCTTCGTTCTCTTCTGGCTCACTGGAGCAGGTCGAGTAGACGAGCCGTCCACCAGGCCGCACCAGGTCCGCGGCGCGATGCAGCAGCGCGATCTGATGTGCGGCCAGGCTTGCCAGATCTCCCTCGCGTCGCCGCCACCGGATGTCGGGATCGCGGCGGATGGTGCCCAGGCCGGAGCAGGGCGCGTCGATCAGGATGCGGTCAAAGGCGGGTCGAAACGGCAGCGGTCCCGACGAAGGAATGTGGACCACGCGGATGGATTGGGCGCCGGAGGCGGCGACGGTGGCGCGCAGGAGCTTCATGCGGCGCGCACGGATGTCCGACGCGACGACCATGCCGGTGTCCTGCATGGCGCCCGCAAGCGTGACCGTCTTGCCGCCCGGTGACGCACACAGGTCGAGGATGCATTCCCCCGGCCGTGCGCTCATCGCCAGCGTCACGAGCTGCGAGGCCTCATCCTGCACGAAAAACGATCCGTCCTTCACGAGGCGCATGGGATTGCCGGACGACACGAGGAGACCGTCGGGGGCGTGGGGCGTCGGATCGGTCTCGATCCCGTCGGCACGCAGCGCGGCGGCCAGGGCATCCCGATCCGTCTTCAGCGTGTTGGTCCTGAGCGTGAGCGCCGGCACCTCGTTGTTGAAACGAACCCAGCGTTCGGTCGCGTCGAACCCGTAGCGATCCAGCCACCGGCTCACCAGCCATTCGGGATGTGAGTGCGTGATGCCAAGGTAGCTGAGCGCCGCAGCGCGATCGGCGTCGGCAGGCGGGCGCGGAGGCAGCGGCAGCCGGTGCCGCTCGCGGAGCAGCGACCGCAGTACCGCGTTCACGAATCCAGAGGCATGTGACTGTCGCGCGAATCGCGCCAGGTCCACCGCATCGTCCACGACTGCCGACGCCGGCACGCGGTCGAGATGCATCAGCTGATAGACGCTGAGGCGGAGGATCTCCATGACGTCCAGGTCGATCTTGTCCGCCGGACGCCCGGCGAAATGGACGATCAGGTGATCGGCCGTCCGCCGCCACCGCAGGGTCCCGGTGACGATGTCGCCGGCCAGCGCGCGATCGCGCTCGTCCTGCAGCGGATCGCGGCTCGCCGCCAGTGCAGCGGGCAGGTCGGCGCGGCCAGTGGCAATGGCCCGCAGCGCCTGGAACGCCGCGATTCTGGCCGGCGCAGGCATCAGGCGTTCAAGAATGCCGCGCCTGATCGCACCGGATGCCCTGCGAGGAACTCGCGGACCGTCAACGGACGGCCACCTTCGAGCTGCACACGCTGGACGGCGAGGCGCCCCTGATGCCCGGTCGCCACCTGAACCGCGTCGCGCGCGACGTCGACGATGGTCCCCGGTGGAGCGTCAGCCGCGTCGCCTTCGACGCGGGTCGCGAGCACGATGATGCGCGTGCCTTCGAGGTAGGTGTACGCATGCGGCCAGGGATAGAGCCCGCGGACGCGATTGTGAATGGACAACGCGGGAAGCGCCCAGTCGATGAGCCCTTCCTCTTTCGTCAGCTTCGGCGCGTAGCTGGAGAGCGTCGCGTCCTGCAACTCCTCCTGCACGGTGCCGGCGGCAATCTGCTCGACGACCTCCACCAGCAGCGCGGCGCCAAGTCGGGCGAGATCCGGTTCGACGACGTCGCTGGTGTCGTCGGGGCCAATCGGCCGCGTCGCCTTCGCGAGCATCGGTCCGGCATCGAGCATCTTCTCGACCCGCATGATCGTGACGCCGGTCACCGCCTCGCCGTCGATGACGGCGCGGTGAATCGGCGCCGCCCCGCGATACTTCGGCAGGAGCGATGCGTGGACGTTGATCATGCCGTGTCGAGGCAGCGTCAGCACGGCGTCTGGAATCAATTTGCCGTAGGCCGCGACGACGCCGAGGTCGGGCTGCCAGGCACGGAGCGTCTCGAGCATCCCCGGGTCCCGGAGCCGATCCGGCTGGATGACGGTGAGGCCCGCAGCGATAGCGGCGGCTTTGACAGGGGAGTCAGACACTCGCTTGCCACGTCCGCGCGGCCGATCCGGCTGCGTGACGACGCCGGCCACCGGGTGGCGCGACGCCAGCAGCGCCTCCAGCGTGGGCACCGCAAAGGCGGGCGTCCCGAAGAAGACGATGCGCAGCGGATCTACCATTTGCCGTCGCGTGAGAGTTTCTTGATCCTCCGGACAATCAAATCGCGTTGCAGTCCTCGCAGGTGGTCGACGAACAGGCGGCCGTCGAGATGGTCCATCTCGTGGTCGAAGCAGCGGGCCAGGAGCCCCGTCGCTTCAATCGTCTGTTCGGAGCCGTCGCGGGCGAGTCCCTTGAGGACGACGCGTGTCGGCCGCGTCACCGTGGCGTTGAAGCCGGGGACGCTGAGGCACCCTTCTTCCTCGCGCTGGGTGCCGGTGCGCTCGATGAGTTCTGGATTGATGAAGGCGAGCAGGTCGGCCGCATTGCGGCCCGACGAGATGTCGGCGACGAACACGCGCAGCGGGACGCCGACCTGCGGCGCGGCCAGCCCGATGCCAGGCGCCGCGTACATCGTTTCGATCATGTCGTCGATCAGCTGCTCGATCTCGGCGGTGATGTCGGCCACCGGCGCCGCCGGATCGTGAAGTGGGGAGTCCCCGTACCGGAGAATCGGGCGAATCATGCGGGCGTGCCGCGCGTCGTGAAACGGCGGCGCACCTGCTCGGCGGTGACATCGTAATGGCGCTGAATCTCGTCCACCGAATCACAGCCGAATTTTTCCAGGAAGGCATCCGCGAGCACGAAGGCCACCATCGCTTCACCGACGACCGCGGCGGCCGGCACCGCACAGACGTCACTGCGCTCGATGGCGGCCGGCGATTCCGTCATCGTCGCCAGGTCAACGGATCGCAGCGGCTTCATCAGCGTCGAAATCGGTTTCATGAACCCGAAGACGCGGACATCCTCGCCGTTGGTGACGCCGCCCTCGAGGCCCCCGGCGTTGTTCGTCGGACGGACGGGCAGGCCACTTTCGGAGTCGCTGTCGGAACTGGGATGGCGCGGCGGGAGGATTTCGTCATGTACACGGGATCCCGGACGGATGGCCGCCTCCGGACCTATGCCGATGCCCACCGCCTTGATGGCGTGGATGCACATCAAGGCCTGGCCCAGCCGTCCGTCCAGCTTGCGATCCCACTGCACGTAGGATCCGAGGCCGGGCGGAATGCCGGTTGCGATCACCTCGAACGCGCCGCCGAGCGTGTCGCCGGCGTCGCGCGCGCGATCAATCGCGGCGATCATCCGTTGCTGCACGTCGGTGTCGATGCAGCGAAGCGGGGCGTCGTCGGGGATAGCCTCGGCTTCCGCGTGTGAGACCGCGCGGTCCGCGGGAATCATGACGTCGCCGATGACCGACACGTGGCTCGCGATCCGGATGCCGAACTGGCCGAGCAGCTGCCGCGCCAGGCTGCCGGCCGCGACCCGGGCGGCCGTCTCGCGGGCGCTGGCGCGCTCGAGGACGTCGCGCACATCCTCATGCCCGTACTTGATGACACCCGCCAGGTCGGCGTGACCGGGGCGCGGGCGCGTCACGTCGGCGCGCTTCGCGCCGGTCGCCCCTTCGGGCATCTCGGCCTCGACGTACATCGTCTGCTGCCAGTTGACCCAGTCGCGGTTCCGGATGAGGAGCGCAATGGGCGCGCCGGTGGTCCGGCCATGGCGGACACCCGCCAGCACCTCGGCGCGGTCACTTTCGATGGCCATGCGCCGGCCGCGCCCGTAGCCGCCCTGGCGGCGGCGCAGCTGCGCGTTCAGCGCGTCTATATCGAGCTGCAGGCCGGCGGGCATGCCGTCGACGGTGACGACAAGGGCCTGCCCGTGCGATTCGCCGGCCGTGAGAAACCGCAACATGTGTCGCCATTTTACCGGTTGGTGACCACCAACCACCAACCATCAACCACCAACCACCGGCCGGTGTTACACTCTCGCCACTATGCGGACAGCGATGATCTTACGTACGGCGTGTCTGGTCGTCTTCCCGGTGGCACTTTTCGGCGCGGCGTGCGGGGGCAACGCACCGGCACCGGAACCGGAAGGGCCCCGCGTGTTCTTTGTCCAGCCGCAGGACGGCGCGACGGTGAAGAGTCCGGTCAGTCTCGAGTTCGGGGCCGAGGACTTTCAGATTGCCGCCGTGCCGGCTGGAACAGTGGCCGAATCGCGACCCAATCTCGGGCATCATCATGTCGGCATCGATACCGACTGCCTCCCGCCAGGAACCGCCATTCCGCGCGCGGCGCCCTGGGTGCACTTTGGCGACGGGAAGAACGTGATCGACATGCAGCTGCCGACAGGAAGCCATCGCCTGACGCTGCAGATCGGCGACGACCTCCATCGCACGATCGAAGGGCTCTGCCAGACGATCACCGTCAACGTGAACGAATAATTCGCCGCACTCAGCGGGAATCGACTCAGCAAAAATTCCACACCATGCGCACGGATCGGCCTGTTTTGGGCCGATTCGCGTGCGTCCGCCCGCTTGCAGCCTGCCCCGTCCATGGCAAGGCTCCTTTACGACCGATTCGTGGCGTATGACGACCGGCACGGTGCTGACCTGGTCACGGGCGATTCCGTCCGGATCGACGCGTTGCCTCCGCCCGTCTGCGAGCCGGCGATTCCCGGGCTGGTCGAGGTCTTCGACGATGCCAGCGAAGGCAGTCCGCGATGGGTTGTCGCCGATGCGGCCAACGCAGGTCAGGCCGCGGTCACGGCTCGAGGGGCGGCGTCCGCAGCGCGGGCGCGCGGCTTCGTGCCAATACAGGTGCCGTTGTACGAGCGGTTGCGAGCCACGCTGGCCGATGATCTTGCAGACCGCACGCTGTTTCTGATCGGCAGCTTTTCCAGGGCCGTCGGCCCCGCCCAGGATGCGCTGCTGGACGCCGCCTCCCGCTCTCCCCGGCCGCACGTCCTCCTGACGTTCAGGCTCGCCGACGGCGTCGCGTCGGCCGGTGTGGTTCGCGAGGCTCGAACCGCCTACGGCGCAGCGGCGATCACGACCGCGGTCACGACCGCGCACGCACCGCGGTGTTCGGGCGATCCGGACATCGCCCGGCATCTGGACCGGGCGTCGCGCGCTTCTGAGTTCCAGCGAAGCGGCCGGCACGCCGCGGCCGAACGGCTTCTGCGTGACGTGGCTGCCGCGCTGACTCGGCGGTCGGCTCATGCCGCTGCCGCGGCGATTCTGATTCGACTCGGACGATTGCATCTCGAACGCGGCCGCGCAGGCGCCGCGGACAAAGCGTTTGGGGAAGCGGCGGCTTTCGCCGCGACCGGGACTCAGGAGCTCGTCGGCCTCGACGCGCGTATCTGGCAGGCGCTCGCGCGAACGGATGGCGGCAGGCTCACGGAAGCCGAGTCGCTGTGCCGGGCCGTGCTGCTCACGAAATCGCTGACGCCGGGGCAGCAGGCGTGGGCGCAGGCGGCGCTCGCCCGGATTCTGTGCCTGCAGCGACGGAACGACGAGGCGGTGCGGATGGCCATTGGCGAGCACGAAGGCGTGATGGTCGACCTCGATCCCGTGATTGCCGCCAGCACGGAGGCGACCGCCATCCGGACGCTTGTCGCCACCGGCGATGTCTTCAGCGCGGGCCTCAGGGCGCGCGCGCTGATGGCGAGAGTGGGTGTGGCCGATCCCCTGGTGACGCTAATCGCTGCCACCGCCCACCTGCGCGTGCTCGCGGCCGCGGGCGACCTGCATCTGGCGGACGAGCGGTGCCGCGAGATTGCCCGCATGTCGCGTGAGGCGCGGGCGCCGTTTCGGGCGCTCAGGGCGCGCCTCATCTGGCACGACGCTCTGAGGCGCGGTGGACGGACCGTGGAAGCGCGGCGCGAGCTGTCCGGACTGGTGCGGATGCAGCGTGCAGCGCCGTTGATGCTTCGGCGGGAAATCGAGGAACGGCTTCACCCGGTCGAGCGGCGCACACAGCGGGAACAACCTGCACGATCCCAGCGCCTCGCGATTCACCTCATCGGCTCCGCGCACGACGACGAGGACGACGCGTCCGCCGTGAAGGGCATGCTGGCGCGCGTCGCAACGGAGTTGTCGCCGACGCGGATCGACGTGGTCACTTCACTTGCGGGACCGGCGAGCACCCTTCTCACCGTCGGATCCGGACTCGAGACACGCGTCGGCCAGCGCGTGCTCGAGGCCGGCATCCCGATCGCGGCGGCGGAGCAGGGTGGCCGTGAACTGTCGGTCCCGGTGCGGCTGCGAGGCCGGATGCTTGCCGCCCTGGCCGCGCGCTGGCCGCTCGATCGTGCCCCCGCACCGGACGCACTGGACGTGCTTGCCCTCGTCGCCGCCGTCGCGGCTCCGCGGCTGGAGGCGCTGCTGGCTCGCGCCGAAGAGCAATCGGCTGCGTCTGTCTCGATTCCCGAGCTCGTGGGCGTCAGCGCCGCCATGGACGACGTGCGACGTGCGATCGAGCGGGCCGCTCGCGCCCCCTTCAGTGTCGTGCTCGAAGGCGAGAGCGGGGTGGGGAAGGAGCTGGCCGCACGCGCGATTCATAGTCTGAGCCCACGCCGGGATCGGCGGTTCTGCGACGTCAACTGCGCAGCCTTGCCGGACGAGCTCCTGGAATCGGAACTGTTTGGCCATGCGAAAGGGGCGTTTACCGGCGCGATCGCGGAGAAGCCGGGACTCTTCGAGGAAGCCGATGGAGGCACACTGTTTCTCGACGAAGTGGCGGACCTGTCGCTCCGCGGCCAGGCCAAGCTGCTTCGCGTGCTCCAGCAACACGAAGTGCGGCGCGTGGGTGAGACCTTTGTCAGGAAAGTGGACGTCAGGCTCGTCGCCGCCGCCAACCGCGACATGCGCGCCGAAGTTGCAGCGGGACGGTTCCGCGCCGATCTGCTGTTCCGTCTCGACGTGATCCATCTCCGCATCCCGCCCCTGCGCGAACGTCCCGAAGACATCCCGCTGCTGGCGCAGCACTGCTGGCGAACCGCGGCGGAGCGGGTTGGCTCGCGCGCCACGCTGACCCATGGCGTCCTTGCGGCGCTCGCCGGACATCCGTGGCCTGGCAACGTGCGCGAGCTGCAGAACGTCGTGGCGGCTCTCGCCGTCGCCGCGCCGTCGCATGGATACGTGCGACGTTCGCTCCTGCCGGCCGCCTTCACAACCGCCGCATACGCCCGGTCCGGATCGCTGGCGGACGCGCGCCTCGAATTCGAGCGGCGCTTCGTGCAGATGGCGCTGTCTCGGGCGGGCGGCCGCCGGAGCCGCGCGGCCGCGGATCTGGGTCTGTCGCGTCAGGGGCTCCTGAAGACGATGGCGAGGCTTGGGATCGGACCGTTGCGAACCGAACGCCCGGCGGAAGCGGCGGAGGCGGCGGAGGACGCTATGGATGCGACTGGATGTAGTTGAGCGCGAACGGGCGCATGCGATCGTTGAGGCCGAGGGCATTGGCCTCGGTCAGCGCGCGCTCCACCGTCCAGCCGTCCACCTTCACGCGTTTGATCATCCAGAGGGCCGCCGCGCGGCCGCCCGCTGCGCAGTGCACATACGTCGGCGTATTGGCGGGCCCGCTGACCGCGGCAATGAAGTTGTCCACCAGTTTCGGATCCGGCGACTGGATATTGAACGGAAGGTGCACGTATTTCATGCCGGCGGCCCGGACGACCGCGCCTTCTTCGTCGACGCGCGCGCCCTCTTCACTCGCCAGCCGCAGGTTCACGACCGACTTGAATCCCATCCTGCCGATTTCGCGGATGGCCTCGGGCGTGGTCGTTCCGCCGCAGGCGATAGTGGACTCGACCTGCGCGAATGTGGAGATGCCGGAAATGTCTCTCCGGGTGACCTGCTGCGCGAAGGCGGTCGTGCCTGCGAGTACTGCCGCGAGCGTGAGAGAGGCGATTCGCCGGTTCATGATCGAGTCCTCTATCTGACTTCGCGCCAGCCGCTGACGCTGAAAATCGTGTTGCCGACGTCCCCGGTATACGAGAGCACCAGTCCCTGGATGGAATTGGCCGTCACGAGATCGTCCGCGTCATCGGCATCCTCGGCGACGATCTGCCCCAGGATCACGCACGCGCTTGAATTGATGCGCACCTGTTCACGGACCAGGATCTGGCCTTCCGCGAGCGGCATGTTGAAATTGCCTGTGATCTGCAGGTCGCCATCGGTGACGAAGAGCAGTTCAGTGCTGTCAGGCGTCAGGTTCGCGGCGCCGCTGATGTCGATGGAGCCTTCGGCAAAGAGGGTGAGGTTGATCGGATCGATGGCGCTGCCGGGGCTGCCGCTGATGCTCGCTGCACCCTCGACGTAGAACGTGCCATCGGGATGCGTGGGGCTGTTGAGATTCAGGTTCCAGCTCAGATCGCCGTCGTCATACACCCATCCGAAACGCGCGCGGCACTGGTTGTGGGGGTTCGAGGTGGCGTCGCAAATCGTCGCGTTCGTGGCCCATGACACGGTCGTGGCGATCAGGCCGAGCGGACCCGAATAGGTCGTGAACGAGCACCCGGCGGCCTTGGCGCAGATCAAATCGCCATCGGCCTCGAGGATGTAATCGGCCCACTGCCGGTAGAAGCTGGCGTCAACTTTCGGCAGCGGCTTGATCGCGTACCCGCCGCCATCGTCGCCCGTGGTGATCGTCCCAATGCCGGAGGTGTACGTCCCTGAGGATGTCGCGGTGCCGTTCGCGAGGCCGCCCACGAGATCCAGCGGGTCGTCGGGGTTGATGCCGGTCACCACGCTCGTGTTCGACATCGACAGATTGCCGTTCGAGTGCACCCCGCCGTTCACGCCGGCAATGATGTCCACGCTTCCAGAGACGGTGAGATTGCCGCCGGTAATGATGGCCGGAAGCTTCAGCGGCGTGATGATGCCTTCAAGCGTCACCGTGGCGTTGTTTGGAGCCCGGCCGACCGCGCGCAGGACGACATTGAGGTTGTCGTCATGGCCGGCGTCGCCATCTTCGTTGTTCGTCGCGTCGCCGTCGGTGGTCAGCGACGTCTGCGCGGAGCCGCGCGATGGGTCGTCTTCGTCCACGAGCGACACTTCGTACTGGACGGCTTCAGTGGCCCCGGCAATGCTCGCAGCCGTGCCGAAGTCGAAGCCCACGATATCGGGGTTATCAAGCAGCGCGTTTACCGCCGCATCCCCGTTGGCGTACGTATTCGGCCAGAGCGCCAGCCATTCGATGGTCTGCTGTGCGGCGTAGTTCAGGCCCGCTTCGGCGGCCGCGCGCGCCTGGGCCGCTGTCTGATGGTTGCGGACGACCAGCGTCTCCGTATGCCCGCTGACGGCGAAAGCGGCGGTAAGCGCCGACATCATCATCAGTAGCAGAAGGACGCTGATCAGTGCCGAGCCCCGTTCAGAGGGGCGAGAGAGGCTCATATAGTCACCTGGGGTCGGTCTGTGCCCTCACATGGTAGCCCACAGCTCGACAGGACGCCATGTGCCAGATGCGCACGTATAATTCACCTGTTTTCATGGAATTACGCTTGGAGAAGACGATGACCACGCGACCTGGCGAGGCTGACAAGGCTCGCCCCACGAGAAGGCGTTCATTGCCGTTCGCTGCGTGCGGTGCCGTCGTCCTCGCGCTCGTGACGGCGCTTGTGACGGCGGCCTCCCAGCAGCCGCCACCGGCTGGCGTCTTCTCAGCGGCTCAGGCCGCGGCCGGCCAGCAGACATATCTCACGGGCTGTGCGAGCTGCCATCAGGCCAGCCTGGGTGGCGGTAACGAGGCACCGCCGCTCGCGGGCGTCAATTTCATGAACGTCTGGCGCGACCGGCCGGTGGCGCAGCTCGCCGAGCTCATTCAGACGACGATGCCGCCCGGTGGACCGCGGCTGTCGGCGGAGCAGACGCTCGCCGTGACTGCATTCATCCTGCAGTCGAACGGGGCGCCGCCAGGCGCGCAGGTTCTTGGAGCCGGAGCCACAGTGCCGATCGGAACCGTGGCGACGGGGCAGCGGCCGGTGGTGGCGTCCCAGGCCATTCTCGCGGCGTCCGTCGGACCGCGCATTCCCACCAGCTGGCCGCCCGGGCGCGGCCTGACGGTGGAAGGCGAAGTGCCCAACTTCACGCCGGTCACCGACGCGATGCTGCGCAACCCGCCGGCCGGCGACTGGCTGATGATCCGCCGCAACTATCAGGCCTGGAGCCATAGCCCGCTGACGGAAGTAAACGCCGGCAACGTCCCGCGACTCAAGCTTGCGTGGATGTGGGCGATGAAGGAAGGCGGCGCCAGCGAGCCGACGCCCATCGTCCACAACGGAATCATCTATCTGTACAACACCGGCAATGTGGTCCAGGCGCTCGACGGGGCCTCGGGCAATCTGATCTGGGAGCACAGCGTCGGGCCGGAGGCGATCATCGGTCAGGGTGCGATGCGCAGCATGGCGCTGTACCAGGACAAGCTCTTCGTCGCGACGACCGACGCGCGGCTGGTCGCGCTCAGTGCCCGGACGGGCGCACACGTCTGGACGACGGCCG
The DNA here is from genome assembly GCA_945903265.1 of Candidatus Sulfopaludibacter sp. SbA3. Taxonomy (GTDB): domain Bacteria; phylum Acidobacteriota; class Vicinamibacteria; order Vicinamibacterales; family UBA2999; genus CAXNKG01. The sequence goes on from CAMDNQ010000001.1 coordinate 180,085, forward strand.
TGGCCGATCGCGACAAGGGATTCACGAACACCAGTGGCCCGATCATCATCAAGGGGAAGGTCATTCAAGGCCTGTCGCGCTGCGAGAGCTTCGGGCCCGAGCGCTGCTACATCAGCGCGTATGACGCGGAGACGGGCGCGCTCTCATGGAAGTTCCACACCGTGGCGCAGAGCGGCGAACCGGGCGGCGACACGTGGGCCGGCCGGCCGAACGAATTCCGCAAGGGCGGCGAAACATGGATCACGGGCAGCTACGATCCGGACCTCGATCTGACGTTCTGGGGCATCGCGCAGGCCAAACCGTGGGTGGCCGCGAGCCGCAACATGAAGGCGACCGACCGTGCGCTCCACACGAGCACGACCGTCGCCCTGCGTCCGGATACGGGCCGGCTCGAGTGGTACTACCAGCATGCGCCGGGCGAATCGCTCGACCTTGACGAAGTCTACGAGCGCGTGCTCGTCGACGTCGGCGTGCGCAAGTTTGTGTTCACCATCGGCAAGCCTGGAATCCTGTGGAGGCTCGATCGTGCGAGCGGCGAGTTCGCGGGATACAAGGAGACGGTGTACCAGAACATCTTCGACCGCATCGATCCGGAGTCGGGCGTGCCACGGTATCGGGCGGAAATCATGTCGGCGCAGGTGGGCGAGTGGGTGCAGGCATGCCCGAGCACAGAAGGCGGACATAACTGGCACGCCACGAGCTACCACCCCGAGACGCAACTCCTGATCATTCCGCTCGCGCAGTCGTGCATGGAGATGTCGGGCCGGAAGGTGGAGTTCGTCGAAGGATCGGGCGGCACCGCCGGCGACCGCAAATTCTCCGAGATGCCAGGCACCAACGGCAACATCGGGAAGCTCGCGGCGTACGATGTGAACACGATGCGCGAGGTCTGGAAGGTCGAGCAGCGCGCGCCGTTCCTCACGGCGGCGCTGTCCACCGGCGGCGGACTCGTGTTCGCCGGCGATATCGACCGCTACTTCAGGGCGTATGACGTGCGGAGCGGCAAAGTGCTGTGGCAGTCGCGGCTGGGCACGTCCGTCCAGGGCTTTCCTGTGTCATTCACGGCGGGCGGCAAGCAGTACATCGCGGTGACAACCGGGCTGGGCGGCGGCAGCCCGCGAAATGTCCCGCGCGCGATCGCGCCCGACATCCGTCATCCTGAAACCGGCAACGCGCTGTACGTCTTCGCGCTCGATAACTAGCGCGTGCTTCGTTACCTCACCCGCCGGCTCGCGCTTACGATTCCGGTCCTCCTCGGCGTCGCGACGCTGGTCTTCGCGCTCATTCATCTCATTCCGGGCGACCCCGCCCAGGCGATGCTCGGCGAAGAGGCATCAGAGGAGGACGTCCAGGCGTTGCGCGTGCGCCTCGGCCTCGACCAGCCGCTGCTCCAGCAGTACGGCGGCTTTCTTCGCGGAGCCGTTCGTGGGGATCTCGGCCGATCGCTCCGGACCGACGAGCCCGTGACGCAGGCGATTCTCGACCGTCTGCCGGCGACGCTGGAGCTCGCGGCGGCGGCGATGATCGTGTCAATCGGCGTCGCGCTGCCGCTCGGCATCATCGCGGCAGTCGGGCGCGGGACGTTCGTGGATCACGCGGCGACGACGCTGGCGCTCACCGGCGTGTCGATCCCGAACTTCTGGCTCGGTCCGCTCCTGGCGCTGGTCTTCGCCGTGGAGCTCGGGTGGCTTCCCGTGTCGGGGCGCGGGACGGTGGGGCACCTGATCCTCCCGGCCATTTCCCTCGGCGCCGCGCTCGCGGCGATCCTCGCGCGCATGACGCGCGCCTCGCTGCTCGAGGAGCTGCGTGAGCCGTACGTGCAGGCCGCGCGCGCACGCGGCGTGTCGCGCACGAGAGCCGTGCTCCGCCACGCGTTCCGCAACAGCCTCATCCCGGTCGTCACGCTCATCGGACTGCAGTTCGGGGCGGTGCTCACGGGGGCGGTCATTACCGAAACGATTTTCGCGTGGCCCGGCATCGGCCGCCTGCTCATTCAGTCCATCGGGTTTCGCGACTATCCACTCGTGCAGGGCTGCATCCTGTTCATCGCGGTGACCTACGTCGGCATGAACCTGCTCACCGACCTGGTCTACGGTGTGCTCGATCCCCGCATCCGCTATGAGTAAAGTCGGCGCGGCCATCGTGCTCGTGACGGTCGTCGCGGCAGTGTTCGGGCCGTGGCTGTCGCCGTTCGACCCGGCCGCTCAGGAGTTGGCGCTTCGGCTCGAGGGGCCGACGGGGGCGCACTGGTTTGGCCTGGATGAACTGGGCCGCGACATCTTTGCGCGCGTCCTCTCCGGCGCCCGCATCTCGCTGCTCGTCGGCATCGTCGTGGTCAGCGTGTCGTCGGTCATCGGAATCCTGCTCGGCTCCATTGCCGGCTACTTCGGCGGCCGCGTCGACGAAGCCATCAGCCGCGTCGTCGACATCCTGCTGGCGTTCCCAGGACTCCTGCTGGCGATTGCGCTTGTTGCGGTGCTGGGCCCGAGCCTGACGAACGTCGTGCTGGCGCTGTCGGTGATCGGGTGGGTCGGCTACGCGCGTCTCGTCCGCGGACAGGTGCTGCGGTCGCGCGAGCTGGAGTTCGTGCAGGCGGCGCGAGCGCTCGGCGCGTCGACGCCGCGCATTCTTCTCCGTCACGTCATTCCGACGACGCTGCCGGCCGTCACGGTGCAGGCGACGCTCGGGATGGGCGGGGCGATTCTGGCGGAGGCGGCTCTCAGCTTCCTGGGGTTAGGCGTGCAGCCGCCCACGCCGAGCTGGGGAACGATGCTGAACTACGGACGCGGACACCTGCTGGATGCTCCGCATCTCACCGTGTTCCCGGGCATGGCGATCGCGATCCTGGTGCTTGGATTCAATTTTCTTGGAGATGGCCTGCGGGATGCGCTGGATCCCGCGACGAAAGGCCGCGCAGGCTAAGGCCTGCGCGCTACAGCCTGCGCTGCAGGCGCTCGATCCGCTCGGTCACGGCCGGATCGAGATCCTCGCTTCGAACCAGCGCAGCGTAACGAAGCAGGGCGTCTCGAGCGGCACCGGCATGGCCGGCCCGTTCTGCCGCATCCGCTAGATAGCGGAATGCCATCGGATCGACCGGCGTCTGCGCGGTGGCATCCGCCAGCACGCGTTCGGCAGCAGCCGCGTCCCCTGACAGGAACATCGCCCGGCCGTACAGCGTGAGCGTTTCGCTGGAGGCGCCTTGTGCGATGGCCCGGGGCTGCAGGGCTTCGAGTGCCTTGCCCAGCGCCACACGGTCGTTGCGCTGTTCGGCGGCGGTGAGCCAGACGCGGCCGAGCGCCGTATAGACCGCCACGTTGTCGGAAAACCGTTCGGCGGCGCGGCCGAGCGTCAGAATCGCGGTGTCGATTCGTCCCCAGCGCGCGTACTCCAATCCCACGGCAATGAGCCGCTCCGGACGCGTGGGCTCGAGTGCGGCAAGGGCCTCGAGTTGTTCGATGGCCTCGCGCTGGCGTCCTGCGTGCGCATGCAGCGCGGCGAGTTCCTCCCGCGCCGGAACGAATGCGGCGTCGAGCTCCACCGCGCGCGCCAGCGAACGGTACGCGCCTTCATCATCAGGCCGTTCGCGGAGGCACATCGCAAGCAGGTAGTGCGCCTCGACGAACCTCGGGTCGAGTGCGACCGCAGATTCGAGCGGCGTGATGGCTTCGCCAGACTGCCCGTTCCGGTAATAGGCGAGCGCGAGCTTGTAGAGGACTCTCGGGGATCGATCATCGAGCTGTATGAAGCCGCGATACAACTCGGCGGCGTGATCGTGTCGGCCCATCGCGGCGCTGACATCGCCCAGGAGCTCGACGGGACGCGGGGCCGCCGGGTCGAGCGCGGCGGCCTCCCGAAGGTCTCGAAGCGCCGCCGTCAGTTCTCCACGGCGCCGGTAGGCATCGCCACGCTTCAGATAGGCGAGCATGGAGTCGTTGCGCAACGCCAGGGCGCCGCTGAACGCCTCAATCGCGCCGTAGGTCTCGTCCTGCGCGAGCGCCGCGTCGCCGGCGGCAATCAGCCGCTGGAACTCGCCGTCCTGACGGGCGCTGTACCACGCGATGACGATGCCGACCGTGAGGGCGATGAGCCCCACAGAAACGACAAGAAGGCGCTTCATGGATGTCCCCATCCTAGCAGAGCCATCGGGAGGGAACTTCGCCGCGGAAACGGCGTCTAAACCGATGGTAGACTCCCGTGAAGACACCTTCTTCTTCCGGAGAATTCGTGAAGAACGCCCCCGCCATCAGCTGGTCGGATGTCGACAGCGGTGAAGCCGCGCTGATTGCGCGCTGCGCCGCCGGGGACGAGACTGCGTGCGCGGAGCTCGTCACCATCCATCAGCGCATGGTGTACGCCCTCGGGTTTACCCTTCTGGGGAACCACGACGACGCGCTCGATCTCTCGCAGGAAGTCTTCCTCCGGGTCTTCCGGACCCTCGGCCGTTTCCGCGGTCAGTCAGCCCTCCGCACCTGGATCTATCGCATCGTCGTGAATCAGGCGCGCAATCGCCAGCGCTGGTGGCGCCGGCGTCGCCGCGCGGAACAGATCTCCCTCGACGAGTACGTGGAGAAGTTCGGCGACCTGGAATCCCGCCACGAAGTGCTGCCGGACCGGCTGCTGGCCAGCAAGGAGACCGCCGCAAAGATCTGGCAGGCGCTCGATCGCCTGCCGTTCGACCAGCGGACGGCGCTGATCCTCCGAGAAGTCGAGGGCTTGCGCTATGAGGAGATCGCGTACTCGCTGGACGTCGCTCTTGGGACGGTCAAGTCGCGATTGACGCGCGCGCGCCAGGCGCTGCGCGAGGAACTGCTGGGGCTTCGGCCATGATTCCGTACCTGCCGTGCGACCGCGCCTGGGCTCTGCTCGAGCCGTTCGTGGACGACGAGCTGCCGATGTCGGATCAGGTGCTGCTCGAGGCGCACCTGCGATGGTGCGACACGTGTCGCGCGCGTGTCGACGACATGCGCCTGATCGCGGCCGCCGTCAGGGCCGCCTCGCCGCCGACCGAACCGCACGTCAATACGTCGCTTGCGGCGATGCGCCGCGACGTGTTGGCACGTCTCGGCGCAGAGCACGACCAGTCGCTGAGCGTCCGCTGCCGTGCGCTGGTGACGGACGTGCGCTATCTGTGGCCGGCGATGGGTGCCACGATTGCGCTCATCCTGTGCGTGTACGCCGCCACGTCCGTGAGCCGCATTGCCCGGGCCGTCAGTCCGAATTCGATGGCCGCCTTGATTACCATTCTGGCGAGCCCTGGGTCTGATGAGAATCCGCTTTATCTGGACGCGGACATGCTCGCGCCGCGTGGACTGTTCGTAGGCGAAGCGCTTGCGGGGATTCCGGAGGAAGAGGCCGCGTTCACCGTGTCGGCGACGGTCACGCGGGGCGGGCGCGTCTCGAGTTACGAGGTACTGCCTTCGTCCGACCTCTCGTCGCACACCACGGCCGTGCGCGACATGGTGGTGCACTCGCGGTTCGAGCCTGCCCAGACGCACGACGGCGCCGTGGCGGTGAATGTGGTGTGGCTGCTGACGCGGACGACGGTGAAAGGGTCGGCGAAGGCCGAGGACGCCGAGATCGCCCCTACGGGCGTGCTGGAGCGGCCGGTGCTTCGCCCCGCGCGCTCGTAACGTTGTTCAGCGAGTCGGTCGCGCGGATGATGACGCCGCGCGCCGCGTCCCCCTCGAGCGGCAGGTCGAACTGCTCGAAGCGCGAATCCGCGATTCCATCTTTCGGATAGACGGTCTGCCAGCGGTCGCCGTCGACCGAATATTCCACCTTCTGCACGGCCGAATCGGTGTCGCGGACCTCGAACCCGAGAATCGCGCGCGCACCCTCACGCCGCGCACCCGTCACCGTGACCGTGGGCGGCGTGTTGTCGACTTCGAAGGTCGTGCTCTCCATCGATCCGGCAAGCGCCGCGTCGGGAGCATTGGTGGGGAGGTCGGACGCAACCACCTGGACGACGTAGCGTCCATTCGGCACCGAGGTCGTATCCCAGACGAAGATCGCGTCGCGCAGGCCGCGGCGCAGCACCTTCCAGTCGGTCTCGCCTTCCCGGCGGTACTGCACGTCGTAGACGAGATCGTCACGGTTGTCGTCTTCGGCGCGCCAGACGAAGGTCAGGAGCCCCTTCTGATACGCGCGCCGGCCGAGCGCGGGGCCTGCGTTGGTGTTTGCGGCGTTTGCCGTCTGGACGGCCGCCCGGCGGTCCGGCGTCTCGCCCTCGAAGCCGGCAAGCTCCGGCTCGCCGGTCGGGAAGGGGCGCTGGAATACCGTTCCCGGCGGATGAATGGTGATGGTCGACACACGGGGCCGTGAGTTCCGCGGGAGATAGGCCGCGATCACCGAATTGAGCACCGGCGCCTGATCGCGGGCGCCCGTCAGGACGGCTCGCCACTGCAGATACCGCGCGCGCGGACTCACGATCGGGCTGCCGTTGGGATCTGGATAGGGCGCGCTCCAGTCGCTCCAGGTTTCATCGGCTGTCCGGGTATTGCCGGATCGCGTCGATACCTGCAGGGTCGTGCCCGCGGGAACCGCGCCCTGCCACTTGACCGCGCCCCACGTGGCCACAGACTGGGCATCCCGGATATCCGAGAGATACGTGCCCCGTTGCGCGCGCTCGGCAGACAGCCGGAACACTTTTCCCGGATTCGAGGTCGCGAACAGCATCCGGCCGGCCCGGTCGGGCAGAAGCGCCGTCACCTGCTGCACCGACGCGCGGGTCACGAGCGTCGGCTGCATCGGATCGCCGGCCAGGCGATAAATCTTGCCTTCGTTGCCCGTCGCCACCAGGACGGCGTTCTCGCCGTCGAACGCGATGTCGTAGGGCACATCTTCGCGAAGCTGCCATACGAGGTCGGAGACGCCGTCCGGCATGATGCGATAGAGCGCGCCGGTGCCGAGCCCCTGTGTGCCGCGAGGAGCGGGCGCCGGAGTCGCCGTGCCCGCAGACGCGTCCCCGGCAATCGTGATCGAGAGCACTTCCGTGGAGACGGAGGCGATCGGTTGGGGCGTTGCAGGTTCCGGTGCCGCGGCCGGTGAAGGCGACGCAGTCCCGCGTCCCGTGACCGCCGCCGCGTAGATGTTGCCGCGAGGGTCAACCCGGATCGCGTGGATTTCGTTGTAGGGCGAGTCGAGGAGGACGAACGGCTTGCCTGCGGCGTCGAGCTGGAAGACGCGCCCCGGCGATTCGGTGCCCGCGAGGAGCCGGCGGTCGCGGTCGAATGCCAGCGTCATCACGTGCGTCGCCCGGGTGTTGTAGAAAGGCGTCCCCGTCCCGTTCGGCGCGATCTTGTAGATCATGCCTTTGTCGCCCGTGCCCGCGAAGACGTTGCCGGCCGTGTCGACAACCAGGCTCCAGATGTACTTGTCCGGCGGATCGTAGAAGACCGCGCTCTTGCCGGCCGCGTCGATGCGGTAAATCTTTCCGTCGGGGGACGTGGCCGCGTAGATACCGCCGCCCGGCGCCAGCGCGATGGCGTGTACCTCGAGCTCATCGGCGTCGAAGAAGAGCGTGCTCGCGCCGGCGGGGTCCACGCGGTGGACCTGCCCTTCGTTGCCGCTTCCCACGAAGAGCGATCCATCCGGTGCCCCGATAAGGGTCCACAGAAATGGGGCGCTCGATTCGTGAACCACGCTGCTCGCGGGGCCGAGCGTCAGCCGTCCATATGCATCGATGGACAGGTTCTCGACTTCGCCCTGGAGGAACTCGTTTTCATTTGAGACCTGCCAGAACGTCGGCAGGGAGGCATAGCCGGAGACGGCGGCAAGGCAGACGAAAACCGCCGCGGCAAGAGTTCTTCTCATAAGCAGAAATTATTCGTCGATCCGCAGCGTGAGCGTGCGCGTGCCGTTGATTGCGTGCTCGGTGGTGACTTCCCACTCTCCGAGCACGGCGTTCTGGAGCGCGCGGAAACTGCCGCCGTTGCGATCGGATTCGAGGACGCCCATCACCGAAGGCGGTAGCGCGGACAGCGACTCACCCTTGACGACGGCACCCTGGTCGCGGCCGAGGAGCCTGACATAGAGCCGGTTGTTCTTGCGCGCGTTGTTCAGCAGGCGAATCATCTGCTGGAGATCACGCGTCTGCAGCGGCTGCACCTGCAGCTCGCGGGACTCCCACTGCGAGAGGCGGGTGCCGTCCGACACCATCACCGAGACGCTGCCCGCCGCATTCGGCGGCACGTCGACCGGAATCGTGCGGGTGATCTCCTCGCCGCGGTAGGTTCGAAGCAGGATCTTCAAATCGACCCGGCTGCCGGCTTTCACGCGCGTTCCGTCAATCCAGACGCGCTCGATGGTCGCGGTGCGGGCTTCTTCGCTGGCGTCGATGTTCAGCTCCAGCCGCTCGAGCTCGACTTCCTCGAAGGCGTTCCGCAGCAGCAGGTTGATGGGCGCCACGACATACGTGGCCGCGCCGGTGGAGGGCTGATCGCCCGTGAACAGATCCTCGAATGCGACCGCGGCGTGGCCCTTCACCGACGCCGATCCGCGGACGATATAGCTGGCGGCGCCGTTCTGCCGCTCGTACGACGCCAGGGTGTTGGCGATCGACACGTACGCCAGGAGCGGCGTGAACAGCTGGTCGTTCACCATCGCCATGTCGAAAGTCTTCTTGGTCCCGCGGTCCGAAGTCAGGTTGATGCGGAGCGGAATCATCGCCGGGCCGGCGCCAAGCGTTCCGGCGATCGTCGTCGCGCGATCCTGCTGCACCGTCCCGATGACTTCGCCCGTGCTCGCCAGCTTCATGGAATTGTTGAGGCTGGGGAGCAGCGTGACCACATACGCCCGCGTCATCGGGAACTGTGTCGGCCCGAGGCCGTAGAACGGGTGCCCGAACGCGTAGACGCGGTTGCCCTCGACTTCCGTCACCGTACCGGTGGCGCCGAGCGACATGTCGCCGCTCATGAGGCCCACGCCCACTGGGTCGCCGGGGCGGAGCGGCACGGAAGCCCGCGTGGCGCCGTTGGCCGACTGCGCAGCGTTTTCCGCAAAGCCGGCCCCCGAGCCGGTCATCATCGGCATGAAGCCCTGGTCGCGGAATGCGGCGGCAAGCGGATCGATCACGCTCGCCTCGAACCCGCCGAACGTCATAGGCGTGGCGATCGGCCGGAGCATCGTGCCGAGGCCCGCATTCATGCCGGGGGCGCCCAGGACCTGCACGTCTGACGGACTGTCGGCGAACGGCCGCGTCCAGCTGAATGCCTGTCGAAGCGACGCCCGCAGGCTGTCAGGCGTAATCGGCATCTGAAGTTCCGCGCGCGCCGCCGCGGGGCGCGGCGAGGCGAACGTGGCCGCTTCGATCATTTCGCCGATCGGCGTGATGCCGGCGATCGGTTCCTTCGAGAATTGTCCGAGCGAGTAGGAGACAGCGCCAACCAGTCGGCCGTCGATGTAGACCGGGCTGCCGCTCATGCCGGCGATGACGCCTGTGTGTGCCAGCGGCCCGCCCTCGAGGCGCGCGATGATCAGGTTGCGGCGCGGCCCGATGACGTTGCGCAGCACGCCGAGGATGTGGACCTGGAACTCGTCCAGGCGGTCGCCTTCGAACACCGTCCGGCCGACGCCGACCATGCCCGCCTTCAGATCGTCCACGGGGAAGGTGCGATTCTGGGCAGGCGTGCCCGCCACGGCCAGAAACAGCAGGGCCAGCGCGCAGGCGAAGATCCTTGTAACCATAAGGCGGTGACTCAACGTTGAAGATACGGGTAACGCGCTGATTCCGCAAGGGGTTGCTGCGCGGACGCGGAGCTGTCGGATCACGCGTGCCGGCGGTCCGGCGGCACGCGAATGCGGCGTGATTTGGCGGTATTAGTTGAAGAGCGGCGCCGTGGTGCCTTCGACCAGATGCGAATGCTGACCCTTGATGTCCTCGATCGCGGCGCCCTTGTAGAAGTTGCCCATCGAGTATCCACAGAGCAACCTGAAGTCGTGGCTGTTTGCCAGCTGGTTCCACAACATCTCGAGCTTGATGGCGGCGGCCTCGAGGCCGTCCTTCCACAGCACGTTCACCATCTCGCCGTACGCGCGGATGGTGCAGTCCGGCTGACTCTTGCACGCCTGGTCGAGCACCCGGCCGACCACGTGGGTGAATGTCTGTGAGTGCGGCATTCCGTCAACCATGAAGGCGTCGAGCGTTTCACGGGCGTCGAGCACGATGAACTGTCCGAGACGCTTCAGGCGGTCGATGTCCAGGGCGTGCGTCTGAAGGGCCGCTTCGATGTGAACGCGGTGTTCCGGGGTCGCGATGACCACACCGGCATCACCCTTCACCATCCCTTCGGCAAGAAACGCCGCGACCATCGTGGTCAGCGATTGGGGATCGTTGTAGAACTGGACGGCATGAAAGTGACCAGCGTGGGGGGCATCAGGCTGTGACATTGGGTTCATTCTCCGTGGTTGCCACACGGTATGCAAGGCTACTGCCGAGCCTCGACGCTAATAAAATCAACCTCGGCAGGCCGGTTGACACTCTCAAAAGCTCTACGTTAGAGTGCTGATTCCGTTTGATGTCCATGTCGCGCCGCTTTAGCTCCTTCGTGTCGCCGAACTACGCCAGCTACTGGTGGTGGTATCGGACTGCGACTGAGGGGGCGGCCGGCGTCTAAGACGCGAACACAGATTTAGTTCAGACCCAACGCCCCTTCAGCCACCAGGTTGAAGGGGCGTTTTTGTTTTTGTGATGAATAGCGCGCTGCTCTGCGAAACCGTGACCGGCAAGACGATGGGCGAGCTGATTGCCGCCCGCGATGCGGCGACGTCCGCCGACATGGTCGAACTGCGGCTGGACGGAGTGGCCCGGTGCGACGTGGCGCGGGCGCTCGAGGGGCGGAGCCGCCCCGTCATCGTCACCTGCCGGCCGATCTGGGAAGGCGGGCAGTTCGACGGCGCCGAAGAAGATCGCCGGGAACTGCTGGGACAAGCCCTGAGTGGCGGCGCGGAATACGTCGATGTCGAGTGGCGGGCGCTGTCGGGGGGCGGCGGACGAGGGCTGCTGGATCGGGTACTCGACGCGGACCGGAAGCGGACGATTGTGTCGTCGCACGACTTCGAGGGGTTGCCCGCGGATCTCGGGGCCCGCGCGGCGGCCATGCGCGCCACTGGTGCCGCGGTGATCAAAGTGGCTGTCGCGGCTCATCGCCTGTGCGACACGCTCGGATTGATGGAGATTGCGAACGGCCGCGGCGATGCGGTGGTGATCGGAATGGGCGACGCGGGCGTGCCGACGCGGCTCCTGGCGTCGCGCTTCGGATCGCGGTGGACGTACGGCGGTCCCGCGGTAGCGCCAGGGCAGATGCCGGTGAGCAGGATGGTGGGCGACTTCCGGTTTCGGGATGTAGGCCCGCGCACGGCGCTCTACGGCATTGTCAGCGGCAGCGGGTCGTCGTCACGGATGCCGGCGGCGCTGAATGCGGCGTTCGCGGCGGCGGGCATGGACGCCGTCTGCGTGCCGCTCGCCGGAGCTGATGACGCCGACGTGCGGGCGTTCAGTGACGCGCTGGGCTTTGCCGGCGTAGTGAACTTAAAGGATGTCGATGCGCATCACCACGTTTGAGGAGTTTCGTGACCTGGCGCAGCGGGGCACCTTCGTGCCCGTCTACAAGGAGATCGTCGCGGATCTCCTGACGCCGGTGTCCGCCTTCCTCAAGGTTGCCGAGCATGCGCACTACTCGTTCCTGCTCGAATCGGTCGAAGGCGGCGAGCATGTGGGCCGCTACTCGTTTCTTGGCAAGGACCCGTTCCTGATCGTCCGGTCGCGCGGCGGGAAGACGATTGTCGATCGGTCGGGAGAGACGACGGCGTCTGACCGGCCGTTCATCGACGTCGTGCGCGAGCTGATGGCCGGATTCCATGCCCCGTACGTGCCGGGACTGCCGCGCTTCACGGGCGGAGCGGTCGGGTATCTCGGATACGACGCGGCTGCCTGGTTCGAGCCGGTGACGCTGCAGGCGGGCGCTGACGTCGAAGATGAAGCCGGTTTGATGCTGTTCGACACGGTCCTGGCGTTCGACCACGTGCGGCACCGGATCCTGATCATCGCGAACGCGCGTATCACCGGCGACGACGACCTCGAATCGCTCTACCAGTTTGCCCTCGCGAAGATCGGCTTCGTGGAGCGGGAACTCGATCGGACGCTGTCCAAACCCACCCGGCCGCCGTCCCGGCCTGTGGAGATGACATCGAACGTTCCGCGCGAGCGGTTCGAGGAAATGGTGCGAACGGCGAAGGAACATATTGCCGCCGGCGACATCTATCAGGTCGTCCTCTCGCAGCGGTTCGAGACGGCGTTCGAGGCCGATGCGTTCACCGCGTATCGCGCGCTGCGCCACGTCAATCCGTCGCCGTACATGTACTTCCTCCGCCTCGGGGAGCGGGCGATCGTCGGATCGTCGCCGGAGATGCTCGTGCGGGTGGAAGGGAAGCGGATCGAGACGCACCCGATTGCGGGGACGAGGCCGCGTGGTGCCGATGAGGCCGAAGACGTGCGGCTTGGCGAGGAACTGAAGGCCAGCGAGAAGGAGCGGGCCGAGCACGTGATGCTCGTCGATCTGGGCCGCAACGATCTCGGCCGCGTGTCGACCTACGGCAGCGTCAAGGTGCCGACGTACATGGCGCTCGAGCGGTATTCCCACGTCATGCACCTGGTTTCGATTGTCGAAGGGGAGTTGTCCGACCGTCAGGATCGGCTCGACGCGCTCGTGGCCTGTTTCCCGGCGGGGACGGTCTCGGGGGCGCCCAAGGTGCGCGCGATGGAGATCATCGCGGAGCTCGAGAACCGGCGCCGCGGGGTGTATGCGGGAGCGGTCGGGTATCTTGACTTCGCCGGCAACCTCGATTTCTGCATCACGATTCGCACGGTGATCATCGAAGGGGGCCGTGCCTACGTGCAGGCGGGTGCGGGCATCGTGGCGGATTCGGATCCGGCGGCGGAATATCAGGAGACGCGCGACAAGGCGAGAGCGGTGATCAAGGCCCTGGAGCTGGCACAGGAGGGGCTCTGATGCTGCTCGTCATCGATAACTACGATTCGTTCACCTACAACCTCGTGCAGTATTTCGGCGAGCTCGGGGCGGACATCCGCGTGCATCGCAACAACGAGATCACGATCGACGAGATCGAGGCGATGAAACCCGAGCGGATCGTCATTTCGCCGGGACCCGGACGGCCCGAGGACGCGGGCATCACCATCGACGTCATTCGACGGTTCGGTCCAACGCACCCGCTCCTCGGCGTGTGTCTGGGTCATCAGGCGATCGGCATGGTGTACGGCGGGACCGTCTGCCGTGCGAGCGCGCCGATACACGGCAAGACGTCGCAGATTGTCCACGACGGGAAGGGCGTCTTCCGCGGTCTGAGCGATCCGTTCGAGGCGGGTCGCTATCACTCGCTCGTCATCTCGAATACCGATGTGCCCGCCGCCCTCGAAGTCACGGCACGTACGCAGGAAGACGGGATCATCATGGGGGTTCGGCACCGCACGCATCCCGTTCACGGCGTGCAGTTCCATCCGGAGTCGGTGCTGACCGGCGAAGGAAAACAGATTCTCGAGAACTTCCTGAAACTCTGATGTTCACATCGCTGCTCGAAAAGCTCGTGCGCCACGAAGACCTCACGACCGAGGAGGCGGCGGCCGCCATGGGCGAGGTCATGAAGGGGCGCGCGACCCCGGCCTCGCTCGCGGGGCTCCTCTCGGCGCTGGTCATGAAGGGCGAGCGGCCGCCCGAAATCGTCGGCTTCGCACAGGCGATGCGCGAGCATTCGGTGAAGCTGGCGGCGCCTCCGGGCGACGTGTTCGATACGTGCGGGACGGGTGGCGACCGATCCGGCACCTTCAATATCTCGTCGGCGGCGGCCCTGGTCGTCGCCGCCGCGGGCGTCAAGGTCGCCAAGCATGGCAATCGGTCGGTGTCGAGCCGCTGCGGCAGCGCCGACGTCTTCGAGCAGCTCGGCGTCAACATCGCCGCGCCGGCGCCGGTCGTCGAGCGGAGCCTCCACGACAGCAACATCGCGTTCTTTTTTGCCCAGACGTTCCATCCGTCGATGAAGCACGCAGCGCCCATCCGCAAGGAGCTCGGCATCCGGACGGCGTTCAACCTGCTCGGGCCGTTGACGAATCCGGCGGGGGCCCGGCGGCAGATCATCGGCGTGCCGCGGCCGGAGCTGGGCGACCTCCTCGCGCGCGCGCTGCTCATGCTGGGGACCGAGCGCGCCTGGGTCGTGCACGGGCTCGACGGGATCGACGAGATTTCGACGACCGGCTACACCAAGGTGCTCGAATGCCGTGACGGCGCGATTACGTCGTTCTACATCCATCCGGCGGAGTTCGGACTGCCCAAGGCCGCCGCCGGCGACCTGCAGGGTGGCGACGCCGTGCACAACGCGGCGATGATCTCGGACGTGTTGTCCGGCAAGAAAGGCGCGCCTCGCGACGTCGTCCTCCTCAATGCGGGCGCCGCGCTCCTCGTCGCCGGCCGCGTGAAGAATATGCGTGAGGGGATAGCGCGGGCGGCCGAGGCGATCGACAGCGGCGCCGCGCGCGCGACGCTCGACGCGATGGCGCGCGCCTCACACGGAAGTGCGACGGTATGAGCACGCCCGACCTCCTGCGGACGATCGTCGCCGCCACCGAGCGCATCACGGCGGTCAGGCGCGAGCGCGAGCCGCAGGCCACCCTGGAACAGCGCGCCGCGAGCGCGGCACCCCAGGGACCGCGCTTCGAGGCAGCGCTTGGCGCTGCGGGCCGGGTCAACGTGATTGCCGAGTGCAAGCGGCGGTCGCCGTCGAAAGGCGTCCTGGCGGCTGTCTACGATCCCGCTGCGATTGCACGGAAGTACGAGGAGGGCGGCGCCGCCGCGATTTCTGTCCTGACGGAGCCGACGTTCTTCGACGGCTCGCTTGATCATCTTCGCGCGGTCAGGGCGGCGGTTGGACTGCCGCTCCTGCGAAAAGACTTTATCGTCGACGAATACCAGCTGTTCGAGGCGCGCGCCAACGGCGCGGACGCGGTCCTGTTGATCGTGGCAGCACTGGCGCAGAGCGATCTGGTTCGGCTGCAGTCACGCGCATGGGAGCTGGGGCTGGCGGCGCTCGTGGAAGTGCACGACGAGGAGGAGCTGTCGCGAGCGTTGGATGCGGGCGCCCGTGTTGTGGGTGTCAACAACCGGAACCTGCGCACGCTTGCCGTCGACGTCGATGCTTCCCATCGCATTGCGCAGAAGCTCCCGCGCGAGGTGATTGGCGTGAGCGAGAGCGGGCTGCGGTCGCGAGCCGACGTCGATCGTCTCACCGCGGCGGGGTATCGGGCGTTTCTGATCGGCGAGCGGTTCATGACGGACAAGGATCCGGCCGGGGCGATTCAGCAACTCGTCGCATCGTGATGTTTCTCAAGATTTGCGGGATTACGCGGCTCGAGGACGCGCTGCACGCCGCAGGGCACGGCGCCACGGCGCTGGGATTTGTATTCTGGCGGCCGAGCCCCCGTTACGTGGAGTCGGCGGAGGCCGCCCGCATCATCGCGGCGCTGCCGGACAGCGTCACCGCGGTTGGCCTCTTCGTGAACGAGACGCCGGAGCGGATACGTGAGGTGGTAGCGGAGACTGGCATCACCACCGTGCAGCTTCATGGCGATGAACCCGCCAGCTACGCGGTGTCGGTGGCGGCGCCCGTGCTGCGCGCCATCAGCCTGGATCGCGCCGGCGAGACGACGAGCTGGCCGCCGGAGACGACATTCCTGGTCGATGCGGCCGATCCGGTTCGGCGGGGTGGGACCGGGACCACCATCGATTGGACGAGCGCAGCGGCGCTGGCTCGCGGCTGCCGGCTGGTGCTGGCCGGTGGATTGACGCCGGAGAACGTGGCCGAGGCCATTGCAGTCGTCGAACCGTATGGCGTCGACGTATCGTCGGGCGTGGAGGTTGCGCCCGGCATCAAGAACGCGGATAAAGTGACGCGCTTTCTGGCAAGCGCACGGAGTGCATTTGAGCGACACGAACACCATCACCGCTGATCGTCCGGTCTTCGGCCGGCGCGACCCGGACGCGCGGGGCTACTTCGGCGCCTATGGCGGCCGGTTCGTCCCCGAGACGCTCGTCGCGCCGATCGAGGAGCTGACCGCCGGCTATTTCGCCGCCCGGGCGGATGAGTCGTTCCGCAAGGAACTGGATCACCTGCTGCGGCATTACGTCGGGCGGCCGACACCGCTCTATGAAACGCGCCGTCTCGCGGCGTCGACCGGTGTCCGGGTGTTCCTCAAGCGCGAGGACCTCACGCACACGGGCGCGCACAAGATCAACAACTCGATCGGCCAGGCGCTGCTCGCCAGGCGCATGGGCAAGAAGCGCGTGGTTGCCGAAACCGGCGCGGGGCAGCACGGCGTCGCGACAGCCGCGGCGTGCGCGCTCCTCGGGCTGGAGTGCGACGTCTACATGGGATCCGAGGACATGCGCCGCCAGGCGCTGAACGTCGTCCGCATGGAACTGCTCGGCGCGCGCGTCAAGCGTGTCGATGCCGGCAGCTGCACGCTCAAGGACGCGATCAACGAGGCGATGCGCGACTGGGTCACCAACGTCGCCGACACGTATTACCTGCTTGGGTCGGCGCTGGGGCCGCACCCGTATCCGCTCATGGTGCGCGAGTTCCAGTCGGTCATCGGCATGGAAGCGCGCGTCCAGATCCTGGAGCAGGCCGGCCGGCTCCCTGATGTCGTCGTGGCCTGCGTCGGTGGTGGCAGCAACGCCATCGGCATGTTCGACGGCTTTATCGACGACGCGGAAGTCCGACTGATTGGTGTCGAGGCGGGAGGCGAGAAGATCGCGCCCGGCCGCCATGCCGCGCGGTTTGCGGGCGGGCCTGGGGGCGGTCTCACTGGCGTCCTCCACGGCACCCGCACGTTCGTGCTTCAGGACGAAGCAGGGAATATCGAGCTCACGCATTCGATTTCCGCCGGACTGGACTACGCGGCGGTCGGACCGGAGCACGCCTGGCTGCGGGACCTGGGACGAACGGAATACGTGAACATTTCGGACGCCGAGGCGCTCGAGGGCTTCCAGGCGCTCGGGCGGCTCGAAGGCATCCTTCCGGCGCTCGAGTCCGCGCATGCGGTGGCGCACACGATGCGCCTGATCAAGGACCTCCCGGACGGCAGCATCGTGCTGGTCAATCTGTCCGGGCGGGGCGACAAGGATGTGCAGTCAGTGGTGGAGGCGCTCAAGAAATGAAGGTCGCAGAAGGGCGCCTCGCCGAGGCCTTTGCGCGCATCCGGGCCGACAAGGCTGGTCCCGGCCTGGTGACCTACATCACGGCCGGCGACCCGGATTTGAAGCGGACCGAGGGGATCCTCCTGGCGCTGCAGCGGGGCGGGGTCGACGTGCTCGAAGTGGGGGTGCCCTGGTCGGACCCCCTCGCAGACGGCCCGGTGATCCAGCGTGCCACGGAACGGGCTCTGGCGGGCGGGACGAACCTCTCAGGCGTCCTCGACATGCTCGGGCGCTTACGCCCGGAGCTCCGGGTGCCGATAGTTCTCTTCAGTTACGCCAATCCGATCCTGCGCATGGGCGCCGAGCGGTTTGCGGACCGGGCGCGGGAGGCGGGCGTCGACGGCGTGCTGGTCCTCGACCTGCCGATCGAAGAGGCGGGCGAATTCCGGGGCCTGATGACGACGCGGGGGATTGATACAATCCTTCTGCTCAGTCCGACGACATCAGACGCACGTCTCCGCGCGGCCGCGGGCCTCGGCAGCGGCTTTCTGTATGCCATTTCGCGGCTAGGCGTGACCGGCGCCCGCGACGCGGTGGCAGAAGGGGCGGAGGAGATGGTCCGGCGGATCCGGTCGGTGAGCGCCCTGCCTATCGCCCTCGGGTTCGGCATCTCCAAACCGGAGCACGTTCGTGAAGTGGGCAAGTGGGCCGACGCCGCGGTGGTCGGGAGCGCCCTGGTCAACGTGATCGCGCAGGCGGCCGGCGTGGATCAGAACGGCGAATTGGATGCGCGTGTAGAGGAGTATGTGCGGTGGCTGAAGTCCTGACGAACATCGAAGAGCTGCGCAGCCGGATTGACGTCATCGACGATCAGCTCGTGCGCCTCCTGAACGTGCGTGTGGCGTGCGCGGTGGAGGTGGGACGGCTGAAGCACGAGGCCGGCCTGCCGATCTACCAGCCGGAGCGCGAGGCGCAGGTGTTGAACAGCGTGCGGAACTCGGCTACCGATCTGGCAGGTCCGCTGACCGCCGAAGCCCTGGTCCGGATTTTCGAGCGAATCATAGACGAGGCGCGGCGGGCCGAGCGCGCGGCCAGCGCAAGCGGCGATAGTCTCGGGACGTCGAAGGAAGAGTAGGGAGAGCAATCATGGTCGTTGTCATGGAAGAACGCGCCAGCGAGTCGCAGATCGACGCCGTCATTTCCCGGCTGATCGAGCTCGGCATGGACGTGCACCGCTCGTCGGGCGCGACGCGCACCGTGCTCGGCGTCGTCGGCGTCGAGAAAGTCGAGAAGGAAATGATCGAGATTCTCGACGGCGTCCACGAGGTGCTGCGCATCTCCGAGCCGTACAAGCGGGCCAGCCGCAGCTACAAGCCCGAGGACACCATCGTCACGATCGATGACGTCCGCATAGGCGGCGACGAAGTCATCGTGATGGCCGGCCCCTGCTCGGCGGAGACCGACGAGCAGTGCATGGCGACGGCCGCAGCGGTCAAGCGGGCGGGCGCCAAGATTTTCCGCGGCGGCGCCTTCAAGCCGCGCAGCTCTCCGTACAGCTTCCAGGGGCACGGTGAGAAGGGGCTGCAGATGCTGCGCCGGGCCGCCGACGCGCACAACCTGAAGCTCGTCTCGGAAGTGATGGACGTCAGCCAGATCGAGGTGATCACGAAGTACTGCGACATCTTCCAGGTCGGCGCCCGGAACATGCAGAACTACACGCTGATCCGCGAGCTGGGCTACGCGCGGAAGCCCGTGCTCCTCAAGCGCGGGATCTCCGCGACGATCGAGGAGTGGCTGCTCTCGGCGGAATACATCCTCGCCGGCGGCAACAACGACGTGATTCTCTGCGAGCGCGGCATCCGGACGTTCGAGACGGCGACGCGCAACACGTTCGACATTTCGGCGATCCCGGTGATCAAGAAGCTCAGTCACCTGCCCATCGTGGCGGATCCGAGCCACGGGGCGGGACGGCGCGACATGGTGCCGCAGCTGGCGCGCGCGGCGGTGGCCGCCGGAGCCGACGGTCTGATCATCGAAGTGCACAGCGATCCCGATCGCGCGCTGAGCGACGGCGCCCAGTCGCTGTTCCCGGCGGCCTTCGATCGCCTGATGTCGGAGCTGCGGATCATCGCGCCGGCCATCGGCCGCAGCATCTGCCTCGAGGCTGTGGCGCGGCGCGGATGGGCACGATAAGCGACCCTCCTTTTCAGCGAGTTGCCATCGTCGGCCTCGGCCTCATTGGCGGCTCGATCGCGTTCGCGGCGCGGAAGACCTGGCCGTCGATCCACGTCTGCGGGATCGATCGCGAAGCGGTCCTGCGCGAGGCGGTTGGCCGCCGCGCGATTGACCAATCCTCGACGGAGCTCGCCGCGGTCTCGGGCGCCGAACTCATCATCCTGGCCGCTCCGGTCCGGCAGAATCTAGCCCTCCTGCGGCAGGTGGCCGGCCATGCGTCGGCGACCGCGGTCATCACCGACGTCGGCGGCACGAAGCGCAGCATCGTTGACGCGGCCGCGACCCTTCCGGCGCCTGTGACGTTCATTGGAGGCCATCCGCTCGGCGGCGGCTCCCGCGGAGGCTTCGAGTTCGCCACCGCGAGCCTCTTCGCCCGCCGGCCCTGGATTTTCACCCCACCGGAACAAGGTTCCGTGGGGCCGGCGGTGCAGATCGATCAGGCGGTCGAGCGGCTGTCGGCATTCGTGGCGGGCATCGGCGCCCAGCCATCGGTCATGACCGCCGCGAAGCACGATCAGCTGATGGCGCTCCTGAGCCACCTTCCGCAGCTGGCGGTGACAGCGCTGATGGAGGTTGTCGGGACCACGGTGAACGGCGACATCCGTTTCGCGGGTCAGGGGCTGGTCGATACGACCCGCCTGGCGTCGAGTCCCGCGGAGGTCTGGCGTGACATCTGTTCGACGAACGCGGACGAAATCGCCCGCGCGCTCGACCTGCTGATCGAGCGGCTCTCCGACATCCGGAGCGACCTGCAGCGCACCGAAATCATCGATTCGGTCTTCGATCAGGCCGCCCACTGGCGCGCTGAGCTGATGAAGGGTCGGGATTAGCTCTGGATTAGCTATACTCCCGCGCCAGGAGGATGCTCATGAAGGCATCGGTGCTGGCAGTCACAGTTCTCGTCGCGCTCCCCACGGCAATCACTCTGGCGCAGGCTCCGGCCACTCCTCCCGCGGCCGTTGCCGCGCAGGTCAACGCGGCCAGGAAGGCAGCCGGCCAGGATCATTCGGCACTGTTCAACAACATCTGCACGCCTCCGCCGGCGCCGCAGCCGCCGGGCGGCGGACGCCAGGGCGGAGCCAACGCCCAGCAGGGACCGCCGCCGGCCCCGCCGCGGTCGGAGTGGGCCGCGGAGCCGGCGAAAGTCTTCGACAACCTGTATTTCGTCGGCGAGAAGGAATACACCGCGTGGGCGGTGACCACGTCGGCCGGGATCATCATCATCGACCCTCTGTTCGAATATTCGGTTGAGGACCAGGTCATCGGCGGGCTGAAGAAGCTCGGACTCGACCCGGGGATGATCCGCTACGTCGTCGTCAGCCACGCCCATCGCGACCATGTGGCGGGCGCCGCCGCGCTGCAGAACCGCGGCGCGCGAGTGCTGATGGCGGAAGAGGACTGGGTGTGGCTCGCCAACGATCCCGCACGCTGGCCGAAAGCGAAGAGGGACATCGTCGTGAACGACGGATACAAGCTGACGCTCGGCGACACGACGCTGACGCTCTATCTGACTCCGGGCCATACGCCGGGGACGATCTCCACTCTCATCCCAGTCAAGGATGGAGCCCGGACACACACGGCGCTCTTGTGGGGTGGCACCGGATTCAACTGGCGCGGAGGCGGCGGCAACAACCGCTACATCACACCGGCGCGTCCGGCGAAATGGTGGTACGACCAGTACGCGGCGTCGGCAGCCAAGATGAAGAAGATCACGCAGCCCGGTAGCGTCGACGTCGTCCTGTCGAACCATCCGCAGTACGACAACTACGCGCCGAAGCAGGCGGCGCTGGCCACGCGCGGCGCCGGCCAGCCGCATCCCTGGGTGATTGGCGCGGAGAGCGTGCAGCGGTTCCTGACGGTCGCGGAGGAGTGCGCGAAGGCGGGTCCGCTCTGGGTGAATCCGCCGCGTTAAGCGCGCCGCTTTATCCGGCGATCGGGATCGGGCCGCGGTACCGCGGCCAGCAGCGTCTGCGTATATTCGTGTTGGGGCCGGCTGTAGACATCGTCAGCCGGTCCCGCTTCCACAATCTTTCCGCGCGACATCACGCAAATGTAATCTGAGATGTGCCGCACGACCGAGAGGTCGTGCGACACGAAGATGTAGGAGAGGCCGAACTCCTCCTGGAGGTCCTGCATCAGGTTGATCACCTGCGCCTGGATCGACACATCGAGCGCGCTGACCGGCTCGTCGGCAATGACGATCTTCGGATTCGTCGCGAGCGCGCGGGCAATGCCGATGCGCTGTCGCTGGCCGCCGGAGAACTCATGCGGGTACCTGGCGGCATGCGCGGGCGACAGCCGTACCTTCTCGAGGAGCCAGCGCACACGCTCCTTGCGCTCCGCCTTGGACTGTTTCGTATGGATTCGAAGGGGCTCCTCGATGATCGCGCCGACGGTCATACGCGGATTCAGCGACGAGTACGGATCCTGGAAGACCATCTGCAGGTCTGAGCGGTACTTGCGCATCTGCCGCTGGCCAAGCGACAGCAGATCGACGACGCCGTCGGCGTGGTGGTAGAGGACCTTGCCCTCGATGTCGACCCGGTAGTTCATCGCGCGCAGGATGTTCACGATCGCGCGGCCGACCGTCGTCTTGCCGCACCCCGATTCCCCCACCAGGCCGATCGTCTTGCCGCGATGCAGCGTCAGCGAGACGCCATCGACCGCGCGCACCTCGCTCTTCTTGCGGGGGATGATGCCGCCATAGATCGGGAACCTGACGTGCAGGTCCTGGACCTCGAGGATGACGTCAGGCGCGGTCATCGTGCCTCGACTCCTGGGCCGCGTCCGGAATATCCGTGGCAGTCGTCGTGGAGATGGCAACGCACCCAGTGTCCGGGAGCGCGCTCGATCAGCGGCGGTTCAATCCCGGGACACGGCTCGAAGCGTTCGGAGCAGCGCGACGTGAATTTGCAGCCGGGCGGAAGCGAATGAATATCGGGCACGACTCCCGGAATCGTGGTCAGCCGATGCGCCTTTTCGCCGTCGAGGCGAGGCAGCGATCCGAGCAGCCCGCGCGTGTAGGGATGTAACGGATTGTGAAAGAGGTCGCGCACCGGGGCGATTTCCTGGATCTTGCCGCCATACATGACAGCCACGCGGTCGCACGTTTCAGCCACGACGGCGAGGTTGTGCGTGATGAGCAGGATGGCTCCGGCCTCGTGCTTTTCCTTGAGGTCGAGCATCAAGTCAAGAATCTGCGCCTGAATGGTGACATCGAGCGCTGTCGTCGGCTCGTCGGCGATGAGGAGCGCCGGGTTCAGGGCAAGGGCGATCGCGATCATGACGCGCTGCCGCATTCCGCCGGAGAGCTCGTGCGGATACTGATCGATGCGTGTTTCGGGTTCCGAGATGCCCACTTCAGCCAGCATCTTGATGGCGTGGGCGCGCGCATCAGCCTTACTCGTCTCCGGTTTGTGCGTGAGAACCATCTCCATGATCTGCCGTCCGATCTTGAAGACGGGGTTCAGGGAGGTCATCGGCTCCTGAAAGATCATGCTGATTTCGCGGCCGCGCACCTTGCGCATCTCGGGCCACGGCAGCGTCAGCAGATCGCGGCCCTTGAAGAGGATCTCCCCCTCGACGATGCGCCCCGGCGGATCGGGGATCAGGCGCATCACGCTCAGCGCCGTGACGCTTTTGCCGGATCCCGACTCGCCGACGAGGCCAAGCACCTCCCCCGGCATGATGTCGAGATCGACACCGTCGACGGCCTTGGCCACGCCGGACTCGGTGAAGAAGTGGGTCCGCAGTCCGCGGATTTGCAGAACAGGGGTCGTCATCGCAGCCGGGAGTACTCCTTCGGGTCGAACGCCTCGCGCACAGCTTCACCGATGAAGACGACGAGCAGGAGCGTGGAGAAGAGCGCGCCGAGGGGGAAGAACACCAGCCACCACTTCGTCAGGTTCTCCATGCCCTGGCCGATCAGCTCGCCCCAGCTGGGCGTCGGCGCGGGCAACCCGAAGCCGAGAAAGTCGAGTGCCACGAGCGCGCCGATGTTCGCGACGATGGTGAACGGCGCGAAGGAGATGAGCGGAGTCATCGAATTGGGCAGGATGTGGCGGAACATGATGGCCGGCTGCGACACGCCGGTGACGATCGCCGCCGCGACGTAATCTCTCGACTTCTCGCGGTAGAACTCCCCGCGGATGTAATAAGTGATTGCCATCCATTCGAACGCCGCGAGAATGACGATCAGCAACCAAAACGACGGCTGCAGCACCTGCATTCGCCCCGGGATATAGACCGGCACGACAACGGAGCTGATGATGATGATGGTGTACAGGAAAGGGAGCGACGACCAGATTTCGATGAAGCGTTGACCGAGCAGATCGAGTTTGCCCCCGAAGAATCCGAGCGCCGCGCCAATCATCACCCCAGTTCCATCTGCTATCAGCAGAACCAGCAGGGCGAAAGTCAGCGAGATGTTGAAGCCGTACGCCAGGCGAACGAGGATATCGCGACCGCGATCGTCAGTGCCCAGCGGGTGCTCCCACGACGGAGCATGCGGCGGCGAACCGGGCAGGTCCAGAAGCGCCTCGTTGGGCCCGTACGGATACAGGGGCATCAGCACCCAGTTGCCCGCGTTCTCTTTTTCGAACTGTTCCTTCAGCGCCCGGTAGTCGGGTTCACCGAAGAGCTCCTGTCCGAAGGTGCTTGCCTGGTAGTAGGTAAATGTCGGGAGGTAGAACTGTCCCTCGTACCGAACCAGCCAGGCGGTTCCGTTCATCAAATAGGGGCAGAGGAACGACGCCAGGTACAACCCGAGGATGAGCAGAAAGGACCAGTACCCGCGACGGATTCGCCTGAACTTGCGAAACCGCTTGCGCAGGATCGACTCCGAGGCCGGCTGAGTCGGCACTCCGGGCACCTGCTGCCATTCATGGGCGACCACCGCGGTGTCGGCGGCGACCTTAGAAATCGACTGTTCGGGATCCGCCTGCGTCATTTGAACCGGATGCGGGGATCGACAAGGGCGTAGATCACGTCGGACAGGATGTTACCCAGCAGCATCAGCAGGCTGCTGATCACCAGAATGCCTAGCGCGACCGGGTAGTCGCGCTGGATGATCGACTGGTAGCCGAGGTATCCCATTCCGTCGATGTTGAACACCCGCTCGATCAGGAACGAGCCGGCGAGGATCAGGCTGAACACGTGGCCGAGACCGGTGGCGAGCGGGATCAGCGAATTCCGGAGGGCGTGCACGAAGATGACGCGCCGCTCGTCGAGGCCTTTGGCAAACGCGGTGCGAACGTAGTCCTGGCCAAGGTTCTCCATCAGCGAGTTCTTCATCAGGATCGTCAGCGTCGCGAAGGAGCCGACCATGTAGCAGATCACCGGCAGAAACATGTGCTCGATCTGCGCCGTCACCTTGTCGAAGAACCCGAGATACTCCCAGTTGTCGGGCCGGAAGCCGCCGAGTGGAAAGACGCTCCAGAAGCTCCCGCCGCCCAGCAGGACGAGGAGGGCCGTGCCTAGGGCCCATCCCGGGACCGAATACCCGAGAAAGACCAAACCGCTGCTGATGAAGTCGAACCGCGATCCGTGCCTGATCGCCTTGAGCACACCAAGCGGCACGCAGATCAGGTAGCTGAGGAGAAAGCCGGTGAGTCCGAGGAAGATCGAGACGGGGAAGCGCGACTTGATGATGTCCCACACCGGGTCCTGATAGATGTAGGAATTCCCGAGATCCAGGTGCAGAACGTTCCAGAGCCACTCGCCGTATCGCACGTGCACCGGTTTGTCGAAGCCGTAATACCGCCGGATCTCCTCGACCGCATCTTCGGGCAGGGAGACGGTGGGGCGCCCGCCGCCGCCTGACATTGCAGCCGCCTCGCCGCCTGCGGCCGCCGCCCGCATCCGCATCAACTGGCGCTCGACCGGGCCGCCGGGGACGAAATGCGTAATGAGGAAGACGGCCATGGTGATCCCGATGAACGTCGGAATCACCAGAAGAAGCCGGCGGATAAAGTAGGTGGCCACGCGTGGCCCCTATTGGCTCGGTGGAACGAACGCGCCCCCGCCGCGCTTGGCGTATTCCTGCCAGTAGCGGATTTCCGTGGGACCCACTTCGAGCTTGGCGGACTCGTTCCCCATCGCCTCGCGCACCCGGCGTTCCTTCTCCGGGTCGATCCACCATAGGTCTTCCATTTCGCGATACGAGCCGATGCGCGAAAAATAACTCTGGGGGTGGCCGAACTTGTTCCAGTAGGCAATGCGGTCGAACGGCGCGTCCCACTCCAGGATGTAGACGTACTCGTTCGCCAGAATCCCGTCGAGTTCGCGAATCAACCCTACGCGTTTCTGCTGGTCGAACTCGGTTTCGTAGGCGTCGAGAATCTGGTCCACCCGCGGGTTCTTGAGACCCGTCAAGTTGTACGACTGGGGAACGTCGGCGAAGGTGGAGCGATAAAGTGCCTCCGGATCGGGGAACGTCCCCTGTACCCAGCCGATCGAGGCTGCCTGGTAATTTCGCTCGCCGATGAGCTGCTGCATCGTCTCGTAGCTGACGAGACGCAGATTGAACGTGATCCCTACTTTGCGCAGGTCGTCCTGGTAGATCGTCAACCACCGCTCCGACCCCTTGTCGGCGTGCAGATATTCGATCGTGAGCGGCTGCCCATTACGCACGAGCCGCCCCTGCTGATCACGAGTGGTGTAGCCGGCATCCGCCAGCAGCTTCAGCGCTTCCTGCGGGTTGTACTCGTTCTTCGGGTTGTTCGGATTGACGTAGACGCCACCCGGAAAATACGTGTTCATCGGCACGTACTCGTTGAAGAATAGCCGCTCGATGAGGAGCTGTCGGTTCATCAGCAGCGTCATGGCCTTACGTACGCGGACGTCGTTGAAGGGCGCGCGACGAGCATTCATTCCAACGCCCTGAATGTTGCCGGGCGCGTCGGTGAACACCTTCCGCTTCTGGATCAATCCCCGCTGGACGGCGGGAAAGTTCAGTTCCTCGACCCACTCCCGCGAAATATTCACGTAATAGCGGTCGAGATCGCCTCTCTTGAACTGTTCGAAGGCGAGCGCCTGGTCCCGAACGACGATCCAGCGAATCTCGTCGAAGTTCCCCGTGCCGACGTTGCGTCGATGATTCGCGGCCCAGTAATTGTTACGACGGCGGATCGAGATGCGCTGGCCCTTGATCACGTCCGCGTCCCGAACTTCGTACGGACCGCTCCCGGGAATAACGCGGAAGTTGTATTCCTTCAGATAACGGGCACCATCGATGCCTTTGAGCGCGGCGGCAGGGAGAACGGGCAGGAAGCCGCTCAGGTTATAGAAGTTGATCCAGCGCAGTTCTTTGCTCGTAAACCGGACGATGTACTTGCTCTCCGCCACGGGGCGGTCGAAGACGCCCAGCATCGCCTGTAGCTGGGCCTCCTGAAGCCCCTTGTCCATGGCGAACACCCAGCTCGCGACGACGTCGTCCGCGGTGACCGGCTGGCCATCCGAGAAGCGCGCGTTCGGATTCAGACGAAATCGATACGTGCGGCGATCGGGCGAAATCTGCCAGTGCGTGGCGAGCCCAGGGACATAGCTCAATGTCGTGGGATGCAGCCCCAGGAGGCTTTCGTAGACCTTCGTCTGAAGCTGATAGTTGAGGACTGTCGTCTCCGGGCCGTAGATTCTGAGCGTGCCGGGAAACTCGAGCAGCAGGTCGCGGAAGACGCCGCCCTTGACGGCTCGCGGGTCGCCAATCAGATCGAAATCGGTGCTCGTGTCCCAGCCTTCGCCGGTGAACCCGCGCCCGCCCTGGTCTGCCGGCACGGCGGGATCCGCGCCGCTGTCGGCATCCGGAAACACCGGATACGAATTCTTGTCCGTCGAGGCCGCCGACCCTCCGCCACCGTTCGACTGTGTCGTCGAACCTTGCTGATTCTGAGGCTGCGAACCCCCGCCGCATGCCGCGGACAGCGTTGCCAGCAGAGCAAGGGGAGCTGCATATGAGAACAGGCGCATCGGGTTAGCCTCTCGGACGTTTCAAACGGTTGTACTCAGCGACGGCCGCGTTCTGTGCCGTCACATCAGTCTCAGGTCTCAGCCTACCGCCAAATTCCGCGTAGAGGCGAACCATGTTCCATGCCGTACGCTCGGGGTTGGTCCAGGCCGCAAAGCGCCCGACATCAATGTCTGCCGCGGCCCGGCCGGGCGACATCTTCGCCTCATAGCGGGGACGGCCCTCGCGGACCATCAGGTCGAGGTAGGCCCGCGTTTCCGCCAGTTCCTTCTTCGTTCCGACCGGGCCGTGACCCGGAACGATGACGTCCACATCCATCGCCAGGACGCGGTCGATGGCCTTGATCCAGGTCGTGATCTGGCCGTTGTGCGCCGGGGGAGTCACGTAATAGAAAGCAATGTCGCCGGCGAAGAGAATCCGCCGCTTCGGAAGGTAAACCGCGACGTCGCCCCATGTATGAGCCGGACCAAGCGATATCAGCTGGACGTCAAGGTCACCGTATCGGTAGCTCCTGGTGCCAGTGAAAGTCTCCGTCGCAGGGGCCAGCCGCAGCTCGCTCATGCCGTCCTGCCACTGCGGCCGGTCTTCGTACGGCCGCGCCGGAATCCCCTGCGCAATCGTCGCTTCGCGGCAATACTCGTGCGCCACGATCTCCGCGCCGGGAAAGAAGCAGTTGCCGTTCGTATGGTCACGATGATGATGCGTATTGATGACGCGGCCGAACGGCTTGCCGAGTGCCTTCATCGCGGTGGCGCGAAAGGCTTTGGCATGAACCGGCGGTCCGAGCGCGTCGATGGCGAGCAGATGATCCGCGCCGACGATGACGCCGGCGTTGCTCAGGCTGGCGTTATCGACGCCGGGACCGCTGGCCTGCGTATAGGCGAACACGCCGGGCGCCAGTTCCCGCAGCTCGGTCGGCCAGGAGGGAATGGTTTGGGCCGAGACGCGCGGGCCGAACGCGAATGCGGCGGCTGTCGCGTGCAGGAAGGAACGCCGATTCATTGACGCAGCTTCCGGATATCGTCGACGGCGTGCGGGTTTTCAAGCGACGACAGGTCGCCCGGATCCTGATCGAGGTAGGCCGACTTGATCACGCGGCGCATGACCTTGCCGTTCCGTGTCTTGGGCAGCTCCGCCACGAACTCGACGGCGGCAGGCCGCAGCGGCTTGCCGAGGCGCGAGGCAACCATTGCCTGCAGCTCGCCTCCGAGCGCGGCTGACGCCGTCTTGGCCGGCCGCAGCACGCAGAAGCAGACGAGCGCCTGTCCCTTCGCCGGGTCGGGCACGCCAATCGCCGCGGCCTCGAGCACGGCCGGATGCTCGACGAGGATCGATTCGACCTCCGCAGGGCCGAGCCGCTTGCCGGCAATCTTGATGGTGTCGTCAGAGCGGCCCAGTATGTACCACAGCCCATCGTCATCAATGGCGGCCCAGTCGCCATGAACCCAGACGTTGGGAAACCGCGACCAGTAGGTCTGTTCGTAGCGGTCGGGATCCCGCCAGAAGCCGCGCGTCATGCCGATCCAGGGCGCCCGCACGACGAGTTCGCCGACCTGATTTCGAATCGATCGTCCCTGGTCGTCCACGACGTCGGCGGCGATGCCGGGTGGCGGTCCGGCAAACGAGCACGGCTTGATGGCGGTCAGGACGTTGCCGGAGACAAGGCCGCCGGAGACCTCGGTTCCGCCCGAGTAGTTGAGGATGGGAATCCGCTTGTTCCCGGCGGTTTCGAACAGCCATCGCCAGGATTCCGGGTTCCACGGCTCTCCGGTCGATGCCATGACGCGCAGTGACGAGAGGTCGTGGAGCCGCACGGGCGCTTCGCCGTGGCGCATCAGCGCGCGGATCAACGTCGGCGAGACGCCCAGGACCGTCACGCGGTGACGCTCGACGAGCGACCAGAGACGATCGGGTCCGGGGTAATCGAGGGCGCCGTCGAAGATCACCATCGTGCCGCCGAGCAGCGTCATGCCGAACACTTCCCACGGGCCCATCATCCAGCCCATGTCGGTGATCCAGAACATCGTGTCAGCCGCCTGCACGTCGAGGCACTGCGCGATGTCCTGCGCCGCCTTGATCGGAAACCCGCAATGCGTGTGCACGGCACCCTTGGGCCGGCCGCTGGTACCCGAGGTGTAGATGATCATCAGCGGATCCTCGGCCTCGGTGCGCAGCGTGTCGCACTCGTCAGACTGCCGCGGCACGAGATCCGCCCATAGATGATCGCGTCCTTCGCGCAGCGGAACCTCCGCGCCGATCCGGTTCACCACAATCATCCGGCGCACCGACGGGGAGGCGGCCGCTGCTTCATCGGCGACGGCCTTCATGGTGACCGCCTGGCCGCGCCGCCAGAATCCGTCAGCAGTCACGATGACGCTGGCATCCGCATCCGTGAGGCGCGCGGTCATCGCGTCAGCCCCGTAGCCGGAGAAGAGTGGAAGGATGCAGGCGCCAATTTTCACGATTCCGAAGAACGCGACGATCAGCTCCGGGCACATCGGCATGAAGAGCGCGACGCGGTCGCCTTTGGCGACGCCGAGCTCGCGCAGCGCATTGGCGCACCGGTTCACGTCGCGGTACAGCTCTCCGTACGTCAGCTGACGCGTGGTGCCTTCCTCGCCTTCCCAGCGCAGCGCGACCTTCTGTTCGGTAGGCGTGCCGATCCACTTGTCGAGGCAGTTATGGACGATGTTCAGGCGGCCGCCGATGCACCAGCGGGCCCAGGCCACGCCGCGGGAGGTGTCGAGCAGTTGGGTGTAGGGCTCGTAGAAGACGATGCCGAGGTCCTCGAAAACAGCGGGCCAGAACCACTCGGGGTCGGATACAGACCGCTGCAGGAGGTCGTCGTAGTCGCGGAGGCCGTGCCGGGTGATGAACGCCGCGAGCCGGCTCCGATCGCGGTATTCGGCGGTGGGCCGCCAGGCGACCTCACCCCCGAAGACGAACTCGTCACTCACGTTGGCATCTTACATTTGCCGGGTCCGAAAGGACCCGGCCTACACTTGCGTCGTGAAGGTCCGCCGCGGCGTTCTGACTGCCATCGAAGTGCATGCCAGGCGTGACGCCCCGCACGAGTGCTGCGGTCTGTTGCTCGGGACGGCCGCCGAGATTCTCGAAGCGGTGCCGACGCGGAACATCGCTGCCGAGCCGTCGCGGCGGTACGAGATCGCTCCGGAAGATCATTTTGCCGCGCTGCGGCGATGCCGCAACGATGGGGAAGGTGTAGCTGTCGTGGGCGGGTATCACTCGCATCCGCGCAGCGCGCCCGTTCCGTCGGCGACCGACCTCGAACAGGCGTTCCTGGAGTTCGTCTACATGATTGCCGGTCCCGTCGACGGATCCGCGCCGCTGGAGTTCCGCGCCTACCGGCTTCGCGAGGGAGTCCTCGCGCCCGTTACTTTTTCGATTTCCGATTAACCTGGTGCCGGACGTCGTCGAGGAGTGTTTCGACCCGCGATAACACCGTGGGCCACCGGTACTCGCGTTCGATGTACGCCAGGCCCTGCCGTCCCATCGCGTCACGCTGCTCGGGATGGCCGAGCAGATACTCCAGGGCTTCGTCGAACTCGGCAGGAAACATGTAGTAGAGGCCGCCGTTGGCGCGGCGAACCTGCCCCTGCAGCACCTTGCAGCGGCCGTTCACGAGCGCAGGAATTCCATGATTCCAGGCCTCGAGCAGGACGATGCTCAGGCTCTCGTACCAGGAGGGGACGACCAGCGCGCGCGCATGTGCGAGGAGCGATTCGCGCACCTCGTTGCTGACGTAGCCGAGCGCCCGGATGCGTGGATGCTCGGGAATCTGCATCTTCGTCGGACCGGCGAGCACCAGCGTGATATCGGGGTGCGTGGCGGCGTATTCCTGGAAATTTTCGAGCAGCGCATCGCACCCCTTGTTGCGATCCACGCGGCCGAGATACAGCAGGTACGCAGACGGAATATCGAGGGCGTCGATCGCGGCCCTCGAGATGGTGCCAGAAGCGACCGGTTCAAGGCCGAGTCCCGCGACGGCGGACGGGTGGAGCGGGCGCAGCGCGCGGTCCGAGACGAGCTGCTCCTCTTCGGGAGTGAGAAAAAGGTACCCAGCGGGCTTGTTGAAGAATTCCGGCAGCACGTCGAGGTTGATCGCATCGTCTTCTTCAGCGGTCGGCACCAGGACCGCTCGGTCGGCGACTAGCGGCAGCCCGAAGTACGACTGGTAATACCGGAACGTCCAGAAGACGACGAGCTCGAACGTGGAGCCCTGCGTACGCAGATACTCGAGCAGCTCGGGAACCTCGGGACCGTTCTCCTTGAACCACTCGTGCTGCCGGTCCGGCGGGGCGCCGCCGTCGAAGACTTCGTCGCTCAGATCGGCAAAGACCTTGATCCGGCGGGGACGCGCGACTGGAAACCTGTGCACGGTGACGCCGTGTTCCGTCGACACGCCGGCGGGGAAGGCGTTCTCCCACGTGACGTAATCCTTCGCACACGTGGTCAACACCGTGATGTCGTGTCTGCCTGACAGGCGCTCGGCAAGGTCGCGGCAGTGCCCCTCGGAACCGCCTGCGATGTCGGCGCCGTACCGCTGAACGACGAACGCCAGCTTCATGGGCGAGGTGAGGAGCCGGACGGGCCGGAGTGCCGGCGAAGCTCGCGTCGCAGCAGCGCCGTTTCCACCGCCAGTTCCTGCACGCACGCGAAGAGCACATGGTTGGTGCGGCGCTGCCGCTCGAAGTTGTCGCGGCTGTATTCGAAGAGCCATCGGAAGAGCGGCATGAGGACATGGCGCTTGAGGCCCATGACCAGCGCCGCCACTCCCTTGCCACGGTGGGACTGATACTGCATTTTCGTGACGAGCCGCCACGTGTGGGGTTCGCCCAGCAGGGCGGGAAGAATCAGCGGCCGCGTCTCCGGCGTCGCGGCCGCGATGCGCAGCAGCGCGTCCACATGCCCGAAGACTTCCGGATCGGCAAACACGTGGGTGTCGTCGGCGTCGGTCACCTGCGTGCGCATGCGTTCCCGGACGCGCCGGTGCAGTTCCGCCATGACCTCGTCGACGTCGACGGCGGCTGCTTTATCGCTCAAACCCTTCGCCTACGCCCGATCGCACCTGCACCGACGCGGTCGCGCCGCCGACCTGGCGGGTCTTCTGCTTGAGCCGGAAGGCGATCCGGTAGGTGCCCGCCTGACGGTACACGTGGTCGGCGTTAAAACGGCGCTGGATCTGGCTCTTGCCCGCCTCGTACGGATTGCAATCCGTTGTATTTTCCGAAATCGTGCCGTCACCCCAGTCCCATTCGACCGTGGCGCAGTAGAACTCGGGGTAGTCGTCGCGGCCGTCGCGCACATCGGCGGAGGCGCGGACGCGGAGCGGCGTGAACCCCATCGGGGGCGTGACCCGCACGGCGAGTGTCGGCCGCTTCGATTCCGGCTTCGATTCAGGCTGCTGCGCCTGGGCCTGTGGACCCGCCGCAAAAACAACCGACAGCGCGGCCGCAAGGGTGCAACAGGTGCGCCATGGTTGGGGCATACTTACGCTCGATTCTAATGCAGATTGTTCATCAAACCCCCTCTGTAGACCTCACCACGAGCAGTCCGCGCGACATCGCCGCCGACCTTCTCGTCATCCCCATTTTCGACACCGATGCGCTGGCCGACCTGCCCGATCTTCTGAAAGCCGCCGACGGCGAAATCGATGCGGCGCGCGGCCGCGGCGAGTTCAAGGGCAAGCCGTACGAGCTCTTTCTGACGACGCTCCGGGGCTGGCAGGCAAGGCGTGTGGCTCTCGTGGGTCTCGGCCCGAAGAAGGATTTCTCGCCGGACCGGCTGCGCCGCGCCGCCATTACGGGCGCGCTCGCGGCGCGCGGCCGCGGCATGACGCGCATCGCGATCGTCCATCGGCCCGACACCGGCGTCGGTGCTGAGCTGGCGGCGCAGCTCTTCGCGGAAGGCGCCATCATCGGCAACTACGACGGCGCGTCGTACCGCACCACCGACCCGCCTCGCGTGTGGCTGGCGTCGGTCGCGATTGCTGTAGCCGACAGTGCCGCGGGCAGTGCCATCGACAGCGCCGCAGCAGAACGCGGGCTCGAGCGCGGCCGCGTCCTGGGCGAATCGACGAACGTCGCGCGCGAGCTGGCGAATGAGCCGGGCAACTCGCTCACGCCGCGGGTGTTTGCCGACCGTGCGGCTGCGCTCGCGAAGGCCGCGGGTCTCGGCGTCGATGTCTTCGACGAGAAGAAAATCGCCGACCTGAAAATGGGCTTGCTGCTGGGCGTTGCCCGCGGGAGCTCGGAGCCGCCGCGGCTCGTCGTGCTCACCCATGAACCCAAAGGCGCGCCGAAGGGTCCTGTTCTCGGACTGATTGGCAAGGGCATCACGTTCGACACCGGCGGCATCTCCATCAAGCCGGCGGAGAACATGGACAAGATGAAGGACGACATGTCCGGCGGGGCCGCCGTCCTCGGTGCGATGATCGCGATTTCGCGCCTCAAGGCCCCCGTCCGGTGCGTCGCCGTCATTCCGATGAGCGAGAACATGCCCGGCGGGCGCGCCGTCAAGCCTGGCGACGTGCTCACGAGCGCCGAAGGGAAGACCGTCGAGATTCTCAACACCGACGCCGAAGGGCGCCTCGTGCTCGGCGATGCTGTCTGGTACGCGCGCCAGCTTGGCGCGACGCACCTGGTGGACGTCGCCACGCTGACCGGCGCGTGCGTCGTCGCGCTCGGCAAGACCACCACGGGACTCTTCGGCACGCCCGACACGTGGGTCGAGCAGGTGCGGAAGGCGAGCGATCGCGCGGGCGACCGTTCGTGGCCGATGCCGGTGTGGGACGACTATAAGGAGCTGTTCAAGAGCGAGATTGCCGACTTTGGCAACACCGGCGGCCGCGCCGGCGGGGCGATTACGGGCGCGCTTTTCATCAAGGAATTCATCGGCGAGCTGCCGTGGGTCCACATGGACATCGCCGGCACGGCCTGGGCCGAGGACGCAAAACCGTATCAGCCGAAAGGTGCCACCGGCGTTGCGGTCCGGACGCTAGCGGAATTGGCCCTCGACGCGGCGTCGTGGACGAGCCGAACCTGAACACGAACGGAGAAGTGAGAATATAGAAGGGTGAACAGCGTGTTCCAGCAAGACCCCATCGTCGTCGAGGTCGCGAAGCAGCAGCCGCCTGCCGCGCACGACATCAGCATCGACGCCATCATCACGATGTTCGCGTCGGCGGGCGTGTTCCTGGCGATCGCCGCGGCGGGCGGGCTCCTGGTCGGCGCCATCTTCATTGCGATCCGCCGGATCCAGGAACGTTCGGAACCGCCAACCCCCGAAAGCTCCCACGTCAAGCTGCGCATCTGAGTCCCGCGTGCGCTAGACTGCGCCCGCGAGGTGACGCATGCGTGAGATTCGTGCCGCTGCTCTGGTCGCTGGTTGTCTGTTACTCGGCTCGCCGGGTGCGGCGCAGACTCCGCCTGCGACGGTTCGCGCCGACTTCCTGAAAACTCTCGATCGCCCGCGGGTGCCGCTTGCGCCGTCGCAGGCTGTCGCCACCACCGTCGACGGCTACGCGCAGGAACTCCTCTCGTTTGCTTCAGAGCAGGATGAGCGCGTACCGCTCCTGATCCTGAAGAAGCCCGCCCAGTCCACCCGGCGTGCCGTTGTGATCGCCCTCCACGGCACCAACGGCGCGAAGGAAAGCATGCGCGACCTGCTGGAGCGCTATGCCGATCAGGGCTTCCTCGCCGTCGCCATGGATGCGCGCCATGCCGGTGAGCGCGCGAGCCCGATTCCCGGTCTGGCCAATCCGTATCAAAGCGCGCTCCTGCGGGCGTTCCGGACAGGTAAAGGGCAGCCGTATCTGTACGACACCGCCTGGGACGTGATGCGGCTTGTCGATTACCTGTCGACACGGACCGACGTCGATCCGTCACGCATCGGTGTGATTGGCAACTCGAAGGGAGGGACGGAGGCGTACCTCGCGGCGGCGGCAGACACCCGGATTGCCGCGGTAGCACCGCTCATCGGTGTCCAGAGCTTCGGCTGGTCGCTGACGCATGCAGCCGCGTGGGAAGCGCGCACGTGGACACTTCGTGCGGCCGTCGAAGCCGCTGCGGCTGACGGCCGGGAGGGTGTCAACGCGGCATTCATGAAGAAGTTCTACGACCGCATCACCCCCGGGCTGATCGATCGCTTCGACGGTCCCGCGATGCTCCCGCTGATTGCACCGCGCCCGCTGTTTGTCGTCAACGGCGATTCGGACCCGCGGTCGGCGCTTGGCGGTGTGCGGACGGCGGTGTCGGCGGGCGAGAAGGCCTATGCCGCGGCCGGCGCGCGCGACAAATTCCAGTTCCTGCTGCAGGTGGACACCGCGCACGAGACGACGCCAGAGGCGCACGATGCGGTCCTGAAATGGTTCGTACGCTGGCTCTCGCCGGCGGGGAGCTAATACCTAGTTCGATTGCGCGGCAATGCGCGGGGTCGCCTTGAGCGACTGCTGATACTTCAGGACCCCCGCGAAGAGCGCTTCGGCGATCCGCTGCCGATAGGACGTGTCGCGGAGGAGCGACGCTTCGTCCTTGTTCGTCAGGAACGAGACTTCAGTCAGGGCGCTCGGCATGGTCGCGCCTACCAGAACCATGAACGGCGCCTGCTTCACGCCCAGGTTGCGCGCGGTCTTGTCCACCTTCCGCAGCTGCTCGTTCATCGACTGCTGCACCATGGCGGCGAAATCGCGCGACTCATCCAGCTTGTTGTTCAGCGTGATCGCCTTGATCAATTCAGGAAGGTTGCCCATCGTCCGTGACGAGCCGGCGTTCTCGCGCGCGGCGAGCGCTTCGGCGTCGGCATTCGGCGCGAAGCTCAAAAAGTACGTCTCGAACCCGCGGACGCTGACGTTGGCGCTCGCATTGGCATGGACCGACAGGAACAGATCGGCCGCCGACTTGTTGGCGATCGCCGTGCGCTCTTCGAGCGTGATGTATTTGTTGGTCCGGCGCGTGAGCACGACTTCGACGCCCGGCTCCTGAAGCAGTAGTTTCTCGAGCCGAAGCGAAATATCGAGCACGAGCTCCGCTTCGTTCAGCCCCTTCACCTGCGCGCCCGGATCGTGTCCACCGTGCCCGGGGTCGATGACAATGCGCCCGACGCCCAGACCGAGTTGGCGCGACAGCGAAAAACCGCCGCGGGCGTTGGTAGCCGGCGGCGCGATCGGCTTCTCGGCGACCGCGGCAACGACGGCGGGTTTCGGTGGAGTCGCGGCCACGGTCGCGGCGACAGGCGATGCGACGGCCGTCGTGGCAGATGCTGTGGCAGGCGCGGCTGAGGGGGGAGCGGTGACTTTCGCGGCCATCGGCGCCGTACGCGCAAAGTCGACGACGATCCGGTAAGGGTTGTAGAGCGAATAGACGCTGTACCGCCCGGCTCCCTGCAAGTCGAACACGACCCGCGTGCGGTTATCGGCCTGCCGCCCTATGCGCACCTGCCTGACCACGTCGTCGGGGAAGGGAACGGTCGCGTCCTTGAGCGCGTCGACGACCCGCGTGTTCCGGAGGTCGATGAAGACGCGCGCGGGCCCCTCCAGGCGCTCCTCATGAAACGTCGCCTCCCGCTCCAGTTCCAGCGTGATCCGCAGTGCATCGGGAAGCGCCTCACGCCGGATGGCTTTGAGGGTCGCGAGAGACGCCGCCGTCTCCGCACCATTCAGGCGCGTGACGTGGCTCGCGGTCTGTGCGACGAGAGAGCTCGTCGGGTATTGCGTCTTGAGCAGCTCGAAGAGGCGCAGCGCCGCCGCGCGGTCGAGCGAATCGCCGAATTGCCAGAAGGCATCGGCCGAGAGGAGCGCTCCCTGCCACAGCGCGTTGTCGCTGAAGCCGCTTCGGGGGAATTTGCGGGCCATCGACTCGTACGCGCTGACGGCAAGGCGGAGACGCTGGAGCAGCGCCGTTGTCGCCCCGCCTGGCGGCTGGGCGCGGAGCTGCGGCGCGAGTTCCAGGTCCTGGCGCAGCTCTCCCTCCCTGGCTTTGAGGTCGTTGAAGACCGCATCCGCGTCCTGCGCGCGGAGGGCGGTGAACGACAGCGCCAGCACGAGAGCCGCGAAAAGGGCGCTACCGCAGCTGCGCATCCACCTCTTCGAAGTAGCCGCTGTCGACGAGCACCTCGCGCGGCTTGCCGCCGGTTCCCTGCGAGACGAGCCCTTCGGCCTCCATCATGTCGACCAGCCTGGCGGCGCGGCTGAAGCCGATGCGGAGCTTGCGCTGCAGGTAGGAAATCGACGCCTGCCCAGTGCTGACCACGATGCGCGACGCTTCGTCGTACAGATCGTCCTTCTCGAACTCCATGCTGCCGATGGTGTTTTTTTCGTCTTCGGCGGTAATCGTCTCGTCGTAGGTCGGCTTGCCCTGCTTGCGAAGGAAGCTCGCGAGGCGAGCCGATTCCTGCTCCGAAATATAGGGGCCGTGCAGGCGGATACACCGCGACGAGGCGGGCGGGAGGAAGAGCATGTCGCCCCGGCCGAGCAGCTGTTCGGCGCCGTTGGCGTCGAGAATCGTCCGCGAGTCGGTCTTGGATGAGACGCGGAACGAAATACGCGACGGCAGATTCGCCTTGATCAGGCCCGTGATGACGTCCACGGACGGCCGCTGGGTGGCGAGAATCAGGTGGATGCCGACCGCGCGCGCCATCTGCGCAAGACGGCAAATCGATTCCTCGACCTCGTTGCTGGCCACCATCATCAGGTCCGCCAGTTCGTCGATCACCACCAGGATGAAGGGCAGCGGCTTCGGCATGTCGTCCTTGACGCCCTCCGCCATCGCCAGCCTGATGTTGCGGTTGTACTGCTCGATGTTGCGCACGCCCTCGGCGGCGAGCGTCTTGTACCGCTCCTCCATCTCGCGCACGGCCCAGCGCAGCGCGTTGGCGGCCTTTTTCGGATCGACGACGACGGGCGTCATGAGGTGGGGGATGTCTTCGTACATCCCCAGCTCGAGGCGTTTGGGGTCGATCATGATCATCCGCACGTCGTCTGGCGTAGCCCTGTACAGCACGCTCGTGAGCATGGCGTTCAGGCCGACCGACTTGCCGGTGCCCGTCGATCCGGCAATCAGCAGGTGAGGCATGGTCGCGAGGTCAGCGAGGTACGGCTCGCCGTGGATGGTTTTGCCGAGCGCGATCGTCAGCTTCGACGGCGAGCGCTGAAACGGCTCGGATTCGAGCAGCTCACGCAGCGAGATGGTTTCGCGGTTCGGATTCGGGATCTGGATGCCGACGGTCGACTTCCCGGGAATACGGTCGATCAGCACCGACTCGGCCTGCATGGCGAGCGAGAGGTCGTCGGCGAGGCCGGTGATCTTGCTGTACTTCACGCCGGCGTCCGGCTTGAACTCGAACGTGGTGACGACCGGCCCCGGATGGATCTGGGCGACCTGACCTTCGACCGCGAACTCGCGGCATTTCTCCTCGAGCTGCCGCGCCGCGTCCATGAGCTCGCGCTCGTCGATCTTGGTGCTTGGTTTCGCGGCATCGAGCAGCGAAGGGGGCGGCAGGGTGTAGGCGCCGCTTCGTTTCTGCGCCTTCGCGGGTTCGGGCAGCGGCAGGCTCGGGGCGGCCTCCGGCGCCTTCCTGGCGACGACAGCGGGAGCCGAGCGTGCGGGGATCGGGGATCGGGGATCAGGGATCGGGCTGTCGGCGTCGCTCCTGGCGATGGAGGGTTTGCGATCGGGGGTCTTTTCCGATCCCTGATCCCCGATCCCGGATCCCTTCACAGCTTTCTTCGTATGCTTGGCGATCACGGCGCGCCGCTCGCGCTCCTTTCGCCGGCTCTCGATCCATTGCCGTACCCGGCCGATGCCTCTGGCGGAGAAGTCGCGCGACTCCTGGCTGGCGCGGGCGAACAGCCGGCCGAACGAGAAATGGGTCGACAGGATCACCGCCAGCGCCATCAACGTCAGCAGCACGATGATGGAGCCCGTGCGGTTCAGGTACTCGGAGAACATCCCGCCAATCCAGTTGCCGATCGATCCGCCGGCATGGAACGTCTTCCCGGCGATCTCCGTGCTGCCGAGGATCAGGCTGAGGAATGCGGTCGCACATCCGAAAAACAGCGTCGCGCCGGTCACCTTGGTGTACGCCGCGTCAGGAGGCTGGCACCAGAAGTAATGCCAGCCGATGGTCGCCGCGACGAGCGGCAGCAGGTACGACGCGTAGCCGAACAACTGGAACGACAACTCGGATAGAAACGCGCCGACGCGGCCGACGAAGTTCGCGGGCGCGTGCGACGCATCCGTCGTGAAGAACCAGACCGGGTCTGTCGGTTCGTGCGTGACGAGCGCGATCAGCCAGATGAGCGAGAGCGCAAACAGGGCCACGCCCGCGAACTCGCTGATCCGCCGGGAGAGCGTCGATTCAGCAGCCATCAAATCTCCATGAGTACCGGCAGCACGAGCGGCCGCCGTCCCGAGCGTTTCTTGAAGAAGCGGCGCAGCTCGCTCCGCAGCTTCTCGGTCATCAACCCCTGGTCCGTCCGTTCCTCTATCCGAGACGATTCGATGCACTCGGCGACCACGCCGGCGGCATCGCGGAAAATGGCGGAGGCGTCGCTTTCGTCCACGACGAAGCCGCGCGAGACCATTTCGGGCTCGCCGATGAGCGCGCCGGTCTGCTTGTTGATGGCGACGACCGCCACGATCAGGCCATCGCCGGCAATATGCCGCCGGTCGCGAAGCACTTCATCCCCGACTTCGCCGATCCGGGTGACGTCGATGAGGACGCGACCCGCGGGAGCCTTCTCGCCGATCCGGGCGCCGTGGCGGTCGAACTGGATCGTGTCCCCGTTCTCCGCCAGCAGCACCTCGAGCTTCGGCTCCGAGCCCTGCATCACCCGCCGTGCCTCGCGCGCGTGCTGGGCGAGCTGGCGGTACTCGCCGTGAATCGGCACGAAATAGCGCGGTCGCACCAGGGAGATCACCAGCTTGAGCTCCTCGGCGCTTCCGTGCCCCGAGACGTGCACATGCTTGTGCGCCTCGGTGACGACGTCGGCGCCGCGGCGGGCGATATGGCTGATCACACGGGAGATGGCTTTTTCGTTGCCCGGAATTGGCCGGGCCGAGAAGACGACCGTATCGTCGGCGCCGAGATGCACGAACCGGTGATCGTCGATCGCGATGCGCGGCAGCGCCGCCTGCGGCTCGCCCTGTGACCCGGTCGCGATGCAGAGGACGTCCTGCGACGCGTAGTTCGGGACATCCGAGTCGCGGATCTGCACGCCGGACGGCACGCGCAGGTAGCCGAGACGCTGCGCGATCTCAGCGCTTCGCATCATGCTGCGGCCGATGAAGGCCACGCTCCGGTCGAACTGCACCGCCAGGTCCACCAGGATCTGCATGCGATAGATGCTCGACGAGAACGACGCGACGACAAGTTTGCCGTGCGTGCTGGTAAAGAGCTCCTCGAAGGCGGGGATGACTTCGATCTCGGGACCGGTGAACCCCTTGCGGTCCACGTTCGTGCTGTCGGCAAACAGCGCAAGGACCCCCTGCCGTCCCAGTTCCGCGAACCGGTGCAGGTCGAAGTGCTCGCCGTCAATCGGCGTCTGGTCGATCTTGAAGTCGCCGGTGTGGATGATGATGCCGACGGGCGTCGTAATCGCGAGCGCCACGCAGTCCGGCATGCTGTGCGTGACGCGGATGAACTCGATCGAGAACGGGCCGATCGTGACGACGTCGCGCGGTTTGACGGTCTTGAGCCGTTCGCCGGCGTTGATTTCATGCTCTTCGAGCTTTGGTTCGATGAGCGCGATCGTCATCGGGGTCCCGTACACAGGCCCGTCGAAGAGCGGCAGCACGTGCGGGACGGCGCCGATGTGGTCCTCGTGGCCGTGCGTCAGTACGAGCGCCTTCACGCGGCTGCGCCGCGACTCGAGATAGGAGAGGTCCGGGATGATCAGATCCACGCCGAGCTGATCGGGGTCGGGGAACATCACCCCGGCGTCGATCACAATCGTCGTGTCCTCCCAGGACACCGCCATCATGTTCATGCCGAATTCGCCGAGGCCACCCAGCGGGACGACTTCGAGCGTGGCTGGATACACCACGGGCACGTCGGGCTCATTCATGCGATGGATTCCACTCTACGTTCGACCGCTCCGTCTCGCCCTGGCGGGCGCCGTCGCGGGGTCCCAACACGCGTTACACGCGCGCTGGATCAGGCAGCTGGGATCGCCTGAAGTCTGGCGGGCTCAATAACTTCCGGGCAAAACTATAGCACAGCTCGGCAGAGCCGGCCGAACTCCTCGACCGTCAGCGTTTCGGGTCGCGCGCGCGGGTTAAGTGCCGCCTGGTCAATCACTTCTGCCGCGGACCGGCCGAACGCCTCTGCCACCGGCCGAAACGCGTTGGCGAGGGTCTTCCGGCGCTGCAGAAACACGCCGCGGACGACCTTTTCGAACGTCGCGCGATCGCCCACGTCGACCACCGGCGGTCGGAATGTCAGGCGCACGACCGCTGACATCACCTTCGGAGGGGGCCGGAACGCGCCAGGCGGGAGTGTCAGCAGCCGCTCCACGTCGGCCAGAAGGGCCGCCTGAATCGCCAGCGCGCCATAGGCGTCGTCACCCGGCCGTGCCGCCAGGCGATCCGCGACTTCCTTCTGGAGCATGACCGTGGCATCGGTCAGCCGGCGGCCTTCGTCCGCGGCATCAAGCAGCCGGAACAGGATGGGGGAGGCGACGTTGTATGGAAGGTTGCCAATCGCGCGCGCGGGAAGCCGCTCGCTCTCGAGCAGCGCACCGAGGTCGACCTCGAGCACGTCGGCAGTCACGACCTGCAGGTTCGGCACGCCCTCGGCCTCGAGACTGGCCGCGAGGTCACGATCGATCTCGACGGCGAGGATTCGCCCGACTCGCGGCGCAAGCGCTCTGGTCAGCGCGCCGCGGCCAGGGCCGATCTCGAGGAAGGTGTCGTCAGGGTGGGGGCGTACCGCGTCAACGAGCTTCGTGACCCACGCGGCTTCGAGGAAGTGCTGGCCGAAGCGCTTGCGCGCCGGCGGAAAGCGCCCGTCAGCCCGCCGGTCAGCGAGCCGGGCCATCGTCTTCCATCTCCTCGCCGCGCCAGTACCGCTCCTCGATCGCCTCGATCTCCTCTTCGCTCAGTCCGAAGTAGTGCCCGACCTCATGGATGAGGGTCTCGCCGATGACCTCGCGAATGTCGTCCTCGTCCTCGCAATCCTCCTCGATCGGCAGCTGGTACAGCGTGATGCGGTCCGGCAGGTTGTTGCCGAAATCCCACGTCCGCTCGGTGAGGGGCGTGCCCTGATAGAGACCGTACAGCGAATCAGGCGGTTCGATCTCCATCTCGGCGAGGAGCTCGGGCGCCGGCTCGGGTTCGATCACCAGCGCGAGGTTCCGCATCTCCTCGCGGAACCGCCGCGGGATCAGGCCGACCGCCTCACGAACGAGGCGTTCGAACTCGGCGCGTGGCAGGTGCGATGACATCTCGAAAATAGTTGCAGTCCTTGCGAACCGAGCACTCGCCGCACAGCGGCTTCGGACGGCAGATGCGCCGGCCGTGCAGAATCTGGACGTCGGACGCGAGCGTCCATTGCGCCTTCGGCAGCGCGGCGCAGAGCTGCTCCTCGACAATCTCCGGATCGTCGCCGTCGGCGATGCCGATGCGGTTGGACACGCGCAGCACGTGCCGGTCGACAGGAAGGCCCGGGACGCCGAGCGCGTGGCCAAGGACGACGTTCGCGGTCTTGCGGCCGACGCCGGGCAGCGCGGTGAGCTTCTCCATGTCGGCGGGCACCTGCCCCCCGTGCTCGTCCACCAGCTGCTGTGCCATCCCCATGAGCGACTTCGCCTTCTGCCGGAAGAATCCCGTCGACAGGATCATCGGTTCGAGCTCTTTCGCGGTGGCGCGCGCGAGTGCACGCGCGTCGGGGAAGCGCGCAAACAGCGCCGGCGTCACCATGTTGACCCGCTCGTCGGTCGACTGCGCCGACAGGATCGTGGCGGCCAGCAGCTCGAAGGGCGTGCGGTAGTGGAGTTCGGTGTCGGCGTTCGGGTGCTGTGTCGCGAGGGTCCGGATGATCCGCCGCGTGTCGGCGGGCGCTTTCAGTGGACGGGTCCCTTTGTCCATCCGACGTTCGAGTACGACTCCGAAAAGACGCGCATGTGCTCCTGCAGCGCTGCCACCAGGTTCGGAATGAACTGGACCGGAACCACCACGCGCGCGCGGACGGGCGCCTTCACCACGTGCTGGTTCTCGGCGCGGCGCAGCTCCTCGTCGGAGAGCGGCATCACCTCACAGAACGTCAGCGTGAAGTCGAAGGGGGTATGGGAAATCGAGCAGAAGTTGGCGTAGATGCGCGGCTCGCCGGTTTGCTCGTCAGGAACGATCGTGAAGTTGATCTGCTTGCGTTCGGGCTGGTCGGACATCGGTCAAGTAGAGCACAAAGTGCCTCGCGTGCTGCGCCTGACGTGACTGCACGTGTTTCAGTATTTTCGCATCACGCCGACGACCACGCCCTGAATCTGGACGCGATCCGGATCGAAGAGCATCGGCTGCATCGCCGGGTTCGCCGGCTGGAGCCGGACCCGGCCGTTCTCGCGGTAGAACTTCTTCAGCGTCACGTCGAGGCCGCCGACCAGGGCGATAACCATCTCGCCGTTGTCCGCCGACTTGCGGTCTTCGACGATCACGTAGTCGCCGTCGCGGATCTGCTCGTCGATCATCGAGTCGCCCTTCACGCGCAGCACGTAGCTGTCGCGCTTGCCGGCGATGCCCTCGGGGACCGCAATCGTTTCGTTGGTGGCGACGGCTTCTATCGGAGACCCTGCCGCCACGAATCCGAGCATCGGAAGCTCGACGGCCCGGCTGCCGACCCGCGTCGGCACCAGCTCGACCGAACGGCTGCGGTTCCACGCGCGGCGGATGAAGCCCTTTTCCTGGAGGTTGGTGAGATGTTTGTGAACCGTGGCAAGCGAGGAGAGGCTGAAGCGCCGGCCGATTTCTTCAAGGCTGGGCGCATAGCCGTGCTCCTGGATGAACTCGTTCAGGTAATCCAGGATCTCGCGCTGACGTTTTGTGAGCGGAAGCATGCGCTCCTCCTGCTGTCATGCCGAGCGCCACGGAACCCCGGTCCCGCGCGGTCATCGGCAGAGGTGGCGAGAATATATGCGAACGAAAGGCGAAGATCAAGCACAGAGTGGCGCGAAGGTCGGCCGAATAAGGGTGCTAGACTCGAACAAACGCAGAGAGTTGAGGGGTGTCCGATGCGTTATTACATTCGCTGGAGTGCTGCCGCGACGCTTGCAATCGCCGCCCTCGCGACCGTCGACGCCGCCACGGTCTCCCGTCAGAGCGCTGAGACGTTCTCCCAGAAAGTCACCGTGATTCGC
This sequence comes from Candidatus Sulfopaludibacter sp. SbA3, assembly GCA_945903265.1. Classification (GTDB taxonomy): domain Bacteria; phylum Acidobacteriota; class Vicinamibacteria; order Vicinamibacterales; family UBA2999; genus CAXNKG01. Next base: position 224,849 of record CAMDNQ010000001.1, read on the forward strand.
CGCAACGCCGAGGCTGGCAAGTCGGTGGCGCGCAAGACTCCCGTCTCGCAGGACGAATTGAACTCCTGGTTTACCTACAGCGCCTCGCCGCATCTCCCGGGCGGCGTCAGCCAGCCGCAGGTCACGATCGTCGGCGATGGCCGTGTGGCGGGTCAGGCGATTGTCGACCTTGAGGCGCTCGCCAAGCGACGCTCCTCGGGCGGGGCGTTCGATCCCTGGAGCCTGATCGGCGGCAAGGTGCCGGTCAACGTCACCGGGATCCTGCACACGCGCGACGGCAAGGCACGCTTTGAAGTGCAGACCGCCGAGATCTCCGGCCTGCCCGTGCCGACGTCAATCCTGCAGGAGCTTGTCAGCTTCTATTCGCGCACGCCCGACCATCCGCAGGGCGTCCGCCTCGACGACACGTTCTCCCTCCCCGCGCAGATTCGCGAAATCCAGGTCGGCCAGGGTCAGGCGGTTGTCGTTCAGTAGTTGAGCCTCGACCTCTCGACTCCACTCCAATTCCTCAAGGGCGTCGGCCCTCGCAAGGCCGCGGATCTCAAGCGCGCCGGCCTTGCCACCGTCGAGGATCTGTTCTATCGCCTGCCATTCCGCTACGAAGATCGCAGCCGCATGCAGCCGATTGTCTCCCTGCGCCCGGGCGCACGGGCAGCCGTGCTCGGCGAGATCAAGAGCGCCAAACTGTCGATCACGCGCCGGCGCGGGTTCAAGATCTTCAACGCGGTAATCGGTGACACCAGCGGCGCGATTCGGTGCACATGGATGAACCAGGCATTCCTGGTGGATGTCCTGCAGCCGCACCTGAGCGTCGTGATCTTCGGCGACGTCAAGCTCGATTCCAGCGGCCTGCATTTCCTGAACCCGGAGTACGAGGTCGTCAGCGACGACCTGACCGGCGTGCATACCGGACGCATCGTCCCGTTCTACGAAAAGACCGGCGTCGTGACGCCGAACATGCAGCGCAAGCTGGTGCGCCATGCGCTCAACGAGCTTCCCGCGCAGATCCCGGACATGCTGCCCGAGGAGATGCGCGGCCGTCTGCAGCTGGTGCCTCGGCGCGCCGCGCTCGAGGAATCGCACTTTCCGCCAAACGACGCCCTGCTCGAGACGCTCAACGCGTTCCGGACACCCTCGCAGCGCCGCCTGATCTTCGAGGAGTTCTTTCTGTTTCAGATCGGGCACGCGTGGCGGCGGCACGCGGCCGGTACCGAGCTGAAGGCCTTCGTGCCGAAAGTCGACGATCGGATTCGCGCCGCCGCGGCGAAGATCCTGCCGTTCAAGCTGACGGCGGGGCAGCGGCAGGCCATCAAGGAGATCGTCGACGACATGCAGCGCCCGCAGCCGATGCACCGCCTCCTGCAGGGAGACGTCGGCGCGGGCAAGACGATCGTCGCGCTGCTCGCGGCGCTCGTCGCCATGGAGAACGGTCTGCAGGTCGCCTTCATGGCGCCCACAGAGATTCTTGCGGGGCAGCATTTCGGGACGATTGCAAAGCTGCTGTCCCAGTCGCGCTTCCGCGTCGACCTGCTCACCGGGAGCACGCCGGGCCTGCAGAAGCACACGCTGCATTCGCACATAGAGCGCGGGACGACGAACCTGATTGTCGGCACGCACGCGCTGGTGCAGGAAAGCATCAAGTTCCACAAGCTCGGGCTGGTCGTGATTGACGAGCAGCACCGCTTTGGCGTGGCGCAGCGGGGCGCCCTCCGCGCCAAGGGCCTGAGACCCGACGTGCTGCTCATGACGGCGACGCCGATTCCGCGGACGCTGGCGCTCACGGACTACAGTGAGCTCGACGTGTCGAAAATTACCGACCTGCCTCCGGGCCGGACGCCGGTGAAGACCTGGGTCAAGCCGGAGTCGCGCCGCGACGAGATCTATCAGACGGTGCGCGAGGAACTGGACCGCGGCCGGCAGGCGTACATCATTTATCCGCTGGTCGAAGGGTCCGAGAAGATCGATCTCAAGTCGGCGACCGAGATGGCGGATCACCTGCAGGCGGAAATCTTCCCTGCGTACAGGATTGCGCTGCTGCACGGGCGGATGAAGTCCGACGCGAAGGAGCGCGTCATGCACGCCTTTGCGGCCGGCCAGATTCAGATCCTGGTGTCGACGACGGTCGTGGAGGTGGGCGTCGATGTGCCGAACGCCTCGATCATGATCGTGGAGCATGCCGAGCGGTTCGGACTGTCGCAGCTCCACCAGTTGCGCGGCCGGGTCGGTCGTGGCCAGTTCGAATCGCATTGTTTCCTCATGTACCAGGCGCCATGGACCGATGACGCGCGGGAGCGGCTGAAGGCGCTCGCGGCGACCAATGACGGCTTCGCGATCGCGGAGAAGGATCTCGAGCTGCGCGGCCCCGGCGACTTCTTCGGGACCCGCCAGTCGGGCCTGCCGAAGCTGCGGACCGGCGATCTCGTTCGCGACCGCGAGATCATGGAGGACGCGCACCGCGAGGCGCGTCGCGTGGTGGACGAGGGTGGACTCGCCGGCGATCTCCTGCAGTTCATCCAGCAGCAGTGGGAACAGCAGTTCGGGCTGATAGAAGTTGGATAACCGATTGGCAATTGGCGTCTTGGGAATTGGGAGTTTCTGAGATGCGGATCATCGCCGGCACATTGAAGGGCCGTCGTCTCAAGACGCCCGACTGGGACGGCGTGAGGCCCACCTCCGACAAGCTTCGCGAAACACTCTTCAACATCCTGGCGCCGCGGATGACCGGCGCGCGATGCGCTGACGTGTATGCCGGGACCGGCGCGGTCGGGATCGAGGCGCTGAGCCGCGGGGCGGCGCACGTGACATTCGTCGAGCGGGATCGCCGCGCGGCGGCGCTGATCACCGCCAATCTGGCGATGTGCGGCGTGGAGCGGGGCTATACTATCGAGTGCGGCGATGCGGCAGCGGTACTGCGGCGCCTGCCCGAATCGGACCCGTTCGATCTCGTTCTGCTGGATCCTCCGTACGACGCCGATCCTGAGATGCTTACCGACACGCTGCGCGACGCCGCGCGCCTGACAGCAGCCGGGGGCCTGATCGTGCTCGAGCGGGCGAGCCGGCGTGAGCCGGTGATACCGGACGGACTGGATCGCGTCCGCGATGTTGTCGCCGGAGATAGTGCGCTGACGTTCTTGCGCCGGAGTGCTTAACGTGCCACACGCAGCCCCAAGCGGTCGCCTCGCGTTATTTCCCGGCTCGTTCGATCCGCTGACGAACGGCCACGTGGACATCATCCTGCGCTGCGCGCACCTGTTCGAGCGGGTCATCGTCGCGGTCCTGGTGAATGCGGACAAGCAGCCGCTGTTCACCTCCGACGAGCGCGTGGCAATGGTTCGCGACGTGTTCCGGGAATATCCGAACGTGGACGTCGAATCGTTCGATGGCCTGCTCGTCGAATACGCGCGGCGCCGCCGGGCGAGCGTGATCGTGCGCGGCCTGCGAGCGGTCTCGGACTTTGAGTACGAATTTCAGATGGCGCTCATGAACCGCCATCTCGAGCCGACGCTCGAAACGGTGTTCATGATGCCGGCCGAGCAGTACACGTATCTGAGTTCGCGGCTGATCAAGGAAGTGTTTCAGCTCGGAGGCTCGGTGACAGGTCTCGTGCCGCCGGCGGTCGAGCGCGCCCTGAGAGAAAAACATGCGGTGGGCGCCAAGTAGATTGAAGATCTACGACCGAAGATTGACGATGTGACCAGAGACGGAAGGATTCAGGAGATGTTCGCACAGCGACTTGCGCAGGTATCAGCATCGGCCACGCTCAAGGCCGCCGCGGCAGCGGAGGCGCTTCGGCGCGCCGGCCACAAGGTGGTGGACTTCACCGCGGGAGAGCCGGACTTCCCGACGCCCGAGCACGTGAAGGCGGCAGGGAAGGCGGCCATTGACGCCGACTTCACCCGCTACACGGCGGCGGCCGGGATTCCGGAGCTGCGCGACGCGATCGCCACACGCTACAAGGGACAGTACGGCGTCGACATCACGACGGCCGAAGTACTGCTGACGGCCGGGGGCAAGCAGGCGCTGTTCAATGCGGCGCTGGCGCTTTTCGATCAGGGCGACGAGGTCATCACGCACGCGCCGTACTGGCCGACGATTCCCGAGCAGGTAAAGCTGGTCGGAGGCAAGCCGGTCATCGTGCAGACCCGCGCGGACGAAGGGTTTGCGGTCCACCCGGAGGCGATCATCGCGGCGATCACCCCGAAGACGAAGGCGATCATCATCAATTCGCCGTGCAATCCGACCGGCGGTCTGGTGGACGAGGCGACGCTCACGCCGATCGTCGACGCGGCGGCCAAGCGCGGCATCTGGATCATCGTCGACCTCTGCTACGAGCAGCTGATTTACGATCCGGTCCCGCACAACCTGGTGAAGGTCCTGTTCGATCGGCATCGCGATCGGACGGTGATTGCCGGATCGGCGTCGAAGTCCTATGCCATGACGGGATGGCGCTGCGGCTGGACGATCGCGCCGAAGGAGCTGACGGCGGCGTTCAACGTCATTCAAGGGCAGACCACTTCGAACATCACGTCGATTACCCAGAAGGCTGCGCTCGCGGCCGTGTCGGGGTCGCAGGATGCGGTGACGATGATGCTCAACGAGTACAGGAAGCGCAGGGACAACATCCACGCGTGGCTCACGGCGCACCCGGCCATCAAATGCGTGAAGCCGAAGGGCGCGTTCTACCTGTTCCCGGATATCTCGGGCCTGCTGGGCGCCGAGGGCATGAAGTCGTCCGCCGATTTTGCCCAGGCACTCCTTGAAAAGGAGCACGTGGCGGTAACCGCGGGCGAGGGGTTCGATGCGCCGGGCTACCTGCGCATTTCGTACGCGGCGTCGATGGAAGACCTTCGCGAGGGCGCCACGCGCATCCTGAGGTTCGCCGAGTCGCTGCAGCCCGCGCGGGCAGGCGCCTCGCGCTGACTCCCGATCCCTTTATTCGCATCGTCGGTGCGGACCATGTCCGCACCGACGCTCCCACCCTCGAGCAGTACGGCCAGGATGCGCTCGGCATCGGCCATCCCCCCGACGTTGTCGTCACCCCCGCGTCCACGCAGGAGATTGCGGCGATTGCGCGCCTGTGCAACGAGCAGCGCGTGCCGCTCGTCGTCCGCGGTGCGGGAACGGGTTATACCGGCGGGGCAGTGCCCACGCGGGGCGGCGTGCTTCTCTCGATGGAGCGATTGAACCGGATTCTCGAGATCGACGAGGTCAACCTGCTGGCCGTCGTCGAGCCGAATGTCATCACCGCCGACCTGCAGCGGGCGGTCGAGGCGGTGGGCCTGTTCTATCCGCCGGACCCCGCCAGCCTCGAGATGTCGTCGATTGGCGGCAACGTCGCGGAGTGCGCCGGCGGCCCGCGCGGCTTCAAGTACGGGACGACACGACGGTACGTCCTGGGCCTGGAGGCCGTGCTCCCGACAGGCGAAATCATTGAAACCGGATCGAAGGCGGTGAAGAACGTCGTCGGCTACGACCTGACGCAGCTGCTCGTCGGGTCGGAAGGGACGCTGGCGATCATCACACGGGTGACGCTGCGCCTCGTGCCAAGACCGGCGGCGCGGGCGACGCTCCTCGCGGTCTTCTCCGATATTCAGGCTGCTGTCGACGCGGTCAGCGCTCTCATCCGCCGCCGGGTCATTCCCGCCACGATCGAGCTGCTCGACTCGGAGTCGCTGGCCGCGATGCGCGACACGCTGGATCCGCAGCTCGTCCCGCCGGGCACCGGCGCCATGCTCATCGTCGAGGCTGACGGCACGCAGCCGGCGGTCGACGCGGAGATCGAGCAGATCGCTGCCGCCTGCCGCGATGTGGGGGCGATTCGCGTGACGCTGGCAGCCGACGACGAGGAGCGCGCGCGTCTCTGGAGCGCCCGGCGGCTGCTGTCGCTCGCGCTCAAGGCGACCGGCCTCCTCAAGATCAACCACGATGTGGTCGTGCCGCGCGGGCGCGTGCCGGAGCTGTATGCGGTCGTCGAGGACATGCGTGCGCAGTTCGGGCTGCGAATCGCGGCGTTCGGTCACGCGGGGGACGGGAATATCCACGTCAACCTGCTGATCAACCGTGACGATCAGGAGGCACGCGAGCGCGCCAGGCGCGCCGAGCGCATGCTCTTCGAACAGGTCGTCGCGCTGGAGGGGTCGATCAGCGGGGAACACGGCATCGGCTTCGCCAAGGCCCAGTACATCGGGATCGAGCTGTCGGACGAGGAGATCGCGCTCATGAAGCGCGTGAAGGCGGCGTTCGATCCGAACGGGATTCTGAATCCGGGGAAGATCTTTCCTTAGTCGGTGGTTGGTAGTTGGTGGTCGGTAGTTATCGGTTCGCTACCAGCAGCACGGTTTCGAGATCCTGCTCCGGAATGGGCGCCAGCAGCGTCCTGAGCCGGATGTTCGCCGTATTCAGATAGCGCACCTGGCCCAGCCGCTGCGTCGTCAGCCCCGCGATCGCTTCGAGGCGTGGCAGGTCAACGGCGCGGACGACGAGCAAACTGCGGGTTGGCGACTTGATGAAGTCGAGCGCCCGCCCTTCATCGAACAGGTCGATGGTCCTGGCCCGCCTGTAGAACACGAGATTCCGCACGAACACCTGGTAGGTCCCGACCGGCTCGCCGGCGACGCCGTGCGTACGTACGAGCGCGGCCATCTCCTCGACCGGCTCAGGGCGAACGCCGGCCAGCGCGCCAAATTGCACGGCCATCATGAGCGCGGCCGCGCAGACCGCCAGATGCCCGGGTAGCAGGTGCCAGCGTCCTGCCGCAGGAACATACGCCAGCGCCAGTGCCGCCCCGCCGATGAGTGCAATGGCGACGGTCGATACCGTGGGATACGCAGCCATGAATAGCGGCTCTGCCCGAACGAACAGTACGGCGATCGCAGCAAAGAGGAACACAGTGGCCCATGTGGCAATGGCCATTGCGGTGTGGCAGCGCGGGTCCGTGATACGGCGTGTAATCGCGCGCGCGACCAGAATCGCCAGCGGCGGCAGCACGGGCAGGATATACCGCGGCTGCTTGCCGACCGACAGCGTGAAGAAGAGGAGGGGCACGCCGATCCAGAGGAGCAGCCGCCATTCTTCCGTCGTCAACCGGCGGCGCCGCTTTACGACGTCCCACGCCGATGGCGCCATCACGAACATGAACAGCGACCAGGGCAGCAGCCCTCCGACCAGTATCGGGACATAAAACCAGAACGCGCGCGGTTCGTTGAACCGATCGGTCGCGAATCGTTCCAGGTTGTCCGCCAGGAAGAAGCTCTCGAGATACGGCGTGCCGTGCGTGTACGTCATCGCGGCGTACCAGGGCACTCCGATCACGAGGAAGAGCGCAGCCGCGACGACAAGATTGCGGACCGTCAGGACGCCGAGGCGGCCCTCCCGCCACCAGATTGGCACCAGGACGATCGCCGGAATGACGAGCGCCAGCGGTCCCTTCACCAGGAACCCCAGGCCCGCGGCGGCGCCGGCGAGCGCCCACCGGCCCTCGAGCGCGGACCAGATCGTCAGCGTGATGCAGAAGGCGAGCGGCAGGTCCGGCAGCGCCAGGCGCGCCATGAAGAAGCAGCCGAAACAGGTCGCGACGATCGCGCCGGCGATCCACGCGGCGTTGTCACGCCTGGTCATCCGGCGGGCAGCCGCCCATGTGAGCAGCACAAGGCCGAGGCCCGACATCGCCGACCACCAGCGCGCGGCGGACTCGGTTGGTCCCGTCCCCAGGAACGTGGCGGCGGTCAGCCAGTAATAGAGGACCGGCTTCTGCCAGCGGTCCTCGTAATTGAAACGCGGCGTCAGCCAGTCGCCGCTTTCCACCATCTCGCGCGACGCTTCAGCGTAGAAGCCTTCGTCGGAGTCCGTGATCGCCTGCCGGCCGAGACCAAGAAAGAACGTGACAGCTGTGAGGAGAATGAGGGACAGGACGGGACGACGCACTGGGAGTCCATTCTAACGACAGATAGTGCCTAGTGCCTTGTGCCAGGTGCCTAGTGGGGGTAGGAGGTTGGTGCTTGGAGGGGATTGGGGGTTGGGAGTTGTTGGTGCGTTGTTCCGTCGGCATGCGTTCCGCAGTAGAGGCATCGCCTATGGGAGTCGTGCGATTTGAGGATTTACGTGTGTGGCAGGCCGCAAAGGGCCTTTGCGATGAAATTGGGGCGCTGATTCAACGGCCTTCGCTGCAGAGCGACCACGCGATCAGGACTCAACTCAATTCGGCGAGTCTTTCGACGATGGCAAATATTGCCGAGGGATTCATGCGCGGAGGCAGCAAAGAATTCGCACAGTTCGTGCGCATAGCCGCTGGCTCGAACGCCGAGGTGCGAGCGCTTCTCCATGCCGCCTTCGGTCGAAAATATCGACAAGACCGAGTATGAACGGCTGGTGGAGATGACTCAGAGCATCGGCCGAATGTTGCGCGTCCTCGAACAGCGGTTGCGGGCCCCACGGCCAGGTGCTGCACCAAGTACCGAGAAACCACCGGGCACGTGACCAAGCACCAACCCCAACCAGGCACGAAGCACCAAGCACGAGGCACTGACATAATGCGGCCATGTCCAAGATCGTCGCAGTCGTGGGCGCGTCGAGCGACCGGGGCAAGTTCGGGAACAAGGCCGTGCGCGCGTTTCAGGCGCAGGGGTACCGGGTCATCCCCATCAATCCCAACGAGCCCGAAGTCGAGGGGTTGCGCACGTATGCCTCAGTGGTGGATGTGCCGGAAGCCATCGACATGGCGACTGTCTACGTGCAACCGGACATCGCGCTGCGGCTGCTCGACGAATTTGAGAAGAAGGGGATTCCGGAAATCTGGATCAATCCCGGTGCGGAGAGCGACGAGCTCCTCACCGAGGCACGCCGCCGCAAGCTCAATGTCATCGCTGCCTGCAGCATCGTGGGCATCGGCGAAAGCCCGTACAGGTATTGAGATGGTGAAGATCCGTCTTCGAAAAAGCGGCCCCTATGTCGTCGAGAGCGAGGACGTGGAGATCGTCGACTGGAATGGCGTCCCGTACGTCATTGGGCGCCGCCCGGTGGCTCTCTGCCGGTGCGGCGCCTCAGCGACCAAGCCGTTCTGCGACGGCACGCATTCGAAGCGGGGATTCGAGGCGGCCGAAGCCGCATGTCCCGAGCCCAGTCGAGGGACGGTCCCCGAATCGAAGGAATAGTCAGCGCACGTCGACGCGGAGCGTCACGGGCGTGGCCAGCGTGGCGGCGATGTCGGTGCCTGCCGCGAGCGTGACGTCGCGGCCGCGCGTCGCCAGCACCGCGCCGGTGCCGGCCGCACCCCCGATGGCGGCGCCCTTAGCGGCGCCGTCGCCTCCGCCAAGAATGCCGCCGATGATCGCGCCGCCAACCGCGCCGGCGCCAATCTTGGTCGCGTCCTCACCCTTGGTCTGCTCGCCTTCGAACGTAATTGGATTCGTCCGCACGTCCTCGCGCGCCCCGTCGACATCGGCTTCCGTGAACCGAATCGCGAGCCGGGACCGTCCCTGGACACGCCCCGGTCGTGCCACGTCAATGACGGTGCCGGTCAGGACGGTACCCGCCGGAATCGCGACGTAGCCGTCCACTTCGACAGCCTGACGCACGCGCGCCCGGACCGGTGTTTCGACCTTTGCCGTCTCCGACGACAAGGCGGTCATCAATTCGAGCGGGACCGCCGTCCCGGCAGGAAGGGTGAACTCACGCCACCTGACGGCGGGTGCGCTGGCAGCCGGGGCGCTGGCCCTCGGCGCCGAGTCCACGTTCCCGGCGGCCGCCGCCGGGCGATTTGCCGGAGCGGCGGGCCTGGCCACAGGCGGCACGGCCTGCGGCCACGCGTCGCGCCGTACGACGGCTGAGTCGTCCTGGTGGTGCACGGTGGCTCCGTTCCCGGACGGCTCAGCCGTGGCCTGTTGCCCCGGCTGCGCGGTGCCGTCGGCCTGGGCCGCGGTGCCGGTTTGCTCGAAATTCTCAGTATTTTCAGGCGTTCTGTCGCCACACCCCGCGGCGACGAGGGAGCCGAACAGGCCGATGGCCATCCATGAAGCTCTCATTGAAATCACCTCTTATCGGGTAGTAGTTCAAGGATTGGACCAGTCAGGCGCGGGCAAGCAAGACTATTACGTGTTCTTATGGTCTTTGAATAACTATCAATTTGACTGATGTGCCGGCCATCAGGCACACTCGACCCCATGCCCAAACGTACTGGCGCGCAAATCATCTGGGAATGCCTTGTCCACGAGGACGTGCAGACCGTCTTCGGCTATCCCGGTGGGGCGATCCTGCCCACGTACGACGCGATGCTCGACTATCCGGTCAAGCATGTCCTCGTTCGTCACGAGCAGGGTGCGACGCACATGGCGGACGGCTTCGCCCGCGCCGGCGGCGGGGTGGGAGTCGCGCTGGCGACCTCGGGCCCCGGCGCCACGAACCTGGTGACCGGCATCGCGACCGCGCAGATGGATTCGTCGCCGATCGTGTGCATTACCGGTCAGGTCCCCAGCAAGTACATCGGGTACGACGCGTTTCAGGAGACCGACATCACGGGCATCACGCTGCCGATCACCAAGCACAGCTATCTGGTGACGCGCGCCGAAGACATCATGCCGGCGATGAAGGAAGCCTTCCACCTGGCCAAGTCGGGACGGCCGGGCCCGGTCCTCGTGGACATCACGAAGGATGCGCAGCAGGCATCGATTGAATGGGCCTGGGATCCGAGTCCGGTGAAGATGCGCGGGTATCGGCCGCTCAATCCGATCACGTCGGAGGACCTGGCCAAGGCGACCGAACTGATCCGCAACTCGAAGCGGCCGGTCATCCTGGCGGGGCAGGGCGTCATTCAGAGTGGCGCCACGCAGGAGCTGCTCGCGTTTGCCGAGCGCGTCAGCTGCCCGATCGCGATGACGCTCCTCGGAATCGGCGGCGTGCCCGCCAACCACCCGCTGAACCTCGGGATGATGGGCATGCACGGCGAGGCGTGGGTCAATCACGCGATCCAGGAGGCCGATCTGCTCCTGGCGTTCGGGATGCGGTTCGACGATCGCGTCACCGGCAACACCAAGACCTACGCGCTCAACGCCAAGAAGATCCACGTCGACATCGACCCGTCGGAGCTCAATAAGAACATTCCCGTCGACGCCGCTATTCTCGGCGACCTCCGCGAGACGCTCGTCGATCTCCTTGCCGTCCTCGAGCCGGCGGATCACGCGGAATGGATCACGTACATCGATTCGATGAAGGGTGATGCGGCTGTTCGCGATATCCAGGGGCTGCCGGATACAGGCCACCTGTACGCCGCGCACGTGATCAACGACATCTGGCGCATCACGGGCGGCAACGCGATTGTCGTGACGGACGTCGGCCAGCACCAGATGTGGGAAGCGCAGTATTACCGCCACAACTCGCCGCGCACGCTCATCACGTCCGGCGGCCTCGGCACGATGGGCTTTGCGCTGCCGGCGGCCATTGGCGCGAAAGTGGCGCGTCCGGACGCCGAAGTGTGGGTGATCGTGGGCGACGGCGGCTTCCAGATGACGCAGGCCGAGCTCACGACCGCGGCGCAGGAAGGCATCAAGGTCAACATCGCGATCATCAACAACGGCTACCTGGGGATGGTCCGCCAGTGGCAGGAGTTCTTCTACGAGCGGCGCTACGCGGCGACGCCGCTGAAGAGCCCGGACTTCGTGAAGATCGCCGAGGCGCACGGCCTCGAAGGCTACCGCGTCGACAAGCGGTCCGACGTCGACGCCACGATCAATCGCGCCCGGAAGGCGGAAGGCACCGTGCTGATCGATTTCCGCGTGGAACAGGAAGACAGCGTGTATCCGATGGTGCCCGCGGGCGCCGACCTCCACGCGATGATTCGTCGTCCGGAACCGAGTGTTCTAGCCGAAACAGGCGCCGACCCCATCTAAAGACCAGAGACTAGAGACTTCATGCACCATACCCTCGTCGCGCTCGTCGAAGACAAGCCGGGCGTGCTCAATCGCGTCGCGTCCCTCTTTCGGCGTCGCAATTTCAACATCGAGTCGCTGACGGTGGGCCGCACCGCCGAGGCGGGCGTGTCGCGGATGACGATTGTCATCGATAGCGATCAGGCGAGTGCCGAACGCGTCACGGCCTATCTGTACAAGCTCGTCAACGTGCTGCAGGTCGAGGACCTCGGGTCCACGCCGGCGGTGGCGCGCGACCTCGCGCTCGTCAAGGTCTCCGTGGCCGGCCACGATCGCGCCGCGCTCCTGCGCATCGTCGACGAAACCCGCGCGCACATCGTCGATACAGGCGAGCAGACGATGACGCTGGAGATCACCGGCGAACCGCCGCACGTGGACGCGGTCATCAGGCGCCTGGAGCCGCTGGGGATCATCGAGATGGTGCGCACCGGCCAGGTCGCGATGCGCCGCGGCGACACGGCGCTTTCCGCCGCGCAGTCTTAAGTAATTCGAGCATTTTCCAATAAAGAGGCATTCAATGGCAGCGACGATGTTTTATGACAAGGACGCGGACATCCAGTTGATCCGCAAGAAGAAGGTGGCGGTCATCGGGTATGGATCGCAGGGGCACGCGCATGCGCTCAATCTGAAGGACAGCGGCGTCGAGGTGGTGGTGGGCCTCCCGGCGACAAGCAAGTCCATCGAGAAGGCGCGGAACGCCGGCCTCACTGTCATGAGCATTGCCGACGCGTCGAAGTGGGCGGACGTCATCATGGTCCTGGTCCCCGACCAGCACCAGGCCAAGGTCTACAACGCCGACATCAAGCAGCACCTGACCCCAGGCAAGATGCTGATGTTCGCGCACGGCTTTGCCGTGCGGTTCAACTGGATCGTCCCGTCGAAGGACATCGACGTCACCATGATCGCGCCGAAGGCGCCGGGGCATCGCGTGCGCGAAGTCTTCACCGAGGGCGGCGGCACGCCGGGGCTCCTCGCGGTGCACCAGGACGTGACGGGGCAGGGCCGCAAGCTGGCGCTCTCCTACGGGCGTGCGATCGGCTGCACCCGTGCGGGCGTCATCGAGACGACCTTTGCGGAAGAGACGGAGACGGACCTGTTCGGCGAGCAGGCGGTCCTGTGCGGCGGTACCGCCGCGCTCGTGAAAGCCGGATTCGAGACGCTGATCGAGGCGGGGTATCAGCCGGAAATCGCGTACTTCGAATGTCTCCACGAGCTGAAGCTCATCGTCGACCTGATGTATCGCGGCGGCCTGAACTACATGCGGTACTCGGTCAGCGACACGGCTGAATACGGCGACTACGTCTCCGGCGCGCGCATCGTCACCGACGAAACCAAAGCGACGATGCGGCAGATCCTGAAGGAAATCCAGGAGGGCCAGTTCGCGAAGAACTGGATTGCCGAGAACGAGGCAGGCATTCCGAACTTCCGCGCGATGCGCGAGCGCGATCGGAATCACCCGGTCGAAATCGTCGGCTCGAAGCTGCGCGACATGATGCCGTTCCTCGACCCGGTGAAGCTGCCGGCGCCCGCGTCGGTCTAGATGAACAAGTACTCTTCGCGCGTCACCCAGCCCCGCAGCCAGGGCGCGTCCCAGGCGATGCTCATGGGTGCGGGGCTGACCGATGCCGACCTGCAGAAAGCCCAGGTCGGCATTGCGAGCATGTGGTGGGAGGGCAACACCTGCAACATGCACCTGAACGATCTCAGTGCGCAGGTCAAGGCAGGCGTGCAGGCGGCCGGTCTCGTCGGCCTTCGGTTCAATACGATCGGCGTGAGCGACGGCATCTCCATGGGTACCGAGGGGATGAGCTATTCACTCCCGTCCCGCGATCTGATCGCCGACTCGATCGAAACGGTGATGGGGGCGCAGTGGTACGACGCGCTCATCACGGTACCCGGGTGCGACAAGAACATGCCCGGCTCGGTGATGGCGATGATCCGGATGAACCGGCCCGCCATCATGGTGTACGGCGGCACGATCAAGTCGGGCGAGGCGCTGGGCCAGCCGCGCGATGTCATCTCCGCGTTCCAGTCCTACGGCGAATATCTGGCCGGCGTCATCACCGACGAGCAGCGTCTCGACATCGTCCGGCATTCCTGTCCCGGCGCGGGCGCCTGCGGCGGGATGTACACCGCCAACACGATGGCGGTCGCGATTGAAGCGATGGGGTTATCGCTCCCGTACAGTTCATCGATCCCAGCTGTAGACGCGGGCAAGGCCGACGAATGCCGCCGTGCCGGCGCCGCGATTCGGACACTTCTCGAGCGGGACCTGAAGCCGCTCGACATCCTGACGCGCAAGTCCCTCGAAAACGCCCTCGTGATGATCATGGCGGTCGGCGGATCGACCAATGCCGTGCTCCATCTCATCGCGATTGCCAAAACCGCGCGTATCGACCTGGCGCTCGACGACTTCCAGAAAGTCAGCGACCGCGTGCCGCTTCTGGCGGACTTCAAGCCGAGCGGACGTTACGCCCAGGAAGACCTGCACAACATCGGCGGCACGCCCGGATTGATGAAGTACCTGCTCGAGCGCGGCTTTCTTCATGGCGACTGCATGACGGTGACGGGCAGGACGCTGGAGCAGAATCTCGCGGACGCGGCTCCGCTCGCTGCCGGCCAGCAGGTCATTCACACGGTGGAGAACCCCGTATTCCCACGCGGACACCTGCGAATCCTCCGCGGCAACCTGGCGCCTGATGGCGCGGTCGCGAAGATCACGGGCAAGGAAGGCGAGCTGTTCGCCGGTCCGGCCAAGGTGTTCGACTCGGAAGAAGCGATGCTCGCGGGCCTCGAGCGCGGCGAGATTGCCAAGGGTTCCGTTGTCGTGATCCGGTATGAGGGGCCGAAGGGCGGTCCGGGCATGCCCGAGATGCTCACCCCGACATCCGCGATCATGGGCGCCGGTCTTGGCAAGGATGTCGCGATGATCACCGACGGCCGCTTCTCGGGCGGCTCGCACGGCTTCATCATCGGCCACATCACGCCCGAGGCGCAGGAGGGCGGACCGATAGCCCTCGTACGGGATGGCGATCGCATTACCATCGACGCGGCCGCGTGCGGGCTCTCTATCGATGTGTCCGACGCTGACATGAAAACGCGGCGTGGTGCGTGGAAGGCGCCGGCGGCTCGAGCCACCAGCGGCGTGCTGGCGAAGTACGTGCGGTTGGTGCGGTCGGCCTCGGAAGGCTGCGTGACGGACTAGATCAGACTGCCGGCCCGGCGACTGTCGCGCGCTCGACGACGCGCACCAGCGCTTCGGGGTCGAACGGCTTCGAGAGCGCGGCAATGAATTCCGGGCTCTCTTTCGCGACCTTCAATTGATCTTCGAACCCCGAAATCGCAATCACGGGCGTCATTCGTGTGCTCACGACCGCCCGTAACTCCTTCACCACGTCGAACCCCGTAGCCACCGGGAGCCCCAGATCAACGACGACGACATCGGGGTCGTAGGCCTCGAGCAGCCGCAGGCCCGCCAATCCATCTGCCGCCTCGCGCACATGAAAACCGCGCATCCTGAGGGAGGTGGCGATCATTTCCCGCATCGCTTCGTCGTCTTCTATGAGCAAAACCTGTTTGAGCTTCAGGTGGGCCGTCGTCGACATTCTGGCAGGAAGTATATCCAGATGAAGAAGTTACAAACTAATGAGGTTGTAGCTCGACAGAAGCCGAAGTGTGCGACTGTGCGCGAGCCGCACACATCGGAAGGCGCACGCTGAAGCGTGCGTCCTACAGCAACAGCGTTTCGACGCGGTGCGCGTGCACGGCACCGTCGCAGGGCGACCAGGCGAAGATCGTGAACCGCCCGTCCTGAGAGGCGACCAAGGCGACGGCGTCGCGCTGGTCGTGCACGAACTGCGCGGCGGACAGGTGTCGTGTACCGCCAAGCTGACCGGGGTGCATCCGTATGGCGGTGGCGCCCATCACCGGCTCCGTGACGACGATTTCCTCGACTGGCGCGCCGCCGTCGCGGCGGCCGATCTTCGCGCCGAACGCGTGCACGTCGTACGTGTTGGTCATCACGGTGGCGCCGTCCACGGCCGTGAGTCCGGCAAGGGCGTCGATCTCCCGGTTCATCGCGTCGACCCATTCGTGGTCGGGCATCTGGCTTCGCCGATTCAGCAGTCGCGAGAGTTCGCAGAAGACCGGTTCGACGGCGTATCGAACAGGGCGGACGATCGACTCCCGCCAGGTGTGGGCGCCCGCCGGAACCACCAGGAGGATGCCGCCGCGCCCATGGCGCCGCATCGACAGCGCCAGCTGCACCTGGACGTTCAGGGCGTCGTCGTGGAGGACGCTCGTGTCGAAGCCGAGCATCGACGTGAGCAGGGCAGGGCAGTCTTCGATGAGAGAGGCGCGCTCGTCGACAATCTTGATGAGGTCGCCCTCGAGCACCGCGACGTTCACGAACTTGCGCGACTCATGCCGCGGGCGATGCTTGAGTACCAGCAGCCCCGGCGCGATCACTTCGACGACAAAGCAGAAGGGCGGGATGAGGTGCGTGGTGCCCCAGACCATCAGCTCGCCGTCGGCAACGCGGCGGGCGGGCGCGGTCGCGGTGTTGGCCGAACCCTCCGACGCCGGCCAGACGCCGAGATGAATGCCCGGCCGCTCGACGGCCGCCGCCAGATGCGTCAACGTCCCAGGGTCCAGAGGCATCGGGTGCTGGAACTGCAGCGGGCAGACCTCGGGGACGGGTCGAAGAAACGCCAGGGAGATTTTCGGGATGTAGCCCTCCTCCCGCCGCACGCTGGCCCAGAACGCCGCATCGACGAGGAGCTCGATCTGCCGTGCACTTGGCAGCAGTTCGAGGGGAGGCTGCGCCGGATCGGCAGGCGGCAGCGCGGCGCGGTGCAGCTGCAGGTGCTCGGCGACCGCGGACGCCACCGTACGCGCCACCGCATAGGCAGGCTGATTCATCGCGGGGTTACTGGACTCCCGACGGAAGCGGCGTGTTCTCGGGTGATTCGCGCACGTCGCCCGTTGGCAGGTTGAGAAGCCTGCGAAGCTCGTCGCCCTCCATGACTTCCAGTTCGAGCAGCCGCCGGGTGACGGTTTCCAGGTCCTCGCGATGCCCGGCAAGGATGTCGCGGGCCTGGCCGTGCGCGTCCGTCATGATCCGCTTGACCTCCGAGTCGATGAGCCGCGCCGTATCTTCAGCGTACGCTCCGCGCTCCGGTCCCATCGAAATATCGAGAAACTTGTTCCGCTTGTGGCCATCGTAATTGACGGCGCCGAGCAGATCGCTCATGCCCCATTCGGTCACCATCGCGCGCGCGATGTCGGTGGCCCGCAGGAGATCGTTCTGCGCCCCCGTGGAAATCTCGCCGAGCGCGATCTCTTCGGCCGTCCGTCCGCCGAGCAGCACCGCAAGCTGATTCAGCAGATCACGCCGCTGCATCAGATACCGGTCCTCGAGCGGGAGCTGCATGGTGTAGCCGAGCGCGCCGAAGCCGCGCTGGACGATGGAGATCTTGTGCACCGGGTCCATTCCCGGAATCATCGTCGCCACCAGCGCGTGGCCGGCTTCATGGTACGCGACGATTTCGCGCTCCTTGTTGCTCATCACACGCTTCTTTTCGAGTCCCGCGATGAGCCGGTCGATCGCGTCTTCGAAATCGGAGCGTTCGACGGCAGTCTTATCCTTGCGCGCGGCGAGCAACGCTGCCTCGTTGACGAGGTTGGCGAGGTCGGCGCCCGCGAACCCTGCCGTGCGCGCCGCGATCACCCGCAGATCCACGTCGGGCCCGAGCTTTACCTGTTTCGTGTGGATCGCGAGCACTTGTTCGCGCCCTTTGATGTCCGGCTTGTCCACGAGCACCTGACGGTCGAAGCGTCCCGGCCGCAGCAGCGCGGGGTCGAGCACCTCCGGGCGGTTGGTCGCGGCCATGATGATGATGGCCTTGCGCGAATCAAAGCCGTCCATCTCCGAGAGGAGCTGGTTCAGCGTCTGTTCGCGCTCCTCGTGGGTTCCCATCGGGTTGCCTCCGCGCGCGCGGCCGAGCGCGTCGAGCTCGTCGATGAAGATGATGCAGGGCGCCTTCTGTTCCGCCTGGTTGAACAGGTCGCGTACGCGCGCGGCGCCGACGCCGACGAACATCTCGACGAACTCGGACCCGCTCATGCTGAAGAAGGGCACCTTGGCCTCGCCGGCAACGGCGCGCGCCAGCAGCGTCTTGCCGGTGCCGGGCGGCCCCACCAGCAGCACGCCCTTCGGGATCCGACCGCCGAGCGCCGTGTATTTCTTCGGCGTCTTCAAGAACTCGACGATCTCCTTGAGCTCCTGCTCGGCCTCGTCGACGCCCGCCACGTCCGCGAAGCTCACCTTCACGTCGTCTTCCGCGAAGACTTTGTGCTTGCTGCGGGCGAACGACATGACGCCGCCTTCCGCGCCTCCCATGCGCCGGAAGAAGAAACTCCAGAGGGCGAAGAGCAGCACGAGCGGGATCACCCAGCTGATCACTTCGGGCAGCCAGCGGTTCATGAGCTCGCCGGTGTACTTGACGCCGGCCGCGTCGAGTTCCTCGATCAGCTTGGGATCCTCGATGCGCGCCGCCGTGAAGTTGCGGCTGCCGTCGACGTCGGCCTTGAACGTGCCACGAATGGCCTGCTCCCCGACGACGACTTCGGCCACCTGTCCGCCGCGCACGGCGGTTTTGAATTCGCTGTACGACACCTGGCGGCCGGCGGGGGCGAGGAAATACGCCTGGGCCAGCGCCATGATCATCAGGAACCCGAGGACGTACCAGATGGCCCCGCCGGGCCGGCCGGGACGCGGGACAGCGCGCCGCTCGCCGGGACGCTTGTCCCGAGGGTTCATGCCGGGAGGAATACGCGGTGTGGCCATTACGCGGTGACTGCCTGTGCCTTCTCGAACGTCAGCTCATTGTCTCCCACGTCGACGACGATGCGGTCGCCTTCGCGGAATTCGCCCTCCAGCACGCGCATGGCGAGCGGGTCGAGCACGCGGCGCTGAATGGTCCGCTTCAGCGGCCGGGCGCCGTACATCGGGTCGTAGCCCTCGGAGACCAGGAACTTCCTGGCGGCGTCGGTGAGCTCGACGTGCACCTTGCGATCCTCCAGCCGCCTGAGCAGTCCGCGCACCTGAATGTCGACGATCGACGTCATGTGCTCGAGGCCCAGCGCGTGGAAGAAGATGATCTCGTCGATCCGGTTGAGAAATTCCGGCCGGAAGTGCTGCCGGAGCGTCTCCGTCACCTGTCGCCGGACGTCTTCCGTCAGGTCGCCGGTATGCTCGGCGATGTACTGGCTTCCCAGGTTCGACGTCATGATGACCACGGCGTTCTTGAAGTCGATCGTGCGGCCTTTCCCGTCGGTCAGCCGGCCGTCGTCCAGTAACTGGAGCAGCACGTTGAGGACCTCTGGGTGCGCCTTCTCGACTTCGTCGAACAGCACCACGGAATACGGCCGGCGCCGGACCGCTTCCGTCAGCTGCCCGGCTTCGTCGTACCCGATGTATCCGGGAGGCGCGCCAATCATCCGCGACACGGTGTGCTTCTCCTGGTATTCGGACATGTCGATGCGGATCAGCGCATGCTCGTCGTCGAACAGGAATTCCGCGAGCGCGCGGGCCAGCTCCGTTTTGCCGACGCCGGTGGGTCCCAGGAACAGGAAGCTGCCGAGCGGACGGTTCGGGTCCTGCAATCCCGCGCGGGCGCGGCGCATCGCGTTGGACACCGCGGTAATCGATTCCTCCTGGCCGATGACCCGATGGTGGAGGCGCTCTTCCATGTGAATGAGCTTCTGGATCTCGCCCTCCATCAGCCGGCTCACGGGGATGATCGTCCACTTCGAGACCACGTCGGCGATGTCTTCCTCGTCGACTTCGAGCTTCAGCAGGCGCGATGGCGGCTTGCTCTCGCCCGGCGCCGGCTCCTGGATGCGTTTCTCGAGGTCCGGGATGCGCCCGTACTGGAGTTCTGACGCTTTCGCAAAATCGCCCGCGCGCACGGCCGCCTGGAGGTCGAGCCGCGCCTGTTCCAGCTGCTGCTTGAGATCGCTGCTGCCGCTGATCGCGTCCTTCTCCTGCTCCCACTGCGCCTGGAGCCGGTTCTGGTCCTCCTTCAGGTTGGCGAGCTCCTGTTCCAGCTTTGCGAGCCGCTCCTTCGAGGCCTTGTCGGTTTCCTTGCGGAGCGCTTCGCGTTCGATCTCGAGCTGCATGACACGGCGCCGGACCTCGTCGAGCTCCGCGGGCATCGAGTCGATCTCCATGCGGAGCTTCGACGCGGCTTCGTCCATCAGGTCGATCGCCTTGTCGGGCAGGAAGCGGTCGGCGATGTACCGGTGCGAGAGGACGGCGGCGGCGACGAGCGCCGCGTCCTTGATCTGCACCTTGTGATGGATTTCGTATCGCTCGCGGAGGCCGCGAAGGATGGAGATGGTGTCCTCGACGTTCGGCTGATCCACCAGCACCGGCTGGAAGCGCCGTTCGAGCGCCGCGTCCTTCTCGATGTGCTTCCGGTACTCGTCGAGCGTGGTGGCCCCGATCGTGTGCAGCTCGCCACGGGCCAGCATCGGCTTGAGCATCTGCGACGCGTCCATCGCGCCTTCAGCGGCCCCGGCGCCGACCACCGTATGGAGCTCGTCGATGAAGAGGACGATCTGTCCCTCGGAGTCGCTGATCTCCTTGAGGACCGCCTTGAGGCGTTCCTCGAACTCGCCGCGGTATTTGGCGCCGGCGACCAGTGCGCCCATGTCGAGCGCGAAGATCTTCTTCTCCTTCAGCCCTTCGGGCACGTCACCGCGCACGATCCGCTGCGCAAGCCCTTCGACAATGGCGGTCTTGCCGACGCCCGGCTCGCCGATGAGCACGGGATTGTTCTTGGTCCGCCGTGACAGCACCTGGATCACGCGGCGTACTTCCTCGTCGCGCCCGATGACCGGATCCAGCTTGCCCTTGCGCGCCAGCTCCGTCAGATCGCGGCCGTAGCGGGTGAGGGCTTCGTAGGTCGATTCGGGGTTCTGGGACGTCACGCGCTGGCTGCCGCGAACCTGCGTGAGCGCCTTGTACAGGGCGTCCTTCGTGGCGCCGGCGCCCTGCAGGTACTGGGCGGAAGGAGAGCGACCAGCCTCGCTCGACAGCGCCAGCAGCAGGTGCTCCGTGCTGACGTACTCGTCCTGAAGCCGCTGCGCTTCCGCCTGCGCGGAGTCGAACACGAGCTTCATCCGCGGCGAGAACCGGACGTCCGCGCCGTAGGTCTTCGGCAGGCTCTCGAGGAGCTTGCGTGCGTCAGCGGCCGCCTTCGACGGATCGACCAGCATCTTGCGGAGGATGGACGGCACGATGCCGCCCTCCTGTTCGACGAGCGCTATGAGCAGGTGCTCGGGGGTGATCTCCGCATGCGTGAGCTCGGTCGCCAGGTTCTGGGCGGTGAGCGCCGCCTCCTGCGCCTTTTCGGTGAACTTGTTGAGATTCATGGTCGTACTTACGCGGCCGAATTCTTGGCCGCCGCGCCTTTCTGGATCTTCGCGAGTTGCTCGTAGTGTTCGCGTTCCTCGGCCGACAGCTCCGTCGGCATCTGGACGTCGACCTTCGCGTACAGGTCGCCCGTGTCATCCGCCTGGCCGACTTTCGGCATGCCGTAGCCCTTCAGGCGGAACACCTGGCCGTTCTGCGTCAGCTCCGGAATGCGGAGCCGCACGGACTTTCCGGTGAGCGTCTCGACGACCGCCTCGCCGCCCAGGACCGCCGTGGCGACCGGCACCGGCGCGGTGACGTACAGGTCGCGCCCTTTGCGCTCGAACCGCGCGTGCGGGACCAGCCGCACGCGAAGGAACAGGTCGCCGGCTGCTGCACCTCCGCTGCCGTGTTCGCCCTCGCCCGCAACCCTGACGCGCGATCCGTCGCCCACACCCGCAGGGATTCGCACATCCACGGTTCGCGCCTGGCCGTCGTGCTTCAGCGCAAGACGCCGGGTCGTCCCCTGAAACGCATCCTCGAGCGTCAGCTCGATCTCATGCTCGACGTCGCGTCCCGCACGGTGGCGTGGCCGGCCGCGGCCACCGGCCCGGGGCGTCTCGGGCTCACCGCCGAAGAAGGTCGTAAAGAAGTCGGAGAAGGGATGCGCGTCCCCGAACATCCCCTCCATCTCTTCCTGGCTCATCGTCGTTCGGAAGCCGCCCCCACCGCCGCCACCACCCATGTTGACGTTCCAGCCCGTGAACGGGTTGGGACCGCCCTGGCGCTCCGCCTGTTCGTACTGACGCCAGTTCGCGCCAAGTTCGTCGTACTTCTTGCGCTTGGGCGGGTCGCCCAGCACTTCGTACGCCTCGTTGATGTCCTTGAAGCGCACTTCGGCCTGCTTGTCGCCCGGATTGACGTCCGGGTGATGCTTGCGGGCAAGCTTCCGATAGGCCTGCTTGATCTCCTTCTCCGTCGAGGCCTTCGTGACGCCGAGCGTGGCGTAGTAATCCTTGAATTCCACTGTCACATTCCGAGCGCGTCGTTCAGGCGGCGCATTTCATTCAGCAGCTGCCGGCGTCCGGCGCCCGTGTTCAGGGCGTTCTCGTCCATCAGCGGGCGGATGCGCTGCATCACTTCGGCGATCGTCAGCAGCCGCTGCACGCCGGCCAGGTTGATTCCCATCTCGTCGACGAGGTGCTTGATCAGCCGCAGGCGTTCGAGCTCTTCCCTGGAGTACAAGCGCATGCTGCCAATGGTGCGCGACGGCTGGATCAGTCCCAGGCGCTCGTACTTGCGGAGCGTCTGGGGATGCATGCCCAGCATCTCTGCTGCCATGCTGATGAAATAGAGTTCCCGTTCCACCTTGATGCTCTTCGAGTGTAGGAATTGATATGGGTCGTGTCAAGGTTAGCGGCGCCATTTTATTGATAGGATCGGAGCAGTCTTGGATTTCGCGGCAAGCGACCTCGTAACCATATCGGCCCTCGTCGCGCTCGAAGGGCTGCTCAGCGCAGACAACGCACTCGTGATGGCGATCATGGTGCTCGGCCTGCCTCGTTCCCAGCACAAACAGGCGCTGAGGTACGGCCTCATCGGCGGCTTTGCCATGCGCGGCATCGCAACGCTCCTCGCGGCCTATCTGATCCGGGTCGTCTGGGTGAAGCTGGCCGGCGGCGCCTATCTCCTGTACCTCGTCTATTCGCACTTCTTCGGCGCCAAAGAAGGCGAAGACCGTCGCGCCGCGCCGAAAGCGCAGCCGTGGATGGGGTTGTCGGCATTCTGGGCGACCGTCGTCCGGATCGAGCTCGTCAATCTCGCGTTTTCCATCGACTCGATTCTGGTGGCCGTGGCGATGTCGCCAAAGATGTGGGTCGTCATTACGGGCGGCCTGCTGGGAATCGTGGCCCTGCGGCTGGTGGTGGGCCAGCTGATTCATCTGGTCGAGCGGTATCCCTCGCTGGTGGACGCAGCGTTCATCATCATTGCGTGGATCGGGATAAAGCTGGTCCTCGATTGGCTGCATGCGGCGCACTACACGACATTAGAAGTCCCGCACTGGTTCTCCCTCGCGCTGATCATCGTGATCTTCACGGTCGCGATTATTTATGCGCGGAAGCAGGGTCCGGTCGAGATCGATACGACGCCCGACTCGCTGAAGGAAAAGGCCGAGGCGCTCCTCGCCGAGGAATCCAAGATCCTCACCGGCGAGAAAGAGTAGCTACCGGCGCGCCGCCGGGGTGAGCTGGGTGTCGCGCCGCTCGCCGTTCCGCATATAGACAACCGCGACCGGCTGATTGACGCGCAGCAGTTCGAGTGCGTAGGTGTAGTCGTAGATGTTCGCGATGGTCTTGCCCGCAATTTCCACGATTACATCGCCTTTCATCAGGCCGGCCTGGGCGGCCGGGCCCCCGCCCACCACATCCGACAGCAGTAAGCCCTTGACCTCGGTCGCGTAGTCCGGGATTGTCCCGGTCGTCACGCGGACGCCGGCGAGGGTGCCGCGCATCGCAGGCTGTTCCACTTTGGTGAACATCGGCGCGACGTCATCGTCGGCGACGACGCGGACGAGCGACGCGGACATCGCGACGAGCCGATCGAGATCCTCGTAGTTAACCTTCTCCGCGGTATCCGACGGCTTGTGATAGTCGGCATGAGAGCCGGTGAAGAAGGCGAGGCTCGGCACGCCCACGGCGTTGAAGGTCGTCACGTCCGTCGGCTGATACGGGTCAGGCTGCACGACCAGGTCGAACCCGGCGGCCACATTCGCGCGCTCGAGCAGGCGGCCCCACACGGGGCTTGTACCC
Organism: Candidatus Sulfopaludibacter sp. SbA3; assembly: GCA_945903265.1. GTDB lineage: Bacteria > Acidobacteriota > Vicinamibacteria > Vicinamibacterales > UBA2999 > CAXNKG01. Next base: position 248,995 of record CAMDNQ010000001.1, read on the forward strand.
GTCGCCTGAACGACGAGCCGGTTGTCCTGCATGCGCCCCACCATGTCGAAGTTGAAGTAGGCCGCAATCTGGTCGAGCGGCACGGGAGGCGTGGTGACGAAGGCGTTCGATCCGATTAGGCCGATTTCTTCCGCCGACCAGAAGCCGACAATCACGTGACGACGGCGCGGCTGCGCGAATTCGGCGAGCGCCTGCGCCATTGCCAGGACGGCCGCGGTTCCCGAGGCATTGTCGTCGGCTCCGTGATGAATCCCGGCCAGGTCTTCTTTCGACGCGAGGGAATTCCCGCTGCCGCCGCGTCCGAGATGGTCGTAATGCGCGCCGATGGCAACCCATGGCTTCGCGGACGGGGATCCGGGATCCGGGATCCGGGTGGCCGGCAGATACGCCACGACGTTGCGCGCGGTGCGACGCTCTCGCTCGACGACCGTCTTCAGCGTGACGGTGACACCGGGTACTTCGAAGCCGGCGACGTGAGGGTTGCCTGAATCGAGGTCCTCCTGTGCCTGGCGCAGCGGCTTCGGCGCCTTCGCGAACAGGGCATCGGCGTCGGCACCCCGGATGCTCGCGGCAGGAATCCCTGAGCCCGCCAGCGCCGTATCGAACGTCATCGGCACGAACTCTCCGGCGTTGGGCGATCGCGGGCCGGTGACGACGAGCATCGCGCGCGCGCCACGCTGGCGCGCGGCCATCGCCTTGTAACGAAGGTCCGAATAGCGGGCCAGAACCGCGCGGGTCTTTTCGTCGGCATCCTCCGGAAAGTAGCGGAGCACCACAACGACCTTGTCGGTCACGTTCAGGCCGGCGTAGCTGTCGTACGGCAGGTTCTGCGATTCGGGCACGACGATGCCGTAGCCCGCGAACACGACCGGCCCCGTGACGTTGCCATCGTCGGAGAAGGACAGTGCCTGAATGCGAATCGGGGCCCCCGCGGCTGCCCCTGCCGTCTGCGGCGTCATGACGGAGCCGCCGTCGCGGCTGCCGGCCGTGAATTCGAAGGGGAGGAACATGTCGGCGCGGCCCGGCAGCGGGAGCGCGCCGATGCGCGCCAGTTGCGCAGCGAGATACTCCGCGGCAAGTCGTTCGCCCGTGGACCCGGCCTCGCGTCCTTCCAACTTCTCAGATGCGAGAAATTCAACGTGCGGACGGGTTCGCGTCCCGACAGCGGTTTGTGCGGCGGCGGGCGCCGCGATGACGAGCGCGAGGACGAATGGCGTGAAATATCTAAGATTCATCGGCGTCGATCTGGCGCCTGGCGGATGGCCGCCAGGGCGCGATCATGGTTCCAGTCTGCGAGAAAAATCTGTCCTTCGCGTCCGCCGCCGCGGCTCGATGTCCACGCGATCCGGCGCCCATCGGGTGACGGGACCGGGAGCCCGTCGAAGCCGTCCGAATAGGTCACGCGAATCGGCTCCTTGCGGCCCTCGACGTCGACCATGTACACCTCGAAGTTTTCGAAGCCGAGTTTGTTCGAGGCAAAGAGCAGATATTCGCGCGACGGATGGATGTAGGGCGCCCAGCTCATCGCGCCGAAGTCGGTGACCTGCCGCGCGTCCGTGCCATCCAGCTTCATCGTCCAGACGTCGGCGATCAGCCCCTTCTCGTCGAAGCGCCGCCACACGATGCGTGACCCGTCGGGCGAAAAGAATGGTCCCCCGTCGTATCCGGGCACGGAGGTCAGGCGCCGCTGTCCGGATCCGTCCGCGCGCATGATGTAGATCTCGGCAAAGTAACTGGGGTCGATTTCGAGCTGCTTCTGCTCGGCGCCGCTGAGCGTGCGGTTAAAGGCGTCGCGGTTCGACGCGAACGCAATCCACCGTCCATCGGGCGAGTAACTGCCTTCGGCGTCGTAGCCGCGCGCGTTCGTCAGGCGCGTAAAGCTCTCGGCGCGCCCTGTATGGGCGTAGATCTCGAATTCAGGGTCGTAGTCCCAGGCGTAGCGCCGCTCCTTGCCCGAGGCGCGGAAGTCGAGCTCTTCCTTCTGCAGCGCCTTCGAGCGGGGATCGTGATGCGTCGACGCGAACAGAATCTGATCGCTGTTGGGGCGGAAGAATGAGCAGGTGGTCTTGCCGTACCCGGGCGAGATCCGTGTCGTATCGCCGGAAGCCAGGTCGAGCGCATAGATTTGATAGAAGGGGTTGCCCGGCTCGCGCTCGCTTTGGAAGACGAGACGCTGACCGTCGGGCGACCAGTAGCCTTCTCCGGCGCGGCGCCCCTCAACGGTGAGTCGCCGTACGCGCGACAGGAAATCGCGCTCCGTCGTCGCCGGCTGCGGCTGCTGCGCCTGCAGCCCTGCCGCGGCTCCGAATATGAGGGCCCACAGCACGCGTTTCATGCGACGCAGTTATACCATCCTTGTACATGCGTTTCTCCGACCTGCGCCGGCTCTCGAAACGCGACTGGGTGCTCACCGCCGTGGGCACTATGGCCGTTCTCGGCCTCGTGCTGGGGGCGGTCTGGACGGGACGGAACGCGTGGGCGGTCTACAAACTGAACCGCGGTGTCGGCGATACGACGTTCTATGACGCCGCCGGCCGGCCGTGGTTCCGCCTCGACGAACAGCGGCTTGACGTGCCGCTCGATCAGATATCCACCTACTTCAAGGATGCGGTGGTCGCCGTCGAGGATCATCGCTTCTACCTGCATCCCGGCGTCGACCCGATCGCGCTCGGCCGCGCCGCCGTGTTCAATCTGCGCGGGGGCAGCGGGACGCAGGGCGGCAGCACGATTACCCAGCAGCTCGCACGCACGCTATTCCTGTCGAACACGCGCACCTACGGGCGGAAGATCAAAGAGGCATCGCTGGCGGTGATGCTCGAGGTCTTCCTGTCGAAGCGCGAGATCCTCGAGCTGTACTTGAACCGCGTCTATCTTGGGGGTGGCATCTACGGCGTCGAGACCATGTCCCAGAAGATGCTCGGGAAAAGCGCCGCCGATCTGAGCCTCGGCGAGGCCGCAATGATGGCCGGCATCATCCGCGCGCCGGCATCGTATTCGCCCTGGCTGCACCTCGATGCGGCGAAGCGGCGGAGTACCGTCGTCCTGCGCCGCATGCAGGAGGAAGGCAAGATCACGGCGGCTCAGGAAGCGACGGCCCTCGGCGCACGCATTCGCGTACAGCCCCCGCCGCAGGTGACGTCGGCGAAGCATGGATTCGCGAAGGAGTACCTGCGGCAGCAGTTCCGCAACGTGTACGGTGGCGACAATCCGCCCGACTGGCAGGTGCACACGACGTTCGTGCCGGAACTCCAGGATGCGGCGGAAACGGCCGTCAAGGGCGGGCTCCGGCGGATTGGCGGGCGGGGACTGCAGGCGGCGCTTGTCGCGATGGACCCGCACACCGGCAATCTGCTGGCGATGGTCGGTGGGTCCGATTTCGCAACCACCACTTTCAACCGCGCGGTACGCAGCCGGCGCCAGCCCGGATCGGCGTTCAAGCCGTTTGTCTATGCGGCGGCGCTTGAGCAGGGCCTGTCGCCGGTCTCGATGATCGCCGGCCTCCAGCAGGTGGCGATCGACGCGCCGTCCGGTGTCTGGATTCCTCGTGACGAACGGATCGCGGATCGGGAGGAGATGTCCTTGCGCGAGGCTCTCCTCGAATCCAGCAATGCTGCTGCGGTGCTCCTGCAGCAGCAGGTCGGGAGCGGGCCTGTACTTCGGCTTGCGCGCAACCTCGGCGTTCGCGACCAGCCTGATGTGCCGTCGCTCGCGCTCGGCAGCGGGCTTGTCACCCCGCTCGAATTGACAGCGGCGTACGCGGTCTTTCCGACCCTCGGATTTCGGGTCCTGCCGCGAGGCCTGGTATCCGTCAAGAACGCAGCCGGTGATGACGTCCATCGCGTTCACATCGAACGCGAGCGGATCCTGTCCGAGCAGGTCTCCTTCCAGATGGTCACGATGCTTCAGGACGTCGTGAATCGGGGAACGGGCGCTGGCGCTCGGCGGATGGGCGTCCAGGGCCCGGTCGGCGGTAAGACCGGATCCACGAACGATTATCACGATGCGTGGTTCGTTGGCTTCTCCTCGTCGGTGGTTGTGGGTGTGTGGGTCGGATTCGATCAGCCGGCGCGAATCCGGCAGGGCGGGACGGGTGCACAGGTCGCGTTGCCCATCTGGTCCGACTTCATGCGCCGCGCGGCGCGGCAACTACCGGCGGGAGCCATCTCGCCGCCGGGTGATTTGCGGACCGAAGAGATCTGTCTGATTTCCTACCATCGTCCGGTCGACGGGTGTCCGACCTACGTCGAGTACTTCAAGTCGGGAGACGACATTCCTGTTCGCCTCTGTCCGATACACAGCGGCTCGCTCAAGCAGCGGGCCCGGCGTGCGGTGCAGGGCTTCTTCGAGGGCCTGAAGGGGATCTTCCGTTAGCTGAAACGGGGTTGCTGCGTCACACGTATCAGCTATCATTGGGGCTCCCGGATATCCCTCCGAGGCCCGATTTCGGGCGCATCCAGACTTCTTATGCTTCGCACATTCACATCCGCGATCCTCTTTACTTCCATCGGCACGATTGCCGCATGCGGCGGCCCCGACCAGACGCAGGCAGGGCCCGGCGGTCCAGGCGGCGGCGCGTTCCCTCCGATGGAGGTCAAGACGGTCACGCTCGAAGCGCGGCCCACGCCCCAGTCGTCGGAGTACGTCGCGACCATCCGCTCGCTCCGGTCAACGACCGTGCAGCCGCAGGTCGACGGGATCGTCCGTCAGATCTTTGTCACGGCCGGCCAGCGGGTTGGCGCGGGCGCGCCGCTCCTGCAGATCGATCCGGACAAACAGCAGGCGTCGGTGACGACGGCGGAATCCCAGCGGGCGTCGCGCGAAGCGGACCTGGCGTATGCGCGGCAGCAGCTGACGCGCCTGCAGAAGCTGTACGACGCGGGCGCGGTGAGTCGTTCCGAACTGGAACAGGCGGAGAACGCGCTGAAGAATGCCGAAGCGCAGCTGGCGGCCGTGCAGTCGGCGATCAAGGAAAGCCAGGTGGAGCTGCAGTACTACCGCGTGACCGCCCCTGCCGCCGGCGTCGTCGGTGATATCGCCATTCGGCAGGGAGACCGTGTCACGCAGTCGACGGTAATCACGACCATCGATTCACCTGAAGGACTCGAGGCGTACGTCAACGTGCCGCTCGAGCGGTCGATGGATTTGAGGCCGGGGCTCACCGTCGAACTCCTCGATACGGCGGGTGAGGTCATCGCCTCGAACCCGATCACGTTTATCGCGCCGCGCGCGGACGATACGACGCAGTCGGTTCTCGTCAAGGCGACGCTGCGCCAGATGCCCGCGAACCTGCGGGTGATGCAGTACGTACGGGCGCGCATCATCTGGACGAACGACCCGGCGCTGGTGGTGCCGGTGACCGCCGTGACGCGTCTGGCCGGCCAGTCCTTTGTGTTCGTGGCGGAGCAGGGCGAGCAGGGCATGGTCGCCCGCCAGAAGCCGGTCACGCTCGGCGAGGTGCAGGGCGACTCCTACATCGTGCGGAGCGGCGTCGGGGCCGGCGCGCGCGTGATCGTGTCGAACGTCCAGAAGCTGGGCGACGGCGCCCCTGTGAAACCGAGCTAACCGTGTTCGTCGAAACGTTCATCAAGCGTCCGATCCTCGCCTCCGTCTGCTCGCTCGTCATCGTCCTTGCCGGTGCGCTGGCGATTCCGACGATGCCGATCGCGCAGTACCCGGATGTGGCGCCCCCGACCGTCTCGGTAATGGCGTTCTACACCGGTGCGAACGCCGAAACGGTGGAAACCGCCGTGACGACGCCGCTCGAACAGGCCATCAACGGCGTCGAGGGGATGCTCTACATGTCGTCGGCGAGCACGAACAGCGGCGTCAGCCAGATCACCGTGACGTTCGACGTCAACCGCGATCCGGACATTGCGGCGGTCGACGTGCAGAATCGCGTGAACCAGGCGCTGGGACGGCTGCCGGGCGAGGTGCGGCAGACCGGTATCACCGTCCAGAAGGCCGCCAACAACTTCATCATGGCCGCCGGGGTCTATTCGCGCGGCGGCGAATACGACTCGCTCTTCATCTCGAACTATCTCGACGTCTACGTGAAGGACGCGCTCAAGCGCGTCCCCGGCGTGGCTGACGTCATGATCTTCGGCGAGCGCAAATACTCGATGCGCCTCTGGCTCGACCCGCTGCGGCTGGCGGCGCGCCAGATCACCGCGGGGGATGTCGTCAACGCGCTGCGCGAGCAGAACGTGAACGTGGCGGCCGGCAGCGTCGGCGACGCGCCGGCGCGCACGGGCCAGACCTATCAGATGAGCGTCCGGGCGGCCGGCCGCCTGCGCGAGGCGTCGGAGTTCGAAGACATCATCGTCAAGAGCGGACCGGGCGGGACGCTGGTGCGGCTGCGGGACGTCGGGTCGGCGGAACTGGGCGCCGAGACCTATGGCTCCAACCTCCGCTACCAGGGCGTCGATGCGCTGGGATTCGGCGTGATCGGTCTCCCGACCGCCAACGCACTCGACGTGCGTGAGGGCGTCGGAGCGGAGCTCGAGCGTCTGAGCCGGGCGTTCCCTCCCGGCATGGAATACCGGATCGCCTTCGATACGACGACGGTGGTCGAAGAGTCGATCAACGAAGTGATCTGGACGCTGCTCGAAGCCGTCGGGCTTGTCGTCCTCGTGATCTTCTTCTTCCTTCAGAGCTGGCGCGCCACGCTGATTCCGGCGCTCACGATGCCGGTGTCGCTGATTGGCGCGTTCGCATTCGTGAACCTGCTCGGCTTCTCGATCAACACGCTGACGCTCTTCGCGATCGTCCTGGCGACCGGTATCGTCGTGGACGACGCGATTGTCGTCATCGAAAACATCGAGCGACACATCCAGGATTACAAGAAACCGCCGGCGGTTGCGGCATCGGATGCGATGGGCGAAGTGTTCAGCGCCGTCATCGCGACGGCGCTGGTGTTGATCGCGGTGTTCGTCCCGGTCGCCTTCTTTCCGGGCACGACCGGGCGTCTGTACCAGCAGTTCGCACTGACAATCGCGTTCTCTGTCGCGATTTCCGCCTTCAACGCCGTCACGTTGACCCCCGCGCTGTCGGCCTTGATGCTCCGTCACGTGGAACTCGGAAAAGGTCCGTTCTTCGGCGCGATTGAGGCGGTCATTCGGGGGGGCACCAATCTCTACGTCAGCATCGTTGGCGGACTGATGCGCGTGCGCTGGGCCATGGCTGTGGTGTTTATCGGATTGCTCGGTGTGACGTACTACGTCTACACGCGCGTCCCGCAGGCGTTTTTCCCGGAAGAGGATGCCGGCTGGTTCCTCTCGATCGTCCAGGCACCCGCGGGGGCCTCGATCGAGTACACGTCGAACGCCCTTCGCGAAGCCGAACAGATTCTCATGAAGACGCCCGAAGTCGAATCGGTGTTTTCGGTGGGCGGGTTCAGCTTCGCGGGCAGCGCGCCGAACTCCGGGATGATCTTTACGCTGCTCAAACCGTTCGAGGACCGCCAGGGGGAAGGGCAGGGCCTGCAGGAGCTCCTGCCGCGCCTGCAGGGCCAGCTGTTCGGGATCCAGAGCGCGATGGTGATCCCGTTCGCGCCGCCGTCCATTAACGGCCTCGGCGCGTTCGGCGGGTTCGAGATGCAGATTCTGGATCAGAGCGGCGGCAACGACATCCAGGCGCTCGCCGGGGGCACGTTCGCCATGATGGGCGCCTCGCAGCAGTCGCAGGTGGTCCGCGGCGTCTTCAGCCAGTTCAACGCCAACGATCCGCAGCTGGCGGTCGACATCGATCGCGACAAGGCGCAGAGCCTCGGCCTGCCGCTCAGCGAAGTGACCAACGCCATGCAGGTGTTCCTCGGCTCCGCGTACGTGAACGACTTCGACTTCAACAGCCGCGCGTATCGCGTCTACGTGCAGGCGGCTCAGGCGTTCCGATCGGATGCGTCCTCGCTCGGTCAGTACTACGCACGTACCAACAGCGGCGACATGGTGCCGCTGACGAGCGTGGTGAGCGTACGCGAGACGACGGGGCCGCAGGTCATCAGCCATTTCAACCTGTTTCGATCAACCACACTCAACGGTGCGGCCGCTCCGGGTTTCAGCTCCGGTCAGGCAATCGCCGAGATGGAGCGGATCGCCTCCACGGCGCTGCCGCCAGGGTTCGGGTACGCGTGGTCAGGGATTTCACTCGAAGAAGTGCAGGCCGGCGGACAGTCCGCCGCGATCTTCGGGATTGGGTTGTTGCTCGTGTACCTGACGCTCGCGGCACAGTACGAGTCGCTGGTCCTGCCGTTCATCGTTCTGCTGGGCGTGCCGCTTGCCGTGCTGGGCGCGCTGTCGGCGCAGTGGGCGAGGGGGCTCCAGAACGATCTCTACTGCCAGATCGGCCTGGTGCTCCTGATCGGCCTTGCGGCGAAGAACGCGATTCTAATCGTCGAGTTCGCGGAGCAGCTCCGTGCCAAGGGAATGTCGATTATCGACGCCGCGATTGAGGCGGCGCGCATCCGGCTGCGGCCGATTCTCATGACGTCGCTGGCGTTCATTCTCGGCGTCATGCCGCTCGTGTTTGCGACCGGAGCGGGCCAGGAGGCGAGGCATTCGGTCGGCACCGCGGTGGCGGGCGGAATGTTCTTCGCCACGTTCCTGAACATCATCTTTATTCCGATTCTCTACGTGCTCGTGCGGACGCTGATTCCAGGTGGACGTCGGCTGAAGGAGACGAGCGTCCATGCGTAATCACTGCGCGGGCCGACCTGAAGGTCGGCCCCTACGGAGATTGAGCGCGTGGGCGGTTGTCTGCGCTGTTGTAGGGGCCGGCCTTCAGGCCGGCCCGTCCGCGCAGACCATCCAGCAGGTCACGTTTGACGACGCCGTGAGGCGAGCGGTGGAGAACCATCCATCGGTTCAGCGCGCGGCGGCCGACATTCTCCGCGCGGAGGCGGTAGTCCAGCAGGTTCGCGGGCGCACGCGTCCGTCCGTCGGCGTGTCGATGAACACCAGCGTGATCGACCCGATTACCCGTTTTGGCGACAGCACGATCGTTCCACGCACCCAGACGCAGACGATGGCGAGTGTGGGGGTGCCGTTGTATACGCCGGTGAGCTGGGCGGAGCGCAATCAGGCCGCCGACCAGGTGGTCGTGTCGCAGCGCCTCGTCGCCGATGCGCGCCGCCAGATTGCGATGGCGACCGGGCAGGCGTATCTCAGCATCATCACGCAGCGCCGAGTGCTCGAATTGAACGAGCGGACGCTCGAGAATGCCCGCGCGCATTATCGGTACGCGGATCAGCGCTTCCAGGGCGGCATCGGGAGCCGGTTGAACGCCGTTCGTGCCGAACAGGAAGTGTCGGCCAGCGAGGCGCGCGTGGAAGAAGCGCGCCTGGCGATCCGGCGCGCCCAGGAGGCGCTTGGCGTGCTGATGGCGGTCGACGGCCCGGTGGACGCGGCGATGGAACCCGCCTTCGAGGTGCCGCCGCCCGCGGCGTCGGATCAGGAACTGGTCGCGGGCCGGCAGGATCTGCAGGTGATCGTCGCGCGTCAGGCGGCGGCGGAGCGGAGAGTGGAGGACGCCCGCAAAGACTATCTTCCGTCAGTGACGGCGCTCTTCACGCCAGAAGTCGTGGCGCCATCAGGCCTGTTTGGCAACGCCCGCTCATGGCGCGCGTCGGTGTTGTTCAGCGTGCCGCTCTTCGACGCCGGACAACGGCGCGGCCAGAGCCGGGAACGACTTGCATTCGTCGACGCCGTGCGCGCGGAGCGTTCGGACGCCGAGCGGCGCGCCGTGTCCGAAATCCGCACCGCGCGCGAAGCCGTGGCCTCGTCGGAGCGCGCACTGGTGCACGCGCGACGGGCGGCGGAGCAGGCGAATCAGGTTGTGCAGATTACCGACGTGGCGTTTCGCGAGGGGGCGACCACGAACATTGAAGTGATTGACGCGCAGCGTCAGGCGCGTGATGCCGAGACGGCGGCTGCGATTGCCGAAGATGCGGTCAGGAGGGCTCGCCTCGAGCTCCTGACCGCGACCGGACGGTTTCCGTAGTAATTATCGATCGGCGATCTGCATCGACTGCCGCACCTGCCGGAAGGCGCGGTCGTAGGTCGCCGCCTCCTGGCGCGGTGTCACGCCAATCAGATAGAGCACGCTGCCATCCCTGAGGTGGGCCGTCGAAAGATAGACCGCCTCCTGCTGACCTGTGACTTCCGACACGTTGGTCAGCGGGATCGTCAGGCCGGTTCGCCCGCCGATGGTCTCGCGACGCGCATTGCCCGCCTGCCGGAGCTCCGGATTCCCCCGCGCAAACGTCTGCAGCAGTTGTTCGGTATCCCGCTGCAGATTGCCGCTGCCACCCTGCGCGACGCCGATCTGGACGCCATGGGTGAACGCCGTCGCGCCGTTCTCCTCGAAGAAGCCGCCCTCTGGGGCGTACGTCACGCCGTCACCGGTGTCGAGCTGCTCCCAGTTGTCAGGCACGCTTATGCGCAGGAAGTTCGTCGGGGTGTAGGTCCGATACCGCGTGGACGGGGCGCTGACGTTCACCACACGCTCGGCCGTGCCCACGGGCCGCGTGGTGGTGCGCGCCTGGCCGTTCGCAATCTGCTCGGCGGTGTAGGCCGGCGACATGCCGTTGAGACGCGCCTTTACGCTCTGGAACTGGCCGGTGTTGGCGTTGCCCTGGACGCGCAGCGTCGATGCTTCTTTTTCGATCGCCGCCGCGCGATTGCCTGGGTCGGGATGGCTGCTCAACCATTCCGGGCCGCTGCGCCCACCTTCGCCCGCAATGGTTTTGAACATGCTCGCCATCTCGCGCGGGTTGTAGCCGGCGCGCGCCATGATCTGCGAGCCGAGCAGGTCGGCTTGCCGCTCGTATTCGCGGCCGTATTTCATGAAGTAGGCACCCAGCCCGAACTGGGATCCCTGCGCAATCACGCTGCCCGCGGCGCCGCCGACGATGGCGCCGAGAATCTGGCCGGCGACCGCGCCGATTTGGAACTTCTGGCCCTTGGTGGCCTGAGCGGTGCCGTGCCGGAGCGCGACGTGTGAGATCTCGTGCGCCATAACGCTCGCCATCTCGCCTTCGGTCTTCGCCGACTCGATCATCCCGCGGTTCAGGAACATCGGGCCGCCCGGCAGGGCGAACGCGTTGATCTCTTTCTGGTTCACGACGTCGAAGGTGTATTCGAAACCGGCGTGGCGGAATTCCGCCGGAATCGCGGCGACCAGCTTGTCGCCGATGTCCTCGACGTAGTCGTCGACGCGGGCGTCGTTCAGCATGGGCAGCTGTTTCTTGGCTTCGACCGACGCTTCGCGGCCGAGCTGCACGTCATCCTGCACGGAATATTTGTTGGGATCGAGCGCGATCTTGGTTTGCGCGGATGCGCTGACCATCGCCGCCGCGACAAGGGCGGCCGGAAGCCAGCGTCCGTACCGGCGAGTGGACAGGGTGTGGGTCATGCCGACCCTAGTGCAAGGACAGGACCTAATAGTGGAGGACGACGCCGACCGTCGCGCGCCAGAAGCTCAGCCGTGACAGTTCAGGGCGGGCAAGCGGCCCATCGGCGCCGGAGGCCGCCTTGATATGCCGGAGGTCGAAACGGACGCCGGTGCGGTCCGACACCAGCCCGATGGCGCCCGCGCCCAACGTGACGCCCAGCAGATCCGCATCGACAGGGAAGAGCCCTCCCGCGTGTTTACTACGGGCCTGCAGTAACCCGATGCCGCCGACCAGGTAGGGCCGGAGGGATTCGCGAGTGATCGAAAGCGGCGCCGCGAGTATCACATTACCGCCGAGCGTGGTCACCCGGCTCGTAAGTACGAGCCCGAGCACGTAGTCGCCCTCGAAAAACCCCGGGCTATGGCTGAACTCGGCTTCGAGTCCAACCAGGCCGTCCGAGAGCCATGCGACCGATCCGCCGAACGTCAGCTTCCGCCCGGCGCCCTCCTCAAACACCAGGAAGGTCGTCTCGGGCGCGAAGGATCCGCCGATGAAGGGCGTGATGAGCCAGTCGGCTCGCGCCTGGCCGGCGCCGAGGCACAGGAACACCGCAACTGCCGCAGCCAACCGCGCAGGACCGGCTGCGACGCGCCCGCCGATCATCAGGAGACGAACAGCTTCAGGAACAGTTGCGCGAAGAGGGAGACCGAGAGATCGCCGTTGGAGAGGGAATACGGGGCTGCGAGGCCATCGCTGTTGGCCAGCAGGATCAGGCTGAGTTTGCGTCCCGGCACCTTGATGTAGAGCGTTGAGTACGAGTCGCGGGCCAGGCCGAAATGCCAGACGACCCGTTCACCGTTGTGGGATTGAACGAACCATCCGAGGCCGGTCGGCGCCGAACCGGATGACTGCCACGCCATGCTGCGCGTATCGGAATCAATCAGCGCGCCCGCGTCGAGCGCGAGGTCGAACCGCGCGAGATCGCGAACGGTTGACACGAGGCCCGTCGCCGCTGTGAGCGACGGCCTGGAGTAGTCGGATTTGCTCGCGCGCCGGTTGCCATCGACCTTATAGGCTGTGGCGACGCGGTCAAGAATCGATCGATACCGCGAGTAGTCGCCGCTCGAGAAGAACCCGCGCGACGGCGAGCTGTCGCGCAGATCGTGTTCGGGCACCGAGCTCGCCATGCCGAAGCGGCTGAAGATGTCGTCGGCCACCAGACGTGGGAAGTCGTCATCGGCACACTCTTCGATGACCGTGGTGAGCGCGGCGAAGCGGCCCGAGTCGTACCGGAAGCTGCCGGACGGGGCGTGCTGGAGCACTTGACGCACCGTTGCCGAGTCGGAGAACGACGGATTCCACCGGCGCACGGAGTCCGACAGATCCAGCGCGCGCTGCTCGACGCACTGGTCCAGGAGAATCGTGGAAGAGATGGTCTGGGAGATATCGAGGAGCGGGTATGGCGTGTCCGGAGTGGCCCTCACAAGCCCTTCGGTATCCTGATAGCCGAGGCCCGCGTCCCACACGAGCTTCCCCTCCTGGAGGATGGCACCCGAGAGGCCGGGTATTCCAACCTGCTGACGAAGGGCATCCAGGTAACGCTCAAAAAGGGAAATGGGCAGGCTGAACGGATCCTGCGCGCGAGTGGGCGGCGCAAGCACAGCAAAGCTGGCAGCAACTGCCAGACCGCAGAGACAGACCCTGATTCTCCCCAATGACCCCTCAAAATCTTACATCGGCTGGGCTTGACGTGTGCTACAGTGCGTCCGTTCAGCTATGCCCGTTCCGATGCCTAAGTCACTGAAACTGGGGCTGTTGTGCCTCCTGGCGACAGTTTCCTTGAGCGCCTCCCTTGTGGCCGCCGAGGGGCTCCGCATCGTTCCGCTCGTCCGGGATGACAAGGTACTCGTGACTTTCGAGCTAGCGGACGGCTTTACAGATGAAGTCCGGGCCGCCATCCGCAGCGGGCTCAAAACGACCTTTACGTATACGGTCGACCTGCGGCTCGAAGTGCCCGCGTGGGTGGACCGCACCATTGCGACGACGGTCGTCGCGAACAGCGTCGAGTATGACAACCTGCGGCGGCTCCACACGGTCGTACGGACGCTCGACGGCAGGGCCGACGCTTCTCAAGTGACCGAGAGCGAGACGGCAGTGCGGCAGATGATGACCAGCTTTTCACGGCTGCCCCTCTTCTCGACGATGGTGCTCGAGCCGAACCGCGAGTACTACGTCCGGATCAGCGCGACGGCCCGTCCAAGCAATGGCGCGTTCCTCTGGCCGTGGGGCAGCGGGACCTCCGGGCAGGCCAAATTCACATTCGTCCGCTGACACGCACGGAATAGCAGCGCAGAATAAGGGGCCGGCCAACGCCGGCCTCATTCATGTACGGAGGAACCATGACGCTGAAGTTCCGTTACCTGCTCGCGGCCCTCGGGACGATCGCTGTGGCGATCGCCATGTCACCGGCGTGGCTCGGGGCACAGCAGGGCGCCGCGCCGGCGCCCCTTGTCCGGGAGAACGCCCTGGTTAAGCTCGGGGAGCATACGTGGGCGATTCCGGACAATGAGGTCCCTCAGGTGCCTAATGTTGGCATTGTGGTCGGCAGCCGGGCGACGCTCGTCATCGACCCTGGGCTTGGCCGCCGGAATGGCGAGACCGTCCTTCGCGAGCTGGCGCGCGTGAGCAAGAACGCCGAGATCTACGTGGCGGCCACCCACTATCACGTGGAGCATACGACCGGGAATCTCGGGTTTCCCGCGACCGCGAAATACGTGAGTTCCCGGATCCAGGACGCGGAGTTCGTCGAGAGCGCAGCGGCGCAGGCGAAGACCTTCTCGGCCCGCTCGCCGCTCCACGCCGAGCTGCTGCAGGATGTCTCGCAGCGAAAGACCGACATCGCCTTCGACCGCGACCACACCCTCGACCTGGGCGGCGTCAGGGTTCGTCTGGTCGTCGTGGGGCCAACCCACACCCGCGGCGACACGGCGTTTTTCGTGGAAGGGGACAACGTCCTGTTTGCCGGCGATGTCGTCATGAACAATTCGTTCGTGGCGGCCAACCAGAACTCCAGCGTGACGGCGTGGCTGGCGGCCTTCGACCAGTTCGAGCAGTGGAAGCCCCGGACGATCGTGCCGGCTCATGGACCCATCGGCTCCGGCACGCTGATCGCGACAAATCGGACGTTCATGCGCGAGATCCGGGACCGCGCGCGCCAGTTGAAGGGCGAGGGGCGTTCAGCCGACGAGACGGCGGCAACGATACAGAAAGAGATGGAAGCCAGACATCCGGGATGGGCGCGGGTCAACGGCGTGGCCGGTGCGGCGCGCGCAGCCTATCGCGAGGCCCAGTAGCCATGTATCCCATCCTGCTCGCGGTTCATTCTCTACTTCGGTGGGCGGTCCTTGCGGCGGGCGGCGCCGCGGTGCTTCGGGCGCTGGGGGGCAAGGGCAGCTGGTCTGCCGCAGACGATCGCGCCGGACTCTGGTTCGTCGTCGCGATGGATCTGCAGTTCGTTCTCGGGCTGCTGCTCTACGTCGGCGTCAGTCCCATCACGAAGGTGGCGTTCGCCGATTTCGGCGGAGCGATGGCGAACTCGATGCTGCGGTTCTGGGCGGTCGAGCACCTCTTCGGGATGCTGATCGCTATTGCGCTGGTGCACATCGGCCGCGTCCGCATCCGAAAAGCGGATACCGCCCGCCGACGCCGGCTGGCGTTGATTTTTTACGGGCTGGCGCTGGTGATCATTCTGGCCAGCATTCCGTGGCCGGGCACGCCCGCCGCGCGTCCGCTCTTCCGGTCGTTCTAGCCTGTCAGTCTAGGCCGGGGTCGCCGCGCAGAACTGGTCGAATGCCGCCGTGAGCGCGGCGGCGATTTGGTCGGCTCCCTGGCTTTCAATCTGACGACGCTCGAGCATCCAGACGAGCTGGCCGTCGCGCAGCAGTGCGACCGACGGTGACGAGGGTGGGTAGCCCCCGAAATAGGTGCGCGCGCGGTCGGTCGCCTCGATATCGCCACCCGCAAACACCGTGGCGACGCGATCGGGACGCGCCGGGTGGCGCAGCGCCATCGCGATACCGGGGCGCGCTTTCCCGGCAGCGCACCCGCACATCGAGTTCACCACAATCATCAACGTGCCGCGGCTGTTCTTCACTGCGGCGTCCACGTCGGCGGCGGTGCGGAGCTCTTCCACGCCAATCTGTGTCAGCTCAGCTCGCATCGGTCCGATAAAACTTTCGGGATAAGGCATAGCGTCATTATGCCGCACCGGAGAGCTCAAGAGGGTTCGGCATAGATCCTGAAGTGAGCTGGTTCATGACAGGAGGGATCGCCATGTTCCGAGCACTCGTGCTCCTCGCCGTAGTACTTGCGCCGTCCGTTGCGGCGGCTCAGCAGCCCTGCACCACCGACGCGCGTCACGTTGTGAACGAACTGTACCGACATATGCTCGAGCGTCAGAGCGACCCGGGCAGCCAGCACTGGGTCACGCAGCTCGAGACCGGCCGGATGACCGTCCGCGACGTCGTCCGCGAGATTGCGTCGTCGCCGGAGTACAGCCAGCGCTTCATCAAAACCGAAGCAGGAGAGAGCCAGCCGTACGAGCGGTCGGTGGCCAGTCTGTACCGGCACATTCTCGGCCGGCAGCCAGACGCCGAAGGACAACGCGCGTTTGCGGTCATTGCACAGCGTCAGGGCGCCGCAGCGGTGATGCAGCGGTTGACCACGTCGCGTGAATACAACGAGCAGTTCGGTGACTGGGGCGTGCCCGGCTCGGGCGGCATCCGGTACTGCGGGAACGAT
Organism: Candidatus Sulfopaludibacter sp. SbA3; assembly: GCA_945903265.1. Lineage (GTDB taxonomy): Bacteria > Acidobacteriota > Vicinamibacteria > Vicinamibacterales > UBA2999 > CAXNKG01. Next base: position 265,181 of record CAMDNQ010000001.1, read on the forward strand.
GCTGTGAGGAGCAATCAGTCGGCAGCAGCCACAGCCGCCAACGACACGGTTGCGGTAGCACAGCGCCGCTTCCGCGGGATGGATCGCAACAACGACGGCGTCGTCAGTCGCCAGGAATGGCGCGGAAGCGCGCGATCGTTTGAGGTCCACGACTGGAACAACGACGGCGTGATTTCCGGCCGCGAGATGAACCAGACGGTCGCCCGCGACGGCCGGACGATCGAGGATGAGGACTTCGACCGGGTGGACGACTTCGCCAATCTCGACGCGAACAACAACGGCCGCATCGACGCCGCGGAATGGCACGGCAGCGTGGCCGCGTTCAATCGTCTGGACGTGAACAACGACGACCGCCTGAGCCAGGCCGAGTTCACGGGCCAGGTGGTGGCGAGTCAGGCCGCCGCGGCGACCAGCGGCCAGTCGATCATCGTGGACGCCCGGCAGCGCTGGATCGACACGGGCATCAACGTGACGGAGGGCGCCCTGGTCATGTTCGACGTGACGGGTGACGTCCGGCTCAGCGCCGATCAGTCGGATCTTGCGGGAGCAGGCGGCGCACGCAGCGGCCGCCGCGCGCCGGACGCGCCGCTTGCGCGCCAGGCCGCCGGCGCTCTCATCGGTCGAATCGGCAATGGTGGCGCGTTCGGGATTGGGAACCAGCGCTCGATTCGTGCGCCGGGCACGGGACGACTGTTTCTCAGCGTGAACGATGACTACCTGGCCGACAATGCGGGCCACTTCGAGGTACAGGTCAACGTTCAGTAGGGATTACATCTCGACCTGAACTCCGAGCTCTACGACCCGTTCGGGCGGCAAGCGGAAGAACGCCGTCGCCCGAACGGCGTTTCGCGCAATCAGCACGAACAGCTTCTCCCGCCAGAGCGCCATTCCCGCGCGGCGCGTCACCAGGATGGTTTCCCGGCCCAGAAAATACGTCAGATCATCCGGGTCGACTTCCACGCCTTTTGCGCGCGCCTGCAGCAGCGCGGCCGGGACATCCGGATCCTCCATGAACCCGTACTGCACCTTCACGCTGAAGATCCCGTTGCCCAGCGGCTCAACGGAGATGCGTTCGGTCGGCGCCACATGCGGCGTCTGGGCTGTCGTCACCTGCAGGACGATGACATGTTCGTGCAGGACCTTGTTGTACCGGACGTTATGCGCCAGCGCTGGCGGGGTGCCGTGCGGCTGCGCCGTCATGAACACCGCCGTGCCGGGCACACGCTGCGGCGACTGCGCAATCACGCTCGAGATGAAGTCATCCAGAGGGACGGCGCGCGCGGTCAGCCGCTCTCCCAGGAGCCGCCGGCCGGTTCGCCATGTCGTCATGAGCGTGAACAGGACGTACGCAATCAGCAGCGTGACCCAGCCGCCATGGGTCAGCTTCAGCAGGTTCGCGCCGAAGAAGGCAAGGTCGATAATAAGGAACGTCGCGGCCACTGCGATCGCGATTGGCAGCGGCCATTTCCACCGTTCCGTCATCACCACGTAGAGCAGCGTGATGGTGATGACCATGGTCATCGTCACACCGATGCCGTAGGCGGCCGCGATGTTGGTGGACGATCCAAAGCCGATGACGATCAGGACTGTCGCGACCATCATCGCCCAGTTGACCTGGGGCACGTAGATCTGCCCCATCGCGTGCGATGAGGTTTGCTCGACATCGAGGCGGGGCAACAGCCCGAGCTGAATAGCCTGGCGGGTGATCGAGAACGCCCCCGAGATCAGCGCCTGCGATGCGATGATCGCCGCGACGGTTGAAATGGCCACGAGCGGAATGAGTCCCCACGTGGGGGCCAGCATGAAGAACGGATGCGTGGCCCCTGGAGTCAGCATGAGGAGCGCGCCCTGCCCGAGGTAGTTCAAAATCAGCGCGGGCAAGACGAGGGCGAGCCATGCGAGCCGGATTGGCAGCCGGCCGAAATGCCCCATGTCCGCGTAGAGCGCTTCGGCGCCCGTGATCACGAGCGCGACGGCGCCGAGAACCGCAAATCCAGGGAAACCGTTCTCGCGGAGAAACGCGATGCCGTACAGAGGGTTGAACGCGGCAAGCACCGCGGGTACTCGCACGATCCACGACAGACCGAGGACGGCTATCGTCACGAACCAGACGATCACGATCGGACCGAAGAGGCGGCCGACGCGGTGCGTGCCGAACTGCTGAATGACGAAGAGGCCAATGAGAAGCGCGACGGTTGTCGGCAGCACGTACGGGGTGAACAGCGGGGTTACGACTTCCAGCCCTTCAACGGCACCGAGCACCGAAATCGCGGGCGTAATGATCCCCTCGCCGTACAGCAGCGCCGTTCCGAAGATGCCGAGCGCGATGAGGATGGGCCGTCCGGCGGCCAACCGCATCGCCTGGGTGCGGCTCCCTTTGCGGCTCGGGATCAGAGCGGTAAGCGCCACAATGCCGCCTTCGCCCTGGTTGTCGGCCTGCAGCACGATGAAGACGTACTTGATTGTGACGACCAGTAGGAGCGCGTAGATGATGAGCGACAGCACGCCCAGCACGTTCTCGTGGCTCGGCGGCAGCGGGTGGGTTCCAAAAAAACACTCACGGATGGCGTACAGGGGACTCGTGCCGATGTCGCCGTAGACGACCCCGAGAGCCGTGATCGTTAGGGGAAGAAGGCCGCTATGCTTCGAGGAATCGGACAAAGAAGGTTCCGCCAGTATAATTCGTTCCGCCCATGCTCATAGCCCGGACGCTGTTGATCAGCGGACGCGTTCAGGGCGTCGGCTTCCGTTACTTCACACGCGACGTGGCCATGCGCGAAGGCATTACCGGCTGGGTTCGCAATCTGGTCGACGGCCGCGTGCAGGCGTACCTGGAAGGCGAGGCCGAGGCGGTCACCCGCGTCGAGCGCCTCCTGCGCCAGGGGCCTGGAAGCGGTCACGTCAAAGACGTCACGGCGTCCGACGAACCAGCCGGCGGGGCGTATTCAACGTTCGAGATTAGATGATGGACCTCAAACAACACATTCGACACGTGCCCGACTTCCCGAAGCCCGGGATTCTCTTCTACGACATCACGACGCTGCTCAAGAACGCCGAAGGCCTCAAGGCGACCATCGATCGGCTCGCGGCGCCGTACCAGGGCGCGAAGATCGACGCGGTCATCGGCATCGAGAGCCGCGGATTCATCCTGGGTTCGGCGGTCGCGGAGCGGCTTGGCGCCGGGTTCATTCCCGTCCGGAAACCTGGCAAGCTCCCGTCGAAGGCGATCAGAGAGACGTATGACCTGGAGTACGGCAAGGACGCGCTCGAGATGCACGCCGACGCCATCAACAAGGGCGAGCGGGTGCTGATCGTCGACGACGTCCTGGCCACGGGCGGGACGGCAGCGGCCGCCGTGCAACTCGTGAAGAAGGGCGGCGGCGAGCTGCAGGGACTGGCATTTCTGATCGAGCTCACCGGGCTCCAGGGCAAGTCGAAGCTGCCGGGGGAGCGGGTCTTTTCGGTGCTGCAGTACTAGGACGTTACAATGGGACACCGCGTCCCCGTAGCTCAGATGGATAGAGCGGCGGTTTCCTAAACCGTAGGCCGACAGTTCGAATCTGTCCGGGGACACCATTCAAGACTGAACAGTGAAGACGGGCGATTGAAGATTTATGAAGCGTAAAGAACGTCATCAGCTGAAAGAAAACGAGTTCGCGCACATGCTCGGCAGCGCGCGCGAGACGGTCGGCAACCGCGGACGCCAGATTGGCCTCATCACGCTGGCAGTGCTCGTGCTCGCCGGCGTGGCGCTTGGCATCAACACCTGGCGGCAGCGCGGCAACGCCGACGCGGAGCGGATGCTCGCGGAGGCGATGGTGACGTTCAATGCCCGGGTGGTACCCGTGAGCACCGAGCCCGCGCAGCCCGGCGAAGTGCCCGCGGCTGCCAGCATTGGCGCGACCGGGTCCTACGCGAGTGTCGCGGCAAAGCTGACCGCGGCGGCGCCGAAGCTCAAGGCCGCGGCCGACGCGTTTCCGGACAGCGAAGCGGGGATCACGGCGCGGTACCACTACGGGTCGTCGATGGCGGCGCTCGGGAAGTACGACGAAGCGGTGGCGGCCTTCGACGATGTCGTGAGACGCGCGGGTGCCGATTCGCTGTACGGCCGCATGGCCCGTCTGGGCAAAGCCGATACCCAGGCGCGGGCCGGACAGTTCGACGCCTCGATTGCGACCTGGACGGAGCTGGCCGCGAGCCCCGCTGAGGATCTGCCGAAAGACGCGATTCTCATGGAACTGGCGCGAGCGTACGAGGCGGCAGGGCGTACCGAGGAGGCGCGGAAGACCTTCAATCAGCTGGTGGATGAACACCCGACGTCGCCCTATTCCGCTGAGGCGCGCGCCGAGCTCGGAAGCTAATTCTTCTCGGACGGCCGGTCCGACGGCCCTGACAGCGCGGCGCCGTACGGCTGCCGCTTTCGAACATTCTTCAACGTGGCGAAACTGGCCTGCGGCGAGAGCCGCACGCCCTCGATGTTCGCCCGTGCCACCGCTACGTTGGTCTTGTACCAGAGGCTGATGTACGGCGCGTCCTCCGCGACCATCTTCTGCACCTGGCTGTAGTACTTCAGCCGCTCCGCGTCGGTTGCCGCCGTCCCCGCCAGATCGATCAGCCGATCGACATCCTGATTGGTGTAGTAAATGCGGTTGAACCCGTTCGGCGGCACCTGCTGCGAATGATAGAGACGCCGCAGCATGTCGGGATCCGTCACGCCAACCCACTGCAGGGTGTACATCTGGATATTCCCGGAGAGGACGTCGGCATAGAAGGTGGCGAACTCGTACGATCGGACGTCGACGTCAATCCCCACCAGGCGCAGGTTCTGCTGAATCACCGCCGCCTGAAGACGATAGAACTCGTCGGTCGACGTCTTGAGCGAGAGACGCAGGCGAGGCATCGGACCGTCGCCGTCCGGATCGCGATAGCCGGCCTCGTCCAGAAGCTGCTTTGCGCGAGCGGGATCGTACGTGAACTGGTGGACATCCGGCTCGAATGCCCACGCAACCGGTGACAGGACGCCGACCGCCGACTGCGCGAGGCCGCGCCGCAGGTAGTCGACAATCGCCTGCCGATCGACCGCGAAGCCAATCGCATGACGGACCCGGCGATCCTTCAGGATCGGATCGCGCATGTTCAGGCCCATGTAGGTGTAATCAACGCCCTGGGCCTTGGTCAGCCTCAACCCGTCCTTTTCGAGCTGGTACGCGATGTCAGGCGGGACATCGTTGATGGTCATGTCCGCCGATCCCTTGCGCAGCTCGAGTCCGCGCATCGTGTCGTCGGGAATGATGCGGAGCGTGATACCCGCATTCTGCGGCAGGCCGTCCCAGTAGCCCTCGAACGCCGACAACTCGACCTGCTCGTCGACGGCATAGCGCGCAAACCTGTACGGACCGGTTCCAATCGGAAAGGCGCGCAGCGAGTCGCCAGAATCGGCGGGGATGATCTGCATCACCAGCTGAATCGGAAACGATCCGAACGGCTCTTTCAGCTTGAACTCGACTCGATAGTCGTCGAGGGCGCGCACGCTGGCTAGCTGGCGGTACGCGCCTTTGCGCGGCGAGATGAACGCGGGGTCGAGAAAGCTGCCGAATGTGTAGACGACGTCGCGGGCGGTCAACTCCCGCCCGTCATGGAATCGCACGCCGGTGCGCAGCTGGACGATGTAGGTGAGCGGGTCTGGCGTTTCGAGACGCTGGGCGAGTGCCGGCGGCTCGGCGACCACGCGCAGCTGGTCGTTGATGGCGAGCAGCTGGTCGTAAACCAGCTGGTGCACGCGCTGAGAACCTTCGTCCGTGCCGATGCGAGGGTCGAAATTGGTCGGCGCGGACCGGATGATCACGCTGATGACATCGGGTGCGGGCGCACTGCCGCTCGATCCGCACGCGGCGGTCATCAGCATCGCGGCTACGAGAACCAGCAGGCGCGGCATCTACAATTCTTCTGAAAGCTTCTTCAATTCCGCGAGCAGTTCGAGCGCCTGGCGCGGCGTGACCTCGTCCACGTCGAGGCTGCGGAGCCGGCGAACGACTTCATTATCCTCCGTCGATTGCGCGAAGAGGCCGAGCTGCGGCGATGCGGCATCGCCTGGCGCGCCGGACAGCGTCGGACGTCCGCCGCGGGAAAGCTCATCGCGTTCGAGGCCGCGAAGGATGTCCTTGGCCCGGCTAATCACACCAGCTGGAAGTCCGGCGAGGCGCGCAACCTGGATTCCGTAGCTGCGGTCGGATCGGCCCGCGATGATCTTCCGCAGGAAGATGATCTCGTCCTTCCACTCGCGCGCCGCCACGTGCATGTTGACGACGCCAGGCAGGCTGTCGGCGAGGTCGGTAAGCTCGTGGTAGTGCGTGGCGAAGAGGGTCTTCGGCCTCGCCTTGGCGTTCGTCACGAGATATTCCGCCACCGCCCAGGCGATGCTGAGGCCGTCGAAGGTCGACGTCCCGCGACCGATCTCGTCCAGCACGACCAGGCTCCGTGACGTCGCCGTATGGAGGATGTTGGCGGTCTCCTGCATTTCGACCATGAAGGTCGACTGGCCGCGCGCGATGTTGTCCGATGCACCAACGCGCGCGAAGATGCGGTCGACGACAGGCACCTTGGCATCCCGCGCCGGCACGAACGAGCCGATTTGCGCGAGGAGCGGGATCAGCGCGGTCTGCCGGAGATACGTGGACTTTCCGCCCATGTTGGGACCGGTGAGGATCACCAGCTGCCGCCCGGTGCCATTGAGATCGATGTCGTTGGGCACGAACGCGCCACCGGCATAGCGCTCGACGACAGGATGGCGCGCGTCGGTGGCGACGAACTCGTCGCCGTCGTGCACGTGAGGTTTGGTGAAGTTCGACACGGCGGCGGTTTCGGCGAGTGCCGCCAGCACGTCCAGGGTGGCCAGCGCCCGCGCCGTGTCCTGGATGCGCGGAGCGTCAGCCGCGACACTGGTCCGCAGGCGCTCGAAGACGTCGAGCTCGCGTTCCAGGATGCACTCGTCGGCGCCCAGGACCTTGACCTCGTATTCCTTCAGCGGCACGGTGGTAAAGCGCTCGCCGCCGGCGATCGTCTGCTTGCGCTGGTAGTCCTCCGGCACGGCGTGCAGGTTCGACTTCGAGATCTCGATGTAATAGCCGAAGACGCGGTTGAAGCGGACCTTGAGCGACGAGATGCCGGTCCGCTCGCGTTCGCGCTCTTCCATCTCGGCGATGACCTGCCGGCCCGAACGGCTGATCGCCTTGAGCTCGTCGAGCTCGGGATCGATCCCGTCGCGGGTGAAGCCGCCGTCACGCGCGAAGGCGGGAGGTTCATCGATGAGCGTCCGCTCGATGAGGTCGCGCACGTCGGCGAGATCGTCGAGTTCGGCGAGGAGGCTCCGCAGGAGCGGCGCCTGAACTTCCGAGAGCTGCGTCCTGATGCGCGGAACTGTCGTCAGCGACTGCCGAAGCGCCACGAGATCGCGCGGCCCCGCGGTGCCCATCGCCACCCGGGCCACCAGCCGCTCCAGATCGTGGACGGTCTTGAGGGCCTCGCGGAACTTGCCGCGATCGGTGGCACGGAAGGCCAGCTCTTCGACTGCATCCAGGCGGTCCTGAATCGGCTCGAGCCGGCATAGCGGCCGGAGCAGCCACGCCCGCAGCATCCGGCCTCCCATCGACGTCACCGTCCGGTCGATGTCGTGAAGGAGCGATCCCTTGGAGGATCCCTCGCTGCCGGTGACGACCTCGAGATGCTTCAGTGTGATCGGGTCGAGGATGAGGCCGTCCGAGGCCGCCTTGAACTGAATCGCCCGGATGTGCCCGAGGTCGGCTCGTTGCGTGTCACGCAGGTGGGCGAGCAGCCCGCCGGCCGCGCAAGTAGCCGCCGGCCGGCCCTCCAGCCCGAACCCTTCGAGCCCGTGCGCACGAAACTGGTCGAGGAGCGTCCGGCGCGCCTGTCCGGCGTCGAATCCCGATGCGATGGCCGTCGTGACAGGAATCTGCAGACGGGCGATCTCGGGGAGTTCGCCGGCAATCGTTGACTCCGCGGCGATGACGATCTCCCGCGGCCGCAGGACGGCGATGTCGTCGGACAGGGCCTGCCGCCCCGAGGGTCCGTCATATTCCGCCGCCGTGAACTCACCGGTCGAAACATCCACGATAGCCACGCCGATCGCGCCCGCGGCCACAATCGCCATTAGGTACGCGGGCTCGCGCGCCTCGAGATAGGTGGCATCAGTGAGTGTGCCGGGCGACACCACGCGCACGACCTCGCGCCTGACGAGCCCCTTGGCCTTCTTCGGGTCTTCGACCTGTTCGCACAGCGCGACGCTGTACCCCTTCGTCACGAGCTTCGCGAGATACCCGTCGAGGGCATGAAAGGGGATGCCGCACATGGGGATTGCGCTGCCGCCGGCGTCCTTCGAGCGTGACGTGAGCGTCAGGTCGAGCGCGCGGGCGGCCACGAGGGCATCCTCGTAGAACATTTCGTAAAAATCGCCCATCCGGAAGAAGACGATGGCGTCGCGGTGCAGGCGTTTGGCCTCGAGATACTGGCGCATGGCCGGCGTGACGGACGATGTCGACGACACTTCGTGGGTATTATCTGTCACGACGTGTTGATTCTTTCGCTCGACACCACGACTGTCGCGGGCAGCTGCGCGCTTGTCGCCGATGGCCGCGTGCTGCGCGAGCAGGCCGGCGACCCGGCGATCTCGCAGGCGGCTCGGCTTCCCGGTGACTTCGTCGCGCTGCTGGCCGCTGAGCGGGTGGAACTGCGGGACGTCGATGCGTTCGCCGTCGGCATTGGACCGGGATCGTTTACCGGACTGCGCGTCGGCATTGCCGCGATGCAGGGACTCGCGGTCGCGATGGGGAAGCCGCTCGTCGGCGTGTCGGCGTTCGATTCGCTGGCCCATGAAAAAGAGGGGCGTGTCGCCACCTGGATTGATGCCTGGCGCGGAGAAGTGTTTGCGGCCCTGTACGAGAACGGGCGCGAAGTTGAAGCGCCAAGCGTCGAGCCGCCCGCGCGTCTGCTGGGACGGCACGCGGACATGCCCCCGCAGTTTACGGGACCCGGCGCCGCCCTGTATGCGGCGGAGATCGTGGGGGTCCTGGGTGACGCCGCGCGGTTCACGGAGCCGGTCGTGCCGCTGCTGGCCGGGACAATGGGCGTGCTGGCAGGGTCGCTGCTGGCCGAGGGCGCCCGGCCGCTACCGCACGCCATCCGCCCGCTGTACGTGCGCCGGTCCGACGTCGAGCTTGCGCGCGATCGCGCCTAGGCATGCCGTCCTTCTGGATCGAGCGGCTTTCGGACGAGCAGGACCTCGACGGCGTTCTGGCCGTCGAGTCCGAGTCGTTCACCAATCCGTGGACTCGCGAGATGTACGCGTGGGAGCTGCAGAATCGCTCGATGTGCCACATCCTGCTGGTCCGGACGGCCGAGTGGCACGTCGCGGGATTCTGTGCGTTCTGGCTCGTGTTCGACGAGGTGCACATCAACAACATCGCCATTCGGCCCGCCCTACGCGCGCAGGGAATCGGGACCGCACTGTTGAAGCACGTGCTTGCCGAGGGACAGCAACTCGGCGCCCGGCGCGCCACGCTCGAGGTTCGCGCATCCAACGCGGCCGCCCGGCGGCTTTACGAGCGGATGGGGTTCTATGTCGCGGGCGTACGCCGGAACTATTATTCGGATCCGGTCGAGGACGCCCTCATTCTGTGGCGCGACGAATTATGTTAAGGTTCGCGTAGGTAGCGACGCTGTGAACGACCGTCTTTCGTAGGGAAGGAGGGTGGGCTCATGAACGCAGCAGAAGCACAGGACGAGAAACACCTGTCGCTGCAGAACAACGACCAGTACCGCGCTCTCGCCGAACAGCACCACCAGCTCGACGATCAACTCCACCACTACACCGACCGGCATTACCTCTCACCCACAGAACAACTCGAAGAAGTGACGCTGAAGAAGCGGAAGCTTGCCGTGAAGGACCAGATGGAAACCCTCGCGCGCGAATTCGGCCATCCCCTATCGTCCTGACCGACGGCGGTCACAAGTCAGAAGGCACCGGGCTGCCTCCTGACTTGTGACCTAATAAGAGGGTGCGAATCGATCCGGCCGGCTGGCCGTTCATCGGCGGCGCCGCGGCGCTCGCCATCATCGCGGCTTTCCTGGTCAGCAACGCCCTTGGCCTCGCGCTGCTGATCCTGGCGCTCCTCTTCTTGTTTTTTTTCCGCGATCCCGATCGGGCCGTGACCGAGGCGCCCCAGGCCGTGCTGTCGCCGGCCGACGGCCGCGTCGTGGTGGCGGGGAAGTCGACGAGCCAGGATTTTGCGCCCGCGGAGTGGCAGCAGATCAGCATGTTCCTCTCTCCCATGGACGTGCACGTCAACCGGATGCCGGTCGGCGGGCGGGTCACGAAGGTGAGGTATCATCCCGGCCGCTTCCTCCCCGCGTATCGCCCGGACGCCGGAGACCTCAACGAATACACCGAGGTCTGGATTGACCATGCGGGGCAGACGATCGTCGTGCGTCAGATTGTCGGCATCCTGGCGCGGCGGATTGTCTGCCGGACGAAAGAGGGGGCGCAGGTCGCGGCCGGCGAGCGCTTCGGCGTGATGAAGTTCGGTTCGCGGATGGACGTGTTCGTGCCGGTGGGCACCCGGATCGCGGTCAAGGTCGGCGACCGCGTCGTAGCCGCCGTGACCGTCATCGCAGAATTGGCGAAATGATGCAGGACGACGGCGAGAAGTTTCAGCGATCGAGGATACGGATTCTGCGGCCGCTGCGGCGGCGCTCGGACGTCACACAGCGGCGGCTGCGCCGCGGCGTGTACCTGCTTCCCAGCCTGTTCACGCTCGGGAACATGTTCTGCGGCTACTGCTGCATCGTCTATGCGATGCGCGGCGAGTTCGCGACCGCAGCGCCCTTCATCGGACTTGCGATCGTCGTCGACATGCTCGACGGACGGATTGCCCGGATGACGGGAACGGAAAGCGCATTCGGTGTCGAGTTCGATTCCCTGGCCGACATTATTTCGTTCGGCCTCGCACCAGCCATTCTCACGTTCACCTGGGGACTGCAGCCGCTCGGCCGGCTCGGATGGGCGGCCGGGTTCATCTACGTCGCGGCGGCGGCCGTCCGGCTGGCGCGGTTCAATATCCAGAGCGGCTCGCACGACAAGCGGTTCTTCGTGGGGATGCCGAGTCCGGCGGCAGCCAGCGTGCCGGCCGCGACCGTGTACTTCTATCCGTGGGGTTTTCACGGCTACGCCGAGGCGCTGCCGGTGCTCGCCATGGTGCTCGTGCCGGCGCTGCTCATGGTCAGCACGATTCGCTTCCGCAGCTTCAAGAATCTCGATCTGGGCATGCGGCGCAGCTATCCGATCCTGCTCGTCATTGCGGTGGGGCTGGCGCTGCTGGCCGCAGAGCCTGAAATCATTCTCATCGTCATGGCGTACACCTACCTCGCGTCCGCGTTCGTCGAAATGGTGTGGCACAAGGCCCGCCGCCGCCACGACCTGACGGATCAGGCCGAACCGCTCACGCAGGATTCACGGGGAGCATAAGTTCCACCGTCGTTCCACCCCCACGCGCGCTGTCGACCGCGATCGTCCCGCCACTGAGTTCGATATTCCGCTTGGCGATGGGGAGCCCGAGCCCCGTCCCCGTCGTTTTCGTCGAAAAGTACGGCTCGAAGGCGCGGGCGAGGGCTTCCTCATCCATCCCCACGCCTGTGTCGGCGATCCGGATCCGGACCGCCGCATCGGCCTGATCGACCAGCACGGTCAGCGATCCAGCGCCCGGCATCGCATGCAGCGCGTTCTCGACGATATTCGTCAGGGCGCGTGCGACGAGTGTCCGATCGACGAAGACACGCGGCAACCCGTCCGGGACGTCCATCGTGATCCGTACCCGACCCTCGATACCCGTGCGATAGGGATCGATGATCTCGTGAAGCAGCTCCCGCACCGGTACGGCGGCGGGGCGTGCCTGCGGTGACGAGGCGAAGCTTGAAAATTCAGACGCAATCTGGCGGAGCAGTTTCACCTGCGTGAGGATCGTCGCCACGCACTCCTCGAGGACCGGGCTCAAGGGCGCACCGCGATCGGCGTGCACGCGCCGCAGGTGTTCCGCATTGAGCTGGATCGGCGTCAGCGGGTTCTTGATCTCGTGGGCGACCTGCCGCGCCATCTCCGCCCATGCCTCCAGGCGATGGGTGCGCTCGAGCTCCTTCTGCTGTGCCTGGAGCTCGTTCGCCATCCCGTTGAAGTCATCGACCAGGCGGCGCAGCTCGTCGGACGAGCGCGCGACGATGCGCGCGTCGAGATCGCCGCGGGCGATACGCCGCGTGGCCCGGGTCAGGCGGTTCACGGGGTCGGCGATGCGCTCGGCCAGCCAGTACCCGATCCCCGCCCCTGCGAACACGAACAGCAGGGCGCCAAGGAGGACGCGCCGGTCGAGCGTGTCGATCTGTCCTTCGATCTGCAGTTCGCGCGACGTGAGCGGCACGGTGACCATGGCGTCGAGATCCCGCGTGAGGATCGACGTTCCGGCCACGAGGTAATTCAGCGATCCAATCTGCTCCCGCACGACGGTCGCCGCGTCGTTCTGCAGCTCCAGGGATCGATAGACGTCGGCCGGCGTGCGGGTCGGCAGGAGGCCGGACGCGAACAGGTTGCGCTCGCTCGTCGCGAGCAGGCGCGGTCCGATGAAAATATTCACGTCCTGATCGACGAGCCGGCTCACCCAGACCATCAGGTTGTCGTCGACGCCGCCGCGCTGCTGGATCGCCTGCGGCGCGGCGAGGTCCTCCACCACCCGTTTGGCGGCCGAGGCGGTGCGAATCGCTTCCTGTTCGACATTGGCGCGCATCTGATCGGCGACGTAGGTCCTCGTCGCCACGGCCAGCGCGGCGACCGGCACCACCGTCGCCGCCATGAACGCGAGCAGCAGCTTGCGATAGAAGCTGGCGCGCACCTCGCGCAGCAGGGCCCTCGCGGTCGTCCCTCGACGGCTGAACGCCCCCACGAGCGCGGTCCCGGCAAGGACGAGGAGATACGTGCCGAACGCGAGCACCGTGATCTCGGCCAGATTGACCAGATGATCGAGCGGCGATGCGACGGGGAAGCCGAGGGCATAGATTCCGCCGCGATCGTTGAGCAGATAGACCGAGTACCTGGTGCCGGCGCGCTCGAGGTCGGCCCAGAGCGGCATCCGCGACGCCTCAATGCGGGAGAAGACCGGATCGTCGATAGGCCACGCCGTCACGCCGGACGCGTAGACGGGGGTACGGCTCCACCCATACACCGCGAATTCCACGTCACGCCCGGACAGCCCTTCGTCGCGCAACGGGTCGACCGGCCGCATCAGTTCCACGTAGGGGTTCTGCGACAGGATGAAAGGCAGGTTGGCGTAGTCGAGCATTGCGTGCACGACGACCGATCCGACGTGGCGGCCGCCCGCATCGCACAGGGCGCGCCCGGCGTGCAGGATGCGCCGCTCCTCTGCGAAGAATGGCGAGACCTCTTCGAACACTCCCCACGTACACAGTTGCTCGTCGGAGATCGGAACCGCCGACAGATCCTCCGGCAGGTTGAAGGCGAACCGGCTCACAAGGACGCCCGCCGCGTCGTACAGCTCGACCGAGGACGTGACCGGGTACATCGCGAGCGTCGTCAGCTGCCAGACCTGGAACGCGCGGTCGGTGGCAGCGTCGCCCGCCGCCGGCGATACGGGCACCGTCACGAGCCCGTCGAGGTCGGGAAAGCCGTCGATCTGCGCGAGACTGTCCTGCAGCAGGCGCTGCACGGTCTGGCGATGATTGACCGCCTGCGGTGCGAAGCGCGATTCGACGAGCTGGGCCTTCGCACGCTGCGCCAGGTCGAACACCGACGGATAGAACGCCACCGCCGGCACGACAAGGCCGAAGGTCATCATGGTGAGCCGGAAGGCCTGCGACCCGTGGCGGTAGCGCGCCTCGATCCGCGTGGCGAACGTCACGAGCAGCACGACGACGGCGACCGCCACGACGAGGGGAATCTGCTGCTCGGTCTCGAGCCCCGAGATGAGCTGTGACACGACGAGCGGCAGGACCCAGAAGCCGACAATCGCGCCCCGGATCCGCCAGTCCGGCCGCGGGACCGACCACCCGATGACGGCCGCTCTGAGAATGACCGCGGCGCACCCGAGCGCGGTGGCGTGCCAGACGATCAGGCCCACCTGCAGCGCGATGCGGGCGGTACTCCAGGGATGGAGCGAATAGTGAAGGAGGTCGATGGTCGTGTTGGAAACCGTATCCCGCAGGAATGCCTGGTACGCGTGCAGCAGGAGCGCGACGAGCGCGCCCGCGAGTAACTGGACGCCCGCGAAGATGACGATGGCGCGCATGGTGGTGAGCGGGCGCCGCCGATGCCACCGTGTAAGGCGCCAGGCCTCGACGGCGTAGAGCAGGAGCGCCACAAGACTGCTGGCCGCGACGGCTGTGAGCAGGAAATCGAACGGGGAGGTGAGGAACGGCCGCAGGAGCGGAGAGGCGTACTCCGCGCCGGCAAACAGCAGGTGGTCGGACCAGTCAGCCGGCGACGCCAACCGCATGACCAGGCGGCTCGCGATCACCAGCCCCGACATCAGCAAGACGGCGAGCGCATAGGGGGCCACCCGCGGCAACCGTTGCCGCCAGTCCAGCAGTGGACCGCAGAGCAGCACCAGGCTGAGCGCGAGCGTGACGAGGGCGAGCGAGCGCGCAGCGCGGCGCCACCGATCGCGTGACAGCGTGACATCGGCGGGGTCGAGCGTCGCCGTCAGGAGCGGCGCACCGGACGGCGCCAGCACATCGAACGTCGAGCCGGCCGGCTGGGTGCGTCCGCGCTCGAACTGCAGCTCGATCGACACCGGCGCGATCCGCGTGTCGTACCGGAACGCCTCGCTGTCGGCGCCCGCGGCAGGTGTCAGCGACCGTTCGGCCGCCACGCTGCCGACGCGCTCGCCGGCGGCCGTTTCCACCGGCGCCACGTACACCAGGCGCAGGCCGAGGGCGCTGCGGGTAAAGAACCACGCCTCGGCGCCGGCCAGGCGATCGGCGGGCAGTTCCGACGGGCGACCATCCCAGGCAAGGGGCCGGCCGTCGGCGGCATAGGCCGTCAGCGCGTAGTCGGCGCCCGGCGCCTGAATCAGCGCGGTGTCGGCGGCCTGAAACAGCCGGCGTGCAGCAGTCGTGTCTCCGTCCGTCGCGGCGACGACCGAGCCCGCATCCGCGAGTCCGTGCGCCATCACTCGCAGCTCGCGCGCCATCGTGTCGAACGAGTCGCGAACCTCGGTCTCTACCCGCTCGTGCGCCGCGTCTTCATTCCATCCCAGGACGACCCCTTCGGCGATCCGGGCGGCCATGTAGATGGCCAGCGCGCAGGCGCAGCCCACCAGTGCGATTCGCACCAGCCGGCGGACGGGGAGCGGCGGCGACGGGCGTCCGTAGGACGGCAGCTGCACAGGATGATTTTAGGACTTACCATGAAAGGGTCGGATGACACGCTCGATTCTCAAGACCGCGCTGAAGCGCGGCGCCCTGATTGCCGCCGCCAACTGGCAGGTGACGCTGATCCAGGCGACCGCCGACTCGCTGTTCAAGCTGCTCCTGGCGGCGCCCGTCATTGGAGGCGTCTTCCTGGCGGCGCTGGCTGTGGGCAGCGACCCGGTCGCACTTCTGACACTCCAGTCGCGCGAAATGGCTGTCACGATCGCGACATCCCTTCTGGCGCGACCCCTGGTGCTCGGCGCGCTCCTGCTGGCGATTGCGGTGGTGGGCGTCGGCGGATCCCTGTTCGTCTTTCTGGTGAAAGCCGGCACTGTCGCCACGCTGGTGCGGAGTGAAGCGGACGCCGGCATGATCGAGGAGCCGCCGCTCCGCGTCAGCGCCGTGGCGCGTGCGTCACGCTTTTCAATCGATCACTTCGTCGCCGCCGCGCGGGGACTGTTTCCCAGATTCGCGAGGCTCGGCCTGATGCTGATGGCGGTGTACGTCGTCTCGGCCGCCGTGTACCTCTCGACCGTGATGCGCCCGCAAGCCGAGGTGGGGTGGACGGGTGCGGCGCTGATCACGGGGGCGTTCGTCGTCTGGATCACCGTGGTCAACCTGCTATATCTGCTCCTGCAGATCGTGGTCGTGGCCGAAGACTGCAGCGTGGCGGCGGCCGCCCGCCGGGTCGCCTCCTTTCTCCGCCGCGAGCGGCGCCACGTCGCGGCTGTATTCCTTCTGCTGTTCGGGGTGGTGATTGCGGCGACCGGCGCATCGCTGCTGGCCACGGCCGCGCTCGGTCTTGTGGCGTTCGTGCCGTTCTTCGGCCTGGTGGCGTTACCGCTGCAGCTGCTCGCGTGGCTCCTGCGGGGGCTCGTGTTCCAGTACCTCGGCCTGGCATCGGTCGGCGCCTACCTCACCCTGTACCGTCGCTTCATCCGGCCGGCAACCCAGGCACAGGCGTCCGGCGCGTACGGTCACGCCTGGGGGCCCACCTAGCGTGTACGACAAGTTCCTCTCGCCGGTTGGGCGCCAGCTGCACGAGTCCGCTATCCGTCGCATGGGGACGGTCATCGCGCGTGCGCCGGACATGGTGTCGTTTGCGGCCGGCTATCCGGACCCGGCGTCTTTTCCCTGGGAGGAACTGCGCGAGCTCGCCGACGGACTGCTCGCGAGCCGGGAGCCAGGAGTGCTCCAGTACGGGCCCACCCGCGGCTACGGTCCGCTCCTCGAGACGATCGTCGGCGTGCTGTCCGCGCGCGGCATCGCCACCACACCCGACCAGCTGACGATCACGTCGGGATCGCAGCAGGGCATCGATTTGATCGGACGTGTACTGATATCGCCTGGTGATGCCGTCCTCGTCGAGCTCCCGGCGTACACGGGCGCCATCGCCGCGTTCAAGAACGCCCAGGCGCATCTGGTTGGCGTCAGGCAGGATGCGGACGGCATCGACCTTGACGACCTGGATGCCGTCTGCCTGCGAGAGCGGGCCGCAGGCCGCACGGTCAATCTCCTGTATCTCGTGCCGAATTTTCAGAATCCGGCGGGGTCGCTGCTGAGCCTCGAGCGGCGCCAGCGGCTGCTGGCGTGGGCGGATCGGCGCGACGTCCTGATCGTCGAGGACGATCCGTACGGGGCGCTCTACTTTGACGACGTCACCACGGCCGGAGCGACGCGGCCGATGCGTGCCGACGATGGGCACGGCCGGGTAATTTACCTCAGCACGTTTTCGAAAACGCTCGCTCCTGGCTTCCGCGTCGGCTGGATGGTCGCGCCTGGTGCGCTCATCGAGCGCTTCGAAACCGCCAAGCAGACGATCGACCTCATGACCGGGAGCTTCGACCAGCGCATCGTGCACGAAGCGGTCAGCCGCGGCATCGTGGACCGTCTCGCACCGCAGCTGCGGCAGATCTACCGCGCCAAGCGGGACGTGATGCAGGAGGCGCTGCGGGAGGCGTTCGGCGATCGGGTGTCGTGGGACGTGCCGAAGGGCGGGTTCTTTCTCTGGGCGACGTTGCCGGACGGGTGCGAGGACGAAGCGTTGCTGGCGCGCGCGGTCGAGGAACATGTTGTGTTCGTGATCGGCAGCGCCTTCTACGTGGACGGCACCGGGCACAACCGCATCCGCCTCTCGTTCTCGGCGCCGACACCAGACCGCATCCGAGAGGGCACGCGCCGGCTGGCCGCTGCAATGGCGGCGCTCGAAGTCGGCACCCGCTAGTCGAGACGCTCACGCGGCACAGGGCGGCCCGGCAGGGCCGTGACCGCAATTGTCGCGGCCTCCCGGAACAGCAGTCCCGCCGGCCGCATGGCGTCGACGACCCCTTCCCGCGTAATCGTGACGACCGCCACCTGTCCCGGTGGCGCTCTCGTATCAATGAGCGGAGCCCCGACGAGATCGCCTTCCACGGCATGGCTCCCCATCACGGTGCCGTCCAGCCCGACGAACACGGTCAGCGCCGGCATCAGGCCGGGGAGCGCCACCACCCCGCGGAACGCGAGCGGCGGCAGCACCGGCCGCGTGCCGGTCGGCTTTCGCCAGCGTTGATTGCCGTTCCCCCGGTTCACGGCGCGGATGATGTTGTCGAGCGACGCAAAGTAGACGACCTCGCCTTCCACTGACGCGCCAATGACGTCGCCGCCGTTCCGCCACTTCCATTCTTCGCGGCCGGTCTCCTCGTCGAGGGCGTACAGGAAGTTATTGGTCGAGCCGACGAAGACGCGATCGCTGCCCGCGGCCGGAGGGCTGAGCGTTCCCGTCAACTGACGCTCCCACTGCACGTCGCCGCTGTCGATAGCCAGGGCGACGATCCGGCCGTCCGACAGCGACAGATACAGCGTGCTGGCGCCACCGGGGACGGGAGCATGGATCGACGCCGCGCCGAGCGATCGTTTCCAGATCAGCGTGCCGTCGGCGGCCCGAAATGCCAGCAGGTCGCCCGTCTGCGTCAGCGCAAACAGCCATCCGCTGTCCCACACCAAGGAAGAGGACAGCGGTCCATCGATCGGCGCGCTCCACAGCGCACTGCCGCTCGCGGCGTCCAGAGCGGAGATGACGCCGTCGCCGACAAAGAACAGGCTCGAACCGCCGATCACGAGAGGCGCAGTCGTCTGGTACGGGCGGATCCACGCGAGGATGCCGGTCTCCCGGTACAGCGCCACAAGCAGTTTGTCGCGGAGCGGAATGTAGATGCGTTCGCGATCCATCGCGGCGGAAGCCGATGGCGCGGCGTTGATCTTCAGCGTCCAGGCGCGTTCAATGGCGAGGATCGGCAGCGGGGACGGCTTCTCATTGCGAAACGCGCGCGCAATGTCCTCGTAGCGTTGTTTGGGAGTCTGGGCAGCGGCGATCGAATGCGGGCAGAAGCCCCAACCACCGACGATCAGGACGGCCGCGAGCGCGCGATCAACGCAACATCTCGTGGTTCGGGCGCGGCGCACCACGATATAATAGCGCTCCCCGGCGGGTCCTGTGTCCCATCAAACCATACTCGTTCTTGATTTCGGTTCGCAGTACACGCAGCTCATTGCGAGGCGTCTGCGTGAGCTCGGCGTCTACTCGGAGATCGTGCCGTTCAGCACGCCGCTCGATGCGATCCGCGCGCGCGGTCCGGCCGGCATCATCCTGTCGGGCGGTCCCAAAAGCGTGTCAGAAACCGGAGCGCCCAGGTGTGCGCCCGAACTGTTCGATCTCGGCACGCCGGTCCTCGGCATCTGCTACGGCATGCAGCTGATGACGGACGTGCTGGGCGGCGAGGTCGGCCGTTCCGGTCATCGTGAGTTCGGCCACGCCCTCGTCCGCGTCTCCGGCAACGGCACGCATCCCCGGCTGTTCGACAGCGTTCCGGGCGAGCTTCGCGTCTGGGCCAGCCACGGCGACGACGTGCGGGCGGTGCCGCCGGGATTTGCAGTCGCGGCGACGAGCGCGACGACGCCCATTGCAGCGATGGAAGCGCCCGACCGCGGCCTGTATGCGCTGCTGTTCCACCCTGAAGTCGCGCATACCGACCATGGCACCGACATCCTCCGCAACTTCGCCTTCAGCGTCTGCGGGTGCACCGGCGACTGGACGACGGCGACGTTCATCGAGGAGGCGACCGAGCGTATTCGCAAGCAGGTCGGCACAGGGAAGGTCGTGTGCGGACTGTCCGGCGGCGTCGATTCAACGGTCGCCGCGCTGCTCATTCATCGCGCGATTGGCGAGCGTCTGACCTGCATCTTCGTGGACAACGGCCTGCTCCGGTTCGACGAAGCGAACCAGATCAACGAGCGATTCACGCGGAAGATGGAGCTGCCGCTCGATTTCGTCGATGCCTCAGATCTGTTCGTCGACCGGCTCGCCAACGTCATCGATCCGGAGCAGAAGCGGAAGATCATAGGCGGCACGTTCATCGACGTGTTCGAGAAGCGGGCGAAGGAGCTTGGGGGGTTCGATTTTCTGGGACAGGGCACGCTCTACCCGGATGTGATCGAATCGGCGTCGGTGGCGGGACCGGCGGTCGTGATCAAGAGCCATCACAACGTCGGCGGCCTGCCCGAGCGCATGCACTTCAAGCTGGTCGAGCCGCTGCGCGATCTCTTCAAGGACGAGGTGCGGCGCGTCGGACGCGATCTGGGCCTCGACAAGGAATTCGTCGTGCGGCAACCGTTCCCGGGCCCCGGGCTGGCCGTGCGCATCGTCGGCGCCATCACGCGCGAGCGACTCGACATGCTGCGCCTGGCGGACAAGGTCGTCGCCGAAGAAATCCGCAAGGCGGGATGGTACGAACGGGTGTGGCAGAGCTTTGCGGTGCTGCTGCCGGTCCAGAGCGTGGGCGTGATGGGCGACGCGCGCACGTACGAATACACCGCCGCGATTCGCGCCGTTGAAAGCCTTGACGGGATGACCGCCGACTGGGCCCGGCTCCCGCATGACCTGCTCGCCGCGATCTCATCCCGCATCGTCAATGAAGTGCGCGGCATCAACCGCGTGGTGTACGACATTTCGTCGAAGCCGCCTTCGACGATCGAATGGGAATGAACGAGTTCGTCCATCTACACCTGCACACTGAGTTCTCGCTGCTGGATGGCGCCTGCCGGATCGATGAGCTGCTCGACGAGGCGGTGAAGCTGAAGATGCCGTCGCTCGCGGTCACCGAGCACGGCAACCTGTTCTCCTCTGTCATCTTTCACGACCACGCGCGCGATCGGGGGGTGAAACCGATTCTCGGCTGCGAGGTGTACGTCGCAGCCGGAAGCCGGCACGACAAGACCGGGTCCCAGACCGAGACGAACCATCTGGTCCTGCTTGCGGAGTCGGCCGAAGGCTATCGCAACCTGATCAAGCTCGTCTCCGCTGGGTATACCGAGGGCTTCTATTACCGTCCCCGTATCGACAAGGAACTTCTCGCGCAGCATTCGAAGGGACTCATCGGTCTCAGCAGCTGTCTCAAGGGTGAGGTCGCCAGCGCACTGAAGGTGGAACAGGCACGGCCGGCGCTCGAAGCCGCCGCGCGGCTCCGCGACATCCTGGGCCCGAAGAACTTCTTCCTCGAGATGCAGTACCAGGGCATCGAGGAACAGAAGATCGTCAATCGGGGCCTCGTCCCGCTCGCGAAAGAGCTCGGCCTGCCGCTTGTCGCCACCAACGACGTGCATTACCTGCGGCAGGGGGACGCCCAGCCGCACGATGTCCTCCTCTGCATCGGCACCGGCAAGACGGTCAACGACGCGCAGCGGCTCCGCTACACCGGCGACCAGTTCTTCCTGAAGACTCCGCAGCAGATGGCCGCGGTCTTCGGCGACTTCCCCGAGGCGATGAAGAATACGCTGCTCATCGCGGAGCGGTGCGACGTCACGATCCCGAAGGGGCAGAACCATCTGCCGTCCTTCGGCGTCCCTGAGGGGTACGACGTCGATGCGTACTTCGAGCATGTCGCCCGCGAGGGGTTCGCGCACCGTTTACCGCGTCTGACGGAGCTGGCGGACTCGAAGCGTCTGCGCCACGGGCTCGACGAGTACCGATCGCGACTCGATTACGAGATCGCGATGATCAAGAAGATGGGCTACTGCGGCTACTTCCTGATCGTATGGGACTTCATCCGGTACGCCCGGGAGAAGGGCATCCCCGTGGGTCCGGGCCGCGGATCGGCGGCGGGGTCGCTCGCCGCCTGGTCGATGCGCATCACGGACGTGGACCCGCTCGACTTCGATCTCATTTTCGAACGCTTCCTCAATCCGGAGCGCGTCTCCCTGCCCGACATCGACGTCGACTTCTGCGAGCGGCGCCGCGGCGAGGTCATCGAATACGTCACACGGAAGTACGGCCGCGAGAACGTGGCGCAGATCATCACGTTCGGCACGATGAAGGCGAAGGCCGTGGTCCGCGACGTCGGCCGGGCCCTCGACATGTCGTACGCGGACGTCGATCGCATCGCCAAGCAGATTCCGGCGGCGCTCGACATGACGCTCGACAAGGCGCTCGCCGAGAACCCTGTCCTGAAGGAGATGGCGAGCAAAGAGCCGAAGGTCAAGGAATTGCTCGACATGGGGCGGCGCCTGGAGGGCATGTCACGCAACGCCGGGGTGCACGCCGCGGGTGTGGTCATTGCGCCGGGCCCGATCACCGACTTCGCTCCGCTCTACAAGAGCAACCGCGACGAAATCACGACGCAGTGGGCGATGAAGGAAGTGGAGCGCGTCGGGCTCCTGAAGATGGACTTCCTCGGGCTCAGCACGCTCACGCTGATTCGGGATGCTCTGACGGAGATCAAGCGCACGGAGAACGTCGAGATCGACATCGACAACGTCCCACTGGACGACACCAAGACCTATCAGCTGTTCTCCGAGGGGCAGACGTTCGGCATCTTCCAGTTCGAAAGCTCGGGGATGCGCGAACTGCTGCGCCGCGCGCGCCCGGAGCGCCTCGACGATCTGATCGCCCTGAACGCGCTGTATCGTCCGGGCCCGCTGAAGTCGGGGATGGTGGACGACTACATCAAGCGGAAGCAGGGGAAGACCGAGGTCAAGTACGACCTGCCGCAGCTCGAACCGATCCTGTCGGACACGTACGGCGTCATCGCGTACCAGGAGCAGGTCATGCGCATCGCGCAGACGCTGGCCGGGTTCACGTTGGGACAAGCGGACGTCCTTCGCAAGGCCATGGGCAAGAAGGACCCGAAGGTCATGGCGAAGCAGCGCGATGACTTCATGGCGGGGGCGAAGAAGCAGGGGATCAACGAGAAGAAGGCGGGAAAGATCTTCGAGCTGATGGAGTACTTCGCGGGGTACGGCTTCAACAAGTCGCATTCGACCGCGTAT
The DNA here is from genome assembly GCA_945903265.1 of Candidatus Sulfopaludibacter sp. SbA3. Classification (GTDB taxonomy): domain Bacteria; phylum Acidobacteriota; class Vicinamibacteria; order Vicinamibacterales; family UBA2999; genus CAXNKG01. The sequence continues at coordinate 287,963 of CAMDNQ010000001.1, forward strand.
GCGCTGCTCGCGTACCAGACGGCGTACCTGAAGGCCAACTATCCCTGGCATTTCGCCGCGGCGCTGCTGACGATCGAGTCGCAGAATACCGACAAGCTTGCCGTCTACCTCGGGGAGTGCCGCGACCGCGCAATTCCCGTGCTGGCGCCGGACATCAACGAGAGTCAGCTGAATTTCTCTGTCAAACACGGCAAGGGCGTCCGCTTCGGACTCACGGCCATCAAAGGGCTCGGCGACGGAGCGGTGAATGCGGTGATGGCGGTGCGCTCGGATATGGGAGGGGCGATTACGTCGTTGTCGGCCCTCTGCGAAGCCGTCGACCTTCGCGTCGTGAACAAGCGTGTCTTCGAAGCGCTGGTCAAGGCGGGCGCATGCGACTCGCTGGTGCCAGGCGCGAATGCGCGTGCGACGCGCGCGCGGCTGTTTGCGGCCATCGACGCGGCATGCGAGCATGGCGCCCGCACGCAGCGCGACAACGACCTGGGACAGACGCAGCTCTTCGGCGGCGATGAGGACGGTACCGGTGGCGCGGCCTCGTCGACGCTGCCTGACGCGACGCCGTGGACGGAAATCGAGCAGCTGCAGCACGAAAAGGATGCGCTCGGCCTCTATTTCAGCGGCCACCCCGTCGATCGCTACGCGGATGCGTTGCGGGACTACGGCGCGAAGACCACCTCAGAGCTCGTGGTCAAGCGCGACCCGGCTGACGTCGAGGCCGACGCCGCTGCTGGGGTGAACGCTGGCCCGAACGGCAACGGGCGGACCGGCAAGACCGCGGAAGACATCAGCATCGGCGGCATCATTTCCGGCGTCCGCGCGCTGAAAACCCGCAAAGGCGATCGCATGTGTGTCCTCACCGTGGACGATGCGCACGGAAGCCTCGAGGTCGTGGTCTTTCCGGAGGCGTTCCAGCAGTCTGGCCACCTCGCCGAGGAAGGGAAGATGGTGCTCGTCAAGGGCCGATGGGAACGCGACGACGACACGACGCGGGTGCTCGCGTCGGAGATCGCGCCGATCGAGATCGTCCGCGAGCGGCTGGCGTCCAAAGTGGCCATCACCCTGTCGTCGCCCACGCACAACAAGGAGACCTTCGCGCGCCTCTGGGACGTTCTGATGAAACACAAGGGTGATCGGCGCGTCGCCATTGAGCTCCGCGATCCTGACCACCATCTGCGCGTGACTATCGACGTGAACCCCCAGATTCGCGTGCGGCCCTCGGAACGGCTCGTCGCTGAGGTTGAAAAGGTCTGCGGCTCCGGTTCTGTCACGCTGCAATGAGCGTCTTGTGACCTTCTCTGTCATACGCCCGCGCGACGATCGAAAGACATGAAGCCGGACCGTATCTGGCAATCGAAAGCATGCGACGACCTCCAGGTGGACGTCGTCGCTCGGGAGCTCGGCGTGTCGCCCATAACCGCGCGCCTCCTGTGCATCCGCGGCCTTGGCGATCTCGACAATGCCCGCAGCTTCCTGGCGCCGTCGCTGTCGGATCTGCACGATCCGTTTCGGCTCACGGACATGGTCCCGGCCGTGGACCGTGTACTGGGAGCGATTGCGCGCAAGGAACGGATTGCCATTCACGGCGACTACGACGTGGACGGCGTCACATCAACGGTGATCCTGCGCCGGGCGCTCGAGCTGCTCGGCGCCGACGTCACGCACTTCATTCCCGAACGACTGCGGGATGGATACGGACTGCAGCCGGCGGCGCTGGACCGGCTGCACGCCGAGGGCGTGCGTCTGGTCATTTCCGTCGACTGCGGCATCCGCGCGGAGGAAGCCGCGAGACACGCCACCGCGCTGGGGCTCGACCTGATCATCACGGACCACCACGAGCCGGACACGACGATCCCGCGCGCGGTCGCCGTCATCAATCCCAAACGCCACGATTGCACGTATCCCGACAAGAACCTCGCGGGCGTCGGGGTTGCGCTCAAATTGGTGCAGGCGCTGTGCATTCGTTCCGGCCGCGAGTCGTGGCTGCCGGCATTCGTGAAGATTGCCGCGATCGGCACGCTGGCGGACGTCGTGCCGCTCACCGGCGAAAACCGGATCATTGCGAAGCTCGGACTCGGGATGCTGTCGGCGGGCCCGCACAAGATCGGCCTTCGATCCCTCATCGAGGCGTGCGGTCTGACGGGCAAGGAGATCGACAGCTATCACATCGGGTTCGTCATCGGACCGCGGGTGAATGCCGCCGGCCGCATGAGTACTCCGGATATCGCCGCGCGGCTGCTCCTGGCCTCAGACGAGACGATGGCGGATGAGGCGAAGGCGCTGGCCGAACAGTTGAACAGCGAGAACCTGCGGCGCCAGAAGGAAGAAGCCGAGATCGTCGCGGCTGCGAAGAAGGCGGTCGAAACCGAAATCGATATCGGCTCGCGCACCGTGATCGTCGTAGCGGGCGAGGGGTGGCACCGCGGCGTCATCGGCATCGTGGCGTCGAAGCTCGTGGACGCGTTCCATCGTCCCGCGATCGTGCTGTCGATCGATGGCGAAGTGGCGCACGGCTCGTGCCGCAGCATTGCCGCCTTCGACATGCTGGGCGCCCTCGAGTCATGCGCCGACGTCATGACCAAGTTCGGGGGGCACAAGCAGGCGGCCGGGCTGACCATGGACGCGTCGCGCATCCGCGAGCTGCGGACGCGGGTCAACGATCATGCGGACCAGCATCTCCAGCATGATGACCTGCGGCCGCGTCTCTGGATCGACGGGTCGCTCTCGTTCCGGTCGATTACCGCCCAGGTGACGGCCGAGCTGACGGCCCTGGCGCCCTTCGGCGCCGGCAACCCCAACCCGATGTTCCGGACGAGCGGGGTGGAGGTGGTGGATGGGCCGCGTCTCCTCAAGGACCGCCATCTCAAGATGTCGTTCCGGCAGGAGGGGCGCGTGATGCGCGGAATCGCGTGGCGCGCCGCGGAGCGCGAGCAGTTCGTGACCGACCACCGCACCGCAATCGACCTGGCCTTTTCAGTCGAGCAGGACACCTGGAACGGCGATCGCTATCTGCAGCTGTCCGTGGCCGACTTCAGAGCCCCCGAAAACTAGACGACCGCAGGGTAAGATCGTTCGAATGGTGAGATGGCAGCGCCGTGCCCGGCTGGGCGTCGGCGTGATCGGGATTGCCTCGGCGGTTGCGGTGTACGCGGCCTGGGGCGACCGGGAGACGACCGCGCCGGTGGCGCGCCCGTCCCGGCTGGACCCGCGCGCCATCATCGAGAGCGCCGGCGCCGCGTTTCAGCAGTTCCAGCAGGCGCGCCAGGATTTCGTCATCGAAGCCGACCGGCAGCTGACCTATGAAGGTGGCGCGTCCAAATTCATCGGCGTCACCATCAAGGTCCAGAACCGCGGCGGGCGCGATTTCGTCGTGACGGCGCGCGAAGCCGAAGCCACAAAGGACAACAACGAACTGGTCGCCACCGGCGCGGTGAAGATGGTGGCGAGCGACGGATTCACGCTCACGGCGGACCACGCCACATTCAACCGCGCCGACGCCACCATGCAGGTGCCGGGAGCCGTCACGTTTTCGAAGGGGCGCATGGCGGGCTCCGGCGGCGGGATGATCTACAACCAGACCACCGACGTCCTGTCGCTGGCGAAGGATGCCCACGTCACCATGGCGAACGACGCGGGCGAGACCGTCAACGAGTTCACGGCATCGACCGCGACCCTGGCCCGGCTCGACAAGTTCCTCTCGCTCAAGGGGAACGTGAAGGCGCTGCGCGATGAACAGGTCATCGAGGCCGATGACGCGCTGGCGCGCCTCTCTGACGATCAGGAGCACATCAACTACATCGAGCTCCGGGGCAACGCGCGCGTCGCGGGCGGGCGCCTGTTCGATTCGATGAGCGCGCGCGACATCGACATGGACTACACCGACGACGGCGCGACCCTGGAGCGGGTGACGCTGCGCGGCGATGGCGGGATCGCGATGCGGGGCGATGAAGAAGGGGAGTCGGGGCGCCAGTTCGCAGCTGAGACGCTGGATCTGACGTTTGCGCCCGATGCCACCCTGACCGGCGTCATCGGCAAGGGCGCCGTTCGCGTGAACCTGCCGGCGAGCGGTAACGGGGCTGGCCGCACGCCCACCCGGACCGTGCAGGCGGACGCGTTCCAGGGATCGGGAGCAGCTGGGAAGGGACTCACGGCGGCGCGTTTCACCGGCAACGTCGAGTTCCGCGAGGCGGCACAGGCGAAGCAGGCTGCGCGGACGGCGCGTTCGAACTCGCTGCAGCTTGGCCTTGCCAGTGATGCGGTGACACAGGCGCTCTTCGCCGGCACCGTTCGTTTTACCGAGGGCGACCTGGCCGCGTCGGGCGCCCAGGCGGAGTACAGCCCCTCGGACGGGACATTGACGGTCACCGGGAGCGACGCCGGCGGCGGTCCGCGGGTGGCGGACGCGCAGGTCCAGATCGAGGCGGCGTCGATCAACATCACGCTCGCCGGTCCGCGGATGCTCGCGTCGGGGACCGTGAAAACCGTGCTTCAGCCGCGCAACGCGCGCGCGACCCCCTCCGCTGCGCTCGGGACAGGCGGCGCGGAGACGACCCGCCTGCCGGGCCTCTTTCAGCAGGCGACGGCGGTCAACGTGAACGCCAACACCCTGGATTATTCAGGCGGCGGCGGACGCGCCGTCTATTCGGGGAATGCCACCCTCTGGCAGGGCGAGACGGCAATTCGCGCGGACGTGCTGACGCTCGACCGCAGCCGCGGCGACCTGATGGCCAGCGGCGCGGCCCGTTCGTATATCGTGTTCGACGCTGAGGCGTCGATCGGCAGCGCGGCTGAAATCCGGTACGACGACGCCGCTCGTCTGATTACGTACAGCGTCCCGGTACCCGCTCCGGGTGCGGTGGCGCCGCCGGTTCCGGGGCCGCTTTCTCAGTTGAACGGTCCCCAGGGTCACCTTCAAGGCGTGCGCATCGAAGTCGTTCTTGCGAAAACCGAATCGCGCATCGAGCGTCTCGAGGCATACACCACGGTGAACGTCCGGCTCGACACGAGAATGGCCACCGGCGATCGCCTGACGTTCCACGCAGGCGAGGATCGCTATGTCATGACCGGGATTCCTACAGTGCCCGTCAGGATCGTCGAGGAGTGCCGCCAGACCCAGGGGCGCACCGTGACCTTCTTCCGAACCGCCGATCGCATCATCGTCGACGGCAACGAGGAGGTGCGGACCCGATCCAGCCGCGACGCGATCTGCCCGCAGACACCCGCCCGTTGATGTCGACCCTGCGCACGCACGAACTGGTCAAGTCCTACGGCGGCCGGACTGTCGTCCGGGGCGTCAGCCTCGACGTGTCGTCGGGCGAAATCGTCGGTCTGCTGGGGCCGAACGGCGCCGGCAAGACCACGACGTTCTACATGACGGTTGGACTGACGCCTCCAGACGCCGGACGGGTCGTGCTCGACAACGAAGATGTCACCGACGACCCGATGTACGTCCGCGCGCGGAAGGGGATTGGCTACCTGCCGCAGGAGCCGTCGATCTTTCGCGGCCTCACCGTCGAGCAGAACATCATGGCGATCCTGGAGACGCTGGATCTCGATCACGCCGGGCGCCGGCGCCGGCTCGAGGAACTGCTCTCGGAATTGAATCTGGGCTCGCTGGCGAAATCGCCCGCCCACACGCTCTCGGGCGGCGAGCGGCGCCGCGTGGAGATCACGCGGGCGCTGGTCGTCTCACCGCGCTTCATGCTGCTCGACGAGCCGTTCGCGGGCATCGATCCGATCGCCGTGACCGATCTGCAGAAGATCATCTTTCACCTGAAGGAACGGGGCATCGGCGTCCTCATCACCGATCACAACGTGCGTGAAACGCTCCGCATCACGGACCGGGCATATATCGTGCACGACGGAGCCATCTTCAGGAGCGGGACGCCTGAGCAGCTGGCGGCGGACGAGGAAGTTCGCCGCATTTATCTGGGAGCAGATTTCCGACTGGACTAGCACGGCTGTAGCTACGGTGCCGTGCAGTAGATGGTCTAATATGGGTTTTTAGTGATGAGCGCCGACTAGATGGCCATTTCGCAGAAGCTTCACACGAAGCTCGTTCAGAAGCTGATTCTGACGCCGTCGCTCCAGCAGGCGATCAAGCTTCTGCCGATGTCGACGCTCGAGCTTTCCGAATTGCTCAACCAGGAAATGGTCGAGAACCCGCTGCTCGAGGAAGTTCCTACGGAAGAGCTTCAGCCCGTCGACGCCGCGCAGGAGAAGCAGGAAGAGAAGCCCGCGCAGGACAAGACCGACACGTGGGACGACCAGGACTACGAGTACTTCTTCGGTGACTACCTGGACGACGGCTATAAGGCGCACACGCCCACCGAAGTCAAGGAACTCCCCCCGATTGAGAACACGCTGTCGACGTCGGCGTCGCTGTCCGACCATCTGCTCTGGCAGCTCTCGATGCAGACGGACGACGCGACGATCCGCGAGATCGGCGAGGCCATCATCGGCAACCTCGACGACGATGGCCAGCTTGTCGCGACGGTGGAGGAACTGGCGGCCATGGGGCCCTGGCCCATCGAGCATGTGGAGCAGGCGCTGAAGCTCGTACAGAGCTTCGATCCGATCGGCATTGCCGCCCGCGACCTGCAGGAGTGCCTGCTGTTACAGCTGCGGCGCACCAACGAGGACCCAATCGCGGAGAAGATCATCACCGAGCACATGCGGCTGCTCCAGAATCACCAGGTCCCCGAGCTCGCGCGCAAGATGGGGATGTCGATCGACGATCTCAAGCAGCACATCGAACTCATTCGTCATCTCGACCCGAAGCCGGGCAGCCGGTACAACCCCTCGCAGTCGCAGTACGTCATTCCGGACGTCTACATCGTCAAAGTCGAGGAGCAGTATGTGGCGGTCCTCAACGAAGAGGGGCTCCCGCAGCTGCGCATCAGTCCGGTCTACCGGCGCCTGCTGGACAAGAGCGCCGAGAACAGCGACGAGACGCGCGCCTACGTCAAAGACAAGTTCCGCTCGGCGCTCTGGCTGATCAAGTCGGTGGAGCAGCGGCAGAAGACGATTCACAAGGTCGCCACGAGCATCATCACGTTCCAGCGGGAGTTCCTCGATCACGGCATCGAGTACCTGCGCCCGCTCGTGCTGCGCGATGTCGCCAACGACATCGGGATGCACGAATCAACCGTCAGCCGCGTGGTGACGAACAAGTACATGCACACGCCTCAGGGCGTGTTCGAGATGAAGTACTTCTTTCACAGCGGTATTGCGAGCGCGTACGGCGAGGCGGTGTCGTCGGTCACCATCAAGCAGCGCATCCGCAAGATCATCGAGCAGGAAGACCCGCGGAAGCCGCTGAGCGACTCCAAGATCGTGAGCATCCTGCAGCGGGAAGGCCTGGAGCTGGCCCGCCGTACGATCGCCAAGTATCGCGAAGAGCTCAAGATTCCCACCTCTAACCAGCGCAAAGTCCTTTACTAGGCCGGCTAGCAGCCGGCCTCGAATTCAATATGCGTCTCGAACTGACCGGACGGCACGTTCCCATCACTCCCACCCTCCGCACACTTGTGGAGCAGCGGCTCGCCCGCATGACGCGGCTGCTCAACGACAGCATCGTGTCCGTGCAGGTCGTCATCACGCGCGAGAAGACACGGCATCACGTCGAGATGACGCTCCATGCGCGCGGCGATCACTTCCTCCACGGTGAGGGGACTGGCCCCGATGTCCCGCGGGCGCTGGCCGCCGCGGCGGTCAAGGTGGAGCATCAGGTCCAGAAGCTGAAGAGCCGCTGGACGGAGGGCAAGCGGAAGGGGGTGTCCGCCGCCAAGGCGGGATCGGCCGCGCCGCGGCCGGAGCGGGCCGGGCGCCGCGTTGCCACGACCGCTTCCACGATCGCCGCCGGCGGTGACGGGGACCGCCAGGTACGCATCATCCGGGCACGCCGCACCGCGATGAAGCCGATGGCGATTGAGGATGCGGCCCTCGACGTAGGGACCGGCGAAGGCGCCTTCGTCGTCTTCCGCAACGCCGCCAACGATTCTGTGACCGTGCTGTTCCGTCGCCCCGACGGCCACCTCGGCCTGATCGAGCCCGACGCGTAAGGCACAATACACGGGTGACCACCGCGCGACGCAAGGCGCCGACCGAACCGCCCCCCGCTCGGGAGACCCTCCGCTTCGTCATCCTGACCGGCCTGTCGGGGTCGGGGAAGACGCAGGCAATCCGCGCACTCGAGGACCTGGGCTATTTCTGCATCGACAACCTGCCGACGCAGCTGATTCCGACGATGTCCAAGCTGTCCTCGCACGACGAGGCCGCGCTGTCGAAGGTGGCGATCGTGGTCGACGTGCGCGAGGGCGGGTTCCTCAAGGAGTTTCCGCGCGTGTACCGCCAGCTGAAGGCGCGCGGCAAGCTCAAACCGACGCTGATTTTCCTCGAAGCCACCGATTCGACGCTCGTACGGCGGTTCAGCGAGACACGCCGCCCGCATCCGCTGGCCGCGGATCGGTCGGTCAGCGAAGGGATTACCGAGGAGCGGCAGAAGCTCGATGCCATCCGGTCGATGGCCGACATGATCCTCGACACGTCGAACATGACTGTGCACGAGCTGCGCGAGCGGTTCATGCAGATGTCGCGGGACGGCCGCACGCGGGCCGAGATGGTCGTCAATCTGGTGAGCTTCGGGTACAAGAACGGCGTGCCGCTCGACGCGGACCTCGTCTTCGACGTGCGCTGCCTGCCGAATCCGCACTTCGTGGAAGGGCTTCGCAGCCTGACCGGCCGCGATGCGCCGGTGGTCAATTACATGCGCAAGGCGCCGGGCACCCTGGAGTTCATGGATCGTCTCAAGGGGTTCCTGGAATTCGCGCTGCCGCAGTACGTTCGCGAGGGGAAGAGTTACCTGACGGTGGCCATCGGCTGTACCGGCGGACGGCATCGCTCGGTCATGATTGCCGAGGCACTCCGTCAGTCACTGGCGAACGTCAAGGGCGTCAAGACACGGGTCAAACACAGAGATTCCTGATATGGCACCGACACGCGTGGACAAACCGTGGGGATACGAGCTCCACTGGGCGAAGACCGAACGCTACGTGGGCAAGATCCTGCACGTGAAGGCCGGGCATGCGCTCAGTCTTCAGTACCACAACATCAAGGACGAGACGATCTATCTCCACAGCGGACGGATGCTGTTCGAAATCGAGCGCGACGGCGAGCTCACGAAGCAGGAAATGGCGCCCGGCGACGCGGTGCACGTGACGCCGAAGACGGTGCATCGCATGACGGCCATCGAGGATTGCGACATCCTCGAGGTGTCGACACCGGAACTCGATGACGTGGTGAGGCTCGAGGATCGGTACGGGCGAACCTAGAACGGAATATCGTCGTCCGTAATCGGATCCATCGGTGGCTCGTCCGGTCCGGACGGCTGCGCGCCCCCGCGGTCCATGCTGCGTCCACCCCCGGCACCGCTGCCACCGCCGCCCAGCAGCGTGATGCGGTCGGCCTTGATCTCGGTGGTGTACCGTTTGTTCCCGTCCTTGTCGTCCCACTGGCGCGTCTGCAGGCGTCCCTCGACGTAAATCTGCTTCCCCTTGACGAGATATTCCTGCAGCGACTCCGCCTGCTTGCCCCACAGGACAATGCGGTGCCATTCGGTCTTTTCCTGTTTCTGGCCCTGCTTGTCGTTCCACACTTCGGTGGTGGCGAGGTTGAGAGTCGCGACGGCGGCGCCGCCCGGCGTGTAGCGCAGCTCGGCATCGCGGCCGAGATTGCCTACCAGAATGACTTTGTTGACGCTTCCCATATCGGTTCAGTTTAGCTCGACAGGTGTGACAGCGGAGGTCCAAGCTACCGCGGTTGGACGGGCGCGCGGCTCAGAAGCTGTTTGGCGAGACGTCCGGCGTCGCTGTCGGGCGCCATTTTCACCACGGTCTCCCAGGACGCGCGTGCCGCGTCGGTCTGTCCGAGCCGCTCCTGGGACATCCCGCGCTTGTAGTAGGCGAGCGGCACCGAGTTGGTGTTCGGATATACGGTGATCACCTTGTCGTACTCGGCCACGGCCTCGGCCCATTTGTTCTGCGAAAAGTAGGTATCCCCGATATTGAACTGGGCGTCATCGGCGAGCTCGGACTTTGGAAACGTCTTGAGGAACGTCTGGAATCCGCTGATCGCGCTGTCCCACTGGCCGGCAAAGAAGTCGGCGCGCGCCGTGTCGAAGAGTCTTGTCGGCGACAAGCCTGCCGCAGAAGGGAGCGGAGCCGCGGGCGCCGGTGCCGGCACGTTCGGATCAACGGGTGCGTTCGGATCGACCGGCGTCGCGGCGGCGGCAGCGGCCACTGCCGCCTGCTGAAATGCCTGTACGGTGGCGCGCAGCGCCTCGACCTCTTCCTGGAGTGACGTGATGCGGACGTTGGTGTCGCCGGCCCGCTCGCGCGCCACCCCGACGTCGTTGGCCATGTTGTCGATCAGCAGCTTCTGATCGGCAAATGCCTTCTTCAGGACGTTATTGCTGTCCTCGAGCCGCGCATTGAGCGTTTTGATCGACTCGGCCAGGACCTGATTGAGCGTCGAGAGTGTGATGGCGAGCTGCTGGGACTGTTCCTGAAGCATCCGGAGCTCTGCGGCCATCTGCTGATGCTCGCGGTTCTGCGCGGCGGCAGGCGCCGCGACAGACAGTGACAGCGCGAGCGCGGCCAGCGCCCGGAGAGTCCTCTTCGTCATGCTCGAGCCTCGGGCCCCATCCCAGTGGCCCATGTTACTTCGCGGTGATGACAAATTGAGCGCGGCGGTTCGAGGTCCACGCCTTTTCGTCGTGGCCCGTATCGAACGGGAATTCCTTGCCGTAGCTCACCGTTCGAATCCGGTCGGGAGCGACCCCCAGCGACACCAGGTACGTTTTGACCGCGACCGCGCGCCGCTCGCCTAGCGCGAGGTTGTACTCGGCCGTGCCCCGCTCATCGCAGTGGCCCTCGACTGTGACGACCCAGGTCGAGTTCTTCTTCAGCAGTCCGGCATTCTCGACCACCACGGAACGTCCGCCATCGTCGAGCTCCGCGCTGTCCTCCCCGAAAAACACCGGCTTGAAGGGTGACTCCCGATTGAGATCGTCCAGTGTCCGGTTGCCGATGGCATCTTCGCCCAGCGGTTCGGAGGGCACCGGCAGCGCGTCTTCCACGCGCGTCGGCGCGGGTGGGGGCGGAGGTGTGGTGGCTGCGGCCTGCGGCGGCGCGGGAGCCGGAGCGGGAGCGATGACCGGGGGCTGCCGGCGCGAGCAGGCGACGGCGCCGATCGCGACGACGAGGATCAGGACGAGCAGTCGGATTTTCATCAGTTGGACCATGCGGGGGTGTAGTTGTTGCCGTCGCGGGTAATCTGCTTCGCGCCCCGGCCGTCTCGGCCGATCGTGTGGATCTGCGTGCGGCCGCTTCGCGTGGATGTGAACGCGAGATGCCGCCCGTTCGGGGCGTAGGCGGGGCTTTCGTTGCTGCCCTCGCCGAATGTGATCTGGCGCGTGACGCCGGTCGCCAGGTCGTACACCTTGACGTCGTAGCCAGGCCCGGTTCGCGCGGCGAACGCGATTTCATTGAACGGGGCGGGGGACCAGGTCGGCCGATCCGCGTACGACTCGGCGGTCGTCAGGCGCCGCAGATTCAATCCGTCGGCGCCGACGATGTAGATCTGCGGCTGGCCGGCGCGGTCGGAGGTGAAGGCGATCTGTGTGCCGGTTGGAGACCAGGTCGGCGACGTGTCGATCGCGGGATGATTCGTCAGCCGCCGGAGGCCCGACCCGTCGCGATTGATGATGTACAGGTCGGGGTTTCCGTCGCGGCTGGACGTGAACACGATCCGCGTGCCGTCCGGAGAAAACATCGGCAGCCAGTTCTGCGTGCCGCCCTTGGTCGGCTCCTGCTGGACGCCCTGGTAGATCATCGCGATGAAGAGGTCGGGGTAGCCGCGGCGGTACGACGTATAGGCAATGCCACGGGCGTCGGGCGACCAGACCGGCGTGAGGTTGAGCGCGCGGTTCGTGGTGATCCGGCGCGAGTTGGCCCCGTCATAGTCGGCGATGTAGATCTCCTTGACGTCGCGATCCTGCACGCTGCCGACGATCCGCTCACGGTTGCGGTCCGACGAAAACGCCAGCTTCGTACGGGCGACGCCACGCAGCGCCCGCTGCTGCTGGTGCACCTCGTCGGCAATGGTGTGCGCGTACAACCGCGGGTTGCCATCGGTGCCTGTGTATTCCTTCGCGAAGACCTGCTGTCGCGTGCGGACGTTATAGAGGCGCACTTCGATTCTGACCGTCGTGCCGGTTTTCTGCACGGTGCCGAACACCACGCCGTCCGCGCCCAGCTCGCGCCATGCGTCGAAGGGAATCTGCTGGGCCGTGCGCGCCACGGGAACGGTGGTGTAGGTGTCGCGTGGAATGAGGTAGAACTCGCGCTCGAACGACAGGTCGTCCCAGAGCACCTGGCCGAGCGTCTTCGCGACGTCGGCGGCGTCGGGCGTGGCCGCGATGAAGTCGGGAACCGCATAGCGGGGCGGCGTGCCCGGGTCGCCGCTGATGACCACCGCGACTTCGGACGGCTGCTGAGTGGCGGGCGCGGGTGTCTGGTCCTGCGCCGACACGGCGAACACGCCGGCACAAAGCAGCGCTGCGACAACGCCCAACGCCCGACGCGCATTTTCCTTACACATGTTTTTCACCGTAAGTACTCGAATGTGACGCGCATGGTCAGCGTCTGGTTGGGATACTGCGGCGGCAGCTCCGGCAATCGCGTGCGCAGCAGCGCCTGCTGAGCTGCGAGATCGAGCGCGACGAATCCGCTCGTTTGAAATACTTGCACGCCTTCAATCGATCCGCGACGCGTAATCGTGAATCTCATGACGGTTGATCCCGCCACGCCCTGTTTCTGCTGCCAGTTCTGCTGAATGAGCCCGACGAGCTGCTGCAGGTATTCCGGGCAGCAGAAATCGCCGACTTCGAGCTGCACGCCGCTGCCGCCCGATCCACCGGTAGACAATCCGAACCCCTGGCCACGCGCCCCTGTTTCCGTCTTCGTGGCGCCCGGCGTTGGTTCTTCTTCCGTTGGTTTCGCGGTGCCGGGCCGCGTCGTGCGCGCAGGGGTCGCCGGCTTCGGCTTGGGTGCGGGGAGCGCTTCTCGCACCGCAGGCTTGGGGGGCGTCGGGGCCGGCGGAGCCTCGGGTTTTGGCGCCGGCGCCGCGACCTCCCGTCCAGCCATCGGTGTCATGCCGCCCGCGCGGGGGCCGGGCGCACCGGCCAGGCTGATGGTCATCACCGTCGTGGGCGGCTCGTTCGCCGTGGTTCCCCAGTTGAATCCGAGTATCAGCACGGCAACCATCGCGACGTGGGCGCCGACCGACCAGACGAGCACGCCGCCCAGCGGCTCCGTCAGCTGCTGCCGCGCGACGATCACATCGGTGACGTCGCTCACTGTTCTCCAGGCAGCTTCGAGATGATCCCGACGTTCACCACGCCGCCTTCCTTCAGCCGATCGAAGACCTCCATCAGTTCCTGCAGGTTCACTTCGCCGTCGCCGCGAAGGTAGACCAGCTTGTCGCTGCGCGTCAGCATGATCTGGCGGACGCGCTCCGCCAGGAAATCGAGCCGCACCGCTTCCTTGTCGATGAAGACCCGGCGGTCTTCGCGATACGACACGGGAAGATCGACGAAGAGCCGGTCGCTGGCAATCTCCTGTGATCGGCTGGCGACGGGAAGGTTGACCTCGACGCCGCGCTGCAGCATCGGTGCGGCCACCATGAAGATGATCAGGAGCACGAGCATCACGTCGACCATCGGGACGACGTTGATCTCTGAAAGGGTGGGGGAGACCCGCCGCCCGCGCCGATGGCGCCCTCCAGCGTTGGGCGCCGATGCCATAACCTTCGGCATATGTGGGTCTAGGTGAAATTGCGCTCGGCGATGTTCAGGAACTCGAGCGCGAAGTCGTCCATGGCCGCCGAGAACTCCTTCACGCGATGCGTGAAGTGGTTGTAGAAGACGAGCGCAGGAATCGCCGCAAACAGTCCCATCGCCGTGGCGATCAGGGCCTCGCTGATGCCGGGCGCGACGATCGCCAGGTTCGTCGAGCCCGTCAGGCCGATGCGTTGAAACGCAATCATGATTCCAACGACGGTCCCGAAGAGTCCGATGAATGGCGTCACGCTGGCGGTTGTGGCCAGGAACGTCATCCGCCGCTCCAGCTTGCTGACTTCCGTCGTCGCGGCGCGGATGAGCGCGCGGTCGACGCCGTCGAGGCTCTTCAACATTGGACGCGCGGCGGCCGCCGGCGGATTGGATGCGGGCGCCGCGCCGGCACTCGTCGTCCGGAACTGCGCATTGATTTCCGCATAGCCGGCCTGGAACACGCCGACGAGCGGCGTGGCCGGCAGTGTCGGACATGCGGCCTGGACTTCAGAGAACTTGCTGCTGCGCCGGAAGATTTCAAGGAAGCGCGAGGTATCGCGCTCCGATCGCCGGAACGACCAGAACTTCTGAAGGATGATCGCCCATGAGGCGACGGAGAACACCACGAGGATGACCAGCACCGCCTGATTGATCGGCGTGGCATCGGCGAGGAGTGTGATGAGATCGCTCCCGAATGCAGGGGCGCCTTCGCTCTGCACTTGCAGCGCGAGGAGTAGGGAGCCGAGCGTGCGCACAGATGCCTCCGAACGTCGGACGCGCGCCGCTGGGAAGGCGCAGACGGGCCAGCGTAGCACGCGCCCTGAATGCAGTCAAAGCAATGATACGATGGAACTTCCGCGCGCAATGCTCCGCCTGCTCCGCATCCGTAACCTCGCGGTGATCGAGGCCGTCGAGGTCGAGTTCGAGCCAGGCTTCAACGTCCTCACAGGAGAGACGGGCGCCGGCAAGTCGATTCTCGTCGAGGCCGTCGGCCTCCTCCTTGGCGGCCGCGCGTCGGCCGATCTCGTCCGCACGGGCGAATCCCAGGCCACGATCGAAGCCCTGTTCGAATCGGGTGATCAGGAAATTGTCGTTCGGCGCGAGCTCTCGAGCCAGGGCCGCAGCCGATCGTTCATCAATGGCGCGCTCGCGACCGCCGCCGCGCTTCGCGACCTGTCGACGCGTCTGGTGGAGCTGCACGGACAGCACGAGCATCAGGCGCTGCTCGATCCCCAGACGCATCTGCCATTGCTCGACGCGTACGCCGGCCTCCACCAGCCTGTACGAACCGTCGCCGACGCGTGGGTGGCGGTCCGCACCCTGCGCGAGCAGCTCGAGCGCTCCCGGATGGACTCGCGGGAGAAGGCTGCGCGGCTGGACCTGATTGCCTTTCAGCTCGGCGAGATCGAGAAGGCGACACCCGCGGCACATGAGGACGACACCCTCGCCGCCACGCGTCAGGTGCTCGCCAGCGCGGAGCGCGTCCAGCGCCTGTGCGAGGAGAGTTACGCCGCGCTTTACGACAGTGACGGCGCGGCCCTCTCGGCGCTCGGCGGCATCTGGAAGCGAGTAGGGGAGCTGTCGGAGATCGATCCGCGGTTTGTCCCATACGTGGAAGCGCGGGACGGGATCAAGGGGCAGCTCGAAGACCTCGCCTTCTTCCTGCGAAGCTACGCTGACGGCGTCGATGCCTCCCCCGGCCGGCTGCAGGAGGTCGAGGACCGCCTTGCACTCCTGGAGCGTCTCAAGCGGAAGTACGGGCCCACGCTTGATGACGTGCTCGATCGGGGCCGGGCGCTCGGACGCGAACGCGACCTGCTGACCGGAGCGAGCGGCCGCGCCGAGGACCTTGAAGCGGCGCTTCGGGCAGCGACTGAAACGTTTCTGGTGGCTGCGCGCGACCTGTCACGCCGCCGGCGGGCCGCCGCGGGGCCGTTCGCCCGCACGCTGGAAGAACTGGTTGCGGAACTGGCCATGGCGCGGACCCGCTTCGAGGTGCGCCTCAACGAACGCGAGCTCGACCCCGAGGCGTGGAGCGAGCGCGGCATCGATGAGGGGGAGTTCTATCTGTCGCCGAACCCGGGCGAGGATCTCAGGCCCCTCGCCAGGATTGTGTCTGGCGGCGAACTGTCGCGCGTGATGCTCGCGCTCAAGACGCTGGCGGCGGGCGACGGGGGAGGGAAGACGCTCATCTTCGACGAAGTCGATGCGGGCATCGGCGGCCGGGTCGCCGACGTGGTCGGAAGCCGGCTCCAGTCGCTTGGCAGCCGCTTTCAGGTGCTCTGCATCACGCACCTTCCGCAGATTGCCGCGCGTGCGTCCACGCATTTCCGGATCGAGAAGGACGTTCGCGGCGGCCGCACCGTCACGACAGTCCAGCCGTTGACGGCGTCCGACCGGATCGACGAGCTCGCGCGGATGATAGGCGGGGCCGTCGTGAGCGAGCCCGTTCGGACGACCGCGCGGGAGATGATCGCCGGGGCCGCCGTAGCGCAGGACGCCATGGCGCCCAGGGCGAAAGCGAAAGACGAAAGCGAAAGTCCCCGGAAAGTCCAACGAAAAGCCGGATCTCCAAAGCCTGCGAAGATGTAGCGTCCGGCCTCGAGGCCGGCCCATACCCATGGCCAGGAAATACCTCATCGAGACGTTCGGCTGCCAGATGAACGTCCACGACTCGGAGCGGATGGCGGGCCTGCTCGACCAGGCCGGCTACGAGCCGACCGACGATCAGCACGACGCCGACGTCATCGTCATCAACACCTGCAGCGTGCGCGAGCACGCCGAAGACAAGCTGTACACGCGCCTCGGGGAACTGCGAGTGCTTGGCGAGGAAACGGGCCGCCGTCCGGTCGTGGCGGTCGCCGGCTGCGTGGCGCAGCAGGAAGGCGCCGCGCTCCTGAAGAACACGAACGGGGGGCTGATCGATATCGTCCTCGGCACGCAGCGTCTCAAGATGCTCCCACTGCTGGTAGAGCAGGCGGCGCAGGCGCCGTTTGCCTCGGTCGATATCAGCCCGATGGACGACGTGAGCTTTCCCCTCGGGATCGCGCACCGGGCGGATCCCGTCCGCGCCTACGTGACAATCATCGAGGGTTGCAACGACTACTGCGCGTTCTGTGTGGTGCCATACACCCGCGGACACGAGCGGATGCGCGCGAAGGCCGACATCCTGGCCGATGTCGCGGAGGCGGCGGCGACCGGACATCCGGAAGTGCAGCTCCTCGGACAGATCGTCAACCACTACCAGGCGCCCGACGATCCCGCGTGCGACTTCGCGCAGTTGCTCGCCGAGGTCCACGACATTCGGGGCGTCGAACGGATTCGTTTCGCGAGTCCGCATCCACGTCACACGAGCGACCGGCTGATTGCGGCGATGCGCGACCTGCCCAACGTGTGCAACCACATGCACCTGCCGGTGCAGTCCGGCTCGACGCGGGTGCTGGCCGCGATGCGGCGCCGTCATACGAGGGAGGAATACCTCGATCTGGTGGCGCAGATCCGTAAAGCCATTCCGGACGTGACCCTATCGACCGATATGATCGTTGGCTTCCCGGGCGAGACCGCGGCCGACTTCGACGACACGCTCTCGCTCGTGGAGACGGTGCAGTACCACAGCATGTTCTCGTTCAAGTATTCGGTCCGGCCGAATACCCTCGCGTCCAAGCGGTTCGTGGACGAGGTGGACGAGGCAGAGAAGACGAGACGGATCGTTGCGCTGCAGGCCTTGCAGCGCGGGATTCAGGCGCGGCTCAACGAGCGAGCGGTGGGAACGACCGTCGAGGTGCTGGTCGATACGGCCGGCCGCCGGCGGGATGCCGAGGTATCGGGACGCACGCGCGGCAACGCGGTTGTGAGCTTCCCGGTACCCGATTCGGGTACGGACGCGGCGACATGGGTTGGACGGACGGTGCCCGTCATGATCCGCAGGGCCGGGCCCCACACTCTGTGGGGTGAAGCCGCCCCCGGGGCGCTTCGGCAGGCGGGTACTGATTGTGCGTAGCGGGAGTGACCATGCTGATCGAGATGACAATCAAGGGGCTGATGGTCGATCCCATCACCAACATGCCAATCGTGATCCTCAAGGACCGCGAAGGCGAGCGCGTCCTGCCGATCTGGGTGGGCATCTTCGAGGCGAACGCCATCGCGCTGCAGATTGAGAACATCGCGACGCCGCGGCCGATGACGCACGATCTGCTCCGCAACATCATCAGCGACCTCGAGGGGCGCGTCGATCGCGTGGTGGTGTCCGACCTGAAGGACAACACGTTCTTCGCGATTATCCACCTGACGGTGAAAGGGGAGCCGGTCGTCGTCGACGCGCGGCCGAGCGACGCGATCGCCCTTGCGTTGCGGACGCGCTCACCGATCCTGGTGGAAGAGACCGTGATCGACAATGCGAAGCCGATGGACTTCACATCGGAGGGCGCGGACAGCGAGCGGCTGCAGAAGTGGCTCGAGAGTCTCGACCCGGACGACCTGGGCAAGTACAAGATGTAGTGAGTGGTTGGTAGTTGATGGGGACAGGGCTGACGTTCTTGCCGCAAACCACCAACCCACTGATCATTAACCCAAAGTCGGCCGGCCGACATCCTATTAGGGCGGCCGGTCTATTTGCGCCCCCTCCTCCCAATTGTGCGATTTGTGATTGATCCCCTCGCACACAATACCTAGAATGGCGGCGTCGCTCCTCCACAACATATCCACGCAGTCACAGCCGCAACATGATCGTCGCCATCGCCAATCAAAAAGGTGGCGTGGGCAAGACCACGACAGCGGTGAACCTTGCCGCCGCGCTGGCGATGCGCGGCAAGAAGACCCTCCTCATCGACCTCGACCCGCAGGCGAATAGCAGCATCTCCTTCCTCAATCACGACGCCATCGAACGCAGCACCTTCGATGCGATCGCCGAAGCGGAATGTCGGCTGGCCGACATTATTCTTCCGACGACGCTGCCGAACCTGTTTGTGGCGCCGGCGCGCATCAGCCTGGCGAAGCTCGAAGCGCGGCTGGTAGGGGAGCTCGACGCGCACTTCAAGCTGAAGGACAAGATCGCTCAGCTCAATGGCGAGTACCAGAACATCGTGATCGACTGCCCGCCCGCGCTGGGTCTGCTGACGGTCAATGCGCTGGTCGCGGCGACGCACCTCCTCATCCCGATCCAGTCGTCATATTTCGCGCTCGAAGGAACGGACGATCTCCTCGAGACGATCGAGAAGGTCCGGCAGCGGCCGAATCCGGCGCTCCGGATCCTGGGGGTCGTCATCACGATGCACGACAAGCGGACGGCGCTGGCGCGCGACATCCGGGAGCAGATCCAGAAGGTGTTCGGCGGGAAGGTCTTCAAAACCGTGATTGCCAAGAGCGTGCGGCTTGAAGAGAGCCCTGCCTACAAGGAATCGATTTTCACGTTTGCGCCGGACTCTGCCGGCGCAACCGATTATTACAGCCTGTGCGAGGAGGTCATCGAACGTGTCGAAGCGCGGACTACCTAACACGCTGCGGATGCGGCATGACACCCATTACGTCGACGCGCTGGTGGCGTCGGCTGGTGCTCCCGTCGGCCGGATGATCCCCATCGACATGCTCGATCCCAACCCCGATCAGCCGCGCCAGGTCATGGGCGATCTGTCGGAGCTGATTGCCTCGGTTACCGAGAAAGGGATCATCGAGCCGCTCATCGTGCGCGAGCGCGGGGGCCGGTTCCAGATCATTGCCGGCGAGCGCCGCTACCATGCCGCGGTTCAGGCGGGCCTCCGGGAAGTGCCGGCGATCGAGCGCGCGGTGAATGACGCCGAGATGATGGAGCTGGCGCTCATCGAGAACCTGCAGCGCAAGGACCTGACGTCGTTCGAGGAAGCCGAGGCGCTGCACCAGCTCGCGCAGAAGTGCCGGTATACCCACGAGGACATGGCGCGGAAGCTCGGCAAGTCGCGCACGGCGATCACCGAGTCGCTGGCCCTGAACAACATGCCTGACGAGGTCCGGAACCTCTGTCGGCTGGCCGACATTACGTCCAAGTCGACGCTTCTGCAAATCGTCCGGCAGGCGACGCCCGAGAAGATGCTGGCGCTCGTCGAGAAACTTGTCGCCCAGGGCGCCGTCACGCGCCAGGACGCGCGAACGGAGACGGCCAAGGGTAAGGCCGCGCGCCCGAAGCCCTTCGTCTTCTCGTTCCGGGCACCCACCAAGACCTTCAAACTCCGCCTGGCATTCGCGAAGAGCCGGGTCGACAAGGCGGAGATCATCGACGCGCTCGAGAACATCATCAAAGAACTCCGCTCAGCGAAGTAGGCGAGGCAGACTGCTGAGGCCGGTGAAGACCGGTTGGAGGCCGACGTGCGCCCGTGCATCGTCTCGGCTGATTCGGGCGGTTTCAGCTCGAATTTCTATCGTGTCGCATAATACACGTTATGTTAACTAATAACGATTAGCAAACGATTACCGAGGCAGCTCGAGCTCGATTGGCGTGTGAGGCGGATGGTGCTCGGTCTCCACTCCCCCCTTCTCCACGGCGACCAGGAACGCGATCCGGCCGCCGGTCGGTAACTCGAAGCACCTGATCGGCACCCGCACCTCCAGAATCTGTCCCGCCGCAGCCGCCAGCCCCTCGCACGGCAGCGTGTCCCAGTTCCCGCCGGTTTCCCGGCGCTCAAGGCGTATCAGGCCGCCGGCGCCCACGACAATCTGGACTCCCGCCGGGTTCACGAACCGCAGACGGATCCGGACCTCCGGCGCCAGGAACGTCCGCATCGGCCCGTCGGCGTCGATGCGCAGCCACAGGTGCTCGCGGTCGAAGCCGAACTCGATGAGCGCAATCCGACCGCGCCCCGCGTCAATCTGCTGCATGGCGCCCCCGGCTATGGCCGTATCGAGGCAGCCCGCGCCCATCCACTCGAAGTAGCTGGTGACCTCGCCGTCGAGGGATGGGTCGACCAAGCCGGTTGGCGGCTCGATGACGAGCGCCGCCGTCTGGGTGGTGATGTTCGTGACGAAGAGGTCCTCGGGGATCGGCCGGTCCAGGGCCCGATACACGTTCCGCACGTGCCGGCGAAACAGGTCGTCGAATTCCCGGTCGTGGTCCGACGAGTGGTCGTCGCCGTACCACCAGAACCAGTCGCTGCCTTCTGCGATCAGCATTTCTTCGCGCGCCCGCTCGAGGGCTGCCGGCGCCGCGGTCGGCGCCGCCTGGTTGAGCGTCCGGCGCGCCTCAGCCAGCTGACCCCAGGCGCGATGGTCGTCCGCGTGGCCCATCCAGATATAGAAATCGCCGTTGATCCACGACCCAGGGAAGATCGACGGCAGCGTCGCCATTGGTGCGGCGCATGCCTCGCTCATCGTGACCGTGAGGAGTTCGGGATGCGAGGCGAGACGCCCGTACAGGGCCCGCAGGAACGGCCGCCCCTGGCCGTCGTAGTGCTCCCACGCATTCTCGCCGTCGAGGATGACGAAGATCGTCGCCTCTTCCCCGCCGGTCCGGCTTCCGTATCGCCGGCCCGCGGTCACAAGCCGGGCGATGAAATCGTCGGCCGCGCCGTCGGCGGACCAGCCTGCGTAAGTGAATCCGATGAGATCAGACAGCGCGTGATCGCGGAAGCCGCACGCGACCGGGTGGCCGCCTGCCGTCACGGCGTAGGGTGTGTACAGCCGCTCGGGCTCCTCCAGATGCCCGTCTCCCCCTCGCGTCAGCGGCGCGCGCTGCGTCCGCGCCAGGATCTCCTCGTCGGTGGCCATCCACCGAAGTCCCGTCCGGGCCACGAGCGGCACCATCGCATCCGAGACCGAGCCTTCCGACGGCCAGAGTCCCAGCGGCCGCGATCCGAAAAGCCGCTCGTGGAGCGCCACTGCCCGCTCCAGTTGCTCCGCCGCGTCCTCCGGGTGACGGAACGCTTCACGCGGCATCCGCGAGTGGGGATGGGTGCGCAGGTAGATGTCGCTGTCGCAGAGGAGCGGGAGAATCGGGTGATAGAACGGCGATGTCGACAGTTCCACCTGCCCGCGCCGGGACGCGTCGGCATATTCCGGAATCACGCGGCGCAGCAGCTCCAGTTCGACCTGCCGGAGCACCGTCTTGTCGTCCTCCGTGAAATTGCGACCCGTGCCCAGCAGACGTTGAATGCGGTCGTCGTGGTCGTAGTACCAGGCGTCGATCCAGGCGAGCTTGTGCCACACCTGGAGATCGCGCAGGTCGTCGATCGTGAACTGGTCTGCCTGCGTGCGCGCGCCGGCATGCGCGCCGGCGTCGCGTTTTTCGATGAGCTCCCGGTACCGCGGGTGCGGGTCGATCATGCGCGTGCGCTGCGCGTGGAAGAAGTGCTGGACGCAGAAGGCGCGCTCGTCGGCCGTGAGCTGGCTGGCCGGCTTCAGTCCGAGCTCCAGGTGGCGATCGCGCGCCTCTTCCTGTGCGAACGCCTCGAGCTGGACAAGAAGGGACGGTACCAGGTTGAACGTGACCCTCACCTGCGGAAACTCACGCAGGAGGGCCACCATCCCCCAGTAGTCCTTGATGGCGTGGAGCCGCACCCAGGGGAGGACATGCTCTCCTGTCAGGAGGTCCTGGTAGAACGGCTGGTGCATGTGCCACAGGATGGCGACGCGCGTCATAATGGAACGCCGGATGCGGACAATCGATCGTTACGTGATTCGTGAGGTGCTGTGGCCCTTTGTGATCGGGCTGCTGGTCTTCACGTTCATGTTAATCATTCCGTTCCTGATCGAGTACGCCGAAAGTTTCATCTCCAAGGGCGTACCGATGCTGGTCGTCCTGCAGGTCATGGGGACGCTGCTGCCGTCCGCGCTCGCCTTGACGATTCCGATGTCGTTGCTGCTGGGGTTGCTTGTCGCGCTCGGCAGGTTATCGGCAGACCGGGAGTTCGTGGCGCTGCAGGCCTGCGGCGTCAGCCTTTTCCGCCTGGGACGGCCCGTGGCGCTGCTCTCGGTTCTGGCGTGGGCGGCCACCTCCTACGTGCTGCTGGTCGCGGTGCCGGACGCGAATCAGCGCTTCCGCGAAATCACCTTCAGTATCGTGGCCGAGCGCGCGGAAGGTGAGGTCCGCCCCCGCGTCTTCTTCGAGGACTTCCCCGACGTCGTGCTGTACGTGCGCGAGGTGTCGTCGAGCGGAGGCGGATGGACCGATGTCTTCATGGCGGACAATCGCGCCGGTCAGGCGCGGTCGGTGTACCTGGCGCGCCGCGGCCGTGTGGTGATCGATCGCGGAGACCGGACGGTAGAAATGGTCCTCGAAGACGGGGCGAGGCATACCGCCGACGGTACGGGCAAGTATGAGGTGTTCCAGTTCGACAGCCTGCTCCTCCGTCTGAATCCCGAGACGGTCTTCCCGCGTCAGGGGCCGCCGCTCGGCGCGCGCGAGATGTCGATCGCGCAGCTGCGCGATCGGGCCGCGGAGCTCGAGGCCGAGGGATTCTATCCGCACAGCGAGCTCTTCGAGATTCAGAAGAAGTTTTCGATCCCGTTCGCATGCCTGGTGTTCGGATTGATCGGGCTGGCGCTCGGTGTCAGCAACCGGCGGGACGGCAAGCTGGCCAGCTTCGTGGTGGGCATTGGGGTCATTTTCATCTACTACGTGATGCTCTGGATGGGTCAGTCGCTCATTCGCGGCCACATCATGCCGCCGTGGGTTGGCGCCTGGGCGCCGAACATCCTGCTCGGCGCGCTCGGGGGGCTGCTGTTTCTCTGGAAGGATCGCGGCTCCGATCGTCCGATCCGGCTTCCGGCGATGCCGTGGATCCCCGCGGTGACCTTTCCACCGCTGCGTCTCCCGATGCTCAGCATTCTCGACCGCTATGTGGCGACGATGTACTTCCGCGTCGCCGCGCTCGCGGCGGTCGCCCTGGCTGGAATCTTCTATATCGCCACGTTCCTGGATCTCTCAGACAAAGTCTTCCGCGGCCAGGCGACCTGGGGGATGCTGGCCGCCTATTTCTGGTATGCGACGCCGCAGTACGTCTATTACGTCCTGCCGCTCGCGGTGCTGGTCGCGTCCCTCGTCACGATCGGGCTGCTCACCAAGAACAGCGAGCTCATCGTCATCAAGGCGTGCGGCATCAGCCTCTACCGCGTGGCGCTGCCGATGGTCGTCGCG
>CAMDNQ010000002.1 GCA_945903265.1 Candidatus Sulfopaludibacter sp. SbA3
CCGCAAAGCCGACTGCCAGTTGAGCTCTCGGCTCTCGAGGTTGGCGTCTCTGCCGCTACAAGAACCGCGCCGCTTACGTGCGAGCTCGACCGTTAACGTGAGGCGCGAATTCCCTTACTTAATCAGCGAGGGGCGGGAAGGAAGCAAAAAGGGGGGGACCGCTTTCAGCGGCGGGAGTCATCTTTCTCGTTTTTGAGAAGCTTGAGGGACTGGTGAGGGAATTGGCGGAGAGGGTGAGATTCGAACTCACGGTAGCCTTTCGACTACAACAGTTTTCGAGACTGCCGCCTTCAACCGCTCGGCCACCTCTCCGAAACACGCCATTATAACCCGCGGGATTCAGCCCGTTTCTGGCGAAAGAACGTCTGGATGAGTTCGCGACACTCATTCTCGAGCACTCCGGCAAAGACGTCGAATCGGTGGTTCAAACCGGGAACGTCCAGCGCCCGCACCGTCGATACAAGCGCGCCCGTTTTGGGCTCCGGGGCGCCATACACAACGTGCGCGACGCGCGCGTGCACGAGCGCGCCGACGCACATCAGGCAGGGTTCAACAGTGACGTACAGGGTCGCGCCCGTGAGGCGGTAGTTGCCGAGTCGCTGAGCGGCCTCACGCAGCACGAGAACCTCGGCATGAGCGGTGGGATCGACGGCACCAATCGGCTGATTGAACGCGCGCGCCACAATCTGTCCGTCAACGGCAAGCACGGCACCGATCGGCACTTCCCCGGCAGCGAGACCGCGGCGCGCCTCATCAAGCGCGGCCAGCATGAAGGTCTCGTGCTCAGCCAAGAAAGAAGGAGTACGCGGGATTATCCTGCTCGGACGTGTACGGATACCCGAGGGCGTCCAGGAACGCGCGGAACTGCGGCAGATCGGCATCCTGCACTTCGAACCCGGCCAGGACGCGGCCGAAATCGGCGCCGTGATTGCGGTAGTGGAACAGACTGATGTTCCAGCGGCCGCCCAGCTTGTCGAGAAACTCCATCAGCGCCCCCGGCCGCTCCGGGAACTCGAAGCGGCACAACCGCTCATGCCGGACGTCCGGCGCACGCCCGCCGACCATGTGGCGCACGTGCAGCTTCGCCATCTCGTTGTCGGTGAGATCGACGGTCTCGTAGCCGCGCGCCTTGAGCGCCGCCTCCAGCGCCTTGCCGTCCTGCTTCGACTGCGTGGCGACGCCGACGAAGATGTGCGCCTTGTCGCGCCCGCTGAGCCGGTAGTTGAACTCAGTGACGACGCGGCGGCCGACGATGGTGCAGAAATCGCGGAAGGCGCCTGCCCGCTCAGGAATGGTGACGGCGAGCAGCGACTCGCGCGCCTCGCCGACTTCCGCGCGCTCCGCTACGAACCGGAGCCGATCGAAGTTCATGTTCGCGCCGCTCAGGACCGCGACGAGCGACTGATCCTTGATGCCTTCCCGTTCGACCCAGGCCTTCAGCCCCGCCACCGACAGCGCGCCGGCCGGCTCCATGACGGTCCGTGTGTCGTCGAACACGTCCTTGATGGCCGCGCAGATCTCGTCGTTACTGACGAGGACGATCTCGTCAACGGCCTGCTGCACGATGGGGAACGTCAGCTCCCCCACTTCGCGCACCGCCACTCCGTCGGCGAAGATGCCCACCTGGTCGAGGCGGACACGCCGCCCGGCGGCGAGTGACCGGTACATCGCGTCGGCCTCGAACGGCTCGACGCCGATGACCTTCACGTCCGGACGAAGAATCTTGAGGTATCCGGCAATGCCGGCAATCAGCCCGCCCCCGCCCACAGGCACGAAGACCGCCGACAGACGGTCCTGGCTGTGACGCAGGATCTCGGCGCCGATCGTGCCCTGCCCCGCAATGACGAGCGGGTCGTCGAACGGATGGATGAACGCCATCTTCGTTTCGGCGACCAGCTGATCGCAGTGGGCCTTGGCGTCCGCATAGCTGTCGCCCCGGAGCACGACCTCGGCGCCCATCGCACGCACCGCATCGACCTTGATCTGCGGCGTCGTCTGCGGCATCACGATCGTCGCCCGCAGGCCCAGTTTCCGCGCCGAAAAGGCGACGCCCTGGGAATGATTGCCGGCGCTGGCGGTGATGATGCCGCGGGACCATTCCTCTTCGGACAGGTGCGCAATCTTGTTGTAGGCCCCCCGGATCTTGAAGCTGAAGACCGGCTGGAGATCCTCGCGCTTGAACAGCACCTCGTTCGACAGCCGCTTCGACAGCCGCGGCGCGACATCGAGCGCGGTCTCGCGCGCCACGTCGTACACACGGCTCTTGAGAATGTCGTGGAGGAGCTGGGTGAGCATCGGGCTCCCCAGAGTACTACACGGTTGCTGGAGCGGCGGGAGCTGCGAATGCCCGGCGGGGCCAGGCCGACGCGGTCACCATTCCCGTGAACGTGCGGATGGCGAACGGCCAGGTCAGGGGACGTGTCACGAGGCGCACACGCCCGGCGGCGATGGCCGCGCAGATCGACGCCGGCGAGCGTTCGGCGTCCACGAGCGAGTACGTCGTGCCGAGCTGCGCGAGACGATGAACGTCGCCGTTGCCGACGATCGGCTTACCGTGGGCATGCGCCCATCGTTCAGCCGCCAGATTGAAGTTCAGCGACGGCGTATACATCGCGTTGTATTCGACGGCGTCAAACAGGTCTGCGTGCCTGTCGAGATTCGTGCCGAGGCTGTGGACCGGAAAGAACGCGTGCGGCGCGACCACCAGGCCAGGCTCACGGGCCTTCAGCCGCGCGAGGCCCTCGAAGTCCTCGACGGATTCAGCGCCACGTGAAAAATTCAGCAGCAGGACGTGGCATCCCTGGATGGAGCGCTCCACGCCGGGGATGAGCACCAGGCCGCGTTCCATGGCATAGGAGACGTACGGAGCGATGTCCAGCTGCTCTTCGTGCAGCGTGATCGCCAGCGCGTCGTAATTGAGGGCAGCGGCACGATCGATAAGGTCACGCGTGGAATACGGAATCCGGTCGAGGGGGTCGTCCCCAGAATGGGTATGAAGGTCGACTTTCAGCACACAGCTCGACAATTCAAGTTCCGGGCCGTGTGTTCGGCGGCGAAACCGCGGCCGGTACGCCCAGAAGCTGGGTCTTTACTTCCTCATTCTGCCAAAGGGCGACCGGATCAGTGGAATGCACGACCACCCCCTTGGACATCACATGGACGTAGTCGGCGACTTTCACGGCGAAGGCGGCATTCTGCTCGGCGAGCAGGATCGACGTCCCTTCGTCCTTGAGGCGTCGAATCACACCAGCCACTTCGGCGACGAGCATCGGCGACAGCCCCTCGGTCGGCTCGTCCAGGATCAGAAACGTCGGACGCGCGACGAGCGCCCGCGCGATCGCCAGCATCTGCTGTTCCCCGCCGCTTAACTCGTTGCCGCGGTTCTGGCGGCGCTCGGCCAGCCTGGGGAACACAGCGAAGACCTTCTGCAGGTCCCAGCCCTGGGAGCGCGTCGTGTTCACCGCGATGGCCATGTTCTCCTGCACCGTGAGAGAGGGGAAGATGCGCCGGCCCTGCGGCACAAGACTGATGCCGAGATCGTGAATCCGGTACGGCGGCGTGCGGGTGATGTCGTTGCCATCGAAGACGACGGCCCCCGCGCGTGCGGGAGTCAGGCCGGCAATCGACCGACAGAGCGTGGTCTTGCCGACGCCGTTGCGTCCCAGCACCGCCGTCACGGTCCCGCGGGCAGCCGCCAGCGTGACGCCCTGCAGGACGTGGCTTTCGCCGTAATAGGTGTGCAGGTCAGTGATCTGCAGCATCGCCAAGATAAATCTGCTGGACGCTGCGATTCGCGCTTACTTCGTCGCAGCTGCCTTCGGTCAGCACGCGGCCATGATGAAGGACGGTGACGCGGTTCGCGAAGGCAAACGCGACGTCCATGTCGTGTTCGATGAGCAGGACCGCAATCGAGCGATCGAGCCTGTCGATCAGCTCGTGCATCGAACGGCTCTCGCCGGCCGACAATCCCGCCATCGGCTCGTCGAGCAGCAGGAGGCGCGGCCGGCCCGCCATCGAGAGCGCGACTTCCAGCTTGCGCTGATCGCCGTACGACAGGTTCTTCGCCGTTTCGGCCGCATGCGGCAGCAGGCCGAAGGACTCCAGCAGCCGGTCGGCAGCGTCCCGCAGGTCGGTACAGGACGCGACGGTCCGGTGCATCGCGAGCCGCCGGCGGTCGAGCGCGGTGCAGGCCACGAGCACGTTTTCGCGAACCGTCAGTGCGGGAAACAGCTTGGTGATCTGGAACGTCCTGGCAATACCGAGCGCCGCGCGTTTATACGCCGGCACCTTTGTGACGTCCGCGCCGAACAACTCGACACGGCCCGATGTCGGCGGAAACTCCCCGCTGATCAGATTGAACAGCGTGGTCTTGCCGGCACCGTTCGGGCCGATGAGCGCGTGCCGCTCACCAGGCTGCACGGTGAGGCTCACGCCATCGACAGCCTTGAGCCCGCCGAAGTGCCGGGAGACCTGTTCGAGCTTGAGGGCGGCTGTTGAAGACGCTGTCATCGCGCGTACAGGGGCTGCTTCAGATAGTCCACCGGGTTGTACTTCCAGAACTGCGACACGTTCGGGAGTGTCGCAATGACCGTGTTCTGGAGCACGCCGTTGACGCGCTCGACGCGGCGCACGTAGATGTTCTCGACCGGATTGCCATACTCGTCGATCGTCACAGGACCGCGCGGGAGGCCCGTCGGCTGCGCCTGTCGAATGGCGTCGAGAAGAACGTCCCGATTCTCGACGTTGCCTTTCAGTGCCTCGATAGCCGTCAGCAGCCACTTGCCGCCGCTGTACATGCTCTCCGAGTAATAGCTGGGCACGCGCTTGAAGCGAGCCCGGTAGGCCGCGGAGAAAGTCCTGTTGGCCGGGGTGTCGAGGGCGCCGCTGTAATGGAGCGCGGTCGTGACGCCAATCGCTTCATCCCCCATCGCCGGCAGGACGTGTTCGTCGGTCGTCGTGCCCATGCCGATCACCGGCACACGATCCTTGAGCCCGTACTCCTGGTACTGCCGCAGGAACTGCAGGGCGGTGCGCCCGATGAACAGGACGTACACGGCGTCGAGATCGCGCGAGACCTGCGCGAGATACGGCGCGAAATCGTGGACGGAGAGCGGCACCCAGAGCTTCTTGGTGATCTGGCCGCCCTGTTCGAGGAACGTCCGCTCGAATCCGCCTACCGACTCCCAGCCGAACGCGTAGTCGAGCGCGATCGTTGCAATCCTGCGGTGACCGAGCGTGTGGTACGCATATTCGCCAAACGGGTGATTGGGCTGACTGCTCGTGTAGCCGGTGCGCACGATCCATTTGCTCCGGCGGCGCTGCGTCAGGTCGTCGCCCGATGCCACCGGATACACCATGGGAATCTGCTGCGCGTGGATGTAGGGCGCGATGGCATAGGCCGAGGACGCCAGCAGCGGTCCGCCCATCATGTGCACCTGGTCGCGTTCGACCAGTTTTCGCGCCTTCGTCAGCCCAACCGCCGGAATGCCCTCGTCGTCTTCGACGATGAGCTGGATGCGTCGGCCCCCGGCCTGATATCCGGCCTCTTCGAGCAGCAGCAGGAAGCCGTTGAGAATGTCGCGGCCGTTCTGCGCGTTGGCGCCTGAGAGCGGCACCATGAAGCCGATCTTGATCGGCGGACGCTCAGGAGTCTGTGCGAACGCAATCGCGGCCGCGCAGACCAGGGCGATTGCAAGGATGGTGCGCTTCATTCGTACGTAGTGTCCGCCTTCAGGCGGACCTCCGTGATCCAAGGTTCCACACGCCCTTCGGCGCGGTCAGGATGGCCACGATGTACACGGTCCCCAGAATGAGCAGCCACCGGGCCGTGTAGGCGCTCATGACGTTCTTCAGCAGCACGATCATCCCGGCACCGAGAACTGGTCCCACCAGCGTGGCTGGTCCTCCAAGGGTTACCATCAGGAACAGCTCCGATGACGCGGTGAGATCGAGATACGTCGGGCTCACGAACCCGTTGTAATACGCCCACATCACGCCGGCGACGCTCGCAAAAAATCCGGACACGATGAAGCTCAGGTAGCAGTGCAGCCAGGTATTGAAGCCCAGGCTCTTCATGCGTCCTTCGTTCTCGCGAATCCCCCGCAATGTCAGCCCGAACGGCGACCGCACGAGCAGCACCATGGCGCCCGCCGAGAGCGCGAATACCACGAGCGTCACGTAGTAGAACGCCGTCGGTCCCGCGAACGGCAGCCCCGCATGGACCTCCAGCGACGGAATGCCGCTCAACCCGTTGTCGCCGCCGGTGACCGGAATCCACCGATAGCTCAGGCCCCAGAGCACCATGCCGATGGCCAGCGTAATCATCAGGAAATAGACGTCCCTGAC
The DNA here is from genome assembly GCA_945903265.1 of Candidatus Sulfopaludibacter sp. SbA3. GTDB lineage: Bacteria > Acidobacteriota > Vicinamibacteria > Vicinamibacterales > UBA2999 > CAXNKG01. The sequence goes on from CAMDNQ010000002.1 coordinate 6,346, forward strand.
GTGCGACACGATCAGTCCGATGACCGCGCTCGCGAGCGTGCCGACCACCAGGCCCGCGAACACGCAGGTCCAGAAGTTCATGCCGTACCGGGTCGACAGGAGCGCCACGGCGTACGCGGCGACGCCAAACAGCGACGCGTGCCCGAGCGATGGAAGGCCCGTGTAGCCGAGCAGGACGTCGAGGCTCATCGCGAGGATCGCCAGGATCGCCACCTCGGTCAGGAGGCCCACCCAGTACGAGGACAGCACGAACGGCGCGGCGATGACGAGGAGCGCCAGGACGACGAGGAGCGTCAGCCTACGCGCGCCCATACAACCCCGTCGGCTTCAGCGCGAGCACCAGAATCATCGGCGCGAAGAGCGTGAAATACGACAGCTCGGGCACGAGCGCCTTGCCGTAGTTGTCGATCATGCCGACCACGAGGCTGCCGACGAACGCCCCCTTCAGGCTCCCCATCCCGCCCACGATGACGACGACGAAGGCGAGCGGCAGCAAATCGAAGTCGAGGCCGGCGTAGCCGCCAAGAATGGGACCGCCCATCACACCGCCGAACGCGGCAAGCCCGGCGCCGGCCGCGAACACCAGGCCCGACAGCAGCGTGACGTTGATGCCCATGGCCGACGCCATTTCCGGGTCGTCCACGGTGGCCCGCAGACGCGCGCCCAGAAGCGTCTTCTCGTTGATCGCCCACAGCGCGACACCGACGAGTGCCGCCACGACGATGACGAACAGGCGGTAGTACGGGAAGACGACGTCGCCGGCTTCCATCGAGCCGCGCAGCCACCCCGGATACTGCAGCGTGAACGGATCCCCGCCCCAGATCATCAGCGTCGCATCCCTGAACAGCAGCGCAAACCCCATCGTCATCATCATCTGCGCGAGGGGATCGTTCCCGAACCGGCGCAGGAAGAAGCGCTGCATGACGAACCCGAGCGCCGAGACGACGACAATCGCCGCCGCCGCGCCCAGGAGCAGGCTCTGCGTCCGGAGGATGACGGTGTACGCGATGTAGACGCCCAGCATGTAGAACGAGCCGTGGGCGATGTTGACGATCTTCATGACGCCAAACGCGAGCGTCAGGCCGCTCGCGATGAGGAACAGCAGCGCGGCCGAGAAGAGGCCGTTCAGCGTCTGGGTAATCAGGTAGGTCATCAAAGAAAAGGGCGGGTCCAAAAAGGACCCGCCCTACTTTACTGGACCCCGGCGCCCGCCGGTTATGGCTTCGCGGTCGGAGGCGGAGGCTGGATGCCGAGCACCTTGGTGAGCGCGTGGTACGCGCACGGCTCGTCCATGTTGCCGCCGCCGATGCCGATGGCGCCGATCAGCTGGTTCTCCAGCACGATCGGGACGCCGCCCGGCACGAAGTAGTACGAGAGGCCCGTCTCGCGTCCGAGGTCGGTGCGGATCAGGCGGCCCTCGACGGTCGGGAACCGCTCCGCCACCGCGCGCGACGGCGAGCGGGCGTAGAGCGCGGTCTTGGCCTTCATGAGGCCGGTTTCCACGCCGATCGGCACGACGCCGTCCATCACGTGCGCGTCGATGATGTCGCCGTTGGGCGCGACGATGAAGATGGCGTAATTGCCGGGACCGTTCGGCTGCGTGCGCGCGAAGTCGACGCACGCATCGACAATGGCCCGCGCGGTCTGCGCGTTAATCTGGTACTTGAAGAGCGTGCGCGCCGCCACTTCGTTCGAGACAACCGCCTTGGCCAGCGGCATGGGCGTCGCGCCCTGCGCGGACGCGGCGGACGGGAGAGCCAGAACTGCCGCGACGACTGCGATTCCGAGAATCTTCTGCATATGTACTCCTACTGATGTTCCAGGACGATTTTCATCCGCTGCGCGCCGCCATCGGAACCGAGCAGGCCGATGGCCGCCTTGAGATCACCCAGTGACATCACGTCGCTGATGAGCGGCTCGAGCCGCACCTGTCCGCGCTGCACGAGGTCGATGGAGCCCGGATAGTCTTCGCTCTTCGCCACCCGCGCGTTGATGAGCGACAGTTCCTTGTAATAGAGGTCGTAGAACGGCAACGCGCCTTCCTTGGCGGTGATGATCCCGAACATCAGGATCCGCCCGCCGGACCGCACCATGTTGACCGCCGACGCGAGCTGCTGCACCACGCCGGTCGTTTCGATGACGACATCCGGGCCGCGTCCCTCGGTGGCCTCGCGGACCCGCTCGACCGTGTGCTCGTCGCCCGGAATCGTAAGGTCCGCGCCCAGCGTTTCCGCCAGCGCGCGCTTGTCGGCGCTGCGCGTCACGCCGATGACCGTGGCGCCGCGCGCCTTGGCGAGCTGCACGTGCAGCTGGCCCGTCACCCCGAGTCCCAGCACGACGGCGTATTCGCCGGGGAAGATATTGACCTGCCGCTGCGCGTGCAGACACGTGGTCAGCACCTGAATCATTGGCGCCGAGCGCGGGTCCACATCGTCGGGCAGCGGAAAGACGTTGGTGGCGGGCGCCGAGAGAAACTCCGCAAATCCGCCGTTGGCGTCGCGGCCGAGGAGCGATCCCTTCGGACAGAGGTGCGTCTGGCCGATCCGGCAATGGAAACAGAGGCCGCACCAGAGCTCGGGGTCGATGATGACGCGATCGCCAGGCTTGAACGGCGCGTCGCCGGCGTCCACCACTTCGCCGGCCATCTCGTGGCCCATGATCCGCGGATAGCGGACCGGAATCGAGCCGTTGAAAATCTTGTAGTCGGTGCCGCAGATTCCGCTGTGGGTCACGCGGACGAGAACGTCTCTCGATCCGCGTGCGGGCTTCGCGACGTCTTCGAGGACGAGCTCACCTGGCGCGGTGAGCACCATCGCTTTCATGCGTCTTATTTCTTGGCCGCCAGAGCATCCGGGTTGACCGGATTGCGCGGCGCCTGGCCGCTCAGCACGGCGACCACTTCCTGCGCCGCCTTGGTCTGCAGGTCAACCAGCGCCTCGTCCGAATAGAAGCTGGTGTGCGGCGTGATGATCACGTTCTCGCGGCCGAACAGCTTGTGCGTCGCGCCGGGAGGCTCGGTCACCATCACATCGAGCGCCGCGCCGGCAATCTCACCGGCATCCAGCGCCTCCGCCAGCGCGTCCTCGTCGATGATGGGACCGCGCGCCGTGTTCACCACGTAGGCGGTCTTCTTCATCTTCCTGAACGCGTCGGCGTTGAACAGGTTCTTCGTCTCCGGTACTAGAGGACTGTGAATGGAGACGTAGTCCGACGTCTTGAGCAGGGTGTCGAAATCGACGCCCTCAACGCCGGCGGCGAGGAACACGTCCTTCGGGACGAAGGGGTCGTAGGCGAGGACCTTCATCCCGAACGCCTTCGCCTTCGGCACGACGAGCTGGGGAATGCGGCCGAAGCCCACCAGTCCGAGCGTGCTGCCGCGGAGCCGCTTGATCGGCACGACGTTCGGCATCTTCCAGGTACCGCTGTGCACCTGCTTGCTGATCATCGGAATCTTGCGAACGGCGGCCAGCAGCAGCGCCATCGTGTGGTCCGACACTTCGTCGATGCAGTAGTCGGGAACCTTCGTGACGACGATGTTCTTCTTGGTCGCTTCGGCGATATCCACGTTGTCCACGCCGATCCCGAAGCGCGAGATGATGCGGCACTTCTTGAGGTCCCGGATCATCTCGCCGGTGATCTTGGCGTAGGTCACCAGGATGGCGTCCGCGTCCTTCGCGATCGCCATGATCGCCTCCGGCGTGGCCGCCGAGGCGAGTTCGAGCTGAGCGCCGACCCGCGAGAGCACCTCGCGGGCCGGGTCGAGATTGGGAAATACGGAGTCCGCGACGGCGACCTTGAAGGCCATCTACTTGGCCATCGCCTCTTCCATGTGCTCCATGCGCGTGAAGACCACGGGGCCGTTTGCGCTGACGAGCACGTTCTCCTCCAGGCGGGCGGTCTGCTCGAGACCGGGGTGCCCGGCGAACGTCTCGATCGCGAAGTACATGTTCTCCTTGATCTCCGCCGGGAACTTCATCGAGTAGGCGCGCGAGATCCACATGCCTTCGTAGAGGGTGATGCCGATGCTGTGCGCGAACTGCTGCAGCGTCACCGTGCCGTAGGTGTCGTCGTCGTACTTCGGGAACTGCTTGGCGACGTCGGCGGAGGTATTGCCCGGCTTCAGTTGTGCGAGAGCGGCGTACATCGAATCGTACACCTCTCGATACAGGTCGATCTCCTTGCCCGTCATCTTCGTGCCGTACGGGCCGCCGCACTTGAAGCAGCGCACGAAGTCGATGAAGTAGCCGGAGGGGCCAACCGCGTTGATGTCGACGATCACCAGGTCGCCCTGGCGAATGAGCTTGTCGGTCGCCCACCGGCGGTACGGGCTGGTGTTGCCGCCCGACGCGACGATGATGTCGTAAATGATTTCGCAGCCGCGCTCGAGCATGAACTCGTGCACCTTGGCTTCGATCTCACGCTCGCGGACGCCCGGCTTGAGCCACTCGTACTTGATCTTCCACATCGCGGCGTCGCCGATGCTCGACGCCTGCTTGAGCAGCTCGATCTCGTCGCGCGTCTTCACCACGCGCGCGCGCGACACCGCCGGCCAGCCGTTGACGATGGTCAGCCCCGCCTTCTGGAAGGCCTCGTAGGCCGGCATGTCGAGGTTGTCGATGCCGATCTTTTCTTTCATCACACCGTGCTCTTTGAGCACTTCGACGACGCTGTCGGCCATCCGGGCGGCCATGTACGGAACGGCACCCTCCGCCCACTGCCACGTAATGGCGGGACGAATGCGGCCTTCCATCCACGGGAGGTCGATCTTCGCGCACTGAAGGTCGGAGCCGGCCGTCTCGAACAGCGTCGGCTTTCCTTCGGCGGGAACCACCGCGTAGCGGATGTTGATGTTGTATTTCCAGTTGCCCTGGTAGGAGGCGGTGGCGTAGCGGATGTTGGCGCCCGCGAAGAGCACCAGCGCGCCGATCTGCTCGGCCTTCATTTCGGCCTGCAGTTTGACCAGCCGTTCCTTGCGCAGCCGGTCGAAATCGACGCGGTACTGCCAGTCGGCGCCTGTCTGGCTGTACAGCCGGCCCGGATCGTATTCGTGGGGCTTGCCGAGCCAGCTCAGGTCCATTCCGTTGCTCTTCTTCTGGTCACTCATCGACGTGCTACTCCTCTAGGAACAGTCTGCGTGGAAGTCAAAAAGACTCCCCACTATATAAAAAACTACTGCGTTTCGTCGCGATCCCCCGTGTACTCGAGCACGAAGAGGCCGGTTCCCACACGGTCTGTGGCATATGCCAGCCCGCGGTGGTCGATCGTCACGTCGTTGATCTGAATCTGGACCGCCTGGCCTTCCGCCGAACGGTGGGACCGCTCGTTCGTCTTCGGAATGTAATAGCCGAGCTCTTTCATGTTGTAGGGATCCGACAGATCGAGGACCCGCACCCCGGCATTGAAGTAGGCGAGCCACGCGATCCGGTTCTCATGCCGGTTGAGACGCCCGTTCACGAACTCCGCGTGCTGGTGGACGCCGAAACGCCCGCCCTTCGTGCAGAAATCGCCGACCGGCACCTCCCACTGCGACACCTGCGTCGGGCGGCTCTCGCCGGTGACGTCGAACATGTACGCCCTGGTGCGGACGCCGCTCGTGCACGGCGCCGAGTCCTCCGGACCAGCCGCTTCGTCCGTCATGAAGAGGTACGTCCGCGGGAGCGCATCGCCGTGGAAGTTGGGCAATTGCTGATAGACGATCGGCGTCAGCGTGTGCGGCCCGCGGTTGGGCGGCTTGGTGTCGTACGACCAGAGCAGCTTCGGATTCGCGCGATCGACGATGTCCCAGGCGCCCATGAGTCCGCTGGTGTTCCTGAAGCCGATGTACATCCGGTTGTTGGCCTCGTCGACCGTCGGATGGTGCACGTACTGGCCCTGATAGAGCGCCTTGTCCTCGGTGTCCTTCATTCCCGGCAGCCAGGTCCGTCCGACGAACTTCGGCGTCTTCGGATCCTTCAGATCCCAGATGTGCAGCAGGGTATTGCGGAAACCGGGCTCTCCGGAGGCGGTGTAGTAATAGCCCGATTCCTCCGACCAGAAGCCTTTGTGCGCGCGGGTGATGAACGGCCCGCCGCACCCAGGCCCGCAGGAATTCGGCGGCGTCCCGGTGATCTCCGAGACCAGCGTGATCGCCTTCGGGTTGGTACCTCGATCGGTGATGTCGAAGATCTGGAAACGGAATTCCTTGCCGGTGTCCGAGCTGCGGACGAGATAGTCGCGGCCGCTCGTGTCGTGCTTGTAGTCGTACACGACTGACACGCCGCGGTGGTTCGCGCCCGAGATCCCCGGAATGTGCCACCTGGTCGTCGGCTTGGCCGGATCCGTGATGTCGATGATCGACGTCCCGTTAATCTCGGCCTGCCCCGTAATCGGATTCATCTGCGGCTCTTCGTCGTCCGGCCGGTCGTTTGGCTGATGGCCGACGTAGACCCAGTTGCCGTTTGCCGCATCCGATCGGGCAATCAGTTGCAGCGACTGGCGGCCCTGCAGATCGTTGTAGCCGACCTGCCGGACGTTCTGCGCATCCTCGGCGTTCGCGTCGGCTCCTGCCGCCTGCGCCGCCGCAGGCGCCGATTCGGGCGTGCGGCACGCGTAGACCGCCGTCAGCACGACCGTAACCGCCAACACGAGCACCCGCGTACTGGGATGAACCAAGCGTGTCATGGTGATCTCCTGAAAGAGAGAACTATGCGTGCACGCCGACGACGGGCGCCGCCGCGGAGCGCGGCTTCGGCCCGGGAGCGATCTTTTTCCGGTTCTTCGACAACATCGGCTCGGCCGCCTTCGCGTCCTGCATCGGCATGCTGAACCGGCGCACCTGATCGTACGAGTGCAGCGCGGCGGCAACGGCGGGCGCGGTGGCCACGCAGCCGATTTCGCCGACACCCTTGGCTCCGTACCCGCCGATTTCATCGGGCACTTCGATCAGGATGACGTCGACGGTGGGCATGTGCTTCGCCGGCACGATGCCAAAGTCGCGGAGCGCCAGCGAGTCGGGTATCCCGTTCGTGGACGGGAAGTCTTCCGACAGCGCGTAACCGAGCCCCATGTGCACGCCGCCCTCCATCTGCTCGGCGCACAGCCGGGGATTGATGGCACGGCCCACGTCATTGGCCACGACGACGCGATCGACTTTCCCCTCGTCGTTCAGGATGACGACCTGCGTGGCATAGCTGAACGTGAGGTGAGTGGTGGGATTCGTGACCGCTTCAGGAGTGCCGGGGCGCGTCGTGAAGTTATAGACGCACTCGTCGTAGTACTCCTTGCCGGCGAGCTCCTGAAGGGTCTTGGTCTTCAGATCGGCGGTCAGCTGCTGCGCGCACTTCTGCGCGGCGGCGCAGCTGAGGGTCGTGGCGCGCGACGCCCACGTCTCGCCGCACTTCTCGCCGAGGTCCTTGTCCCACTTGACCGTCATGAGAGAGACGGGCAACCCCGTCTCTTCAGAAACCGCCTGGGCGGTCGCGGTGAAGACGCCCTGGCCCATCTCCGTGTAGCCGTTGAAGATCTCGAGCTTCCCACCTTCAACGACCTTGATCTTGATGTAGCCGCCCTCGATCGTGCCGTTGCCGAGGCCGGTGCTCTTGATGCCGCAGGCAATGCCCTTGTACTTTGCCTTCTTGTACACGTCCTTGACGGCGTCGAGCGCCACGCGGGCGCCGCGGACGCTGTCGCGCATCACCTGGCCAGTGCCGAACTTGTCGCCGGGATTCAGGAGGTTCCGGTCGCGCATGTCCCAGCCGTCGATGCCGACCCGCTCGGCGACCAGATCAAGCATCCCTTCCACGGCGAACTGCGCCTGGTTGCTGCCGAAGCCGCGCATGGCGCCGGCGTTCGGGTTGTTCGTGTACACCGCCATCGATTCCACGGCGACGTTCGGTATCCGATAGACGCCGGCCTGGTGGCACGCCGCGCGGAGCGCACACTTCGCGCTCGTCGTGTGGTACCCGCCGGCGTCCGCGACGATGCTCGACCGCAGCGCGGTGAGGTGGCCCTCGGCGTCGGCGCCGACCGTCAGTGTGATCGTCATCTTGTGACGCTTGACGTGATGCTGGCTCGACTGCTCGCGCGTGAGGACGGTCTTCACCGGCTTGCCAAGGAGCAGCGCGGCAACCGCAGTCTGTGCCTGGATCGACAGTTCTTCCTTGGCGCCGAACGCCCCGCCGCTCGCGTGAAGCTCGATGGCGACGTCCTTCGGGTCGAGCGCCAGCACCTTGGCGATCTGCGCGTGGTCGTAGAGCGATCCCTGGCTGTCGGTATGCACGACGACGCTCTTCCCCGTCGGGATGACGAGACACGCCTCGGGCTCGAGGAACGCAATGTCAATCGGCTGCGTCTCAAACGTGGCCGAGATGACGTGCGTCGACGTCTTCAGCGCCGCGTCGACGTCGCCGCGGGTGAACGCGGTCTTCGGCTCGAGGATGTTCGACGGCCTGGGCGCGAACGTCTGGTCCGAGTGCACGAGCGGCGCACCCGGCTTCATCGCTTCGAACGGATCGGTGAGCGGCGTCAGGACGTCGTAGTCGACCTTGACCTTCGCCGCCGCCTGCCGCGCGTGGAACTGGGTGTCCGCCACGACCATCGCCAGGAAGTCCGAGACGCAGCAGGTGAGCTCGCCTTCCTTGACGAAGATCGGAAGGTCCGCGTCGTTCATCCCCGTGCCGCGGAATCCGGGCACGTCTTCGGCCTTGAGGATTCGCACGACGCCGGGCATCGCGGCCGCTTCCGACGTATCGATCTTGAGCACTTTTGCGCGCGCGTGTTCGGTCAGGACCATGGCGCCGTGGAGCATCCCGGGGACGCGGAGGTCGTCGACGAAGGGCTTGTCGCCCAGCGACTGTGCCATGCCCCCCTGGCGGGCGACCGACTTTCCGATTCCGTTGCCGTTGCCATTGGTCTTCGCGAACGCGGGGTTCCGCTGGAGGCCGAATTCTTCGCCGAAGAACAGGTGCCGCCGGGGCTTGTCGGGCAGCACGCCGCCGCTCTTCGCCGCCTCGCCGGCAGTCTGGATCGCATCGATGATGCGGCCGTAGCCGGTGCACCGGCACAGATGGCCATCCAGCGCTTTCCGGATCACATCGCGGTCGCCTGTCTTGTCGTGCTCGATTAATGACGCCGTTCGGACCACGATGCCCGGAATGCAGAAGCCGCACTGCACGCCGCCTTCGAGGACGAATGCCTCGCCGATGATCCGGCGCGTCTCCTCGGGGACCCCCTCGAGCGTCACGATGTCGTGGCCGTCCATCTGTTCGGGCTTGCGCAGGCACGAGAGCGCGGGGCGCCCGTCGATCATCACCAGGCAGCAGCCGCAGGCGCCTTCCGGCGCGCAGCCATTCTTGGCCGACACGATGCCGCACTCCTCGCGGAGCACCTCGAGGAGGTGCATCCCGGGTTCGTAGCTGGCTTCGGTGGGTTTTCCGTTCAGATTGAAACGAATTTTTGCCATCAGGGATCCGGTAAATCGTATCAGATCAGGGTCTTACCCTTGCCCACCCATCTGGGCTGAAGGTAGCATTAGGGGTTCGCCTCAACTGGTGTACTGCCCCATACGACAGCCCTTCGACGGCGGTGCCGCTGGCCGCGACGACGGCGCGGCCAGTCCAGTGTTGGGAGAGACACACCATTGAAGGTTCGCCCGTCCCGGAAACTTACGTCGGAGGCTACATGCAGGAACCCTGGAAAACGGACAAGTGGTTCACGAGCCCGTGGAACTACCTTCCCGAGCTGACGAAGAACTACGCGTTCCCCTCAAACATCAAGATTCATGACGTCACCCTGCGTGACGGCGAGCAGCAGACCGCCGTCGTCTTCCGCCGCGAAGAGAAGGTGGCGATCGCCAAGAAGCTCGATTCGCTCGGCATTCACCGCATCGAGGCGGGCATGCCCGCCGTGTCCGCCCAGGACAAGGCGGCGATTTCCGACATCGCGGCGCTCGGCCTCAAGGCGGAGATCTTCGGGTTTGCGCGCTGCATCCCGTCCGAAGTGAAGGTGATCAAGGAGTGCGGCTGTAAGGGCATCGTCATCGAGATTCCGGCCAGCGACCACATGATCAAGTACGGCTACGGCTGGCCGATCGAGCGCGCGATGAAAGCGTCGATCGAAACCACCCTGGCCGCCAAGGAAGCCGGCCTCTACACCGTCTTCTTCACCATCGACTCCACCCGCACCGAGCTCAACCGCTTTCTCGACATCGTCGACCAGGTGGCCACCGAAGGGCACATGGACGCGCTGTCGATGGCCGACACGATGGGCGTGACGACGCCTGACGCGTACGCACACGTCGTCAAGAAGGTCATCGAGCGGCTGAAGAAGCCGGTCGAAGCGCACTGCCACATGGATTTTGGTCTCGGCATCGCCAACACGATTGCGGCGCTGCAGGCGGGCGCATCGGTGGCGCACACCACGGTGACCGGTCTCGGCGAACGCGCCGGCAACGTGCCGACCGAAGAAGTCGTGATGTCGCTCCTGGCGCTTTACGGCAAGGACATCGGCATCAAGACCGAGAAGTTCGTCGAGGTCTCCAAGTTCGTCATGGACCTCGCGAAGGTCACGCAGCCGCCCAACCGTCCGATCGTCGGCGACAAGCTGTACGACATCGAGTCGGGGATCATCGCCGGCTGGTTCCGCATGGCGCGCAAGGAGCATCCGCTCGAATACATTCCGTTCACGCCTGAGCTCGTGGGCCAGAAGCCGGTCAACATCGTGCTCGGCAAGAACAGCGGCCCGCCGTCGATGGACGAATGGTGCGAGAAGCTTGGCATCACCGCCACCGACGAAGAGAAGATGGCGATCCTGCAGGGCGTCAAGGCGAAGTCGTTCGAGAAGAAAGACCTGCTCACCACCGACGAGTTCAAAGTCGTCGTCGCGAGCGTGATGCAGAAGGCGAAGGCGACGGTTTAGGAAGTCTCTCGTCTCTAGTCTCTCGTAGGGGCCGCCCTTTCAGGTCGGCCCCTTTTTCTTGTACGCAGATAGGTATAATCCCGACACTTCCTGGAGGACAGATATGCGAAGAACTGCTGCGTTACTGCTCGTGACCGGCCTGGCGTTCGCGGGGTCCTCCGTGGCGCAGGATCAAGGCCCGTATCCGCGCCTCCCTGCTCCTGCCGTCAAGTCCCCGCCCAACACGATCGCACCGGACATCCCTGGAGTGGTGGCCGGCGGCACCGAAGTTCGCCTGATTCGTGATCTGTTCCGCAGCACCGAGGGACCGATCGCGATGCCGGACGGGAGCCTGCTCTTCACCGAGCAGGATGCCGGTGACGGACAGCTCGTGCGGATCGACAAGGACGACAAGATCTCGACATTCCTCGAGATGACGAACCGCACCATTGGTTTGGCCTACGACCCGAAAGGCCGGCTGATTGGCGCACAGTCGAACCAGCCGCGCGTCGCCGTGCTGCATCCGGAGCGCCGCATCCTCGCCGACTCATTCGAGGGCGTGCCGCTCGCCAATCCGAACGATCTCGTCATCGACAGACGCGGCGGGATCTACTTCACCGATCAGCTCGGCGGACGGTTCAGGCCGCCGCCGAAAGAGCGGACGCGGCCCATCCTCTTCTACATCCGCCCCGAAGACGGGAAGTTGATCAAGGTCAGCGACGAAGTCGACAATCCGAACGGCATCACGCTGAGTCCCGACGAGAAGGTGCTCTACGCGGCCAACGGCGCGACCATTGCCGCCTTCGACGTGCAGCCCGACGGGACACTCCGCAACTTCCGGACGTTCGCCACGTTGGTGAAGCCTCGCAACGCGCAGGGCGCAGAGGTGCAGGTCGGCGGCGACAGCATGTGCGTGGACGAGGCGGGGCGGGTGTACGTCGCCGCCGGCGGCGTCCAGGTGTTCAGTCCGCAGGGACAGCACCTCGGGACGATTCCGACGCCGTTGCGGGCCCAGGCGCCGGCCTTTGCGGGACCGGACAAGAAAACTCTCTACGTCGTCGGGGCGGGCGCGGTCTATAAGGTAGCGATGCTGACCCGGGGCGTTCAGGGGCGCGCGAAATAGCGGCCTGGGCCGCAGGGCACTACCTCACCCACCGCTTCAATCCCGAACTGGGAATCGGACGCGTCACGGCCCTCGAGGGCCGTGCGATCGTCGTCCAATTTCCACACTCGGGAACAACGCTGCGGCTGGCGGCCGACACCGACGCCCTGATCCCGGTTGATTTGAGTCCGGGCCGCCCTGTCCGCCTCATCGCCACGCAGGAGGACACGACGATCGCGGCGCGGCTGCCCGACGGGACGCTGCAGCTCGCGAACGGACGCGCGGCGGCATCCGACGAGCTCTGGCCGCTGGCGCTCGAAGGCGCGCTGCTCGAGCGCCTCGCACTCGGCGATCTCGACGAGGTCGAGGATTTCGTCACACGCCTGGATGTCCTGCACCTCCTGGCGCTTCGCGAAGCCGACGGCCTCGGTTCGTTTCTTGGCGGACGCATCCGCCTCTTCCCTCACCAGCTTCACGTCGCGGAACGGGCCACCGCCACCGATCCCGTGCGCTGGCTGCTCGCCGACGAAGTCGGCCTCGGCAAGACGATCGAAGCCTCGCTCATCCTGAATCGGCTCGTCCACGCCGGGAAAGTCGATCGCTGCCTCGTCGTTGCGCCGGACACGCTCACGGTCCAGTGGCTCGGCGAGCTCTGGCGCAAGTATCACCAGGTGTTCACGCTCCTCGATGCCCCGCGCCTTGCCGACGTGGCGCGCGACTTCGGCCCCGACTTCAACCCGTTCGACACGCATCACCGCGCCGTGATTGCGCTGGAGATGCTGACGGAGCGCCCGCACCTCACCGATCAGGCGGTGAAAGCGGGAATCGACCTGCTCGTCGTCGATGAAGCGCAGCGCCTCCGCCGCCCTCCGGGCCACCCAGGCGAGCCGGCCTGGCGGGCCGTCGCGCCGATCGTGGGGCTCGGCCGCCACGTACTCCTCCTGAGCGCGACGCCGCTCGAAGATGACGCCCACGGATTCTTCCGGCTGCTGCAACTGCTTCGCCCGCAGGAATTTCCGGAGGATGTGAGCTTCGAGGCGCGCCTGGCCAGCGGCACGCCTCTGCCTCCCTGCACCAGTTCCACGCGCCGCGCCGACATCGGCGGCCTGCCGCCGCGCGTGGCCATTCCTGTCGGGCCCGCAAAGCCGGATGGCTGGCAGCTGCGCGAGGCGATCGAGGCGACGGTCAGAAGCGTGGTGGCGCCACATGCTGTCGCGCGGCGGCAGAAGATCGATCGCGTCCGGCGCGGGCTCGCGTCAGGCGCCGCCCTCAGTGCGGTGCTCGGCTCTGACGAAGCGGCGCTCCGTCTCCAGGCTGACGCGATGGACGCGGGCGACCCCCGCCTCGAATGGCTGGTCGCGCAGGCGCCCCGCTGGCGGGACGCGGGCGAGAAGACACTGGTCTTCGTCGCGCACCGCGAGACGCTCGAAATGCTCCGTGCGGCGCTCAGCCAGCGTGCGCAGCTGGCGAGCGGCGTGTTCCACGAAGAGCTCTCCCCGGCGCGCCGCGATACAGAGGTCGCCAGGTTTCGCGAATCCGGCGGCCCGAGCCTGCTCGTGTCCACCGAAAGCGGCGGCGAGGGCCGCAATTTCGAATTCTGCCGGCGCCTTGTGCTCTACGACCTTCCGTGGAAGCCATCGGTCGTCGAACAGCGCATCGGCCGGCTCGATCGGATCGGCCGCCGCATCCCGGTGGACGTCGTCTACTTTCGTCCGCCTCGGGGCATCGGCGCCGATGTCGTTCGGCTCTTCGAGACGCTCGGCCTGTTCAGCGAACCACTGGCCGGACTCGAACCGCAGCTGGCGCATATCGAAGGCGCCATCGAAGACGTGGCGCTCGATCCGCAGGCATCGCTCTCGGACGAGCGGCTGGACGCGCTGGTCCGCGAAGCCCACGCGGCGCGGACGCGTATCCGCGAAGCGGCGTACCACCAGCTCCATCGCGACCCGTATCGATCCGAAATGGGCGCCGGCATCCTCGCGCGTGTGCCACGCGAGCTCGACGCGCTCAATGAGGAGGTCATCGTCACGGCGTGCATCGGCCTCGGGTTCACCATCGAGCGCCCGCGCGGGCGGCGGATCTTCGCCATCGAGCTCGGGAACGGAGCGCTCGTCGACGGTCTCCCGGGCGTTCCCGGCGGGTCGGGCTATGTCGGCACGTTCGATCGCGAAGAGGCGCTGGAGGAGGAGACGCTCGACTTTTTCGCGTCGGGGCATCCGCTGGTCGAAGGGATCCTCGCCCACGTCGAGGAGAGCGACATGGGACGCGTGGCGCGGTTCGAAGTCGCCATCGACGACGAGCAGGGGGAGGGACTCGTGGCCCTGTACAAGGAAACGGCAGGGTTCGACGTGGTCGTCATCGACTCCTCCGGACGCGCGCGGCCTGACTGGGCGGCGGCGTTCCGACAGCGGCCGCTCAGCGCCCGCCCCCTGGCTCACGATCCGTCCGGCCCCGACTGGATGAACATGGTTCGCCGCCTTGGTCCGCAGCTCGATCCGGCTCGCCCGCCACACGCTCTCGCCGCCATCATCGTGCGGCCGGTTCGATAACTCTCGCTCACGGTTGAGCTAACTGTTGCAGGTACGGCATTTACAATGGCGTGACATGAGTGGCGCTGCGCTCCCGGCTTCGGACGATACAGGGCTCGCGGCACGCGTCGATGAAGAACTGAAGCGCTGTCTGGACAATGCGGCGGAGGCGCTGCACTGGGTGGGGCCGGACGGCACCATCCTCTGGGCCAACCAGACTGAGCTCGAGTTCCTCGGCTACTCGCGCGGGGAGTACATCGGGCACAACATCACCGAGTTCCACGTCGACCAGCCTGTCATCGAGGACATCCTGGCGCGGCTCTCCAGGGGGGAGACGCTGCTTGCCTACGAGGCCCGCCTGCGTCACCGAGACGGATCCACCCGGTTCGTCCAGATCAATTCCAACGTTCGTTGGGAGGACGATCGGTTCCTGCACACGCGCTGCTTCACGCGCGACGTCACCTCCCGCAGGCGCATCGAGGCGCAGGACCGGTTCCTGGTCGAGCTCGACGATCTGGTGCGCCCGCTTTCGGATCCGGAAGAAATCACGTCCTCGGCCGCCCGGATGCTCGGCCAGCTCCTGGCCGTGAACCGGTGCGCCTATGCAACCGTCGAAGACGACGAGGGGACGGTCGTCCTGGCCGGGTGCTACGTCGATGGTGTCTCGAATGTCGTCGGGCGCTACCGTCTCCAGCAGTTCGGCGAAGCCTGCGCGCGGTTGCTCCGTGCCGGCGAGGCGTTCGTCGTGACCGACGCCTGGTCGGATCCCCGCATCGCCAGCACCGACCGGTCCGCCTACGATGCGCTGGACACGCGGGCCACGATTACCGTCCCTATCCACAAGCAAGGGCGGCTCCTGGCGGTCATGGCGGTTCACTCGCGCGACCCACGCGCGTGGGAGGCGACCGAAGTCGATCTGGTGCGCCGCGTGGCCGGCCGCTGCTGGGAATCGATCGAGCGGGCGCGCGTGACGCAGCACCTGCTCGACAGCGAGCAGCAGTTCCGGGACCTCGCCAACTCGATCGCCAACCTCGCGTGGATGGCCAATCCCGATGGCTGGATCTACTGGTACAACGACCAGTGGTACGCCTACACGGGGACGACGCCGGCCGACATGGAAGGATGGGGATGGCAGCGCGTGCACGATCCGGCGGTGCTGCCGAATGTCATGGAGCAATGGACGGCCTCGATTGCCACCGGTGAGCCATTTGACATGGTGTTTCCGCTGCGCTCAGCGAGCGGGGAGTTCCGCCGGTTTCTGACGCGCATCAACCCCGTGCGCGACTCCCAGGGGCGCGTGGTCCGGTGGTTCGGCACCAACACCGACGTGGAAACAGAGCGGCGCGCGACCGAGGCGAAGGACGAGTTCCTGGCCATGCTGGGCCACGAGCTGCGCAATCCGCTCTCACCAATCCTGACCGCACTGCAGCTGATGAAGCTGCGCGGCGACGATGGCTCGGCTCGCGAGCGCACGGTGATCGAACGTCAGGTCAACCATCTCACGCGCCTCGTCGACGACCTGCTCGACGTGTCGCGCATTGCGCGCGGCAAGGTCGAACTGAAGGAGGAAGTCGTCGAGATCGCGGAGGTGGTCGCCCGCGCGGTCGAGATGACAAGCCCGCTGCTCGAAGAACGCAGGCACACACTGACGCTGGAGGTGCCGAGGCGCGGCCTCGCGGTGTGCGGCGATTCGACGCGGCTCAGTCAGGTGTTCGCCAACCTGCTGACGAACGCGGCCCGTTACACGGGGCCCGGCGGCAGCGTTACCGTCACCGGGGCGCTTGAAGGCGCAGAGGCCGTCGTGCGCGTCCGCGACACCGGCGTCGGCATCGCGGCGGACGTGCTCCCACGCATTTTTGACCTGTTCGTCCAGGAGCGGCAGGCGATCCATCGCGAGCACGGGGGACTGGGGCTGGGGCTCGCCATCGTCCGGAGCCTCGTGGAGCGCCACGGGGGCACGGTCACGGCGCGGAGCGCCGGATCCGGGCGTGGTGCGGAGTTCACGGTCCGCCTGCCTCTCGCCGAAAGCCAGCCCACAATTCAGGCGCCCCCCGCAGCACTCTCTCTGGAGGCCGAGCGCGACGGGATCCGGATCCTGGTGGTCGACGACAACACCGATGCGGCGGACATGCTCGCGGAATCGCTGGGCGTGCACGGCTATTCCGTCCGCACGGCGCACGACGGCCCCAGCGCGCTGCGGGAGGCCGCCGACTTCCTTCCGCACGCGGCGTTCGTGGATATCGGGCTCCCCGTGATGGACGGGTACGAGCTGGCGGGGCATCTGCTCGCCCGCCAGACGCGGCCTAGCCTTCACCTCTTCGCCGTGACGGGCTACGGGCAGGAGTCGGATCGCGCGCGCGCCCTGGAGGCGGGGTTCGAGCGCCACCTCGTAAAGCCGGTCGGCTGGGAGCAGGTCGCCGCAGCGCTCGAATCCGTCGTCCCGGACTAGCGTGCCGCGAGCTCCCGCGAACCGGCGTTAGTCCTTCGGATTGGTTGCGAACACGGTCAGTTCGGTAATGAACCCCCGGTCGTCCATCTCGAGTGCCGACTGGACGGCGTGCGCGATGTCGTCGCCGTGCAGCTTGGTCGGGTTCTCCGCCGCCTGCGGCAGGCCGGCCGTTGCGTAGAAATCAGTGAGCACCTCGCTGGGGTTCACGAGGATCACGCGCACGTTGAAGGGCCGCAGCTCGGCGCGCCAGCACTCCGTCATCCCCCGCAGCGCGAACTTGCTGCCGTAGTACGCGGTGCCCTTCGCGGCGCCGCGCACCGCGGCCGTCGACCCGATATTGACAATGTTGCCGCTCTTCCGCTCGATGAAGTGCCGTGCGGCTTCCCGCGCCATGAGCATCGCCCCGGTCACGTTGGTTGCGAAGACCCGCTCGAAGCTGGCGAGCTCCATCTCGACGAGCGGCGCGATCACGCCGAAGCCGGCGTTGTTGACCAGGATGTCGAGGTGGTCGAACTGCTGAAACAGCTCCCTGTACGAACGGAGGACGTCCGGCTCCTTCGAGACGTCCGCGAGAATGGGATGCGCGCCGAGCGCCTGGCTGGCGGCGGCGAGTCTCTTCTGATCGCGGCCCGTGATCGCTACGTTCGCGCCGGCGGCCATCAGGCCATTCGCAATGGCGAAGCCGATTCCGCTCGAGCCCCCTGTGACCAACGCTGTTGCACCCTTCAGATCCATTGTTCGCTCCCTGATTGAGGGTTCGGCGCTAGTCGAAAAAGCCGGACTCGATATAGCGCAACCACACCGTCCCGACGACTTTGATGCTGTCCTGCGTAAACAGATAGTGGTGCAGGCCCTCGATCCGTCCCACTCTGAACGTGCGCGCGTACGGCTCCATGACGGTCCGGTTCGCGTCGACCGTAGCCGGCGGCAACGTCTCGTCGTTGGTGCCATTGAGATCGAGCACGGCAATGCGGCGGAGCGCCGCGGGTGGAAGACTGGTCTCGAACATCGCCTGCATGAATCCGGCAAAGCCCATGGCGCGATCGGCGGCCGGCAGGATATCCGACTGCCAGAGGCGGAACCCGTGTTCCGCCAGCGCGCCGGCGGCGAAGTACATCGCCGCATCCTCGGTGCTCTTGAAGCGTGGCGACCGGAGAGCGGCGTCCCACCATCTCGCACGCGTGCGCGGATCGATGGTCTTTGTGTAGAACTCGAAATCATCCAGCCCGCGTTCCCGCACGCGGAGCGCCATCGGCTCGTAGATGTTGCTCGTGTTGCCCTGACCCGTCGTATTGTTCGCGTGCGCAAGGCCCGTGGAACTCGTCCCCCATCCCAGATAGCCATCAGGGGCGTAGTACTTCGCCAGCGGATACAGGCTTGCGCCTCCCGTGGACATTCCCCAGAACAGCACAAACGCGCGGGCGCGATCGGTGACCACGTTCTCAAGCGCCAGCCGGTAACCCTCGACGAAGACGCGGGGGGTGGCCGCAAGCATCTGCTTTTCCAGCTCGGTGCCCCTCCGGGGAAAGCGATACACGGGACTCATGTTCGCGGACGTCACTGTCGACACGCCTGAACGGCGCACCTCATAGTCGCGTTCCGTCCAATGCGCCTTCTGTGCGCGGCTGAAGATCGGCATGCGCTGTCCGAGGGGCACGGTCGCCCACGACCCATCGCCGGCAGGCGCGAGAAAGTTCCAGCGGCCGACGCGCGTCAGCGCGATGAAGGTGACGCCGCGCCGGGCGAGCCAGATGCCCGGCCCCTCCTGCCGCTCGACGGTGGACAGGAAATCCATCCCGTACTCGCTTCCCGGCTCGGCGCCGACGACCACCAGCCGCCGTCCGCGATGGAGCCGAGGGATGTCAGGCGTCAGCGTCACAACGACCTGCGTGAAACTCCGGCCATTGGCGGAAAAGTCGATGAACTCCGTGCGCTGGGTATAGGCGCTGGTCGCCGGGTAATCGTCGGCGGCGAGAATGTCCAGGACTTCCCGCGCGCTCAGAGTCCCGTTATCGGGCGGGATTTCCCATGCCGCCACTGGAAGACCCAGAAGGAGGGCGAAGCCGAGCGCGAGACTCACACGTGGCATGTCGCGAATGATAATGCGGCCTCAAGGGAGGCTGTATACTCGCCGCCCATCATTCACTCGCGAGGGAAGGAGCCGACATGGCGCGCAGACTGAGTTTTTTCGTCGTCGTTGTTCTCGTGGCGCTGATGCGCGCGGGGGGCACTGCCCAGGAGCCTGACGCCCGCACCGTCCTGCAGGCCGCGCTCAAGGCCATGGGCGGTGAGAACCTGCGAAGCATCACGTACTCCGGAAACGAGGGGTATGTGGCCGCCGTGGGCCAGAATTACAATCCGGCGAACGACTGGCCGGCGCCGCTGATCACGACCTACACGCGGACGATCGACTACGAGGCGCGATCCTCCCGCGAAGAGTACGGGCTCACCACCGAGCGCCCCGCGCAGTACGGGCCGGTCGGCGGGGGCAACTCGCCCGTCATCACGACGCCCATCATCGGCGAGCAGCGCCGGAACTGGTTCGTCAGGGACGCGGCCGCGTGGAACGTCGACGGCACGAACGTCGTCCCGCAGCCGGCGGTCGCGGAGCTTCGGCAGCTCGACATCTGGCTGACGCCGCACGGCTGCCTCAAGGCGGCGCTCATGCCCGGCGCCAATCCGATCGCGATCGAGCGCACCGAACAGAACAAGGGCCGCATCACCGCGGTCTCGTTTCTGGCGCTCGGGAAGTACCGGGTGCAGTGCGCGATGAACAGCAAGAACCTCGTCGAGCGCGTGCAGACCTACCTGCCGAACCCGGTCGTCGGCGACCTGTATCACGAGTTCGTCTACGGTGATTACAAGGACTTCAACGGGGTGATGTTCCCCACCGACTTCCACGCGCACCACGATCTCGACGACGACCTGGAAGGACAGGGGGTGAACGTCAGCGGCGGCCACAACTCGTTCGGCCTCACCGTCTCGAGCGTGCAGGTGAACGTGGCGAACGCCGCGCCGGCAATCCCCGAGGCGGCGCGCACGGCGACGGTCCCTCAGGTCGTCGTCCAGGCGCAGAAGATCGGGAACGGCCTCTTCTACATGGGCGGCGGGACGCACGCCAGCGTCGCCGTCGAGTTCCGCGATCACATCACGGTGTTCGACGCGCCGCTGAATGAGGCGCGTTCACTGGCTGTGATCCGCGAGATCAAGCGCGTGATTCCGAACAAGCCGATCAAGTACGTGGTCAGCTCACACCATCACTGGGATCATCTCGGCGGCCTCCGCGCGTACGTCGCGTCCGAGAACGTGACCGTCGTCGTGCAGCAGAACAACCTGCCGTACTACGCCGAGGTGCTCTGGATCCGCCCGTGGACGCTGCAGCCGGATCGGCTGGCGCTCTTCCCGCCCGAAGAAGTGTCCGAGGGCTACACGTTCGAAACGGTCGGCCAGAAGCACGTGCTGAGCGACGGCACGCGCACGATGGAGATCTACAACGTGCAGGGCCTCCAGCACGCGCAGGGCATGCTGATCGCCTACCTGCCGCAGGAGAAGATGGTGCTCGAGGCGGATCTGTTCACGCCGCCGGCAGCGAATGCGCCGATGCCGGCTCTGGTGACGGCGTCGCACCGGACGTTCGTGAACAACGTGCAGCGCCTGGGACTCGACGTGCAGACCATCGTCCCGATCCACGGCGGCCGCACGTTCCCGTGGGCGGAGTTCGCGAAGTTCGTAGCGAGCGGAAAGCCGGCGCCGGGGAACTGAGCCGTCTCTAGTCTCTGGTCTCTAGTCTCTAGTAGGGGCCGACCTTCAGGTCGGCCCCTATTTTTTGGAGCAGCGCTATTCCTCCAGCCGTTCCGCCTTGATTGTCAGTTCGATCGTCGCCGGCGCCAGACCGTTCGACATGATCAGCAACGGGTTGAAGGCGTTCACACGGATGGGAAACGCGTCGAAGTAGGTGCGTTGAAGCTGTGTCGTCACCGACGTCAGCTCCACGTCTCGCCGGGCGTCAGTACCATCAATCACGTCTGCAATCCACTGATACACGCCGACCGATGGCCAATCGAGCCTCGCGAAGAGCGGCGAGACCGTCCAGTGGCCAGGTGTGAACGTCTGAAACTGATCGGTGCCCAGACTGCTGTCGGCGTACTCGATCGCCTTGGACCCGCCCTGCACGAGCGTGGCTTCCGACACCGACGACCCCACCACATAGTCATGGGTCCGGGGCGCAGGATTGTTCACAGTGCTGGCCAGCGGTCCCTGCGTGCCCTCAATCTCCGTCCTGCTGACCTTGATGACGAGCGTGCCGGAGTCGCGATCGAAGGAGATCGGCCAGCAGTCGAACAGTGCAATGGTGATGGCCGATTGTCCCGACTTCAATTCGAGGATCTCGATCGTCACGTCCCGCGGATCGGGGTAACCGTCCGCCACGCGGTCGAACCAGTCCTGCACGTCGTCCACCGCGCCTGAGGCAACGATGATCGTGACGTCGGGGACGGTCGCCCTGCCTGGCCGGTAGGTCCCCCACTGGGTGTCAAGTCCACTGGTGGTCTCGACGGTGGGAATGTCCACCCCGACGCGGGAGAGGCCGCGCGGCCTGAATGCGCCGCCGGCACCTCCGATCTCGACGCGGATATTGTCGGCGTAGCCAATGGCGTCGTCTTCGTCGACTACGGCGCCGCTGGCCGGACCGGCGGGGCCCATCGGGCCCGGCGCGCCCTGCGCGCCCGCGGGACCCTGTGCTCCGGTCGCACCCTGCGGACCTGCCGGACCGGCGGGCCCTTGAGCACCTGTCGCACCTGCAGGACCCTGCGCACCTGGCGCACCCGCAGGACCTGCGGGCCCCTGAGCGCCGGTCGCACCCGTAAGACCCGTGGCACCCGTGGGACCTGTTGCGCCTGCGGGACCAGCTGCACCCTGCGGACCGGCGGGACCTGCGGCGCCCGTCTCGCCCTGCGGGCCCGGTGCGCCGTCAGCGCCCGGGGCACCATCGGCTCCTCGCGCACCATCGGCACCCGGCGCTCCGTCAGATCCTGTGGCACCTGTCTCGCCCGGCAGGCCACGCTCGCCCTGTGGGCCTTCTGCTCCCGGAGATCCCGGCGCGCCCGGGTCTCCCTGCGGGCCCTGTGAACCTGTGGCTCCCTGTGGTCCCGCTGGTCCCGCCTGCCCCTGGGGCCCTTCCGGGCCCACGGCGTTGAACCGAATCCGCGTTTCTCCAGGCCTGCATGCCTGGTTCGCGGCGACGACCCGCAATCCCCCGTTACCCGGGTTCAGGCAGGCGTCAATGGTCGCAGGGGTCTGGCCAATAACGGACGCGGGCGTAATCAACAGACACAGGACGAGCGGTGCAAGCAGGGAGCGATACGACACAGAGACCTCCAAAGTGTTCTCGTGGCTGATAACTGCCGCTACACTACGCGTGCTTCGGGAGGCGGTAAATGAGGCAGATGCCCCACGGACTGAGCGAGTTGCTGCTGCGGTTGTATCGTCTGGGGCGCGAGGCCGACGCGCCCGCGTTCAAGGAGCAGTCGTTCGCCCTGATCAAGGAATACCTGCCATTTGAGTCAGGCCTCTGGGGCGCGATGACCGTCATGTCCGCGGACCGGACGCACGTGCACTGGGTCCACCTGGACAGCCAACCGCTCGAGTTGATCACGAACTGGCAGGAGTACAGCGAGTACGACGCGCTGCACCGCGACTGCATCGCGGAGTTCGGCCGGACGTGCATGCTGAACATGAAGGTGCCCCACCAGGCCGCCCGGTTTCACCCGAAGCTGGTGGAACACACGCACACGTATCAGATCTGCCAGGTGCTCGCGACGGTCACGCACGACCCGGTGCTCAACGTGAGGAATGCCATCTCGTTCTATCGAGGGTGGTCAGCCAGGCCCTTCACGGAAGATGACCGCCAGTTCAAGCAGGAGCTCGTGCCGCATCTGGCCGAGGCGTGGAACCTCTGCGTGATTCGTTACGTGGACCGTGAGCCCAACGCCGCCGGCGTGGTTGCGCGAGCCGTCACAGATCGAGCCGGCTCCATTCACAACGCGGAACCGGGGTTCACGGATCTGCTGCGGACCGAGTTTCCGGACTGGCTCGGACCGATGCTGCCTCCTGCGTGCGTGAGCCCGGATGCATCGGCCGACGGCCACGTCTTCAAGGGACGCGAGATCCTGCTGACAAACCTGAGGGGGATCACCGACGGCATGCGTCTGGTCGGCATCCAGCGCCTGGACGCGGGACGACGGTTGTCGCCGCGCGAGCTGGCCGTCGCCCGCGAGTTCGCCACGGGCCGCACGTACACGGAAATTGCGGGTCGCCTCGGCGTCGCGCCGAAAACCGTGCGTAATCACTTGCAGTCGGTGTACGGCAAACTGGGCGTGAAGTCGAAGGTCGGGCTGGTGAAGCGGCTCGACGCCGAGCGCTAACCGGCCACTGTCTTGCGGAAACAGACGAGGCGTTCGACTTCTTCGTAGCCGAGCGCACCGTGTGCGGCAATGCTCACGTCGTTGTCGATGAGTACGTCGCTCGCAATTTCGGCGTAGCCGCCCGCGCGCGCTGACGCTTCCGCGGCCTCGACCAGCGCGCGTCCGATGCCCCGTCCCTGAAACGCAGCATCGACGTACCAGCCTTCGATGAACGGAACCGGAGACGACGTGCAACCTTCCGCGTACGGACGGTAACCGAGTTCCAGAAAGCCTACCAACCTGCTGTCGGCTTCTGCGACGAACACGACCATCGCTGGCTTCGAACTGGCAAAGTGCGCCAGCGTCTCCGCTTCGTGATCAGACAGCGACCCGGGCCACAGCGCGTCGCGCATGCGGACCCAGTCGGCTCGATCCGATTCGCGAATCGTTCGAATGGTCACTAGAGACTAGAGACGTCCTACGTCGTCGCGTCGCCGCTTTCGACGATGACGTTTTCTACGATGCCGCCGCCGCTCTTCCGGAATTGCGCGGCTTCCTGGTACTCGGGTGACTCGAAGCAGGCGACGCCCTGCTCCAGGGTGGGAAACTCGATGACGACGAAGCGGTGGAAGGTGTCGGGGCCCTCCATGATGCGGTACTTGCCCCCGCGCGCCAGAACCTTGCCGCCGTACTGCTTGAGGATTCCGGGGATCCGGTCGGTGTACTTCTTGTACGCGACCGGATCCAGGATCTTCGAACGCGCGATCCAGTACGCCGGCATTCGTTATTTCACTTCGAAGAGCACTTCGCGCTGCGCTGTGTGGCCCCCGAGCGTGGCGCTCGCCTGCACGCGGAGCACGTAGAGTCCTGGCCGCAGGTCGCGCAGCGGATAGTCGGTCGTGAATCCGTGCCCCTGGCCCCGGCGCTGGACGACGCGGGTATCGCGCGCCTCGACGAGCATCCGGCCGTCGCGCGCGTCCTGAATCGTGCTCGTGAAGTTGACGCCGTGCGGCTGGTCCGAGCTGTTGTCGTACACCTCGGTAAACCACGTGAGGGTCTCCGACGGGCTGAACACGCGGTTGGCGACCGGCGGCGACGGCAGCAGGCCGTTCCAGTCAGTCTCGGTACTCCCGGTCGCGTAGTTGTTCGCGAAGGACGAAGTGATGAACAGGCCGCTCATCGTAAACGGCGCCTTCGCGTAGTCGGGAATCTCGATGTCGTACGGCAGCGTACCGACCGCGCCGCCGGTCGATTCATGCGCGCCAATCCGGATCTGATAGCGACCCGGGGGGAGATCCACCTGCGAGATGAGCCGCACCCCGCCGCGATCGACGTTCGCCTTGGTGTCCGGCATCAGGTTCAGGTTGAACGTCTGGCGATCCCCACCCTGGACACGCGCCCGTTGATCGGCTGCCACGACGGACATCTCCACCGACTCGGTAAAGCGCCCGTCCTTCTCCAGGTACTTCAGCGACGGACCGTCCACTTCGACCGCGACCAGCACCTGTCCAGTGTTCTTGGCCGAGCGCAGCGGACCCGCGAACGCGCGGAACGGGAGGTCGCCGACCGGGACCGGCTTGTCGAGGGCCGCGCGAAGCGCCGGGCTCGTCCCGTTCTTGAGATCCGCCTCGCGGGCGCGCTCGATGGCTCGCGTGTCTGGCGGCAGGTAGCCGTTGCGCGAGCGCACGGTCAGGCCGGGCCGCTTCACGCGCACCTGGATCTTCATGAACTTGTTCCGCGCCCAGCGCGACGAGTCGCTGTAATACCCGAGGAGGTAGTAGCGGCTGTTGTCGAGGACGATGCGTCCGAGTCCGCCCCGCAGGTCGTTTCGATTGACGATCGCGATGCCGCCCGTTTCCTCGGAGAGCGAAATCAGGCTCTCCTGTGCGAGCAGCAGCTCGCGGAGGTTGCCCCGGAAATTGCCGTACTCGAGCTGCGGGTAGTCCGATCGCGAGCTCACTTCCGCCATGTCGCCAAAGGCGTTCATGCCGCGCGGGTCAATGCCGTACACGTTGACGTTCGCGCGCTGCGCCGCCGCCACCGCCTCGCGCGCCTCGGTGATGATCAGGTCGCTGTTGCGGTTGATGAAGAACGGCTGGTAGATGTCGTAGTCGAAGCCCTCGCTGAAGAGGAGCATCGCCTTGCGGCGTCCCTGCACGTCGCCGAGCCACCGCGATGTCAGTTCAACCGTGTCGAACGCCCGGCGTGCGTTCTGCGCGCGGATGTCGTCGTACGGGTCCTTGACCGAGTTGGCGCGCTGCAGTCCCTCGGCCGACCGGCCGACCTGGGCGCTTCCGGTTTCCGGGTCGGTGGCAAACGCCTCCTCGCGCAGGTGGAGGGCCAGCCGTTCGGCGCCCGCAGACGTCATCTTCTGCCCCTGGAACCGATCAATCGCCGCCTTGAGCAGCTGGCGGTTGTTCGTCAGCTCCTGGCCGGACTCCTGACGCCCGCTCGTGTACACCACCGCGGCGAGATCGTTCGTGCCCAGGTACTCGTCGATGAACTGCTTGGCCAGCGTGCGGACGTTCTGCGTACGCTGCACGTTCGTGTGCAGGTCGTCCATCACGAACACGTAGAGGCGTCCGTCGAACGTGCGCGTCGTCGACTTCACATCAGGCTCGATCGGCGCGCCTGCGTTCAGCGGCGTGAACGGCGGCTCGATCGGCAGATCCACCATCGAGAAGACGACCGGCGCCTGGGGGCGCCCGTCCTCCAGCACCTCGAAGTCGGCGGCGGTCAGGTCCTTGACGAAGGCGCCCTTCTCGTCGGTGACGATGGCGTGGACCTCGACGAAGTTCGTCTCGGCCCGGAAGGTCACGGAAGGCTGCTGTCCCGCCGGGGTGGCGGGGGGCGTCGCGGGCTGCTGTGCGGCGGTTGTGACGGCGCCGAGCAGAACCGTTAAGAAAAGAAGCAGATTTCGGCGCATAGTGTTTTTAGTCTATAAGATCCGGCCAGGAACCCGACCCCCATTTCCGAGAGGATTTCGATGCGTAACGCTGTGCTCGTCAGTGCCGCCACCCTCGCACTTTGCGCGGGATGGCTCGTCGCGGGAGATACCCTCGTCCAGGGCCAGAGTCAGGGCCAGACCCAGCCGAATACCGGCTTCGGGGCTGTTGCCGGTGAGAAGGGCGGCCTCGACCTTACAGGGCCCTACGAGGTCGTAGCCGACTGGCCGAAGCCGCTCGCGAGCCTGCCGGGCCACGAGAACTGGACGTGGGGCTCTGCGCAGGCGGTCTTCGCCGAGAGCCCGAACCGCGTCTTCTTCGTCCAGCGCGGCGAGCTGCCTCGCATCCAGCGGCCGGCCGCGCGCGCGTTGCCGGACGTCGGGCCCAGCCTGTCGTTCCCGGTCGGCCAGGCGCCGTTCCGCAACGCGTCGCAGGGACCCGCGTCGAGCCCGCCTGGCGCCGGCGGGCCCGGCGCCGATCCGGACGATCCCAAGCAGCAGTGGCAGGGCCGCATGGGCGTCGACGCCAGGTGGGAACACACCATCGTCGCCTTCAACGCCGCGGGCGACATCGTCGATCAGTGGACGCAGTACGACAAGATGATGCGGCGTCCGCACGGCGTCTACATCAGCCCGTACGACGCACAGAAGCACGTCTGGATCGTGGACGATCACAGCCACGCGATCTTCAAGTTCACCAACGACGGCAAGCAGCTCGTGCAGACGATCGGCACGCCGAACCAGAAGGGCGAAGACGCGACGCACTTCAACCGGCCGACGTTCATGTCGTGGTTCGCCGACGGGAGCTTCGTGGTCGCCGACGGCTACAACGGCAACCGCGTGGCGAAGTTCGATCGGGACGGCAAGTTCCTCTGGACCTCGGGACAGCCGGGGATGCCGGGCGGGCGAGAGATGCGGCTCGGGTACTTCAACACGGTCCACGGCATCGCGGTCGATCCGATGACACGGCGTGTCTACGTCAGCGACAGGTCCAATCGACGCATCCAGGTGCTCGACGGCGACAGCGGAAAGCCGCTGGACCAGTGGCCGGTCGGCGCGCAGACGAATCTGCAGTTCCTGCACATTCCGGCGGACCGATCCGGCGTGTGGGGCTTCACGGACACGGTCGCAAAGGTCGCGAAGTGGGACTTCAACGGCCGCCTGCTCTACTCGTGGGGCGTGCTGGGTGATTTCCCCGGCGCTTTCTTCAACATGCACGGGGCGAGCGTCGACCAGGAGGGCAACCTCTATATCGCGGAGGTCGGCGGCGGGCGCGTGCAGAAGTTCAGACCACGCCAGGGCGCGAATCCCGCGTACCTGGTGGGGCGGCCGGTTTACGCCGCCTGGAAATAAGATTGGATCCCATGCCTGTTTCCCGCCGCTCGTTTCTTTCGACCGTCGCTGCAGCGCCGCTGGTGCTCACCCACGCCCGGGCGCAGACACCGGAGTTCACGTTCGTCCAGTACCACAACCAGACGGCGGAGAGCTCGCTCCACCGCCGGATCAGCGAGATGTGGGCGGCGATCCAGAAGGAAACGAACGGCCGTGTGGCCGCCGAGGTCTTCCCGCTGAACAACAAGGTGCAGGGGAGCGATCCGGTCGCGCTCAAGATGCTGATGGCCGGGGAGATCCAGTTCTTCACCCTGATGGGAGGCGTGTTGAGTAACGCCGTCCCGGCCGGCGACGTGCAGCAGATCCCGTTCGTGTTCCGCTCGGCGCCGCACGCGCACGAGGCGATGGACGGCCCGCTGGGCGCGTATATCCGCGAGGAAATGGCCGCCAAAGGCATCCACGGCTTCCCTGTCGGCGCCTTCGATAACGGCATCCGCCAGATGACGCTCGTAAATAAGCCGATCGCCATGCCTGCCGATCTCAAGGGCATCCGGATGCGCGTCCCCGACGGGCAGCTGTTTCAGGACCTGTTCCGCACGCTCGGCGCCGAACCGATCGTCATCAACAGCATCGACATCTACTCCGCGCTGAAGTCGGGAAAGGCCGACGCGCAGGAGAACCCGCTGGCGCTGCTCGAGAACTTCAAGCTGTACGAAGTCGTCAAGTACGTCAGCATGACGAACCACATGTGGTCCGGCTTCAACCAGATGGCGCATCGGCCGACCTGGCAGAAGCTTCCCGCGGACATTCGCACCATCATCGACCGCCACGTGACGCGCGCCGTCCGGCTGCAGCGCGCGGATCAGGAAGCGGCGAACGGCCGGCTGCGGGCGGAGCTGACCACGCGTGGGCTGATCTTCAACGACGTCAACCAGGCGCCGTTCCGGAAGGCGCTGACCGGCTTCTATGCCACGTGGAAGGAAAAGCTGGGAACGAAGTGTTGGCGTCTCCTCGAAGAAGCCACCAACACCTCGCTGGCGTAACCGTTAGAACTGGAGCCTGAACCCGACCTGCGCCTGCCGGAACTGCGCCGACGTGCGCTGTCCGAAGTTCGCGGCGCTCTCCTGGGTGTTGACGCCCCAGTTCGGCCGGTTGAACGCGTTGAACACTTCCGCAATCACATCGAGCGACATGCGGCCGAGCGGCACGCGCTGCTGCACGCGGATGTCCGTCTTGTTCTGCGCCGGCTGGATGAAGTCGTTGCGCGGCACAATCGTTCCGTTCGGGCGGAGACGCGCGCTGCCGCCCGCGCCGGTCTGCCGCAGATCGCCGCCGTAGCTGCCCGAGCTGCGGATGCCGGCGCCCAGGTAGTGGAGGCCGCTCACCTGGAAGCCCCTGCCCACCGCCCAGATCCCGTTGAACACCGCGCGGTGCCGCTGGTCGTCACCCGCAAGGGTCCACTCGTTACCCAGGTCGGGTTGCACCGTGAACGGCACGATGCTCAGGCCCTGGAACGGCTGATTCTCGGCGTTGTAGAACCAGGACATCGTGTACGTCGCCGAGCCCTGCCACCGGCTGCTCATCCGCTTGGTAAAGGCCGTCTGCAGCGACCGCAGCGATGAACGCGCGTTGTGCGGAATCATCGAGACGATCCCCATGTCGGGCCACGGGAAGCGCGAGCGGTTCGCGTTCGTATACGGAAGGTTGGTGCCGCTCGCCTGATCC
This sequence comes from Candidatus Sulfopaludibacter sp. SbA3, assembly GCA_945903265.1. GTDB lineage: Bacteria > Acidobacteriota > Vicinamibacteria > Vicinamibacterales > UBA2999 > CAXNKG01. The sequence goes on from CAMDNQ010000002.1 coordinate 35,699, forward strand.
CACGCCATGTTGACGTTGTCGAGCGTATCCTTCTCGCCGCTGCCCTTGGTGTGGATGTAATCCATCTCGATCGCCATCGTGGCGCCGAACTGCCGCTGGAAGCCGATCGACGAGTTCCAGCTGCGCGCCTGCTTCATGTATTCCTCGGGCGCGGGCATCTCCTGCAGCGCGTTGAGGATGCAGGGCGCCGCGCCGGCAAACCCGCTTGCCTGCCAGCGCTGGAAGTTCGCCTGCTGGGCCGCGGAGTTACACAACAGTCCCTGCGCCGTGTCGTAGCTCGGGAGCGGCGCGCCATTCAGCGGGTCGGCCGCAAAGTTGGCACGGCCGTCATTCGTGTACTGAATGCGCAGCAGCTGCGTGTTGTACAACGGCCAGAAGGCGTCCACCGTCAGGGCATCGGCGAAATAGGTGCCGGATCCGCCGCGGATTACCGTGCGTTCGTTCATCTGGTACGCGAACCCGAGACGCGGCTGGATGTTGTTCGCATCGTTCGGCCGGTTCGCCGCATAGAACGGCGGCTGGCCGGCGCGGTACTCCAGACCCCGATCGTTCCCCCACGAGTTCCGGCTGAGGTCATAACGGACACCCAGGTTGAGGGTGAGCGCGTCGGTCAGCCGCCAGTCATCCTGCGCCCAGGCGCCGTACTTCGGCTGGTGATACTGGTTCGGGAACTCGCCGATGCCGATCGTATAGGTGCGCACCCAGGGGGAGATGGCGGCGAAATTCCAGGTGTCGGCATTCCATGGATCCGGGAACCACGCCTGCAGCTGGTCGCGCGATGGAATCACCGCGCCGCCGAACGTGCCGCGCGCATCGATGTTGCCGCCGCACTGGTTGCAGTTCAGGCTGTCTTCGAAGTGGTCGACGAACTCAACGCCCGCGCGCAGGTCGTGCCGCCCGCGCAACTCGTACGAGTACGTGAAGTCATCCCGGAGCTGCCACACCTTCTGGTCGCGATGCCGCGGGGCATTCGCGTTGGCGTTGATGGTGAAGCCGGTGAACGTAATGCGCGGATAGCCATTCGTGATCCCGTTCGGCGCCTGCCAGTGCTTGGACCAGTTCACGAGCGTCTTGTTTTCGAAGCCGAAATGGCTCCAGCCGCCGCGAATCTCGTTGACGGCCCGGTTGCCGAGGACCTGCGTGAACGAACCGAGGTACTCGCGGTTGTGTTCGTCGACGTCGATCGTCGACGCGGGGTGAGACGTCGACGATCCGGCGCCGAAGGGCTCGTAGCTGTTATGCCCTGAAATCTTTCCCATCAGCCGCGCGCTTGGCGTGAGCTGGTAGTCGAGCCGGACGCCCGCGAGCTTTCGCGTCACCTTGCCCGCAAGCTCGATGTTGAAGGCCGGATACGGCGTGTTCCAGATGCTGCTCCGCGGCTCGCGCTCGTACTCGAAATTGCCGAAGTAGTGCAGCTTGTCGGTGAGGATCGGGCCACCGATTGCCGTGCTGTACTGCTGGTTCTTTTGCGGGACCACGCGATTGAGCACCGGGTTCTCGGCGTTCATCCGGTCGTCGCGAAAGTTGCTGCGAAAGAGGCCCGAGAGCGCGTTGGTGCCGGACCGCGTGATGGCGTTGACCTGCACGCCGCTCGACCGTCCCTGCGTCGCGTCGAAGCGATTGGACACGAACTGGAACTCGGCAATCGCATCCTGACTGAAGCGCGGCTGCCCGCCTGTCCCGAGCTCGGACGAAATCTGCTGTCCATCGAGGTTCAACTGGAATTCCCGCGCCTCGCCGTTGTTGCGATCGGGCAGCGGAGCGCTGGCGTTGGTGGACGAGGTGCGGCTGCCAGGCGCGAGCAGCGCGAGCGCCATCCAGTTGCGGCCGGCCACCGGCAGTTCCTGCACCTGCTGCGGGTCGACGTTGCCGCCCAGGCTCGACGTCGACACATTGAGCAGCGCGGCCTCGGCCGTCACCGTCACCGTCTCCTGCACTGTCGAGGGCGCCATCTGTATGTTGACGTTCGCCGTCTGGCCCACGAGCAGCTGGATGCCGGTGCGCGCGACGGTCGAAAATCCAGAGAGCTCTCCGGTCAGCCGGTACCCGCCGACACGCGCCGGAAGCCGGTAGATGCCGCGTTCGTCGGTCACGGCGACGAACGTATTGCCCGTCGCTTCGTGGACGGCGGTGACAGTGACACCCGGCAGCACGGCGCCGGTGGAATCACTCACGGTGCCGGTGAGCACCGCCTCCTGCGCCGACGCGTGCAGCGGCAGCAGCAGGACAAAGGACACGAGAAGCACCCGCTTCAGGACATCGGTCATAGAACCTCCTGTATCGACGTGACGATAGCTTGGCGACAGATCGCGACGAGGGAACGAAGAAGCCGACCGATGCGATGGGTTATGAAGGAAAGGAAACCGAGGGGAAGATAAGCGAAAACCCCCAAAACCACAACTCCCAACTCCCAATCGCAAAATTGGGAGTTGGGAGCTGGGAATTGAGCGTTGTGGTGGTCTAGAACGTCACGCGGAAGCCGAACTGCATGCTCCGGAACTGCCCGTTCTCCGGCTGGTTGTAGTCCGCACGGCCCTCTTCCGTGACCAGGTTGAAGTTGGTCGCGTTGAAGACGTTGAACACTTCGGCGATCAGGTCGATGCCCGTACGGCCGCCGAGCGGCACGCGCTGCTGCAGTCGCAGGTCCATCCGGTTTTCATTCGGCTGGATGAAGCTGTTCTTCTCGACGATGGTCCCGTTCGGACGGAGCCGGCCGCTGAACGCCGCGCCGGTGGCGCGCAGGTCGCCGCCGTAGAACGTGTTGGCGCGGTTACCCGAGCCGTGATACACGAGACCGCTTACCTGGAATCCGCGTCCCACTTCATAGATGCCGTTGAACACGAAGCGGTGACGCTGGTCTTCCGCGGAGAGCGCCCATTCGCCGCCGAGGTCTGCCGCGGTCGCGAAGGACACCGGCACGAACGTGTTCGTCGCCGGATCACCCGTGAAGGGCGGGGAGTCCGACTCCCACAGCCAGCCGAGCGTGTAGGTCGCCGACGCCTGCCACCGGTTCGCCATCCGCTTCGTGAAGCCGGTCTGGAGGCCGCGATATTCCGACTTGCCCTCGCGGGTCAACAGCGAGATGTTGCCCCAGGCCGGGAACGGCCGGTTGGCGACGACGTTGAACGGGAGGTTCGCGCCGGTCGCCGGGTTGTACGAGAGGTTGACGTTGTCGATGATGTCCTTCTCGTTCATCCCCTTGTTGAACACGAAGTCCGCCTCGAGCGCCATCGTCGCACCGAACTGGTGCGCGAAGCCGATCGAGTTCTGGAAGCTGCTGCCCAGATCCGTCGAGAACCGCTCCGCCGAGACGAGCTCGTTCAGGGAGTTCTGGAGACAGCCCGCCCGGTTGCCGTTGTTGTGGCAGAAGAGCGACTGCGCCTCGGCAAACGTCGGCACCGGACGGCCGTTGAACGGGTCGGCCGCGAAGTTCCACCGGCTGTCGTTGGCCACCTGGATCACAGCCACGAGGCTGTTGCCGACCGTCCAGAGCGTGTCCGACGTGATCGGGTCGTAGTAGTAGAGACCCGAGCCGCCGCGCATGACCGTGCGATCGCTGAACTGATACGCGAAGCCGACACGCGGCTGGTAGTTGTCGGTGTCGTTGGGACGGCCGGCCGGCAGGAACGGCGGCACGGCAACGTCCTGCGCGCTCGAGTTCTTGCTGAGATCCCAGCGCACACCGAGGTTCAGCGTCAGGCGATCGCTGATCTGCCAGTCGTCCTGCATCCAGACGCCCCACTTCGGCTGCACGTAGTCGAGGGTGAAGTCGCCGACGCCAATGCGGTACGTCCGCGTGATGGACGACAGTGCCGCGAAGTTCCACGTGTCGACGTTGAACGGATCCGGCAGGATCGCCTCGAGATTCGCCGGGCGCGGGCCGCCGCGCGCGTCGATCTCACCCGCCGCGTTGCGGCGGTTGAAGCTGTTCTCGTCGCGGTGCAGGTACTCGACACCGGTGCGCACGTCGTGACGCCCTTTGGCTTCGTACGACAGCGTCAGGTCTTCACGGAAGCTGAACACGTCCTGCGCGCGGGTGCGCGGCCAGTTGGCGTTCGGCGTGATGTCGAAGCCGGTGAAGCGGATGCGCGGCGAGCCGGTCGTCGTCCCGTTGCGCGCGTCCCAGTGATTGGTCCACGACGTGAGACCGCCCTGGTCGAACCCGAACTCAGAGTAGCCGACCTTGAGCTCACTGACGATCGTGTTGTTGAACACCTGCGTCAGCTGACCGAGGACTTCGCGGCTCTTCTCGTCGGAGAACCCTGTGCCGGCCGGGTGATTGTTGTTCCCTACGCCGAATGGATCGAAGCGGCGTCCCTCGTGCCACTTCGTCATGATGCGGTTGTTCGGCGACAGCTGATAGTCGAGACGGGCGCCACCCATCTTGATCGCTTCCTTGCCGCTCAGCGTCACGTTGAACGCCGGATACGGCGTGCGGAAGATGCTCGTCTTCGGCGCGCGCTCGTACTCGAAATTCCCGAAGTAGTGCAGACGATCGCGAACGAGCGGTCCGCCGAGCGTGCCGCTCAGCTGCTGGTTGCTCATCGGCAGCACGACGCCCACGACCGGATCCTCGGCGTTGAACTTGTCATCGCGGAAGTTCGCGCGGAACAGCCCGTTCATCGTGTTCGAGCCGGACCGTGTAATGGCTTTTACCTGCACGCCCGAGGACCGGCCCATCGTCGCGTCGAACCGGTTCGAGATGAACTGGAACTCGGCGATTGAGTCCTGGCTGTAACGCGGCTGCACGCCGGTGCCCAGGTCCTGCGTGATCTGCTGGCCGTCGATGTGGAGCTGGAACTCGCGCACCTCACCGCCGTTGCGATCCGGCAGCGGCTCGTTCTGCTCACCGGGGGTCGTGCGGCTGCCAGGCGCGAGCATCGCCAGGGCCATCCAGTTGCGGCCCTGCACGGGCAGCTCCTGAACCTGCGACGGGTCGATGTTGCCACCGAGGCTCGAGGTGTTCACTTCGATCAGCGGCGCTTCGGCCGTGACCGTCACGGTCTCCTGAATCGTCGAGGGCGCGAGCTGGAGGTTGACCCCGAGCGTCTCACCAACCAGCAGTCTGATGCCGGTCCGCTGGACGGTGGTGAACCCCTGCAACTCCGCGGTGACGCGGTAGGCGCCAACACGAACCGGCATGCGGTACGAGCCGGTCCCGTCCGTGACCGCCACGAACGAGTTGCCGGTCGCTTCGTTGACCGCTGTCACGGTGACGCCCGGCAGCACGCCGCCGGTGCTATCCGTCACGGTTCCGCTGAGCGCCGCATCCTGCGCGTAGGCCGCAACCGGCAACGCGGCAAGTGCCAAACAGAGAAGCAGGAGCACCCGCTTCACGAAACTACCTGTCATAAAAACCCTCCTGAAGAGTCATACGCCGAACGCAGCAAAGTAGGCTTTTTCCAAGATCCCGTCAATAAGGAGTGCCCTTGATTTCGATGCGGGTATAGATGAATAGCGAGAGCCGTTCCGCTGCAGTTCCCTGAAATATCGAGCAAATCCGAGCCGGGACCGGGCCAATATCCATCCCGCCGTATCGGCGTCTACGGTAATCCGAATGCCAGCAACACGTTACCCGGGGTTCCGTTACCGAGCCCGACGTAGCCGGAACCCACGAAAAGCATGCCGCCGGCGACCGTGGGGCCTGGCGCACCCATCGATCCGCCCTTCCCCGGGACCTTGTTGACGGTCGGAAGCTCGCGGAGCGTATCGACGCTCCAGATCTCCTGTCCGGTCTCGGCGGCGTAGGCCCGCAGCACGCCGCTCTGGAACCCGGCGAAGACGACCCCGGGGATGGCCGTCAGCGCCGCCGTGATGCCGCGACGGGGGCCCGCCGGACGCGGCGGCAGGAACCACTTCCGCTGGCCGGTCACAGGATCGACCGCGGCCACCGTTCCGTTATCGAGGCCGAAGTAGGCAGTCCGATCGTCGGCCGCACCGCCGAACAGGATTTCCGACTCGCCAATCTTTTCGACGAAGGTCGCTTTCCAGAGCAGCTTCCCGTTGTCGTCGGGATCGTGCGCGAATACCTGGCCGCTTTTGTTTCCCGCCAGCAGGACGCGACGCCCGTTCGGCAGGTTCATCAGGATCGGCGAGGCGCCGAAGTCGTAGTCGGGGCCAAGGTCCTTCGGGCAGTTCTCCGTCGGTTCCTGCGCGCACGCCACGAGCCAGACGTCGTCTTCGTAGTCCTGCACCGACCAGAGGATCTTGCCGGTGTCCATGTGCAGCGCCATCACGGCGTCGGTGTTCTTGTGCGCCGGCTCGGTGTACCCGTCGCCTGTTGCGACGTACACCGCGCGGTTCCGCGGATCGATCGTCGGGGCGTGCCAGATGGCGGCGCCAGATCCGGTCCATAGCTGCGTCCCCGTGGAGTTGCGGCGCGACGGTACCGGCGGTTCAGGGATCGCATACGACTTCCAGATCTCTTTCCCGGTGGCCGCGTCGAGCGCGACGATGCTGCCGCGGAAGGTGCAGCAGGGATAGTTCAGGCTGCCCCCAGCCGCTTCCTCGCGCGACGACATCGGGACGTAGAGCCGGCCTTCGAAGAGCGTCGTCGATCCGGTGACCACGGCGAGGGGATGCGTGTCGCCCCACACCTTCCATAGCTGCTGTCCGGTCTGGGCGTTTACGGCGTAGACCCGGCCGTGCATGTCGCCGAAGTACGCGGCGTACTGGCCAGGGGATCCGGGAATCGGCCCGATGTTGACCGCGTTGCGCACGCCGGTTTCGGCGAGGTAGGTCCAGTGGACGCAGCCGGTCGCCGCGTCGAGCGCATAGACGTACCCGGTGTCGACGCCGACAAACACGCGGCCGCCGGCCACCGTGGGCTGGCCGTACACGGAGGACACGCCCGGGAAGCCGAACGCCCATTTCACGGTGAGGCGCGGCACATCGGCCGCGTTGATACCGCCCGCGCGCTGGAAGCGCGCATTCGTGGCGTCAGGACTCCAGCCGTTCCAGAGCGGCGCGTTCGCGATGTTCCCCAGCGGCGGACTCGCCACGCACCGGTTCGGCATCATCTTCGCCTCGCCGGCACCCAGCGGACTCAGCTTGCGCCCGCTGATGTATTCCGCCATCGCCCGCTTCACTTCGTCCGGGATGCCTTCGGCATGGACGCGCATCGCGCCGGTGGTGATCGCGCGGAGGATGGTGTCGGGCGCCATCTGCCGGAGCGTCGCGTACGTCGGCGCCCCTTCGACATCCGGCGTTCGTTTCGCGGCGTCGGCACCGATGCCCGTGTGGCAATTGGCGCAGCGCTGATCGATCTGGCGGATGACGCGCGACGGCGTCTGCGCGAGCGCCGGCGCGGGCCATGCCGCTGCCATCGCCGCCGCGAGGGTCACGTAGAGCGCAGGCTTCAGCCTGCGCGTCACAAAATGGCTACGCCGCATCAAAACTCCAGGAAAGGAATCAGTCCGTGGTATCGGAGCTGCGGTTGATCAGGACGCCGGCCAGGCCGAGCAGGCCAAGCGTCACGATGACCACCAGGCTCACCATAATCGTCATTTCCATGGTCAGAAGGATAAGCGATCTTTCGCGGCGTCGACGCGGGCGGCGTCGAGCCCCGGCGCCTTCTTCAGATCGTCGATCGTCCTGAACCCGCCGGACTTCTCACGATGCGCGACGACGCTCGTGGCTGCCGAGGCATCGAGCAGGAAGAGCGCCGCAAAGTCGTCCGCGGACGCGCGATTGACATTCAGCGCTGCGAGGTTCGAGAAGACATACGTGTGGACCGTCGTCCACTCCTCGTCGGTGGCGACGGCGCCGAAACCCTTCATCAATTCGAGGGTCTCCCGCCAGACGGGCAGGGTGCGCGCGGGAACGATCACCTCCGCACCGTGGCAACCCAGGCAAATGCGCTCGACGACGGCCTTGCCTGGCGCATCGGGAAGTACCGCGGGAGCCTGGAAAGGGCCGGTGGCACCCGCCGGATGCGACAGAATCACCAGGCACAAGCCGACGCTCAGGCCGCTGACGCCGCCCGCAAATAATCGTGGCATACACCTCAATTATTCATATACTCCGCCCCGATCCGCTCGCCCGGTGCAACCATCACGTACATCACGAGGTGCGACCATGTTGAACTCCCTGGACCGGCAACGCGATTCTGCGCTTCTTCTCCTCCGCGTGCTGCTTGGCTTGACGCTTGTGTTTGCTCACGGTCTCCCGAAGGTGCTGGCGCCGGATCGCTGGGAAGCGACGGGGCGCGCCATGCAGGCGATTGGGATCGGCTTCGCACCAGTCTTCTGGGGATTCATGGCGGGCGCGACGGAGCTGGCCGCCGGCGCGCTGTTCCTCGCCGGCTTCGCGGTGCGGCCCGCGGCGGCCGTCATGATCTTCGTGATGTTCGTCGCCGCCGCCCAGAGCCTGGCGACCGCCGGGACGCTCGGGGGCGGGCGGGCGCATCCGATCGACGCGGCGGCGGGTTACATCGTGCTGTTGATGCTGGGGGCGGGATGCTACAGCCTCGATCGCCGGCTGGGGTTCGATCGGCGGGGCGCCGCCGGCGCGCCACCGCCCGTGGTCAACGTCTAGCTCGGGCAGTCGAGCGCAGCACGCCCTATTTACCTTGCAAGCGCGCCAGCGGCGGTCTACAACACCAGTATGACGATGCGACTCGCCTTGACCGCCTTGCTCGTGTTCGCGGGCATCGCCGCTCCCGAAGCGCAGCAGCCGGCCGGTTCGGCCCGCCAGCGCATCAACGTGTCGGCGCTCGGACCGCAGGTCGGGCAGCGCGTACCGGATTTCGCGCTGAGGGATCAGGACGGCCGCGAGCGAACCCTGCAATCGGTCATGGGGCCGCGGGGCGCGATGATCGTGTTCGTCAGGTCCGCCGACTGGTGCCCGTACTGCCGCACGCAGCTCGTGGAGCTGCAGGCCCAGGTCGAGGCGCTCCGCTCGCAGGGCCTTGGCGTGGCGGCCATCAGCTACGACGCGCCCGGCATTCTGGCGAGCTTCAGCCAGCGCCAGGGCATCACGTACCCGCTGCTGTCTGATCTGGGATCGGCGACGATCAAGCGTTACGGCATCCTCAACACGGTCGTCGACGACGCGCTGGGGCCGAACGGCACGGATCCGGGCGTGGTCGCCGATCTCCGGCTCTATGCGACGGTGAACGCGCCGTCCGAGAACCTTCGCGGCATCCCGTTCCCGGGCACGTTCATCGTCGACCGCCAGGGCCGTGTCACCTCGCGCTTCTTCGAGGATTACTACCGGGAGCGCATCACGACGTCGGCCGTCATGCTCCGGACAGGGCTGACATCCGGCGCTGTTCGAGGCACGCAGGCTTCCACCGCACACCTCGACATCCGCACCTACCCGAGCGATCAGGTGATTGCCCTCGGCAACCGGTTCGCGCTCGCCCTCCAGATCACACCGAAGAAAGGCATGCACGTCTACGCGCCCGGCGCGAAGAACTACCGCGTCGTGACGCTCGACGTGGCGCCGCAGCTGTACCTCCGCGTGTTGCCTGCGAAGTACCCAGTGTCGGAGATCTACCACTTCAAGCCGCTGAACGAGCGGGTGGCGACCTACCAGAAGCCGTTCACGATTCTCGTGGAGGTGGTGCCGGAAGTGACACCCGAGGCGCAGAAGGCGTTCAGCGGACGGAAGGCGCTCGCCCTGAGCGGCACGCTCGAGTACCAGGCGTGCGACGACAAGATCTGCTACAACCCGGTGTCGCTGCCGCTGTCATGGACGGTGGACGTGCGGCCGAACGTGGCCGGAGCGCCCGCCCCGGCCACGCGGTAATCGCGCTACGGCGCTTCGTAGACGACGCGGCCGCCGACGATCGTCATCACCGACTTGATGGTCTTGATCTGATCGGCGGGCACCGTCAGATAGTCGCGATCGAGCACCACCATGTCGGCCAGCTTGCCGGCCTGGATGGATCCGAGATTGTTCTCCTGCAGCACCTGGTAGGCGCTGCCCCGCGTGTGGGCGATCAGTGCGTCTTCGCGGCTCACCGGCTGCCGGTTCACGATCGCGCCGCCGACCATCCTCCCGGTGACCGCCATCTGCAGGGTGGTGAACGGCCGGTACTGATTCACCTCGAACGCGTCGGTGCCGAGGCCCCAGATGATCCCGCTGTCCTGAATCGTCCTGAACGACGGCATGCCGTACGCGCGGTCGCCGTGGGCGCGGTGATAGATGCCGCCCATGATCGTGGCGCGCGGCTGGATGCCGAGCGTCAGGCCAAGCCGCTTCATCCGCTCGATCTGGGCGGGCGTGACCTGCTCGCCGTGGATCAGCACCCAGCGCAGGTTGCGGACGGGGATCTCCTTGTTGATCTGCTCGATCTGCCCGAGGAAGCCGTCGAAGGTCTGTTCGAGCGTCGTATGCGAATGGAGCGGCAGGCCCGCCCTCGCGATTTCACGCGCGATGCGTCCCCACTGCTCGAAATCCTCCGGCCGCTGCGTGCCGCGCGGCGCGACCATGCTGTCCCCGGCCGGGCCGTAGAGTCCTTCTCCGTACGCAAAATGATCGACCCAGTGATCGCCCTGAAACAGTTTGATCTCCGCAATCCGCGGTAGGTTCTTCGTCACCGCGTCAGCGTTGGCGCCCATCGGAAAGGAGACCAGGCAGAAGAACCGCTTGTTCAACCGGTTTTCCGCAGCCCACTTCTGGAAGATCGGGACGAACTCCGCGGGACACGTCCCGCCCGACGCGGTGAGGCCGGCTGCGTTCAGCTCGCGGATCATCGCCATGCTGTTAGCTTCGACCTGGTTGATGGTCGGGCGCGGTATCGCGTCCGAAATCCCGGTCGCAGGACCGAAGTTCGCGCCGCCAGCGTTGAGCACGCCGGTTGGCTGACCGCCGGCGTCGCGGGTAATCCAGGGCTCCGTCCGCTTCGCGAGCCCCAGCACGTCCACGGCGCGGCTGTTCACATACGTTTCCGCGCGCGTGACCTGCAGCAGCACCGGATGATTCGGCGCCGCCGCGTCGAGCTCGGCCTTCGTCATCGGCCGCTTGTCGTCGGTAAATTGATCCGTCGACCACCCGCCGAGCGTGTACACCCACTGGCCTGCCGGCAGCGACGCCGCCTTGGCGCGAATCGCCTCCAGCGCCTGCTTTCGCGACTCGATGCCGTCGAGCCGCAGCTCCACGGTCCAGAGCACGCCTTCTTCCATGTAGTGCGCGTGGTTGTCGATCATGCCGGGGACGACCGAGCGACCGCGGAGATCGATCCGGCGCGTAGCCGGTCCGGCCAGCCGCGCGATCTCGGCGTTGGTGCCAACGGCGGCGATGCGCTCGCCGCGGATGGCGACCGCCTGCGCAATCTGAAACCGGTTGTCGACCGTGATGATCTTGCCGTTGGTGAGCACGAGATCGGCCGGCGCCTGCCGGCCCGCGACCCCGACGGTCAGCGCGAGGAGCGCGACGGTGAGGAGTGTCCTAGAACGCATTACCGATGAACGGAAGCATCCGGCCCCAGTAGATCACGCCGACCCAAGATGCAATCGCGACCGCCGCCACGGCCTTCTGGAACATGCCCGCGTTCTCGCCGGCCTTGAGCGTCCACGTGGTGTCGAGCACTGTCAGATAGAGGAAATGGGCGCCGGCGATCCCGAGGAACAGCACCTTCCAGAAAAAGGCCACGTTGTCGGTGTACTGCGTCGACGCGGCGATAAAGAACATCATGCCGGTGACGAGATTCATCGCCAGCCCGAGAATGCCCCAGGGCAGCAGCCGATGGAGCGCGGCAAACGAGAGCCCCTTCATCATCCCCAGGATCCGGAGATTGATCGCCAGCAGAATGCCGAACGTGAGCGCCAGGCCGAGGAAATGCAGACACTCCGCCGCCGGCCAGACCCACGGATACGTCGTGGTGACGTGCGCGATGTTCGCCGGAGTGAACCAGCCGGTGGGCACGCCGACCGCGATCGCCTCGGGATTGATCTCGGGATGGCGGATTTCACCGCCGATCGTCGCGGCGCGCGCCATCATCGCCATCGTCAGCACCGAGAGCAGCAGGACGACGCCCACGCTCTTCCGGGGCGGGCGCGGCGCGCGACGGCTCTGCCAGAGCGCCACCCACGCGGCGAGGCCGGTGAACTGCATCGCGACAAACGCCCAGAGCGCGGCGAGCTCGTGCGCCTTGATGGCCGGTACGGCGACGCCGTCCATGTCTTCAATCGCCTGTTCCGCAGCCGAACCCGTGAGGTAGACCGGCAGCGTCAGCAGCGCGATGGCAAACAGCACCTCGCAGCTCGCGCGGAGCAGATCGTCGTTCTTCCGGATGAGCGCCAGCACCAGCAGACCCAGGCCGGCGGCCAGGCCGACCGTCGGGACGTGGTTCAGCAGCAGGTGCAGATGAGCGGTGTTGATCGATTCCATCGTGGTTTGGAGAGCCCTTCCTACACGTACGCGAGCAAGCGGCCCGCGGTGATGGCGGCGGTCCACGCGACCAGCGAGACCATCGCGAGCGCGCGCCCGGGAGCGGTCGCGTCCGGCGTCCCGTCAAACACGCGGCGCTTGATGAGCAGCGTCGATGCCACGCCAATCGCCACGAACAGCATCTTCGCCAGGAAGAACAGGGACGTGCCACGATTGGTCGCCTGCGCCATGAAGAGCATCGTTCCGGTGATGGCGTTCAGCCAGAACCCGATCCACATCACGGTGAAGAGCGACCTGAACGCCGCGATTGGGGCGCGCCAGCCGATGCCGAGCAGCCGCAGGTTCACGACCGCGGCCGCGCCGACGAGCATGCCGAGACCGAACGTATGCAGAGTCAGGATCGTCGGGAATGCCAGGAGGGATTCGCCTTCGCGAACCCAGGTCGCAATTGATGTCGCCTCGAGCCAGGTAAATAGATCCATTGATGGGTTTACACGCCCCCCCGACCGCCTCGGCCCCCCGGGCCCGCGAGCGCGAATTCGATCTCGCCGTCGGCCTTCACCGCCGGCTTCGCCCAGGTCATAGTGCCCTTGAGCGTGCTCGCCGGAGCCGAGAGCGTCACGGTGAAGACCTGCCGATCGCCGGCCACCAGGCTCGGAATCTTCCAGGCCGCCACGTCCGCCTTGGCTTCTTCGCTGTGATGGACACCCTGGTATCCGTTGCCGGTGGCGCTCACGAGCGTCACTCCAGCCGGAAGCGCCACCTGCACCGTGATGCCTTCAGTCGTAATGCCCTTGCCCTTGACCGCGGTGTTGATCACTTCGACGGTGTACGCGCGAGCCGCAGGTGTCGGCTCGGCCGGCGTGATGCGTCCCCGCAGGACGGGCAGGTACAGCCCGATATCGTTCATCCAGGCCCACATTTCCTTCAGCGTCGCCTCCGGCAGCCGCGAGGGCGAGTAATTGCCCATGCGGATGCGGTTCCGGCCGGGAGGCCCCGACGGGAGGGGCGTCAGCGGCTGCAGCGATCGGTCGATCTGCGCCCAGTGCTCGCGCATCGCGTTTGTGTGGTCATAGACCTGACGCTTGAACCAGTCAAAGTCGCCGCTGACTTCCGCGGCGCCGTGGCGCGGCGTCTCGAACGTCGCGCCGTGGCACTGCGCGCAGCCCACAATCGAAATGGCCAGCTGCTGGCCACGGGGCGCGCCCTCGGGGAGCGGCGTGCGCCAGGCCAGCGGTTTGGCGCCCGCCGGAATGGTCGCGAAGTACGCCACCATGTCCGCGATTTCCTGGTCGGTCAGCTCCGACTCCGGATACGCCGGCATGCGAGCCAGGGGATTGCGCACGTAGGCCCGGAACCGCTCGAACGTCAGCCGGCCACCCGCGAGCGCCGGGCCGAACGCCCCTTGGCCTTCGACGCCGTGGCAGTTCGTGCAGGATGTGTTGCCAAAGGTGTAGTGCAGCTTGCCCGCTGCCGCATCACCCGCGGGCGCCGTCGCGCCCTGAGGAGCGGTCTGCCCTGCGCCGACCCCCGTCTGCGCGATCGCCGTCACCGCCACAAACACGCCGACGCCGAGCATGACTCTGCGCATTCGCATCACTCCTGCTTATCTCGGTTCATCGGCGCGGCACGGGGTCGGGTCCCATCCCGCGCGATCGCCGATCTTCTTGAAGGGATAGGTCGTGGCGTACGGTTGTGTGAGGTACCGCGGATCCGTCACGATCGACGTGACCACCAGCCACGAGTCGCCGCTCGGCTCGGTAAAGGTTTCGAAGAACTCCTCGAGGCGCGCGTTCTCGCTGTACGGGACGCCGTTCTTGCGGAGGTACCCCGGCCGCATGTTGGTGGTCACCACGCGAAGCTGACCGGTCGCGCGTCCGCCGCCGCGGCCGCCGAGACCTTGCCACTGCGCGACAGACCGCCCCTGCCAGTCGCTCGCCGCCCCAGCCGGTGCCGTCGCGCCGGCGGCGCCGAAGCGCAGCAGACGCGTCTGCGTTCCCGAGTCCGTATCAAGTTGCAGTGTGTTGTCATCCGCCCAGTGGATGCGCAGCCGGCCGGGAATGCGCATGACACCGGCGGCGCCGTACGCCCGGCACTCGGCCCCCTCGGCCTTGTCTTTTGCCGGATCCCAGGCATCGGCCGTCTTCCGCCCGTCGGGGGTGAGCGGCAGCATCGCGTAGTCCCCTTTGGGCGGCATCATCATGCGCAGATGCCAGTGCTCGGTCACGACCGCCACCCAGTACCCGGCGAAGTCTCTCGGCGCCGCGGCACGGGCGCTGGCGGGAGCGGTCCCGCCGCGGCCCTGCGCGTCCGCGTCAGTCTGAACGAGCAGCGCGGCCGCGAGCAGCGCGGCCGCCCAGCGGCCCGAGAAGGGTACGCGAGCCAATTACTCGACCCGGCCCTGCCATGACCAGCCGTCGGCAGGCCGTTTCATGCTGACAATCAGGAGACGGGGCGACGACTGATCACGCGCCGGTTCGCCTGAGATGACGAGCTTGTCTCCGGGTCGGAGCGTCGTGCGTGTCAGGTTCGCGCTCGCGAGCTGGTTGATGGAGCCCCATTCGAGCGCCCACGTCTTCGTCACTCCGTCCTTCTCCGTCACGTCGACGCGCAGAAACGAATGCGGATTGCGCCAGACGAACTCCTTGACCACGCCCTCGATCTGCACCTTCTTCGAGGAGTCATAGGTCGCGCCGAACGAGTGGTGCGCGACGGCGCGTCCGGTCCCCGCCAGCACCAGGCCGGCCGCGAGCAACAGGACCATGCGTTTCATCAGACGGTCTCCTTTCAGGACTTGCCGAGACTGCGGAAGACGGCGTCCACGAACATCTCCGTCGTCCACGTCCCCGTCGTGCTTCCGTACCGCTTATCGTACTCCCGCGTCGGCCGCGCCGCCTTGACCTGGGCCAGCGTCATCCCCTTCCTGGCCATGGCCGCAACCCGGTCCCGGATGATCGTGATCATGTCGCGGTAGTAGACGACTTCGGCATGATCCGCGATGCGGCCGTGGGCCGGTATGACCAGTGTCCCGCCCTCGGCATTCCTCGCCGGGACGGTGACGTCGATCAGCCCGTTGAGGGAGTCGACGAGTGTCTCGATGCTGCCGCCCGCCGCGGTGTCGATCCGAGGGTATCCCGTCAAATCGAGGAGCGCGCCGGCGCTCACCACGTCCGAGCGGCGGAACAGCACGATGCTGTTGCCATCTGTGTTCGACGGGCGGTGAATGACGACGACGGGCTCGTCGTTGAAATAGAGGCGCTTCTGAGGAATCGAGAACGTGTTGTCGGGCCACCCGAGCTCGGGGATCTTCGGGGTCCCGCCCGTCGGGCCTGCGAGCCGATGGAACATCGTGTAGTACGCGATGACCGACGCCTTCGTGATGTCGAGCGCCCCCTGCGGTCCCGCGGTGTAGTTCGGCTCGCGGAACGGAATGATCTCGCCGGTGTCGGCAATCGCCGCGTTGCCACCGACGTGGTCCTCGAATTCGGTGGTGTTGACGATGTAGCGCAGCGGGCGCGTCGAAATCGTCTTCATCGCCTCGAGCACCTTGCCGCTCATCGCGGCGGTGCCCGTATCGACGAGCAGGATGCCGTCCGTCCCCGACTGGACGGTGATGTTCGCCCCGGCGCCGATGATGACGTGGACGTTGCCGCGCACCGGCAGCACCTGAAGGTCGCCGGGCGCGGGGCCCTGGATGCGCGGCGGCCAGACCGCCTGGCGGCCGGCGGCCGGACCTTGCGAGAAGACCACATGCGACGAACCCAGGAGGCCGGCGAGAAGGACGCCGGCGACGGCGGCAATCCGCAGGGAGCTCACTCCACCGACCCCGGAGGCGCCGGCACCGTCGGCTTGGGCATCCCCTTCATCTTCGTGACGAATTCCGGATACATCGTCTGCGCGCCCCCGAGGCGCGCGTCGTACGGCGTCGCGTAGCCGTCGGCCAGCTTGGGATTCAGGCCGGGCAGCGGACTCTCACCCGGGAGGAAATGCGGCACCGTGCCACGCGGCACCGCCGTCTCGGTCGCTTCCTCGCAGGGATAGGGCGCCATCGCCATGTTGGGATCGTTGATCCACATCATCGTGGTACGGATGTACGGCTCCGCCAGATAGACCGGGTCGTACAGGATGCTCGTCGCCTGGAGGTAATCGCCCATCCGGCGCCACCGCGTCCGCACGACCGACTGATCGCTGCGCATGAGCCCGCCGCGCCGGATGTAGGCCTCCTTGAGATGCGTGGTCGTGACCACCAGCGTGTCGCCGTCCCATTCGCCGGTCGAGAAGCCGCTCCAGGTGTGGAGCGTATTCGCCGGTGGGTGCGGGCGTCCGTCCATCCAGATGGTCGTTTCCTGCTCCAT
Source organism: Candidatus Sulfopaludibacter sp. SbA3 (assembly GCA_945903265.1). Taxonomy (GTDB): domain Bacteria; phylum Acidobacteriota; class Vicinamibacteria; order Vicinamibacterales; family UBA2999; genus CAXNKG01. The sequence goes on from CAMDNQ010000002.1 coordinate 52,390, forward strand.
CATGTTGACGTGCCCGCGGTAGGCGACGATCTTCTGCGTGTTGCGATCGATCTCGGGCCACAAGCGGAGCGGCGACAGCGGCCCTTCGAGGGAGTAATCCCACGCGTGGGGACGGCAGACGAACTCCGCGACGTCGAAGTCATCCGGCGACCAGCTGTCGGCGCGCCACCGGCCTTCCTGGCTCACGGGGACGCCGGCCGTATCACCGGTCATCCCGCTGCCGTCCTGATTGCGCGGAAGCGGGCGCCACGATCCCGAGAGCTCGACCTGCGCGGCGGCCGGCGGCACGGCGCACGCCAGCACCAGCGCGGCGATTGCCGAAATGCGCCGGGCGCCCGTACGCCCCCGAACCGCTCCCCCTGAATCCATGGCGCCCATATTCTAGAACGAGTACTTCAGCGCGAACTGCATGATTCGCGGATCGTCGGCCGTGAGGTACCTGCCGAAATTCGCGTCGCTGTAGTTCGTGACGGGCGACTGATTGTTCCCCGGCAGCGGCCGGAACCAGTTGAAGGTGTTGAACGCCTCGACGCGCGCCTCGATCCGGTGCGTGCCCAGGAAGCCGAACCCGCGCACGAGCGAGAAATCCAGCTGCCTCCGGGCCATCCCGAGGAACGCGTTGCGGCCGGAGTTGCCGTGGGTGCCGAGCGCCGGCTGCGCGAACGCCGCGGGGTTGAACCAGCTGTTGATCGTCTTCTCTCCGAACGGATTGTCGAGGATCTGGTTCACGCGCTGGGCGGTCGCCTGCACCCCGGTGAGCGCGCGATCGGCCCCGGTGCTGATGGTGAGCCAGTCTCCCGACGCCGCGCGGAAGATGCCCGACAGTCTCCACCCGGACGCGATCATGCGGACCGCGGTGTTGCTGAACTCCGGTGACGCCACGGTCGCCGTCATGTTGAAAATATGCGTCGGCGAACTGGCGCAGTGCCCCTCGTCCTGATCGAAGATCGCCTGCATGTCGGCCGGCGGGTTGATGAGGGACACCGGAATCATGTACCCCGTCCCGACGTTCAGCGGGGTCCCGCCCTGGTTGATGAGGCCGCGACAGGTGGACCAGGTGTAGTTCGCGTTGGTGCTGAGGCCGCTGACCGACCGGCGCTGAAACGACAGTTGCAGGCCGTGGTACCGCTGCCAGCCGGCGTCGGTCACCCAGTCGAGATACCCGATGTACTGGCCGACGGCCGGATTGTTCTGGGTGATCTCGCGGCGCACGTCGAGCGGAGCCGCCGAGCAGTTCGGATACGTCTGCGTGCCCCCGGGCGCCGCAGGATTGCGCAGCGTGCACGGACCGGTCGGCGATACTCCTGCCGGAATGGTGCCGGGGTTGCCGGTGACGTCGCCCCACACGTTCATCAGATAGTTGCCGAGGTAGTTGGCGGACACGCCGATGTTGTCGCCGATCTGATGCTGAACACCGACGTTCCAGCTGTGCACGCGCGTCGTTTCCAGATCCTTGGGCGCCTGGATGAGGAGCGCGTACGACGGGAACGCGGAGGTGGCGCTGGGCGAGTACGGGTACGGGTTGGTCCGCCCCGCCGCGCGCCAGGGATCATCAAGCGCGTTCGGTCCCAGATTGATCAACCGCTGCTCGAGGCCGAAGGGCGGCGCCTGCGCGGCGTCAAAGTAGAACTCACCGGCAATGAAGTTGCTGTTCATGCCGTAGCCGGCGCGCACCGACGTGCGGCCGTCGCCCTCCGGATCCCACGACATCCCTACGCGCGGCTGGACGTTCGTCCATTCGGTGTACATCCCGGCCTGAGTCGGGAAATCCGCGTCGCCCGGATAGGTGAATCCGGGAGGCGCCTGCTGGAACACCTGGCTGCGCTGCCCTGCCACGTAGCGATCGCGGTCGAAGTTGTAGATCGCGCCGTTCTGGTGCTGCTGCGGGAACCAGGGCTCCCATCGAAGTCCATAGTTCACCGTCACGTTCGGCGACATCCGCCAGGTATCCTGGGCGTAGAGGCCGAAGTACTTCTGCTTGATGTCGAGCTTGAAAGGCGGTGCCTGGCGGAACTCGAACACACGGCCGGTCATGAAATCGGCCATCGCAAGCCCCGTCGCAAAGCCATTGAAGCTGAAGGAGCCGGGGGAACGCACGTTCGAGTTGGTCTTCCAGTCGTTGAGCGCCACCGATCCCCCGATCCCCCACTGGTGGTTTCCGCGCACCAGCGTCAGATCGTCGGAGAACGCGTAGGTGTTCGGCCGGTACCACGAATCGGTCTCGGTGTTGGTGTTGACGGAAAAGCCCCCCGTCACGCTGATCAGCATGATTTCAGGGACGTGCGTATGGATATTGACGCCGACGTCCTCGGGCCCGAACATGTCGGCGTGCGTGCGGTGCACGTCGGTGCGATTCGCCGTAAAGCGGATGTTGTTGACGACGGTGTTGCTCAACACCATCGTGTCACCGACCACCAGCGAGTTCGAGCCGCTGTCGCGCCCACCGGCACCCAGGCCGGACGCGGACAGCACGTTGCCGTCACCATTGAGGAACGCCGGATCCCAGAACGTCGTCGTCCGGAAGTAGCGCGCGAAGAGCGAGTGGTTCTGCGTGATCTGGTAGTCGATGCGCCCGATCAGCTGTGACTCCTCCGGCTTGGTCTGCCGCGAGAACGTGATGCGGCCGCACGGATCGGTCGTCGTGGGCAGGCGCCGCGCAATGGCGATGGCCGCCGGACTGAGCTGCGAAGGCGCGATGCGGTTGTCGGCGAACGGCGCCGGGAGATTCAGGTTGCCCTGGGCGCGGCAGGCGGCAGACGCCACCTGCGTGAAATCACCGGCCAGCATCGCCGCTGTGGGGACGAATGTAATCTGGTCGGCCGGCGTCTGCGTGGCGCGCGTCCCCTGATAGGCACCGAAGAAAAAGATGCGGTCCTGCGCAATCGGGCCGCCGAGCGTGCCGCCGAACTGATTGCGGACGAGACCGTCGCTGCGCCGCTTGCCCGTGGCGGGGTTGACCCCGGCAAACCGGCTCGTGGCGTTGAACCGGTGGTGGCGCGCGAACTCGAACAGATCGCCGTGCAACAGGTTGGTCCCGGCCTTGGTGACGACGTTCACCGTGCCGCTCCCCTGGCGGCCGTTCTGCGCGTTCTGCGAGCTGGTCTCCACGCGGAATTCCTGCAGCGCGTCGGGAAACGGCAGCGGCAGCCCCAGTCCGTCGAGGACGTTGTTGTGCATGGCGCCGTCAAGGAGGTAGCTGACGGCGAACGGCTGCCCCCCGGTGATCGCGATGCCGCGGCTGGTGGTCATGCTGCGGCTCGTCGGCGCGCCGGTATCCGCGGCCGCGCCGGCCATGACGATGAGCATGACCGGATTGCGCCCCTCGAGCGGCAGGGCTTCCACCTGCTCGTTGTCGATCACCGACCCAATCGCGGGATTGCGCGTCTCGACGAGAGGCGCGGCGGCTTCGACCGACACCGTTTCCTGGAGGCTTCCGAGCTCCAGCCTCACCGGAATGACCGGGTTGCTGTTCACCTGCAGCACGATGCCGGTTTGCGCGTAGCTGCGGAAGCCCGCAAGCGAAGCCTCGAGCCGGTAGGGACCGAGCGGAAGATTGAGCAGCGAGTACGCGCCCGCGGCGTCGCTGACGACCTCCCGCCGCGCGCCGGTATCTATCTGCGTGGCCACGATCGTCACGCCAGGGAGGACGGCCCCGCTCGAATCGGCGACCGTGCCGTTGATTTGTGCTGTCGCCTGGGCCCACGCCGGGGAACTCCCCAGAAGTATCGTCAGGACGACGCCGGCGAACCCGCGCAAGACGCGCTTCATTCCTAGCCTCCTCGCAAGAGAACCCTGGGTCAGATTTTCTTCAGTCGAATTTTTCGTCGGCGAGCATGCCCCAGCTCCAGCCGTCGGCCGGTCGCTTGAACGTGAGCAGGCGGACGCGGTGATCCGCGGTGTTGCGTCCCGGATTGCCGCTGATCACGACCTTGTCCCCCGCCTTGAGCGTGTCGCGCGAGACGCGTCCGCTCAGCTGCGACGGGGATCCCCACTCCACGACGTACCGCACCTTGGTCCCGTCGGGCTGGGCGACCATGACGTGCACGAATGAGTGGGGGCTGCGCAGCAGGAACTGCACGATCTCCCCTTCAATCGTCACGGACTTGTCTTCCAGGTAGGTCGCGGCGAACGAGTGATGCGCCAGCGGCGCCGCCCCCGTGAGCGTCGCGATCATGAGCGCCGCACAGAAAGCAATTTTCATCAGAACACCGCCCATCCCTGATTCGGCAGCCGCTCGAGCACCGCGTAGTAGGTGCTGGTGCCGATGATGTGTCCATCCATGGCCTTGAAGACATCGGGCCGCGTCGCGGCCGCCGGTAGCGCGAGCAAGGTGTCGAGCGCGTAAATCTTGAACTGGTAGTGGAGCGGGCCCGCGCCTGGCGGCGCGCAGGGAGGCCGGTATCCCACGATGCCTCGGCCGCCCGTCACCTGCCGGCTTCCGTCCGGCAGCTCCGCGCCAAGCGGGGCACTGGCCGGTAGTGAAGTCGTGGTCGGCGGGAGATTCCACCGGACCCAGAAGAACTCGTCGGCCAGGCCGCGCATCGGGTGGTTGTCCGGCCCGTTCACCATCAGGACAAAGCTGACGGTCTCCTTCGGCGCGTTGGCCCACTGCAGCGGAGGGGACCCCCACTTCGCCCCGTCCGCATAGCAGGACGACCCGGCGGGCAGACGGGCGCCATCGGCAAACGCGCTACTCGAGAGGCGCAGCCGGGGCGATTCCGGAGGACGGGGAGCCTGCTGCGCAGCGGCAACGGCCAGCGTGAGAACGAACGGAGAGACAACCGCGAGCCAACGTACGCGCATCTGCACTCCTGTCTGCCGCCGTTTGGGCAGCGCGAATCTACCACAACTGCCTGCCACCGGCGGAACTGGGTTATCCTCTCGCGACGATGACTTCCCGGCTCGCCCGGCGCCTCTCGCCGCGATGGATGGCGATGGCCGCGCTCCTCGCTGCGGCCACGCAGGTACAGCCCGCCGCGGCGCAGCGTCCCACGGACGCGGCGGTGTTCGAAACGCTCCAGATCCGCTCCAACGTCTTCGTCATCTTCGGCGCCGGCGGGAACATCACCGTCCATGTCGGCGAGGATGGCCTGGTCCTGGTCGACAGCGGATCCGCATCGCGCGGGAGCGACGTGCTGGCAGCGGTGCGGCGCATCAGCGGACGGCCGATCCGCTACATCATCAACACGGGCCCGGACGAAGACCATGTCGGCGGCAATGAGACGCTGGCGCGCGCCGGCGCGTCGCTCATGGATGACACCTTCGCCGACGATCCGCGCGCGGCCGTCGTCTCACACGAGAACGTGCTGCTGCGCCTGAGCGGGGCGACCGGTCCCGCGGCGCTGCCGTCGGGCGCGTGGCCGAGCGAGACATTCACCTCCCGGTACCGGTCGCTTTACGTCAATGACGACCCCATCCAGATCATCCGGCAGCTCGGCGCGCACTCGGACGGTGACGCGATGGTGCATTTCCGGCGCGCCGACGTGATTGCCACCGGCGACGTGCTCGATCTGCGGCATTTTCCCGTGATCGATCCCACCCGAGGCGGATCTATCCAGGGCGAGCTGGCCGCGTTGAACCGGCTGCTCGATCTCGTCGTTCCCGCCATGCCGCTCGTCCTGAAGGATGCGCGGACGCTGGTGGTGCCCGGCCACGGACGCGTCGCGGATTACGCGGAACTGGTCGACTACCGCGACACGCTAACCGTCATCCGCAACATCATCGCGGACCAGATCCAGAAGGGGATGACGCTGGAACAGGTCAGGAACGCCAACCCCGCGGCCGGCTACCGCGCCCGCTGGGGGCGTGACTCGGGGCCGTGGACCACCGACATGTTCGTCGAGGCCGTCTACAACGGGTTGAAGAATCCGCCCGCGGGATCGGAGCCGTGATGCGCGCACCTGTCCTTCGTGCCGTCGTCCGCACCGTCGTCTGGCTCGGGCTCCTCTGGGCGGCGGCCGGCCCCGACGCGGCGCTGGCCCAGGGCCGCGCCGCGGGCCCGGCTCCACAGACCCCAAAAGCCACAGCGCCGATCGACCTCACCGGCAACTGGGTGGCCGTCATTTCCGAGGACTGGCGCTGGCGGATGGTGACGCCGTCAAAGGGAGATTTCCCCAGCATCCCGCTGAACATGAAGGGGCAGGATGTCGCTGAAGCGTGGGACCCGGCAAAGGATGAATCGGCCGGCGAGCAGTGCCGCGCGTACGGCGCGCCCGGCGTGATGCGGGGACCGACGCGCCTGCGCATCAGCTGGCAGGATGACACCACCCTGAAGCTCGAGACCGACTACGGCATGCAGACCCGTCTCTTCCGCTTCGGCGCGACCGCCCCGGCGGCGGCGCAGCGAAGCTGGCAGGGCACGTCGCGCGCCGAATGGATCGCGACGACCGGCGGGCGTGGAGGCGGCGCCCGGCGCTTCGGTTACATGAAATCGGTCACCACGAACCTGCGGCCGGGATACCTGCGCAAGAACGGCGTCCCGTACAGCGCGTCCGCCGTCTTCACCGAACAGTGGGACGTGCACACGCGTGCCAACGGCATGCGCTACCTGGTCATCACGAACATCGTCGACGATCCGGTCTACCTCCAGTCGCCCTGGATCACCGCGCTCCACTTCGAGCCGGAACGCGACGCGAGCAAGTGGGACCCGACGCCGTGTGATGCGAGGTTTTAGATGAGATACATCTGTGCGGTCCTGGGCGTGCTCCTCCTGTCCGCGGCTCCCGCTTCCGCGCAAGCGGAGCTGAGCGGCACCTATATCCCGCTGATGCACGAGGACTACATCGAGCGTGGTCCAGGGTCGTTTCTTGGCGATTACACCGGGGTGCCGCTGACCGACGAGGGTCGCGCCAAGGCTCTCCTCTACACGTCGAACCAGCCGTCACAGTACGAGCGCCAGTGCCTCGCCCAGTCGGCCGGCATCTTCCAGTATCGTCCGGTCGCCATCCGGTTCTTCAAGGAATGGAATGACGAGGGACGCGTGACCGCCTGGGTACTCGGCGGCGACAACCTGCGCGGCGACATCCGCATCTGGATGGACGGACGGCCGCACCCGTCACCGAACGCCCAGCACACCGAGGGCGGGTTTGCCACCGGTGCTTGGGAAGGCGATACGCTGGTCGCGCACGTGACGCACCTGAAGACGGCGTGGATCCGCCGCGGGGTCGGCATCCCGGCGAGCGATCACACCACGATCGACATGTACTTCACGCGCCGTGAGAACCTGCTGACCATCACGACGATTCAGGAAGATCCGTATTACCTGACGCAGCCGCACGTCGTCAGCCGCGTCTTCGAGTGGAATCCGCGCGCGGCCGACGTGACGCGCCAGACGTGCAACACCGCCAACGAGATTCCCTCGCTCGAGGACACCGGCCAGGTGCCGCACAACATGCCGGGACAGAACCCCGAAGCGGATTACATGGTGCGGACGTTCAACCTGCCGAAGGACGCGGCGATGGGATTCGCGGAGACGCTCTATCCGGAGTACCGCAGGAAGATTCGCAGCCTCTACACCCTGCCCGTGGCGTGCGATGAGCGGGCGCCCGGTTACTGCTGCGGCTGGATCGAACGGCAGGGACTGCCGGGCGGGGCCCCCAGCCTGACCTGCAACGACGGCGGGTTCGGCGGCCTTGGCCCGCGCGGCCGCCGGACTCCCGCCGCCACAGAACGATAGCTACCGGGTTGCGGTGAACGTCCCGCCGCTCCCGCCCTTGACCGTTCCCTTGATGGCGTTTCCGTCGACGCGCCCGCTGTAGACCGCGTTGCCGACGGTGAAGGTGATCTCGTTGCCGCGGAGGCGGCCGGACGAGACGTCGGCGCCGCCAAGCGAGCCGGTCAGCATCTGAAACCGCTGTTTCAACACCAGCTGCTGGTTTCCCATCTTCCACGCGCCGTCGACCTTTGCCGGCACGATCCAGAGGAGCGCGGTGCACCACGCCGAGCAGTCGCCTTCGACGCGCTGCGTCTCGTCGGCTTCCCAGTCGTCCATCGTGAACGTGTTCGCCACGATGCGCGTGCCGGGGCGCAGGTTGAGGATCGACGGCCGGAGCTTCATGTTGATCGACGGCAGCAGGAACATCGTGATGACGTCGGCCTTCGAGAGATCCGTCTTGAACAGGTCCGAGTTCTCGAACGTGGCCCGTGCCGTGACGCCGGCGTCCTGCGCGTTCTTCCGCGAGAGCGCGACCATGTCGGGGTTGTACTCGATGCCGACGGCCCGCGCGCCGAGCTTCGCCGCCGAGATCACCGTGCGGCCGTCGCCAGAGCCAAGGTCCATCACGAAGTCATTCTTCGTGACCTTCGCCATCTCGAGCATCTTGTCGACGAGCGCCTGCGGCGTCGGCACCCAGACGACGTCCTTGCCCGCCTGACCGACCTGCGGCTCAAACGGTTTTTGCGTCGCGGTCTGCTGCGCCTGAGCGGGATGTGCGAGAAGAAGTGCGGTTGCGAGAATGAGGAATGAGGACGCGTAACGTTGTGTCATAGGTGATTGATTATCTGGGCAATCCGCCAAATGTGGGACCCCGGTATTCCGGAATTGTCTGAACTCCGTACTGGTTGTTCTCCTGGCAGATGTACTCCAGCAGTTCATCCCCAGGCGTCGTCGTCGCCATGAACGTGACGGTGAACGGACGCGTATAGGCGCCCGGATCGTCGATCGTGACCTTGTTCTCCATCTGGCCGAGATTCAGCCGCGTCCACCGTTCGACGGTGTGCAGCTGTTCGCTGTGCGGGTGCCCGCGCCGATCGAACCAGAATTTGTCGTTGTAGCCGACCGTATCGATGACCAGCGTGTCCTTCTCCCACCAGCCGATCGAGTGGCCGTACCACGTCGGGTCGAGTTCCGCCGGATGCTTGCGGCCGTCCATGAAGATCTGCCGGAAGCTGTGAATGTTCCCTTCCTGGAGGATGAACATGTGCGTCGGCGGCTTGTGCGTGTAGTTCTGGACGAAACGGTACGGGAACGGCGTCACGCGCGGCACGCCCATCGGGAGGCAGGCGTTGTGCGGTTCCTGCGTCTCGTCTCGCGTGGCCATGAGTGCTCTGGCCCAGGGCAGCAGGATCTCCTGGAGCTCGCCCTTCCGGAGCCCGCCCTGCGCTTCGATGTCCTGAACCGGACCGCCGCCGACCCACGTGGCATCCATCAGGTCGACCATGCCGTTCGGCAGACGCGGCACCGGACCCTTGGGCGGGCCTTCGCGCGTCACCGCGGCAATCGGCTTCTGCGAGGGGTCGTACTGCGTCGCCGCGGGCTGCACCAGCAGCGGGGCGATCAGTGCGGCCGCGCCGACCGCCACTCTGCAACGCGTCATGGCTCTTCGTTGATCCCGGACAGCACCTTCCGTCCGTCGGCGAGCGTGACCGAGCGCGCGTTCGCCCCCGCGACGTTGGTCCTGGCGCCAATGCCTTCGATCGTGACGACGTCGCCGGCTTTCACCGTGCGGCCGGTCCACCCCTGACGAACCAGCGCGCTGCGCGCGGTCAGCTCGAGGTTCCAGTTCACGACGCTGCCGTCGGGCTGCCTGACATCGACGTACAGGCGCGAATGCGGATTGGTCCACTCGACCCTGGTGACGGTTCCGGTGATCGTGATCGGCCTGGCGGGATCGTATTCAGCGGTGACGGAGTGATGCGCCGCCAGTGAACCGGCGCCGACGAGAACGACGCCGGCCAGTACCGCCCCGAGCTTCATTCCCATGACATCCTCCACGAGAAAACGAGCGCCCATGATGGCGACGGGCTGCTGCTTTTGTCAAGCTAACGAGTGACCTCGAACGCGAATCGCAGCGCCGGAATTTTGTTCCCCGGATGATCCTCCGCGTACGTGAGCTGCGGCAGCCGGTACAGCAGCTGCGGCTCCGTGGCCGGCCCCTGATAGATGCCAGGATACAGATCGATAAGGTGGATGCCCGGTTCGCCCGACGCCGTGAAGTTGATGACCACGTCGCCGTTGGTGTTGAAGCCGCACGCGTAGCCCATATAGGCATTGTCGTAGGTGGCGACATAGATGTTGTCGTACTCCGTCCATCCGACGCCCTTGAGGTGGATCGTCACCGGCGTGCCGGCAGGACCGGAAGCGGGCGTCATGCCGACGATGCTCGTCTCGATGACGAAGTAGGTCTGCGCGAGCGTCCGGTCGCCGTCGCGCAGCACCAGTCCATGGAGGCCGCCGAGATCGTCTGGAATCGACACCGGGGCGTCGATGCGGCCGTCGGCGCCAGCCGCCACGGTGCCGATCTCCCGCTCCTGCGGCTCGAATCCGTTGCCACTCACCCGGCTCCCCACGTATGTCTGCCAGATCAGCCGCAGGGACGCGTTCCGCGGAAATCCGGCTCCGCGCAGTGTCGCCTTCGTCTGGACCGGGCCCTGCGTCGGGCTGAGTAAGAACGCCGCGCCGTCGATGGCGACGGTCGTCGCGGGCACCGGCTGCCGCTGATACGGCTCCGCGTACGCCGCGTTGGGCGCCGGCCCAGGCGTCGTCTCGAACGTGAATTGCGGGCGCGGCAGGTAGCTGTTGGGCGCCTGTTCGTGATTCAGATACCCCTGACCCTGGTAGCCGGTCAGCACATGAACGATGTGCTTTCCGGCGGGGCCGGTGGCGCGGAACCGCGCGATCGCGGATCCCTTCGATGACGCTGCCGACACGAATCCCAGTAGCGTGTTGTCCCAGTTCACGACCCAGGTGCTTTCCATCGTGCGCCACCCGAGACCCGTGACTCGCAGCTGGATGGGCGTCCCGAGGGGACCCGATGCCGGGCTCATCTCGAAACTCTGCGTGACTTCGATGCCGTTCTGTGCGACGGCCACGCCGCCGATCGTGGCGACGACGTCGTGCACGCCGCCGAAGTCCTCAGGGACTGCGAAGCGGGCGTTGAGCGCTCCGTTCGCGTCCACGGTGAACCGGCCCAGGGAGACCGACGTCTCCGAGTACTTCTTGCCGCGGAAATGGTAGTAGTCCTCGATCACCCAGCCGCCCGAGACGGTGAGCCACTGCAGGTCGACTTCCCTCCCCGCGGGCAGGCCTTTCGCTGAGACGGCGACGTCGGTCCCGACGACCGCGGGCTTCCGGTATGTGAGCGTCAGCAAGTGGATGGCGGACGACTCGCCGCCGGTCATCGCGACGCCATCGGCGGCCGCGTCCTGCGTGCGTTCGGGTGGTGGGGAATTGTTCGTGCACGCGACCGCCGCGCCAACCGCCACCACGACCAGCAATGAGGCGATCTGGCGGCGCACGGGCGTAAAGTAACATACACGGACAATCCGATGAGGGTCGACACACGATCCGCGCGCGTCGCGATGATCACGGCAGCCGCGTGTCTGTTGGCGGCGGTCTCGCTCCGCGGTCAGGCGGATCCCGCGCCGGCGATGGCCGAGACGGTGTTCAAGAACATCCAGGTGCTGAAGGGCATTCCTGCTGACGAGTTCATGGACACGATGGGCATGTTCTCCGCCTCGCTGGGCTACGACTGCGTGAGCTGTCACTCCGACCAGATCTACACGGATCGGAGCGCATTCGCGATCACCACGCCGCTGATCCAGCGCGCGCGCCAGATGGTCGTGATGATGAACACGATCAACCGCACCTTCTTCGGCGCGCAGGCGCGCGTGACCTGTTTCACCTGCCACCGCGCGCACTACCGCCCTGAAGTCATTCCGAGCCTGGCACTGCAGTACGGCGAGCTGCTGGACGACCCGAGCTCGATGCGCATCTTTCCCGACCCGCGCGGCTCGGTCGATCAGGTCTGGGACAGGTACGTGGAGGCGCTCGGCGGGACCCAGCGGCTGGCGGCGCTTGGCGGCTTCGTGGCGCGCGGCACGTACGACGGGTTCAATACCGGAGGCAACCCGTTCCCCGTCGAGATCTACGCGCGCACACCGAACCAGCGCACACAGATCGTCCGCACGCCGGACGGCAACGCGGTAAAAACCTTCGACGGCCGCCGCGCGTGGGCGTCGGAAGGATGGCGGCCGCTGCCGCTGCTTCAGCTGACCGGGGGCAACCTCGACGCCGCGCGCCTCGAGGCGATGATCGCGTTTCCGGCGACGATCCGCCCGGCCTTCACCCAGTGGCAGATCGCGAGCACGCTGATCGACGAGAAGCCCGTGCAGATCCTGCAGGGCATGAACGAAGGCCAGCTGCCCGTGAATTTCTACTTCGACGCGTCGGGCCTGCTGATGCGGACGCTGGCGTGGAACCGCACTGCGGTCGGGACCGTACCGATACAGATCGATCTGTCGGACTACCGCGACGTGGCGGGCGTGAAGATGCCGTTCACGATCGTGTCAACGTGGACCGACGGCCAGAACACCTACATCCTCAGCGACGTGCAGGCGAACCCGGCCATCGACGCCGGCCGCTTCGCGCGCCCGGCGCCGTTCCCGGGCAAGTAGTCGCTAACAGCCGATCGGTTCGGCGTGGCTAGCGCGCTGCGGCTGGTTGCTCGACCTGGATTTCGTACTGGTTGTTCTCGATGCAGATGTATTCCATGATTTCGCTGCCCGGCTCGGCCAGCTTCGCGGTGTAGGTGACGGTGAACGGCTGCGTGAACGCGCCCGGGTCGGTGATCGTCACGTCGCGGCGGAGCGTATTGAAATCGGTCCGCGTCCACCGTTCGACGAGATGCAGTTGCTCGGTGTGCGGCGTGCCCGCGCTGTCGAGCCAGAACCGGTTGTGGAGGCCGATCGTGTCGATCACGAGCGTCGCCCCCTCCCACCGGCCGATCGAGTGGCCGTACCACGTCGGGGTCGGATCCTCAGGATGCCTGCGGCCGTCCATGAAGATCTGCCGGTAGGTATGCGCGTTGCCTTCCTGCAGCATGAAGACGTGTGTGGCGTTCACGGTCGGATGCTGGACGAACCGCCACGCAAACCCACCGGTGATGCGCAGCGGCCCGCCGGGCATACAGTTGTTGTACGGGTCCTTGCTCTCGTCGCGCGAATCGTAGCGCGTCTGCGCCCACGGCAGCATGTTGGCCTTCAGCTCGCCGGGCTTGAGCAGCCCTTCGAGCGGCGCCGAGCCGCCATCGGTCCAGACGCCCGACAGATCGACGGTGCCGTCCGGCAGCGTCGGCACGGGACGGCCCGGCGCGTCGGCGGCCGCCGGCGGTCCATTTGCGCCGCCGAGGCGCCGCGGAAGTTCCTGTGAGACAGCCGGCGCGGCGAGAATGACCGCCGCGATCGACGCGGCGAGGACTCGAGTCACGCGATGCCTCCTGCCGGCCATTACTGACCCGGCTTGCCGACGAACAGCTCACGGCCGTCGGCGGTCACCATCGAACTCGCGACGGCGTGCTCGAGCACCTTGCGCCCGCCGAACCCGCCGATCGTCACCTGGTCGCCGACCTGCAGCGTCTTACGCGTCCACCCTGCCCGCTCGAGCGCCAGCGTGCTCGCCATCTCGAAATTCCAGAGCGTCACCTTCCCGGTGCCGTCCTTGGCCTCGACATAGAAATGCGTGTGCGGATTGGTCCACTCCACCTTGACGATCGTGCCCTTGACGGTCACCGCCTTGCCGCCGTCGTACTCGGCGGTCCATGAATGATGGGCGCCGGCCGTGGCGGCCGCGAGGCCCACGGCGATCAGCGTCGCGTATGCCGTTCGCATAGTTCGCGCTTACTGTCCGGGATATCCCTGCGACGCAGCCTCGGGCCCGCCCTGCACGAAGAGCGGCTTGTCGCGCGCGTCGAGCTTGGCAATCCTCGCGAGCGACCCGCGGCTCTCCACGACCTTGCCCGCGTAGCCATCGAACACGACCTTCTCGCCCGGCACCAGGCTGCTGCGTCCCCACCCCTGGCGCTGCACCGAGTTGGGACTCGTCAGCTCCATGTTCCAGGTCGTGACGGCGCCCTTCGCGTCGGTCACGTCGATGTACACGCGCATGTGTGGATTGGTCCACGCCACCTGCTTGACGACGCCTTCGAACGTCACCTTCTTCTTGGCGTCGTATTCGGTGTCGAACCCGTGATGCGCGAGCGCCGGCATGGTCGCGCTGAAGAGGACGGCCGCCGTCAGTATGCCGAATGTGCGTCTCATGCGCTCTCCTATTTATCCGGTTGCGCCGGCTGGAACCCGCCCGCGATGCCGTACTGGTTGTCCTCAAGGCAGATGAATTCCATCAGGTCGAGGTCCGGGCGGATGTGCGTCGCCGTGAAGCGCAGCTGCACGGGACGCGAGTAGGCGCCCGGGTCGATCAGGGTGAAATCGTTGATCAGCGTGCCGAAGTTCGGACGCGAGAAGCGCTCAATCGTGTGGAGTTGCTCGGTGTGCGGCGTCCCGCGGCTGTCAAACCAGAACTTGTCGTTGTAGCCGATCGTGTCGACGACGAGCGTGTCCTTCTCCCAGCGGCCGATGGAGTGGCCCCACCATGTGGGCACCGGATCCTTCGGATGGGGACGTCCGTCCATGTAGATGACGCGGTGCGCGCCGGCGTCGCCCGTCTCGTGCAGCACGTAGATGTGGGTGAGCCCCTTCGGCGTGTAGCTCATGGCGAGCTTCCACGGGTACGGATTCACGCGCGGGACCCCCATCGGGAGGCAGGCGGTATACGGCTCGTTCTCCGTCTTGCGCGAATCGCGGAGCTCCCTCGCCCACGGCAGGAGCGGCAGCTCGCCCGGTTTCAGTCCGCCGTCGCGCTCGATGTCCTGATTCGATCCGCCGCCGACCCACGGGCCCGTCAGGTCGATCGTGCCGTCCTGGAGGCGCGGGACCGGCTTCTTCGCGTCCTCGGGCGAAATCCGGGGCGTTCCTGGAATGATGTACGTGACGCGTTCCTGGGGGGCTGCGGTCTGCGGGGCGGCGGCCTGCGCGCCGGGGAATGCGTACGCCGCCAGCACCACGGAGCCCGACGCCAAGGCAAGGAGTCCAAGTTTCATCACGCTGCGGTCCTCACTTCGCAAAGGGGTTCTGGTGGCCGCCGGCCACGCCGAACTGGTTGTTTTCCTGACAGATGTTCTCGATGATGTCGTCGTTGGGCGGGCTGAGCCGTGCGGTGAAGGTGACGGTGAACGGCCGTGAGAACGCACCCGGATCATCGATTGTCACTTCGTTCACCAGCGTCCCCATGTTGGTGCGCGTCCATCGCTCGATCGTGTGCAGCTGCTCCGTGTGTGGCGTGCCCTTCCGATCGAACCAGAACTTGTCGTTGTAGCCGCGCGTGTCGATGACGAGCGTGTCCTTCTCGTACCATCCGATCGAGTGCCCGAACCATGTCGGGTCAATCTCGGCAGGGTGCTTCCGGCCGTCCATGAAGACCTGTCTGTAGCTGTGGATGTTCCCCTCATGAAGGATGAAGAGGTGCGTCGGCTTCTTGTGTGTGTAGTTCTGCACGAAGCGGAACGGGTACGGCGTCGAACGCGGCACCCCCATCGGCAGGCACCAGAGATGCGGATCGTCGGTTTCGCGCTGTGCGCGCTCGGCCATGATCGCGACCGAGGCGGGAAGCAGCGGCAGCGTCTCGCCCTTCTTCAATCCCTGCGCGATGTCGTTGACCGGCCCGCCGCCGACCCAGATCCCGTCGCCGAGGTCGATGGTGCCATCCGGCAGCCGCGGCGGCGGCCCCGTGGGAGCCGGTGCCCGCCGTACCTCCTGGCCGAGCGCATTCACGGGACCAAGCGCGCCCTTCTCCTGAGCGACGAGGGGCACGATGCTGGCGGCGAGAGCGACCGCGACGAGGAGTCGACGCCCGGTCATTGGGGCGCTCCCGGACCATCGGTATCGTTTGCGGTGCCGGCGAACAGCGACCGCCCGTCGGCCACAATGACCGACCGCGCGTTGCCGCGTGTCGGCACCGCCTTACCCGAATAGCCTTCCACGGTAACGGTGTCGCCGACCTTGAGCGTGCGGCTGGTCCACCCGTTGCGCACCAGCGCGCTGGGGCTGGCCAGTTCCATGTTCCAGGTCGTCACCTTCCCGTCCATCGTCACGTCGACGTAGAAGCGGACGTGAGGATTGGTCCACTCCATTTTCGAGACGACGCCCGTCACCTTGAATATGTTCTGCGGGTCGTATTCCGACGAGAAGCTGTGATGTGCGTCTACCGGGGCAACCGCAAGCAGCGCACACAGCGCCGCCATCCAGATCCACTGCTGCATCGTGATCCCCTCCCCTACCCGTGTGGCGCCGATCATACCCGTCAAAAGCCGTATTTGATGCCGAACTGCAGAATCCGGGGGTCGCCCGTGTTCTCCTGAATCCGGCCGAACGTCCCGGCATTGAAATTGACGCCTGGGTTGCCCCAGTTGAAGTGGTTTAGCAGGTTGAACGCCTCGAGCCGGAGCTCCACATTCTGCGTGGCTCCCAGGTCGATTAGCTTCGATAGCCCAAGGTCGATCGTCCAGAACGCCGGTCCGAGGATGCTGTTCCGCTGAAGGTCGCCGAAGGTCCCAAGGGCCGGCTGCGCGAACGCGCCCCGGTTCAGATAGGTACCCAGCGAGTCGCCGTAGATCTCATCGCTGACCTTGTTGACCCGCTGCTCCTGGAAGCGCTGGCCGTTGAGGGCGCGATCGCTGCCGGTCGTCACGTTCAGCCAGCTTCCCGAGCGCGCGTTGAAGATGCCAGAGATGCGCCAGTTCGACACGATGGCGCGCAGGGCGGCATTGGCGGCTTCCGGCGTCAGGTACCCCAGATTCAGATTGGCGAGGTGCCTCCGGTCCTGGTCGCAATAGCCGCGGTCCGCGTCGGGATCGTCGGGGTTTGTCGGCCCCTGCGCAAGCTGCGGGAACCCGCCCGTCGTGTTGTCGCCGAAGCACCGGCTGATCGTGTAGTTGGCGTTGAGGCTGATGCCGCTGGGCGACCGCCGGCGCATCGACAGCCGCAGGCCGCGATAGCTCTGCTCGCCGACACTCGTGTGCAGATCGAGGTTGCCGATGAGCGCCGCCGACGCGGGGTTCTGTCCCGACAGCGTGAGCCGGCGCCGCTGGTTCACGTTCGCGGCGGTACTGCAGACCAGGTAGCTGACGCCGTTGATCACGCAGGGCGCCGTGCCGAGGAACTCCGCGGGATTGAGCTGGATCTGCATCCAGAGGCGATCGGTGTAGCTCCCCAGGTAACTCGCCGCCACGCCCCAGTCGGTGCCGATCTGCCGCTCCAGCGTGACGTTCCAGGACTGCACGCGCGGCGAATTGATGTCCGGATCGGTCGCGCCGTACGCGCCGAACGGAATGAACTGCACCTCGCGGCTCGTCAGGATCGGGTGTGGATCGCCCCCGAGGTGGCCATACGGATTGTCGAACCCTCCCGGGGGGTTCTCGAGGAGCGAGCGGTTGCCCCAGGGCGGCGACTGCGTGTTGATGTTGTGCCGCTCGGCGGTCGGAAAGTCATACGCGACGCCGTACGACGATCGCACCGCCGTGCGGCCGTCGCCGCCGACATCCCATGCGAGGCCGACGCGCGGCGAGAAGTTCAGCCACTGCCTGGTCAACCCCGTGTTGCCAGATGGGAAGCCGGAATCGCCCGGATAAATGAAGCCGGCGGGGGCATTGACGAAGACGCTACTGCGCGTATTGGTCCGGAAATTTTCCGGAATCCAGTTGTAGACCTGTGCGTTTTCGAGCTCCTGTCCCAGGAATGGCTCCCACCGCATGCCCGCATTGAGCGTCAGCCGGGACGAGACGCGCCACGTATCCTGCGCATAGAGCCCGACGTACAGCATGTGCATCGGCATCTGCGCCGGCCCGCCGTGTTCGAGACGCGCCACGCGGCCGAGCATGAGGTCGGCGAGGCCAAGACCCGTCGCCTGGCCGTTGACGTTCCAGTCGCCGCCGGAGCGCGCGTGCGTGAGAAAGTCCATCTTCCAGTACGCGCCGTTGGCGCCGAGCGAAATCTGGTGGTTGCCGCGCACGAGCGACAGGTCGTCGCTCACCTGATACGTATTGGTGTTGAACCGGCCCGTCGTCGCCGTGCCGGCGGCGATGTTGAACCCGCCGGTGACCGTGAGCACCATCTCGCCGGGCTGATAGCTGTACACGTTGGCGCCGAGGTCCTTCGGTGAGAACCATGCCGGACTGCTCCGGTCGATCGCCGTCCTGTTGAACGCGAAGCGGACTGAATTCACCATCGTGTTGCTGAAGACGACGGTGCTGCCGGCTGCAACGGACTGGGCAAGGTTATCCAGGCCCGGTGTGCCGGTCGTGAGCACGTTGCCGGGGTCCTGCGCGAACGGCGCCGGCTTCTGGTGAAACGTCATCATGTACCGGCCGAACAGCGAGTGGTTCTGGTTCAACTGGAAGTCGAGGCGCCCGACCGCCTGCCCTTCATCGCGGTCGTCCGACGTGGTGTACGTGATCTGCCCGCACGGGTCGGTCGTTGATGGCAGACGCCTCACCAGATTGAGCGCGGCCGGACTGAAGAGCGCCGGACTGATCTGGTTGCCCACAAACGGCGCGTTCAGCGTCACGTTTCGCCCCTGGCACGCGGTCGACGCGAACGCGGTGAAGTCGCCGGCGAGCATGGCCGGGGTCGGCACATACGCGATGTTGGCCGAGGGTTGCTGGCGCACGCGCGTGCCCTGATAGCCGCCGAAGAAGAACAGCCGATCGCGAACGATCGGTCCGCCGAGTGTCCCTCCGTACTGATGCCGGTTCAGGCCGTCGTCCACCCGCTTGGCGTCCGGACCGGTGCGCGCGAACGGGTCGGTCGCGTTGAATCGGCGATCGCGCACGAACTCGAACAGGTTGCCGTGCACGCTGTTGGTCCCGGACCTCGTGACCGCGCTGACCGACGCTCCCGAGTGCATGCCGTTCTGCGCGCTGAGTCCGCTCGTCGCCACGCTGAACTCCTGCAGGGCATCGGGAAACGGCATCGGCAGGTTGGCGTTGTTCTGCGGGTTGTTGTGCATCGCGCCGTCGAGCAGGTAGGCCACGCCGAACGACAGCCCGCCGGCGACCGAAATGCTCACGCCGCCCTGCATGCTGCGGCTGTCAGATGTCGCGGTCTGCACCGCGGCGCCCGCCAGCACGATCAGGTCCGTGACCTGCCGGCCCTGGAGCGGGAGCTCGTGGACGTTCTGCACGACGTCGCTGATGCCCGCGCTGCGGACGTCGATGATCGGCGCCGCCGCCTCGACCGAGACGGTTTCCTCGACACTGCCGACGGCCAGACTGGCGTTGAGGGTCGGCGTGGCCCCGACCTGCAGAATGATGCCCGTCTGGGCATACGAGCGGAAGCCCTGAAGCGATACCTCCAGCCGGTACGGGCCGGTGGGCATGTTGGGCATCACCCAGCGGCCTTCGCCGTCGGTGACCGCCGTGCGCGACAACCCGGTCTCCGTCTGGGCTGCCGTGACGGTGACGCCCGGGAGGACGGCCCCGCTCTCGTCGGTGACGCGGCCAGCCAGCTCGCCGGTCGCCTGCGGGAATGCGGGCGAAGCCGTGAGCAGCACCAGGAAGACGCCGACGACAAGCCCGAAGGACCAATGTCTCATTCCACCCTCCGATGACGCGGTTGCGCGCGCGGCCCGACTCAGTGACGGCCGAAACTACCGCCTGCCGGGCAGGCTGTCAATCAGATTGGGGATGGGGGATCGGGGATCAGGGATGGCGGTCAGCGACGCTCGTACCAGATGACCCGATCGCCGGTGTCGCCCACGCCCGGCAGCGCCATGTAGACGACGTCGGTATATCCGGCGCCCGTCAGCGGCACCGACGGCACTTCGAAGATCCGGTTGTTCGTCAGCAGCATGCCGCCGGGCCTGAGCATCCGCGCGATGTTGGCGGCGGCCAGCGACTGCTCGAACACATCGTAGTACAGGAAAAGATTCGTCACGACGACGAGATCGAACAACTCGCCGGGGGCAAGATCCAACCGGCCGGCGACGATGTCGAGGTCGATGGGGACAATCGCCGAGACGATCGAGGGGCGCACCGCAATCGCCCGGACATCGACGGATCCGGCGGCCGCCGGCGGCGCAGGTGCGTTCACCGCTGGTCCGACGCGGGCTCCAGCCTGCCGCCAGTATTCGACAAGCCCCGGCGTCCACGGGCGGTCCGTGTTGCGCGGCAGCACCAGGGAATACGGCGTGCCGGCGGCTGCACGGGTGCGCGCCGCGTCGAGGTGTGCGAGGACGCGCGGGCTGACATCGAACGCCGTCACGTGGAGGACGCGCTCGTCGGCGAGTTCCAGCCTCAGCAGCGAGTCGATCAGCGCGAACGGCTGGATCGTCTGTACAGGATAGAAGTCATGGCCTTCGAGCTTGTCGGCGAAGTCCAGGCCCGGGCCCACGATGGCGATCCGCTGCATCGTCGACGCGGCTCCCGCCTGTTTCATCGCCTGAAGCGCGCGATCGATGCCGAAGTTCACGAAGATCGCCGTATCCGTCGACAGCCCGCGATCGCGGAAGACGGTGAGTTTGTCCGCGAGCGCCGCGGAGGGATTGAGCAACCGGGCGTACTCGATGGACCCCCCCACGCTCGTCGTCCGCTCCTCGAGATACCGCCGCAGCCGCCCTGCCGATGCTGCCGGGTCGATGCCCCGCCGCTCGACGACACCGCGCGCGAATCGCAGGCGCTCGTCCTGCCCTGGTGAGGCAAGCGCGGCGGCGAAATCGTCGATGCGCGGCTTCAGCCCCGCGATCGCCTCCGCCGGGCGAGTCACCAGATTGGCAAGGTCCCGCTCCGAGGCGCGCGGGGCCCTGGTAAAGGCGGTGCCGAACAGCAGCAGATGGACGATTGAGTCTTCGTCACCTTCCTGGACGCGCGCACGGAGGGCCGCGTCACGCTGGCGGATCCAGCCGGACCATGCCGCCTCGCGCGCCCGCGCATCGAGGTCTCGGAGTTCGACGGGGAGCAGGTCGGCGCGGAGCGCGTCGACGATCGGCTGGACCTCGGTATACGGGATGTCGCGCCTGGCGCCCTGGGCGCCAAGCGCGATCGGCAGCGCGACGAAAGCCGCGACGAGGATCCGCCTCAGAAGGCCAGCCTGAACCCGAACTGCGCCGTGCGGTACTGCGCCGCGACACGCTTGCCGTAGTCGAGACTGCTCTCCTGCGTTTCGAGCGTCCAGTTGGGCCGGTTGAACACGTTGAACGCCTCGGCCATCAGATCGACCGACAGGGTGCCGATCGTGACCCGCTGCTGCAAGCGGAGGTCGGTCCGGTTCTGCGCCGGCTGGAGGAACGCGTTGCGCGGGACGATCGTGCCGTCGGGCCGCAGACGCTGCTCGCCGCCGGCCCCGACGCCCCGGCGATCGCCGCCGTAGTTGCTCGACGCACGGTTGCCGGCGCCGAAGTAGTGCAGGCCGCTGATCTGGAAGCCGCGCCCGAGCTGCCAGATGCCGTTGAAGACCGCGCGATGACGCTGGTCGCTCTGCGCCAGGCTCCACTCGGCGCCGAGGTCTGGCGCCACGGCAAACGGCACCTCGCTCGGCGTGGCGCCGCGGACGCCCATGAGCGGCTGTCCTTCGGCACTCCACAGACCGCTGAGCGTATACGTCGCCCCCGCCTGCCACCGGTTGCTCATGCGCTTGTTCCATGACGTCTGCAGCGCGTGATAGGCCGAGCGTCCGGTGAACGGCGTCATCGCCACGATGCCGAACTCGGGATAGGCAAGCTGTCCGCGGTTCGCATTCGAGTACGGGACGTTGACGCCGATGCCGCTTGCATTCGTCCAGGCGAGGTTGACGTTTTCCTGGATGAACTTCTCGTCGCGGCCGCGCGCGTACACGTAGTCAGCCTCGACGACCATCGCGGCGCCAAGCTGGCGCTGCACGCCGATCGACGTCTGCCACGTGTGCGGGACGTGCGCGTACTCGGCCGGAGGCGCCATTTCGCCGGCGCCACGTAACACGCACGGCGCGGCGCCGGCGAAATTGCGCGCGCTCCAGGCGGCGAAGTTCGCGGCCTGCTCCGGAGCGGAGCAGAAGCGCGTCAGCGCCTGCTCGAACGTCGGCGCGGGACCGTTGAACGGATTGGTCGCGAAGTCCGGCCGGCCGTCGTTGGCGACCTCGAGAATCGCGATCGTCGCCGGCTCGAGCGCGTAGAGCACCACAGGAGTGATGACCTCCGCGTAGTACTTGCCGGCACCGCCACGGATGACGGTCCGCTCGTCCCACTGATAGGCGAAGCCGAGCCGGGGCTGAATATTGTCGGCGTCCTGCGGCCGCCCCTTCTCCATGAACGGGAGGAACTCGCCGTACTGCGCGAAGGAATTGACGGTCAGGTCGTACCGGACGCCCAGGTTGAGCGTCAGCCGGTTCGTCATGCGCCAGTCGTCCTGCACCCACCCCGCGTAGTACGGCAGATCGACGTCCTCGCGCCGCCCCTTGTGCACGCCGAGGCGGTAGGTCCGGATGAGCGGCGAGATCGCGTTCAGATTCCACGTATCCACATTGAACGCGTCCGGGAAGATCGACTCGATGTTGGCGGGAAGCGGACCGCCGCGGGCGTCGATATTGCCCATGCAGTTGGTGCAGTTCGCGCTCATCTCGTGGTGCAGCAGGAACTCGAAGCCGGACTTCATGTCATGCCGGCCCTTCGCGTTGTACGACAGGGTGAAGTTGTCCTGGACGCTGTAGAGATCCTGGCTGCGGTGCCGCGGGTAGCCGTTGTTGCCGGTGATGTTGAACCCGGTGAACTGGATGCGCGGCGACCCGCTGGTGACCGGGCCGTAGGGACCGTTGACCGCAGCCCAGTGGTTGGACCAGGTGGTCAGGTTCGCGTTGCGGAAGATGTAGCCGGCCCACGCCACGCGAATCTCGTTCAGCGCGCGGTTCGACAGCACCTGGGTGAGCTGGGCCTGGGTCGTATTCTGTGTTTCCCCCGTCGACGCCGTGTTCGCCGGATGGTTGTTGTTGCTGCCGGGTCCGAACGGATCCCACGCGTGGGTCAGGTTCCCCTTCAGCATCAGGCGCATCTGCGGCGACACCTGGTAATCCAGACGCGCACCGCCAAGCTTCTTCGAGCGGATGCCCTGCAGCGAGATGTTGAAACGTGGAAACGGCGTGTTCCAGATGCTCGTGCGCGGCTCGCGCTCGTACTCGTAGAAGCCGAAATAGTGCAGCCGATCGCGCATGATGGGGCCGCCCGCCGATCCGGCGTACTGCTGGTTGGAGATCGGCACCCGCCGCTCGAGCGCGGGATCCTCGGCGTTGAAGCGGTCGTCGCGGACGTTGGCCCGGAACACGCCGGTCAGGCGGTTGGTCCCCGACTTCGTCACCACGTTCACCTGCACGCCCTGCGATCGGCCCTGGGTCGCGTCGAAGCGGTTCGAGATGAACTGGAATTCCGCGATCATCTCCTGGCTGAACGACGGCTGCCCGCCGCCGCCCAGACTGTTGGTGACCTGCATGCCGTCCAGGTTCGTCTGGTACTCGCGCACCTCCCCGCCGTTGCGATCGGGCAGCACCGAGGTGGGGTTGGTCGACGCCGTACGGCTCCCTGGCGCCAGCAGCGCCAGCGCCATCCAGTTGCGGCCGTCCACCGGCAGCTCCTGCACCTGCACCGGATCGACGTTGCCGCCGAGACTCGACGTCGCCACGTTGAGCAGCGGCGCCTCGGCGGTGACCGTCACCGTCTCCTGCAGGGAGGAGGGGGGCATCTGCAGGTTGACGCCGGCGGTCTGCCCGACCAGAAGCTGAATCCCCCCGCGCGTCACGGTCGTGAATCCCGGCAGCTCCGCCGACAGGGTGTACATGCCGACGCGAACCGCGACGCGATAGTTGCCGGCCGCATCCGTGATCGCTTCGAATCGGTTGCCGGTCGCATCGAGTACGGCGGTGATCGTGACGCCGGGCAGCACGCCGCCCGTCGAGTCGGTCACGGTGCCGGTGAGCACCGCTTCCTGCGCGTAGGCATTGAGCGGAGACGCCAGAATCGCACCCGCGCAGAGCGCGGCTGCAGACAACCTTCGTAGCATCGACCCTCCAAGTCTGTGTGGCCTGAAAGTAGGGTACTTACCGGAGGGAGTCAACTGTAAAGATCAGCGCCGCCGGCGTCCGCGCGCGGGCCGGCGATAGTGGGCCATCTCCTCCAGCACCGCACAGACCGCGCCAGTGTCCTCGGCTCCGCGGCCGGCGGCCAGCGCCGCGATATAGAACGGAGCGGTCGTCGCGAACATCGGCGTCGGGCAGCCGACGTCCTTGGCAAAGTCGGCGATCGCCTTCATGTCCTTCTGCCAGACGTCGAGCTTCATCGTCGCGTCACGGTAGTCGCCTTTCACCATGAGCGGGCCGCGCACCTGGAGCATGCGCGAGCTGCCACCGCCGTCCCCGATCACCTGCAGCGTCAGCGCCGGATCGAGACCCGCCTTCATGGCCAGCACGAGCGCTTCAGCCGCCGCGACGTTATGAATCGCGACGAGCAGGTTCGCGACGAACTTCATCTTCGAGCCGTCGCCGAACGGTCCGATGTAATAGTGTCCCCGCGCGAACCCATCCATCACCGGCGCGGCGGTCTTGTATGCGGCGCGAGGTCCGCTCACATAGACCACGATGTCTTTCACCTTCGCCTGCGAGCCGGTGCCACTGAGCGGCGCGTCGAGCGCGGTGATGCCGGCGCGCGCGAGCAGCCGCCGTGCCTCGTCCTTCACGGCAATCGGCAGCGTGCTCGTTTCGACGAAAACGGGTCCGCCTGCCCCGCGGGTAGCCGAGCGGGGGTTCTTGAGCGCGGACAGCTCCGTGGCAACATCGATCAAGGCGCCAGGCGACGGCAGCGAGCAGATGATCACATCCGACCGGCGTCCGACATCGGAGACGGTGCGCGCGACCAGGCCGCCCGTGCGCTTGTGCGCGCTGCGCCGTGCCGGCACCACGTCGAAACCAAGTACTTGATGTCCGGCTTTCACAAGGTTCGCGGCCATCGCCGAACCCATGATGCCGAGGCCGATGACTCCGATGGTGGGCATAGCAGTCTCTCGTCTTTAGTCTGTCGTCGTTACGGCTGCCGTAAACGGCTTACGGGTGGGGTAATGCCTTTACGCGCAAAAGGTTGCGATTCCCGTGAATTATGACGGGTACCTTGCTTGCACAGGCTACGATGCCGCCCCAGGCATTGATACCTCTATGAACCTGATTCGACGTGCGTTCCTGCTCTTCTTCGCCGTCTTCTTTGCCATCGTCCCGATGGCGTGCGGCACCGACAGTCCGTCGCTGACTCCATCGGCGCTTGGCACAGCGCCGGGGCTGCGGCTGAATGCGACGGCGGGCCCCTCAACCCAGCACGAGCACAATCACACTGCGGTCACGTTGATCAGCATCGTCAGCAGCGCTGGTCCGGCCGGGTTTCTGCCGAACCCCCTCCAGACCGCCATCGGCTCGATGCTCGTCTGGATGAACAGTGACCTCGTGCCGCACAACATCGTGCTGGCGGATGGGACGCCTGTCGGCAGGATCAATCCCGGCGAAGTCACAGCGGCGATCATGATGAATACGCCGACGCTCGGGTACCGCTGCACCATCCATCCGGCGATGACCGGCGTCATCGCCGATCCGTCAGTGGCGCTACCCTCGCCCGCAACGCCCGCGCCGCCGCCGATGGATTACTATCCGCCCGATCCAGGCGACGGCTATTACGACTACTGAGGCGCAGGCCTCGCGTAGTAGTAGCCGTCGGCGGATTCCACGGTAATCGGCGCCGCGAACAGCGCCGACAGATTCGCATCGGCCAGCACCGCTGCCTTCGGACCATCCTTCAGGATGCGCCCGTCGCGCAACAGGACCACCCGCCCAATCTCCGGCACGATCTCTTCGATATGGTGCGTGATCAGGATGATCGTCGTGCCGGCGCGGGCCACGTTCCGCACGCGTTCCATAAAGGCGTGGCGGGCCACGAGATCGAGGCCGGTGGTCGGCTCGTCCAGGATGAGTACTTTCGGCGCGGTCACCATCGCGCGCGCCAGCAGGACGCGGCGGGCCTCTCCGCTTGACATCTCATCGAGCCGCCGGCTGGTCAGATGCGCCACGCCCATCCGCTCGAGAGCGTCGGCGGCCCGCGCGCGCATCTCCGGCGTCACGACGCCGTAGCGCAGGATGCCCTGCGTCGCGAAGAATCCTGAGAGCACGGCGGCCTCTGCGACGACGCGCCCTTCGTTGTTGCCGAAGACAAACCGGTGGTGCAGGTCCGATGAGACGATGCCCAGCTGCGCGCGCAGCTCGAAGATGTCCCAGCTCTCTTCGCCAAACACGCGTATCGGCGGCGTGCCGTCGGACGTCGCGATCGGACGATCCTCGAGCGTGAGCAGCCGTACGAGCTCCGACTTCCCCGCCCCGTTGGGGCCGAGGATCGCCGTGTGCTCGTCGGACTGGATGGTCAGCGTGAGGCCGTCAAGGACGGCATGCTCGCCCTTGACGACCGTCGCGTTGTGAAGCTGAAGGACCGGGTGGCTCACGCGGGCAGCGGCTGTCCCCTGGTTTCCCTCGCGAACGGCAGCAGCAGGAGACCAATGATGAACGTGCAGCCGACGAACGCGACCGGCACCCCGAGACTCCCATAGCTGGCGATCGCGGACCCGAGCACGAAGACCAGCGCGACGCCGACGAAGCGGCCGATCGAGCTGATGAACCCGATCGCGCTCGAGCGGCAGTCCGTGATGTACAGCTCAGGCAGCCAGATCGTGTAGACCGCAAAGTTCGCCCCGCCAAGCCCCATGAAGAACACGACGACGAAGAACGTCGAGAGCGGATCCGGCAGGTAGAAGACATAGCCGAATCCAATCGCCGCGCTGACGCCGAGCAGCGTCATGAAGAGTGCCATGGCGGTGCGGCGCCCGAATTGTTCCGCCAGGAATGGCGCGAGTACGCAGCCGATGATCGTGCCGATGGCCAGCACGATCGATCCGTACGAGGCGATGCGCGCCGCGTCGGCCGGCACATTCCCGGCGCGAATGGCGAGCTGGGTGACCGCGGCCGGCACATAGACGGAACCCGCCCAGAGCATGATGATCGACACCATGAAGAGGCCCGACATCACGATCGTGTCGCGCTTGAAGCGGGGTGTGAACAGCGCGCCGAATGACTGCATCATGCTCGGACGCTTCGCCGGCGAATCCCCGAACTTGTCCTGCCACTTCTTCGATTCGTGGACGCCGAACCGGATGAACGCAATCATCAGTGCCGGGAGTCCGCCGAAGATGAACATCCAGCGCCACCCGTAATTCGCGCCGATGAAATAGTTCGCAACCGCCGCGAAGAAGAACCCGAAGTAGTAGCCGGTGTGCATCAGGCCGGCGCCCATCTTCCTGGTGTTCTCATCGAGCTCCTCGGCGATATAGGTGGCACCGACCGGCTGCTCGCCGCCGATGCCGATCCCGCACAGGACCCGCAGCACCGCGAGCTGCCAGATGTTCGTCACCAGGCCGCACAGGAACGTGAAGAGCGAGTAACACAGGATCGTGAGCATCAGGGCGCGGACGCGGCCGATGCGATCGCCGATCGGTCCCCACACCATCGACATGCCCCACCCGGCCAGGAACAGCGCGAAGAGGACGCTCCCGTAGTAGCCGATGTTGGCGGGCGTGGCCTGGATTCCTGAGGCCGGCAGCAGCTCGGTCAACGCGGGGACCAGGACGAGCGCATAGATGAACGAGTCCATGCCGTCGAGCGCCCAGCCGCCCCACGCCGCGAGGAAGCCTCGTTTCTGATTCGTCGTCGTCAGGCGGAAACTGAGCTTCGGAGCTGGAGCTACGGCAGTCGCCATGGAGGTCCCTTTCAGATGCGTGCGGATGAGTAAGACGAGCGGGCCATTCTACTACCGGCCACGTCGCTGCTGCACCATCGCCAGCGTGCGGCGTGCGTCCACCATCTGCGGATCGATCGCGAGCGCGCGCTCCAGAAAGGCGGCCGCCTCGTCGAACCGTCCCTGGACGGCGAGCATGAGCCCCAGATCGTTGAGCGCCCCGGGATTGTTCGGATCGAGCTCCACCGAGCGGGTGAAATGCGTGAGCGCCTCGTCGTTCGCCCCCTGCGCGGCCAGGGCAGCCCCCAGATGCCAGTGCGAAGGCGCGTCGGCGGGATCGAGCGCGATGGCGTGGCGGAACGCCGTGATCGCGGCAGCCACGTCGCCCCCCTGCGCGTACGAGAGGCCAAGAATGGCGTAAGTCTCGGCGCTTTCGGGCACGATCGCCCCGAGATACGCGCTGCCGCCGATGCGCCGGTCGTCAGATTCCCACAGGCGACGCGCCTCAGCCACCTGCGCGGGCGTGGCGGCATAGGCGAGCGTGAGCAGCTCCATGTACAGGGGCAGCGCCGCTGCGGGCCCCGCGGGCTGTCCGTCCACAAAACACCGGGGGCACCACTCACCCACACTGCGGATGTCGACGACCGCCTCCGGCACGCCGTGCCCGAAATTGAGCATCGAGCGGACGCCGTACTCCTGCAGCGGACGGTCGTCCAGCACGGGCGGGACGGTGCGGGTCGCGTCCGACAGTGTGCGCGCCGATCCGACGAAGCTGCCGACGATCTCGTGCGGCGTCGCCAGGCTGACGCGGTCGAGATCGGCACGGACGTCCGGCGCCTGCGCCAGCGCCGATTCGACGCGCGCCGGATCGATGTCGATGTGGTCGCCGTTGATGCCGAGCAGGATCAGATCGGCCTCTGCCCCGCTCAGAAGGACCGACTGCGGAAAGACGTCGACGAACGACCGGACCATCGCCAGCGCCGTGTCGTTCGGCACCTGGTAGGCCGGCAGCCACTGGCTGATGTATCCGTTCGGCTTCAGCCGCGATCGCACCAGCTCGTAGAACTCGCGGGAGTACAGCGCGCTGACACCGGCGTACGCGATCGGCGGCGGCTCGAGCACGACCAGGTCGTACGCGTTGGCCGGCTGCATCTGCAGGTGCTGCCGCCCGTCGTTGATGTGGACGGCCACCTTGGGATTCGACAGGACGCCGCCGTTCGCGTCGGCAAAGTAGCTCGCGTGGGCCAGGATGTCGCGCGACAGATCGGCCAGCTCCACGCGGCGGACGCTCGGGTGCAGCGTCGCGGCGTGTGTCGTATTCCCCACGCCGAATCCGATGACCAGCACCGACTCGGGCCGATCGATCGACAGGAGCGGAATGTGCGCGAGTGCGCGCATGTAGCGCTGCGACAGCGGCAGCGTCGATGACATCGCATGCCCGTTGGTATGCAGCGTCCGGCCCTTGCCCTCGCTCTCCGTGACAGCAATCAACTCGGTCAAGCCGTCTTCCACAAGAAGACGCCGCTCGCCGCTCGACGGTTCACTCAGCGCACGGTTGACGAGGAAGTCCGACGGGAGCATCAGCCAAAAGGCCAGCGCTGCCCCACAACTTCCAACTCCCAAGACGCCAACTCCCAATGCGCTAACTCGAATTCTGGGAGTTGTGGAGTTGGGCGTTGGGAGTTGGGTGCGGACCGTGGCGAGCAAGGGAACGATGGCGAGAGTGGCGATCACCATCAGCACGGTCGTGCTCTGCTGCAATCCAAACGACGGCAGGAGCACGAACCCGGTGACGAGGCTTCCGGCGACCGCGCCAACCGTGTTCGACAGATACAGCACCCCCGCGCGGCGGCCGACCGATCGCTCGGCGCGCTGGATGACCGCGTTCCCCAGCGGAAAACTGAAGCCCATGAGCAGCGCCGGCAGCGCGACTTCGAGCAGCATCGGCCTCGCGTTGAACCACAGCTCGGAGATCCCACCGACTGCGGCCTCGGCGCTCAAGACGGCGCTTGCCCCGACGGCCGCCGGCCCGGCGCGCGGCACGCCAACGGGATCGTTGTTGATGGCGTCGACATTCGCGGTCGCGATGCCGACGAGCGTCGTCAGCACAAAGAGCGCCTGCACGACGATCAGCAGTTCGGCGGGACGGCCGGTGCGGCGGTAGACGACGCCACCGAGGAGGGATCCTGCGCCGATGCCCAGCAGGATGAGCGCGAGCAGGAGTGAAAAGACCGCGCGGAAGCCGCCCAGGAGAATCGTGAAGTGGCGAAACCAGAGGATCTCCATGCCAAGCGCGGCGAGACCCGTCATCGCGAGCGCCACGCTGGTCAGGATCACAACGCGTGTGTCAGTCGTCGATGGCTCCTCAGCCGCCTGGTCCGCCTGAAGGCGGACACTACGTACGTCTTTCTGCGGCCGTTTCTTCTTCGTCGTAGTGTCCGGCTTAAGCCGGACTTCAGAACGCCGGCTCAAGTACCACGCGCCCGCACCCGCCACCACGTTGAATCCCACCGCGACCATCTGCGTTCCGAAGAGCCCCGCCGCCGGCACCAGCGTGAAATCCGTCAGCAGCGCCCCAAGCGCGGCGCCCGCCGTGTTGATCCCGTACAGCAGCGCAATGCGCCAGCTGCCGGTATCGACATCGCTGCGTACGAGGTGACGTATCAGCAGCGTGAGCGTGCCGCCCATCAGCACGGTAATCGGCGTCAGCAGCACCAGCGCAATCACCGCGCGCGCCACGTAGGACATCGCCGACAGCGCATACCACCCGGACGGCTCGCGCACGTACGACGACAGGGCGGCTGACACGGCGCCCAGGTGCGGCAGCACGAGCGCGATCGCGAGGCCGAGCGCCGCAATCGCCATCTCGAAGACGCCGTACGTCTTCAACAGCGACTCCGGCCTGCTCTCGTATCGCCGATCCGCCCACGCGCCGATCAGATAACTGCCCGCGCCGAGGCCGAGCATGAAGATCGCGACGACGATCGACGCCGAATAGATGGTGTTGCCGAAGACGTTCCCGAAGACGCGGACCCAGACGATCTGGTAGATGAGGCCGCTGAGGCCGGAGAGGAAGAAGAGGAGGTAAATCAAAAAGAATCAACGCCCAACCTCCAACGCCCAACTCCCAACGTAATTGGGAGTTGGGGATTGGGAGTTGGGAATTGGGCCTTGCGGGTTAGTTCGTTCCCCAGCCCGGCGTCACTTGCTTGCCGAGGAGGAAATTCGGGTTCGCGCCGGGACGCGGCGTGAACTTCTGCGCGCCGCCGCTGTCGACCGCCGCGGTATAGACGTTCCCCGCTGAATCCACGGCCATGCCATGGACGCCCCAGAAAGCGCCGGGGAAGTCGCCCCACGTGCCCCACTGGTAGAGGAACTTCCCGTCGAGGCTGTACTTCAGCATCTTCGACGTGCCGCGATCGAACGCCCAGAGGTTGCGGTCGCTCGGAATGATGAACAGATGGATGTCCGAATACGTCCGCGGACCGAAGCTCCACTGGTCGAGGAACTTGCCGTTCTCGTCGAACACCTGGACGCGGCCGTTGTTACGGTCGTTGACGAACACGCGCCGCGTCTGCGGATCGACCGCCACGCCGTGCACGTTGTTGAAGTAGCCGGGACGCGATTCCTTGCCGCCGGCCTCGCCCCGCTCGCCCCACGCCATGAGGAACTTGCCATCGCGATCGAATTTCACGACGCGCGTGTTCTGGTAGCCGTCCGCGACGAAGAACTCGCCGCTCGGCAGCCACGCCATGAATGTCGGCCGATAGAAGCGCGTGGAGTCGTTGCCCGGCACGTTCGGCGTGCCGAGCGTCTGCAGCAGCTTCTTGCCGTCGTTCGAGAACTTGAACACGGAGTGGCGGTAGTCGTCGACGATGTAGATGTGCTTCTGCGGATCGTAGGGGCTCATGTACACCGCGTGCGGACGGCGGAACATCTTGTCCCACTGCGTCCAGTCCTCAACCAGGTCGCCCTGCGCGTTGAACACGGTGACGATGTGTTCCCAGCGCCAGTCGGTGCCGGGCGTGCCAGTATCGAGATCGTCACCCGGCTCCTGCGTCCCCTGCTTGAAGAGCGCTCCGGGCGGGCTCGCCGACGTGGCGTCGCGCACCGGCAGGCGTCCGATCGGGAACTCGATGCTCGGCGCGACCTTGATGGTCGCGGGCCGCTTGTGGATCGTCGGCAGCTCGCCGCGCTGGAGCACGAACACGCGGTCCGGGCTCTCCGCAAAGACGCCCTGGCCGGCGCCCCACGTCCAGTCGCCATGGCCCGACAGCGCCGTCAACGGCTTCGGCCAGTTGGCGACGGTGTAGGCGCCAAACACGTCCTGGCCGCCCTTTCCTCCGGGGACGGCGGAGGTGTCAGCCACCTGTCCCTGGCCTTCCACGATCGTCATCTGCGTGCCGAGCACGAAGGTGACGGCGAGCGCCGCGACGACGCCGACGATGAATGTTGCGCGTTTCATGTGTCTCCTACCTCGTGCCGGTCACCGTCGCCGGCGCGTTGTCTTCAATCCACTCGATCACGAACTCGATGATGTCGTCGCTGTTCTTCTCCGACATCATCATGTGGCTGTTGCCGCGAAGGCCGGCGTCCTCGAGACGGACAAACTCCGCCGGGACACCCGCCTGCTTGAGAAACCGCGGAATGCACGGATCGTAGACGCGGTGATACGTGCCGTTGGCCGAGATGGCGAGCACCGGAATCTTCTGCCACCGCACCAGCTTGCGCGCCGGCTCCACCTGCATCCAGCAGCGGACTTCATCCGGGCGCTCCGACTTCTCTTCGAGCGCCACCTGAATCTCCGCGGGCGCATTCGCCGGCGGGTCGTACTCGTACTTCATGTTCGTCAGGCCCCACGAGTTGGGGTTCCGCGGGCCGGGCGTGACTTTCGCCGTGTCGGCGCCGCCGAACTGGGGACCGCCCGGTTCGGCCGTCACCATCGCGCGCACCAGATTCGGACGCGACTCGGTAATCTCGAATCCGAAGCCGCCGCCCTGCGAGTGCGTGAACATGATGACCGGCGTCGCGATCATGTCGAGCAGCGCAATGCCGGCGGGACGCACCAGCTGTCCCGTCGCTCCTGCGAACTGCACCTGCGTCTTCATGAAGAAGTCGAACGCCGGCTCGCCCATCTTGCCGGGGCCGGGCCACTGCGTGTGATTCATCTTCAACGGGAAGTCGCCGCGCTCGCGCGCATTGGTCCAGATGCGCTCGATCTCGAGCGCCGTGCGGATATTGAGGTTGCCGTCGAGCGGCGTCTTGCCATCCGCGCCGGGCAGCGGCACATAGGCCGACCGGCCGCGCGCCGGGTAATCGACCATGTAGACGACGAAGCCTTCTTCGATCAGCTTGTAGGCCCAGCCCGCGCGTCCGTCGGGCGTCTGGTGCCAGTCGACGCCCGTCTGGCCGTTGCCGTGCCACAGCACGATCGGGTTCGGATGCCGAATCTGACGCGGCACCCAGACTTCGGTGTACATCGCGCCGCGCATCACGCGGCGATCGCCTTCAAGCGCGTATTCGCCGCCGGCGTAGAAGACGCCCTTGCGCGCGATGTCGTCCACCTCGAACGTTGGAATCGTCTTCGGCGGCATCGCCTTCGACGCGTTCTCGCCGCGGCCGGGGCGCGCGTTGCGCGTGAACCAGCTGCCGAGATACTTCGCGATCTCCGCGCTGTTCTTCTCGAGCATCATCATGTGGCCGTTGCCCGGCAGGCCGACGGTCTCCATCTCGACGTACTCGGTCTTCACGCCCGCCTGATTCAGCCACTTCGCAAGGCAGTGGTCGTACTGACGGTGGTAGCTGCCCTCGCCGACCATCAGCAACACCGGAATGTTCTGCAGGTTCTTCAGCTTGCGGGCCGGCTCCGGCTGGACGTAGCACGCGACCTTATCGGCGGCCGGCGCCGTCGTCTCGAGCACCGCCGCCAGTTCCTTCGCGTCGCTGATCGCGGGCTCGTACGTGATGGGGTTGTTTGCGACACCCCAGCTCAGGCCACCGCCCTGCTGATAGGCGACCTTGGCCGTGTCGACGCCGCGGATCGGCGGCGCCGCGGGCTCGAGCGTCGCAATCGCCTTCACCAGGTTCGGGCGCGCGTCGGCCACGAGCCAGCCGAACGATCCGCCCTGCGAATGTGTCAGCAGGATGACCGGCGTGTTGATGGCGTCGAGGAGCGCGATGTACGCGTCACGGGTCAGCGTTTCCTGGCGCGGTCCCTGGAGGAACTGCACCTGCGTCTTGACGAAGTCGTCGAACACCTTATCGCCAATCCGTCCGGTGCCGGGCCACTGCGTGTGCTTCTTGCCCTGCGGGAAGTTGCCCCGCGTGGCGCCCGCCGTAAAGATCTCTTCGAGGTTCGGCGCGGTCCTCATCGTCAGGTTGCCGTCTACGCCGGGCACGAACTGCGACCGCCCGCGTGCCGGGAAGTCGGTCATGTAGACGACGTAGCCCATGTCGAGGAAGTTGAAGGCCCAGCCCGGACGTCCATCCGGCGTCTGGAGCCAGTCGACGCCGGTCTGGCCGGCGCCGTGGAACAGCACAATCGGATACGGCGACCGAATCTGCTTCGGCACCATCACTTCCACGTACATGGCGCCACCCATCGTGGCTTCCTTGTCTTCGCCCAGCTCGCCGACGTACTTCCCTCCGGCGAACCAGAAGCCCTGGCGGGCGACGTTCGACAGCGAGACGGTCGGAATGGCGGCGGGCGGCGCGGCCTTGGCCGCGGCGCTTTGCGCGGCCGCGGCGGCCGGAAGACCGGCAATCACCGCGGCGAGAAGTAATAGTACGAGCCCGATTGTGCGCAGCTTCATAAGCTCTTCCCTTCTAGAAGGTGGTTCGGTTGAAGAATATACTCTGTCCACCGGAGGGTCTCGATGCGCCTTTTTGCCACGCTTTTTGGGATCGGTGTCGCCACTGTCGTCGCCACTGTCCTCGCTACCGCGCAGGTGCCCGCACCTGCGCCCGCCGCAGCGTCCACCACGGCGCCCGCGCCGATTCCGCAGACCGGCGCCTGGGCGGAACGCTCGCGGTCGGCGGAGTTCCGCAGCGAAGCGGCGACCGCCGTCCTGAACGGCAAGGTCTATCTGTTCGGCGGACTCGCGCGCGGCCGGGAGTCGCACGAACTGACCACCGAATTCGATCTCGCCACCAGCATGTGGCGCGAGCGGGCGCCGATGCCGGGACCGCTGAGCCATCCGGCAGCCGTCGTGCTCAACGGCAAGGTCTACGTCGTCGGCGGGTTCCTCGCGCAGGTCCACGCGCAGGCGCAAAACGCCGCGTATGAGTACGACCCCGCGGCGAACAGCTGGCGGACGTTGCCGCCCATGAAGGGGCCGCGCGGCTCGGTGGCGCTCGTCGCCATCAACAACAAGATTCATGCAATTGGCGGCCGGAATCCCGAGCGCGTCACGATCAACACCCACGAAGCCTACGACCCGGCGACGAACCGCTGGGCCGAGCTGGCGCCGCTCCCCGAACGGCGCGACCACCTGTTTGCCGGCGCCGCCAACGGCCGGATTCATGTCATCGGCGGGCGTGTCGACACCCCGCTCGACAACAGCGCGCGCCACGACATCTATGACGTCGCGGCCAATACCTGGTCCGCCGGTCCCCCGCTCCCCACACCGCGCAGCGGCGGCGCCTCCGCGTTTCTCAAGGGGATGATCGTCGTCGCGGGCGGCGAATGCCGCAACACCGCGCCCTTCAATACGGTGGAAGGGTTCGACGTCAAAGCGAACCGGTGGGTCAGCCTCGCCCCGATGCCGGTGGGCAAACACGGGATTATCGGCGCCTCGGACGGGCAGATGCTGTTCATTGGCGGGGGCAACCCGGAGTGCGGGATGTCGTTCTCGGACCGTCTGGTGACGTTTACCCTCCCCTGAAGTCTTCATGCAGGCTTCATGGGTTCGGGTGTAGAGTTCGACGGTTCTCACCTCATAAGGAGCGCCTTCATGTCTAATCGACGGGATTTTTTCAAGAAAGTCGCGGGTGCCACCGCTGGCGCCTACGTTGCCGGCCACGGCGCGTCGGCCCTCATCGCGCAGGCGCCTCCTGCACGGCGCCAGGTCAGCATCGCCGGACGCCGCATCCGCACGATTGACATCCACGCGCATACCGAAGTCCCCCTCCTCGACGTCGTCAAGGGCACGCCGTTCGAAAGTCAGGGCAAGGCGGAGCCTGGCCTCGTCGAGCGCATTGCCGACATGGACAAGAACGGGCTCGACACCCAGGCGCTCAGCATCAACGGCTTCTGGTGGTACGAGATCAAGGACCGCGGGCTCGCGCGCGCCGTGTGCAACGCGCAGAACGAACAGATGGCCGGCTGGGTGAAAAAGTACCCCGGCCGCTTCTTCGCGATGGCGTCGGTGCCGTTGCAGTTTCCCGACCTCGCGGCTGAAGTGCTGCAGGACGCCGTCACGCGTCTGGGGGCGCGCGGCACGACGCTCGGCGGCCACGTGAACGGCGAGGACCTCTCGCTGCCGAAGTTCGATCCGTTCTGGGGCAAGGCGGCCGAGATGAACGAGCTCGTGTTCATGCACCCGGGCGGCGCGGAGAACATCATCAAGGAAGGCGCGTGGCGTGGACGAGGGGCGCTCGGCAACATCATGGGCAACCCGCTCGAGACAACGTACTTCCTGTCCCGGCTGATCTTCGACGGCGTGTTCGATCGGCACCCGCGCCTCAAGGTGTGCGGCGCGCATGCCGGCGGCTACCTGCCGTCCTACTTCCAGCGGACCGAAGTGGCCTGCGACGTCCGGGGCAACGCGAACTGCGCCAACAAGAAGCGGCCGCGCGAATATCTGCGCTCGCAGATCCTCGTCGACACGATGGTGTTCTCGGAGGAAGGCCTCCGGCATCTCGTCGCCGAGTGCGGCATCAGCCAGGTCGTGTACGGCACCGACAATCCGTTCAACTGGCCTGTCACGGTTGACCTCGTGCTGAACGCGCCCTTCCTCAGCAACGCCGAAAAGGAACAGATCCTGAGCGGCAACCTGATGAAGCTGCTGCGGATTACGTCCTAGTCGGTAGTCGGTAGTCGGTAGCAGAAAATGGCTAATCGCAGGACGTTCCTGAAATCGATCGGCGGCGCCGCCGCGGGCGCGTACGTCGCCGGTCGTGGCCTGTCCGGCTTCGCACAGCAGGCCCCGGCGCGCCGCCAGCTCACGATTGGCGGCCGCCGCGTCCGCGTCATCGACATTCACAACCACTGGGACATGCCGATCCCGATGGCGATCGTGAAGGGGACGCCGTTCGAGGAACGCGCGAAGGGCCCCGGGCTCGACGAGCGCGTGGCGATCCTCGACAAGTGGGGCATCGACATCGCCGTCGTCAGCGTCAACGACTTCTGGTGGTGGGACGCGAAGGATCGCGGCCTCGCGCGCGCGATCTGCGCGTACCACAACGAGACGCTCGCAGGCTGGCACACGAAGCATCCCGATCGGCTCTACGCCATGGCGTCGGTGCCACTGCAATTTCCCGATCTCGCGGCGGAGATGCTGCAGGAAGCCGTGTCGAAGTACGGCGCGCGCGGCGTGACCGTCGGCGGCCACGTGGCCGGCGAGAGCCTCTCGCTGCCGAAGTTCGATCCGTTCTGGGCGAAGGTCGCGGAGATGAACGAGCTGGTGTTCATGCACCCGAACGGCTCGGCGAACCTGCTGAAGGACGGGGCGCTGGCCGGTGCGGGCGGCCTCGGGAACATCGTCGGCAACCCGCTCGAGACGACGGTCTTCCTCTCACGCCTCATCTTCGACGGGACGCTCGACAAGTTCCCCACGCTGAAGGTGTGCGGCGCGCACGGCGGGGGCTTCCTGCCCTCGTACGTCGGCCGCACCGAAGTGGCCTGTCAGCGGCCCGGGCAGAAGTGCGCGATCAAGAAGAAGCCGACCGACTACCTGAAGACGCAGATCCTGGCGGACACCATGGTGTTCACCGACAATGCGCTGCGTCATCTCGTCGCGGAGATGGGCGTCAGCCAGGTGGTCTACGGCACGGATATCCCCTTCAACTGGCCGGCGCCGATCGATTTCATCGTGAACCACCCGACGCTCACCAATGCCGAGAAGGAACAGATCCTGAGCGGCAACCTGATGAAGCTCTTCCGGATCACTTAGAGAGGTCCTTCTATGTCCAACCGCAGACATTTCTTCAAGACCGTTGCAGCCGCCGCTGCCGGTGCGTACGCACTCGGGCGCGGAAGCGCCTCCGCTGTGCAGGCCCCTGCCGCGCGCCGCCAGGTATCGGTTGGCGGCAAGCGGGTCCGGGTGATCGACATCCACGCCCACGCCACGGTGCCCGAAGTCGACCCGGTCGTCGCCGGAACCGAATGGGCGAAGCAGGGCGGCGGCCGGCCGCTCGGGGCGGATCGCATCGCGCTCATCGACAAGCAGGGCATCGACATGCAGGTGCTCAGCATCAACGGCTTCTGGTGGTACGAGGTCAAGGATCGCGCGATGGCGGACCGCATCGTGCGCGCGCAGAACGAAGGCCTTGCCAGATTCGTCGCGCAGTACCCGGATCGCTTCGTGGCGATGGCCTCCTCGTCGCCGCAGTTCCCGGATCTGGCGGCGCAGCAGCTCGAAGACGGCGTCAAGCGCCTCGGCCTCCGCGCGGCGGCGATTGGCGGTCACGTGAACGGCGAAGACTTCTCGCTGCCGAAGTTCGACCCGTTCTGGGCGAAGGCGGCGGAACTGAACATCGTGCCGTTCATGCATCCCGGCGGCGCCGAAAACATCATCAGGACCGACGCGCTCGACGGGCGCGGCGATCTCGGCAACATCCTCGGCAACCCGCTCGAAACGACGTATTTCCTGTCACGGCTGATCTTCGACGGTGTGTTCGATCGCCATCCGAACCTGAAGGTCGCGGCGGCGCACGGCGGCGGCTATCTGCCGTCGTACCTGATGCGCACCGATGTGGCCTGCGAGGTCCGTGGCAACGCGAACTGCGCCAACAAGAAGCGCCCGAAGGAATACATGCGGTCGCAGATCATCGTCGACACGATGGTGCTGACCGACGAAGGACTGCGCCACATCGTGAACGAGATGGGCGCCGGCCAGATTGTGTACGGCACGGACAATCCGCTGAACTGGCCGGTCACGGTGGACCTGGTCCTGAATGCGGCCTGGCTGAGCAACGCCGACAAGGAAGCCATCCTCGGCGGCAACCTTGCGCGGCTGCTGCGTATCAGCGCGTCATAGAAAGCGAATCGGAGATATCCACATGAAGAGAATGATTCTGCTCGGCGTCCTGCTCGGCGCGGGCGCGTTGTCGTTACCGCTCACCGCGATGCAGCAGCCCGCCGGGCAGCAGGCACCGCGCGTCGTCGAAGTCCAGAAGGTCAAGGACAACCTGTTCATGATGACGGGCGGCGGCGGCAACAGCTCGGTCTTCGTCACCGCGGCGGGCGTCACCGTCGTCGACACGAAGAACCCCGGGTGGGGACAGCCGCTGCTCGACGCGATCAGGAAGGTGACCGACAAGCCGGTCACGATGATCATCAACACGCATACGCACGGCGATCACGTCAGCGGCAACGTCGAGTTCCCGGCCGAGGTCGACATCGTCACGCATGCGAATACCGCGGCGAACATGAAGGAGATGCGTCCCAACTCCTCCGCGGCGCCGAACCCGAATCCGCCGAACATCTTCCGCGACAACAACGGCAAGGGACTGGCGAAGCGGACGTTCACGGACCGCATGACGCTCGGCCGCGGCGCCGACCAGATCGACCTCTATTACTTCGGCCGCGCGCACACCAACGGTGACGCGATGGCCTACTTCCCGGCGCACCGCGTCTTCCACATCGCGGACGTGTTTCCGGGCAAGGAGCTGCCGATCATGGACTCGAACAACGGCGGCACCGGCGTGGGCTACGCGGACACGCTCTCGAAGGCGCTGTCGTTCACGTCGAAGAATGCGGACACCCTGATCAGCGGCCACTTCGCCACGCCGACGACGAACGCCGATCTCAAGGACTACATCGCGTTCATTCAGGGATACGTGAAGGACGTGCAGGCCGCGAAAGCCGCCGGCAGGACCGTCGACGACTTCGCGATGGGCTGGAAACCGCCGACCGGCTACACGGCGCAGCCGGCCAGGGTCCTCGGGAACGCGCGAACGATCTACAACGAGACGAAATAGCTAGTTAATCGACCCCAGATACGCCGCGATGGCCACGATATCCTCGTCGGCCAGCGCGGCGATCACCAGCTTCATCTGCGCCGCCATCGCCCCGTTGCGCGTGCCGTCCTTGAACCAGTACATCTGCCGCGCGGTGTAGACCGGATGTGCGCCGGCAAGCGCCGGGATCGAGCCGAAACCCTTCAAATCACCGCCGTGGCAGATCGTACAGGCGAGCGTCTTGCCGCCGCCCGTCTCGACGAGCGCCTTGCCGCGCGCCAGGCTGCCGACCGGCGCGTATGTCACGAAACCCGAGAAGGGATCGCGCTGCCGCGCGCGCTCCGCGTTCTCGGGCACGGTGATCACCCGGGTGCCGATCGGCTCGGTGCCGCCACCCTCCGCGACGTACCGCATGCGGCCGTTGCGCAGAATGGTGTTCGGCACGTCGGCCGCTTCCGTGACCTTGTTGAACGGACGCCGCGGCAGCGACGCGAAGTACTTCGCGGCTTCCGCGGCCTGTTCGTCGGTCACGGCCTTCGCGATGCCGCTCATGCGCATCGGATCGACGCGGGCGCCGCTCCGGAAATCCTTGATCTGCTGGAGGATGTAGTCGGCCGACAGCCCGGCGAGATTGGCGGACTCGGGATGTCCGAGGCCGGACATCAGGTGGCAGGCGCCGCACGCCAGCCTCGCCCCCTCGCCCTTCACCACCACTGCGGGCGGCGCCGGATGCTGATCGGGATACCAGTCGGGCGGATTGGCGAGATCGTCCACCTGCGCCATCGTGTATGTGCGCGTGCTGCCCGGAAGCGATCTCGGGGCGGGATCTTCCGGGAAGGGCTTTTCAACCTTGGCGGGAAACGCCCATGGTTTGTCGGGATGCATCTGGCCCTGCGTAGCAACGCCAATCGAGAACACGGTCACGAGTAACGCCACGAGCAGCCGGGGAACATTGCGCATTCCACCCTCCATACGTGGGGCCATCATAACAAAAGGGATGCGCTAGACTGGATTCACGGAGGAATCATGAGGGTCGGATCGAAGAGCATGCTCGGCGCGGCCGCAGGCATCGCCGTCGTGTGGATGGTGGCAGTCGCGTGCGTGAGCGCCCAGGCGCCGAAGCCGGCGGCCCCGGCAGCCGCCGCACCGGCGCAGGTTCCAGGATCGAATCAGCTGCTCGCCGAGAACGTCTTCAAGAACGTGACGGTGCTGCGCGGAATTCCCGTCGACGAGTTCATGGGGACGATGGGGGTCTTTTCGGCGGCGCTCGGCATCTCCTGCGAGGACTGCCACACCGCATCGTCCAATGACTGGGCCAATTACGCGACGGACACGAGCCCGCGAAAGATGATGGCGCGGCAAATGGTGGTCATGATGACCACGCTCAACAAACAGTTCTTTGGAGGACGGCAGGTGGTGACCTGCTATTCCTGCCATCGCGGCGCGCTGCGTCCCCGCGTCACGCCCAGCCTCGTCCAGTTGTATGCGTCGGTCTCGGCCGACGAGCTCGACGTCCTGCTCCCGCCCGCGCCGCCCGGCACGCCGACGCCGGCGCAGATTATCGAGAAGTACACGAAGGCCGTCGGAGCCAGCGCCGCAAAGCTTCGAAGCTATACGGTGAAGGGCTCCTACACCGGATACGGACCCGAAGGGTTTCCGCGTCCGTTTGAGCTGTACGCCAACGCGCCGAACCAGAAAGCGCTGATCGTGCGCGACAACGAGGCGGGCGATTCGACCACGATCTTCAGCGGAACCGCCGGCTGGGTGTCTGCGCCATTCCGGCCCGTGGCGGTGCTCGAGCTGCACGGCGCCGAGCTGGATTCCGCGCGGGCCGACGCCGAGATGATGTTCCCCGTGAACGTCAACCTGAAGGCGCTGACGAACCTCCGAAGCAGCATCGATTTCATCAACGACCGCACGGTGCTTGCCGTCCAGGGCAACAAGGGGAACGCCCTCGTCACGATGTACTTCGACGAGGAGACGGGCCTCATGACCCGGCTGGTCCGGTCGACGGGATCGCCGGTGGGCCGGCTGCCCGTGCAGACCGACTTCTCGGACTTCCGGGACGTGGCCGGCGTGAAGCTCCCGTTCAAGTGGACGACGACCTGGCTGGACGGGCGTGCGAACTATGAGGCGACCGAAATCCAGGCGAATGTGACGATTCCGGCCACCCGGTTTGCCCGGCCGGCGCCCGCGAAACCGTACTAGGTGCTCTTGCTGTCGAGGCAACCAGGGCGTATATTGAAAAAACAGTCCGCCAGGAGGGCTTTCGCCATGAAAAAGAGCGCATTATTCGCAGTTTCTTTCGCAATTGCATCGCTGGCCCTCGCGGGTGGCGCGGTGGCGCACCACGGTGACGCCGGCCGCTATATCGAGGAGGTCGTCGAGCTGAACGGCACAGTCGTCGAGACCCAGCTGGTCAACCCCCACTCCATCCTGGTCGTCGACGTCGACACGAACGGCAAGATGGTGCGGTGGCAGGCGGAGATGGGCGGCGCCCAGCAGTTGATCCGCAGCGGGTGGACGGTGGACGTAAAGCCGGGCACCAAGGTGACCCTGACGGGCCGTCGCCTCAAGAGTGGCGCTCCGTATATGAACCTCACCGAGCGCGCGCGCGTCGTGCTGGCGGACGGCGGCAAAGTCGTTCACCAGACCGCGAACTTCGGGCAGCCGGCGGCGACTGCCGCTCCGTAACGTCTTCTTCCGGGCGGGCCTTGACGGCCCGCCCGTTCTGCTTAATAACACCTCTACATGATTCGCATTCTTCTGACTCTGGCCGTGGTGTGCGCGGGCATCGCCGCCGTACGTGCGCAAGGCCCCGCAGCCGTCCGTGAAATCGCAATGCTCAAAGCGTCAAACGCCGAGGCATACGACCACCTGGGCGAAGGCGGCGCGCTGCCTGGGCACACCGGCAACACCGTCGCCCTGAGCCGCGACGGCGGCACGATCGCCGTCGGGGCGCCGCATGAAGCGAGCGGCTCCGCGGGTATCAATCCGAGTCAGTCGGATAACTCGACGATGAACGCCGGCGCCGTGTACATCTACACACGAGGCGGTAACAACTGGACCCAGCAGGCGTACCTGAAGCCGTCGAATCCGCACCGCAACGCGCACTTCGGAACGGCCGTCGCCCTGAGCGACGACGGGAATACGCTGGCGGTGGCCGCGGTATGGGAATCGAGCGCGGCGACCGGCATCAACGGCAATCAGAAGGATCTGACGATTCCGCAGGCGGGCGCGGTGTACGTCTTCGTACGGACCGGCGGCCGCTGGCTGCAGCAGGCATACGTGAAGGCCTCGAACACCGGCAAGCGCGGCGAGAGCGCCGAAGACCCGGGCGAGGGTGACCAGTTCGGTTTCTCACTTGCGCTGAGCGGCAACGGCAACACGCTTGTGGTCGGCGCTCCGAGCGAGGACAGTTCGGCGATCGGCGTGAACGGCAACCAGGCTGACGACGGGTTCAATTCAGCGGGGGCGGTATATGTCTACACGCGCAATGGCAGCGCGTGGTCGCAGCAGGCATACCTCAAGGCCGATGCGCACACGAACACGGGCCTCGGCGACCAGTTCGGTTTCTCGGTCGCGCTGAGCGACAACGGCGACACGCTGGCCGTCGGCGTCTACGACGAGTCGGGAAACGGCCGGACGGTCAATGCGCCCATCAATCGGGAGCGTGGCGGCTCGGGGGCTGTGTACGTCTGGACGCGGTCCGGAAACGCGTGGGCGAAGCAGGCGTACCTGAAGACGTGGAACGCGGAAGGCGGGGACTCGTGGGGCTCGGTCGTCTCCCTGAGCGGAGACGGCAACACGCTCGCCGTCGGGTCGCTGGATGAGGACTGCCTCTGCCCCGGCGTCCACACGAATCCCGAGATCGGCATCGG
Source organism: Candidatus Sulfopaludibacter sp. SbA3 (assembly GCA_945903265.1). Lineage (GTDB taxonomy): Bacteria > Acidobacteriota > Vicinamibacteria > Vicinamibacterales > UBA2999 > CAXNKG01. Next base: position 95,992 of record CAMDNQ010000002.1, read on the forward strand.
CGATCAGAAAGCCGACATGTCATCCGGGGGCGCCGCGGTGTTCATCCGCAACGGCACGACCTGGTCGCAGCAGGCGTACCTCAAGGCGTCAAACCCCGGACAGGACGATTGGTTCGGCGTGCGTCTCGCGCTGAGCGGCGATGGCAACAGTCTCGTCGTCGCGGCGCCCAACGAGGACAGCAACGGACGTGGCATCAATGCGCCCGTCAACGAGGGCGCGGGTGAATCCGGCTCGGCGTATCTGTTTGTGAGAGCGGGTGGCGCCTGGAAGCAGGCGGCCTACATCAAGGCCGGCAATGCCGATCAGTACGACGAGTTCGGCACCTCGGTTGCGTTTGCACGTGACGGCCGCACGTTCGTCGTGGGCGCGCGTGGAGAGGACAGCGGTCCGAAGGGTGGACCGGCCGACAATTCGGTCGACGAAGCCGGCGCGGTCTACGTGTTCACGCGATAAAGATTATTTATTCTTCGCGGCCTCGAGAAACGGCGCGCATTCGTACTCGAGCAGCTGCGCGTTCGGCTCGACGTCCCGATAGAGCGTCATCCGCATCTTCCACGGACGGCTGAAGACTTCTTTGTCTTCGATCGTCGCCTCATAGAGCATGTGGTCCGGACCGGTACGCGTGTACCGCTCGACCACGTGCATCGCCGGGCTGTGAAAGTTGCCCGATCGATCCAGCCACGTCTGGTCGGTGAAATGGACGACGTCCACCACCAGCGTCTCACCTTCCCACTTCGCGCGGGAGTCCCCGTTGTACCAGGCGATGCCCTCGGGCGGATGCTGGCCGGTCAGGCGGATGTTGCGGATGGTATGGGCGTATTCCGACACCATCACGATCTGATCGCGTGACTGGAAGATTTGAAACGGGTACGGCATGTAGACGATGCGCGGCACGCCGACCATCGCGCAGCGCGCCTCGTTGTCCTGCGTCGCGCGGTTTTTCAGGTTCGCCATGCGCTGCTTCAGCGCGGCGGGCAGGTAGGGCAACTCGTTGCCGTCAACGATCCCCTGCCCCGCCGGGATGCCCGGCTCCGCACTGTGATCCTGAATGTTCCAGACGGCGGTGTTCATCGCCTTCCAGATGCCCTGCAGGTCGGGATGGCCGTCCGGGGTGCGCGGCGCCTGAAAGGGTGTCTGCGCGAAGGCGATGCCTTGAAGGATCGCCGCAGCCGCCAGCGTGCAGATGACACGTCGCGTCATGATCATCGTCCCGGCGCCGAGCCGGCGAAGAGCGTCCGGCCGTCGGCCAGCTTCACGTCGGTGGCCCCGAGAATCCGCGACCCGTCGCGCGAGACGTAGCCGCTCACCGTGACGCTTGCACCGATCGGGAGATCTTCACGGCGCCATCCGCGGCGGTAGAGGGCGTTGGCGGATCCGAATTCAATCGACCACTGCGCCACCTGCCCGCTCGCGTCTTTCCCCTCGAGGTAGAGCCACGCGTGCGGGTTCTTGAACTCCATCCTGGTGATCGTCCCGACGACGGTGTTCGTTTTGTCGAGATGAAACTGCGCGGCGATCGAGTGGTGCGCGTTCACCGGCAGGTAGGCAGCGCTGACCAGCAGCGCCACGGTCACGGTCAGCAGTCGAACGTTCATCGCGCGCCTCCCTTGTCAAACGCCTGGCGCAGCGCCCTCGCTTCGGCGCCGGTGATGCCCGGGTACGTCTGGTATCCGATCTTCCGGAAGTGTCCCATACTCTCGGTGTTGTCCTCGTAGCACGCCTCTTCCCACAACTCGACGTTCGCCGCCGCATTCCGCCGAAGCGCGACCGCAATGGTGAAGGGACGCGTGTAGACATTCGGGTCGTCGATCGTCGCCTGGTAGTGCATGGTCCCGGCGTCGAGCATCGTGAAGCGCTCGGTCACGCGCGCTTCGTCGGTATAGAAACGGCCGCGCTGATCGAGGAAGATCTGCGCGCGCTGATTCGTCGTGTCCACCACGAGCGTATTGCCCTCCCAGCGTCCGCGCGAATCACCCTGCCACAGCTTGATGTCGCCCCCGACGTGCGGACGCGGGTTCAGCGGAATGATGCGCACCGCGTGCGACTCTTCCGACTGAATGAGCAGGTGGTCGCCCGTCTGCGTAAGCTGGAACAGGCCCGTCATGTACATCGTGGTGGGGACGCCCGAAAGAAAGCACGCCGCGTTGTGGTGCAGAAATTTCTGCGCATTCTCCTTCGCCCGCGCGACCGCCCACGGCTGCATCGGCACCAGTCCATCGGCCGGATCGACGACGGCGCTCGACGCGCCCGCGTCGTCTGCGGTCTTCGGATGCGCCTGCAGGTCCTCATGCGCCGCGGCGCGGCGCCGCCAGAGACCGCTCAGATCCGGATGGCCGGCAGCCGTCTTCGGCGGCGTAAAGGCGGTCAGGCGCGCGGTGGCGCACGCATGGAACGCCGCGTGGTTGTCGTCCGCGCACACCGACGTCGTCACATAGTTCTGTCCGCTGACAGTGACCGGAACGAGCAGGCAGGCGAGGGTCGCCGCTGCTGCGCCCGCGACCGCGAATCGAAGTCTGTGCACCTGAAATTCTCCCTGTGTGAACACCGTAACACGAGCCGGGGATACGGCTGTGCGGCGCGTTGACACGCCTCTGTGGGTCGCCTATTGTTCCAGAGCTGTACGGAGGATTGATGAAGAATCGCGCGTTTTCGTTCGGTTTGATGGGCACCGCGGTCGCCCTTGTGATGGTCGCTGTGATGGCGGCGACCATGACCCGCCCGGCGGCGCAGGGCGGCGATGCTCCCCGCATCGACAACGACGACATCGGCGGCGTCGTCACGAGTACCAAAGGGCCCGAGGCCGGCGTCTGGGTGATTGCCGAGACCACCGACCTCCCTACGAAGATGTCCAAGACCGTCGTGACCGACGATCGCGGCCGGTACGTGGTGCCCGACCTTCCCAAAGCCAACTACAACGTCTGGGTGCGCGGTTACGGGCTCGTCGACTCGCCAAAGGTGATGTCCGCGCCGGGACGCGTCGTGAATCTCTCGGCCACACTCGCGCCGACTCCGCGCGCGGCCGCCGAGTACTACCCGGCCAATTACTGGTATGCCCTGCTGAACGTTCCCGACAAGAGCGAGTTCCCCGGCACCGGCCCGAAGGGCAACGGCATCGCGGAGACGCTGCGCACGCAGGCCCAGTGGATCAACAACGTCAAGACGACGAGCTGCACGCCGTGTCATCAGATGGGCAACAAGGCGACGCGCGAGATGCCGGCGAACTTTCCGCCGTTCGCCTCGTCGGTGGAGGCATGGGATCACCGGCTGAAGTCGGGGCTGGACGGCGCGGCCAACATGTACGCCTACACCAATCGCTTCGGCCGCGATCGGCTGCTGCGGCTGTATGCGGACTGGACGGATCGGATCAAGGGCGGCGAGTACCCGCAGGAGGCGCCCCCGCGGCCGCAGGGCGTCGAGCGCAACTTCGTCATCACGCAGTGGGACTGGGCCGACGATCGGCGCTACTTCCACGACGCGGTCGCGACCGACAAGCGCAACCCGACGGTCAACGCCAACGGACAGATCTTCGGTGTGGAAGAAAACGCGTCGGACTTCATGAGCGTGCTCGACCCGAAGACGAACACCGCTACGCAGATGACCATCCCGATCCTGGATCCGAAACTGCCCATCGCGAGTCCCGCGAAGATTGGCGTCCCGTCGCCGTACTGGGGTGAAGAGGTCTACTGGAACAGCAAGGTCATCGCGCACAGCAACGTGATGGATCACAAGGGGCGGCTCTGGAATACGTCGCGCACCCGTCCCCCGGCCCAGCAGCCCGAGTTCTGCAAGGAAGGCTCGAGCCATCCGTCGGCAAAGCACTTCCCGCTCAACACGAGCGGACGCCAGTACACCGTCTACGATCAGCAGACGAAGAAGTTCACCATCGTCGATACCTGCTTCGGCACGTTCCACCTCAATCTCGCGCACGACGCGAACAACACCATGTGGTCGGGTGAAGGCGGCGTCGCCGGATGGGTCAATCTCAAGGTGCTCGACGAGACCGGCGATGCGCAGAAGGCGCAGGGCTGGGCGCCGCTCATCCTCGACACCAACGGAAACGGCCGGCAGGACGCCTGGGTCGATCCCGACCAGCCCGTCGATCCCACCAAGGACAAGCGGATCGACGCGAGCTTCTACGGCATCGCGGTCAGTCCGGTCGATGGCGCCGTCTGGGGCAACATCAACGCCTTCCCCGGCGCGGCGGTCCGCGTGATGCCCGGCCCGAATCCGCCGATGACGACGATCGCGGAAATTTACGAAGTGCCGTACGGCCAGGTGCCCGGGCACGTCTACAACCCGCGCGGCATGGACGTGGACGCGAACGGCGTGTTCTGGACCGTGCTCGCGAGCGGCCACTACGCCAGCTTCGATCGCCGGAAGTGCAAGGGCCCGCTGAACGGCCCCAACGCCACCGGCAAGCACTGTCCCGAAGGCTGGGCGTTCTATCCGGTGCCCGGCCCGAACTTCAAGGGGAACCCGGAGAGTGCCGCCGCGGATTCCAACTATTACAACTGGGTCGACAAGTACGACACGCTCGGTCTCGGCAAGAACGTCCCCATCGCCACAGGCAACCTCTCCGACTCGCTGCTGATCCTCCGCGACGGCAAGTGGGTCGTGCTGCGGGTCCCCTATCCGATGGGCTTCTTCGTGAAACAGCTCGACGGCCGCTTCGACGATGCGCGCGCGGGGTGGAAGGGACGCGGACTCTGGACGACGTCCGCGAACCGCACGCCGTGGCATCTCGAAGGCGGCAAGGGCACGCGGCCCAAGGCGATCAAGTTCCAGTTCCGGCCGGATCCGTTAGCGCGCTAGGAGATTTATGAAAACACCGTTCGCCACCGCGTTTCTCGGGGTTCTGCTGTCCGCGTCGATCGCGGCCGCGGATCCATTGACCTGTTCGCTCACGGAGTACCGGGCCACACCCGGACTCGCCGCCGCCGTCGCGAACGACGCGCTGACGGTGACCTGGGACGGCGACACCGGTCAGCAGGTCCGGCTTCGCTTCACGGTCAATGCCGGCGTGCCGACCATCGCGGAGCTGGCCGTCCGTCCCGCGCGCGGCGACTGGAAAGTCGTCGCCTCCGGCCTCACGCCCGACTATCGCGTCGTCAGCGGCATCCGCCGCGTGACCGAGCAGCAGCTGCAGCCGCTGCGGGGGCTCAAGACCGAGCTGACCAAGGAACTGATCGACAGCATCAAGTGGGACGCGTTCTGGGACGCGCCGCTCAATACCGAATCACTCGAGAACACACGGTTGAATGCGATTCCGCCGCCGAAGGGGATCCTCGACCAGCCCGGGCTGCCGCGGAAGCCTGAGGAGATCAATCGGTCGTCCGCCGTGTTCTCGACGAAGGCGTGCGACGTCAAGACGAACGGCACGCGTCTCGACGTCAGCTTTGACGGCGTGCGGCTCGGCGTCTTCGCCGGAAAACTTCAGTACTCGATCTACAAGGGGACGAACCTCTTCGAGCAGGAAGTGATCGCGAGCACGATGGTCGATTCGGTCGCCTACAAGTACGAAGCGGGCCTCAAGGGCTTCCGCGTCGAGCCCTCGTCACGCGTGGCGTGGCGCGATGTATCCAATGTCTGGCAGGACAACCGGCTGGGCGGCGCGAAGAACACCGACTTCGTGCCGCTCCGCGCGCAGAACCGGCTCGTCGTCGCGGAAACGGCCGGCGGGTCGATCGCCGCCTTCCCTCCTCCGCACAACTTCTTCTGGTCGCGCGAAGTCTCGTACAACCAGGGCTACGTCTACTTCAAGAAAGAAAGCGACACGAACTTCTCGTTCGGCGTGCGCCAGCCGGAAGCGGAATCGCATCCCGAAGACATGGGGCGCGGTGAAGAAGACACGCGGCAGAACTTCGCGCTCCGCAGCGCGCGGCCCGGCACGCAGCAGCGGATGCCGATCTACCTGTATCCGAGCGCCACGCCGGCCGAGGGTGCGGCAACCGGCGCGCTCGCGTTCACGCGCAACGACAAGTTCAAGGCGCTCCCCGGCTATCAGGTGATGGCCACGCACTTCCACAGCGCGCTTGTCGGCCGCATCCGCCGCCAGGGCGGCAGCCTCGATACCCGCCTGCACGACTTCGACGTGATGAAGGCGGCGGGCGTGAACATCTACGGCCCGATCGACGGCAGCGGCCTCGGCTTCGGCCTGCCGCGCGAGGATCGTCTCAAGACGCTCGCCGATTACTACGAGGTCGCGCGCCGCCACTCGGACAAGAACTTCCTCATCATGCCGAACGAGGAGGGCGCCGCGGGCGGCATCGGCGGACACAACGACCTGCTCCTGTCGAAGCCGGTGTACTGGATCGCCGGCCGCGAGGCGAACGAGAAGTTCGTCGAGAACCATCCGACCTACGGCAAGGTCTACCGCATCGGCGGACCCGACGAGATGATGCAGATGGTGAAGGCGGAAAACCTCCTGATCTACATGCCGCATCCGCGCTCCAAGGGCTCGACGGGCTATCCCGACGCCATCAAGGACAAGAGCTATTTCCTCGACGACAACTACCGCGGGATCGGCATGCGCTGGGGCATGGGCGTCGACGGCTCCGAGCAGCGGCTGTGCGAGCTGCGCTGCCAGGTCCTCCTGGACGACATGAACAACTGGGTCGCCGACAAGCCGGTCCAGCTGAAGTACATCCAGGCGATCACCGAGACCTACGAGCAGGGACCGGGCGACGACTTCTACGCCAACAGCCCGGTGCAGTACGTGAAGCTCGACACGCTGCCGCTGGCGAGCAGCGGAAGCTGGGATCCAGTCGTTGACGCCATCAAGCGCGGCGAATACTTCTGGACGTCAGGTGAAGTGCTGATCTCGAACTACTCCGTGCAGGGCGCCGGCGCCAAGCGCACGGTGGTCGCCGACCTCGAATGGACCTTCCCGCTCGAGTTCATGGAAATTGTGTGGGGCGACGGTGTGAAGACCGAACGCCAGATCATCTCCGCGACCGACCTCGGCCCGATGGGCAAGAAGCGCATCGAGCTCCCGTTCGATGCGACGGGCAAGAAGTGGGTCCGGTTCGCGGTGTGGGATACGGCGGGCAACGGCGCCATGGTGCAGCCGGTGCGCGTCTCTACCGCGGCGACGTCGACGCGGTAAAGACGCGGCGTCGTTCACCCTTCTGTGTTCTCGCTGCTCGGTTCGTGTTCAACTTCGAACTTCGGTTCGAACGGAACCTGAACACGAACTGAGCAGCGAGAAGTTCAGAAGCGTGAACTACGAGGTGGCGATGCCGAGCGCAGCGAGGCGCCCACGCCCACACTCGATCATGATGTCCATCCACCGGGAGAACTTCGCCGGCCCATAGAGATACGGGTTCGGGCCGTTCGGGTTCTTTCGGATCTGCTCCAGGAACTCCAGGTCGCTCTGCACGCCGTTGGCGTGCATGTTGAGCGACGCCTCCACCTTCGCCGGCTTGGCGAAGTCGTTGAACACCTTCTCGAACTGAATCAGCGACTCGCGCGTCGGCATCTGCGTGGCCGCCAGCACGATGACCGCCTTCGACTCTCCGCGGACCTTCACCGGCACGATGACGCCCATCGTCCCCGGCGTGTGGCCGGGAATGTGGACCAGGGTCAGCGTCGTATCGCCCAGCGTGAGCTTCTGTCCGTGTGACGCGTCGATGTCCGGAACCGCCAGCGGCCGGTCGGCGCGCTGCGTCGGGAGCACGAGCTTCGCGTCGATCGGATTCATGATCACCTTCGCGCCGTACGTCTTCTGCAGGTAGAGCGCGCCGCCCGTGTGGTCGGACTGCCCCGGATGGCCGTGGCCGACGATGATGTATTTGATCTGCGCGGGATCGAGACCGACTTTCTTCAGGCCCGGCACGATGACCTCGCGCGCTTCGGCCTCGCTGTTCATCGTGTCGAGCATGATGATGCCGTCGCTCGTCGTGATCGCCCAGACGTTCTGCGACGTCATTCCGATCCAGTACATGTTGTCGAAGACCCGCGTCGGCTCGACGACGACGTTCGGCATCGGCGGGAGGCCGGCAGCCTGCCGCGCCAGCGCCATGCGCTGCGGTCCAGTCGCGGTGCAGAACATCTTCGCCTGGGCCTGCATGTCGGACCCGCCGATCTTCATCGCATTGGCGACACGCCGTTTCGTCTCTTCGTTGGTCGACCACTGCAGCTCGGTCGGGAACTCGGGCTGATTGCCACGCCCGCCGGCGCCGCGTCCACGTCCGCCGGGTTCCTGCGCGGAGGGAGACGCGATTGAGATCAGGATGGCTGCCGCAACAATTCCGGTAACACGCGTCATCATCATTTCGTCCTCATGATCGAGATAGTGTTCTGCGCCGCCGCGTCCGCCGGGAGTTCCGCGGCGCCCGTCGGAAACCGGTTCACCTGAAGCATGTAGGCGACGATATCCGCATTGGCCTCTGGGGAGAGCGTCCCCGGCGCGTCCTGCGGCATGGTCTTCGCGACGCGGTCGACGAGATCGCTCATCGGCCGGTCGTTCCAGAGGAGCAGGAACTCATCGCCCTTGAGCGCCGGCGCCAGGTCGGCGCCCTGCATGCCTTCCTGATGACAGGCCGCGCAGCTCGCGATGTACAGCTTCTTGCCCCGGCCGGCCTGCGCTTCCGTGTAGACGCCATCCCACACGGTCTTGCCCGCCTGGGCCGACATGTGCGCCGCAGCGGCGACCGCCCACACGATCGCTATCGCTCCGATCCCTGAAACCTTCATTCCTGCCCGCCCCCCAGAGTGCTCATGAATTCAGCCAGATGCCGCTTCCACATCGCGGCCTGCATGTACGTGAAATGCCCGTGCGTCTCGGGCCCTGCCGGAATCAGCACGTGCTTCGCATTCGGGATCCGGCGGATCGCGGGCTCGAGCACATTCAGTTCCGGCGGATTCAGGGCATCGTCGGCAAAGTTGATGGCGAGCAGTCGCGCGCGGATCTTCTCCAGGTCCTTCGACGGGTCGTAGTCCATGACCGCTTCGGTGGCGTACAGCTGGTTGTTCGCATCGTTGCGCCGCGCATCGTCCACGAGCTTCTGATAGAACGCGTCGGCTGACTCGCGCGTGGGCGCCATTTCCTGCAGGCGGACCACGTTTTCGGTCATCAATTGCGCGAGCGGCAGCGTGTAGACATAGCGCGTGGGGTTCTTCTCGTAGTTGCCGCCGTTCCAGTCGGGATCGTTGCGAATGGCTTCGATGCGGATCCGCCGCGTAATCCAGTTGCGGCCGCTCATGGCAATCGGCTGGCTCGCGATCGGCACCAGTCCATCCATGAACGTCGGATACATCTCGCCCCACATCCACGTCTGCATGCCGCCCATCGACGTGCCCAGCACCAGCCGCAGGTGGCGGATGCCAAGCGCTTCGGTGACGAGGCGATACTGCGCCTCGACGGCGTCGCGATAGCGATAGTGGGGAAACTTGCCCCGGAGGCCGTCGCTCGGCTTGCTCGATCCACCGGCGCCGATCCCATCCGGAATGACGATGAAATACTGCGTCGCGTCGAGTGACTGCCCTTTCGCAAACAGCTCACCGGCGAGCGTCGCCTGCAGCCACGAGGCGCTCGACCCGCTTGTGCCGTGCAGCAGCAGGACGCCGTTCGTGATGCTGCCAGCCGCGTTCCGTCGTGGTGTTCCCAGCGTGATGTAGTGAAGCCGCAGGTCGGGAAGCGTCTCACCGCTCGCGAAACGGAAGTCCTTGAGGATGAAATTGTCCTCGCGCTGGTTCGGCCAGGTCGTTTGGGCGCCTGCGGAATCGCCGCCGAAAAGCAGCATCGCAGCCACGACGAGAGCCTTCAGCCTCATAGGGCGTTCATCATATTCCGCCAGCCAGCTCATCCGGTAGACTGGGGCCGCATGCCTCTGTTTCTTTACGATCTCCCGAACTGGCTCGTTGGATTGGTCATTTCCGGCACCTTGGTACTGCTATCGCTTGGTGGATATTTCCTCTTCCGGCGGCTGTACCAGCACGAGTTTGACAGCGAGGAACGCGACATCGCGATGTCGGTTCTCGGGGTCGTCGCGACGATCAACTCACTGCTGCTCGCGTTTTCCGCCGTGTCGGTCTGGGAATCGTTCGGCTCGGCCGAAGAGGCTCTCGTGCGCGAAGCGGACACGATTGGCGAGCTGGCGCGCGACCTTGCCGTCTTCGGCAGCCCCGAAGCGACCGGAGCGCGGGTCCTGCTCCTCGACTACGCCGGGATCGTCGTCAACAGCGAATGGGAGGCGATGCGCGGCGGTGAAGCCGACATGACGGCGTGGACCACCATCGACAATCTGTTCCGTGCGGTCGGGACCATCGAACCGGATAACCCTCGACGCGTGGCGCTCCTTCCCGAGATCTGGGCTCGGACGAACGAGCTGCTGGTCCATCGCCGGGACCGGCTTCACGCAAGCCAGGCCGAGGTCCCCTTCACGTTGTGGATGGTCGTCTTCGTCGGGACCGTGATGACAATGCTCACCATGTACGTACTGCCTCCGACGCGATTCAACCTCGCGATGATTAGCTCGATCGCGTTGTGCATGGGGCTCGTGCTCTACTTCATCGTCGCCATGGATCATCCGTTCGCTGGCGAGGAGAGCATTTCGCCCGAGCCGTTCCAGTCGGCAATCGGCAACATGCAGCGCTGGGATCTCGAATCGCGCTGACCGCTCAGTACTGCATCCCGAAGCGATCGGGCGCATCGAGCGTCGGACCGAAGGGAGCCGTGTCGAGCCATTTGCCGAGACGGGGCACGACAGGGGCGAGCACCGCGGCGGAGCGGCGAATCAGTTTCCTGCCCGGAGAGGCTGCCTGCAGGTGACGGAGGGCAGCCGAGGACGCCGCCCGATTCCGCGTCGCCGCCGCAACACGCGCCGCCGCGGCGTCATCGATGACCGCGAGCCGCTTGGCCTCTGTCTCGCACCTCAGTGCTGAATTGATCGCGCGCGCGGCGACCCGGGCGTCCGCCACGCCCGAGTTCAGGCCGCGTGCGCCGAACGGCGCGAACACGTGGCCCGCTTCTCCCGCCAGCAACACCCGCCGGTTCGCATCGGTGAAGGCGGTCGCAATCGCCTGCCGGAAGACGTAGGTGGACACCCACGTCACGCGATCGGCGTACTTCGCGGGCATGACCTTCACCAGCCAGTCGCGTACGCCAGCCTCCGACCCGAAGTCGTCAGGGTTGTCATCCGGGTGGCACTGCAGGTCGACGCGCCAGTGGCCGGCGAACGGCACGAACAGCACGTTGCGGAATCCGACTGCCGGATGTTCATAGTGGAACACCCGTTCGAGCGGCAGCGGGTCGCCAGCGTCTTCGGCGATATCGACGATGACGTACGCGTTCGATGTCCGTGGCCCTTCGAGGTGCAGACCGAGCGACTCGCGAACGGCTGACCGCGAGCCGTCGGCGGCGATCACGTAGCTGGCGGTGAACTGACGCCCGTCGGCAATGTCGAGCCGCACGCCGTCAGCGCCAGAGGATGCCCCGGTGACTTCGGCTTCCCAGATGAAATCAACGCCCGCATGCGTGCAGGCGTCGAGGAGGATTCGCTCCGTGACCACCTGCGGCAGGCTGGTGGCGGCCGGCAGGACATCCGCGCGCGGCGGCGGATAGGTGCGGCGATACACGTCGCGGCCGCGATAGACCGTCCGCTTGGTGCTCCATCCGAGGCCATGGCGCGCGAGCTCGAGACCCAGCCCGGGACGAATCCGGTCGAGCACGTTCAGCGTGACCCTGTGCAGGAAAATCGCCCGGCTCCCCGGCCGCACGCGATCCGCGGCGCCCGCTTCAATGACGGTCACCGGGCGTCCCGTGGCGCGTACGGCAAGCGCGGCCGTCAGCCCCACCGGTCCAGCGCCGACCACGACAATCTCAGTCACGCACTATTATTGTGGCCACATGCACCGCGAGCCGGCCTGGATCAAAGTCATCGACCAGACCCGGTGCATCGGCTGTCACGCCTGCAGTACGGCCTGCAAGTCAGAGAATCAGGTTCCGCTGTCGGTCAACCGCACCTACGTCAAGTCGGTCGACGTCGGCGTGTTTCCAACGGGCCGCCGCGCGTTCCAGGTCACGCGCTGCAACCAGTGCGCCGATGCGCCCTGCGTCGCGGCCTGCCCCACCAGCGCGATGTACCAGCGGCGCGACGGCATCGTCGATTTCGACAAATCGATCTGCATCGGGTGCAAGGCGTGCATTGCCGCCTGCCCCTACGACGCGATCTTCATCAACCCTGACGACCACTCCGCCGAGAAGTGCAATTTCTGCGCGCATCGCCTCGACGTCGGCCTGCAGCCCGCCTGCGTCGTCGTCTGCCCGACGCAGGCGATCATCGTGGGCGACCGGCACGACGAGGGATCGCAGGTGGCGCAGATACTTCGCGGGAGTGCGGTCGCTGTCCGCAAACCTGAAAAACAGACGCGGCCGCAGCTGTTCTACAAGGGCGCCACGGCCGCGACGCTCGATCCGCTCGTGGCGCGACGGCCCGCCGGTGGCTTGTTCATGTGGAGCCAGCAGTTCCTCGGCGAGCACGCGGTCGTCTCGGGGCATCCGCATCCTCAGAATTCGGCTGCGGCCGTGCTGTCGTATGACGTCGGACACCGCGCGCCGTGGGACTGGCGCGTGAGTCTCTACACGTGGACCAAGAGCATCGCGGCTGGTGTGTATCTCGCGGCATTGATACTTGTCGCGATGGGGGTGCTCGCCGCTGACGATCTCCTCTGGCGCTGGGTTGCGCCTGTGGCTTCGCTGGTGTTCCTGGGCCTTACAGGCCTGCTGTTGATCTCGGACCTCGAGCACCCGGGACGTTTCTACATGATTTTCACGAGGCCGCAGTGGCGCAGCTGGCTCGTTCGCGGGGCCTTCATCATCGGAGCCTATGCGGCTGTCCTCGTGCTCCACGCGGCCCTGAACGTCGCCGGCCAGGCGAGCTGGCAGATGCCGCTCGCCATCGCCGGGGTCCCGCTCGCGATCATGGCGGCGATCTACACCGCCTATCTGTTCAAGCAGTCGCGCGGACGCGAATTGTGGCAGAGCGCTCTGCTCGCGCCGCACCTGCTCGTGCAGGCCCTGCTCGCGGGCGCCGCGTCGCTGGCGGCGTGTGCGTGGGTGATTGCACCGGAGGCGGTGCCCGCGCTGCTCCAGATGGTGGCATCCTCCGCGGTTGCGCATCTGGGGCTCGTCGCGGCCGAAACGCTCCATACGCGCGGAACGGTCCATGTCCGCCTGGCGATTCACGAAATGGTCAGCGGCACGTACCGTGGATTTTTCATGGCCAGTATCGCGGCGGTCGCAGCCGGTGTGCTCGTGCCCTGGATTGGCGTGCCACTCGTCGCGCTCCCGCTTCTCGGATTGATTGCCTACGAACATGCCTACGTACAGGCAGGACAGGCTGTTCCCCTTGCCTGACAAAGCGCCTGACAAAGCGCCTGACAAGAAGCCGGATCTGATTTCCTCGCCGCCGAAAGAGCGGTGGGACAACTGGGTAGAGCTCGACTCGAAGGCGTGGCCAGAGCGCGTCGAGAAGCGCTACGACCTCGTGCCGACGACCTGTTTCAACTGCGAGTCGGCGTGCGGGCTCCTTGCGTACGTCGACAAGGACACGCAGGAAATCCGGAAGTTCGAGGGCAACCCCGAGCATCCGGGCTCACGGGGACGTAATTGCGCCAAGGGCCCGGCGACGCTCAACCAGGTCATGGACCCGGACCGCATCCTGTACCCGCTCAAGCGGGCCGGCAAACGCGGCGAGGGCAAGTGGGAGCGCGTCAGCTGGGAGACGGCGCTCGAGGACATCGCCACCCGCATCCGTCGCGCGCTGCGCGAGAAGCGCCCGAACAACGTCATGTACCACGTCGGACGCCCCGGCGAAGACGGCTTTGCCGAACGGATCCTGGCGGCCTGGGGCGTTGACGGCCATAACTCGCACACCAACATCTGCTCGTCGAGCGCGCGCGCCGGGTACGCGTACTGGATGGGCCTCGATCGCCCGAGTCCGGACCACGCCAACGCGGAGGTCATCCTCCTGATCAGCGCGCACCTCGAGTCGGGCCACTATTTCAATCCGCACGCGCAGCGGATCATGGACGCCAAGCAGAACGGCAAGAAGGTCATCGTGTTCGATACGCGGATGTCGAATACCGTCACCCACGCCGACCACTGGCTGGCGCCCTACCCCGGTTCCGAAGCCGCCATCCTTCTCTCCATCGCCAACTACCTGATTCAGCACGGGCTCTACAACCGCGCGTTCGTCGAGCGCTGGTGGAACTGGGCGGAATACATGGAGGCCGTCGAACGGCAGCCAGGCGCGACGTTCGCGGCATTCGAGGAGACGCTGAAGCGGCGCTACAGCGAATACACGTTCGCGTTTGCGGCGGCGGAAGCGGGCGTTGATGCCGCCGCCATCGAAGAGGTCGCCAAGGTGGTGGCCACGGCGGGGACAAAGCTGGCCACGCACACCTGGCGCAGCGCCGGGTCAGGGAATCTCGGCGGCTGGAGCGTGTCGCGCTGCCTGTTCATGCTGAACGCGCTGCTCGGCGCGATCGCGACCGAGGGCGGCACGTATCCGAATGCCTGGAACAAGTACGTGCCGAAGCCCGTTCACGTGCCGCCGCACCCGGACGTCTGGAACGGACTGACGTGGCCGGATGAATATCCGCTCGCGATGCACGAGATGTCGTTCCTGCTGCCGCACCTGCTCAAGGATGGACGCGGGCGGCTGGACGTCTACTTCACGCGCGTCTACAACCCGGTCTGGACGAACCCCGACGGCTTCTCCTGGATCGAAGCGCTCACCGACGAATCGATGATTGGCCTGCACGTCGCGCTGACGCCCACGTGGAGCGAGACGGCGTACTTCGCCGACTACGTGCTGCCCATGGGCCATGCCTCGGAGCGGCACGACATCCATTCGTACGAGACGCACGATGCCCAGTGGATCGGGTTCCGGCAGCCGGTCATGCGCGCGCTGCGGACGCGAAACGGCGAGACCGTCGCCGACACGCGCGAGACGAACCCTGGCGAAGTCTGGGAAGAAAATGAGTTCTGGATCGATCTCACCTGGCGGATCGATCCGGGCGGCGACCTCGGCATCCGTCACCACGTGGAATCCCCCGCCGATCCGCACACGAAGCTGACGGTCGATGAGTATTACCGCCACATCTTCGAGCGCTCGGTGCCGGGACTCCCCGAGGCGGCGGCGGCCGCGGGTCTCGATCCGCTCGAGTACATGCGCCGGTTCGGCGCCTTCGAAGTACGAAAGCGCGTCGGCCAGCGGCACGAGCAGCCGGTGCCCGCGCAGGAGCTCAAGGACGTCGCCGAGTCACCACTGGGCCGCGTGTACACCGCGACCCCGCGTCCCCTCGATTCGAACATCGTTCCGCTGCCGACGCCGGAGCCAGACAGCGAGGGCCGGCGCGCCGTTGGCGTCACGATCGACGGCCAGATCCTCCAGGGATTTCCGACGCCGAGCGGCCGGCTCGAGTTCTATTCGAGCACGCTCGACCGATGGGGCTGGCCGGAGTACGCGCTGCCGACCTACATCCACAGCCACATCCATCCGTCAGTGATGACGGCTGGAGAGATGCCGCTCATCTCGACGTTCCGGCTGCCGATGCACATCCACACGCGAAGCGCGAACGCGAAGTGGCTCGACGAAATCGCGCACACGAATCCTCTCTGGATTCATCCGACCGACGCGCAGCGCCTCGGCGTCGATACGGGCGACCTCCTCCGTGTCGAAACGCGGATCGGGCATTACGTGATCGCCGCGTGGGTCACCGAAGGCATCCGCCCTGGCGTCGTCGCCTGCAGCCATCACATGGGTCGGTGGAAGCTGCGCGAGTCGGAAGGCCAGCGCCAGTTCATGCGCACCGTCGGCCTGACGCAGACCTACCACTCCTGGCAGATGACAACGAGCGAGAAGGTCAAGCCGTTCGAGTCAGCAGACGCCGACACGAGCCGGATCTGGTGGACCGATGTCGGCGTGCACCAGAACCTCACGTTCCCGGTCCAGCCCGATCCGATTTCAGGGATGCACTGCTGGCACCAGGCGGTGCGGGTCGTGAAGGCGCAGCCTGGGGATACCGCGGGCGACATCAGCGTCGATACGAATAAATCGCGCGAGGCGTTCCGCGAGTGGATGGAGAAGACGCGTCCCGCCAGCACGCACAGTCCCGACGGCAACCGGCGCCCCTACTGGCTGCTGCGTCCGTTGAAGCCGTCGAAGAACGCCTACCGGCTGCCCTCGCGGTAGCTGGTCAGCGCGCTCCGTCCCGGAATCGGATCCGCCATCGTGTAGGGCAGATGCGTGCCTGCCCGTGTCAGCAGCTCGCCGACCTCGGGAGTCACACCAGCCAGGCGGACGCGAATCCCGCGTCGCTCCAGATCGCCCGCCCACGCTTCGAGCGCGCGGAGACCGGTAAAGCGCAATTCGTGCGCGTGCGACAGATCGACGATGACCAGACGCGCCGAGGGGGGAAGGGCGCGGTCCATTTCCGTCAGCATCGGCTCGACTGCCGCGTAGTGCACCGTTCCTGAGACTTCGAGCACCGCGACGTCCGCGTCCCGATCCTCCACCGGCACCAGCCGTTCGTCGTCGAATGTGAGCGCCCGCACCCGCGGCGATCCCGTGCGTGCCAGGTGAATCACCAGACCGAGGGCAGCGCCGGTCAAGACCGCCCACGCCAGCGGCAGCACCAGCGTGGCCACGAGCGTCACGCCCAGCAGCACGCGACTGACCGTTGACGCATTCCAGAGACGGGCGAGCATCGGCCGCCTGATCATGGCGGCGGCAATCACGAACAGAATGCCGGCCAGGCATGCGACCGGAATATGTGCGATCAGCCCTGATCCAAAGAGCAGCATCGGCACGATCAGGAGCGCCGCCACGACGGCCGCGAGCCGGCTGTGCGGCTGTCCCATGCGCAGTAGCACGGAGCGCGTGAGGCTGGCAGAGGCCGGAAAGCACCCGGTGAGCGCTCCCGCGATGTTGCCGGCCCCCTGCGCAGCAATTTCACGGCGCAGGTCCGCGCGCGGATCCTCGACGCGGATGGTGGCGATCAACTCGAGCGTCCCCAGGAGCACCATGGCAAGAGCCGGCACCAGAAGCTGTGCGACGACGCCGGGATCGAAAATGGGCAGCGCCACTGGAGGCCATCCGGACGGCACCGACGCACGGTCGCCCACGAGCGGCAGCCCACTGGCGGCGTCCAGCCCGAACGCCCAGGCCAGCGCCGCGCCGCCGAGGACGACGGCGAGTGCCACCGGCAGTTTCGGCGAGTATCGCTGGCCTGCGGCAACAGCCGCGACGCTGGCGAGCGTCACCGCCATGGCGGGCACCGAAGGGAACGCGCCGCCCTGCACGGCGGCAAGAAGTCCCGCTGCTTCCTCTGCCGCGCCGATTGCGGTGATGGCGGGAAGCCCCAGTGCCTCGTCGACCTGCATCAGCGCGATCAGGATTCCGGCGCCGGCAATGAATCCGGTCAGAACAGACTCCGGGATGTACCGCAGCAGCACGGCGCCGCCGCCGTATGCGGCCACGAAACGCAGCACCCCGCACAGCAGGGTCAAGGTGGCCACCCATGCCAGAGCGCCAGGCTCGAGCCCCGACGTGGTGACGAACGGCAGTACAACCGGCAGGATCAGCAGGCTGGTGGTGTTGGTGGGGCCGGTGACGACGGTCGGACTGCGGCCGGCGAGGGCGGCGACGAGTGCCGGGACGATCGCGGTGGCGAGCCCGTATGCGGGCGGAAGGCCGGCGATGGTCGCGTACGCCAGGCACTGGGGAACAGCAACGAGCGCGACCGTGGTCCCCGCCAGCACGTCGGCGCGAAGATCGTCACTTTTCACAGAGTCTTCATGACGTCAGGGGTAGTGTAATTGACCGCCATTCCGGCGGTTGACCATAATGGCGCTCCCTATGAACACCACCTGCCGCCTTCTTGCCGCTCTGCCCGCCGCACTGATCGTCGCCGCCATTCCGATGCTGGTGTCCGCGCGGCAGGCGCCGCCGCTGGTCATCGACGGCGGCACGCTGATCGACGGCAACGGCGGCGCCCCGATCACCGACGCTGTGGTCGTCATCCAGGGGGATCGCATCACGACCGTGGGCCGGCGCGGCCAGACGACGATTCCCGCCAATGCGCAGGTCATCCGCGGCGACGGCAAGTTCATCCTCCCGGGGCTGTGGG
This sequence comes from Candidatus Sulfopaludibacter sp. SbA3, assembly GCA_945903265.1. Lineage (GTDB taxonomy): Bacteria > Acidobacteriota > Vicinamibacteria > Vicinamibacterales > UBA2999 > CAXNKG01. Next base: position 114,128 of record CAMDNQ010000002.1, read on the forward strand.
ATTCACAGGTCAGCTACCAGTGGTACTACGGCGAAGTGATGCTGAACTACGGCATCACCTCCACGATCGATGTCGGCATTGCCGGAGAGATCGGCGCCCCGCACCGCGATGCCGTCATGAAAGGTTACGTGCGGGGACCGCGTCCGTTCACCGGGATCTCGCGATTCACGGATACCCCGGTCGGCGGCACCGGACTCGAAACGCCGGGAACCCCCGGCCGCTCACCCAAGACCGCGCAGGAAGCGCGCGAGCTGGTTCGCACCTGGTCGGAGCTGGGCGCCGACATGATCCAGGTGGCCGAAGGCGGCCTCCCGGCGGAGATCAATCGCGCGGTCGCCGAGGAGTCCAGAAAGCTCGGCAAGCCGACATTCATGCGCGCCTACGGCCCTATTCTCGGGCCGCGCGAGGCCGCCGCGCTCGGCACCACCAACCTGCCCCACTCCGCCGGGATCGGGCGGACCGTCGCACGCATGGAGCCGACGAGCGAAGACGATCCACGCAACGAGGCCGACCTCTACTCGGAGATGGACGAGGCGAAGGCCAAGGAGCTCATTCAGCTCCTCGTGAAGAACAATGTCGCGCTGACGCCGACGTTCCGTGCCGGCTTTGCGGGATTCTCACGCGACTGGGACAAGTTCGCGCAGGAGGATCGACGCTTCTTCGAGACCGCCGATCCGGCGCTCCTCGCGTACTACCCGCCCGAGCGCATCGAGAACGCGATGGCGATCTATCGCAACCGGCCAGGGGGCCAGGGCGCCGTACGCGAGCGGCGGCTGGCCGGCTATCGGAACGCGCTCCGCTTCCACAAGATGTTCGCCGACGCCGGCGGCCACGTGGTACCGGGCGCGAATACCAATCCGGGGCGCGTGCCGGGCAACAGCCTGATCCACGAAATGCTGATCTTCGTCGAGGCCGGCATCACGCCGATGCAGATCATCCAGGGCGCCACGAAATGGTCGGCCGAGATGATCCAGCGCCAGAAGGATCTCGGCACCGTTGAAGCCGGCAAGCTTGCGGACATCGTCATGGTCAACGCGGATCCGTTGCAGAACATCGAGAACCTGCGCCAGGTCGATACGGTGATTTTCGGCGGTAAACGCGTCGCACTCGGCTACAGCGCCGGCTACTACCCGGTCTACAAGCGCGACTCCGAGATGAATCCGCCGGTTGAAGCGCTTCCGTGGGTCCAGGCGTTCAAGATGGTCGCCTTGACCGGCAGCGGCGGACGGTTCAACGGTCAGCGGCCGGTCGCGGCGGGACAACCGCTTCCCAATCCGGCTGAATCCCCGCATCCCGCCATCGAGGCGATCAGCCCGCTCATGGTCACCGAAGGCAGTCCGGCGACCACGGTCACCTTGAAGGGCTTCAACTTCGTGCGCCGCTCTCAGGTCCTCTTCAAGGGCGTACCGGTGCCCTACAAGGTGGTCAGCGGGTCGGAACTCCAGGTGACGGTTGATTCGATGCTGCTGCGCGAGCCCGGGTGGCACGAGTTCGTCGTGCGAAACCCGTGGCCGCTGCATCCGGAGATCGGCCAGCACTGGGGCAACGGCACGTCAAATCGCGCGCGGCTCATCGTGAAGTTCCGGGACTGACATGCGGCGCAGCCTCATTCTTTCAAGCGCGCTGGTCGTGTCGCTGACGTCGCTGGCGGCGCAGGAGCAGCGCCCTGCTGCTCCGATGATCCCGTTAAAGCAGACGGCGTATATCAAGGCATCGAATGCGGACGCGTACGATCACTTTGCCTGCGGCGGCGCCAACCAGGGGCACAGCGGCAATTCGGTGGCCCTGAGCGGCGATGGCACGACGATGATCGTGGGGGCGCCGTACGAAAGCGGCGGCGCCACCGGCATCAACGGTAATCAGAACGACAACTCCGCGTACGCCTCGGGCGCCGTCTACGTGTACGTGCGTCAGGGAGACGGCTGGGTCCAGCAGGCGTACGTCAAACCGTCGAACACGGGCCAGAGCGATCACTTCGGCTCGTCGGTCGCCGTGAGCCGCGACGGCCACACGATGGCGATCACGGCGCACTGGGAGGCCAGCGCCGCGACCGGCGTCAACGGCAACCAGAACGACGAATCGATCCGGCAGGCCGGCGCCGTATATGTCTTCACGCGAACCGGATCGACCTGGTCGCAGCAGGCCTACATCAAGGCGTCGAATACGGGACGCCCCGGCGAAGGCGGCATGCCCGGCGACGGCGATCAGTTCGGCTACGCCGTGGCGCTCAGCGGCGACGGGAATACGCTCGCCGTGGGTGCGATCGCCGAGGACAGCGCGGCGCAGCAGATCAACGGCGATCAGAACGACGACTCGCAGGCGACCGCCGGCGCCGTCTACGTCTATAGCCGTACCGGCACGAACTGGGCGCAGCAGGCGTATGTCAAAGGCTCCCATGTGGAGACCGGCGACATGCTCGGATTCGCTGTCGCGCTGAACTACGACGGCAATACGCTCGTCGCGAGCGCCTTCGACGAACGAGGGTCAGGACGCGGCATCAACGTCCCGCACGACAACCGCGCAAACGGATCGGGCGCGCTGTATGTGTTCAGCCGTCGAGGCGGCGCCTGGTCCCAGGACGCCTATATCAAGGGCTCGAAGACCGAGGCCACCGATCAGCTCGGCTATTCAGTGGCGATCAGCGACGACGGCAATACGATCGCGTCGGGGGCGGGTGATGAGGATTGTCTGACGCCCGGCATCAATCCTCCTGGGTGCGACAACGATTCGCCTCCGCTCGGCAACGCCAACATCTGGGTTGGCGCCGCGTATGTGTTCGTGCGCACCGGTGCCGGGGCCAGCGCCGTCTGGAGCGAACAGGCGTTCATCAAGGCCAATAATGCCCGGCCGTACAACTCATTCGGCGTGAAGCTGGCCCTGAGCGGCGACGGCAACACCCTGGCGGTCGCGTCGTATGTCGAAGATTACGCAGGGCGCGGCGTTCGCCCTCCCGATCCGCGGCCGTTTCTGGTCGTCGACCACCTGGATCCGTGGCGCGAGGAGCAGAACCAGGCGCTCGAGTCAGGCGCCGTGTATTTCTTCACGCGCGCGGGGACCACGTGGTCGCAGCGCGCGTACATCAAAGGGTCGAATACCGACGCCGGGGATGAGTTTGGCAGCGCGGTGGCGCTGAACGGGGACGGGCGGCTCCTGGCGATCGGCGCGCACAACGAAGATGGCAACGGGCGCGGGATGAACGGGAACCCGGCGGACAACAGCGCGGACGACTCCGGCGCCGTGTACGTGTTCACGCATTAGGAGACTCCTATGAAACGCGTTCTGACAGCACTCGCTCTCATCGTCGTGACGGTCCTCGCGCTGCAGGCGCAGGCGGGCGGGCCGCGATACAAGGTGGATGCCGACTGGCCGAAACGTCCGCTCCCGAACAAGTGGTTCTTTGGCGGGATCACCGGCCTTGACGTCGACAGCAACGACAACATCTGGGTGCTGAGCCGTCCGGCCGATCTCGACGAAACCGAAAATTACGCCACGCTGAAACCGGCGACAGCGGAGTGCTGCATTGCCGCCCCGACCATCGTCGCCTTTAATCCTGCCGGCGACGTCATCGCGTCGTTCAGCGCACAGCAGGGGCACGGCATGGTGGTCGACCGCCAGGGGAACGTCTGGATTGGCTCCGACCGCGTGCGCAAGTACACGCGCGACGGCAAGCAGATCGGCGAGATCGGCCGCGTGCCGGAGAACCAGCCGCCCGGCAAGGACGTCGAGGGCGTGAAGGCATTCCGCACGAAGTACCCGCCGACCACGCCGCTCATCGTCGGCGGACTCGAGGAGCTGCGTACCGATGACGATCGGAAGGAAATCTACGTGATCGACAGCTATCTGGGTGGCCGGGTGCTCGTCTATGACATGGACACGATGCAGCTGAAGCGCGGGTGGGGCGCGTACGGCAAGCCGCTGGCCGAGATCAGCACGACCACCGGCGGACAGTACAACCCGAAGGAGCCCGCGAAGGACTTCCTCGGGCATGTCACGCTGAACGTGGCGCGCGATGGAACGGTGTACGCAGCGGACCGTCCGAGCAATCGGATTCAGGTCTACACGCGCGAGGGAAAGTACCTGAAGGAATTCTTCATCGCCACCGAGACGCTCGACCGCGGCTCCGCCGGCGGCGTCGCGTTCTCCGCCGATCCGCAGCAGCGCTACATGTTCATCTCGGACATCCAGAACAATACGATCTGGATCCTGAACCGCCAGGACGGCAAGCTCCTGAGCCGTATCGGCAGCACGGGCAACTGGGCCGGCCAGTTCCACGGCCTGCACATGATCGCGACCGACTCGAAGGGGAACATCTTTACGGGAGAGGTCCAGGCGGGCGAACGCGTCCAGAAGTTTGTGCCTGTAAACTAACGTAACCACGAAGACACGAGGGGTACGAAGGGCACGAAGATGTTTTAGTACTTTCGTGTGCTTCGTCCCCTTCGCGCCTTCGTGGTTAAGAGCCAGAAACCACCAACCACCAACCAGGACCCATGGCAACAACCGATTTCATCGTGCACGACAAGGCTGACACCGTCGGCGTCGCCGTTGTCGAAGACATCCAGCCCAACAAGGAACTCACCGGCTGGATCATGGAAACCGACGAGACCATCAAGATGAAGGCGCTCGACGCGGTGCCGCTCGGACACAAGATCGCGCTCACGGACATCAAGAGCGGCGACACCGTCCTGAAGTACGGCTACGACGTCGGCAAGGCCGTGGCGGCCATCCCGAAGGGACGCCACGTGCACGTGCATAACTGCAAGACGAAGAGGTGGTAACGGTGGGACGCTTTGATTTTTACGGCTATCGCCGGGAGAACGGCCGCGTGGGCATTCGCAACCACGTGGTCATCCTGCCGCTCGACGACCTCTCGAACGCCGCCTGCGAGGCGGTGGCGAACAACATCAAGGGCACGCTCGCTCTCCCCCATGCCTACGGGCGCCTCCAATTCGGCGAAGACCTCGAGCTGCACTTTCGAACGCTGATCGGCACCGGCGCCAACCCGAATGTCGCCGCCTGCATCGTCATCGGCATCGAGCCGAGCTGGACCAATCGCATCGTCGAAGGCATCGCGAACACCGGCAAGCCCGTCGCCGGGTTCTCCATCGAGGAGAACGGGGACATCTCGACAATCGCGAGCGCGTCGCGGAAGGCATTCGAGTTCATGCAGTGGGCTTCGGAACGGCAGCGCGAGAAATGCCCGATCGAGGACCTCTTCATCTCCACCAAGTGCGGCGAGAGCGACACGACATCAGGCCTCGCGTCCTGCCCGACGGTGGGCAACCTGATCGACAAGCTGGACCCGCTGGGCGCGACGACCTGTTTCGGTGAAACGTCCGAACTGACCGGTGCTGAAATGGTGTGCGCGACCCGCGCCGCGACGCCGGAGGTCGGCGAGCGGTTCATGCAGGTGTTCAACGCCTACCAGGACGTCATCAACCGGCACAAGACGAGCGACCTCTCCGAGTCGCAGCCGACGAAGGGCAACATTGCCGGCGGCCTGACGACCATCGAGGAAAAGGCGTTCGGCAACCTGCAGAAGATCGGCAAGAAGGTGAAGTTCATCGACGTACTGAAGCCAGCGGAAGCGCCGGCGAAAGGCGCCGGCCTGTACTACATGGACACCTCCTCGGCGGCGGCCGAGTGCGTGACGCTGCAGGCCGCAGCCGGATTCGTAGTGCACCTGTTCCCGACCGGCCAGGGCAACGTCATCGGCAATCCGATCGAGCCGGTCATCAAGCTCACCGCCAATCCCCGCACCGCCCGGACGATGGTCGAGCACATCGACCTCGACGTCTCGGGGATCCTGCGCCGGGAGCTCACGCTGGACAAGGCCGGCGATCAGCTGATCGACATGGTGATCCGCACGTGCAACGGGCGGCTCACCTGCGCCGAGGTGATGGGTCATCGGGAGTTCGTGCTGACGAAGCTGTATCAGTCGGCATGAGAAAGAAGGTCACCGTCGTCGGCGGCGCCGGGTTCGTCGGATCGACGACGGCGCATCGGATCGTCGACAGGGAGCTGGCGGACGTCGTCATCGCGGACGTGATGGAAGGCGTGCCCGCCGGCCGTGCGCTCGACCTGGTCGAATCGACGCCGATCGTCAGATCCGCCGTCGACGCTCGCGGCATCTCAACCGCGTCTGGCGATTACGGCGAAACCGCGAACAGCGACGTCATCGTGATCACGGCCGGGTTTCCCCGGAAGCCCGGCATGAGCCGCAACGATCTGTTGCAGGCGAACTTCGAGGTCGTCAAGAAGGTCGTCGAAGGGGTCGTGCCGCACTCGCCCAACGCAATCCTGATCATCGTCACCAACCCGCTCGATGCGATGGCGCAGGCGGCGCTCAAGATCAGCGGCTTTCCGAAGCAGCGCGTCATCGGCATGGCCGGCGTGCTCGATTCGGGGCGCATGAGCACGTTTGTCGCGCAGGAGCTCGGCGTGTCGGTGGCCAGCGTCCACTCGCTGGTACTCGGCGGGCATGGCGACACGATGGTTCCACTGCCGCGCTACACCACCGTCGCGAGCATTCCGCTTCCGGAGCTGTTGCCGAAAGAGCGGATCGACGCGATCATCCAGAGAACGCGGGATGGCGGTATCGAGATCGTCAACCTGCTGAAGACGGGCGGGGCCTATTACGCGCCGTCGGCGGCCACGGTGGAGATGGTCGAAGCCATCCTGAAGGATCAGAAGAAGATTCTTCCCTGCTCCGTGTATCTGGAAGGTGAGTACGGCTTGAACGACGTGTTCATGGGCGTCCCCGTGAAGCTGGGCGCCGCCGGCGTGGAGCAGATTATTGAGGTCACGCTCACGGCAGACGAGAAAGCGTCGCTGCACAAGTCGGCCGCCGCGGTGCGCGAGCTCGTGGACATACTGGGATTGAACGGATGAAGCACAGAAACGCCCTCTTCGGCGCGTTCGTTGTCACGGCAGCCGCCGCGCTGCTGATGGCCGGCGGTGTAGCGCCGCAGGCACAAGGTGCGGCGCCGGCCATCGACAACGACGACATCGGCGGCGTGGTCACCAGCGCACGGGGACCCGAAGCCGGCGTGTGGGTCATTGCCGAAAGCGGCGACTTCCAGACCCGCTTCGCCAAGATTGTCGTCACCGACGACCGCGGCCGGTTCGTCGTGCCTGATCTGCCGGAAGCGAGCTACACCGTGTGGGTACGCGGCTACGGACTCATCGATTCCGCGAAAGTCGCGGCGAAGCGCGGCGCGCGCGTCAATCTGACGGCGACGGCCGCGCCGAATGACGCCGCAGCCGCCGACGTCTATCCGGCGATCGCCTGGTTCTCGATGCTGCACCTGCCGACCGACGCCGAAGTGGCGAAGCTTCCGGGCGGCATGAACCGATACGCCTCGAACCTGAAAAGCGCCGGCTGCGTCGGATGCCATCAGCTCGGTCACAAGTACACGCGCACGCTGCCTCAGGAGCTCGGATCGTTTCCGTCGCACGAGCTTGCGTGGATGCGGCGGCTCGGATCTGGCCAGGCGGGCCAGCAGATGGTGAACATGGCCGCGAACAACATGGGCGGCCTCCCCTTCAAGTACCTGTCCCAGTGGTCTGACAGCATTGCGAAGGGCGCGCTGCCGACATGGAAGCCGCCGAGGCCCTCGGGCATCGAGCGCAACGTCGTCGTGACCGTCCGCGACTGGATGGGACCGAAGAATTACGTGCACGACCTGACCACCACCGACTGGCGCAATCCGACGGTCAACGCGAACGGGCTGATTTACGGCGCGCCGGAACTGAGCACCGACGACTATCCGATTCTGGACCCGAAGACGAACACGGTGACGACGTTCAAGGCGCCGGTGCGCGAGCAGATGCCGCCGGCGGCCGGCGCGGTGTTCCAGCCGTCACCGGCCTGGGGCGATGAGCGGATCTGGACGAGTCTCACCAATCCGCACAACCCGATCATGGACCAGCGCGGACGCGTCTGGTACACCGCTCGCGTGCGTGCTGCCGCCAACAATCCGGACTTCTGCAAGGCCGGCTCGGAGCATCCATCGGCGAAGCTGTTTCCGATGAACGACTCGGGGCGGCAGCTCTCGTACTACGACCCCAGGACGAAGAAGTACGAGTTCGTCGACACCTGCTTCTCCACACAGCACCTGCGATTTGCCGAGGACGCCAGCAACACCCTCTGGACGAGCAACGACCGCGCGGCGCAGCTCGGGGTCACGGTCGGCTGGTTGAATACGAAAGTTCTCGACGAGACAGGCGATGCGGCGAAGGCTCAGGGATGGACCGTTCTCGTGCTCGACACGAACGGCAACGGCCGGCGCGACGCCTACGTCGAGCCCGACCAGCCGATCGACGCCGCGAAGGACAAGCGCATCGTGGCCGATTTCTACGCGGTGATGCCGAATCCGGCCGACGGATCCGTCTGGGGCTCGTATCGCTTCTATCCGGAACGGGCGACGCAGGACGGCGCCATTGTGCGTCTCATGCCGGGACCGAATCCGCCGGCCACCGCGCTGACCGAGATCTACAACATTCCGCTGCCGGGCTACGGCATCCGCGGCGCCGACATCGATCGGAACGGCGTCGTCTGGACGTCGCTGGCGAGCGGACACATCGGCCAGTTCGATCGCCGCAAGTGCAAGGGGCCGCTCAACGGACCGAAGGCCACCGGTGATCACTGTCCGGAAGGGTGGACCTTCCACCGCCTGCCGGGTCCCGGTTTCCCCGAGCGGCCGATGGAAAGCGCGGAGTCCAGCTACTACACGTTCGTGGATCAGCAGAATGTGTCAGGGCTCGGCGCGAACACGCCGATCGCGACCGGCAACCTCTTCGACGGCGTGCACGCACTGGTGGACGGTAAGTTCGTGACGCTGCGAGTCCCGTATCCGATGGGACTCTTCGCAAAAGGATTCGAGGGGCGCATCGACAACCCGCGCGGCGGCTGGAAAGGGCGCGGCCTGTGGGTCGCGAGCGGCGACCGCACGCCATGGCAGTATGAGACAGGCAAGGGAACGAAGCCGCTGGTGACGCACATCCAGGTCCGGCCAAACCCGCTCGCGAAGTAATCATGAAGCATCTTCAGCTCGCCGTCGCGTTCGCGGTGCTCGCCTTCGCCGGGGTGTACGTCAGCGCACAGCAGGCGCCGCCGAAGGAGATTCCGCCGGCGCTGCACTGGGCATACGGCTACTCCGCCGGCGCGGCCCCGCTGAACAACAACGCCCGTCCGGGCGCCACGCCCGCGGCCGTTGTCGATCCGAACGAACTCGTGAAGATCCCGGGGAGCACACAGGCGCTCCCGCGCTCGATCTTCCGGCGCGCGAAAGGCGACGAGGGGGTCAAGCCCGTGCCCGACTGGGCGCCGGATTCGCATCCGCCGATGCCCGACATCGTCAGGTTGGGCCGCAGCATCCGGGACGCAAGCGGCAACTACCTGAGCCCGACCGATGGCAACGGCAACATCGTGTACGCGGCAGGCGGTGTCGAGGACGGCGGTATCCGCGCGTGCGGCTTCTGCCACAGCGCGCACGGCATGGGACACCCGGGGAATGGCGCGATCGCCGGACTCCCGGCCAGTTACCTGATGCAGCAGATGGAGGATTATCGCAACGGCCTCCGCAACAGTTCCGATCCGTCCAAGGGCAACACGAAACGCATGGCGTGGTACGCCACGCGCATGACGCCCGCGGAAACGAAAGCGTCAATCGACTACTTCAGCAAGCTGCCCTATCCGAAGAGTTACCGCGTCGTGGAAGCGACGATGGTTCCGACGACGCGCATCACCGAATACTTCATTCCGGCGACCGGCGCCGTGGCGGGCACCGAGCCGATCGACGGACGGATCATCGAAGTGCCCGAACATCCCGAGCTCACCGAGCTGCGCGCGCCGAACGCCCCGTTCGTCGCGTACGTACCACCGGGCGCGCTGGCGAGGGGCCAGCAGGCCGCCGTGACATTCCAGTGCGCCACCTGCCACGGCGCATCTCTGAACGGCATGACGATGGCGGAGTGGGGCGAGGTCCCCGCGATCGCAGGGCGCTCACCCGCGTACGTCGTGCGTCAGATGTTCGACATGAAGACGGGCTCGCGCCGCGGCACGAACGCGAAGTCGATGAAGGCCATCGTCGATCGGATGACGCCAGAAGACATGATTCACGTCGCCGCATATGTGGCGTCCCAGGCACCTCAGCCCTAAGCACCGGGCACCATCATTGCGTCATCCGCCCGTGGAGGTTGAGATGACCCACAACATAGGAACCGTCGAGCGCTACGCACGACTCGCCGCGGGGATTGCGGCGGCGTACGCGGCGACGAGGACGACGGGCTGGAAGCGCTCGGCGCTCAGCAGCATGGCTTTTTCCGGTATTGGCACCGGCCTGACCGGCTATTGCCCGATCAACGAAGCGATCGGCCGCCACCCGGAGTCAATCGACGAGCAAGGCGAGCGGGATACGGAGCTGCGGCGGCAGATGGCCATGGCGAGCGCGCTCGGCACCAAACCGTCGAGCTATGCGCCGATGCCGGCGGTCACCCGGCAGAACGACTCGTTCGGCGGAGCGTAGTCCACACCTGATATAAACGGCGGCGTGCGAACAGCCATCTGGCTCGTCGCCGCCTGTTCAGCAGCGATGCTTGCTGCGCCCGCCGCGCCTCTGGGCGCTGCGGGCGGTCCCCCCGGCTCAGCTCGGGGCAGGCAGCAGGCCGCGTTGCCCTCGGCGCTACCGTCGGTCCGGCTGGTCAGCGCCCCTCCGCTCGTCATGCCTGGAGCGGTGGACTCGAACATTCCGATGGCGTGGAGTCTCGTCGAGGGACGCTGGGAGCTCTCTGCGCTCGCGTCGTGGGGCGGTATCCCCGCGCTTCTGACCGGACCTTCAGTCGACCAGATGCACAGCGTCGGCAATGTGACCATCGAGCCGCATCCCGGAGACGGCATCTGGATCGAGAGCGTGATTCCCGACGAGAGCGGCACGTGGTACGGCTACTACCATCACGAGCGTTCGGCGGACGAGTGCGGGCGCCCGGACCGGTTTATCCCCCGAATCGGCGCCGCCCGGTCGACCGACCGTGGAGCGACGTGGGAGGACCTCGGCATCATTCTCGAGGGGCCGCCGGGCGGCATCGCGTGTGCGTCGACGAACCGCTACGTCCTTGGCGGCGTCGGCGACGTCAGCGCGATCCTGAGCGCCGACCACTCCGACCTGTTCCTGTACTTCACGCAATATCCGCGGTCGGCATCGGCCCAGGGGGTTGCCGTCGCGCGGCTGGCGTGGGCGGACCGCGATGCACCGGCCGGGCGCCTCACGATCTGGAACGAGGGTGCGTGGCTGCCGGGTGTGGAAGGGACGCCGCTGGTCGCTCCGGGGCGCCCGTGGCACGACGGCAACGCCGCCGCCGACGCGTTCTGGGGACCATCGATCCACTGGAACGCGTACCTGGACCGCTACGTCATGCTGATCAACCGGGCGCGCGACGAATCGTTCAACAACGAAGGGATCTACGTGTCGTTCGCGGGCCGGCTCGACGATCCGCGCGGGTGGAGCGCGCCGCGAAAGTTCATGAATGGCGGCGGATGGTATCCGCAGGTGGCTGGACTCGAGATCGGCAGCGGTACGGACAAAGAAACGGGCCAGCGGGCCCGCTTCTTCCTGACCGGACGTTCAGAGCACTACATCGAGTTCACGAAGTAACTACCTGGTGCCCGGCGCGAACAGCCGGACCCACGGTCCGTTCAGAATCACCTGTTCCCCGGTGTTGTCGCGACCCTTGAACCGCGTCTGGGCGTAGTGGAAGGTCGGCACGCCGCTGCACCAACGCGTATGCAGGATGACCGTGTCGTACTTGCCGATGTTGATCCGCTCGGTGTTCCTGCTGGTGAACCGTCCGTCAAAGAAATTCTCCCGCTCCATCAACTCGACGGTGACGTCGGTTTCATTGTGGAGCAGCTGGTCGTAGTACCAGGTGTACGGGTTGCTGCGGCATCCCGCCAGATCGATCGGCTTTCCGTCGTGCAGGACCGGGTCTGGCACCTTCAGCGTGATCCGCCAGTACGAATTCGGCGGGGACGGAATCGGCGCACCAGGGGCGCCTGCCGGCGGCGGTCCAGGCGGCCACGTCCCCATGTTGCCTCCCGGGCCCGGTGTGCCGGGTGCGGGGGCGGGCGCAGGTGAGGGCGCGGGTTCGGGCACCGGCGCCCCAGGTTCGGGAGCCGGCCCGGGCGCGGGCGTCTCGTCCGCGATGGTCACCCAGTATTCCGTCACGACATTGTTGATTCCGGCGAGTTGCGACAGCCCTGTAGGGGATGTCGGCGAGCGCTGTTCGCTGGCGCACGACGCGGCAACCAGGGCGATCAGCGACAAACACATAGCGGGCGCGAGGGTCTTACGGGTCTTCAACGACATATCTGCTCCTGCAGGTGGCTCTGTGACACGGTCTGCCATCCGGTTGAGCACTACGCAAAACTCGAACCCAGCCAAAAGGCCCCTGTTTCGACCGGAAAGTGGAGTCGTGGGGGAAAACGAGGGAGCCGCGGGGTGGATCGCGGTAAATCCTTAGCCTTGAACGACTAGAGGAATTCAGCTAGCATCCGGGCGCATGTCGACTCAGGCCATCTTCCTCACTCTCCTTCTTCTTATAACGACGCTGTCGGTCCGGCCGCTCGCCCAGGGCCAGGGCACCCAGGGGATGCCGGCCCCGGAGCCCGCCAAGGACGCTGAATCAGCCCTGTATAAGGCAGCCGATGCCATCGGGATGCTGCGCGGTCCCCAGGAGCGCGACGGCATCGTGACCTTCGAATACTGGGCGACCGGTACCGTCGACGCAGGCGGTAAACCCTGTCAGCTCAAGGAGTACCGGGCGAGCGTGCGGTATCCGGCGCCCGATCGGCGCGAGACGCCGATCACCCCTGTACCCGGGATGCGGGTCGACTACACCTGCGAGGGCGGCCCGCGGCAGATTGAAGTCGTGGCGGGCGAGTTTGCGTGGAATGAGAAGACGCCCGGCATGGGGGCGACCCCGGCGCAGCAGGCGGTCCAGGAGCGGCTGATCCGGGTCTGGTCGCTGCCCCAGGGTCTGATCAAGGCGGCACGGCTGGCGGGCGCCAGCGCCAAGTTCGCGATGGAAGGCGGCAAGCCGACCGTGACCTTCCCGCTGCCGGCGCCGGTGCAGGCTGCCACCGCCAAGATTACCCTCGACCCGGCCAACTTCCTCTACCACACGATGCCGACCGGTGTGCGCCGCTACTTCAGCCACCGGATCGAGCGTGCGGAAGTCCAGTTCAACGGCGCAAAGACGGTCACCACCTACGCGGACTACTCGGACTGGAACGACTCCGACTACAAGAGCGACGCCCTGACGCCGAAAAGGATCACGCAGGAGCGGAATGGCGCCAGGGTGGCGGACCTCACAATAAGCCGCACCCAGACCTATAATCCATATGTCGTGATGCCGGTTCCGGAGAACGTCCGGAAGACGGCCGCGCGCTAGCGCGGGCTTCAGCCCGCGTCCGCTTTTATTCAGGAGGTCTGCAATGGGTGTTCGATTTGCCGGTGCGTTGATTCTTGGCGTTGTCCTGTGTGCCGCTGGCTCCGACGTCCGCGCGCACCATGCGGTCCAGGCCGCCTTCGACCAGGACGATCACGCGACGCTCACCGGGGTGCTCACCAAGGTGCTCTGGATCAACCCGCACGTCCGCTGGTTCATGGACGTGAAGGATGAAACGGGCAAGGTGACGACCTGGACGATCTCCGGCGCCGGCCCCGGCGGATTCCGCGACATCGGGATCAGCGGACGCGACGTGTTCCAGACCGGAAAGACGTACACCGCGATCGTGGCCCGCGCGCGCGACAAGTCGCCGAACGGCTACGTGCTGACATTCATCCTGCCGGACGGCCGCAAGATCGACCTCTGGCAGCAGTACAAGTCGGAGGGCGGCGGCACCGCCGCCCAGTAAGGAGCCTGCCATGACACGCGTCATCATCGCGCTCTCGCTTATCGGATTCCTCTCGGCGAGCGCCGGCATTGCGGCGCAGACAAACGCGGCGCAGACGAACGGCAAACCCGTTCCGACTCCGCGACTGGCGGACGGCAAGCCGGATCTCAACGGCCGCTGGGGCGGGGGGGGCGGCGCCGGCGGCGGTGCCGGTGTGTCGGCCGTCGAGCCGAACGGCGAGGTCAAGCAGTTCGAGCACTATGCCGACTACTCGGCGGCGCTCGCGGCGGGGCGCGTGAGCCCGCAGGCGAAGATCATCGGCCGCGTGCCGAACTATCGCCACGGCAACAACGTGTATTCGGAGCGCGACGCCGGCTTCAACCAGCGCGCCTTCGGCAACCCCCCGCTCTACAAGCCCGAACACTGGGAGCGCGTGAATTACCTGGACGAGAACGGCAACAAGGAAGACACGACGTTCTCCTGCTTCCCGAACGGCGTGCCGCGGCTCGGCCCGCCGATGCGGATCGTCCAGACCCCGAAGGACGTCATCCTCATGTACCAGAACCGGAACATGTGGCGCGTCATTCCGACCGACGGACGTCCGCATGACGTGGTGGCCTCGCAGGACCAGCAGTTCAACGGCGACGCCGTGGGCCGCTGGGACGGCGACACGCTGGTGATCGACGTCGTTGGCTTCAATGACGTGAGCTGGCTCGGCTGGCCGGGCTGGTTCCACAGCAACAACATGCGGGTCGAAGAGCGGATCAGCCGCCAGGGCAACACGCTCACCTACCAGGCCACCGTGTTTGATCCGGAAGTCCTGATGGAGCCGTGGAAGATGGATCCGAGGGCGCTGCCGCTGAACACCACCGACAACCCCTATAACGAGGATCCCCCCTGTCTTGACTTCGATCTGGACCACATGCTCACCAAAGAACGTGGGTAAACCCGTTCGCCGGAACAGGTTCTTCGCCGCGTTCGCGATTCTCATAGCGGGCCTCGGGTGGCTGACGTCGGTCGCCACCCAGGCCTCGCCGCAGCAGCCGGGCCCGTCGGCGGCCGCGGTCGCCGCCGCCGTCACGGGCGCTCCCGCTGAACAGGTCTTCAAGGACATCCGCGTCCTCAAGGGGATCCCGGCCGACGAATTCCTCGACACGATGGGGATGTTCGCCTCGGCACTGCTTTTTGACTGCGTGAGCTGTCACGCGAAGGAAATCATCACGGACGAGAACGCGTTCGCGATCGAGACGCCGAAAATCCAGCGCGCGCGTCAGATGGTCGTGATGACGAACGCCATCAACCGGCTCTACTTCGGCGCGCAGAACCGCGTCACCTGCTTCACGTGCCACGGCGGCGGCAACCTCCCGAGGTCGGAGCCGAACCTCGACGTCCAGTACGGCGAGCCGATCGAGGATCCGTACCGCATGGCATTCGTGCAGAGCGTGGCCACGCCGCCGGCGACCGAAATCTTCGCCAAGTATCTGAAGGCGATTGGCGGGGCCGAGGCCGCGGCCAGGCTCACCAGCTTCGTGGGCGTCGGCACCTATACGGGGTTCGATTCCAATGACGTGCCGGTGCCCGCGGAAGTCTTCGTGCGCGCGCCGAACCAGATGACGACGATTGCGCAGGCGCAGGCGGGCACCAACGCCAAGGTGTTCGACGGCAAGCAGGGCTGGCGGATGCAGCAGGACACGCCGATCCCACTCTTCGCGATGACCGGGGACAACCTGACGGGCGCGGCGGCCGAGGCGATGGTCTGGTTCCCCGCGTCGCTGCAGAAGTCATTCAGCCAGTGGCAGACCAACGTCGCCGAGATCAACGGCACGAACGTGCTGGCGGTGCAGGGCTCAAACCCAGGCGGCCAGCCGATCCGCCTCTATTTCGACGAGGAGTCGGGCATGCTCGTGCGGATGGTCCACTGGCGTCGCACCGCCGTGGGTGCCATTCCGACGCGCGTCGACTTCGAGGATTTCCGGCCCGTGGCCGGCGTCCAGATGCCGTTCCTGTGGACACGCACCTGGACGAACAACCAGGTCGTCATGCAGATGAAAGAGATCCGCCCGAACGCACCGGTCGAGGCGTCGCGCTTTGCGCGGCCTCAGGCCACCACCCGCTAGCACCACCACTCGTGTCGTTGTAGAAGAGGGAGATTCGATATGAAGCACCCGAACGCTCGGCGCCTATTCCGAGGGCTCGCGCTGATCGCGATGTTGATCACGCTGCTGCCCGCAATCGGCTACGCCCAGGAAGCCACACTGACCGGAACCGTGCGTGACACGACCGGCGGCGTGCTGCCTGGAGTAACAGTCACAGCCACTCATGAGGCCACCGGCAACACGTTCCAGGCCGTGAGCGACGGCATCGGCGGGTTCCGGCTTCTGATGCGCACGGGCGCCTACCGGCTCGCGGTGGAGCTCCCCGGGTTCGCGACCGTCAACCGCACCCTGAACCTCCTGCTGGGGCAGGTGGCGAATATCGAGCTCGAACTGTCGCCGTCAACGGTGCAGGAGTCAGTGACGGTCACCGGCGAGGCGCCGCTGATTGAAACGACCTCGTCGAGCCTGGGCGGCAACATCGACCCCGTGCAGATGCAGGAGCTGCCGCTCAACGGCCGCAACTGGATGGACCTGGCGATGCTCGCGCCAGGCAGCCGGCAGAACGCCTCGGGCGGTGCGCCGCTGATGCGCCAGGGCATGTCGCAGATCAACATCGACGGCCAGCAGGTCACCGCCAACTACATCGGCCTGGGCGACGACCAGCCGCGGTTCAGCCGCGACTCGATCGCCGAGTTCGAGCTGCTCACGAACCGATTCGACGCAACGCAGGGCCGGTCGGCCGGCATGATCGCCAACGCGATCACCAAGTCGGGCACCAATCAGTACTCCGGCAGCGTCGCCGGCTACTTCCGCGATGACAAGTTCAACGCGGCGGACCACGTGCAGAAAGTGGTGCTCCCCTATTCCAACAAGCAGATCAGCACGACGTTCGGGGGCCCGATCAGGCGCGATCGTCTGCACTTCTTCGTGAACTATGAGCTGGAGCGCGAGCCGCAGGTGCTCGTCTACTCGGCGACGGGCGCGCTCTCGGTGTTCAACATGAACATCCCGGCGCCGCGCAAGCAGTATGCGTGGGGCGCCAAGGGCGACCTGCAGGTCTCGACGAACTTGCGCCTGTCGGCCCGCAGCAACGGCTACGAGCAGAACTACTTCAGCGGCGGCGGTGCGACCTCGCACCCGTCCACGGCGTCGTGGCAGCAGCGGTTTACGAAGCAGACCTTCGGAACGATGACGTGGGTCGTGAACAATCGAATGGTGAACGTGGTCCGCGGCGGCTACAGCACCTTCCACCGCAACAACGGGCCGCTGACGCTCACCAACGGCGGCAAGAACCCGCATATGAGCACGCTGCACGACGGCGCGCCGATGCGAGTCACGTTCCGGGGCTACGCCGTGGGTGCCGTCGCGCAGCACCACAACCAGGACCTGATGTCGGTTCGTGACGATCTCAGCCTGTCGTTCGCGAAGGGCGGCCGCCACGACATCCGGCTGGGCGGGGAATACATCTACAACCTGGCGAACCTGATTGGCTGCGGCAGCATCTGCTCGCCGCGCATCATCGCGCAGAACGGCGCGCCGACCAGCATCAACCTCCAGGCCGCATTCCCCGTGTGGGACAACGCGGCGACCTGGAACCTGAACCTCATCGCGCCGCTCGCGCAGCGTTACGAGACGACGCTCACGAACAGCCCCGGGTTCAACCGCGACAACCCGCAGCACAACTTCGCGGGCTGGCTCCAGGACGACTGGATGATGTCGTCGAGGCTGACGCTCAATCTCGGCGTCCGGTACGACATGATGACCGGCATCGGCACCGACCTCGACCTGCCGCCCTTCCTCCCGGGCGAGCGCGCGAACGACACCAACAACATCGCGCCGCGGCTCGGATTCGCCTACATGCTGTCGGACCGGACGGTGCTCCGCGGCGGGTACGGACGGTTCTATGCGCAGGGCAACGCCGACGAAGTGCACCAGACGAAGCTGTTCATCATCGGCGTCGCGCCGACCAACAGCTACGACGGCCGGCCCGACTGGCCGACCAACCCGTGGAACGGCCCCGAGCCGACGTTCGACCAGGTGATGGCCAACGCCTGCGACCTGACAAACAATCGCCCCGGGTGCCTCCGCCGCCAGTTCCTTCCGGAAATCAACGCGCCGTTCTTCGAGATGTCCTACAGCCACCAGGGCTCCATCGGCATGCAGCGGCAGGTGGGCACCGCCATGGCGTTCGAGTCGAACGTCGTCTTTACCGGCGGGCGGATGGAGGAATACTCCGAGAACATCAACCTGACGTACAACCCCGCGACCGGGGCGAACTATCCGAGCACCGACCTCGCGCGGCGGGCGTTCCCGTTGTTCGGACCGGTACAGATGGCGATGCGCGGCGGCCGCTCCAATTACGTGGGCTGGGAGAACAGCCTGACGAAGCGGTTAAGCGATCGCTGGCAGGCCACGGTCACCTACACCCTGGGGCAGTTGAAAGACTCGAAAGGCGCGCCACACCATTGGTCAGTGGCCAGCGGCAAGCTCACGCGTGAAGAAATCAGCTTCCCGCTGGCGGCGGATATCGGCGACGAATACGGCCTGGCGGCAACGGACCAGCGCCATCGCGCCGTGTTCAGCGGCATCTATGAGGCGCCGTTGGGAATCCAGTTGAGCGGCGTCTATTTCTACGGCTCGGGCCAGCGGTTCTCGACCACCTACGGCGGCGATCTGCGCGACCAGGTGGCCGGCTCCGAAACGGGCCGCCTCCGTCCCGACGGGACGATCGTGCCGCGCAACAACCTGGTCGGCAGTCCGATCCACCGCGTCGACATGCGGCTCCAGAAGCGTTTCCGCCTGTTCGATCGCGTGAACGCTGACGGCATGCTCGAACTGTTCAACGCGCTCAACCACGCGAACTACGGCAGCTACACGACGCAGGAGAGCGCGGGCGCCAGCTACGGCCAGCCGGTGTTCAGCAGCAACATCTCCTATCAGCCGCGCGTGCTGCAGCTGGGCTTCCGGCTCCAGTTCTAGTCCTTCGACGGCCCGTCGCCCCGCTGGACTTCCGGCGGGGCGGCGGTGCAACGGTTCCGCTTTCGCCGCCGTATAAGAGGTCGAGAGCACCCATGACAAAGAGTTCCGCGATGGTCGCCGGGGTAGGTCTTGCCTGCGCCGCGGCTCTGTATTTTGCGACCGACGTCCGCAGCCAGGACATCCGGACGCCCCTTCCCCGGACCGCGAAGTCGCCCGCCGCCAATCCGAGCACCCCGCAGAAGGTCGCCCTCGGACGGCTGTTGTTCTGGGATCCGGTGCTCTCGGGGCCCAAGGACGTCGCGTGCGGGACCTGCCATCACCCCGATTTCGGCTACGCCGAGAACCGCGACCTCTCGATTGGCGTCACCGGCGCGGGCCTCGGGCACCGGCGCAGGTTCTCGGCTGGCAGCTCGATTCCGCTCGTCAAGCGCAACAGCCAGACGATTCTGAACGTCGCCTTCGTCGGAAGCGACGAACAGGGGAATTACGATCCCGCCACCGCGCCGATGTTCTGGGATGTTCGGGCGAAAGGGCTCGAGGCGCAGGCGATGGAGCCATTGAAAGCGCTGGAAGAAATGCGCGGCCGCACCTACGCCGACGACAAGGCGATCGACGTCGTCGTTGCTCGACTCACTGAGATTGCGGAATACCGCCGGCTGTTCGCGGAGGCGTTCGGCGGAACGCGCCCCATCACGGCCACGAATCTCGGATATGCGCTGGCGGCGTTCCAGCGGTCGATCGTCGCGAACAATGCGCCGTTCGACCGGTACATGCGAGGCGACCGGACGGCGATGAACGCCACACAGCTGGCGGGGATGCGCCGCTTCGAGCGTGTCGGCTGCGCGAATTGCCACAACGGCCCGATGTTCTCCGACTACAAGCTGCACGTGCTCGGCGTTCCGGACAACGCGGCGCTGCCGACCGACCCGGGCGCTGAAGGCCGATACGCATTCAGGACCGCATCGCTGCGGAACCTGCGTTTCACCGCCCCGTACATGCATAGCGGCATCTTCAATACGCTCGAGGACGTGCTCGAGTTCTACGACGACGTGGACAATGGCGGCGGCCGCCGCGGCGGACGCAATAACGACCGCAACGTGAACGTGAGCCGTGAGGAGCTCGATCCGCTGCTCCGCCAGCTGCGCGGCGTCGATGACGACGACTTCGAGCTGCTGGCGTTCCTCGACGCCCTGAGCGACGAGAAATTTGACCGGAATATCCCCAAAACCGTGCCCAGCGGCCTGCCGGTCGGCGGAACCATCAATTAAATCAGGCCCTAATTGGGCACATGAGTTGCTCGGTGACTGTAATGGTCGCCGGCCTCAAGTGGTGCGCGTTTGAATTGTCGGGTCGATCCGGCCTGACCCGGCGGCTTGCGGCGAGCCGCTGGCGGCAGCGGCGCCTCCTCATCCTCTGCTACCACGGGGTGTCCCTTGCGGATGAGCATGAGTGGAACCCCGAGCTCTACATTTCTCCCCGCACCCTGGAGAAGCGCCTCGATGCCCTCGCACGAATGGGGTGCACGGTTCTGCCTTTGGACGAGGCCGTTAGGCGGCTCTACGACGGAACGCTGCCCGACCGGGCGGTCGCGTTGACGTTTGACGACGGGTTCTACGATTTCAAGGCGCGGGCGCTTCCTCTGCTCCAGGCGCGTGGGCTGCCGGCGACGGTGTACGTCACGACGCAGCGTGCGCATCGCAACCCGACGGTGGCGCATCTCCTGACGTCGTACATGTTGTGGAAACTTGGGCGCGTGAAGGGCGCGGTCGGGCACGAGGCCATGGAGCGATTGAGCGTTGAATCGGATGGCATGCTCCACGCGCGGCTGCTGTCGGTGATGACGCCCGAGGAGCTCGCGGGGATATCCGCGGCGGGCGTCGCCATCGAGATGCATACGCATCGGCACGTGGCGCCGATCGACCCGGACGAATTCATGGACGACGTGCGCACCAATCGCGAGGCGATTGCGGGGATGACCGGCCGGCAGCCGCGGCATCTCTGCTACCCGAGCGGCATCTATCGCCCCGGCTATCTGTCGCGGCTCGCCGCGGACGCCGTCGAGACGGCGACGACCTGCGATCCCGGCCTCGCGTCCGCCGCGTCGCATCCCCTGATGTTGCCCCGCTTCGTCGACAGCGAAGCATGCCACCAGCTCACATTCGAGGCGTGGGTGTCCGGCGTGGCCACATGGCTGCCCCGCCGCACCCGCACAGCCAATGCGGCTTGAGGAGACGCGGAGCCGGCTTGCGGCGTGGCTCGATTCAGCGCCGGCGTCCGCGGCGCGCAGACTCATCGAGTCGGGCACGTCGAGCCCGGAGTGGCTCGCCTCACGGCTCACCACGGTGACGGAGGATCCCGAGTCGTCCGCCGGCATCGTCCCGGCGATCGAAGAGGCTCGTCGTCGCGCTGGAGGCGCACCGGAAGACGGCAGCATCGAGCGATGGCTGCTGGTTCACCAGGCCGCGCAGCTGCTCGACACTCCAGGCTTCGCGCGGTTGGGCGGCGCCTGCTGCCGGCTGACCTGCGGCGAGCTTGCCTCGCTCCTCGAGGATGACGACGCCACCCGCCGCATGCTGGCCGTGTCAGGTATCCGTTTTCGCGAGTTCGCGAAGATGGCGACGGGGCGCCGCTTCAGCGCGGGACTGTTTCACTGGGATATCTGCGGCGTCAGTCGCACGTGGCTCGCCAGGGTGCCGCCGCGCGACCTGCTCGGATTCACGCATGCCGTGGCGCGCATGGGCGGGATCAAGCCGGTGATGTTTCCGCATATCAACCCGCGGCGGGCATCTCCGCACCTCACCGAACCCGCCATCAGCGCCTCTCTGGCGGCCATGGCCGAAACGCTGGACCGGTGGGCGGAATTGCGTGGATTCGCCGCCGCGTCATGGCTTCGCTCGCCAGACACGCATCGAGTCTCACCTCACCTGGCAGCGGTGAATGCGCCGATCGTGGCGGGAGGGGGGTTCGTGACGACCGTCGGACCGGCGGCCCCCGACTGCGGCGTGCTCGAGCGCAGCACGACGCGCACGCAGTCGTATCGCAGCGGATCGTTCACGCCGACGATCGGCCTTGTGCTGTGGCCCAGGCGCGACATGCTTCGATGGTGGCGAAGCCACCCCGAGCTGATGCCCGCCGAAGCGGCCTGACCTTCATCATCCTTGATGATCAGCGCGCGATACCCGTCGAGCTTGACCTCGTAGAACCACGCGTCACCTTCGGGAAGCGCCTGCACGATGGAGTTGAAGTTGCACCGCCGGGGAGCATGTCACCTGACGATCAGCCGGACAAGGACCGCCCCACGAGAAAAGACGATCCCGAGCCGCGGGACGTTCCTGACACGCCGCCAACCGAGCCGCCCCCCGTCCCGATTCGCGATCCGAGGCCGGAGGGGCAACCGCCGGGCCCTTACATCGCGGCGGGTCCGCGCCGCGATTAACCAGCGACTCGGAGCGGAGCCGCCCTACGTACCCTTCGCATCTTCCGGACATCTGACGTTCGAATAGCCGGATCGGAACGCGGTCACCGTTCCGGCGTCGGGATCGTATTTGTGACGCCAGATACAGGCCGTGTCATTGGCGAGTAGATGAATCGACACGGAGGGCATGTCGGAGACGGTCTTCACGTAGTGGATGTCGCCGTCGGGCGGCAGCAGCGTGTAGAAGCTGCCCGCCTGCACGGTCTGCTGCGACGCGACTTCCAGCGACGCGCGCGCGTCATCATGGCCGTCGTCGGTGCGCGCGTACGTGGTGTCAAGCTGCACGCCTCGATACACGCCCACGATTCCCCACGCGAGGTGGTCGTGCACCGGCGTCGATGCGCCGGCCGGGACAACCAGCGAGAACAGCGACAGCGATCCGTCTTCGGCGCGGTACAGCGCGTACTGACCGATGCCCCCTCCCATGCCGCTCGTGTGATCGGGTTGCGCGAACTCGTCGGGGAGCCAGCCATCGGATGCCAGCAGCTTCGCGAACGCCGGACGAAGCGCCTCCACACGGGCGGAGTTGCGCGGAATTTCCCTGGTCACGCGCGCCGTTTCGGCCACGAGGTCGCGGATCTGCGGAACGTCGACGATAAAGCCGAAATCAGTGGTGTAATCGTGGGACAGGTCACACATATGAGTTCACCTCGCCTTGGGGCGATTGTAATCGCGCTCCTGCTGGCGCCGGCATTGGTGCTGGCATCGGCAGCGCCGCAGCAGATGCCGCCTCCGCCGACAGGTCCGCCGACGGGTCCGCCATCAGGGCCACCGTCGGGGCCACCAACGGGGCCACCGCAGGGTCCGCCGTCAGGTCCACCGTCCGGCGCCGCCGGCGCGTGCACGATCGTCGGTCCGCTGCTGGCGCCGACCGATTTCGGCATCGCTGCGGGGCAGGTGCTCGCGGATACGTCGGCGACGCTGCTGCCGGACGGCCGCGTGCGCATGTACATCTTCGGCCAGGGCCGCGGCGTCGTCAGCGCCGTCTCGGTCGCGGCTGATGGGGCGGCATTCGTCGCCGAGGCGGGCAGCAGGCTGCCGGACGGATCCGGAATGCCGCGCGTCGTGGTCAACCCTGCTGGCGGCTGGCGGCTGTACTTCACGAGCGGCGGCGGCATCCGATCGGCGGTCTCCACCAACGGTCTGAATTTCACCGTCGAAGAGGGCTTCCGGATCACGGCGGAGGCCGCCGGGTTC
The DNA here is from genome assembly GCA_945903265.1 of Candidatus Sulfopaludibacter sp. SbA3. Taxonomy (GTDB): domain Bacteria; phylum Acidobacteriota; class Vicinamibacteria; order Vicinamibacterales; family UBA2999; genus CAXNKG01. The sequence goes on from CAMDNQ010000002.1 coordinate 137,769, forward strand.
ACAGGCACGACCGCAGGCGCCGCCAGCGGCGCGACGGTAATCCGGCTGGCTGACGGCCGGTATCGGATGTATTTCAGCGACCTGCCGCGGCCCGGCGATCCGCCGGGCGGCCACTACATCAAGAGCGCCGTGTCGACGGACCAGCTGCGGTGGACGATGGAGGCGGGCGTGAGGGTTGGTCCTGGAGCGCCCACGCTGACCGAGTCGGCGGAACATCCGTTCGCGCTCGCGAACGCGGACGGATCGATCACGCTCTATTACGGAAAGTTCGCGGGCCCGGGCGGGACCGCAACGGAAGGCTTGTATCACTCGACGTCGGCCGACGGCCTCACGTTCGCGGCGGAAACCTACGACGTCTTCTTCGGCAACGACCCCGACGCGATTCGCCTCAGCGACGGCACGCTCGTGATGTACTACGGACAGTTCGACGCACAGGTCGGCGGCACGATCAATCTCGCCCGTTGTCCGGAGCCCGCCGCAGCGGCCGGACATCGCTGAGCCGCGCGCTTACTGCACGATATCGAAGCCGTCGATCCAGACCCAGCTCCCCTTCGCGCTCTGGTTGTGGATGCCGGTCGCCTCGATGGTGAGGATGTGCTGGCCTTCTGAGAGTCCGATGATGGTGTACGGCACCGTCGCGGCTTTCCCCGGAGCGAGATACGTGTCGATCTCGGTCTTGAACTGTCCGTCGACGTAGATCCGCGCCACGCCGGACCATTCATCGCGGTTCGCCACCCAGCTGACGCCGGTGCCGACGAACCCGACGTTCGCGCGGGAACCGGCATCCATCGCGAGCACGGCATGGCCGCCGCTGTGCCCCGCGTTCCCATTCGCGTACCAGCGTCCTGAGAACACCAGCGCGGGGTGGTTTTCTTCGACGCGCCCGAAGGGCGCGGCGACGCCACCAGGCAGCGCCTCGCCGTTTTCAATGTCGAACGCGTCGATCCAGACCCACGAGCCTTCCGTGCCCGGGCCGCGTTCGTGCGTGATCTCGATCGACAGCGTATGCGGGCCGCGCACCAGGCCGGTCGCCGAGAACAGCGCGTGCTGCTGCAGTGGGGTCCTGCTGAAACTGTCGATAATCGTCAGGTTGCCATCGAGGTGCAGCGTGGCGAGCCCCGACCAGCCGTCTTTCACGCCTATCCAGGTAATGCCGGTCCCGATGAAACTGAGAGTGACCCTCGCGCCGCCCGTGTTGGTCAGGGCCGCCCGGCTCCCGCTATGCGACGCGTTGTCGTTGCGGTACCAGTTGCCGCTGTAATGGACGCTCGGGTCGTCCTGCTCGACGCGGGTGTGCTGCGCCGCCGATGCCTCCGGCAGGCCGATTCCCGCCGTCAGGAAGGTGGCCAGGAGGGCGTGCAGACACCACGGGCTTTTGAGGTTCACGCCCAGGTAAGAGCAACACCTGAGCCACCTTCGGAGCCGGCCGGCGGGCTAATTCGTCTTGGCGGCCGTCCCCATGGCGTCCACGAAGGCACTCCAGGGCACCGGCTTACCGTGAATAGGCGCCACGGTGCCGACATCGAGCTTCATCCGCTGCACCTGGTTCATCAGGCTGCGCATCGCCGGTATCTGCGCGGCGCGGGGCGGTTCGTGGGTGTCGAATAAATCGGCCTCGAACGCGATCCGCTCCGCCGGCAGGTACGCCATCAACATGCCCGATACGTGGTTCAGCGGCTGGACGTAGTAAACGCGCAGGATCCGGCTGTTATCGGTGATGACGAAGTTCTCCTGGATCGCCTCGTAGTTGTAGCCCTCGGCAACTTCTGTCGGCGGCCAGAGCGAGAGAATGTCCGGCTTCACCGTCCGCGCCTTGTACGTCAGCACGTCGCGGTTGATGAACGGCAGGTTGATCATGTGCGTCACGAGCGTGGCGCCGATGTGGTTGTAGGTGCGGATACCGCCGATGTGATCGAAATGCGGATGCGACATGATGAGCCACCGGATCGCCTTGCCGGGCGCCAGCTTCGCAATCGTGTCGATCACCGCGAGGCTGCGCGCCTCGCCGAGCGGCGCTTCGAACACCGCCACGAAATCGCGGAACTCCACCATGTAGCTGTTCGCCGGTCCACCGCCAAGCAGGTACACACCCTCCGCCATCTTCTCGACGTTCACCTGCGCCGGATTTGGCGCCGGCGTCTGGCGTACGGCGTCCGGCACCGGGACAGGGTCCTCACAGACGTTGGCCTTGATGTCCGGAAACTTGCCGCCGTAGGCGTTGTGGCCGGTGCTCTCGGAGTAGAACTTCCAGTTGTCGTCCCAGCCCTGGTGCGAGTGCCATGCGATCGGCCAGCGCGACTCGCCAGCCGGCATGAAGTTGGTCGACTCCTGCTCGATGTTGAAGTCGCCGAGCGTGTTCTCGTTCACGGTGGTCTTGATGCGCGTGATGATGTTCTGGCTGTTGATGGTCGCGTCCACGCGGTACTTCCCCAGGACGGTGATGCCAACGACGTGCACCTTTTCCGGCGACACGACGTTCCCGTCGCGCCCCTTCTCGAGCTGCTCCCAGCGCCAGAGCGCGACCGGATTCGCACCCGGCTTCCGCGCGGCCTTCAGGAATCCGTGCGGCGTCAGCCAGATATCGAGCTGGTAGATTTCCGCCATCTCGGGCGGAACGGCCACCGGCGCGGTATCGCCGTCGGTATACCAGGCGTTCATGCCGTTCACGATGTGGGTCTGGCGCACGTTCTTCTGCGTCGGCATTCCGCCGACGAAGCCGAGGCCATATTTCCAGGAGGCAGGGCTCTCGCCCGGCTTGCGATCGAACGTCTCCTTGCTGGTGCCGGTCTCCCAGTTGATCGTGCGCGTGTAGTTGGCCATCTCGGCGCGGCGCCAGTCGATATTCACCGCGTTCTCGAACGTCTGGCCAACGGCGCCGCTGTAGCCGGTACCGGAGAACGTCACGCACCGGAGACTCTGCTCGTTGATCGCCTTCGACGCGGCGGCGAGTACCGGACCTGGATCGACGTATCCCGGCGGCAGTTGCTGCGCGGGCAGCACGATGACGCTGGCTACGAGTACGGCACACAGCACATACAGTCTTCTGGCCATCGGTCCTCCTGAGACGTGAACGCGGGCGTATCTTACTTCGGGAAGGCGCCCGGATACGGTTTCAGCGCCGGGTTCGTGAGCTCGCGGATGCTCACGCCTTCCCAGCAGGCGTTCTCCCATTGCTCGAACGCGGGGTCCTTCTCCCGGCGCAGTCCGGAGACCAGCGTCCACGGGCGCGTGAACACCCGCGGATCGTCGAACGTCGCCTGGTAATGCATCACGTCCGGATGAATCATCGTCCACCGCTCGACGATGTGCACGGTGTCGCTGTGGAAGTTTCCGACGTGATCGAGCCACATGTGATCACGCAGATTGGTCACGTCAACGACCAGCGTGTTGCCTTCCCAGCGTCCGCGCGAATCGCCCATGAACAGCTTGAGCGAGCCTGGCACGTGCGGCCGTCCGTCAGTCGGGATCACGCGGTACGTATGCGCGTAATCGCCCTGGATGACGATCGACGTCGCACTCTGGACGATTCGCCGTACGCCCGCACTGTACGCGTGCTTTGGCGGCGCATCCGGGAGGCATCGCTGCACGGGATTGAGATAGGTGCCAAAGTGATTCCGAACCTTCGCCGCCGCCCATGCCTGGTACGGAATCCGTCCATCAGCCGGATCGACGATGAGGCTTTTCCCGCCCGATCCATCCATGCCCTGCGGATGCTCTTCGATGTTCTCCATGTTGCGCGCGACGATGCGCGTCCAGAATCCCTGGAGGTCCGGCCTGCCGTCGGCGGTTCGCGGCGGACTGAAGGTCCTTGCTTTCCCGAGGGCGCACCGGTGAAACGCAGCCGGCTCTTCGGGGCAGCCGCCGAATGCGCCGTAGGGCTCCATCGGCGTGGGGCCGCTGCCGGGCGGAGGCGTGGCGAAGTAGGGGCGCTGCCCCGCCAGGGGCACGTGGAGCGCCAGGACGAACAGGAGGGCGACGAGCGCGTGCTTCACCGCGCCAGAGTCTAGATCAGTCGCGCAGCGCCGGCGCACCGATTTCGCGCCGGGACGTGAGACCGAGCGCCCGCATGCAGAGGGCGGCGAGGTCGATCGATCGAAGGGTGCGAGGCAGCCGCATCGAAGCGCCGGCGACAATCACAGGGCTGAGCGAATCAAGCGTATGGAGGGCGCCGTGCGATCCGGCGCCTACGTGCGGCTGGCCGCCACGGACCTCGAACTCGCACCCGGGCTGCGCGGTCAGCCACACGTCGCCGGCCGCATCGGCGTCGAGCGCGCCCGCAATCCGTTCAAACGGGTTGGGATAATCCGCGGAATGAACGAGGCCGTCAGATGTCTCGAGCCGCAGAACGGCGGGATCCCCGTCCCACCGCCAGGCGGTCCCCTGCGCGTCGCGGCCCTCGCGGCCGCCGCCACCGTGCCGCCAGAACGCGAGCGTCCCGCGCGGGCCTGAGACGTGGTATCGCCGCGTCGCCGGTGTCTCGCCCCCGCGCCAGATGACCAGGTCGATGCGCGGTTCCTTCAGCGCGGTCTGCACGACCTGCGCAACAGACGCCGTGCCATGGACATAGAGCTGTGCCGCCCGCATGTTCGGGCAGATCATGATCTGATCGCGCGCGTTCCACGGTTTTCCGAGCGTTGCCTGCGCGAAATCGCTGTACAGATTGTCGAGGTGAATGACCGCGGCGTCCGCATCCTCGAGAATGTCGCAGTGGCCGTGATCCGACGTGACGATCACGCAGGTCTCACTCAGGAATCGCTCGATGCCGCCGGCCGCCTCGAACGTCGCGCCGAGCGCGGCGTCCACACGGTCGAGCACGGGCAGCGCGCCGAACGGTCCAACCTCGTGGCTTCGATAATCGTTGTCCGCGAAGTACGCCACGGTGAAATCAGGCAGTGTCCCTTCCGCCGCAGCCTGACACAGCATCGAGCCCGTACCGGCATCGTCCATTCCGAACCGATGGAGCGCGCCATGCGGCTTTGGCGACGGAGCGTGCCCGCGCCCGTCGGACACGAAGTCGCCAAGACAGAGCGTCGTCGGTCCGAGGACCGTTTCGGTGAGCGGCGTACCGGGAAGCACCGCCAGCAGCCACGGAATGTTCACGCGATGCGGCTTCAGGCCGCGGTACACGAGAAAGTTGAAGCACGCCGCTTCGCGCCCGGCGCCCTCCACTGATTCGAAGAGCGTCGGTGCCGTCAGACGATCGCCGTTGAGGTGGACGAGAAAGTCCCGCAGGAAAGCGCCAAACCCTCTGGCCGCCACGACCCAGAAGTCGTCGCCGTAGTACGCAACTTGATCGGACCGCTCGTCGTACCACGACGCGCCGACGATCCCGTGCTGCGAGGGATAACAGCCTGTGATGATGGACGAGGTGGCGGCCGGCGTGATCGAGGGGAAGATGGACACCGACTCCTGGTGCATCTCTCCTGCCTCGGCGAGCAGCTTGAAATTCTTGAGCCGGCCGGTCTGGACCGCGGGACAGAAGACCCGCGGCGACGCCGCGTCAATGACGACGAGTAGAACCTTCACCGCGACCATTGTCTTGCAAATCGCCGTGCCTCAGCCATATGGCTGAGAGCACGGACGGGCTGGCGACTCTGCGTTAGACAATCAAAAGGGCCACGGAAACCGGCTCGCGCCGGAGTCACCGTAACGTTCGCCGTCGGCATAGCCTTGTTCGTACCCGGAACGGAAGCCCTCGCGATAGACATTGGCATAGGCGGCACGTGAGCCGTAGGCCGGGTCATAGCGCCGATCTGCCGATCGGTACCAGTTGTGCCGCGTGGGATTGAACTCGCGCCGTGCGCCGCCATCGTCGAGTCCCTTTTCGTACCCGTCGGCATAGCCGTTGTCGAACGCGGGGTTGTTCATCCGGTTGTTGACCCCGCGCGTGCCGGACCGATCCGCGCCGACATCACGCTGGCTGCGTGGCAGGGCCCGGCGGCCGTCGGCGCGGGAGCTCGCGTCGCCCCACCCCTTCTGACGGCACCATTCCCAGCCGTGGACGGGATGTCCCTGGCCGTTGCGGCAGAACGCCGGACCGTTGCCGTTCTTGACCTTCTCCTTGCCGCGTCCCTGCGCGTCGGCGCTCATCGGCATCACCAGCAGCAAACATGCGGGAATCAGCAGCAGCATGCGTGACATGGCCCCTCCAGTGAGCACTCCACGGTGCTCACTGGCAGGTATTCCATTCGGCGTGCCAGCTGAGAACGCCTGAAAATGGAGTGAATACAGCGGTTGGCGGCGCCGGTGTCCTCGCGGACGGTCAGCGGACGATGCAGGTTGCGACGAGGCCGATGACGTCGCCTGGCCGGCAGACTTCGGGGCGATAGAAAGTGATCAGGCGGCCGCAGACGATCACCACGCACCAGAGCACGAGCGATGCAAGCCCGCTGAATCGTGCGAATACAGGACTGCGGGCGCCGGCGTCGAGCCGCGTCATGCGCCGGAACATCGTCAGATAGAAGAAGAGCACGTTCACGCCTGCCAGCGCGACGCACAGCATCTTGAAATGAAACGCCGGATTATAGATGTACTGATTCGGCGTCGTCATCAGAAAGAACATGCCGCTGGCCGCGTTGATTCCGAAACCCAGGACGGCATACGGCACCAGACGATGGAAGGCGGCGATCGGGACGTCTTTCGCGAGACCGAGCAGCCGCAGATCCCAGGCCGCGATCGAGCCGAAGAGCAGTGTGAGTCCGATGAAGTGGATGCATTCGAGGATCGGCCAGCCCCAGGCCGTTTCCATCAGCGCCGCGATGGCCGGAAAGCCCTGAAAGAAACGCTCGAGGGCCAGCTGCAGCGGGACCATCAGCAGGGCGACCCGACGGTCAGGCGGTTACACGTGTACGCGAGCAGGCGTCCCGCGGCAATCGCGCCGGCCCACGCGGCGAGCGACGCCGCGGCGAGCAGCCTGGTCGTCACGTCCGCGTCGAATTTTCCGCTCCTCGCGAATCGCAGAATTGGCCGGAGCATGACCAGCGCGGCCGCAATCAACCCGAGCTTCAGATAGAAGACGGGGTTCGTCAGCGCTTTGGTCGGGTACGCCATCAGCACCGCAAGGCCGGTGACGATGTTCACCCAGAGGCCAAACCACATGTACGGCAGGAAGCGCGTGAAAGCCATCGGCGGGATGCTGCGAGCGACGCCGAGCAGCCGGAGGTCGAGCGCCCCGCTCAATCCGGCGATGAACGCCAGTCCCACCGTGTGCGCCGCGAGAATGCCCGGGAACGCGAACATCGACGGCGACTCGCGCATCCAGATGCTGAACGCACTCTCCTCGAGCCAGATGTAGAGAGGTTCGAACACCGTGCTAGTACGGCACGGGGATCAGCCGGTCGCTGCTGCGCATGTCGTCGTCGAGCAGACGAAGGAGCGCCGCCGCCACCGGTCCCGGCCTGCCGTCGCCGATGACCTGATCGTCCCACTTGATGATCGGCGCGACCTTCACGGAGCTGCCAAGCAGCATCATCTCGCGGGAGGCGCGTGCCTCGGGGACGGTGATGTCACGCACCTCGACGCCGGTAATGAGGCCGCGATCGCGGAGCGTCGTCGCGAGATCCAGGAGCCGCAGGGACGTGCACCCGGCGAGGATGTGATCGAATTTCGGGTGCGCGAATGCCCCGTCCTTCGTGACGAACGCCACGTTCATGTTGGAGCTCTCGCCGACATGGCCGTCCTGGTCGATGAACACGCCATTGTCGAACCCGGCTTCTTTCGCTTCCATCTGCATGAGAACGTTCGGCAGATAGTTGGTCGCCTTCGTCATGGCATAGAGCGGCGCCTTGATCGGGTAGGTCGTGGTCATCACCTTCAGCCCTTCGGTGTACCACTTTTCCGAATACGACAGCCCCGCGAAGATCATCACGAAGAAGCCGGGCTCGGCGCCGGCCGCAGGCGTGAGCTCGAGACTCCCCGGCCCCGACGACAGCCAGTAGCGGATCGATCCGTCGCGCCGGCCGCTCACCGCGGTCGTCTGGATGATGATGTCGCGAATGTCATCCCGCGACCCTGGCAGCTTGAGCTTCGAACGCCCGGCCGACAGCAGGAAGCGATCGAGATGCGCTTCGAGGTCGTAGACCTTGCCGTCGACCAGTCCGGCCGTATCGAAGATTCCGTGCCCGCGATGCACGATGTGATCGTCGAACGGGATCACCATCAGCGCGGGATCGGTGACGATGCCCCCGAGCTGGCTGGAATAGAAGGCCCAGTACTTCACGGGCTGCCGCGCGCGAAGCGCGGTGAGCCCTGAGAGGAGGTCCTGTCCGGACAGTACCTTCATGAGTCGGCGGCGATGACCAAACAGGCGACCGCGAATATCAGGATGGACGTAATGCGGACCATGGGACCCTCCGGAATCAATAACGCAGTTTGAGATGCGCGAATATCGGCCGCTCGTCGTTGCCGGTGTGGGCTGCGAGCGCCTTGCCAGGCAGTTGCACGGTGGGAAGCTGTTTCAGGCTCACGACGCCACGTACGTTCCCCCCGACCGCATGGACGCGCCGGGCGGCTTCGTCCACCTTGACGACGATGTCGCAGTGGCTTCGCGCGCCGACGCCCAGCTGACGCCGCCGGTCGGCGAGGGTGCGATACAGAGGACGGCGCGACGAGCACAACAGATCGCCGGGCTCGATCGCCGATTCCCCCACGTCGTACGCGATGAACGCCCCCTGCGATGCCACGCCGTCGCGGTGGCGCAGCGCCTGATCGATGTACGTGTGATGCGCGACCGCGCGCTGGAACTGCGCCGTGGCGCTTAGCCCCGCTTCGCACATCACCCACGAGATGAACGCCGCCGACCAGGGCGCGTTCCAGCGTGCCGCGATGCCGTCAGGACCATTCCATCGATCGTTCTGCCGCGCCACGATCCAGGAGCCTTCGGCGGTCACCGCCCAGTACCCGGCGATTGAGGGTGCCACGCGCGCCGCTTCGGCCGGGGGGAGCCGTGGACGGCGCCGGCCTCCGTCATCCGGCGTATCGTTCGCGCCATCGTCAGCGGGTGCGGCGTCCCTCGATCCGAAGAACTTCCACTCCTGCAGGGCGAGATCGACAATGCGGCGCCGGATGTCTGGTGGGGATTGCGTCCGGCAGTTGAGTGCCTGCACGCGCATCGCTCCGGGCAGGCCGCGCACGCGAGCCGACGGTGCCGTGATGTCACTCTGGATCTGGGCGCGCGCCGGTGAGGCGACGCTCAGGACCGTCAGCGCCAGTACAAGGATGACCGCAGCGTAGCCGGGACGCATCTGCTCCCGGAAAGTAGCACAGGTCGACTAATCGCCGAACCGCATGCCCGCGGTGACCTGAACGGTCCAGCCGTGCAAATCGATATCGGGATCCCGGACGTGGGCGAAGCTCGGGCCGAAACTGCCGCGGGCGCGCTGATAGCGGCCTTCGAGACCGTAGGCGACTCTCTCACCCGCCACGCGCAAGCCGAGGAGCATCACCGGACCGAAGGCACTCCCGGCGGCACTGTATTGCTCGTTGCGGAAGACGCGGCCATTCGCGTTGACGAAATCGCCGGATTCGCTGAAGCTCCAGTTCACCATGGCCAGTCCTGCTCCGACGTAGGGCTGGACGCGATACGCCTGACCGAGCGGCAGGAAACGGGCGGTGAGCGCGATCGGCACCTGGCGGAGCGCCATTTCCCTGGGCACGCTGCTGCCGTCGGCGTTGACCAGGCGAGCATGAACCGTCTGCACCGTGCGCTGCCAGTACGCCACGCTCACGCCAGCCTCGACGCGCGGACGAATGGGCATCAGCCATTCGCCGCCAATCGTGCGTCCGCTGAACTCGTTGGCTTCGAAGAGCAGATCGGCGTGTTCGATCAGCAGGACATCCGTCTCTGCGCGACCCTCGCTGGGGAACAGCACGTACCCCACCGACAGGTTCAGCGTCTGTTGTGCGTGGGCGGCTGGTGCGGAGACCGCCGCTATCGCGCAGGCCAGTGCGAGCACGCGGCCAAGGCGATGCGTCATTCGACGTACCTGAGATACGGAAACAGCGGCGTGATCGCGAGTTCCAGTTTTTCACGCGCCGAATACAGGGGGACCGCCGGGGCGCGGTTGAGATCCAGACGGCTGCTCCACGGGTCGAGGATCACCCGGGCACCGAGAGGCAGCGCCGCAATCTGATCGATCTGGCCCGGCGCCAGCTCGGGTGATTTCGCAATCAGCGGCATCAGCGACTCTTCCTGTCCGCGAATGTAGTCGCCGAAATGCGGCTGCACGAGACTCGGCAGCGCCTTCGCCTGCGCGGTAATCGCGCGGAGGAACAGGCCGGCGGTCGCCAGCTTGTCCTGGTACGGCGACTTCCCGAGCAGATCAAGGAGCCGGGCGTCGGCCGCGGTTTCCTGTTCCTGCGTGTGGGAAAACCTGAGGGTCGGAATCACGTCCGCATCGGGAATCATGAGCCGATCCGCAAAGGCAAATTTCGTATCGATGAGCAGGTGGCCGAGCGTCACATGCGCGAGCTCATGTCCCAACACCATCGCGAGGCTTGCTTCATCCGGCAGCACATCAATGAGCCCGCGGCTCACGACGACGGTACGCCCGACCATGAACGACTCGAGGGCCGACGTCAGCAGCACCCGCGCCTTGAGCGGCGGTTCGAACGACAACTCGTTGGTGACCTGCAGGTTATTGAGGACCGTCTCGAGCACGCCGTCGACGGGACCGGGCGGCGCGAGAAGACCGGCCGCCAGCAGGCGATCGAGGATGTTGTTTTCCGCCTGCATCTCCCAGCGGCGCTGGCTGAGGATCGGCGACACCTGACGCGCCTGCTCGCTGGTGTCCTCCACGGCCCCGCCGATCTGAATCGACGTGAAAGCCGTCTGGCCGGACGGGGCCGTCAGTTCGTAGCCCCACAGGCGCATCTGGCCTTTGAGCTTCGGTGCCTCCGGAGGCGCGCTCCGGTTCTCATTGAAGTCGGTCTCTTCGAAATAGACATAGGACGGCAGCCACTCGCCCGCCCGTACGTTGACGCGCCAGCTGTCCACGTGAAACGACAGCCTGGTCCGGAAGAAGCTCGAGAACCAGCCGTCGAGCTCGCGGCTGATCCCGTTGAAGCGCACGATGGTGAAGTCGCGGTCCTCCACCCAGAGACGGCCCGTGAAGCCATCGCGAACGCCCGCCTTCGGCTGGACGTCGAACACGAGCGTGCGGACTTCATCGAGAAATTCGCGCCGCACGAAGGTGAAGTCGTACCGCGTGCGATCCAGCTGGCGCCGATCGGGGACCGTCGTCGCGGCAAATCCTGACGGGACGTAATCGAAGCCGAATGGCCGGTTCATGAGGCCGGCCGGCCGGAACCAGCCGCGGCCGGCGCTCAACGGTGAGACGCCTGGACTCTCGACGGCGTTGAGCTGTCCGAGGAAGTAATCATCGCGCGTGGGCACCGCGCCCACGACGGGATCGGGTGCGAGATGCTGGATGTACACCTCGACGCGCGGATGGTACGCCGCCATGCGCGATGCCAGCGCCGACTCGGTGGCGATGAACCGATCGATCGCCTGGTCGAGCGTCACCGGGGACGCCGCGGCGGGCGGCGCCTGCTGGGCGGTTGGCGCGGCGCGCAGCGCTTGCTGGGAGGACGGCGCCAGCAGGCAGAGCAGGACGACGATCACACGGGACACACGGTGCATCAGCGGACTCTCAGGCCAGACGGAAGACAATCGTGACCGTCGCGCGCACGGTGACAGCCTCGCCATTACGTCGAGCGGGCTTGAAGCGCATTCCCTGCACGGCGCGGGTGGCCATCTCGTTGAGGCCGTGACCGAGGCCGCGGACGACGTGATGCACGCGAATCTCGCCGGTCGCGGCAAACTCGACGTCGAGCGTCACCTCTCCCTCGATCTTCAGCGCACGCGCTTCCGCGGTGTACTCCGGCGTCGGCTTGGACACGATTTCTACCGGGATCTCGATCCGCGCCTCGGCCGGTGCCTTCGCCGCAGCCGGCGGGGCGCTGGTCGCATCAAAGCCCGCAGTGACGACACGGCCGCGGGCGGCGCTGCCCGGACTCGCCGCGGTGCCCGTTCCGAATCCGGCATCCGTGACACCCATCGCTTTGCCCGTGCCTGGGGCCGTCCGCGCGGCTGCGGCGGAGTCGAACGCCCCGACCACGGCGCCGGCGCGCGCACGTTCTGAAATCCGGCCGTCGGCTCTGTCGAAGCCTGCCTGTTCCACGGTCTTCGCGTCCGTCGTCTGCGTGACCGGAACGGCCGCCGCAAAGCCACCCACCTGCACGACGGGCTTCAAGCGCTCGGCGATGGGCGGTGGCGGAAGCGGCTCCGGTTCCGGCAGCACGGGTTCGACGCGAGCTTCATCGATCGGTTCAGGAGGTGGCAATTCCTCGATGATCGGAACAGGGGCAGGCGCGTCGAGCCTGGCGAGTTCTTTTGGCGGCGGCAGACGAACAGGCTCGGGCACAGGGGGCGGTGGCCCCGGCGGCGGTACGAACGCCACGAATCTGAGCGGCCCATCTTCATCCGCTGCGGCGGGCCTCATGTTTGTGCTGACGCCTGCGATCAGAACAACCGTTGCGAGCCCTGCGTGCAGGATCGCGCTCGTCGTGACCATCGTCCAGCGGCGGCGCGGGGACGGGGCGACCGGGTGCGACGAATAAATCGCGTTCATCTGCTGAGGGCCCAGAGCACAAGCGTCATGGCGCCACCGGCGACCGCAACGGCTCCGACGACGGCAAAGCGCTCGCATGTAGAGGTGCTGTTGCCGGCTTTGCCTTTACAGGAGGACGACGCCCCGTACGCGATCATGCCGAGCCCGCCCACGACCGCCGCGGCGGAGCCGATACCAATCAGCGTCTTCGATTCATTCGTCGTCGCGACAACCTGACGCATCAGGCGCGCTTCGTGTGGCACGGCGGCCAGCGCCGACCGCAGGAGTGGACCGTGTGCGACGACGGATGGCGCCGGTACCGCGTCCGGTCCTGCCGCAAATGCGGCGCGGGACGGCAATCCGATCAGTGCCATCGTAAGAATCGTGACGAATAACAAACGCACTGCTCCACTCACGCGGGGGCCTCCTGCGGCGTCGGTCGCAATCGTGTTCAGGAATCGTTCGACCAGTTCGGACGCGCTGGGAAGCGGCGACCGATCTTCAACTTCCTGACTATCGGCCGCATCGTCCGTTTGGGTAACGGGGCGATGCGCCAAGGGTTTGGTGTGAGGCCCTAACTATAACTCAACGCTAGGCTTAGTTCAATAGACTGGCTCGGCATTCATCACGCGCGATTCAGGCCGTGCTGGCTTCGATTAGCCGCCGCTCGTCTCGCGTCCAGACGTGCGCGGGCGCATGTCTGGGGTCAGGTGGGTCCCGTCCGTGAGGATGGCTTCCCTCAGCAGTACGGCGCGGTCGCGGCGCCCGGCGGCGCCGATGACCGTGAGGGGATCGCCCACCGTAAAACGATCCATCGGGAATCCGGCCCGTTTCATCGTGTTCACGGCCCCCATTTCCACGAGCCATTCCTCTACCCGGCCGTCCGCACTCTTCACGCCGAGCCGGAAGCGGGAATGCGGGTTCATCCACCGGACCTCGGTAAGCGTGCCCTCAACCGTGATCTCCCGTGAGGAATCGAAGTTCACGACCGTCGAGTGATGCGCGCCAGCGCCGTACGCGGACCCCACGGCAATGGCGAGCACGAGCCAGAGCGTCATACGCGTTCTCCTGGGTTGTCCCGCGCTCATCGCGGCGAGACAACGGTTGCTTCGTTCGGATCGCAGCCGTAATCCATGAGGTCCCAGTCGGTCTTGCGGTAACGGACCGTCGACACCACCGGTGTCCGGTAGTTCGCCGCGTCGAGGTGCGTCGTCTCGATGACGAGGACGTCGCCGTCGCGACGCAGCCGCTCCACGGTGTGCATGCGGGGACTCTGCGGCATTCCCGCGCGTTCCGCGATGGTGGACACGTAACCTGGAGCAAAATCGATCGTGTCGATGACCAATGTGTCCCCTTCGTACCAGGCCGCTGACGCGCCGAGCGCCGGATGCCCCTTGATGCGGACCCTCCGCGGGTTGCTGCCCGTCGGAGCCGACAGCGGGATCCGGCGATCGATGTCCATCCACTCGTACTGCAGACGTACGAAATCGGTGCCCTGCGTGACGTGAATCAGGACGTTGGGGTTCAGATAGATACGAGTCCAGCTCGAGCCGACGCACCGGTACGCGGGGTCGTCGACCTTGAAGTCGTAGGCGGCGAACCGCTTCATCCCCTCCGGCGTGTACTCATACTCGTTCCACGCCGTCGGTCCGCCACCCGCGATCCAGTTGAACTCCATGAAGTCCGGCTGGCCTCTCGGCGGCTCCGGGCCCTTCCGCCCTGGCCGGCCGAGGTTCTTCTCGATCGGTTCCTGGCCCGATATCTCGCTGGGTCCGGCGAGCGCCATGCCCGCCGCGAGGAGCACGATAGCCGCACGGCGGTTCATGTGAACTAACGCGTGCCCGTGGCCGGGGCTGCTGCGTCATACACCACCCGGCCGCCGACCATCGTCAGTACCGACGTGATGTCCTTGATCTGCTCGGCCGGCACCGTCAGGTAGTCCCTGTCGATGACCACGAGATCGGCGAAGCGGCCGGGTTGAATCGACCCGAGGTCGTTTTCGCGGAAGAACAAGTACGCGTTGCTCTTCGTGTGGGCAATCAATGCCGCCTCGCGACTGACGGTGTGGGTGTTGACGACCGTGCCCCCGACCATCTTGCCCGTTACCGCGAAGTACAACATCTGGAACGGACGAAACTGATTGACCTCGAACGCGTCGGTCCCGAACCCCCACATGATGCCGCTGTCCTGGATCTCCCGCATCGGGGGCATGGCGAATCCCTTGTCGCCCTGGACCCTGAGGAGCAGTCCGCCGGATACGACCGGTCTCGGGTTCAACGCGATGAACAGGTTGAGCTTCTTCATGCGCTCGATCTGCGGGAGGGTCACGCCTTCCATGTGCATGAACGCCCAGCGGAGCGGCCTGAGGTTGACCTGCTTGTTGACCTTCTCGAGCTGGTCCAGCTGTGCATCGATGGCCTTTTCCGTGACGGTATGGAGCTGGACCGGAATGCTCGCTTTCGCGGCGGCGAGCGCGAAGCGGCCCCACGCGTCCCACACCTCCTGCGAGGCGATCGGCTCGGGGCCTGGGGCGATGACGTCGCCGCCGCCGCCGCCGGGGAACCGTTCTCCATAGTTCGAAAAGTCCATCCACTCGTCGCCATCGTGATACCGGAGTGTGGCGAGCTCGGCGATCTGCTTGTCCAGCGCGCCCGCGCCCCGTCCGCCGGTCGTCACCGTCCGGAAGCAGAAGAACCGCATACTGGCCGTCCCTTCGCGCTGGAACTGCCGATACAGGTCCTCCCACAAACACTGCCCGCCGGACGCGGTGAGGCCCGCCTTGGCGAGGTCCCTGAGCATGACCTTCTGGCTGGCGACGATGACGTCCATCGGCAGGTTGGCCCTGCCGCCATTCGGGGCGTCGAGGAACTTGGCCGCGTCCACGATCGCATTTCGGCCGGCGACGCCGGTGATGCCGGTTGCGCGGCCGTTGGTATCGCGTTCGATCCAGGGCTGGTTCATTTTTTCCAGACCGAGCGTCTCGATGGCCTTGCTGTTGAGGTACTGCTGCGAGCGGGTGAACTGAAGAAAGACCGGGTTATTCGGCGCGACCTTGTCGAGCTCGTCGCGGGTGAACGGTTTCTTGTTGTCGGTGAACTGGTCGGGCGACCAGCCGCCGAGGTTGTACACCCATTCGCCGGGCTTCTTCCCAGCGGCCTTGGCCCGGACGAGCTCGAGCGCCTGCTTGCGCGTGTCCACGCCGTCGAATCGGAGCTCGAGAGCCCAGTAGGCCCCCTCTTCCTGGAAGTGCGCGTGGTTATCGATCATCCCTGGAACGACGGTCCGGCCCCGCAGGTCGATGCGACGCGTACCAGGACCGGCCAGTCGCGTGATGTCCTGGGTGGTGCCGACAGCGACGATACGGTCGCCTCGCACGGCCACGGCCTGCGCAATGGAGAACCGATCATCGACGGTAATAATTTTCCCGTTGGTCAGGATGATGTCCGGGGCAGCCGCCTGCTGCGCGTCGAGCAGGACCGAAAGCGCTGTGGTCCCCGCGACGAGAACTGCGAGCGTCCAACGTTTCATTGTCATATCTCCGTGGAGTTTCCCGGGACCTACTAGTGGCGACGCGTATATACACCATCCCGCGCCTCACAGCTACTGCGGGCTCGAGCGATGACGCGTTGTGCGGCCTGGATGGATAGGGGCTGAACGGACTGGATTGGTGCGCCCTGCAGGATTCGAACCTGCGACCTCCTGGTTCGTAGCCAGACGCTCTATCCAGCTGAGCTAAGGGCGCGACGGGAGAGATGGATTTTCAGGCGCTCCTGCGGGCAAAAACCCCGGGCGCACAGTCCCTGACTATACCATCCGGGGACGGGCTTGGGTCTGAAAGGACCTCTGTCTCGTGGAGTCACTGAACACGCTCTTCGCGCATTTTCTGCAGGAACGTCGCTACATCCGGAACATCAGTCCCAAGACCGCCATCTGGTATGAGACGGCGTGGAAAGCCTTCCGCGCCGGTGACCCCACCATCGCGACGTTTATCAACAACCAGCGTGAGCCTGTTTCCCTTCACTTCCGCCTTCAGAACCACGTCAGCGCGGTCCCGAAGCGATCCGTGGCCGCGATCCATAGTCCCCTCCTTGGTGGCATGGTGGACGAGAAGAACGGTGGCACCGGGCTCTCGGATCAACCGCATCTGCTCCCCGACACTCTCCATGTGTTGGGAATTGTTCTCGTCGCCCCACCCCGCGAGACAGGCCCCCAGCGTGTCAATCACAACAAAAACTTCGGTAGGACTATGGGCGTCTCGGAACCCCTTGATGTCCTCAATCAAGCGATTCACCGATTTGCGATCCAGCAGGAAAACCGGTTGCCCGAGCAGAAAAAAGTTCCAAGGCAATTCCGTAATCCCCGTATGCACCCTATACGCGCGGAGCCGTGCTCCGATCCCAGGTTGTCCCTCGGCGGCGACGTAAATGACGATAGCGCCCCGGATGGAGCGGTCTGCCCAGGACTCCCGCTTGCGAGCAATCGCCAATGCGAGATCAAGAGCAAGGAAGGATTTCATCGTCCCGGGCTTTCCAAAAAGCATGGCAAAAGCGCGAAGCGGAATCAGCCCGTGAACCAGCCAGTCGATACTGCCGGAGGATTCCTCCAGACTCGCCGCCGTCGTCCAAGGCAAGTGAGTGTCGACGCTCTTCGCGTCATCGTCGGGCCCCAGATACACGACGTGTTGTTTCGTGTCGTCTTTCTCATTTTCCATTCGGTCCTCCTTCAATGGATTCGTCCGTCGAAATCCAGAGGCACTGAATGGCGGCAGAAAAGAAGTTACGAGCGGCTCGATCTGTTGGCAAGCGGAACGCGATAACCCCTTCACGCCCGAACACTTAGCTTCGCCGTGTTACTCCACGGAGACTGTCCCAAAAGTTTTGTGCGATATTATTTCGGTGTCACAGGGAAGACCGAAAGCTCCGCTCAGCATCGCCCCCGCTCAACTTCGCGAGCTGAAACAAGTCGCCCAAAAGAGTCCGAACACGCGGACGGGTGTTCGGGCGCGAATGGTTCTGCTGAGTCTCTCTCAATCGATTCGCGAAGTGGCGAGGCAGATCAACGTCGCACCACAGACCATCGCCCGGTGGCGGGAACGCTATCGTTGTTTGGGAGTGCCTGGGCTCGGAGACCGCCCCAGATCGGGACGGCCATCAATTACGCGCTCGCAGCTGAAGCGGATTCTGAAGCGAAGACGTGTGCCCAACTGGTCGACTCGGTTGGTCGCAGTCGAGGCACAGGTATCGAAGACGACGGTTGCGCGGAAGTGGCGTGAGACGGGTCGCAGGCCGAAACGAGTGGTGCTATTCACAACGCTAAAACGTCGTGCCCGCCGTCAACGACGTGAGCGGTAATTCGTGCGATGTGGCGTCGTGTTAGGATCGCTCTCGACCCTCTGTCTCCACCACGTTGCCGCGAATCAGCTGGTTGTTTTATTGATATTTCGCGACGAAGTCGCGCAAGGGCGCTGCCCTTGTTCGTAGCCAGACGCTCTATCCAGCTGAGCTAAGGGCGCGCGTGGGGAGGAAATTGTCAGAACGCGTGCCCTGCGGGTTTCGCCGCAGGACACGCAACAACCAATTATATGTTTTTACTTCGATGTGCCGCTTGGATTCCCTTTGACAAGGGTTTGATACGCACGCTCGAAGTAGACATACGCGCCGAAAATATCCTCCGTCTCGGTATCGGGACCGGCCAGCGAGTCATCGCCGCCAGGGATATCCGAGAGCGTCGTCGCCATCCGCTGTTCTGCCGCCGTCGTCGGACTGGCTGAGACGCGGAAGACGCGCCGGAGGCGGCGCAGGCCCCGATTGAACTCCGCTACGGCGCGCTTCACGATGCGGTCAGGGCGGAGATTCCCGTTGATCACCTTGTCGATCGAGCCGCGCACGAAGTCGGCGACGCCAAGTATGCCCACCGGGGTCATGAAGCTCAGAAGGCGCCCCCCGATCGACAACGCCGTGCCGAGCGCGTTGTTCGTGAATTCTTCCTTGACCTTTTCGATCGTGGCGCCCTGCGCGTCGAGCTTCGGGATAATCTGCTCGGCGATCGACCGCTGGACGTTCTCGAGCGCATCGCCGTTGCCCTTGATCGCCAGGGCGAGCTGGTCGGTCCCGACGCCCAGCTTGCCGGCGAGAATCGACAGACTCGCGCCCGCCTTGGCATCGACGCCAAGCAGCGTATTCGCCATCGTATCGACCTTGCTGTCGGTGATGCCGAGCGCGTTCCTCACCGCGGCGAGCGCCGACATCTGCGTCGCTGCGTTCGAGTTGTCGTTGGCAATGATCCGCGCTTCGCTGTTCTGAACCTCGGTGATCACCCCGCTCAGATCGGTTCCGCCACCACCTCCGCCCCCGCCGCCTCCACCGCCGGGATCTTCACTAACAAGTCCCGCGATGCTGACGCGTGACGAGGTCGTGTCGATCCAGTAGAAGTAGTAGAGACCGCCCACAGGCGGCATGTTGCCCTGCAACTGGACGCGAAACTTGTACGACGTCCCCGAGCCGATGCCGGAAATGGGTGTCGTGAGCGGAAAATCGACGATGACAGGGTCAGGGATCGCGTTGCAGTGCGTGATGGTGTTCGGCAGCGGCGCGGTGCCAACCAGCACGTCGTTCAGATAGAACGCGAGCGTGGGCGCCGGCGCGCCGATCAGCAGACAGCTGTCCTTGAACACGATGCTGAACGCGACGGCGTGCACTTGGGCGATGTGCAGGCTGGACGTTCGTTCGGCCTCGGCGCCCTGGCCGTCCTGAAACCATCCGAACAGTCCGGGCGGGTCCGGGAGCGGGACCGCCGGACTGCCGAAAATCCGGTCGTGAGTCTGCGGAAACTGGAACGTCTCTGGGATTGGAGTCTGAGCCGCGGCCGGCGCCGCCAGCATCAACGCAAGGAACACCAGCAGATACAAACGCATAGGGGAGCGCATGTACAGGTCCTTTCGCGAATTCGAGTTGTAGGGGTCCCGGAAAAACGCGCCTACTATACCCGCGGTCGCGCCGATCGGGCACGTCTTTTCCGCTTGGACTTCCGGTCCTTTGGGAGTATCAATGCGCCTGTAAACTCCCCTACCCCAATCGGACACCGCGCGGATGCGCAAGGCGCAGGAGACACAGCATGCACCTCTCGAGCATCGTGAAACGGCTGGCTACCGTCGGGTTTCTCGTCGCGTTGTTGCCCCTCCCGGGATTTGCACAGGATGCGATCGTCAGCGGCAAGGTGACGGATACGACAGGCGGCGTGCTGCCTGGCGTCGTCGTCACCGCCGTGAACGCCGCCTCGGGGAACACGTACCAGTCGGTGACGGACGAGCGCGGGGATTACCGCCTGCCGATCCGCATCGGCACCTACCGGCTCGCCGCGGAACTGACAGGGTTCGCGGGGCCGGCACGCACGATCGAAATGCAGGTGGGGCAGACCATTGTGGTCGACCTGCAGCTGCGTCCGTCCGACCTGCAGGAATCGATCACAGTGACTGGCGAGGCGCCGTTGATCAGCACGGTGAGCTCTACGGTCGGCGCCAACATCGATCGGCGGCAGATGGAATCGATCCCGCTTCTGGGCCGCAACTGGATGGACCTGGCGCTGCTGGCGCCCGGGGTCCGCTCCATCGAATCGTCCGGCGTGCCGGAAGAACGCCAGGGCTACTCGCAGATCAACGTCGACGGCCAGCAGGTCACGGCGCTCCTCGCCGCGACGGAAACCGAGCAGCCGAAGTACAGCCGCGACGCGATCGCCGAATTCGAGATCGTCTCGAACCGCTTCGACGCCAGCCAGGGACGCTCCGCCGGGTTCGCGGTGAACGCGATCACGAAGTCCGGCACCAACGCGAACTCGGGCACGCTGTCGGGGTACTTCCGCGACGACCGGCTGAACGCGGCCGACCCCGTCCAGAAACGGGTGATCCCGTACAAGAACCAGCAGATCGGCGGGACGTTCGGCGGCCCCATCCGACGCGATCGAATCCACTATTTCGGGAACTACGAATACGAGCGGGAACCGAACACGCTGATCTTCCAGGGGCCGTATCCGCGCTTCAACATGGACATCCCGGTCACGCGCACGGAGCACAAGGGCATCATGCGGGCTGACGTCCAGTTCACGCCACAGACGCGGCTCTCCGTCCGCGGACAGGGGTACCACCAGTACTACTACACGGGCGGCGGCGCGACGACGCATCCCGGCAACGCTGCGGAGAACGAGCGCTACGGGAAACAGGCGTGGGCGTCGCTGACGAAAGTCATCAGCAACAGTGCGGTGCTGTCGGTCGAAGGGGGCTACGCCACCTTCACACGCGGCAACCGGCCGTGGAATCTGAACTGGCAGGGCGGGTGCAACCCGAACGCGCCGAAGCTGACCGAAGGGCGCTGCGGCGGATCGCCAACCGTCGCCTTTGCCGGGTATTCGATTGGCTCGACGACAGGCCAGCTTCTCTCGCAGAACGCCACCCAGGCCAAGACCCAGCTGACGACCTCCTACAACTGGAAGGGCCGCCACGACGTGAAGGTCGGCGGCGACGTGATCCTGAGCCCCATGGAATGGATCTGGTGCACCGGCTGCATGGGCGCGCTGACGGTCACCAACAACACGCGGCCACCGGCGAACGTCGAGGATCTGTTCCCCGTCTGGAACGACGTCTCGACGTGGAACTTCGGGGCGCTGTCGCCCATGACCCTCCGCGTCTCGCAGACCGTGTCGTCTACCGGATTCGTCTGGTATCCGAGAACCGACATGGCGGGCGCGTGGTATCAGGACGACTGGCAGATCAGTTCGCGCATGACGCTGAACCTCGGGATGCGCTGGGACGTGCAGGTGGGCGCGTACAACGAAAAACTCGAGGTCGAACCGTGGTTGCCGGGCGACCTGCCGTACGACCTGAACAACTTCGGACCGCGCATCGGCGGCGTCTTCTCGCTCAACGAGCGCACGGTGCTGCGCGGCGGCTACGGTCTGTACTACACGCAGGCCACGACCGACGAGGCGCAGCAGACGCTGGCGATGAAGTACATCACCGGCACCGAAACGCTGAACGACGGGCGGGCGAATTTCGCGGGCAACTGGTTTAACGGCCCCACCCTCACCTTCGACCAGGCCCTCGCGCGCGCGTGCGATCAGAACGGCGGCGCGGCCGGCTGTCTGCGGCGCAACGACCCGGCCGGCGAGATCAATCTCAAATGGCAGCCGACGGCCTACTCGCATCAGGCTTCGATCGGGTTCCAGCGGCAGCTCGGCGCCACGATCGGCGTCGACGCCGACGTCGTCTACACGGGCGGGCGCGGCGAGGAGCGCGTCTACAACATGAACCGCACGTTCAACCCCGCGACGGGCGATCAGAACAACTTCAACACGATCGCGCTGCGCGCGTTTCCGAACTGGGGCACCATCCGCGGCGCCTTCCGGGAGGGATGGTCGGACTATTACGGTCTCCAGATGGCGTTCAAGAAACGCATGGCCAACCGGTGGCAGGCATCGGTTTCCTACTCGTTCTCGAAGATGTGGGAGGGCACGCCGGCGCCGGATCAGTTCAGTTTCGCCGGCGGGGTGGAATCGGCCGATACCCTCACGCGCACGCCGGTGAGCTTCCTGCGCTGGGACGTGGACCGCCAGTACAACCCGACGAGCGCCGCCCATCACCGTCTCGTGAACAACGCCATCTGGGACATCGGCCGCGGCATGCAGCTCAGTGGCGTCTACCTGTTTACCGACGGCGGGTTCCTCACGACGAACTGCGGCTGCCAGATCGGCACGGGCCTCAGCAACCGGCTTCGCCTGGACGGCAGCGTCATCGAGATCAATAACTTCAACCGGTCCGAGATCCATCGGCTCGACGCGCGGTTCCAGAAACGATTTCAGTTGGGCGGCGCCCGGACGGTCGACGGGATTGTCGAGGTCTTCAACCTGACGAATCACGGGAACTTCGGCTCCTACACGGTCGACGAAAGCAACGCGCTGTTCGGACAACCGGTGTTCAACAGCAACATCGCGTACCAGCCGCGCGTGATCCAGCTCGGCTTCCGCGTCGCGTTCTAACCGCGCCCATTCACCCGGCACCAGAATCATCTGGTGCCGGGCCCTTGATTCAGAGCAGACTGGCTCATGACTCTGTTGGCCGGCCCCGTCGGTCCGTCGCGGTTTGGCCGCGCCCGGGAAGCTCTCTCCGATGTCCTGATCGTCACGGCGCTCGTCTGGGTGCCGGTCCTGATAGCCGGAGGACTGTGGGCCGTCGTCAGGATGTTCCTGTAACGTCCGTGTAACCGCTCGATGCCGGCTCTTGTCGCCGTCCTGCTCTTCACCGTACTCACCGCATCATCAGGGCACGCCCAGACGCTCTATTCGCGCGACGCCGCGAAAGAGCCAGGCGCACCGAGCTGGGCGATCGAACGCGCGAAGCTCCCCATGTTCAGTCCATCGCGGATGCCGGATGGCGCGCCCGATGTGCGCGGGCGCTGGGCGGGAACACCGGGTGGCGACGACGTCGAAGAGCACGGCTACGTGGACGTGAGCAGTCCGCCCGAGGAGACGTTCATCGACGATCCGCCAGGCGGGAGGCTGCCCTATCAGGCATGGGCGGTCGCCGCGCGCAACGCGCATCGTGCCGGCCTGGCTCGCGGCTGGCCTGGTGAAACGGGCGCGCGTCTCTACGCCGACCCCCAGACGTATTGCCTGTACTCAGTGCCGCGCGCGACATACCGCGGCGGATTCGACATCCAGCAGGGCCCGGGCTACGTCCTCATCCTCTACAACTTCAGCCACTACTACCGCTACATCCCGACAGACGGGCGGTCCGGCCGGCCCGGTACCAGTGCGCGATTCTGGATGGGCAGCTCACGCGGCTCTTGGGACGGCAACACGCTCGTCGTCGACGTCACGAATCTGAATGGGAAGAACTGGCTCGATCAGGTGGGCAACTTCTTCGGCGCCGGCGCGCATGTCGTCGAGCGCTTCACGCTGGCGGCACCGGGCATCATCGACTATCAGGTGACAATCGACGACCGGCAGGTCTTCACCCGGCCGTGGACGATCCGCCTTCCGATCCGGCGGGCTGCCGTGCCCGCCAACGACCGCTATGCGTCAGAGATGTGGGAGCACGCCTGCCACGAGGGCAACAAGTCAGGCGAGGAGATGCGAGCGCTCGGGTTCGGGTGGTTCAGGCCACCGTCCCCATGAGCTCCTCGTAGGTGCCCTTGAAGTCGACGATGCGTCCCTTCTCGAACTGCCAGACCCTGGTCCCGACTTCCTCCAGCAGATCCTGATCGTGCGTCACGAGGAGCACCGTCCCCTCGAATTTCTGGAGCGCCACGTTCAACGCGTTGATCGATTCCAGATCGAGGTGGTTCGTCGGTTCGTCGAGGACGAGCACGTTCGGCTTGAGCAGCATGATCCGGCAGAAGAGGAGCCTCGCGGTCTCGCCGCCTGACAGCGCTTCGGTCGGCTTGAGGCCTTCCTCCCCGCTGAAGAGCATCTGCCCGAGCAAACCGTGAATGTCCTGACGCGATGCCTCGGGATCGAACTGGTGCAGCCATTCGACCGCGGTCATCCCTTTCGTAATCTCGCCCGCGTGATCCTGCGCGAAGTACCCGATCGACACCTCGTGGCCCCAGCGGAATTTTCCCGCGTCGACGTCACCGGGTGACGGCGGCAGGTCTGGCGCGTCGGCCAGCAACGCCTTCAGGAGCGTGGTCTTGCCGGCGCCGTTGCGCCCGACCAGCACGATCCGGTCGCCGCGATTGATGACGCCGCCGAATTTCGAGATGACCTTGTGGTCGCCGTGCGCCTTGCTGAGGCCCTCGAACTCGACGACCACCTTCCCCGACGGCCGCTTCGGCACGAATTTGATATACGGGCGCTGGATGTTCGACCGCGCCAGCTCCGTCGTCTGCAGGCGCTCGACTTCCTTGCGGCGCGACGTCACCTGGCTCGCGCGCGTGCCCGCGCCGAAGCGGGCGATGAAGTCCTGCAGCTGCGCAATCTTCTTCTCGCGCTGCACGTTCCCGGCCTCGATCGTCGTCCGGATCTGCGTCTTGGCGACGACCATGTCGTCGTAGCCGCCCGTGTAGGTGATGATCGTCTCGTAGTCGATGTCGGCGATGTGCGTGCAGATGCCGTTCAGGAAGTGCCGGTCGTGCGAAATGACGATCAGCGTGCCTTCGTAGCGGCTGAGGAACTGCTGCAGCCAGTGAATCGAGTCGAGGTCCAGGTGGTTCGTCGGTTCGTCGAGAAGCAGCGCATCGGGACGGCCGTAGAGCGCCTGCGCGAGGAGCACGCGCACCTTCTGCCCGCCCTGCAGCTCGGCCATCGTCCGCTCGTGCAGCGCGTCCGCGATGTCCAGTCCCTGCAGAAGGACGGCGGCGTCACTTTCCGCTGAGTAGCCGTCCTCTTCCCCGACGATGCCTTCCAGTTCGCCAAGGCGCATGCCGTCCTCGTTGGACATGTCGGCTTTCGCGTAGAGCGCGTCCCGTTCCGCCAGCGCCTTCCACAGTCGCTGGTTGCCCATGATGACGGTGTCGATCACGCGGTACTGGTCGAACGCGTAATGGTCCTGACGCAGGACGCCGAGCTTTGCGGGACGGTTCACGTTGCCGCGCTGCGGCTCGAGCTCACCCGTCAGCAGCTTCATGAAGGTGGACTTGCCTGCGCCGTTCGGGCCGGTCAGGCCATAGCGGCGGCCCCGGGCAAACGTCGTCGTGACGTCCTCGAAGAGAACCTTCGACCCGTACCGCATTGACACACCAGTGACAGCAATCATGAAAGAGAACCCTCGAACGCGACGCGCAGGCTGAAAGCCTGCGCTCTACCGAAACTCTTGGAGCCCGGTGAACTGTTAATTGTAGCAGGCGCGTTTAGCCGCTGTGGCTGCGGATGGCGGAGAGGAAGATCTCCCCCAGGTCGTCGGCCTTCCGGGCCCCGACCCCCTTGACGGAGAGCAGCGCGTCGAGGGAGGTGGGCCGAAGCCGAGCCATTTCACGCAGTGTCGCGTCATGGAAGATGACATAGGGCGGGACGCCGCGTTCCCGGGCGGTTTCGAGCCGCACGGCGCGGAGCCGTTCGAAGAGATCGCGATCGACGTCCTGCCACGATTCGGTCTCTGCGCGCGACCGGACACGCGCCGCATCCTTTCGGACAGGCTTCTGACGGGCCAGCGTCAGGCCCGGAACACTATGTTCGTCCTTCAACAGCGCGAGGCCGCGGGCGGTCAGCACGACGATCGAGTAGGCATCGTCTGTGAGACGCAGCAGGCCCGACGCCACGAGCTGCTGGATGTAGCCCCGAACCTCGGCGACGGATGCGTGCGGGAGCAGCCCGAAGGTGCTCAGCTTGTCGTGCGCCCTCGCGAGGACCTGCTCGGAGGCATGCCCCCGGAGCACGCTCGCCACGTGGACGGCGCCGAAGCGCTGCCCCACGCGCGCCACGCATGACAGGATCTGCCTGGCCAGCCTGATCGGCTCGGCGGTGGTCTCGAGCTCGCCAAGGCAGAAGTCGCACGCGCCGCAGCTGTCGCCCTCGAAGCGGTCGCCGAAGTACTCCGCGAGGTGCCGATGCCGGCATCCGATGCCAGCGGCGTACTGTTCCATCTGCCGCAGGAGCGTGCGGGCGGCGTCGGTCAGCTCGCCGTTGGCTTCGAGCATGACCCGCCATTTCATGACGTCGGCCGAGGAATAAATCAGCAGGCACTCGGCTTCCAGGCCGTCGCGCCCCGCCCTCCCGGATTCCTGCTGGTAATGCTCGATCGATCGCGGCGCGCCGGCGTGAACTACAAAGCGGACGTTGGACCGATCGATGCCCATGCCGAACGCCACGGTGGCGACGATGACATCGACGCGTTCGCTCAGGAACGCATCCTGATTGCGGCTCCGCTCGGCCTCGGCAAGGCCCGCATGATACGGAAGCGCCGGCGTGCCCTCGGCGGTGAGCCAGGCGGCCAGGGCGTCCACTTCGCGCCGCGACGTGCAGTAGATGATGCCGGCTTCGCCGCGATGGCGCGCGAGGAGGTCGAGCAGCTGGCGCTTCAGCACCCCTCTCGGCAGCACGCGATACACCAGATTCGGCCGGTCGAACGACCCGACCAGCTCCACCGGATCGCGCAGGCCGAGCTGTGTGGTGATGTCGCGTCTGACACGTGCCGTGGCTGTGGCCGTGAACGCGTGGATGCTGATACCTGGCAGGGCGTCGCGCAGCCGCGCGAGCTGCCGGTACTCCGGCCTGAAGTCGTGTCCCCACTGGCTGATGCAGTGCGCTTCGTCCACGGCGACGAAGCTGACGCCGCACGACGCCAGCAGCGAAAGAAACCCCTCGCCGCCTTCCCCGACCAGCCGCTCCGGAGAAACATAGAGGAGGCGGTACCGCCCCTCGCGGAGACCCGCGACGACGGCGCGCTTTTCTTCCGACGTCAGCGAGCTGTTGTACAGAACGGCGGGGACACCGTTGCCAACGAGCGTATCGACCTGGTCCTTCATCAGGGAGATGAGCGGAGAGATGACAAGGGCGAGGCCGGGGCGCACGACCGCGGGTGCCTGGAAGCAGAGTGACTTGCCGCCGCCGGTCGGCAGCACCACGAGGGAGTCCCGTCCTGCGAGGACGGCGTCAATGGCCTCGCGCTGGAGCGGGCGGAACGTGGAGTAGCCCCAGTAGCGCGTCAGGGCATCGTGCAGCTCGGGGATAGACAAGGCGCCCATGATCCCACGCCGCGATGCACCTCTTGCGCTCATCCGTTTTTTCCGCCAAAATTCGGGGTTCTCTTAACACGCCCGGGTCGCCATCCGGGACGCTCAACTCACCGTGAGGAAAGGTATTTCGCTGATGATGCACCGTACTTGGTTGAGGACTGCCCTTCTGGCTGTGGCCGTCCTCGCATTGCCGTCGCTCGCCCGAGCGCAGGCGTCTATTACCGGAGTCGTGACCGACGAGAGTGGCGGCGCCCTTCCCGGCGTCACCGTCGAAGCGACGAGTCCCGCGCTCATCGAGAAAACCCGTACCGTCGTCACCGACGGCGAGGGCCTCTTCCGCCTGGTCGATCTGCGGCCCGGCGCGTATTCCGTGACGTTTACACTCCCCGGGTTCGCCACCCTCGTGCGCGATCAGATCACCGTGTCGGGCACGGGCACGATGACGGTCAACGGCCAGCTCAAGGTCGGCACCCTGGCAGAAACCCTGACAGTGACCGGCGAAGCGCCGATGGTGGATACGAGCAGCGCCGCGCGGGAACAGGTCGTGGATCGTGAGCTCCTCGACGCACTCCCGACGGGCCGCCAGATGTGGACCGTGGCGGTCACGCTGCCAGGCGTCACGCTCAACGGCCAGGACGTCGGCGGCGCCGGCGGTCTGCAGCAGACGCGGATGCGCGCGTTCGGTGCGGTGGAACAGGAAGTCACGATCGAAGTCGACGGCATCCTGATGAACTCCGTGCACGGCGGCGGCAGCACCCAGCAGTACTTCAACGACGGCATGGTCCAGGAAATGTCGGTCGCGACCGGCGCGCTCGATGCGGAAACGCAGACGGGCGGCGTGCGGCTGAACATGATTCCGCAGACCGGCGGCAATGTATTCAGCGGCTCCATCATCGCTGTGACCGTACCCAGCCCGAGCTTCCAGAGCGACAACCTGAGCGACGAACTCCGGAATGCCACGTGCGGTCCGACGAACGCGCCCTGCGGCCTCACCTCGGTGAACGGCGTCAACAAGATCGGCGACTTCAACGCCTCGGCGGGCGGCCCGATCATGCAGGACAAGCTCTGGTTCTTTGCCTCGTCACGCACGCTGATCGGCGACACGACCTGGCCGAACGTGACGTACCTCGAGAAGAACCGCATCTACGAGCAGTCGGTGCGCCTCACCAGCCAGCTGAATCCGGTGCACAAGGTGACCGGCTTCTACGAGCGGAACAAGAAGACGAAGAGCGCGCAGTCGCCCGGCGTCGGCACCGACTTCGAAGCCGCCAACCAGCGCACCGGCCAGCAGCCGTACGAAGTCGCACAGCTGAAATGGACCGGCACGGTGAGCCCGCGCTTCCTCCTCGAGGGCGGCTGGGGCCTGAGCGCGATCCGCTTCGACCTGGCGTATCAGGACGGCATCGCCGCGCCGCGCGGCACGCCGGAGTGGTTCTCGCGCGTGGCGCGCCGCGATCTGGGGCTGAACACGCTGCGCGTGGCCGGTGTCCCCTTCACCAACAACATCAACCACCGGAACACGTTCCACTTCACCGGGACCTACGTAACCGGCGCGCACGCGTTCAAGTTTGGCGGCCAGCAGAGCTCGGGCCCGCTGCAGACGATTTCTGACTCGAACGGCGACCTCGTGCAGCAGTACCGCAACGGCGTTCCGGAGTCCGTCGTCGTCTACAACACGCCATACGACACGACGGCCGACACCGATGCGGACGGCGGCGTGTTCGCGCAGGACACCTGGCGCCGGGGGAACCTGACGATGAACCTGGGCGTCCGCTATGACTTCTTCGCGTCGTCGATTCCGGATCAGATCGCGCCCGCGGGCCGATTCGTGCCGGAACGGCGCTTCGCGAAGATCGTGTCGCCGACCTTTCACGACATCTCGCCGCGCCTCAACGCGACGTGGGATCCGTTCGGCGACGGCCGGACCGCGATCAAGGGAGGGTTCAGCAAGTTCGTGAACCGCATGACGGCGGGCACGCTGGTCAACCCGTACAACCCGCTGGCGTCGACGACCGACACCCGCACGTGGACGGATCTGAATCGCGACGACGTGGCGCAGGACAACGAAATCGGTCCGCGCAACAGCGCCGCGTTCGGCACCTCGACGACACGGACGTTCGACCCGGACATGGTCCGGCCGTTCAACCGGTTCTACAACGTCAGCGTGGAACGGCAGTTCGTCGAGGGCTTCCAGATGGGCCTCGGCTTCTACCGCCGCACCTTCCACGACCTGATCGGCAGCGACAACATTCTCGTGTCGCCGGCCGACTTCACCGCGCGCACGGTGGCGAACCCGCTCGGGGGCGCGCCGCTCACGGTCTGGAACCTGGATCCGGCGAAGCGCACCGCGCAGCAGATCGTCGACACGAACGACCCGAACCAGGAATACGTCTATAACGGCATCGACGTGAACTTCCAGGCACGCCTGGGCGGAGGCCGTCTCCTCGGCGGCGTGACGACCGAGCGCTGGGTCATCGACAACTGCAGCGTCGACGATCCGAACAACCCGATTCCTGGCGGCTCCTATCCGGGCACGACCGGGGGGGCGTTCTGCAAGCAGAGCGACCATGACATTCCGTTCAGGACGCAGGCGAAGTTGAGCGGATTCTATCCGCTGCCCATCTTCGGCCTCGAGTTCAGCGGCGTGTTCATGAGCTTCCCGGGCGAACGCGCGTTCACCAACTACACGGTGACGCCGGCCATCTCGCCGGGGCTCACGCAGGCGACCATCACGGTGCCGCTCGCGGCGCCGGGTGAGAAGTACCTGGATCAGCGCTTCCAGACGGACCTGGGCCTGGCCAAGGCGATCCGTTTCGGCGCCGCGCGCCGGGTGCGCCTGCAGCTGGACCTGTTCAACGTGTTCAACGCGAACACCGTGATGTCGCGCTTCGCGACCTTCGGCCCGCGCCTCGACCAGCCCCAGGAAGTCCTGGTCGGCCGGTTGATGCGCCTCGGGGTGCAGTTCCACTTCTAGTTCGATCGCCGCGCCGATCGGAATCGTCGGGGACCGGGCGAAAGCCCGGTCCCTTTTTTATTGACAGGCACGCACGCCTGATTACGATCTCGCCATGCCGAAGCTCAGTC
The DNA here is from genome assembly GCA_945903265.1 of Candidatus Sulfopaludibacter sp. SbA3. GTDB lineage: Bacteria > Acidobacteriota > Vicinamibacteria > Vicinamibacterales > UBA2999 > CAXNKG01. The sequence continues at coordinate 168,121 of CAMDNQ010000002.1, forward strand.
GTGCGATGCTCGCTGTCCCGCTGTTCGCCCTCGCGTGCGCCAGCCCCGTCGACCGCGAGGCGGTGACGGCGACGTCCGCGGCACCAGCGGCCGGCGAACCCGACCTTGCGGCCGTTCGTGCCGCCACCGAAAAATTTCAGGACGTGAACGTCGCGCTCGCCGCCGGCTACATCCGCGATCCGTTCGACCTGTGCGACACGGCGCAGATGATGGGACGTCCGGCGGAGCTCGGCGCCATGGGCGTCCACTACTTCCGGCCCGAGCTGCTCGGGATCACGGCACCGCCAAATCCGCGCGTGACTGGAACCGGCACCCACACCGATTTCCTGACGCCGTCGATTTCTGATCTACGAGCCGCAGGCCGACGGCTCCCTGGAGCTCGTGGCCGTCGAGAACCTGGTGTGGGTGGACGCGTGGACGGCCGCGGGACAGAAGGAACTGCCGTCATTCCACGGCGTGCCCTACGACCGCATGCAGGACGACCCGGCGACGCCGGCAGACGAGGCCCACCAGTTCCAGCCTCACTACGATCGACACGTCTGGCTGTACCGCGAGAACCCCAGTGGTGTCTTCGCCCCCTTCAATCCCGCGGTGAGCTGCGCCCATCATCGCGGCGCCACCCATCACACGGGGGCCACCAAATAGGCCTGAGAGGGATAATCGCTCCGCTGAGCTGATCTCTAAGTCCTGTCGCAGCAATCGTTTGCAAGCGAACGGTAATAGCTGTATCCTCTCCCGTATGAAATTTTTCACCGTGTCCGCCGCAATTGCCTTGTCAGTGGCGTTCGCTGCCCCTGCCTCCGCGCAGGTGCGCACGACGCCTCCCGGCAAGCTGTTCTTCGAAGGCGATATCGTCAAGCACAACCTCGAAGGGCAGATTGGCCCGTTCTGTGTGCTCCAGAGCCGCTACATGCGCGGTGAGGCTGTGGCCTGGCGTATGCGCCTCGCGCTGCCGAGCGGCGCCAATGTCGATGACAAGATCGTGAAGAGCCTTGTCGTGCACATGAACAACGGCCAGACGCTGCCGCTTGATTACGGCCCGCATGGCAACCCGCCCACCGATTTCTTCTGGGCGAACTCGTGGACGATTCCGGCGAACCACCCGACCGGGTCGCTCGGCTACAAGGTCGTCGCCACGATGGTTGATGGAAGCGTCGTGACCTGGGAGCCCTTCACGCGCCCGGCGTCGCAGCTGTGGGTGATCGAGGGCACGCCGGTGACGAAGACGGCGACGTCCGCCGCTCAGTAAGATCCGCCGGGACCAGGGTGCGCACGTCAGCCTTCGTCCTGTTTTTCACAGTTTTTCTCACAGAGTCCGTTCTCACCACGCCGGCTTCCGCACAGGAGCCGGCGTCGTCTTTTGGGCCGCAAGTAACCGTCGGCCAGCCGCGTGACGGCTACGTCGGCACGATGCGCGTCGCGCCGCTGCACGGCAAGGCCGGAGACCCCTTCACGATCACGGCAGCGGATCTGCCGCCCAACCAGGACTTTCAGCTGATCTGGCGCACGGTGGACGGACGGTGGAACGTCACCGAATCCGAATACAAGGGGCGCGAGTTCGTCCCCGTGAATTACGAGATGGCGCGGGTGCGCAGCGATGCCGCCGGACGCCTCCAGGCGACCTTCAAGACACCCGAGGACTTCGGGTTCAATCACGACATCGTGCTGCAGCAGGGCGACCGCGTGATGACGCAGGTCGACTACTCGATCGACATGTCGGTTGAGATGTCTCCGAAGAGTGGGCCGCTCGGCACCCCGATCAACATCGCGGTCAAGGGCATCGGCTATCGCAACCTCGAGATGTCCTTCAACCTGCTGTACGACAACCGCTGGACGGGCTGGATCTCCGCGGTGACGACGCACGGGTCCGGGCAGTTGACGATTCCGGCGACCGGCCACGTGGGCGACCACGTCATTGAAGTGCTGCACGGCCAGTTCGGATTCCCGTATCGCAACCAGGAGCAGAGTCCCGAGCCTGACCGGCCAAGGTTTTCGATTCCGTTCACCGTAACCGCGGGCGCGCCGGTGCTGCCGCCGGCGCCGGCCTCACAGGCACAGACGCACGTGCGCCTGGCAGCTCCACATGGCGATCTGCATTCGAACCCGCGCTTCTCGGGTGTCGGCGAAACGGTGACCGTAACGGGCGAGAAGTTCACGCCCGGGGAGCGCTACACGCTGAACTGGACGCGGGTGATTGGTAACCGCATCGACGGCGGCGGATGGGAAACGCGATCTATTCCTGTTGGTAACGCCGTCGCGGATCGCGATGGGCGTGTGGCCATCACCTTCGTCACGCCGGACGATCTCGGCGGAACGCACGGGTTGTTTATCGACGCGGGCGGCACGCGCCGCATGGGCACGCACTTCGTGAAATCGACGGCGCTCCCGATGAACGTCACGCGCGGGCCCGTCGGCACCAAGATCACGCTGCACCTGAAAGGCGTCGGCTGGACCGAAACGTCGAACATCATGCATCTGGTCTACGACAACGGGTACATCGGGTACGCGTGCGCGTTCAACAGCCAGGGCGACGTGACGATTTTCATGGAAGCCACCGGCGCGCCAGGCTGGCATTTCATCGATCTCTATCCGGGCATCTACAAGGGCACGGAGACGCTGCCCATCAACTACCGCATGCCGCAGCTCACCTATGCGGCCGACCATCCCGGCGAAGATCTGCCGGCATTCCGCTTCGCCTTCGAAGTCACGTCAGCAACGACGACGACCGGCTCTCAGGACTAAAGAATCCTCCTCAGATATTCAGGCGCGGACGCGTCTTCAGAAGCCGTTCGATGGCGTCTGCAAGGTGCTCCTCGGTGATGTTGCCGTCGCCGCGCTCGACGCGGAGGTGATGGGCCTGCATCAGGACATCGACGGCGCGGAAGCCTTCGGGCGGCTCGAACTTGTAGCACGCGAGCTCCACCTTGAGTCCGTTCGGATCGCGGAGATAGATGGAGTCCATGAAGCCGCGATCGCGCTGGATGAACTCGATGCCACGTTCCTGCAGGCGCGCCGGCGCCTGCAGGAACGTGGCCCGGGACACATTGAAGGCAATGTGCTCGACGCAGCCCACTTCGCGCGGCGCGTGCCGCCGCGCGTCAGGAAGCAATTCGTTCGTGAACACGGTGAGCAGGCGGCCGTCACCCGGGTCGAAGTAGAGGTGGTTTTCGTCCGGCTTGCCCAGATTCGGCTGCTCGAAGACGAACGGCATGCCCAGCGCGCCCTGCCAGAAGTCGATGGCGCTCTGCCTCGTCGAGCCGACGAGCGTGATGTGATGAACCCCTTGCACCTGGATCTGCTTCATCTGGACTCCTGCCACAAACTGGCTGGTCTATTCTCGCCCGAACCCGATCCCCCTTTTTGCGTCCGTCGGCGGATAATCCAGCTATGAGCCAGGAAGAACACAAGGCGCACGCCCCCGCGTCGGTGGCCTGCTACGTCCTCAGCGTCAGCGACTCCCGCACCGAGCAGACGGATACGGGCGGCCGCACGATCCGCGAGCTGCTCGAAGGGGCCGGCCACACGGTTGTCGGCCACGCGATCGTCAAGGACGATCCCCACGCGGTGACGCTGCACGTCGAAGGTCAGCTGCTGACCCCGGACGTGCAGGTCATCATCACCACCGGTGGTACCGGCATCACATCGCGCGACGGAACGTTCGAAGCGATCGACGGCCTGCTCGAGAAGCGCCTGGAAGGATTTGGCGAGCTGTTCCGGATGCTCAGCTACCAGGAAATTGGCGCGGCGGCGATGATGAGCCGAGCCACCGCCGGGACAGCGATGCGATCGCAGGCGATCCCTGGACCCGCGCGCCCCAAGGCGATCTTCGTGTTGCCCGGCGCGCCGGAAGCCGTGCAGCTCGCGATGACGAAGCTGATCCTCCCCGAGCTGGGACATGTGGTGCAGCAGCTAAACCGGTAACGACCAACCACCAACCACCAACCAGCCATGGCCACCAAGATGCGGCCGATCCGCAGCACGATCCCGCTCGAGGAAGCCCGGGCGCTGATCGATGCGGCGATGCGGCCGATCGAACGGACCGAGCGCGTGGGTCTCGCGGACGCCGCCGGCCGCGTGCTGGCCGAAGACCTCGTCGCCGATGCCGACGTGCCGCCGTTTGCCCGCGCCGCCATGGATGGCTACGCCGTGCGCGCAGCGGATACCGCCGGCGCGACGCGCGACCGGCCGCGCGTCCTGAAGCGAATCGGCACCGTGTTCACCGGTGAAGTCTCAGGCCTGGCGGTCGGCAGCGGCCAGTGCCTCGAGATTGCCACCGGGGCCCCCATGCCAGACGAGGCCGATGCCGTCGTCATCGTCGAGGAAACCGACGGCGAAGCCTCCGGGAGCGTCCAGGTCTTCTCCCCCGTCACTGCCGGCCAGAACATCGGGCCTCGAGGCGCGGACATCCGTCGCGGCCAGGAGGTGCTGAAGGCGGGGACGCTGCTGACCCCCAGCCGCCTTGGCGCCGTGGCGGCTCTGGGGCGTGCGGCGGTCACCGGGTACGCCCAGCCTCGTGTCGCTATCCTCTCTACCGGCAATGAGTTACGGGAACCTGGCGACGCGCTTGGCCCCGGCCAGATCTACGACATCAACCGGTTCACCATGGCCGCGGCCGTGGCCGGGCATGGCGGGATACCCGTGCCGCATCGGACCGCCTCCGACACGCTCGAGGACCTGTCCCGCGCCGTGGACGACTGCCTCCAGGACGACCTGCTGGTGTTTTCGGGAGGCAGTTCGGTCGGGGAACGCGACCTGATTCTGGATGTCCTGGCCGCCCGCGGCGAGCTGATTTTCCACGGCATTGCGGTCAAGCCAGGCAAGCCGACCGCGTTCGGCCGCATAGAGGGGAAGCTCTTTTTCGGGATGCCTGGCTACCCGACCTCGTGCCTGTCGAACACCTACATGCTGCTCGTCCCGGCGCTGCGGCGCATGGCCCGCCTGCCGGCGGACACCATCAGGTCCGTGACCCTGCCGCTCGGACAACGGGTGACGTCGGCTCCCGGGCGCCATCAGATCTACACGGTCCGGATCGTGGACGGCCTGGCAATGCCGGCGTTCAAGGCGTCGGGCGACATCACGAGCATGTCGCAGGCTGACGGATACATCGAAATCCCGGCCGCCACCCTCGTCATCGAGGCGGGGACGGTCGTCGACGTGACGTTGTTTTAGATGACCGAATCACAGCAGCGCGTCGCCGAAAAGATCGGGATTCCTGTCGCCACGCGCCACATTTTTCTCTGTGCCGACCAGACGACGCCCAAGTGCTGCGACAAGGAGCGCGGGGTTGCGGCGTGGGACTTCCTGAAACGGCGGCTGAAGGAGCTCGGCCTCTCGGACCAGGGCGGCGTGCTGCGGACCAAGGCCAACTGCCTTCGCATTTGCGAGGGCGGACCGATCGCTGTGGTCTATCCCGAAGGCGCGTGGTACGGCGAATGCGACCCGCCCGTGCTGGAGCGGATCATCCAGGAACACCTGATAAACGGCCGGATTGTGGCCGATCACCTCATCGCCGAACGAAAAATATAGATATAATTGGCGGGATCCACCTGTAAGGAATCCGACAGTAATTGAAACCGCATCTCCTCCGCGGCGATGCCCCGGGTCCGAGAAGCCCCGGCCGGCCTGCGAAGCGGAGCAGGGTAGAAAAATGTCAGTAGCCGACGCCGTTCAGGAAGCCCCCACCAAGTCGCGCACGGAGCGCATCGTCAACGATTTCGCCATTCAGGTCGCCACCGTCAACGGATCGGGAAGCCAGACCGCCAACCTCGTCCTGCTGCGGTCCATCTTCCAGATGGGCGTGCCCGTGTCCGGCAAGAACATGTTCCCGTCGAACATTGCCGGCCTGCCGACGTGGTACACGATTCGCGCCAGCGCCAAGGGCTACATCAGCCGCAAGAAAGAGGTCGATTTCCTCGTCGCGATGAACGTGGAGACGGCCAAGGAAGACGTGCTGACGCTGCCGCCCGGCGCCGCCGCGCTGTACGACGAACCGCTGAAGCTCAACGAGCTCCGCAACGACGTCGTCTTCTATCCGGTCCCGTTCGACAAGCTGATCAACCCCATCACCACCGACGCCAAGCTTCGCCGCCTCGTGCGCAACATGATTTACGACGGCGTGCTCTCGAAGCTGCTCTCCATCGACATGGGGCAGATGGAGAAGGCGCTGCGCAAGCAGATGGGCAAGAAGGAGAAGGCGATCGCGCTCAACATGGGCGCGCTCAAGGCCGGCTACGACTACGCCGAAGCCAACCTGCCGAAGCTCGATCCGTTCGTGGTCGAGCCGATGAACAAGACGGACGGACTGATCCTGATCGAAGGCAACGCCGCCGCGGCGATCGGCTGCATGATGGCCGGCGTCACCTTCGTCGGCTGGTATCCGATTACGCCCTCCTCGTCGCTCTGCGAATCGCTCATCGACTACCTGAAGAAGTACCGCAGGGATCCGGAGACGGGCAAGGCCACCTACGCGGTGATTCAGGCCGAAGACGAGATCGCGGCGCTCGGCATGGTGCTCGGCGCCGGCTGGATGGGCGCGCGGTCGATGACGTCGACGGCGGGTCCCGGCCTCTCGCTGATGGGCGAGTTCACGGGTCTCGGCTACTACGTGGAAGTGCCCGCGGTGATCTTCGACGTGCAGCGCGTCGGCCCCTCCACCGGCCTCCCGACCCGAACCGCGCAGCAGGACATCCTGTCGGCCGCGGTGCTCTCGCACGGCGACACCAAGCACCCGCTGCTGCTGCCCGCGTCGGTCAACGAGTGCTACACGATGGCGATGGACGCATTCGACCTCGCCGAGCGGCTGCAGACGCCGATCTTCGTGATGACCGACCTCGACCTCGGCATGAACACCTGGATGTCGCCGACGTTCGAGTACCCGACCAAGCCGCTCGATCGCGGCAAGCGGCTGGACGCGGCGAAGCTGAAGGAGCTCGAAAACGACTGGGGCCGGTATCGCGACGTCGACGGCGACGGCATCGCGTATCGGACGGTTCCGGGCGACGGCATGCCGTCCTATTTCGCGCGCGGCTCGGGCCACAACGAAAAGGCGCAGTACAGCGAGCGCGCCGATGACTACGCCAACAATCTCGATCGGCTGGCCCGCAAGTTCGATACGGCGCGCACGCTCGTGCCGAAGCCGGAGATCGAGGTCGTGCGCGGCGCCAAGATTGGGGTCATCGGCTACGGCACCACGCACTGGGCCATCGTCGAATCGCGCGACGAGCTGAGGAACGAGAGCAAGATCGAGACCTCGTATCTACGGCTGCGCGCGTATCCGTTCACCAAGGAAGTCTTCGACTTCATCAACACGCACGACCGGGTGTACCTCATCGAGCAGAACCGCGACGCGCAGATGCTGTCGCTCCTCAAGATGGAGTGCAACGTCGAGCAGTTCGCGAAGCTGCGCAGCATCCTTCACTACGTGGGGCTCCCGATCGACGGGCGGTCCGTGACCGAGGAATTGGTCAAGCAGGAGCGGGGTCAGTAAATGGCGACAGAAGCACCGGTTCAACCACCAGCACCAGGCAAGAAGATCAATCGCATCGGCCTCGAGCCGGTGGCGTATCGCGGCTCGAAGACGACGCTGTGCGCCGGCTGCGGGCATAACGCCATCACCGAGCGCATCATCGATTCGTTCTATGAGCTGGGCATCGACCCGACGCAGGTCATCAAGCTGTCGGGCATCGGCTGCTCGAGCAAGGCGCCGGCGTACTTCCTGAACAGCGCGCACGGCTTCAACTCGGTCCACGGCCGCATGCCGTCGGTCGGCACCGGCGCGGTCGTCGCGAACCGGAAGATGATCGCGATTGGCATCAGCGGCGACGGCGACACCGGCGCGATCGGGATCGGCCAGTTCGTGCACCTGATGCGCCGCAACCTCCCGATCGTCTACATCATCGAGGACAACGGCTGCTACGGGCTGACCAAGGGCCAGTTCTCGCCCACCGCGGATCTGGGCTCGACGCTCAAGACCGGCGTGATCAACGATCTGCCCCCGATCGACACCTGCGCGCTGGCCATCGAGCTGGGCGCGTCGTTCGTCGCGCGTTCGTTCTCGGGCGACCCCAAGCAGCTCAAGGCCATCCTCAAGGCGGCGCTCAGCCACAAGGGCACGTCGATGATCGATGTCATCTCGCCCTGCGTGACGTTCAACGACCACGAGGGCTCGACGAAGAGCTACGCGTACGTGAAGGAACACGACGAACCGCTCTCCGAGGTCAGCTTCGTCCCCTTCTTCGAGGACATCACTGTCGAGTACGAAGCAGGCACCACCAAGGAAGTCACGCTGCACAACGGCGGTCGCGTCGTCCTCAGCAAGCTCTCCGAGGACTACCAGCCGACCGACAAGATGAGCGCGATCCGCGTGCTGCACGAGACGATGGCCCGCGGTGAGTACGCGACCGGCGTCATCTACATCGAGCCGGACAAGACGGACTTCGTCGACATGCTCGGCATGGTCGACGAGCCGCTGGCGTCGCTGCCCCAGTCGAAGACGCGCCCCGGCAAGCAGGCGCTCGACGAGATCATGGAGAGCTTCAGGTAAACTCCCAACTCCCAAGACGCCAACTCCCATGCAGGGCTACTATCCCGTCGCCATCTACTTCGGGTTCCTGATTGCGTTTGCCGTGGTCTCACTGGCCGTGGCTCGCTTCCTGAGCCCGTCGCGCCCGTTTGCCGCGAAGCTTGAAAGCTACGAGTGCGGCGCGGTGCCGGTGGGTGACGCATGGGTCCAGTTTCCGGTGGGCTTCTACCTGGTCGCGCTCCTCTTCATCGTGTTCGATGCGCTGGCGGTGTTTCTCTTTCCGTGGGTCCTGGTCGTGCGGACGCTCGGCTTCCCTGGGATTGCGGCGATGTGCGGGTTCCTGGCGATTCTCGGGCTGGGATGGTTCTACGCGTACCGGGAGCGCATCCTCGAGTGGCAATAAAGGGCCCCGTTCCGCAGATTCCCGTTCCGGTCTGGAGAAACTTCAAGGATCTCCAGGAGTGGGAAACGCTTCACCAGAAGCGTCCCGAGGGCGACCAGCATTCCAAGGCGTTCGATGCGGTGACCGAGGGCATTCACAGCTTCCCCGGCGGTTTCCTCGTCACGACCGTCGCGGACAACTTCTTCAACTGGGCGCGCAAGTCGTCGGTCTGGCCGGTCACGTTCGGCCTCGCCTGCTGCGCGATTGAGATGATGGCGACGTTCGCGTCGCGCTTCGACATCGAGCGGCTCGGCATGGTGCCGTGGGCATCGCCGCGCCACTCGGACCTGATGATCGTGTCGGGCACCGTGACCATCAAGATGGCGCCGATGCTGAAGCGCATCTACGACCAGATGCCGGATCCGAAGTGGGCCGTATCGATGGGGTCGTGCGCGAATTCCGGCGGTCCCTTCCGGCATGGCTATCACGTAGTCAAAGGCGTGGACCGCATCATTCCCGTGGACGTCTACGTCCCGGGGTGTCCGCCGCCGCCCGAATCGCTGCTGAACGGCCTCCTCCTCCTGCAGGACCAGATCTCCCACTTCCGGCGCACGGGCAAGCGCGCCGATCCCAACCCGAAGGAAGACTGACCCCGTGTCGTCTGGCACCGTGACCGCCGATCAGGCCCGCACGCTCATCGGAGAGCGCTTCAGCGGTTCCACGGTTGAGGGGACGACTGCGCTCACCGTGACCGTCACGCCGGATGCATGGCTGCCGTTCGCGACCTTTGCCAAAGAGACGCTCGGCTGCCGGTTCTTTTCGTTCCTCTCGGCGAACGACTGGAAGGACGAGGGGCTCGAGGTCGTTGCGAAGGTCGACAACACCGACACGAATCTGGCGATCCTCGTGAAGTCGCGCCTCGGGGCCGGCGTCACGACGTGCGCATCGCTCGTCCCGGTCTATCGCGGGGCCAACTGGATGGAGCGGGAGTGCTACGACATGTTCGGCATCCGCTTCGAGGGACACCCTGATCTGCGCCGCATCCTGCTGCAGGACGACTGGGTGGGACATCCGCTCCTGAAGTCGTACTCCGTGGACACGCCGTATCCGCCTTACAGATGACGACCGTCTCGACGACGCGGCAGGAGCTCGATTACGCGGGCAGCGAACGGCTCACCATGAACATGGGGCCGCAGCACCCGTCCGCGCACGGCGTGTTTCGCGCCATCCTCCAGCTCGAAGGTGAAACCGTCGTCGGTGTCGACGCGGTCATCGGCTACCTCCACCGCTGCCACGAGAAACTTGCCGAGACGCTGACCTACGCGCAGTACCCGTCGATCGCCTCGAAGACCGACTACGTCGCGGCCATGACGAGCGAGTTCGCGTATGTGATGGCGGCCGAGACGATCGGCAAGATCGAAGTTCCGAAGCGCGCGCAGTATCTCCGCGTGATCACGTCGGAGCTGCAGCGTGTCGCGTCCCATCTGCTCTGGCTGGGCACCTGGTGCCTCGACATGGGCGGCGCGCTCGGCGGCGGCGCGACGATCTTTCTGTACTGCATCCGCGAGCGCGAAGACATCCTCGACCTCTTCGAATCGCTCGTCGGCGCGCGGCTCCTCTACGGCTTCTACCAGGTGGGCGGCGTCCGCTACGACATCCCCGACGGGTGGGCGACGAAGTGCCGCGAGACCGTCGACCTGATCGACCAGCGCATCAACGAATACCAGCGGATGCTCGAGGAGAACCCGTTCTTCCTGGTGCGCACGCAGGGCGTCGGCGTGATCTCGCGCGAGCTCGCCGAGGATGTCGGCATCAGCGGCCCGCTGCTGCGGGGCTCCGGCGTGGCGTATGACCTTCGCCGCGCGACCCCGTATTCCTCGTACGAGGATTTCGAGTTCAACATCCCTGTGGAGACCGCCGGCGACTGCTTCGCGCGGTACCGGGTGCGGATGGTCGAGTTCCGCGAGTCGCTCCGCATCGTGCGGCAGGCGCTCGACAAGCTGCCGGAAGGTCCTATTTCTTCCCGCCCGGGGCTGAAATCGGTCGCGCAGACGCGCATCCCGAAGGGTGAAACGTACGCGCGCATCGAGGGCGCCCGCGGAGAAGTCGGCTGCTATCTGATTGCCGACGGCAGCGCCAAGCCGTACCGCATGAAATGGCGCGGCGCGTCGTTTTCGAATCTGGCCGTCCTGCCGCACGTCATCCCTGGCCACAAGGTGGCCGACGTCGTCGCGATCATGGGGTCGGTGGATCCGGTGTTCGGCGAGGTGGATCGATGATGGAGGCGCTGACGCCGTTCATCGCGCCGTTCATCGTCATGAACGCCGTCCTGGGCATCGTGACGTACGTGACGCTCCTCGAGCGCAAGTTTGCCGCGCGCATGCAGTCGCGCATCGGCCCATACCGCGTCGGGCCTCACGGGCTGCTGCAGCCGATTGCCGACGCGATCAAGCTGATGATGAAAGAGGATGTGGTGCCGACCGCGGCCGATCGTCCCATCTACAACCTGGCGCCGATTGTCTTCGTGCTGCCGTGCATGTTCATCTTCGCGACGATCCCCTTCGCACCGGGCCTGGGCGTCGCGGACCTGAACATCGGCGTGCTCTTCTTCCTCGCCGTCTCGTCGATGGAAATCGTCGGCCTGTTCATGGCGGGCTGGGGATCGAACAACAAGTACGCGCTGCTGTCGGCCATGCGCGCGGTGAACCAGGTCATCTCGTACGACCTGCCGTTCATCTTCGCGGCGCTGACGCCGGTGCTGCTGGCCGGGTCGCTGAAGCTGTCCGACATCGCGGCCGCCCAGGCGGGTGGAGCCTGGTTCATCTTCTATCCCGTCATCGGCCAGCTCGCGTTCATCGCGTTCATCGTCTCGACCGTCGCCGCCGAGAACCGGGCGCCCTTCGACATTCTCGAAGCCGAATCGGAGCTCGTCGCCGGCTTCCGCGTCGAGTACTCCGGGATGAAGTTCGCGCTCATCCAGCTTGGCGAATACGCGCACATCATCGGATCGTCCTTCCTGGGCGCGCTGCTCTTTCTCGGCGCGTGGGCGGGGCCGGGACCCGAGTGGCTGGACCCGATCTGGTTCCTCACGAAGGCGATGTTCATGTTCCTGGTCGTCACCTGGGTGCGGTGGAGCTTCGTCCGCATCCGCGTCGACCAGATTCTTGCCCTCTCGTGGAAGGCGCTCCTGCCCTTCACGCTGCTGCTGCTGATTGCGACCGCGATCGTCGTCGTCTGGAGGGGCCCCGGTGTCTGAGGTTCAGACCGCCGCCGACGTCCGCGTCCTGCACGACAAGAGCCGCCGGACGGGCACCGAAGTCAGCGTGATCGTGCGCGCGATCCTCGGCGCGATGCGCATCACGTTCAAGAACCTGTTCCGGAAGCCGGTCACGGTGCACTATCCGGACAAGCCCCGCGTCTATCCAGACCGGTACCGCGGCCTGCTGGCGCTCGTTTACGAAGAGGATACGGGCGAGGAAGCCTGCATCGGCTGCCGGCTCTGCGAGTTCGTCTGCCCGCCGGCGGTCATCAAAGTCGAAATTCTCAAGGGCGAGAAGCGCAACTACGCCAAGGCCTTCACCCTCGAGCTCTACGCGTGCGAGTTCTGCGAGCTGTGCGTGCAGGTCTGCCCGACCGACGCCATCGTGATGATGAAGTCGTTCGACATGCCGACGACCGATCGCCGCGAAATGCTGCTCGACAAGGATCGCCTGCACGCGATCGGGCAGGAATATCCGCGGTCATGGGCCACGGGCAACAAGCTGCGCGACATGCAGGGCCCGCCGAAGATGGCACGCGCCGAGCCCGCTGCCACACCCGAGGCGCCCAAGGTATGAGCCTCGACGCCCTCGCGTTCTGGGTGCTCGCCGTCGTGCTTGTCGTCTCGGCGCTTGCCGTCGTCCTCTCGAAGAACCTGTTCCACGCCGTCCTCTGGCTTGCGCTGGCGCTTACGGGAACGGCGGGCATCTTCCTCATTCTGGAAGCCGAGTTCCTGGCGGCCGTGCAGCTCCTGCTCTACGCCGGCGGCATCGTCACGATCATGGTGTTCGCCATCGTCGTGACCGAACGCCTGGTCGGCGAGAGCATTTCGCAGACGAACCGGCGGATCGTGGCCGGCGCGCTCGCCGTTGCCGCACTCGCCGGCATCATCGTCGCGACGATCTGGCGCCAACCGGCGACGGCGGCCGCTGCCGCGCAGACAGGCGACATCACGCGGAATATCGGCCACGCGGTCATGACGCGCTACGTCCTGCCGTTCGAACTCCTCGCCCTGCTGATGCTCGCGGGCCTCATGGGCGCGATTTACTTCGCGCGGCCGGACGACTAGCGCGATGGGTCTCGAAGCGTATCTGACGCTCGCCGCAATCGTGTTCTGCATCGGGATGTTCGGCGTCATCACCCGGCGCAATACGATTGGCATCCTGCTCGGCATCGAGCTGATGCTGAACGCCGTCAACATCAACCTGGTCGCGTTCTCGCGCTATCACGGTGACGTGACCGGCATGGTCTTCACCGTCTTCACCATCTGCATTACGGTCACCGAAGCCGCCCTCGGCCTGGCGATCGTCATTCTGCTCTTCCGGATCCGGCGCACCGTCATGGCCGACCACCTGGACCTGCTCAAGGGATGATGGACGCCGGCTACGTCGCGCTTGCCGCGCCGCTTCTCCACGTCCTCGCATTCCTGATCCTGGCGATCGTCGCGCCGCTTCGGCGGCTCGGCCGTCCCGCCGCGTACGTCTCCATCCTGTGCGCCGCAGGCGCGCTCGCGGCCGCGCTCAACGCCTGGCGCGCCCACGCGGGCGATCAGATTTCGCGGATCGTCTGGACGTGGCTGCCGGAGCAGGGACAGTCGCTCGCCACGATCGGCGTGCTGGCCGATGCCGATTCGACGGTCATGCTCACGCTGGTGGCGCTCGTGTCGCTGCTGGTGCAGGTCTACTCGCTCGGATACCTGAGCGACGAACCGAAACGGGCGCTCGGCCGCTACTACGCCTACCAGTCGCTGTTCGCGTTCTCGATGATGGGACTGGTCATCGCGCCGAATCTCCTGCAGTTGTTCATCTGCTGGGAGCTGGTCGGCCTCTGTTCCTACCTCCTGATTGGCTTCTGGTACCAGAAGCCCGCGGCCGCGCGCGCGGCGCTCAAGGCGTTCTGGACGACGAAGGCGGGCGACGTCGGCCTGCTGATCGGCATCGTGCTGCTGTATCGCCAGGCCGGCACGTTCGATCTGACCGAGCTGCAGGTCCTCGTCGCGAACGGTGCGCTGCCGCTCGCCGGCCTATCGATCATCACGTTCTGCATCTATCTGGGCGCGGTCGGCAAGTCGGCACAGTTCCCGCTGCATGTCTGGCTGCCGGACGCCATGGAAGGCCCGACGCCGGTCTCCGCCCTGATCCATGCCGCGACGATGGTCACCGCGGGCGTGTACCTGCTGATGCGGACCGCGTGGCTGTTCGCACTGACGCCTGACGTGCTGCTGATCGTGGCGTGGATCGGTGCGATTACCGCGCTCCTGGCCGCCATTCTGGCGTGCATCCAGAACGACGTGAAGCGCGTGCTCGCCTATTCGACGGTGTCCCAGCTGGGCTACATGATGACCGCCATCGGCGCCGGATTCGCCGGCGCGGGGTTCTTCCACCTGCTGACGCACGGCGTCTTCAAGGCGCTGCTGTTCCTCGGCGCAGGCGCAATGATCCACGCCGTCCACAGCAACAACCTCTCGGACATGGGCCGGCTCGCGCGCAGCATGCCCCAGACGGCGATCGTCTTCATCATCGGCACGCTCTCGCTGGCGGGCATCCCGATGTTCGGCGGCTTCCTCTCGAAGGAAGAGATTCTTGGCGCGGTCTGGGAAGGCGGTCTCGTCGGGCCGTTCATCATCCTGATGCTCGTCGCGTTCCTGACGGCCTTCTACATGTTCAAGGCGGTCTTTCTCGCCTTCTTCGGCCTCGCACCCTCGCACGCATCGCACGCCGCACCCTCGCACCCTCATGACCCGCCTGCCTCCATGTCGCTGCCGCTCTGGATCCTCGCGCTTCTCTCGATGGCCATCGGCGTCTACTTCACGTTCACGCATCCGGAGCCGGAGTTCGTCAGTCCAGGCTGGCTGATGCCGTCGGCGGTCGGCGTTGCGGTGGCAGGCATCGCGCTCGCGTGGCTCGTGTATCAGCGGCGCGCCATCAGCGCCGACGGCCTGGCGAGAGCGTTCTCCCCCGTGTATTACGCCGCTGAGAACAAGTTCTGGGTCGATGCGTTTTTCGAGAAGGTGGTCGCGCGCGGTGCGCTGGCGTTCTCCGGCGCCGTCGGATGGCTCGATCGCTACATCGTTGATGGTGTGCTCAACGTCATCAGCGCCTGGACACTGACGGCCGGCGACGACCTGCGCGGTCTGCAGTCCGGCAAGGCGCAGGACTACGTCTACGGCGTCGCGGTCGGCGTCCTCGTGCTTCTGCTCTGGGTTCAGTTCGCGTGATGGCTGAACTGCCGATTCTCTCGATCATGACGTGGTCGCCGTTCGTCGCGGCGCTCATCGTGATGTTCTTCGCCCGCCACCGGCCGCTGCTGGTCCGCTGGGTGTCGCTCATCGGCGCGACGGTGTCGCTGGTCGCCTCGCTGTGGGTGTACTGCGCGTACGACTACGACGCCGCCGGCTTCCAGTTCCACGAGGAGTTCTCGCTCGTCCCGTCGCTCGGCATCAGCTATCTCCTCGCGGTGGACGGCATCAGCATCTTGATGTGCCTGCTGACGTCGATCATCATCTTCGCCGGCGTCTTCGCGTCGTGGACGGTCAAGCAGCGCAGCCAGGAGTTCTACGCGCTGCTGCTGCTCCTCGTCACCGGCGTCTACGGCGTGTTCGTGTCGCTCGACCTGTTCATCTTCTTCCTGTTCTACGAGATTGCCGTGCTGCCGATGTACCTCCTCATCGGCATCTGGGGCTCCACCGGCGAGGTGCGGCCGCAGGGCATCTTCGGCTGGGCGTTCGGACGGACCGGCGTCGGCACGAAGGAGTACGCGGCGATGAAGCTGACGCTGTACCTGCTGTTCGGGTCGGCGTTCATCCTCGTCGGCATTCTGGCGCTCTACGTCGCGGGCGGCTCGCAGACCTTCTCGTTCCTCGCGTTCGAGCAGATGGAGTTCGACCCGACGCTCCAGTCGTGGGTGTTCCTCGCGTTCTACATCGGCTTCGGGATCCTGGCCGCGATCTGGCCGTTCCACACCTGGTCGCCGGATGGCCACGCGGCGGCGCCGACGGCCGTGTCGATGCTGCACGCGGGCGTGCTGATGAAGCTCGGGGCTTACGGCGTCGTACGCCTCGGCATGGGGCTGCTGCCCGAGGCGACCGTCGAGTGGGTGTGGCTGGTCGGCGCGATCGCCTGTATCAACATCGTCTACGGCGCGCTGAGCGCGATGGCGCAGACCGACCTCAAATACGTCATCGCGTATTCGTCGGTGTCGCACATGGGCGTCGTGATGCTCGGCGCGGCCACGCTGACCGCGAGCGGCCTCAACGGGTCCGTCTTCCAGATGTTCGCGCACGGCATCATGACGGGGCTCTTCTTCGCCCTCGTCGGCCTGGTGTACGAGAAGACGCACTCCCGTGAAATCTACAAGATGGGCGGGTTCGGCACGATGATGCCGGGTATCGCAACCGCGTTCACGATTGGTGGGCTGTCGTCGCTCGGGCTCCCCGCGACCGCCGGCTTCGTCGCGGAATTCCTGACATTTCTCGGCGCCTGGGAATCGAATTACTCGTGGTGGCTGTTCCCCGCCGTCTTCGGTGCCTTCCTGACGTCGATCTACGTGCTGCGCGTCGCCGGCCAGATTTTCTGGGGACCGAAGAGCACCGACCCGCACTTCCAGCACCTGCCCGACGCGCAGGGCACGGAATGGGCGGCGCTCGGCATTCTGGTCTTCGTGCTGGTGCTCTTCGGTGTGGCGCCGTCGATTGCGATCGGGCCGATTGATACGGCCACGGGACCGCTGCTCCAGAGGTTGCTCGGACAATGAGCCTCGGGTCGCTGATCCCGGTCGGTCCCGAACTGCTGCTGTTCACGACGGCGGTGGTCGTCATCCTGCTCGGCGCATTCGGGGCGCGTCGCGCAGCCGGCCCGCTGACGATGGTCGGGTTCGTTGCGGCATTTGCGGCCACGTTCTTCATCCCTGAAGGCGCGTTCGTCTTCAACGATCAGTACGAGCAGGATGCGCTGGCCATCTTCGCCAAGCAGCTGTTCATCGGGTCGGCCGCCATCAGCCTCCTCGGCTCGATGACGATGACCCACCGCGCGTTCCGCGACCGCTCGGCCGAGTATCACTTCGCGCTGGCCGTGTCGGTGCTCGGCATGTCCGTGCTCGTGTCGGCGCGCGAGCTGATCCTGCTGTTCGTCGGCTTCGAGCTGATGTCGATCCCGCTCTTCCTGCTGACCGGCTTCATCAAGCGCGATCCGGTGGCGCCGGAAGCGGCGCTCAAGTTCTTCCTGGTCGGCACCGCCTCGTCCGCGATCATCGTGTACGGCATGTCGTTCGTGTACGGCGTCACGGGCACGACGACGATCGATGCGATTCCGCAGGCACTGGCCGCGGGCCATCCGCTGATGATGCTCGGCATGGCGCTGCTGCTGGCCGGCATCGGCTTCAAGATCGCCGCGTTCCCGTTCCACATGTGGGCGCCGGACACATACGAGGCCGCCACGACGCCGTTCGTCGCCTGGCTGTCGGTGGCGCCGAAGGCCGCCGGCTTCGTGGCGCTCATCCGCCTCTTCGTGGAAGGCGTCGGCGAGGCCTCGCTCTTCTGGATGCCCGCTGTGTCGGTGCTCGCCGGCATGACGATGGTCATCGGCAACCTGATGGCGATTCCGCAGCAGAACATCAAGCGGATGCTGGCCTATTCGGGCATCGCGCACATCGGCTACATGCTGCTCGGACTGGCCGCCTTCTCGACTTCCGGGATCGCGATGATGCTCTTCTACCTCGTGGCGTACATGTTCGGAAACATGGGTGCGTTTCTCGTGGTCGAGACCATCGCGCAGTCGGAGAAATCCGAGGGGATGGAAGCGTATCGCGGGCTTGCCCAGCGTTCGCCGCTGCTCGCACTCTCGATGCTGATCTTCCTGCTGTCGCTCGGCGGGATTCCCTTCGTCGCCGGCTTCTGGGCCAAGTTGTATATCTTCTGGGCGGCGATCGAGCGCGGGATGTACGGCCTGGTCTTCCTCGGAGCCCTGCTGACGGTCGTCGCGCTCTACTACTACCTGCTCGTCGCGCGCCGGATGTACATCGAGGCCCCGGACAAGCCGGAGCCCGTGCCGGTCTCCGCGCCGCTCCGTTTCGGCATTCTCATATGTCTGGTGGGCGTGGTCGGGATGGGGGCCTACCCGGGCCCGTGGGTCACGCTGGCGCAGCGCGTCGCTTCGACACTCTTTTCATAGCTACAATCCACGCGTGCACGCTCTGGAGCTGTTCGACCTTTCCGGGAAGATCGCGCTCGTGACCGGAGGCTCGCGCGGGCTCGGCCTGGAGATCGCGACCGGACTGGGTGAAGCAGGCGCGACAGTCGCCATCACCGCCAGGCGCGCCAACTTTCTCGCGTCGGCGGAGGCCGAGCTTCGTTCCAGGGGCATCACGCCCCTCGTCCTCACGTGTGACGTCACCTCTCCCGAACAGATTGCGGACTCGGTCGCCGCCACGATCGCGGCGTACGGACGCATCGATATTCTGGTGAACAACGCGGGGATTGCGTGGGCCGCGCCGGTAGAGACGATGCCGCTCGACAAGTGGCGGCAGGTCATGGAGACGAATGCCACTGGCTGCTTTCTCATGACGCAGGCGGTTGGGCGGGAAATGATCCGCGCGGGCGGCGGCGGCGCGATCGTGAACACCGCGTCGTATGTCGCCGCGATGGGAAGCCCCACGGAGATTATCGATGCGGTGGGCTATACGGCCAGCAAGGGGGCCGTCGTCAGCATGACGCGCGATTTCGCGGTGAAATGGGCCCGCCATGGGATCCGTGTCAACGCCGTGGCACCGGGGTACTTCGACACGCGCCTCTCATCGGGTGTGCTCAGCCAGGCCAAGGAGCGCATCGAAGCCATGACACCCTTGCGTCGCATCGGGAGGCCCGGAGAATTGAAAGGGGCTGTGGTGTTCCTCGCGTCCCCCGCCGCCGCCTACGTGACCGGACACATCCTTGCC
Source organism: Candidatus Sulfopaludibacter sp. SbA3 (assembly GCA_945903265.1). GTDB lineage: Bacteria > Acidobacteriota > Vicinamibacteria > Vicinamibacterales > UBA2999 > CAXNKG01. The sequence continues at coordinate 187,212 of CAMDNQ010000002.1, forward strand.
GTCGACGGCGGGATGACCGCGCTTTAACGTCAGGATCGGCGCCGCATACGAGGTGGGCGGCGCGTCCCCCCAAAACCTATAATTCGTGAAGGGTCTCATGCACAACCGTTGCGTCGCAGCTCTGCTCTGGCTGTTCGTCGTCGCCTCGCCGGCCCACGCGCAGTCCGGCGCGGGCATGACGTCGGAGGCGGCAACCCGCACGGTCACCGCAACGCGCGCGACCGGCCCAATCATCGTTGACGGTCGGCTTGACGAGGACGGGTGGAGCATCTCGTCCGTGGCGCGCGGCTTCATCCAGACCGAACCGCGTGAAGGACAGCCTGCGACGTTCGATACCGACGTTCGTGTGATCTACGACGACAATGCCGTCTATTTCGGCGTGACCGCGCACGATTCGGATCCGTCGAGCATCGTGGTCACGGACCTGAAGAAGGATTACGCCGTCGACGCCAGTGATGCGTTCGTGGTGGTGCTCGACACGTTCGACGACGGCCGAAATGGATACCAGTTCGCCACTAATCCGGCTGGCGCCAAGTGGGACGCGCAGATCGGGAACGAAGGGCGCGACTTCAACGTGAACTGGGACGGTATCTGGTCGGTCGAAACCACGATCACCGAGACCGGCTGGGTGGCAGAGATCGTCATTCCGTTCCGCACGCTGAAATTCGCCGACCGCGATCCGCAGACCTGGGGAATGAATTTCCGCCGGAAGATCAGGCGCCTGAATGAAGACAGCTTCTGGTCCCCGCTGCCGCGCATCTACGGGCTCGAGCGCGTGTCGCTGGCGGGCAGCCTGGACGGGCTCCGGGGCATTCGCGCCGGCCGGAACATTCGTATTAAGCCTTACGCGCTGTCGAGCGGCAGCACGATCGGGCGGTCAGCGACCCGGGGCGACTTCGACGCAGGGTTCGATGTGAAGTACGGCGTGACACCGGGGCTCGTATGGGATTTCACCGTCAACACCGACTTCTCGCAGGTCGAGGCGGACGAGCAGCAGGTGAATCTCACGCGCTTCAGCCTGTTTTTCCCCGAGAAGCGCGACTTCTTTCTCGAGAACGCCGGCGTGTTCGACTTCGGCGCCACCGACGGCGGCTTCTTCGGCGGGTTCGGCGCGGGGGCGATCATCTTCGGTGGCCGCCAGAACCGGTCACCACAGATGCGGCTGTTCTTCAGCCGCCGGATTGGCCTGTCGGACGACGGCTCCGCCGTCCCTATCGTCGGCGGCACACGCCTCACCGGCCGCGCCGGAGCGTATTCGATCGGCGCGCTTAACATCCAGCAACGAGAGCAAGGGTCGCTGCCAGGCGCTAATTTCACGGCGCTCCGGCTCCGGCGAGATATCTTCGCGAATTCCGACGTAGGCATCGTGCTGCTCAACAAGGATCAGAGCGGCCCCGCCTACAACCGGATGGCGGGTGTCGACGCCAATTTCAGATTCGGATTCCTGACGGTGAACGGGTTTGCCGCAAAAACCGTGTCGCCGACGGGCGCGACGCCTGCGGAAGGAAACGAGTATGCAGCCCGCGCGCACGTGAACTATCAGGACCGCACGTGGCAGTTCCGCGGGCGGTTCGACGCGGTGGGGAGCCAGTTCAACGACGAGCTGGGATTCATCCCGCGACGCGGCGTCAACAACGAGTTCGCATTTGTCGGACGGGCGTTCCGCTCCTCCTGGTTCCCGACGTGGCTGCGCGAGCTGCGGCCGCACTGGGAAATGGACATGTTCACGCGACAGGACGACGGCAGTCTCGACCAGCGGCTGCAGGATTTCCACCTGCCGCTGACGTTCTCGGACGGCGGGTTTTCGGAGATCGGCTGGAACACGAACGTGGAAGTGATCCGGGCGCCCTTTCTGCTGAACGCCCAGCGCCGTGTGATGATTCTGCCCGGCCGCTACGAGTTCACCGAATATTTCGGGTTTTACTTCGGGAACGGGTCCGCGGCGGTCACGCCATCGCTGCGATATTCCGTGGGGAACTTTTACAACGGATACAAGAGGACGTACCAGTTCGGGCCGTCGGTCCGGCCGAACGAGAGATTGAGCGCGTCCCTCAACTTGCAGATCAACGACATCGATCTGCCCGGTGTGTCGTACGTGTCGACCCTTACCTCGGCGCGTGTGAACTACAACTTCAGCACGAACGTCTTTCTGAACGCGCTGCTGCAGTACAGCACCGACACGCAGCAGGTCAGCTCGAACATCCGGTTCAACGTGATTCACCGCCCCCTGAGCGACTTCTTCTTCGTGTACAACGAGCGGCGCGATGAGCGGTCGAATGTGCGCCTCGACCGGGCGCTCATCGCAAAGTTCACGTACATGGTCGCGTTGTAGCCCCCAGGGAAGAGGACCGTGGAAGTCCCCCTCACGCCTCTCGAGTTCGCCCGCCGGGCCCGACGCCTGTACGGCGAGCGAGAGGCCGTCGTCGACGGAGACCGGCGATTCACCTACGCGCAGTTCTTCGACCGATGCGATCGGTGGTCGGCGGCGCTGCAGGCGTTCGGCCTCAGCTCCGGAGATCGTGTCGCGTATATCGCGCCGAACACGCACGCACAGCTCGAGTCGTTCTACGCCGTCCCGCAGATAGGTGCGGTGCTGGTCCCGCTGAACTACCGCCTGACGGCCGACGACTTCGCGTACATGATCGGCCACTCGGGCGCGCGCGTGGTGTGCGCTCACGCAGATTATCTGGCTGCGATTGACAGCGTCCGCGATCGGCTGCCCGGCGTCGAGCGCTTCGTCGCGCTCGAAGGCGCCAGGGATGGCTGGATCGATTACGAAACGGCGGTTGCTTCAGCCGCGCCAGTCGTCGCACCGGTCGAGATCGGCGAACGCGATCTGATCACGATTAACTACACCAGCGGCACGACCTCGCGGCCGAAGGGCGTGATGATCACGCACCGCAACGCGTACATGAATGCGGTCGGGACGTTGATTCACCAGCCGATGAGCACGGCGGATCGGTACCTCTGGACGCTGCCGATGTTTCACGCGAACGGCTGGACGTTTACCTGGATCGTGACCGCCGCCGGGGGGACCCACATCTGCCTCCGGAAGGTCGATCCGGCCGTCGTCTTCCCGCTGATGGCCACCGAGTCGGTGACGATGCTGTGCGCCGCGCCGACGGTGCTGATCTCGCTGGCAAATGCGCCGGAGTCGCTGCGTGCACAGGCGCCGCGCGGCGTACGAGTGGTGACGGCGGGTGCGCCTCCGTCGGCTGCCACGATTCAGCGCATGGAGGAGGATCTTGGCTGGACGGTGACGCACGCCTACGGACTCACTGAAACAGCCCCATTGATCACCGTGTGCGAGCCCCGCCCGGAGCATGCACGTCTCGCGCCTGAGGAGCGCGCGACCATCAAGGCACGCCAGGGTGTCGAGCTCATCACGTCCGGAGAGTTGCGCGTCGTCGATGAGGAGGGACACGAAGTGCCGCCAGACGGCGCGACGCTTGGCGAGATCATCGTCCGCGGAAACGTGGTGATGGCCGGGTACTACAACGATCCTGAGGCTACCGCGAACGTGATGCGGGACGGATGGTTCCACAGCGGCGATGCCGCCGTCGTGCATCCCGATGGCTACGTTGAGATCCGCGATCGGTTCAAGGACGTCATCATCAGCGGCGGAGAGAACATCTCGTCTGTTGAGGTTGAAGGCGTGCTGATGCGGCACCCGGCGGTGCAGGAAGTCGGTGTGGTGGGCATGCCTGACGAACGGTGGGGAGAAGTCCCGCACGCCTTTGTGGTGCTGAAAGCCGGCGGCTCGGCGACTGGCGATGACCTCATCGCGTTTGTTCGCGAGCGGCTCGCGCATTTCAAGGCGCCACGTGCCGTCAGTTTTATCCCGGAACTGCCGAAGACGGCGACCGGCAAGATCCAGAAATTCGTACTGAGAGCGGGACGCGCGGCAATCGCGCCCCAGTAGGAGCCGACATGAGGCAACTGTTGCGAACGGTCGTTCTGGCCCTGGTGCTCGTCCCCTCGACCGCCTCGGCCCAGGGCCGGTTTATCGGCGTCGATGACGACCCGGCGCTGGGCGATCCGAAGGCGCCCGTCACGATCATCGAGTTCGGGGACTACCAGTGCCCATTCTGCCGCGTGTTCTGGCGCGACACCTTCCCGCGGCTCAAGAAGGACTACATCGATACCGGGAAGGTGCGGTTCATCTACCGAGACTACCCACAGGCCGTGCATCAGGAAGCGGTGCTGTCGGCGATGGCGGCCGAGTGCGCGGACGACCAGGGGCAATACTACGAGTTTCACGACAAGCTGTTCCGTGAGCAGGACCGGCGCGGCCGAGACGTCGTGCGCTACAAGGCAGCGGAACTGAAGCGGTGGGCGGCCGACATCAAGCTCGACACCGCGGCGTTCAATGCCTGTCTCGACAGCGAGCGCCACAAGGACGAAGTGATGAAGGACTTCAAGGACCTCGACGGCCTCGGCTTCGACGGGACGCCGATCTTCTTCGTCAACGGACGCGTGCTGGCCGGGGCGCACCCCTTTGCGACGTTCCAGAAAGTGATCGAAGAATTCCTGAAGCCATGACGGACGACGGGGCGGTAGGCCGCAGGACGATCGCGCTCGTCCGCCGCCGGCTGATCCCCTTCATGTTCCTGCTCTACATCGTCGCCTACCTCGATCGCATCAACGTCGGCTTCGCCGCGCTCCAAATGAACCAGGATCTGGGGTTCAGCGATGCCGTCTACGGGCTGGGTGCCGGCATCTTCTTCCTCGGCTACGTCGTCTTCGAAATTCCCAGCAACCTGATCCTCCATCGTGTAGGCGCGCGCGTCTGGATCGCGCGGATCATGATCACGTGGGGATTCGTCTCCGCGGCGATGATGTTCGTCCAGAGCGCCGCGATGTTCTACGCACTGCGGCTGCTCCTTGGCATTGCAGAGGCGGGCTTCTTTCCCGGCATGCTCTTCTATCTGACGCACTGGTTTCCTGAACGTGAGCGCGCCCGCGCCGTCGCCCTGTTCATGACGGCCACTGCGGTGGCCGGGCTGATCGGCGGGCCCATATCGGGCGCATTGCTGCAGTTGCACGGTGTCGGCGGGCTTGCCGGATGGCAGTGGCTCTTCGTCCTCGAGGGCCTCCCGGCAGTCGTACTTGGTGTCATCGTCTGGTTTTACCTGGCCGAGGGGCCGCAGGATGCCCGGTGGCTGCCGGCTGCGGAGCGAGCCTGGCTCATCGCGACGCTCGAGCGCGAGCGCGATGTGACAGCGGCGCGAGACGGGTATACCGCTCGGTCAGCACTCCTGAGCGGGCGCATCTGGGCGCTCGGAGGCCTTTACTTTCTCCTGGTCACCGCGATGTATGGCGTAGCGTTCTGGCTGCCGCAGATCGTGCGGAATCTGTCCGGCTTCGGCGACTTCGCCGTCGGGCTCGCGTCTGCGGTGCCGTATCTCGCGGCGGCAATCAGCATGGTGCCCGTCGCACGGCATTCGGACCGTACCGGCGAGCGGCGGTGGCACGTGGCCGTCCCCTGCGCGCTCGGCGGACTGGCCATGATCGCCACCGCGTACGTGGATCACCCGATCGCCGGGCTTGCGCTGCTCTCGTGCGGTGCCATCGGCATCTGGTCCGCGCTCGGACCCTGCTGGGCGCTGCCGATGCGCGTGCTGAGCGGGCCCGCAGCGGCTGCGGGCCTCGCCTTGATCAATTCGATTGGAAATGTCGGAGGGTTTGTCGGGCCGTCGCTCGTCGGCGTTGCGCGCCAGGCGACGAACAGCTTCGAGGGCGGGCTGCTGGTGATTGCCGCGTCGATGATCGGCGCGGCAATCGTCGCAGTGTGTATTCGAGAAGCGCCGGCTAAAGCGCCTTGTTAATCTCCGCCCAGTTCGCGACGTTCCACCAGGCCGCAAGATAATCCGGCCGGCGGTTCTGGTACTTCAGGTAGTACGCGTGCTCCCAGACGTCGATGCCAAACACCGGCACCTTGCCGTCCATGAGCGGGTTGTCCTGATTCGGCGTGCTGACGATGGCCAGCTTGGTGCCGTCCTTGACGACCCAGGCCCAGCCGCTGCCGAACCGGCCGACGCCCGCCTTGCCCATCTGCTCCTTGAAGGCGTCGAAGCCGCCAAATGAGCCGTTGATTGCGTCCGCGATCTTGCCGGTCGGCGCCCCGCCGGCGTTCGGCGCCATCCACGTCCAGAACTTGGAGTGATTCCAGTGGCCGCCACCGTTGTTGCGCACGGCGGTGCGGACATCCTCAGGCACGGTGCTGATGCCCTTGCAGAGGTCCTCGATGCTCTTCGACTGCAGGTCGGGATGTTTTTCGAGAGCGGCGTTGAGATTGGTCACGTACGCCTGATGATGCTTCCCGTGATGGATCTGCATCGTCTGTGCGTCGATGTGCGGTTCGAGAGCGGCGAAATCGTACGGGAGCTTGGGAAGTTCGTGCGCCATGAGTCCTCCTCGGAGGTTGAAAGGCGATCGTAGGTCGGACGCTACTGGATAGACAACATCCGATCGAGCGCGACCCGCGTCCAGGACTTCTGGTCGTCGGGTACGACGATCTGGTTGTGCACGCGCCCGTCGACCAGCTCTTCCAGAATCCAGAGGAGATGATTCGGCGACACGCGGAACATGGTGGAACAGAGGCAGCCGAACGGTTCCAGCGAGAGGACCGTCCGGTCGGGAGCGAGCTCGGTGGCAAGCCGGTTGACGAGGTGCACCTCGGTGCCGACCGCCCAGATCGATCCAGCCGGGCTGTTGGCGATCGTCTTGATGATGTATTCCGTGCTGCCGCTGTCATCGGCGGCCTGGACGACATCCCACGGCACTTCGGGATGCACGATCACGCGAACACCCGGGTGTTTCTTCCGGATCGCGTCAATGTGCTGAACGGTGAAGCGCGTGTGGACGGAGCAGTGCCCCTTCCACAGGATCATCCGCGCGCGTGTGACCTCGTCCGGATCCAGCCCGCCATAGATTTCGTTCGGGTCCCACACGACCATCTCGTCGAGCGGAATGCCCATCTTGTAGGCGGTGTTGCGCCCCAGATGCTGATCCGGCAGGAACAGCACTTTCTCGCCTCGCTCGAACGCCCATTTGAGCGTCGCCGCCGCGTTGGACGACGTGCAGACAGTGCCGCCGCGTTCACCAACGAACGCCTTAATGGACGCGGCGGAGTTGATGTACGTCACAGGGACAACCCCGTTCACGCCCATCTGCGTCAGCTCGTGCCAGCAGGTTTCGAGTTGATCCGGCGCCGCCATGTCGGCCATCGAACAGCCCGCGGCAAGGTCCGGGAGGATGACTTTCTGGTGCGGTTCGGTCAACACATCCGCGCTCTCGGCCATGAAATGCACGCCGCAGAACACGATGTATTCGGCTTCGGGGCGCTGCGCAATCTGCCGCGCGAGCTTGAACGAGTCGCCTGTGTAATCGGCGAACTTGATGACCTCATCGCGCTGGTAGTGATGGCCGAGAATGACGAGTTTTTTGCCGAGCTTCGCCCGGGCGGACGAGATACGGGCATCCATCTCGGCGTCCGAGAGCCCGAGATACTTCTCCGGGAGCGCCTGGCGCTCGGAGATGTTCTCCTTCTCGAATTCGGTCAGCAGCGGAATCAGTGTCATCGCCCTTGGACTTGTGTACCTTGTGAAACTTTTCGCAATGTATGGACGTGAAAAAGGCCAAACCGCCAACCGGGCTATTGCCCCGTGCGGTTTGGACCCGATCGCAGTATAGCGCCTGCTTCCCGCCTGCGAAAGCTCAGGCGGGGACCGGCTCCTTGACGTTGTAAAAGGTGTCGCGCTCGTAGGGCTCCCGGCCGGCCGAACGGACCAGGCGGGAGAGGTGCGACATGGTCACGCCCTCGGGAGTCGGCGACCCGGCCATGTGATAAATCTTCTCCTCCTGGACGGTTCCGTCCAGGTCGTCCACGCCAAACCAGAGCGCCGTCTGGGCCACGTCCAGGCCGGTCGCAATCCAGAACGCCTTGATGTGCGGAATGTTGTCGAGCATCAGGCGCGATACGGCATGCACGCGCAACGTATCGAACGCGCTCGGCGCGGGGAGCTTCCGCATCTGGTTGTTGTCGGGATGAAACGCGAGCGGAATAAAGGCCTGGAATCCGCCGGTCTCGTCCTGCAGCCCACGCGCGCGCAGCATGTGGTCGACGCGCTCTTCGATGGTCTCGATATGCCCGTACAGCATGGTGACGTTCGTCTTCATGCCGAAGCCATGCGCAATCCGATGAATGGATAGATACCGATCGGCGTCGCACTTGTCGTGGGCGATCTTGCGCCGGACACGCGGAGCGAAGATTTCGGCGCCGCCCCCCGGGAGCGAATCGAGGCCCGCGGCCATCAGCTCCGTCAGCACCTGCTCGTCCGTCATCCCATAGAGATCAGCGAAGTACGCGATCTCGACCGCCGTGAAGCACTTGAGATGAATGTCGGGACGGATGCGCTTGAACCCGAGCAGCAGCTCCGTGTAGTAGCTGAATGGGAGATCGGGATTCAGGCCGTTGACGACGTGGATTTCAGTGAGCGGCTGGTGGGCACGCTGACGCAGCTTGTCCCACGCCTTCTCGAGGGTCATCGTGTACGCCGCCGCGTCGGTCGGCTTGAGACGCGCAAAGGAGCAGAACAGGCAGCTGGCGACGCAGACATTGGTCGGCTCGAGCCGCAGGTTGAAATTGAAGTAGGTCTTCGCGCCGTGACGCTTCTCGCGCTCGCGGTTGGCGAGGGCGCCCACGGCCAGCAGGTCGTCGCACTCGAACAGCCGTACGCCATCCTCGAGCGCGAGGCGTTCGCCGCCCCGAAGCTTCTCGTCGATGTCGGCGATTCCGGCCGCGCGAATGCGTGACTGCACCAGAAGGTCCTGAAGGAATTTTACCTTTACGAACCGACGACCGGGTTCGTGAGCGTGCCCACACCCTCGTAGGTGCAGACCGACCTGTCACCCGGTTTGAAATAGACCGGCGGCACGCGCGCCGATCCGACGCCGGCCGGAGTGCCGGTGACGACAATATCGCCGGCCCGCAGGGTCATGATGCTGGACGCATAGGCGACCAGCTCGTAGACGTCATGAATCATGAATGACGTATTCGCCTCCTGCATCACCTGGCCGTTCAGCGAAAAGCGGATCGCCAGTTTCTGCGGATCCGCCACGAATTCCTTCGGCGTAATGAAGGGACCGAGTGGCGCAAAGGTGTCGTGGTTCTTGCTCACGAGCCAGTCGGACCCATATCGGGTATCACCCCGGCCCCCGCGGTCGGAGACGTCGTTCTGGAGCGTGTAGCCGAAGATGTGCTGGGCCGCCTGGCCCACGGGCACGCGAGCTGACTGCCGGCTCAGAACGACGCCCAGCTCGCATTCCCAGTCCACCTGCGTCCGGCCCGGCGGCAGCCTGATCGCTTCTCCCTCCGCAATGATCGCCGACGGAAGTTTGATGAAGAGGTACGGATTCCACCGGGTATCGGTCGTCGCGCGTTCCCAGATGCCGGGCGCGCTCCGGGTGCCTGCCGCCGCGCCGCCGGCCGTCGGCGCCGCGTTGGTAGTGATCTGATCGCGCAGCGCCGTGGCCACTTCGGCGTCATGCGCGGCGTAATTCACCGCCGCGTTCAGCATGACGGTCGGCATCACCGGCGGCAGAATCTTCAGCGCAGCAACGTCGGACACATAGGCCAGCCGGGCATTTCCGGCGGCTTCCACGCTCCGGATGATGTCGCCGATGCGCGCGCGAAGGCCCATGTCGTAGCGCGCGATCAGATCCTTCATGTCCGCTGGCGGCGCGACCGTCGAGGCGGGCGTGGCGATCGCCTTATGGGCCGCGGCGAAGTCAATCACCACGGATTCACGCAGCACGATGCCGACAAACGTCCGGCTGCCCCGCTCGAAGGTCCCGAGCTTAAACGACGGCTGTGCCTGCGCCTGCAACAACGCGCCGGCAAGCAGGCACGCTCCGCACACACCGAGAACTACGCGAATCATCTTCATCGTTTTCTCTAAGCGCTGTATTCGATGTGGAGCTTCTTCGGGATGAGGCGCTTGTCCCACGCCTCGTCAAACAGGAGCTGCACGGCCTTGCGCCCACGGTCTCCGTATTCGAGGGTGAGCTCGTTCACGTACATGCCGACGAACTTGTCGGCCTTCGCGCGATCGAGCCCTCGGCCGAACTGCAGCGCGTAATCGAGCGCTTCCTGCCGGTGATTGAGGGCGTACGCGATACTGTCATGCAGCAGCCGCGAGACCTTCTCGATCACCTGCGGTCCGAGGTCGCGCCGGATGACATTGCCGCCGAGCGGCAGCGGCAGCCCGCCGGTGCGCTCCGCCCACCACTCCCCCAGGTCGACAATCTTCTTCAGTCCATCGTCCTGGTATGTCAGCTGCCCTTCGTGAATCAGTAACCCCGCTTCGACGCGCCCGTCGCGCACGGCTTCCTGGATCTCGTCGAATGGCATGACGACCGTCTGGACCGACGGGTCGTAGATACGCAGTCCGAGGAACGCCGTCGTGAGCGTGCCTGGAATCGCCACCGTGACGCCCTTCAGCGATGAAGGTCCATCCTTCCGCGCCACGACAATCGGGCCGTAATCGTCGCCCATGCTGGAACCATGGGGCAGGAGGATGTATTTGTCCGTGAGGTGCGCGTACGCATGAAACGACACTGCGCTCACTTCGTACTTCCCCTCGAACGCGGCCCGATTGAGTGTTTCGATATCTGCGAGGAGGTGGCCGAACTCGAGCCCCTCGGTCGGCACCTTGCCGCTCGCGAGACCGTAATGCATGAAGGCGTCGTCCGAATCCGGACTATGAGCGACCGTAATTTTCATCAGGTAGCTCTAGGCTACCTTTTCGCGGCGCGTTCGGCCAACCAGCGCAGGAGGGCCGAAAAATCAGCGACGGGAGCCCGGTATTCCTTCGGCGTCATCTGCTCCAGCATGTCCTTATGGGTAGGACCGCCGTAGGGCACGGGGCCGTGTACGAGATTGTCTTCGGGACCGAAGACGACGAGCGGCGGGGCCTGGGTATTGACGTTCACGTAATAGCGAAGATTGAGGCCGTCGCGTTCCTCGCGCGTGGCTGTCTGTTGCAGCTGGCGGTGGATCCGCTCCAGATCGATCGGCAGCCGGCTGACATCCACCTGTTCCTGCGCTTCCTGCGCATCCTGCGCATTCAGAGGCACTGCCAGAGGGGTTGCCAGAGCCATAGCCATGAGCGCCGCCGGAACAGACCTGGTGATCATGTCAGTTGAGACGTCTCAATGACGCCACTGGTTCTTCATCCACGTGTTGTGCCAAAGGCGACATCTCGCGCAGCCTGCGCACAATGCTCGTGATCTTGGCAGACACGTAGTCAATTTCCTCGGCTGTGGTCGATCGTCCAAGGCCGAAGCGAATCGACGCGCGCGCGAGGTCATCCGCTAACCCGAGCGCCTTGAGCACATACGACGGCTCCTTGCTCGCGGACGTGCACGCGGACCCGGACGACACGGCGATGTCGTCGACCGCCATGAGCAGGGCCTCCCCTTCGAGCCCCGTGAAGCTGACGTTGAGATTGTGTGGAAGGCGATGTTCCAGCGACCCGTTGACGACGACATCTTCGAGATCGCGGCGCAGCGCCTCGAGCAGCCGATCGCGAAGTTCCCGCGTCCGCGCGCCTTCAGCGGCCATTTCCGCCTGGCAGAATCCAGCTGCGGCGCCGAACCCGACGATCCCCGGCACGTTGAGGGTGCCGGCGCGCAGTCCGCGCTCGTGGCCACCGCCTTGGATCTGCCCGGCAATCGACGCCGCGGAACTCTTGCGCCGCACGTAGAGCGCACCGACGCCCTTGGGCCCGTACATCTTGTGTGCGGAAAGAGATACGAGGTCGGCGTTGATCGCGTCCACGTTGAAAGGAATCTTGCCGACCGCCTGTACGGCGTCCGTGTGGAAAGCGACGCCTCTTTCCCGGGCGATCGCGCCAATCGCTTCCACCGGCTGAATCGCGCCGATCTCGTTATTCGCCGCCATCACCGAAATGAGAATCGTGCGATCCGTGACCGCCAATCGAACATCGTCCGGGTTGATGCGACCGTCGGCGGCGACCGGGAGATAACTGACGCTCAATCCGCGCTCTTCGAGATGCCGGCAGGTATCGAGCACCGCGCGATGCTCGGTCACACACGTGACTATGTGATCGCCTCGAGACCGGAAGGCTTCGGCGATACCAGCGATGGCGAGGTTGTCGGCCTCCGTCGCTCCACTCGTGAAGATGATGTCTTTGGGATGTGCGCCGATCAGGCCGGCGACCTGGACTCTGGCGTGCTCGACGGCGTCACGCGCCGCCCACCCGAATGCATGGTTCCGGCTGGCGGCGTTGCCGAACGTCTCGGTGAAGTACGGCACCATCGCCTCGACCACCCGCGGGTCGACCGGCGTCGTCGCGTGGTGATCGAGGTAGATGGGGCGTTTCAATACTTCGGCTGCGTCGGATCGACTGTGTCGATCCACCCGAGGATGCCGCCTTTGAGGTTCTTCACCTTCGTAAAGCCGACGGTGCGCAGGAACTCCAGCGCCTTCTGGCTGCGGCCGCCCATCTTGCACTGCGTGATGATCTCGACGTCCTTCGGCAGTTCCTGATAGCGGCGCGGCAGCTCGCCCAGCGGGATCAGCGTCGAGCCGGCGATCTTGTTGATCTGGTATTCGTTCGGCTCGCGCACGTCGAGGACGAACACCTTGTCGCCCTTGTCCATCCGCTGCTTCAGTTCGACCGGCGTAATTTCCCACTCGTTCATGACGGCTCCCGTGGCTTCCACGTGCGGCTCCGGGCGGATGCCGCAGAACTGCTCGTAATCAATCAGTTTCGTGACGGTCGGGTGGTCACCGCAGACCGGGCACTCCGGATCGCGCCGGAGCTTGAGCTCGCGGAACTTCATCTTCAGCGCGTCGTAAATCAGGAACCGGCCAATCAGCGGCTCGCCGATGCCCAGAATCAGCTTGATGCTCTCGGTCGCCTGGATGACGCCGATGATCCCGGGCAGCACGCCCAGGACACCGCCCTCGGCGCAGCTCGGCACCAGTCCGGGCGGCGGCGGCTCGGGATAGAGACAGCGGTAGCACGGACCGCCCTTGGTTGCGAAGACCGATGCCTGTCCTTCGAACCGGAAGATGCTGCCGTAGGCGTTCGGCTTTCCGGTGAGCACGCAGGCGTCGTTCACGAGATATCGGGTCGGGAAGTTATCGGTCCCGTCGAGAATCACGTCGTACGGCTCGAACAGCTTGATCGCGTTCTCCGACGACAGTGACGTCTCGTATGTGTCGATCTGGACATGGGGATTCAGGTCGTGAAGGCGATCCTTCGCAGACGCCAGCTTCGTTCGGCCGACGTCGGCCGTGCCGTGCAGCAACTGGCGCTGCAGGTTGCTGAAATCGACGACATCGAAATCGACGATGCCGATGCGGCCGAGGCCGGCGGCGGCCAGATACATGGCGGCCGGCGAGCCAAGACCGCCGGCGCCGATGCACAGCACGCTTCCCGTCTTCAGCTTGCGCTGCCCGTCCATGCCGACCTCCGGCATGATCAGGTGCCGGCTGTAGCGCTTGATCTCGTCCTGCGAGAGATCGGTGGGAGACGGGGCGACAGCCGTCGGCGCGCCTCCAGCCACCGAGGGCACGATGCTCAGCGAGTCGCCCGGCTTGACCGGCGTCTGCTCGCGCTGCATGTAGCGGATGTCTTCGTCATTCAAATACACGTTGACGAAGTTCCGCAGCTTTCCCTCTTCCGTATACAGGTGCTTGCGAAGCCCGTCGTAGCGCTTCGTCAAATCGGCGAGGAGCTCGCCGACCGTCGCGCCCGTCACCTCGACGGATTCCTGCTTGTCAGTGAACGGACGAAGTGGTGTCGGGATGTGGATTGTGTTCGCCATAAGTCAATGGTTCCTGGTCGAAAGCCGAACGGTCATCACGCAGGCGCCAGGAGGTCATGTCCTCCGGAACGCCCGCGCGCACCGCAACGATGATGTACGAGAAGAACGGCCACGCGTGATCGAGATCGTACTGCGACGGGCGGGCCGGATGATCGGGATGCGAGTGATAGAACCCGAGCAGCTCGCCGCCGTGTTCTGACGCGCGGCGCTCGGCGTCGCGATAGTCCTGCGGACGCACCATGAACCGCCGGCGCGGGCCCTCTTCCGTGGTGTTGGGCAGCGCATACGCCTCGGTGACGACCCCATCGCGCCCGATCAGCGCGCCGCAGCATTCGTTGGGATAGATCTCGGCGCCATGCCGACGAATCGCGTCCCAGACGCCAGGACCGAGTGCGATCCCTGTCATCGTGCCCGGTCGCCCTGCCCCTTCTCGTCCCAGAACCGCTCGGACAGATACTTCTCCCCGCCGTCGCAGAACACCACGACGATGACGGCGTTGGATGTGCTGCGCGCGACGTGCAGCGCTCCTGCCAGGTTGGCCCCGCTGGAGATGCCGACGAACAATCCAGTGCGCGCGAGCTGACGCGTCAGCTCGAATGCGTCCTCGGTCGAGACCGGAATGTCCTCATCGGCCAGCGACGGATCGTAAATGCCCGGAACGATCGCGGTGGCCATGTGCTTCAGGCCTTCGAGCCCGTGCAGCGGCGAATCGGGCTGGACCGAAATCAGCCGGATGGATGCGCTGTGTTCGCGGAGGCGCCGGCCCGCGCCCATGAACGTCCCGCTCGTGCCGAGGCCCGCGACGAAATGCGTCAGCCGTCCTTCGGTCTGCTCAATCAATTCAGGCGCCGTGGTGTCGTAATGGGCCCGCCAGTTGCCAGGGTTGTTGTACTGGTCCGGGTAGAAGTAGACGTCCGGATTCTCCGCGTACATCGCCTTCGCGCGGATGATGGCGCCATCGGATCCTTCCATCGGGTCCGTGAAGACGATCTCGGCGCCGTAGGCACTCAGGATGCGCTTCCGCTCCGGGGTGACGTTCTCGGGCACGCACAACCGCACCCGATAGCCGCGTGCGGCGCCAATCATCGCGTACGCGATGCCGGTGTTGCCGGACGTGGCGTCGAGGATGATCTTGTCGCGCGTGAGCTGGCCGCTGCGCTCGCCGTCCAGAATCATGCGAGCCGCCGGGCGGTCTTTCACGGACCCGCCCGGATTCTTCCATTCGGCCTTGGCCCAGAGCTCGACGTTGCGCAGCCCTGCCTCGAACGCCGACAGCCTGACGAGCGGCGTGTTACCGATCAGGTCGAGGACGGACTGGGACGTACGGGGGAGCCCTGGGGTGACGGCTGGCATATCCGACTGTGTAAGTCCGATTTTATCAAAATCGGCTTACTTCGCCGGTTTGCCTTCCGCATCGCGGATTTCCACGGCGCCAAGGCTCAGCTTCCTCAGTTCGGCCTCGATCGCCGCCCGGTCGCCAACCGCAATGACGACCAACCTCTCCGGCACCACGTACCGGCGGGCGACGTCGAGCGCCTGCGCGGCGGTGACCGCGCTCACTTCCCTGCCGTAGCGCGTGTAGTAGTCGAGCCCCAGGTCGTAGATGAAGATGTTGCTGAAGCTGCCGACCACGGTGTTGTTCGTCTCGAACGCGCCGGGCAGCGAATTGATCATCGCGTCCTTCGCCTTCTTCAACTCGTCGGGGCTCAGCTCCATCTCCCGGATGGCCGCGACCTCCTTGAAGATTTCGCTGACGGACGCCGCCGTCACGTCCGTGCGGACGCCGGCGCCGATCGCGAAGGGCCCGGCGCTCCGGCGGAATATGAACTGCGAAAACGCGCCGTAACTGTACCCGTGCTGCTCGCGCAGGTTCATGTTGACGCGGCTGGAAAACAACCCGCCCAGCGCGTTGTTCATCACCTGCAGGGCCCGGAAATCCGGCGACGAACGCGGCGCGCCGATCGCCGCGACGCGCAGCTGCGTCTGCGGCGTCCCCGGCTTGTCGACGAGGACGATCCGCGCGGTGGTGGTTTCTGGCGAGCCGAGCGACGGCCGCGGCGGCGTGCCGCGCTGCCACGCGCCGAACGCCTTCGTGGCGAGCGACCGCAGTTCGTCCATCGAGATGTCACCCGCGACGACGAGCGCGGCGTTGTTTGGAACGAAGTGCTGTTCCCAGAAGCGCACCATGTCGGCTCGCGTCGTGGCCTTCACCGCGGGTTCGGTTCCGATCTCCGCGTGCCCGTACGGATGCCGCGGCCCGTAGAGGGCCGAAGCCATGGCGGCGGTCACGAGCTCGGCAGGACGATCACGCTGCTCAACCAGCTGTCCAAGGCGATCCGCGCGCTGCCGCTCGATTTCCTCCGCGGGAAATGCGGGCCGCAGCGTGATGTCGGCCAGCAGATTGAAGACCGCCGGAAAGTTCTTCGACAGCGACGAGGCACGGACGGTGATCGCGTCCATCGTGCTGTTCGTTTCCAAATCGGCGCCCAGATGCGCGACTTCGTCGGCAATCTGCGGGGCCCCTCGCGTCGAGGTGCCCTGGTCGAGCATCGCGGTCATGAAACTCGCGAGACCTGGACGGTCCTGCGGATTTGAATCGCTCCCGCTCTTGAACACCAGGTTCGCCGACACCAGCGGCAGCCCGCGGCGTTCGCTGAGGATCAGCGTCAGCCCGTTGGGAAGGACGGCGGTCGCCGGCGCCGCGATCTGAAGCGGACGCGCGAGGCCGCCCGGCGGCATGGCGTCCCGCCATGGCTCTTCGGCATTGATCGACTGACTGCCCTCGCCTCCTGTTGCAGGTTTCGGCGGCGTCGGCGCAGTGGCCGGCGCCTGCGGCTGTCCTGGAACGGCATGCAGCACCGCGCGTGCGGACGGCGCGAGGTACGCCTTGACGAACGCGTGGACCGATGCGGGCGTGACGCTCCGGTACCGCTGGATGTCCTTCTCGAGGTAGTCGGGAGTCCCGAGGTAGTGGTTATAGAGATTCAAACGATTGGCGATCCCGTTGAACCGCTCGAGGCCGCCGACGATGGACGTCTCGATCGTGTTCCGCGCCTGTTCGATCTCACGCAACGTGGGAGGCTGAGCGCGCATCGCGGTCAGCTCCTCGTCGATGGCGCGCTCGAGCTCTTCGGCGGTGTGGCCAGGCCGCGCGGTCGCCTGGATCATGAAAGTCGATGTGAGCAGCATCGAGTCCTGCCAGGCGCCGACGTCCTGCGCAATCTGCCGCTCGTAGACCAGCTTCTTGTACATCCGGCTCGCGGCGCCGTTGCCGAGAATGGTCGACGCGACCATGCCATCAGCATTCCCTGGCTTGAACATTGACGGCGCAAGCCATGACATGTAGACGCGCGGCAGCTCGACGCGCGACGGCAGCACTTGCCGGCGTTCGGATGTGATTGGGGGTGTTTCGACCTTGATGGGTGCGACAGCCGGGCCGCGCTTCAGCGTGCCGAAATATTTTTCGACGAGCGCCTTCGCTTCGGCGATCTCGAAGTCTCCAACCAGCGCAATCGTCGCGTTGTTCGGCGCGTAATATTCCCGGAAGAACCGGTTGACGTCATTCAGCTGCACCGCCTGGATGTCTTCGTGGGAGCCGATGACGTTCCCGTAGTACGGATGCCCCTTCGGATACACCATCTGGACGAGCGCTTCGTACGCCACACCATCAGGATCGTTCTCGCTTTGCCGGCGCTCGTTCCGGACCACGTCCTGCTGATTGGACAGCGAGGTCTGATCGACTTTCTCGAGGAGGTATCCCATCCGATCCGACTCGAGCCACAAGGCGAGCGGCAGCTGATTGGCGGGAACCGTCTCGAAGTAGTTGGTGCGGTCGTTGTTCGTCGTGCCGTTGAGCCCGGTGGCACCGGCGGACTCGAGCAGCTTGAAATGGCCGTCGGCCGGCACGTGCTTCGACCCCTGAAACATCATGTGCTCGAAGAGGTGCGCGAACCCGGTGCGGCCTGGCTCCTCGTTCGCCGGCCCGACGTGGTACCAGAGATTGACCGCCACGCTGGGAATGCGGCGGTTCTGACTCAGGATGACCTCGAGGCCATTCGGCAGCGTGTACTTCTCGAACTGCAGTCGCGGGACGTCCGCGGTCCCCGTCTGCGCAGCGGGAGGCGCCTGCACAAGCGCGACGAGGACGAGGCCAAGCAGGAAGGTGACGTGAGAGCGATGGCGCATGACGGTCACTCCTTCACCGGCGTGTTCTCGAGACTCCGCCACAAGTACCAGCAGGCGACGGAGCGGTAGGGTCTCCACTCTTCACCGAGCCGCATTAACCGTTTCGGGGACGGCAGTGTGCGCATGCGGTACGCCCGCTGCACGGCTTTGACGATACCGAGATCGTCGACCGGCAGCACGTCCGGACGATGAAGCCGGAACATCAGGAACATTTCGGCCGTCCACCGGCCGATGCCTTTGACTTCGGTCAGGACCCTGATGACCTCTTCGTCATCCATCCGGCCGAGGGTGGCCAGCGGCAACAGGCCGCCTTCAATTCGCGCGCAGAGGTCGCGTATGTAGCGGAGCTTCTGGCCGCTCAGTCCCACGGCGCGCAGCTGATCGTCAGGCGCCGCGTTGACGCGTGCCGGAGTCGGTTTCCCATCGAACAGCGCCTCGAAACGCCTGGCGATCGTGGCGGCCGCCTGCGTGGACAACTGCTGCGAGATGATGGCGCGGACAAGCGCGCGAAACGGGTCGGTATGCTGGGAATCGGCAAGGCCGCACGGCCCGTACCGGCGCATCAGGTCGCGCAGGACGGGGTCGCGGCGCGCCAGCAGGCGGCGCGCCTTTGCGTAGTCGATCGACACGCGCTAAGCCTACTGAAGTTCTGCGGTCAGCGTCACGTTGGCGCGCAGTTCCAGCTGGCCCGCCGAAATGACCGGGGCGTCGTTGGCCTGGGCCGCCGCCTCGCGCACGGCCATGTACGGCATCGGGGGGCGCGAGACAACGCCATGCTCCTCCACCCTGAGGATCCGGCCCAGCCGCCCATTGGCGCCCGACGCCGCGGCCTCGGCCTTGGTGCGGGCATCGGCCACGGCCAGGCGCAGCGCTTCCCGCTCGAGGCTGCTGCGATCCTTCAGATCGAAGCGGATGCCGCCAACCGACGTCGCGCCTGACGACACGGCGATCTCGAGATACTCGCCCACCCGATCGATCGCGTCGACGCGAACATCGATGGTGTTCCTCGCGACAAACCCTCGCGACACCCGCCGGTTCTGGACGTAGTCCCATTCCTGCTGCAGGTCGTAGGCGACGGTCCGAATGGCATCGGCCGGGAGGCCGGCCGCGCGGAGCTTTTGCTGCACGGGCGCCATCGCGTCGGCGTTGCGCTTCTGTGCCTCGCGCGGGTTCGGGGCGCGCGACTCGGCGGTGATCGTGACCCACGCCCGATCAGGCGCCGCCTGGACCAGGCCTTCACCGGACGTGACGACGGTCGGCACGACAGCCGCGCGCGGCTCCTGGGCCGAGGCGGCGACCGGCATGAACAACATTGCCGTGACGAGGATGGTTCTCATATGCCTATTCTGACGCCGGACAGGCAGAAGAGGTTGGCGGGTCCACGTACAATTGGCGCAGTGGAAATCTCGACTGTCCGTAACCAGCTCACCCGGGCCATTGAGGCCGCTCGTCTTCGAAACCAGCGCAGGCGCGAGCTCACCGCCGAGGCCGAGCGCGGCTTCCAGCTGTTTCTGGACCAGGTCGCGACGCCGATAACCAGGATGGTCGCCACCGCGCTCAAGTCGGAAGGCCATCAGTTCATCGCAATGACGCCCGGAGGCGGATTGCGGCTCGCGTCAGAGACCCGCCGCGACGACTACATCGAGTTTGCCCTCGATACGGTCGCCGAACCTCCTCAGGTGATTGGCCGGATCAGTCAGACACGCGGCTCGAGAACGCTGAGCGACGAGCGGCCAGTGAAACCCGGCACTGCGCCCGACGCGATTACGGAAGAAGACGTGCTGGCGTTTCTTCTCGACGCGCTGGAGCCGTGGCTGGAAGGCCGTGGCCGCGCGTAGCCACGTGAATGGCCATCAGGCCGCCCAGCAATAGCTCCACGCGCACGTCTCCGAAGCCTTCCTCGGCCATCATCGCGGCAACACCATTCGCACCCGGATAGAGGCGGATCGATTCCGGAATGTAGCGGTACGTGTCGGCATCGCCATGCAGCATCAGACCGAGTGTGCTGCCGACCGCAGTCAGGTACACGAGGTACGCCGCGCGCAACAGCGGCTGTTCCGGCCGATTGAAGTCGAGGGACAGCACTCTTCCCCCTGGCGCGAGGACCCGGTGAATCTCATGTAACGCGCCTCGCAAGTCCGGCACGTTCCGCAGGCCATACCCCGTTGTCACGACGTCGAACGACCCTGCCGGGAACGGAAGCGCGAGCATGTCGCCGCAGACGACCGTCGTGCCTGCGCTGCGCGCCACAGCGAGCTGCAGCATGCGGTACGTGAGATCCAGCCCCACAACCGTCCGGGCGCCCGCGGCCGCACACGTCAGATCGCCTGTGCCGCAGGCAAGATCGAGCACGCGGTCTCCGGGGGTGATGCGCGCCAGTGCGATGAGCCGCGCTTTCCAGCGGCGGTCCTGTCCGTATGAGAGAAAGCGGGTGATGAAGTCGTAGCGGTCGGCGATGGTGGCAAAGAGCCGCCGCACGTAGCGGCGTTTGCCCTCGGGCGTGGCAATCGTGGAGCGGAGTGTCAATAGATGCGGATTGTGCCTCGCATCATCAGCCGATGGGGCTGGCATTCGTACTGATACGTGCCCGGCCGCTTCGGCGCCGTGAACGTCACCTGGTCGGACTCGTTCCACCCGAGTTGATCGACGGACTTCTTCAGGACGGGCACCGCGAAGTCGTGGATGATGCCCCGCTCCTGATTGCGCAGCGTGATCCGGACGCGCTCGCCCGCTTTAATGTCGAGCGTCGGGTTCGGCGTCTTCAGATCGCTGTCGAGATAGAACGCCATGCCCTTCGCGACGAGCGTGATCTCGCGCGTCGGCGTCTTGCTGAGCGCCGGTGCGAGTACGGCAAGGATCATCAGCACGGCCATGGCCGCGATCGCGCGAAGCGGAACCCGTTTCCCCAGTATGCTCATCCGACCAGCATCCCCGTCACGTACATCACTGCAAAACCCGCGAACAATCCGGCCAGGACCGGGGCCGTGGCCAGCATCCGGCCGACCGATTCCTGTCGAGCCATGTGGCGCACAATCTGACCGATCACCTGTCCGATAGCGCCGACCCCAATCCCCAGGAAGACGACCGCCCACACAGGCGAATACACAAACCCGCCGAGCCACGCGCCGGCGATCGTCGGAACGCCGCCGATCAACCCCAGCTTGATGAGGTCGACGACCGACACCCGCTGCTTCGCGCGGGCCAGCGGCGAGATGATCGCGAGCCCCTCGGTCGTGTTGTGCAGCGTGAAGCCGACGATGAGCAATGTTCCGAGCGCCGCCTCGCCAAGGGCGAACGCGGATCCAATCGCAAGCCCCTCGCCGAAGTTGTGAAGACCGATGCCGACCGCGATGAGTACGGCGAGCACCCAGCCGCCCGTCCCGTCGCCAGCCCCGCCGCCCGCTCCGCGTTTTCGGCCTTTGAGCCACGCGCCGATAGCCTCGAGCAGAAGGTACGCACCGATTGCGGCAGTCGCGAACAGGACGACACCCTGGAACGATTCCGGCAACAGGTTCGCCGCCTCGAGTCCTTCACTTCCCCCGTCGATCAGAAGAAATGCGAGCAGGCCGACCGTCAGCGCCATCAGAAAATCCATGGCGCGGTCCGAGAGTCTCGCAATGAACGGATACCAGAGCAGCCCGATCACCACCGGAAGGACACCGACATACACACCGATCAGCGTGAAGATGCCGAAGAACCGCGCGTTCGGGGTGGGACTCGCGACGGCAACGGGAATCTCGTGTTCGAACACCGTTCCGGTTGACGTCAGCAGCTTGACGACATGCGCGTCGCCCTGCACCCACGGATACGGAATACGCAGCGTCGTCCTGCCGAGGTGATCGAGGGCGGTTCCATCCTCGGTCGTAAATGTCCAGAACGCGTCGTCGATCTGGACCTGCGCGATCATCACCGGATCGGGCCCGTCGTTGAGCACGCTGACGACGATGAAATCAGGTTCCAGGATGACGCGCTGGAATGTCAGGCGTTCCACCGGCGGGACATTTTCGCCGCGAAGCGCATCGGCCGGGCCGGAGCGGACGATCACCGTCAGGAGGATGGCGAGAAGGACCAGCGGAATGAAGGCGAGGAGAACGCGGCGCATCAGGTGGCCGGGGCCGCCTCGGCCCTGAAGAGACCCATCCAGCCCAGCTCGGCGAATTCGCTCTGGTGGGCGTGGAACATGAAATCGCCGGGATACCGGAATGTCGTCTCCAGGATGGCCCGCTCGCCCTGGCAGAGCATGAGTGTGTCGGTGCGCTCGGAGGGCGTGAGCGCCGTACCCGTGCGAATGACGTCGAAGAACATGCCATGCGTGTGCATGCTGTTGATCGGATCGAACTCGGTGAGGTTCACCAGATAGATCCGGACCAGGCGGCCGACCGTCACGCGAATCGGCTCGTGCATGTAGGCGTTGGCCACCGTGTTCGCGGCATACACCTCGTTCTCGACATCGAAGTTCGTGTCGAACGCGTTCATCACCATCACCATCTCGTCGGCCGGCGCTCTCCCCTCGCGGGGATCGATGATGAACGTGCCGTACAGGCCTTTGTGGATATGGCGCTTCAGCGGCACGGTGTGGCAGTGATAGAGATGCAGACCGAACGGGTCGGCGTCGAACTCGTAGACGAACGTCTCGCCTGGAAAAACTTCCTGCCCAGGAAGCGCGCCGTCCATTGCCGGCATGTGCCATCCATGGAAGTGGATCGAATGCGGGTGGCTCCCGGAATTCCTGAACGTCACCTTGACGCGATCGCCTTCGGTGGCTCGAATCGTCGGCCCCGGCACCTGCCCGTTGTACGTCCAGGCCGGAAAGAACAGGCCGGGCGCGATCTCGATGTCGCGATCGACCGCGTAGATCTCGTACTCGCGGAGCATCGTGCCGTCGGGACGGGGCGTTTCCTTGTAGAACTTTGCGCGCGCGTCCGGTTCCAGCTCCGAGAAGTTCCAGTTGCGCAGGAAGGTCGTCGGATTAAACGCGTCGAGCGACGGCGTCCCGACCGTGCCCATGACATGTGAGCCATGCGCCTGGTGCCGGCCCTGGCCGGCGGTCTGTCCGGACAGCTTCGCGCCAAGGAGGCTTCCGCTCAGCGACGCCAGTCCCGTCGCCTGCAACCACCCGCGCCGGCTCATCGTCCACATTTTGATGAGTCAAAAATACAGTGGAGATGACTAAAAAGTCAAATAACTGAGCTTCAAAAGTCGGCTAAACTTGGGCGCAATGCTGCCTTCCAGCACCGTCGAGAACTACCTCAAGGCTATCTATCTGGGGGCGGGCGCCCTCACGCCTCCCAGCCGCCTGGTGCCGATGGGCCAACTGGCGGGTGCGCTTGGCGTGGCGCCGGGCACCGCAACGACGATGGTGAAGACGCTCGCCGAATCGGGTCTCGTCGAATACGAGCCGTATGCCGGGGTCGCGCTGACGAAGGCCGGCCAGAAGCTCGCGGCGCTCGTCGTCCGCCGCCACCGGGTCATCGAGATGTTTCTGGTGCGGATGATGGGCTACGGCTGGGACGAGGTCCATGACGAGGCCGAGCAGATGGAACACGTCGTCTCCGATCGCCTCATCGACCGGATGGACGAAATGCTCGGCCGCCCCGAAGTGGATCCTCACGGCGATCCGATTCCGACTCCGGAGGGGATCGTCAAGCCGCAGCCGATGCAGAGCCTGCTGACCTGCCCCCTTGCGACGCCCGTCACGATTACGCGCGTCATCGACCAGGACAAGGTCTTCCTGCGGTTCATCGAGAAGCACAACCTGAAACCTGGGGAATCGATCGAGGTCGAGGCGCGGGACGCGGCGTCCGACAGCGTCCGCGTCCGGGGCCGCGATGAGCAGCGCATCACGATCGGGACGAAAGCCGCGTCCAAGCTGCTCGTGCAGGCGCGCTAGTTCTTCAGCCGCTGAATCCCTTCAGCGCGCCTACCAAATCCACCGGCCTGGAAATCCGCAGGTCCGAAGGCCTCAGCTGCTCCTCGCGGATCGTGCGCGCGCCAAACCCGTACTCCGCCAGACAGAACCCGGTTCCCGCCGCGGCGGCCGTCGCCGCGTCGATGTGCGAATCGCCCACCAGCACCGTCGTGTCGGGAGTCGCGGCGTGATCAGCGATCAGGTGCAGCAGGCCCGCCGGATCGGGCTTTCGCGGAAACGGTCCGTCACCGCCGACCGACGCTGAAAAGAACGGCGCGAGCTCGAGCTCCTCGAGCAGTCGTTGTGTATGGTCCAGCGGCTTGTTCGTGAGGACAGCGCAGTGGCTCCGCTGAGTCAGGACCTGCAGCGCCTCGATGATTCCTGGATACGGACGCGTTGTGCGCGTCAGGCGCTGGTCGTAGTGCTCGAGGAAACGCGAGAGGCTCCTGTCGTTCATCTGAAGCCGGGCGGCGTCGAATGCCCGGCGAATCAGGGCTGCGGCGCCGTCACCGACCATCGACGCGATCGATGCCAGCGGCAGCGCTTCCGCACCATCCTCGACAAGCAGCGCATTGACCGAGTCTGCGAGATCCCGCTCGGAGTCGATCAGCGTGCCGTCGAGATCGAACACGATCAGCCCGCGTAGGTTGCCCATGACGAAGGGGTCTCCCACACGGTGACGCGCACGACCGGCAGCCCCTGCTCGCGCGACACGTCGTACAGGAGGCGCGCGATGCGTTCCGCGGTCGGGTTACTGTCGACGACGAACACCGGCTCGCCGAGCGCTTTGAGCGACGCGACGAGGGGATCGTCGTGCCGCAGAATCATCCGGTGATCGAGCTCGCGATCGATCCATCCCTTCACGAGGCGCTTGATGTCGCCGAAGTCGGCGACCATGTTGCGCGCGTCGAGCGCTTCGGCGCGGATTTCGATCTCGGCGACCGCGTTATGGCCGTGCGGATGCTGGCACATCCCGTCGTAATCCATCAGACGGTGCCCGTAGCAGAAGTCGATGCGCTTGGTGACCGAATACATGGACTGTAATCTTACAGGCTGATGTCTTCGACGGCCGTTCTGCTGTCAGCAGGTTTGGATAGCGCGGTGCTCGCCGCCTCTGAGGCGCGCACGCAGCGCATCCATCCGATCTACGTCAGCACCGGGCTCGCATGGGAAGCGCGTGAGCTTGCCGCGCTCGAGCGGCTGCTGTCAGCGCCGCCGCTTGCGGGCAGAACCGAGCCGCTCGCACGCCTGTCGTTCACCGTGCACGATCTCTATCCGGCGGGGCACTGGGCGCTCCGAGGTACGCCACCGGCATTTGATACGCCTGATGAAGACGTGTATCTCACGGGACGCAACATTGCGCTCCTGAGCAAATCCGCGATTTACGCGGCGCAGCACCAGATCGGGCGCATCGTGCTCGGGCCGCTGGCGGGCAACCCGTTTCCCGATGCCACTCGCACGTTCTTCGACGCGATGGCCGAGGCGCTCTCCCTCGGTCTCAATCACACGATCCGCATCGACACGCCGTTCGCGGCGATGGATAAGAGCGACGTCATCCGTCTGGGTTTGGAACTGGGCGTTGCGCTTGAACTGACGCTGTCGTGTATGAATCCTCAGGCCGATCTGCACTGCGGTCAGTGCAGCAAATGCCGCGAGCGCCGGGATGCGTTTGCCGAAGCGGGTGTTGCCGATCCGACCCGTTACGCGACCAGGCCGCTACGCTGACGTGTAGGCCTGCTGCCCGTCGATGAACGTGTGACGGACGCGGAACGCGCGATCCAGTACGACCAGGTCGGCCACGGCGTCGCGGGCGATCACGCCGAATCCTGTGAGTCCAAGCTCGCGCGCCGGCGTACTCGCGCACAGCGTTGCAGCATCGACGATCGAGAGACCAAAGGCCGTGACAATCGTCTTGAAGGCACGATCCATGGTGAGCGTGCTGCCGGCGAGCGTCCCCTCATCCAGCACCGCCGCCGTATCCGTCACACGAATGCGCCGGCCCCCAAGCCGCGCCGTTGAACCTGGCGTCAGGCCCGATCCGGCGGTGCCATCGGTGATGCCCATCATGCGGTGCGTGCCTTTCGCGGCGATCGCCATCCCCGCCATCGCGGGGTGCACGTGATAACCGTCGCAAATGAGCTCGGCGGCGACATCCTCCCTCGCGAGGACGGCGCCGGCAATGCCAGGCGCGCGGTGCGACATCGGCGCCATCCGGTTGAAGAGGTGCGTCGCATGGCGCGCGCCGGCGTCGATCGCGGCCATCGCCTCGTCGAGCGTCGCTCCGGAATGGCCGATCGATACGCGATGACCCGCGGCGACGAGCGCCGTGACCAGTGCTATCGCTCCAGGGAGTTCCGGCGCGAGCGTCACGATCCCGACATCGGGCCGCGCCCCGCTGATGACGTCGAGGATGTCCTGCCCTGAAAAATCAAGGCCGGCGGGTCGCCCTGCATCTGGCATCCGCAGGCACTCGGCGGGCTGCGCGCCCTTGTACTCGGGATTGATGAAGTTGCTTTCGAGGTGCGCCGGCAGCACGCGTGCAGTTCCCGCGGCGCGCGAACTGCGCAGCGCGGTCACGCGCCGGAGCAGGGCGCGCAGCGGCGCGGGTCCACAGGCGACGGTCGTCGGGCAGAACGCGGTCACGCCGTATCGCGGCAGCCGCCGGGCCATCTCGCCGACCGGATCTCCCTCATCGAGCGTGTCGAAGCCTTCGACGCCATGTACGTGCACGTCGATGAACCCCGGGACGACGAAACAGTCGCGCACATCGATGACCGTTGCGCCGGTGGCGTCGACGGCTGGCCGAGTCTCGACCGCCGCGATCCGGCCCTCGTCTACGAGAAGGGATGCCCCGGTGAGGATGCGGTCCGGCAGTACGAGGTCGCCGCCCGCGAGAATGAGCACCTAGTCTCCCGACCAGTCGACGTGCAGGTGCACGTTGCGGCCTTCGAACGGGAGCGCCGACTGGAACATCTCGTCGATGCGCGTCAGCAGCGACTCGTATCCACGCTCGGTGGGAGCGGTGAGCACCACGACACCGCCGCTCTCGAGCGGCGGGAAATTGCGGTCGTCCAGATAATCGCGATCCAGCGTAATCAGCGTCCGCCCCAGCTGGCGTGCTAGCCGGTAGTGCTCCCCGTCGCGCGCGCGGCGGAGATCGTCATGCTCCATGACGAAGAGGACGTCCCAGTGAAGACGGGAGCGCATGAAGGCGACGAGACGGGCCGGAATGTTCGCGTCGACGTAAATCCGCGGCTGTCCCGAGAGGCGGTTGGCGTGCGGGCCGAGCTCGGAGGCCAGCGTGCCCATGCGCCTTATCGGTGCCGCTCGAGATCGGGCATCGTCTCCACCGGGTCGGCGGGCTGCGGATGATCGCGTTTCGCCTCACGGGCTTCGCGCTTCAGCGCAGCGACCAGCTCGTCACGCTTGTGGACGAGGTCTTTGCGCGGCCGGCGATTGTGCTCGGCGCCAACGGCGTACTCGCAGAAGAGCGGAAAGGCGATCGTCGAGTCGCAGTATGCGACCACCGTGTCCGGGAGGACACCCGGGTTGACCTTGCCCCAGCTCACGGCCTCAGCCGGCGTCGCGCCCGACAACCCGCCCCAGACGACGGAGTCGGTCGTGATCTGGATGAAGTAGTCGTTCCCGCCCTTGGGAATGCCGTACACCTCCCAGAGGGTCGGCTGTCCCTGGAGGTAGAAGTTCTTCGGCGACCCTCCACCGAGGATGACGCACCCGTTCTTCTTGCCGGCGAGGATGAACGAGCAGACCTCGTTGACGTCCTTGTTCGGATCGACCATCAGCCGGCTGTCGTTCATCAACTCGTGAAACGCGACGTTCATGCCGATCGAGCTGTCGCCGGGCGAGGAGGTGTAAATCGGGACGCCATAGGCCGCGGCGGCCGCCACAACCGAGTAGCCCTCGCATCCCGGCTGCCGCTCGAGCAGATCGCGGCCGAGTGCATAGTGCATCTCCGCGGTCGACACCGGCCCATTGGCGCCCCAGCGAACCAGGAAGTCACGGATGTACTGGTCGGTTTCGAGCAGCACCGTTGCGGGGAACAGGACGTCATAAATTCGAATGACGCCCTCTTCGTACAACTCGACGTCGTTCACGAAGGGCGAGCCGCGGTGCAGCGTGAAGTTCAGCGCGTAGTGCAGGTCGTGGTACAGGTTCGCGCCGGTGCTGATGACGAAGTCAATCAACCCGCGCTCCATCAGCTCCACGATGCAGCCGCCGAGGCCGGCGGGCGTCAGCGCGCCGGCGACCGTCAGGCCGATGGTGGTGTCGTGCTCCGGGAGGAGCATCTTGTCGGTGTAAATCCGGCACGCTTCGCCGAGACGGGCGGCGTTGAACGCCTGAAATCCGTCCTCGATCAGGTGCCGGATCTCGGCGCTCCCTTTCGGGCGGTAGTAGCGGATTGGCCGGCCGGACAGGTAGTCGGCGCGCGTTTTCTGCGGCGCGCCCGGCGATCGATAGGGCACGCCGTTAGCTTACCTTGACCGGACTGTCGGCCGCCGCTACCACGGCCGATAGATCAAGGCGTCAAGGTGGACGATACAGCCAGCGCCGCCCGTCACGTGAGTGCCGACGCCACTCCGTCGGCGGACGAGGAAACCCGATTCCGCTCGCTCGTGCAGTCGCCGCTGCGCGCGGGACTGCTGCGCTTCCTCAATACCCGCCCGCAGGATGTCTTCGAAGTTGACGCGCTCATGTCGGCGTTCGGCCGGATGCGCATGGACGTCGACAACTGCCTGCGCGAGCTCGTCGATTCCGGTCTCGCCCGCCAGGTCGGCGACCCTCCGGCGCGCTACGGCGCCCGGCAGCCCGCGTCCGGAGCGCTCGTCACCCTGCTCGAGGGGTTCCTCCAGCGCCGCGCCACCATCAGCGCCGAAGACCAGGCGCCCTCGGTCCAGCGCTTTCGCGAAATGATCGGCCGCGACGAAAAGATGCTGATCGTCTTCGAATGGATCCGCACGGCCGCCAAGTCCGACATCTCCGTGCTCATCCTCGGTCCCACCGGCTCGGGCAAGGAGCTCGTGGCCCGCATGATTCACGAGTTGAGCCGACGGTCGAAGGAACGTGTCCAGGCCGTCAACTGCGCCGCGCTGCCGGACACGCTGTTCGAGTCCGAGCTGTTCGGCTACGAGAAAGGCGCGTTCACCGGCGCGCACGATCGCAAGCCGGGACGGCTGGAGCTCGCCGACCGCGGCACGCTCTTTCTCGACGAAATCGGAGACCTGACGCTGATCGCCCAGGCCAAGCTGCTGCGCGCCCTCGAAGAACGGCGATTCGAACGGCTCGGCGGACAGAAGTCGGTCTACGTCGACTTCCGTCTGATTTCGGCCACCAATCGGCCCCTCGATCTCTTCGTGCGCGACGGGCGGTTCCGCGAGGATCTCTTCTACCGGATTAACGCGTTCGCCATCCGGCTGCCGTCGCTGCGGGAACGGCCCGTGGACATTCCCGTGCTCGCGTCCCGATTCCTGGCGCGGTACTGCGCCTCCAACGGCCTGCCGCTCGACGGCAAGACATTTTCTCCGGAAGCGATGACGCAGCTGCAGGCGTACCCCTGGCCCGGCAACATTCGCGAACTGGAAAGTACGGTGTCGCGGGCGGCGCTGTCGGCGCCAGGACGGGTGATTCGTGACACCGACATCGATTTCCTGCACGCGAATGCCGCGAGCGAGGCGCTCGCGCCGTCGCGGCTGCCGACCCTGCGCGAGGCCGAGCAGACCCACATCCGGCGTGCGCTCGAATTGACCAACTGGAACAAGAAGGAAGCGGCGCGAATACTCGAGATCAGCCGCGGGACGCTCTATCGAAAGATCGTCGAATACAGCCTCGAACCGAACGCCAAAGCCTCACGCGCTGGCTGAACCCCGCTTACGTTTCTGCTTTCCAATTCGTCTGGCGGTTGTGCAGTTTCTGCACACACTCTGCACGTCCCTGCACCACTCTGGCAGCTGAAATCATCACGCTGACGGCTTCAAGTACCTCAGAGCCAACAGCTTACGGGCGCTTGACCAACAGCAACCGAGCCCGGCAGTAAACTTGCCCCCGTCCCTCACCTCCTCCTATGCCTACGACACCTTTCGTTACGCGCTTTGGTAAGTACTGTCGTCTGTTTCTGCTCCTCGCGGTCGGGCTCGCCAGCCCCACAGCCGTCTGGAGCCAGGGCCTCCCCACCGGCACGCGCTCGCGCGTGATCGTCGAGTTCCGGGGAGCACCGGACGTCCGAATCATCACCGGCCACGGCGGCGTCGCGCGGCGGCAGCTCGCCGGGATGAAGGCGCAGGTGGCCGATCTCGATCCGGGCATGTTGCCGAACATCGCCGGCAATCCCCAGGTCGCATCGATCCGCCCCGACCACCCGGTCTTCCCGACCCTGGAGCGGACGGGGGCGGCGATTGCCGCGACGATCGCCAGACGGTCGTATGGGTTGACTGGCAAGGGCATCGGCGTCGCCGTCATCGACTCCGGCATCACGGCCTGGCATGACGACCTGTATCTGACCGATCCGGCATCGCCCCGCTCGGATCCACGCGTTGTCCACTTCCGCGATTTCACTGCGGACGACACTCCGGGCGTCTGGGCGTCGGATCAGCCGATCGACGTCTACGGCCACGGGACGCACGTCGCGGGCGTCATCGCGGGGAATGGATTCGACTCCGATGGCCGGCGGATGGGCATCGCGCCTGCAGCGCACCTGATCGGCCTCAAGGTCCTGGATGGCGAAGGCAACGGCTACATGAGCGACGTCATCGCGGCGCTCGACTACGCGGTCGCCGTCAAGGACGTCTACAACATTCGCGTCATCAATCTCTCGGTCGCGTCGGGCGTCTTCGAGTCGTACAACACCGATCCGCTCGCGCAGGCGGCACGCCGTGCCGTGCAGGCGGGCATCGTCGTTGTGGCGGCCGCGGGCAATCTCGGGCTGAATGACGAGGGCGCCGTTCAGTGGGGCGGCATCACGTGCCCCGGGAATGCGCCATGGGTCCTGACGGTTGGCGCCGCAAGCCACGAGGGCACACGGCCGCGCAGCAACGACGTCCTCGCCGGCTTCAGCTCGCGCGGACCGACCTGGATTGATTTTGCCGCCAAGCCAGACCTGATCGCCCCCGGCGTCGGGACCGAATCACTCGCCGATCAGAACTCGACGCTCTACACGATGTACGACGATTACCTGCTCGACGGGACACGACCGACCTCGTATAGGCCGTACCTGAGTCTGAGTGGAACCAGCATGGCGGCGCCTGCCGTCGCGGGGACGGTTGCGCTGATGCTCGAGGCGAACCCGTCGCTGACGCCGAACGCCGTGAAAGCCATCCTGCAGTACACGGCTGAAGTGAGAGACGACGAGCCGGTCCTGGCGCAGGGGGCTGGGCTGCTGAACGCGCTCGGCGCCGTGCGAATGGCCCGCCACTTCGGCACTCCCGATCAGCAGCTGCCGAAGCCGGGCGACACCATCGAGAACGAGTTCATCGCCTGGAGCGAGCAGATTATCTGGGGCAACCGGCGCGTCGCGGGCGGCGATCTGCGGCCAGGCGCCAACGCGTGGGCACTGACAACCACCTGGGGTGCGCGGGCCACCGCCGCGCGCCAGCCGATTGTCTGGGGCACGCGCGGCGACGACAACATCGTGTGGAGTACCGGCCGAGGCGACAACATCGTGTGGAGCACGAGAGGTGACGACAACATCGTCTGGAGCACGAGGGGCGGGGACAACATCGTCTGGAGCACCGGCCGCGGCGACAACATCGTATGGAGCACCCGGGACGACGACGACAACATCGTGTGGAGCACCAGGGGCGACGACGACAACATCGTGTGGAGCACGAACACCGCCGGCCAGGTGATCTGGCCTTCGGTTGAACCCGTAGACGACCGTCGCCGGAAGACCGGCAGGCACTGAGAGGACAATCATGAGAACGCGCGTTACTATCATCTGGCTCCCGTAACCCGGATCCGGCCTCGTCGAGGCCAGGAATCGTGATGCATCAATGGCCGTTCGCCGCCCGTGCCTACGCGGGCGGCGCGCTCGCTGCCGCGTGCGCAATCGTCGCGGCGTCGGCGATGTCGCTGTCCGCTGTCTGGGTCGGCCTCCTGACCACGGCCACCCTGTACCTGGGATACCAGGCGTGTCTCTCGCACGTTCGGGTGGAGCGCGTGAAGGCGCGGCAGATGTCCGAGCTGACCACGACGCTCGACGGCATCGCCGCCGCGCACCGCGAGATCAACGCACTCTACGAAATCGCGCAGACCATTGCGTCAGGGCTGACCGTGGCCGACACGATGGCGCTCGTCTCGTCCAAGCTGTCGAGCCTGGTCCCGTTCTCCGCCTGTGCCCTGTTTCTCTATTCGGACCGGACGGAGCAGCTCCATTGCCGCTTCGCCACGGGGATTGATGCCGAGCTCATTCAACAGCAGGTACTCAAGAACGGTCAGGGTCTGGTGGGATGGGTCGCCCGGAACCGGCGCTCGCTCGTGAACGCGCGGCCGCAGACCGATCTCGAGGTCATGGGCTCGAACGCGCCGACGGTCCTTGAATCGGCCCTCGTCTGTCCGTTGATCGTGGCGGGTGAGCTGATCGGAACGCTGGCGGTGTACCACACGGCGTCCGGCTTCTATCAGGATGACCACTCGCGGCTGCTCGATCGGATCTGCGGGCAGGCCGCGGCGGTCATTCACAACGCGATCATCTTCGAACAGACGCAGCAGGATTCGCTGACGGACCCCCTGACAGGACTCCCAAACACGCGCTCTCTCTACCAGCACCTGACGCGCGAACTGGCGCGAGCCGCACGAATGGGCTCTGCGGTTGCGCTGATTGTCATGGACCTCGACGAGTTCAAGGAGATCAACGACACGTACGGCCATCGTGCCGGCGACCGCGCCCTGCGTGAAGTCGGCCGGGCCCTCCGGTCGGCGATACGGCCGTACGACATGTGCGTCCGTTACGCCGGGGACGAGTTCATCGTGGTGCTGTCGGGATGCGGGCGTGAGGAAGCCGACGCCAAGCGCCGCGAGCTGCAGACCATCGTGGCCCGGCTCGCCCTCGATGTTGAATCAGGACAGATTGGGATGGCGATCAGCGCAGGAATCGCGGTCTTTCCGGAGGATGGCGATACGTACGAATTGCTGCTCGCCGTCGCAGATCGCGAGATGTACGTCGATAAGCACGCCAGGAAGACCGAGACGCTCGCCTCGTAGCGCGTACGCGTGTAGCGTGCGCCCTACTTCTTCCGCTCGCCCGGCTTCCCCTCGATCATCTTTGGCAGTCCCGATTCCGCCCCGCCCGAGAGCACGCCGGTCTTGATATAGGTCAGGAGCTTTTCCCGCGTGTCGACGATGTCGAGATTGCGCATCGTCAGCTGGCCAATACGGTCGCGCGGCGTAAACGTCGACTCGCCTTTTTCCATCGTGAGCCGTTCCGGCTTGTACGTCAGGTTGGGGCTGCGCGTATCGAGAATCGAATAATCGTTCCCCCGCCGCAGTTCGACGACGACCTCGCCCGTAATCGCGCGAGCCACAAACCGCTGCGACGATTCGCGCAGCATCAGCGCCTGCGAATCGAACCAGCGTCCCTGATACAGAAGGCGGCCAAGCTGCCGGCCGTTGTCGCGATACTGCGCGATGGTGTCCTCGTTATGGATTCCCGTCAGCAGGCGCTCGTATCCGATGAACAGGAGCGCCATGCCTGGCGCCTCATAGATCCCGCGGCTCTTTGCTTCGATGATCCGGTTCTCGATCTGATCGCTCATCCCGAGCCCATGCCGGCCACCAATGCGGTTGGCTTCGAGCATGAGCTCGACGGAATCGTTGAACGACATCCCGTTGAGCGCGACCGGCTGGCCCTCTTCGAAGCGGATCGTCACCTCTTCGTGTTTGACCACGGTGTCGTCGCGCCAGAAGCGGACGCCCATGATCGGATGGACGATCGTGATCCCGGTATCGAGCCGCTCGAGATCCTTCGCTTCGTGCGTCGCCCCGAGGATGTTCGAGTCGGTCGAATACGCCTTCTCGCTGCTCATCTTGTACGGCAGCCCGGCGCTCCGCATGTACTCGGACATCTCGGCCCGGCCGCCGAGTTCGTCGATGAACGCCTGGTCGAGCCACGGTTTGTAAATCTTCAGGTCCGGATTGGCGAGCAGGCCGTAGCGGTAGAACCGTTCGATGTCATTGCCCTTGAAGGTGCTCCCGTCGCCCCAGATATGAACGTCGTCCTGTTTCATCGCGACGACGAGCATGGTGCCGGTGACGGCGCGGCCGATTGGCGTGGTGTTGAAGTACGGAACACCCGCCGTGGAAATGTGGAACGCGCCGCATTGCAGCGCGGCGATGCCTTCGGACACCAGCTGCGCGCGGCAATCGATCAGCCGGGCCAGTTCGGCGCCGTACTCGAGCGCCTTTCTGGGAATCTCGTCATAGTCCGGCTCGTCCGGCTGCCCGAGGTTGGCGGTATAGGCATAGGGGACAGCCCCCTTCGCGCGCATCCAGTGCAGCGCGGCGCTCGTGTCGAGACCGCCGGAAAACGCGATGCCGACCTTCTGACCGGCGGGAACGCTTTCGAGAATATTTCCCACGGTCTTCAATCATACGGGTTCCGGCCTGGCGCGTCGCCTCCGAGTACACTGCGGCGAGTGCCGGTCGTTACGGTTCCCGTCCTGGACGTAGAGGCGATCACCCCGCGATCGCGCCTCATCACACTGGATCTTCGCGGACAGTCGCTCGTCTTCGATCCGGGCCAGGCGGTAATGGTGGGCAGGACTGGCGATCGGGTACGGCGGCCCTATTCGATTGCCTGCTCGCCAGAACAGGCGAGCGACACACTGCGCCTCGAGCTCCTGATCGGCGTAGAGGCAGAGGCGACCTCGGATTTCGGGTTCGCCGCCGGCAGGACGCTCGAGATCGAAGGCCCCATCGGCACGTTTACGCTGCCGCCAGACGCCTCGGCCGGGTGGATCCTGTTCGTGGCCGGCGGCACGGGCATCGCCCCGCTCCGGTCGATGCTGGATCACCTGCTCCGGAAGCATCAGGGTCAGCGGATTTCGCTGTTGTACAGCGCGCGCAGCGGCGATGAGTTCGCGTTCATCGGGGAGCTTGAACGCCACGTTCGAGCGGGCGTCCTCGAGCTGCATCAGACGGTCACTCGTGATGATACAAAGTGGGCAGGACGCAGGGGCCGCATCGGCCGCGATCATTTTGAAGCCGTGCTGCACGAACCAGCCGACACGCTCTGCTTCGTCTGCGGACCCTCATCGCTCGTGGACGAGTCGGTCAGCACGCTGAAAGCGCTCGGCGTCGCCGAGCCGAAGATTCGAACGGAGAGCTGGGGGAGGTAACGCGCAGGCTGAAGCCTGCGCGCTACATGTAGAGCGCAGGTTTCAACCTGCGCGCCAGTATTACTCCGGAATGATCTGCATGGAGTCCTTCACTTCGACGACTCCATCAATGCCGCGCGCGAGGCCGAGGGCCTGGTCGCGCTCGGTCGGACTCTTGACGCGTCCTGACAGCGTCACGACGCCCTTGAACGTATCGACGTCGATCCGCAGGCCGCCAACGGCCGGATCGTTGAGCATGGCCGTCTTGACTCGGGGCGTGATGGTCGTGTCGTCGATGGCCTCGCCAACGGTCTTGCCGCACGAAACCGTGACCGCCAGGATCATCGCGAAGATTGTTGCCTTGAAATAGCCGGGGTTCCGCATAGTGCCTCCGGCCGACAAGGCAGCAACCTACATGCCCGTCTTACATGCCCGTCGCGTGGAACCCCGCGTCGACCATGAGGACTTCGCCGGTAATCGCTTTCCCGGCATCGCTGAGAAGAAACGCCCCAGCCTCCCCCACCTCAGCCGCTTCGACGTTCCGCCGCAGCGGCGCGCGCTCCCGATAGACATTCAGAATCGATGAAAAGCCGGAAATTCCGGCCGCCGCGAGCGTTTTGATCGGGCCGGCGGAGATGGCGTTGACGCGGATATTTTTGGGGCCGACGTCGGCCGCCAGGTAGCGGACGGTCGATTCGAGCGCGGCTTTGGCCACACCCATCACGTTGTAGTTCGGAAACACGCGCTCACTGCCGAGGTAGGTCAGTGTCAGGACACTGCCGCCGCCTCGAGATTCCATTAGTGGCATCGCGCCGCGCGTCAGCGCGATCAGCGAGTACGCCGAAATATCGAGCGCGGTCCGGAATCCTTCGCGGCTGGTGTTGGCAAATGGCGCAGACAGCTCGTCGCGCGGCGCGAACGCCGCGCCGTGCACCACGAAGTCGAGACCGCCGAACTCGGCGCCTACCTTCGCAAACACGGCGTCGATCTCGCTGTCGTTGGAGACGTCACACGGCAGGATGAGCGGCGAGTCCAGCCCTTCGGCCAGCTCGTGTACGTGTTCCTCGAAGCGTCCCTGAAATGTAATGGCGAGACGGGCGCCGCGTCGTGCCGTGGCCTGCGCGATCGCCCACGCGATGGATCGCTTGTTGGCGACGCCGACGATCAGTCCGGTCTTGCCGGCGAAGTCCGACACTATCGTCCGCGCTTACGCCCGCCGCCGGCGCGGCCGCCCGCGGGAGGAGCTCCCGGCCGGTTGCCGCGCGGGCCACCTGGACCTCCCTGGCCGCGGTTCCCCGGCGCGCCGCCCTGACGTGGACCGCCGCCGCCCTGGCGCGGCTGCCCCTGCCCGAATCCGGATCCCGATCCCTGTCGAGAGGACTGGCCCTGCCATCCGCCCCCGCCCTGTGGCTGCGGACCGCGCATCGGCCGGCGTCCCCGGCCGCCGCCGCCACCGCCGCCTTTGGTCCGGCCATCTGGCCCGCGCATCCCTGGCTGGCGAACCGTGAATTCAGGTTCCTTGCGCTCGGGGACCTGACCCTCCTGCCGCGGCAGCGTCGCGCGGATCAATCGCCGGTGCACGGGACCGTCGTCTTCGGGCAACCGGGCTTCGTCTTCGCCCGTTTCATCGTCCGGCGCGCCATCTGCGTTGAGCTGTTCGGAGTCGAACGCCTCGCCATCGGCGGCTCCCTCGTCGTCGATCAGGCCCTCGTCTGCCGGCATGTCATCGTCCGTGGGACGGAGGCGGCCGGGCACCGACGGGTCGGCGGCGCCGTCTTCGGGACGCTTGCGGCGCTGCGGCGGAAGGCGGGCCGCCTTGTATTCATGGTCGGCATCGCAGGTCGTGCAGCGGGTCTGCTTCACCTCGTCTTCGATCATGGCGACGACGGCGTGATTGGTGATGCGGCGCTCACGCGGGCAATAGTCGTCCAGAATGTCACCGAGCCGAGGCCGGCGTTGTTGCATTAAAACTCCCCGATATGCCTTTCAGGTGGGATGCGCGGCGGACACGCGGCGCAGGTGCCAAAAAAGTGTAGCAAAAGCGCCGGGAGGTTCCTACAGATTCCGCCGGAGGCCCTGGAGCCAGGATCGGCTCTCCCCGATCGCCGCTTTAACGGCATCCGGGTGGGTCGACTGCGGCGTGCGGCGGGCCTGGACGGAGGCGAGCGCCGTCGCCGCCTGCAGCACGTCATCGCCGAACAGATCGCTCGAGTCCCGCCATTCCTTGAGCGTCATCGTGCTGAAGTCCCGCCCCTCGGCCAGGAGCCGCCGTACGAGCGCGCCGACGACTTCGTGCGCCCGGCGGAACGGCATCCCGCGAGAGACCAGGTAGTCGGCTACGTCGGTCGCCAGCAGAAGCCCTGATGCGGCCTGGCCGGTCCGATCGGCATTGACCGTCAGGCGGGAGACGACGGCGTAGGTGGCGCGCAGCGACACGTGCAGCGTCGCTTCGGCGTCGAAGACCGCTTCCTTGTCCTCCTGCAGATCCTTGTTGTAGCCGGTCGGGAGACTCTTCATCGTCGCCAGCCAACCGGTCAGCCGCCCGATGGCGCGGCCGCTCTTGCCGCGCACGAGCTCCAGCGGATCCGGGTTCTTCTTCTGCGGCATCATGCTGCTGCCTGTGGCCGACGCGTCGGCGAGCTCGAAGAAGCCGTACTCCTCGCCAGTGAAGATGATCAGATCCTCGGCGAACCGGCTCAGATGCACCATCGCGAGCGACACCGCGAAGAGAAACGACGCCACGAAGTCCCGATCCGACGAGGCGTCCATGCTGTTGGAGACGACGCGCGAGAAGCCGAGCGCGCGCGCGAGCGCGGCGGTGTCGATCGGATAGCTGGTGCCTGCGACCGCGCCCGAGCCGAGCGTCAGGGCGTCGGCTTCCGCGGCGGCCGCGGCGAGCCGTGCGTGATCCCGCCTGAACGCGGCGGCGTGCGACAGGAAATAGTGGGCGACCAGCACCGGCTGGGCGCGGCGCATGTGCGTGTAGGACGGCATCAGCGCCAGGCCGGCGTGCTCGGCCTGCGCGACGCACGCCTCGACGAGCGTGGACAGCGCGTCCTGCAGCAGCAGGATACGCCGGCGCAGATACAGACGCAGATCCAGCGAGACCTGCTCGTTCCGCGACCGGCCCGTATGCAGGCGGCGTCCCGCGTCGCCGATGCGCTCCACCAGCTTGCGCTCGACAAAGCTGTGCACGTCCTCGTCCGGCCCCGAGACGTACGCCGGATCGCGGCGCCCCTCGGCCAGGATTGATTTCAGGGCTTCGACGATCGAGCGCACATCATCCGCCGACAGTACGCCGGCCGCGCCAAGCGCGTCCGCCCAGGCGATGCTCCCGGTGACGTCATCTTCGAAGAGGGCTCGATCGAACCCGAACGAGATGCCGAAGTCGAAGGCCTCGGGATCCGGCGCCGTATCGAATCGTCCTGACCAGAGGGTCATTGCTGGCTCACTGTCTCCTGGCTCTGTATCTGCTGGCTCTGTATCTGCTGCACCTGGCACTCCACGACCGTATGTTGGCCCTTGAGGAGCGCGATCCGCACGGAGCCGTGCACACGCTCTGGACCGCCGCCGGCGTTGTCCGCCAAAATGTCCCCAGAAATCGCGGCCGTGTGAAGCGCGCGATAGGCGGCGCGCAGGACGACGGCTGCGGGCGCTTCGCCATGGGCGTCGTGCAGGTCTATTCGGCCGACGCCATGGTGGCCGGCGATGATGTTGAGGATGTCGATCAAATCCGTGGGGATCATCGGCACGCCGTTGACGGCCGACGGGACGCCCCGGTCAAAGGCAATCTCCACTTCGGCCGCGCCCTCCGGAGCGTCGGACGCCGGCCTGGTCCAGACGTAAGCACCGGTACGGCCCCAGAGCGTCGACGTGTCGCCCGCCTGGCCCAGGACCACGGTGGCGTCTTCGATATCCGCGATCTCGGCCATCTTCTTCGCGACGAGCCGGGCGGCAAGCCGAACGCCGAGCGGGTCGCTGTCGGGGTCGCTGTCGGGGTCGCTGTCGGGCGCCGTCAGGCCCGCCTGGAGCGACGGCACCGCATAGTCGCGCGCGAACTCCTCGCGCACGTCGAGCACGTGGACGCGCACGGCGCCCGCGCCGAGCGCACCGTCGCGCAGATGTTCGAGCTCCTGTCCCTGGCCGAGATCGAGGACGAGGGCCACCACCTCGGCATCGTGCTGCCGCGCCATGGCGGGGATGGCGGCCGCGCTCGCCGGACTTCCGGAGAATGGCACGAGGATGCGCCGGCTCCTGAGCGGGTTCATGACCGGGATAGCCCCTCGAGGCGCTTGACGAGCGCCCGCGCGCGGCGGGCATCCGGCGCAATCGCAAGAATCGTGTCGTCGCCCGCGATCGTCCCCACCACTTCGGGCAGCCGCGCGCCGTCGAGCGCGACGCCGAGCAGCTGCGCCTGGCCGGGGCCGGTCCGCAGCACGACCAGCTGCTGCACGCGGGCCACGTGCGTGAGGTATTCGGCGACGGCACGGTTGAACAGCGCCTTCGACGAGTGGCCGTTGACGGCGGGAGCGGCCGGCGGCTGGTACGCGCCCTCGGCCTTCACCAGCCCGAGCTCCCGCACGTCACGCGACAGCGTCGCCTGCGTGACGTCGTAGCCGGCCGCGCGCAGCTGCCGGCGCAGCTGCTCCTGGCTGCGCACGCGCTGCCGCTGGATGGCGTCGAGGATGGCCGACTGTCGGCGCGCCTTCATGGACAGCCGTCAGCATACCGCAAACGCTTGACTGTTTATGCATCGGACTGTATAAATACTCTCTTTTGCCGATGACCAGAATCGCCCCTGTTCCTGCCCGCGTCGCGATTGCCGGCGCCACCGGCTATGCCGGCCAGGAGCTCGTCAAGCTGCTGGCGCGCCATCCCGCGGTCACGCTGACCGACGCGATGTCGTCTGGCGCCACGAGCGCGCCGCGGCCGCTGCCGGCGTTGAAGCGCATCTGGGACGGCACGGTGGTCCCCCTCGACATCGATCGGCTGGCTGCGGGGTCCGACGTCGTCATGCTCGCGCTGCCGGAGGCCGCCGCGGCGGAGATCGGCACGGCGCTGATCCAGCGCGGCCTGCGCGTCATCGATCTCTCAGGTGCGTTCCGGATCCGGAGCGATGCCGACCGTCAGCGCTGGTACCCCGCCACCACCGCGCTGCCCGACGGGGTCGTCTACGCGCTCCCGGAGCGGCATCCCGACGCCATCCGCGGGGCACGGCTCGCCTCGTGCCCGGGCTGCTATCCGACCGCCGCGCTGCTCGCACTCGAGCCGCTGGCCGCCGCTGGACTGATGGAAGGCAGCGTCGTGATCGACGCCAAGTCAGGCATCTCCGGCGCCGGCAAAGCGCCGAGCGACCGGACGCACTTCTGCGAGAACCACGGCAGCGTCGCCGCGTACGGCATTTTTTCGCACCGGCACGCCGCGGAAATCGAACAGGAGCTCGGCACGACCGTTACGTTCGTGCCGCATCTCGTGCCGCTCGATCGGGGCATTCTCGAGACGGTCTATGTCTCGCTGAAGCGCGGTACGACGGAGGCACAGGTCGCCGCGGCGCTGCAGGCGGCGTATGCGTCGGCGCCCTTCGTCCGGCTCACCGGAGGCGACCTGCCGGAGATCAAGCACGTCGCGTATACGAACTTCTGCGACATCGGCTGGAAGGTCGATGAGAGCCGCAGCCGGCTTGTCCTGGTGGTGGTGCTCGACAATCTGCTCAAGGGCGCGGCGAGCCAGGGCGTGCAGAATCTGAACCTGATGCTCGGGCTCGACGAAACGACGGGCCTGCGATGAAGAAACCCATCGTGTTGAAGCTGGGTGGCGAACTCCTCGAACAACCGGACGAACTGCAGGTTCTTGCCGGACGCATCGCGCGCCTGGCCGGCCGCGCGCCGCTCGTGGTGGTGCACGGCGGCGGCCGCGAAATCGATGCGGCGCTGGCCACCGCAGGAATTCCCAAACAGCAGGTCGACGGCCTGCGGGTCACCGACGCGCGCACCCTCGACGTCGTGGTCGCGGTCCTGGCGGGCGCCATCAATACACGCCTGGTGGCCGCGCTTCGCGCCGCCGGGGCGCGGCCGGTGGGACTGACGGGCGCCGACGCCGCGGTGGTCACGGTCAAACGCGCCGGCCCGATCGCGAGCGTTGCCGGCGGCACGGTGGACCTCGGACTGGTCGGATCGCCGATCAACAACGGCGCTCCGCAGCTGCTGACCGATCTGCTGACGCGCGGCTATCTGCCGGTCGTCGCGTGCATCGGCGCCACGCGGCGCGGACAGCTGCTGAACGTGAATGCCGATACGCTGGCCGCTCACCTCGCCGGCGCTCTGGGAGCGGCACGTCTGGTCATCGCCGGCGGCACATCCGGCGTGCTCGACGAACAGGGCCGCACGATCGACACACTGACGACGCGATCGGCGGCGCAGATGGTGAAGGCCGGCACGGCCAACAAGGGCATGGTGGCGAAGCTCGACGCGTGCCGCGCCGCGTTGAAAAAAGGCGTCGGCGACGTGGTCATTGCCAACGGGCGCGAGGTGGCGCTCGAAACACTTGCGGCGGGCAGCGGCCGGCTGACCGGCTGCACACAGGTCACACGATGAACCCGACACTCGACGACATCACGGCGCGCGAGTCGCGCCACATCGTGCAGACGTACAAACGCCAGCCGGTGGCATTTGTCCGCGGCCGCGGTGTGTCGCTGTACGACACAGAGGGCCGCGAGTATCTCGACCTCGTGTCGGGCATTGGCGTCGTGGCGCTCGGACATGCGCACCCGGGCCTGACCGCTGCCATTGCGGACCAGGCGGCCACGCTCGTGCACACGTCGAACCTGTATTACCACCCGTTTCAGGGGGACGCCGCGGCAAGGCTCGCCGCACTGTCGGGGCTTCCGCGCGTCTTCTTCTCGAACAGCGGCGCCGAGGCGGTAGAGGCCTGCCTCAAGTTTGCGCGGCGCTACTGGTTTACACAGGGCGCGAAGGATCGCACCCGGTTTGTCGCGCTCCAGGGCGGTTTCGCGGGACGGACATTTGGCGCGCTGTCGGTCACGCACAACGACC
The DNA here is from genome assembly GCA_945903265.1 of Candidatus Sulfopaludibacter sp. SbA3. Taxonomy (GTDB): domain Bacteria; phylum Acidobacteriota; class Vicinamibacteria; order Vicinamibacterales; family UBA2999; genus CAXNKG01. Next base: position 229,541 of record CAMDNQ010000002.1, read on the forward strand.
ATTACCGCGCGCCGTTTGCGCCGTTGCTCGAGGGGGTGACGTTCGTTGACCCCGCCGATCCCGCGGCGCTCGTGGCCGCGGTGAACGACAAGACGGCCGCGATTATCGCAGAGCCGATCCAGGGTGAGGGCGGCATCCGGCCGTTGTCTGCGCCATTTGCCGCCGCAATCAATGACGTCTGCGCCCGAACGGGAACCCTGTACATCGCGGATGAAGTGCAGACCGGACTGGGTCGCACGGGGTATCCGTTCTATTTCCAGGCTCTCGGCTTGAAACCCGACCTGATTGCGGTTGGAAAGGCACTCGGGGGCGGCATCCCCATCGGGGCGGCCCTCGTGTCCGAACGCGTCGCCGCGCAGATTTCAGCCGGCGATCATGGCAGCACCTACGGCGGCAATCTTCTCGGCACACGCGCGGCGGCGTTCGTCCTCACGGAGCTCATGGAGCGCGGCCTGATGGATCACGTCAAGACGGTTGGCGCCCACTTCGAGCGCCGCCTGCGCGCGCTCGCACTGAAGCACCCGGTCATCCAGGAAGTCCGGGGTGTTGGATTGATGCGGGGCCTTCAACTGAGCATTGACGCGATGCCCATTGTCGATACCGCGCGCGGCCACGGGCTGCTCGTGAATCGCACCGATGAGAAGGTCGTCCGCATGCTGCCGCCGCTGACGATCCAGGCCGCCGAGATCGACCGCGCGGTCGACATGCTGGACACGGTGTTCGCCAGCGTTGCACAGGGGGTACAGGTATGACACGTGCCGCACTCCGTACCGACACGTTCGCGGCGGTCCCGCGTCCGCCTGTTGGCGTGCTTGTCCGCGAGGCCTGCACCGAGGACGCCACCTCCATCCATGCCCTGATCGTCGAGCACCAGGCGGAAGGGCGCCTGCTGCCGCGGGAGCTCGTGGAAATCGGCACCCATGCGCATCGCTTCGTCGTGGCGGAACAGGACGGTCACCTGATCGCGTGCGCCGAGCTGGCGCCCCTGAGCCGCTCGGTGGCAGAGGTCCGGTCGCTGGTCGTGAGCGCCGACGCACGGGCAGTCGGCGTCGGAAGCCGGATGCTCGACGAGTTGATGGCGCGCGCCGTGACCGCGGGCTTCGAGAAGCTCTGCGCGTTCACGCATTCGCCGGCGTACTTCGTCCAGCGAGGATTTTCGATCGTGCCGCACGTGTGGCTTCCCGAAAAGATCGTCACCGACTGTCATCGCTGTCCGCTGTTCCGGCGATGCGGGCAGTACGCCGTTGTCCGGCCGATTCACCACGTCCATGGCTGACGCCATCCGGTCGAGCGCAGCCGCGACGGTCACGCCAACGCGCGGAGGGATCACCGCTCCGCGTGGCTTCCGTACGGGCGCCGTCCACTGCGGCATCAAGAAGTCGCCCTCTGCCCTCGACCTGGCGGTGCTCGCCGCGGATGCCGCGGGATCGGCGGCGGGGCTGTTCACGACCAATCTCGCGCAGGCCGCGCCGGTCACGGTCTCGAAAGAGCATCTCGACCGCACCACCGGACGCGCGCGCGCCGTTGTCGTGAACAGCGGCTGCGCCAATGCCTGTACGGGCGATACGGGGATGCAGCACGCGCGTCAGATGGCCGCCGAGACGGCAGCGGCACTCGGCTGCGCGCCGGAGGAGATCCTCGTCGCCAGCACCGGGGTGATTGGCGTGGCGTTGCCGATCGACCGCGTCATCGCCGGCATCCGGAGCGCGACAGGCTCGATGAGCGCCGATGCGGGCGCCGATGCGGCGCGGGCGATCATGACGACCGATCCGTTCCCGAAGGACTACGCCGTCACGGTGACGACATCGCGCGGGACGTTCACGATCGGCGGCATGGCCAAGGGCTCCGGCATGATCGAGCCGAACATGGCGACAATGATCGGCTTCCTCACGACCGACGCACAGGTCGCGCCGGATCTCCTGCGGAAGGCGCTCCAGCTGTCGGCGCGCGACACATTCAACGCGATCACGGTCGACGGCGAGTGCTCGACCAACGATTCGCTGTTCGCCCTGGCATCCGGGGCCAGCGGGGTGGTGATTGACGAGGCGCTGTTCCCTGCGCTCCTCGACGGCATGCTCGCCGTGTCGCGCGAGCTCGCGGTCGCCATCGTGCGCGGCGGCGAAGGCGCCACCAAGCTGATCGCGGTGACGGTCGAAAACGCCGCGTCGATTGACGACGCCAGGCAGGTCGCGCGCACGATCGCGAATTCGCCGCTCGTCAAGACGGCGGTGCACGGCGCGGATCCGAACTGGGGCCGCATCGTCGCCGCTGCCGGCCGGTCGGGCGTGAAGTTCGATATCAACCGCCTCACGGTCCACGTCGGCGGGACGCTGCTCTTCGAGAACGGGTTGCCGCACGATGAAGCCGCGCCGGTGGCCGCGGAACATCTCAAGGGCAAGACGGTGCAGATCGACGTCCGCCTTGGCGCCGGCCGTGAGCGCGCGACGATCTGGACCTGCGATCTGAGCGCCGAATACGTGAAGATCAACGGCGAGTACCGGACGTGAGCCCGTCTGGTCCGCCGGCGCTGCCGGGCAAAGACTTCCTATCCATCCTCGATATTTCCACCAGCCACCTGCTTCGCCTGCTCGAGGTAGCCGTCCGCCTCAAATCCGAACGCCGGCTCGGTGAGCGCGCGCCTACGGCGCACGCGCTCGGCGGTGCGCATGTCGCGCTCCTGTTCGAGAAGCCCTCGCTGCGCACGCGATCGACGTTTGAGATTGGCATACGCGAGCTCGGCGGCCATACCCTCGATTTGCCGCGGGAGTTCGCCGAGGGCACCCGCGAGCCACTCGAGGACGTCGCGCGCAACCTCGAGCGATGGGTCAAGGCGCTGGTCATTCGCACGTACGCCCACGAAAAGGTGCAGACATTCGCCGGCGCCACTGGCGCACTGAAAGTCATCAACGCGCTCAGCGACGCCGAGCACCCATGTCAGGCACTCGCCGACATGCTGACGCTGATGGAGCGCTGGGGCGACTGCAAGGGCCGGACGCTGGCCTACGTCGGCGACGGCAACAACGTGGCGACGTCGCTCGTCCATGCGGCGCCCCAGCTCGGGATCTCCGTGCACGTGGCGACGCCCCCAAGTTATGAGCTTCCCGCGACCGTGGTGCAGGAAGCCATGCGGTCGGCGCAGGGCGGCGCGCAGGTCAGGATGTTCACCGATGCCCGTGAAGCGGCAGCGGGCGCCGACGCGATCTATACCGACGTGTGGACGTCGATGGGCCAGGAGCAGGAAGCGAAGGTGCGCCGGCGGATCTTCCAGCCGTTTCAGGTGAACGCGGCGTTGATGAGCGTCGCCCGCCCGGACGCGCTGTTCATGCACTGCCTCCCCGCGCATCGCGGCGAGGAAGTGACGGCCGACGTCTTCGAGTCCGCTTCGTCAGTGGTGTTCGATCAGGCGGAAAACCGTCTTCACACCCAGAAAGCCCTGCTGCTGATGATGCTCGGGTGAACCGAATCGGAGGTAGCATGCCGAGAGAAGGCACGACATGCCCACACCAACCGTGCAATCCGTCGTCCGGTGCGACCCCGACGTGCTGGGTGGTACGCCCGTCTTCGCTGGCACGCGTGTCCCGCTGAAGAACCTCGTCGATTACCTGGCTGCCGGCGACTCACTCGACCGCTTCCTCGACCACTTTCCATCTGTGACGCGTGAGCAGGCGGTGGCGGCCTTGGAGATCGCCGGGGACTTACTGGCGTCCCGTGCGCATCCTGCTCGATGAGTCGCTACCGCGTCCGCTGAGCCCGTTGCTCGTTGGGCACGACGTTTCAACCGTGGCTCGCAAGGCTGGACCAGTCTGAACAATGGCGCGCTGTTGCGCCAGGCGGCCATGACTTTCGATGTGATGCTGACGGCGGATCAGAACATCGAGTTCCAGCAGAACATCGCGACGTTACCAGTCGCCGTCATCGTCCTCATAGCGGAGAGCAATCGGCTCGAATCGCTTGAGCCCCTCGTTCCCGAGGTACTCGCCACCCTCAAGTCCTTGAGGCCGAAAACCCTCGTTCGCGTAGGCGCGTAAGGCCGAATCAACTGGTCACCCTGGGGCGCCTTATGAAGGCGCGCTCGTTCGATTGTTGGGTTATGCAATCCCATCGATGAGCGCACGGGCCCATGGACCCGCTTCGGGATAATGCTCGCCATCCAGCACAAACTCCTGCCCTCGCCCCACAGTGTCAAGAATCACTCCGGTTTCGATCTTTCGCCAACGCGACGGCTTGCCATGAAAGCTGAGGGACGAAGCGCGTCCCTCTGGGCTGAACCACGCCGGCAGCTGCCAACGGCTGCGGCTGTGATCCTCCGAAGAGAGTCGAAGCGCTCGGCGGTAGCTATCGAACGTGCCCCCACCAACGCCACCGTCTTCGACGGATCGAGACACATAGAGCGTGTTGTTTTTTGCTGGAATCCCATGGAAGTGCGGGTGGCTAGCAGCCCAGCGAGGCATGGTCGTCCACTTCTCCGCGATCGGCACGGCTTCGGCAACTTCAAGCCAGCCGAACAGAACATGAAGATCCGGAGCATTTGGAATATAGCTCCAGCGTCCATTCGTTTCGCGCACTTCGTGGAACCAACCAAAGAACAGGAATAGATCCCCCGGCCCTACGCAATGCCTCTCAAGGTGTGTTTGGGCCGCACTGTCTTGGCCGAACAACGGTCGCCACCCAGCATCACGAGCAATGGCACTGGCTCGAAGATCAGGATCTAGGTGAGCGGGACTCGATGGTCCCAGAGCACCGCGCGTGAGATCAGACACAATCCCGGCGATCGGAAGGTCTTCAAAGAGGATGTCCTGATAAGTCAAGAGGCCAGCAGCGTGCGGAATCGGCAATGAGAGCATCCTCCCATTCGGGAAGATCGGACTCGGGACACCTCCGGCAGTGGAATCGAAGCCCTTTCGGCTCAGGATGATCTTCAGGAAATCCCCTGCTCTGTATACCTGCAGCGACGCCGCGGATGCTCCAATAGCTTCGGTCTTCCAATGGCCGACAGGTGCAGCGGCATTCGACCGCGGCCTACTCCTTTACCCAGCCAACTTCCCTGAGCGCTGCTGCGAACTCCGGCCGGATTGAAAGGAGCCAATCGCGATTTGTGACGGCCTTGGGCTCGACTCCTGCGACCAAGAGAGTGATGTCAACATTGCGCCGTCCCATCGCGGAGCCTATCTTCTGTGCAAGCAAGCCATACCGAAGGTTAATACCATCGAATGACTTGTAGCCGGCCGCTTTGGCCAGTTTCGTCGCAGTCATCACGCCGGCGGATGCCTTACAGTGAGAGGCTAGGAAGACGGTCTGTCGCCCGCCGGGCTTCTTGAGCGATCGCATCGCCTTGACGAATTCGGCCTTACTCGGCATGTCTCCTCCACTGCCTGCTTAGAGCAACTCCTGTTGGGTGAACCAAGCCCGTCGTAATTGGTATATGGGATCCCCTCCGGTCTCATGGCAGCCGGCGGCAATAACCAAGCTGCGACACCGGTGCGGTCTAACGGAGACGAATGAGCCGCGCGCCGCAGCGAAAGGACCCACAGACGGTCGGAGCTTCGGCTCCGTTTGAATGTTAGCCAGTTCATGCCGGGTGTCGCGCAATGAAATCTCGAATGCCCGCAATCAGGAGACTCACCTGGGGCGTCTCGTACTCCGCATACTTGCCGTGAGCCGCCTTGTTGCGGAGATCAAGCCACGCCGTGACACTTTTCTGATCAAGTTTCGAGTACGTCTCAGCGCCAGCTAAGTCCGAATTGAGGCGATCAGCTTTCTTCGGCGTTGTTGAAGCACCGCTAGCGATCTCGAGGGTGATACCGCTTTTTTGACAGAGCTGCCTAAGGTGCGCCTCCAAGGAACTTCCGGCGATCACGGCTGCGGCATCTTTGTATCCCTCGTTCAAGAGGTGCTGAGCCATCTCAAGAAAATCAGCGAACAGTTCCGCATGCACGAGCTCTCGATGGGACTTGACATACCCGGCCGCCAGATCGGATCTGAGCGATTGCAGAATCCCAGCCAATGAGCGCGCCAAAATTCCTGTGTAGCCTCCAGCCTTGAACACCCGCTCCGATTGGTCAGCATAGGGGGATGGCCGGCCAGCCACTCGATGAATAGCAGCCTCAGCCCGGCTGACAAACCTCCCGACTTCCGCTTCGGATAGGTCCGAAACGTCGTCGTATTTGGAGCGCTTCAGCAGGGCCGCAAACTCACTGAGCACGTCATCGAGTTGCGCGATGAGAACTTCCTGTATCGCCATTCTTTTTCGGGTCTGGCTAACGGCTGGCTTCAGCTGGGGCGGCTCACGATGTCACCGCTGCGGACGGCTGCAAACGGAGGTTAGACGACGATCTTGTTCAAGTCCACAGGGTAGCCAGCCCGCTTGAGCTCGCCTGCCAGCGTCAGTTTCCAAGCACCTGCGTCGTCCAGGGAATGGTACACAACGCCCAAAATGTCGGACGGCAGTTCGACGCCTCCCTTGTAGAGAACGCACACTTTCTCCCGCTTGAGTCGCCCAATGAAATAACCCATCTCGAGCACCACATTTTGACGCGCACGTGGACGCTTGCGATCTTCGGCGCCGAGTGGAAAACCGATGTCATCTGGGGTAAACAGAACGATGGCGAAGCCAGCCTGCTCGGCATATTCCTCGAATTTTTCGATGGTCGTCATGCCCTGATTGACTCTCTCTTGAAGAACGATGACCTCCAAACCGAGTCGCTCAAGAAAGCGGGCCACCTTTTCCTTGGTCGCCTCATCTTGACCGTGAACTAGGAACACTGAACTGGCAGAAGGCTTATTGGTGATCATCGCGCTTTCCGGCCGGCGCGCTGTGAAAACACCGGCGGTTCCGAGAGACGACGTCCACTGACCGATGAGTTCACCGGTGTCAGCCAAGCGACACGAGGCTTGAATGGTTCCAAGCTGAAGGCTCTGATTGGGACTCGGCGTAAGGAAGAAAGAGAAATCGACACCTTTTCCGACACCCTGAATCTCGTACTCGTACGCGCCAAGAGCGGGCTCGTGGAACCGGCCAGTGCCGTACAGGCGGTCAAGCTCTTGGACAAGCTGCAGGAGCATCCCGCCGGCGTTCGTGCCGGAGATCTCGCCAGTCCACGTGCCCGAGAGATTCGTGTTCATCGCAATTGGAATGAGGCTCGTCGCCTAACTATTCTTGGAGTAGACCGTTGCTCCCACGCAGCTGACGCCGACCTCGTTCGCACACGCTGATCTCCAATCTTCGAGCGGGCAGGATGTTAACACGCACGGTGCCCGAATTCGGGGGTGGTTGGCCGCAGGAATCGCCGTCCTGGGCGCTGGGAGTTGTCGGTAGAATGTGCGCGTGCATCCATGGCTCGCGCACTACGACGACGACGTCGCGCCAAGTGTCGCGCCGTATCCCGATAAGACCCTCCTCGACTACCTTTCCGAGCTCGCCCGCGACCATGGCGACAAGCCGGCGCTGCTTTTCAAGGGAACGGCGACGTCCTATCGAATGCTGGAGGACCAGAGCACGGCGTGCGCTGCGGCGCTGGCCGATCTCGGCGTCAGGCCGGGCGACCGGGTGGCGCTGCTCCTGCCGAACTGTCCCCAGTTCTTCGTCGCGGAATTCGGCGCATGGAAGGCCGGCGCGGTGGTGGTCCCGGTCAATCCGATCTATTCGGAGCGCGAGCTGGAGGCGGCGCTGATCGCCACGGGAGCCACGATGGTCGTGGCGCTGACGCCGTTCTATCAGCGGCTCAAGAACATTCAGGCGCGCACATCGGTCCGCCGCGTCATCGCGACGTCCATCAAGGAGTATCTGCCGCCGGTCCTGCGGGTCTTGTTCACCCTCTTCAAGGAAAAGAAGGACGGGCACCGGATCGCGATCCAGTCCCACGATCGCTGGCTGCAGTCCCTGCTGTCGGCGCATGCCGGGTCGCCGCGTCCCGACGTCACAGTCCGGCCCGATGACAGAGCCGTGATTCTCTCGAGCGGGGGGACGACGGGGACTCCCAAAGGCGTCGTCGGTCTCCATCGTCACTACGTCGCGGCGGGCCTGCAGATCCACGCCTGGATGAAATCCGCACTGCGTCCGTGGATTGACCCGATCATGTTGCCGCTGCCGATGTTCCATGTCTATGCGAACGTGGGCGTGCAGCCGCTGGCATTCGTCGCGGGCGCGCCGCTGTCGCTCGTGCCGAATCCCCGCGACATCGGAGATTTGCTGAAGACGATCAAGCAGGTGAAGCCCGCGTTCTTCAACGGTATCCCGACGTTGTACACCGCCATCCTGAACCATCCGGATGTGCGCGCCGGCAAGGTCGACCTCAGCTCGATCAAGTTGTGCATCTCCGGTGCCGCAGCGCTGATGGCCGACACGAAACGCCGGTTCGAGGAGGCGACGGGCGCCAGGATTGTCGAGGGGTATTCGCTGACCGAGGGGATGATGGCGTGCTGCATCAATCCCGTAAAAGGGACCAACAAGATTGGGTCCATCGGCCTGCCGCTGCCAGACGTGGAAGTCCGGATCGTCGAGGCGGAAAAGGGCGACCGCGATATGGGGCCAGGCGAAGTCGGCGAATTGATTCTCCGGGCGCCGCAGCACCTGTCGGAGTACTGGAACAATCCTGACGAAACCGCCGACACGCTGCGCGTCCACGGGTCTGGGGCGCCGTGGGTCCACACGGGCGACCTCGCGTACATGGACGACGAGGGCTACGTCTTTCTCGTCGATCGCAAGAAGGACATGCTGAAGACCAGCGGCTTCCAGGTGTGGCCGCGCGAGATTGAGGAAGTGCTCGCGTCGCACCCGGCCGTGCAGGAAGTGAGCGTCGCCGGGATCCCCGACGCGCTGAAGGGCGAAGTGCCGAAGGCGTGGGTCGTGCTGAAAGCGGACGCCGCTGCCACCGATGAGGAATTGCGCGCCTTCTGCCGGGAACGTCTCGCTCCCTATAAGGTGCCGGCGGCTGTCGAGTTCAGGAAGGATCTTCCGAAGACGCTGGTGGGCAAGGTCCTGCGCCGGGTTCTTGTGGAAGAAACGAAGGCGAACAAAGCGACCTGATCTAGCTGCGGCCCACAGGCCTGACGTCGATGCCGGCGGCGTCGAGCGCCGACCTGAGTTGCGCCGCCAGCTCCGCCGCCCCAGGCGTATCGCCATGGACGCAGAGTGTGTCGATCCGGATGGCGATCGGACTGCCGTCCACCGCGTCGACGATACCGTCGCGAACCATGCGCACGGCCCTGGTCACCACATCGTCCGGATCGACAATCACGGCGCCGGGCTGCTGTCGTGAGACCAGGGAGCCGCCAGGCTCGTAGGCACGGTCGGCAAACCCCTCGCACGCGGTGCGAAGCCCGGCCCGCGTACCCGCCGCAATCAGCTCCGAACCCGGCAACCCGAACAGAATCAGCGAGCGGTCGATCACCGCGGTTGCCCGCGCAATCGCATCCGACAGCGCGGCGTCGCGAGCCGCCATGTGGAAGAGCGCGCCGTGCGGCTTGACATGCTGGAGCCGGACGCCCTGCGCCGCGGCAATCGCGGCCAGCGCGCCGACCTGGTAGGCGACGAAGTCTTCCACGTCGGCGGGGGCCACCTGAAGCTCGCGCCGGCCGAATCCTTCGAGATCCGGAAACCCGGGATGCGCGCCGACAGCCACGCCATGAGCCGCGGCCAGAGCCACGGTGTCCCGCATGACGCCCGGGTCTCCCGCGTGGAACCCGCAGGCGACGTTGGCGGACGTGATGTGCCGCATCAGCTCTGACTCGTGCGCCAGCGCACCGTCGTGTGCGGCGTCACGACGGCGCTCGCCGACGTCAGCGTTCAGATCGAGGCGCACTGCCACCAGTCATACACGGAATGTAATTCCTGCCACCAAAGCTGCAACCTCGGCCGTAAGTGAATGGCAGTTTTTATGGGCTTTTCTTGCGGCACAGCCGTTGCCCTACGAAGGGGCGTCGGTCTGAGGTTTACGGCGAATTGCCGTAAACGCTGGGGGGAGCCAGGCCGGCATAACAGGACGGGACGCTTCGGCGTCCCATCCTGTTTTTTTTATACCCCGGCGCCTTCCGGATATTCCAACGCCAGCTTGAGTTCGCGCGCCAGCGTATCGACGGTGGTGCCGCTGCGCTTCCACGCGCCCTCGGACTCGAAGCGCTGATCGCCGATCCGGCGGCCCCACGGCGCGATGACACGGCCGATGGCGCGGAAGTCGCTCCGATCGGCGTGCTCCTGATCGAGCCGGCGGACGACGTCGGGTGCAACCCGGATGAATGCCCGCAGGGCGGTCGCCGACCTGATGCTGTACTTGCGGCCGTTCCACGCGGCGCCAAAGACCACCGCCACCTGCTTGAAGTAGTTCACGTAGAACTTCTTCCCGTCCTCGCGGAAGTCCGCAGTCTTGCGGGCGCCGCCGAACGCTTCGGCCGCAAAGAGCTTCTTGAGCTCCTGCGCCAGCGGCGCCTGCGCGACGCGGCCGTGGCCGACGCCCAGCAGCTTGATTTCTCCGTACAGCGGAGAATCCTCCCGGTCGTTCAGCGCCCGGACGATGTCGTGGGCGGCGGCCAGCGACTCGTCGCGATAGAGCTGACGGCCAGAGAGGGTGACGAGATGCGACGAATTCAACCGCGTGTGCTTCGCGTTGATCGTCACGAACATCTGGACGATGTGGTCCTCGGGCAGCCGGTCGAAGATGATGGCCGGCACCGAGAAGTCCTGGTCGCGGATGTTCTCGATATCCGCATGGAGGGCGAGCAACCGGTGCTGTCCGTCGATCGCCCGGAGGATCCCCTCGCGCTCGGGCACCTTCAGGCGGCCGACGACCGCGCCCGACTCGACCGGCTCGAACGACAGCTTCTCATCACACGAGATGATGACCGCGCCCGGGATCGACGGCAGGTCGCGCGCCTGGCGGCACTGCTCGTAATACTGGACGAGTTCGTCAATCTTTCGCCTGATGATCTGGCGCTGGTAGGCCTTCTCGCTCGAGGCGATACGGCGCTCCAGCAGGTCCCAGTTGACCTTCGACGGGGTCTTTTTCTTGCCGCCGCGGACCGGCTGGCCCGACTCGCCGTAGCTCAGGACCTCGAAGCGAACGAGCTTGTCGATGTCGCTGGCAGTCAACGAAGCTTGGTAAAACTGCACACCAAACTGCTGCATTCGTATGGCAGCCACGCTTATCATGTGAAGTCCTCTCCGGCGCCTTTCTCGCGATACAGGGAAGAGGCGAATTGTATCGGCCTGCGGAGCAGTTGCTCAACCCGTTTTTCGGTTTTTTTTCGAAGCCGCGCAGGGTGCTGGGCTGGACTGCGACTGTATCTATCACGGGAACAAGGAGTTAGCATGGTTCGTGTCGGCGCGGCGGTTTGCATCATATCAGGGTCGATGGCTGTGGCGGTCCCCTCATTCGCCCAGCAACCCTCCCTGGACTACTCGACGGCACATCTCGAGCGCCGTCTGAACGCGGTGCGGGCCACCGGTCCAATCACGCTCGACGGCGCCCTGGACGAGGCGGCCTGGAGCGGGGCCCCGCTGGCCACCAACTTCATTCAGAACGACCCCCGCGAAGGCGCACCCGCCACTTTTGACACCGAAGTGCGCGTGCTCTACGACGACGACGCGCTGTATTTTGGCGTGTTTGCGAAGGATGCCGAGCCGGGCCAGCTGATCGTCAACGACCTGAAAAAGGACTACAACACGGGCGGCAGCGACGGCTTCACCGTCATCCTCGACACCTTCCACGACGGACGCAACGGGTATCAGTTCGCCACCAATCCCGCCGGAGCGAAGTGGGACGCGCAGATGGCGAACGAAGGGCGCGAGAACAACGCGAACTGGGACGGTATCTGGGATGTCGCGACGAGGATCGCGGAGCTCGGCTGGTATGCCGAGATACGCATCCCATTCCGTACCCTCAAGTTCACCGGAAGCGATCTTCAGAGCTGGGGCGTGAACTTCGAGCGGAAGCTGCGCCGCATGAACGAGGACAGCTACTGGGCGCCGCTGCCGCGAATCTATGACTTGCAGCGCGTCTCGATGGCTGGGACGGTCGACGGCTTTCGCGGGCTGCGGCCCGGCATGAACCTCCGGTTCAAGCCGTACGCCGCCAGCGCGTCGAGCCAGCTCGCGGGCCGGAAAACGACCGGCGACTTCGACGGCGGCATCGACGTGAAGTACGGCGTCACCTCGGGACTCGTGTGGGATTTCACCGTCAACACGGACTTTTCTCAGGTCGAAGCGGACGAGCAACAGGTCAACCTCACCCGCTTCAGCCTGTTCTTCCCTGAAAAGCGCGACTTCTTTCTCGAGAATTCCGGCATCTTCCAGTTCGGAAGCGGCGGCGGTCAGTTTGGCGGCATGGGCGGCATCAATCGATCCGAGATGCAGCTCTTCTTCAGCCGTCAGATCGGCCTGTCAGAGGACGGGGGCGCGATTCCCATTCTCGGCGGCACGCGCCTCACCGGGCGGCAGGGGGCGTACTCAATCGGCGTGCTGAACATTCAGCAGCGGGAGCACGACGCGAACCCGGGCGCCAACTTCTCTGCGTTCCGGCTTCGCCGCGACATCCTGGCCAACTCGGACATCGGCGCGGTGCTGCTCAACAAGGAAGAAGGCGGTCCGAACTTCAATCGCGTCGCCGGCGTGGACGCGAATTTCCGGTTCGGCTTCCTCACGCTGAACGGCTACGCGGCAAAAACGTTCTCCCCCGACGCACTCCTCGTGGGCTCCGACGGCAATGACTTCGCGCAGAAGGCGCAGTTCAATTACGCGAGCCGGACCTGGCAGGCCACCTCCTCGTACAGCGGCGTCGGCGAGCGCTTTCACGACGAACTCGGTTTCGTCCCGCGCCAGGGCGTCCATAACTACGACGGCCGGTATGGCCGGTATTTCCGCCCGGCGCGGTTCGCGAAGTGGATGCGGCAGACGCAGCCCCATCTTGAGTTCGACGTGTTCACACGCCAGCATGACAACAGCCTCGAGACGTCGTACATGGGATATCACTGGAACGTGAACTTCCAGGACGGCTCGACCGCCGAAGTGGGTGTCAACCCGCAGATCGAAGACATCGAGGAGACGTTCTCCCTGAGTTCGTCACGAGGGGTGCGGGTGCACCCGGGCCGCTATGAGTTCTCTGAATATTTCGCGTTCTACAACAGCAGCAATGCGCGCACGTTCTCGGTCAACACCCAGTACCGGACCGGGCCGTTCTATGACGGGTACCGCCGGAATCTCAGTTTCGGACCCTCGATGCGGTTGAACGAGAACCTGAACATGTCGGTCAACCTCTCGCTGAACGACATCTCGGTGGCAACCGGGTCCTTCGTCTCGAAGCTGGTAACCACGCGCGTCAACTACAACTTCAACACGAAGATGTTCTTCAATGCGCTGGTCCAGTACAACAGCGACAACAGCCAGTGGACGTCGAACCTGCGGTTCAACATCATCCACCGGCCGCTCAGTGATTTCTTCCTGGTTTACAACGAGCGCCGTGACGAGCGGACCGGCAATATGTTGAGCCGCGCGGTGATCTCCAAGATGACGTACCTGATGGCGTTCTGAAGCGGATCGCGCAGCCTGACGAGCGCGAACATCAGCAGCGTAAAGGCGATGAACGCCGGATAGGACCACTCGAGCGGCAACCGATCGTGCAGCGGCGTCGTCAGTACGCCGTAGACGATCTCGACGTGAATCCAGTAGACGAACAGGGATGCGCGGCCGAATTCGCGCATCCGCTCCCACTCCCACCGGATGCTCAGGGCATACGCAAGCGGCACCAGCGCGATCACCAACCCGAGCCGAACGAAAAAAAACGTTGGTGAGCTGGTCCAGAAGTTCGTCTGGTCGTAGAGGGGCGGGAGGAACGAGGCCGCATACCCGCCCACCGCCATCGCAATCCCGGCGATGGCGAGACCGATGTTCGCCCACCGTTCACCGGTCGTGTGCCGGGCCTGTTCCAGCACGACGCCGCAGGCAGCCCCCGCGAGCAGAAAGCCAGCCCACGGCAGCAGCGTGAAGGCGGTCGTTCCGATCGCCGGAATCAGGTACCACTCCAGCGGATCAGGAAGCGCGCGGACCACCTCCGCGGCCCGCACGAGCGGCGTCACCATGGCGCACACCGCAGCCCCGCCGGCAAAGAGGGCGAAGCGTATGCGGGCACTGCGCCCGAGCGACCACCCGAGCGCCCACAGGACGGCGGCCGCCACCATCGACAGCCCCATGACGTTCAGGATGTCGACCTTGAGCAGCCTCACCATCGGCGGCCCGCCGCTGATCATCCACGACTGCAGCCGAAACAGGAACGCGAGGCCGAAGATCTGCCAGCCGCGGCGCCGGGCCAGCGCCGCGACGTCGGCCAGTGTGCGTCCCTTCTCGAGCCGCGCGCCCGCCGCGAGCACGAGCGCGACGCCGGCGAGGAACAGGAACAGCGGCGCGCCGGCGACGCCGCCGACAAAGTGGATCCAGTGGTACGGCGTCTGCGCCTTGTCCATCGGCAGCGTCCAGGAATCCAGCGTGTGGCCCTGGATCATGACGATGACGCCGACGCCCCGCAGCCAGTCGAGATACGCCTTGCGGCTCGTGGCCCCGGTAGTCGGTGCCATCACGGATGGATATCGAACGTGGTGATGAAGTCGATGTCGCGCCGCATCGAATGCCACACCGAGCAATAGGTCTGCCTCGACAGGGCGATCGCGCGTTCGACGGCAGCCGGGGGAACGGCGCCGGTGATGTGGAAGTGCAGGGTGATGCGCAGAAAGCGCCGCGGGGGCTCGGCCGCCCGCTCGCCGGTGAACGTCGCGCGGAAGGCGGTGAGTCCCTGGCGGCCCTTCTGGAGGATCGCCACGACGTCGGCTGCCATGCACCCCGCAACGCCATATGCCGCCAGCTGCATTGGCGACGGCCCGGCGGCGCCGTCCCCGTCGATGACGAGCGCGCTGGGTCCGCTGGTGGCCCCGAAGCTCAGGCCGCCGGACCAGAGCAGTTCGGCGGTCAGCGGAGGCTTGGGATCAGCCAGCGGCGTGCCTTCCTAACGCGCGGCAGTCTGCTGCACGGGGCCGCCCTTCTTGCCGCCGAACAGTCCGGCGAACAGAAGCCATGCAAGTGGCAGGGCGACGAGCAGATACGTCAGGTACTGGCCGTAGATGCCTTCAGGCCCGTACGGTTCGGTCGCCCAGTGCCACCGCTCGGCAAAGTCCGGCGGAAAGACGCTCGCTTCGGTGAGCTCGTGGAAGCCGTAGATCAACAGCTGCACGACGAAGACAGCGAGGAACACCGCCGTCACCTGGAAGAAGAGCCCGAGGTTCACGCGATGCCCGTAGCGGGACCAGAGCGCCGCGACGACGGCCGCGCAGATCGTGCCGGCCACCGCTCCACCGACCATACTCGCGGCACCGCTCTGGGAGAGCAGCGCATTCATCAGCAGGACGGTCTCCATGCCTTCGCGCGTGATCATGAGCAGCGTAAAGAAGAACACGCCCGCAAATGCCTTGGTCCCGAGTTGCATCGCGCTCTCGCCAAGCCGGGTTTCGATCTCGCGCTTGATGTGTTTCGCATGCCGCCACATATGGACGATCAGTGATGCGACGAGCACGGCGGCGGCGAGCGCCAGGACGCCCTCCCACAGCGCTTGATTTGACGCACGCTGGAACAGGATGCCGGCGATGACGCTGACGATAATCGAGGCGCCAATCCCCCAGTACACCGCGGGAATCAGTTGATGCCGGCCGGTCTTCCGCAGGTACGCGAGGCTGATGGCAATGATCAGAAAGGCCTCGAGCCCTTCGCGCAGGGTGATGACGAACGCCTGAAGCATGCTGAAACCCTCGAAATTGAGATTGGTTCGCAAATAATACTAGAAAATAAAAAAGGCCAGGAGACTCGCCTCCTGGCCCTCTGTATCGCGTGAATGCCCGTCGATTTACTTGATCGGGACCGTCCAGAGATAGATTGTCCGTCCGTTGACGTTCATCGTCTGCTGCGGCTTGATGTCGCCCATGTCGAAGGCGTGCGACACCACCCGGGTCCCCGGCTTCAGCTCGGCGTTGAGCTTCGGCATGACCTTCAGATTGAGCGAGGGCAGCAGGTAGAGCGTGACGACGGTCGCCTCGCTGATGTTGGTCGTGAACAGATCCTGGTTCAGGAAGCGGACCTTGTCGCCCTGCCCTGACGCCTGCAGGTTGGCGGTCGCCTCTTTGATACGCTGCGGATCGATGTCGATCCCGACGCCGCGCGCCCCGTACGTCCTGGCCGCAGTGATGGGGATTCGTCCATCGCCTGAACCAAGGTCGTACACCACGTCGGTCGCGGAGACCTTCGCGAGCTTGAGCATGGCATCGACGACTTCCTGGGGCGTTGGTACGAAGATGACGTCTGGCGACCGCAGCGGAGCGGGCGCCGTCTGCGCCAGGGCCGGTGCGGCAAGCGCCGCAAGAATCGCAAGTGACAGGACACAAGTACGCAGTTTCATGGGCCTCCCTCGATTAATGCCGTGGCCGGATTATAGCCTGCAGGCCCGGCTCTTGCTCCCCGGGTAACCCGATGGCAACGGTCGTCCAGAAGTATGGCGGATCCAGCGTCGCGGACGTCCAGAAGCTGCGGCACGTCGCGGAACGGGTCGTCCGCACCCGCAACCAGGGCGACGCGGTCGTCGTCGTCGTGTCGGCGATGGGCGACACGACCGACGAATTGCTCGCCAAGGCGAAGGAGGTCTCCGCGAACCCGGACCGCCGGGAACTGGACATGCTCCTGTCAGCCGGTGAGCGGATCTCCATGGCGCTGCTGTCGATGGCCATCCGCGAGCTGGGCGGCGATGCGATCAGCCTCACCGGCAGCCAGTCGGGCATTATCACCAACGATCGGCACGTCGACGCGCGCATCATCGAAGTCCGCCCCTTCCGCGTGCAGGACGCCCTGGCCCAGGGAAAGATCGTGGTCATCGCGGGGTTCCAGGGCGTCTCCTACAAGAAGGAAGTGACCACGCTGGGCCGCGGCGGCAGCGACACGACGGCGGTCGCCATGGCGGCAGCGCTCGACGCCACCTACTGCGAGATCTGCTCGGACGTGGACGGCGTCTACTCCGCGGATCCGCGGGTCGTTCCCGCCGCGCGCCGCATCGGCACGCTGTCGTACGAAGAAACGCAGGAGATGGCGGAAGCCGGCGCCAAGGTGCTCAATGCGCAGGCGGTGGAGTTCGCCAAGGACAAAGGCATCGCCATCTACGCACGTGCGACCGCCGGCCCACTGCCCGGCGCCGACCCGTCCAGTGACGGCACGGTCGTCCGCAGGCATCCGCCCCGGATGCCCGGTACCGTCGTCGGTGTCGCCAGCGAGCGGGACGTCATCCTGCTCGAGAGCGAGGTGGCGCCGCCGGAGCTTCTGGCGCTGCTCGACGAGCGCGCTGTGGCCGGCAAGCAGCTGCACGTGGCCTCGGGGCGCACGACGCTGATCGTCCCCCGTGACAACCTGCACGACGAGACGCGGTTTCGCGACGCGCTCCGCGAATCCTTCGGCGCGCGGGCGCGGCTGATCGACGGGCTGGCGGCTGTGAGCGTGGTGGGCGCAGGCATCAACGCGACCTACACCAACGTGCGCGGCGGGTCGCAGGCGCTGATGGCGGCAGGCATTCCGCCCGCCGCCGTGGCGACGTCTTCGTTTCGAATTACGTGGATGGTGCCGCGCGCTCAGGCCGACGCCGCGGTGCGGACGCTGCACGCGACGTTCATCGAAGCGACCCCGCCACTTCTCCCCTGATGCGCCGCCGCACCGGACGCATGCTGTTCAGGCGCGTGCGGATCCACCAGCCCTGAAGGGCCTGCATGGCGGCGACATGCCATGCCGGTTCGGGAAGCATGTTCAGGCGGGGACCGCGGCGCCGCTCGGCGTCGGCAGGCCGATAGTCCTGGTATTCCGACTGGTGGCCGATGATCGCCGACATGTCATGGATCAGACGTCCGGCGCGGCGATCGCCCTGGGGAAACAGCCGGCAGAATTCGTCAACCGTATCGATAGGATCGAGGCCGACGACGCTCGCGTAGGCGCGGATCCACGCCCTCGCGTACAGGCCGCGCGGCCACCCTGAAAGATCGTTACGCTCGAATGCTTCGAGCAGGTCGCGCTTGATGTTGGTGAGCACGACGATCTCGGCGAGTGGAATCCCACTGCGTTCCCGATACCGGCGAAGCCGTCCGACAAAGACATCCTGAGAGGTCATTGGGTTCTCCGGCATCTCACCCCAGCAATTTCCGCGCCCCAGCCGGGCACGAAAACGTAATGGGGGTTGATGTTCAGGAACGTGAAGTTACGGGAACCGCGCCGAAAATTGTGATCCGTGGGTGTGCGGGATTGCGACAGTGAGCCCTTAGCGGCGTTGCAATTTCGACAACGTGCGGAATTTCGCGTACGTAGGGCGGGTCCGACGCGGACTAGAGCGTCCGCGTCCGCGGCGACCCGCCGTCAGGCGAGCGCGGGAACCGCGCCGCTGAGAAAGACGTTGAGCTGGGCGGGCGCAAATTGCAGCCCCGTGTAGAACGGGCCGAACTCCGCGAACTTGGCGCTGGCTTCGTCGAAGCGCATCTCGTAGATCAGTTTCTTGAAGACGAGCGGATCATCCGCAAAGAGATCGACGCCCCACTCCCAGTCGTCATATCCGATCGAGCCGGAGATCACCTGCGTCACCCGGCCCGCGTACTGACGGCCGATCATGCCGTGCTCGCGCATCAATGCGGCACGATGATCGAAACTCTCGCTGTACCAGTTGACGGATTCGCCCCGCCGCTTGTTCATCGGGTAAAAGCACACGTGCCGCCGCATCGGCATGTCGAGGAACAGGCGGCTCGTCACCCGCTGCCGCTGCGTTTCCATTTCGGCGTCGAACGCCTGCTCGAATTCATCGCTCCCCGGCTTGTGCTTCGCGCCGACCTGCTCGTGGACCTTGGCCGTCATCTCGTACATCCCGAGTTCCACGATGGACACATAGGACGTGGTGGGCTCGAGGAGCTCGTGCAACTCGGTCTGGGAGAGGGCAAGCTGCGCCTGTCCGAGCGCGTCGAAGCTGCGGCGGAAGCAGATGAACATCAGATCCGCCTTGTGTCCGAGCATCTGCACCATGGCCGTCGATCCCGCATCCGGAACCACAAGCGCCGTCGCCGCGTCCGCGGCGAGCCGGTCGCGTTCGGCAGACGATCGCCGCCGCAGCTGGTCCCAGCGGAGCCGGTACATCAGATGGAGCACGCTCCAGCCCTCGAGCGTCTCCGGTACGAACGGGTTGTGCATCACGCGATATTAACGGATTGCGGCGTCGATCAGCGGCAGCACGACCTCTGCCCCGCCCTGAATCGCGACGTCGACACCGTCGGACGCGCCCGTGGCTTCGAGATTGATCTCGGCGGTGAAGGCGCCGCGCGCCCTGGCCTCGTGTACCAGCCCCGCCGCCGGGTAGACGACGGACGAAGTGCCGACCGTGAGGAAGACATCACAGGCCGTCGCGGTCATCGCAGCGGCGAGATCCTCGTGCCGGAGCGACTCGCCGAACCATACGATCGCGGGCCGCGCCAGCGAGCCGCAATGCACGCACCGTGGCGGCACTTCGGGTAACGGCTGCCGTTCGTCCCGCCAGGCGACCGCCCCCTCAGGGCAGGCATTCCAGCACGTCTGCTCCCAGATCGATCCATGGAGGCGCACCAGATTCCGGGTGCCGGCCCTCAGGTGCAGGTCGTCGACGTTCTGCGTCACGACGGTGCAGCCGGAACGCTGCGACCAACGGGCGATGATCTCGTGCGCCGCGTTCGGCCGGCAACCGCCAATCGTCTCGCGCCGCCACGCATACCACTCCCACACGAGGGCCGGGTCGCGTCGAAACGCCTGCGGGGTGGCGAGGTCCTCGGCGCGGTGCTGCCGCCAGAGGCCGTCTCGTCCGCGAAAAGTGGGCACGCCGCTCGCAGCGGATACGCCCGCCCCCGTCAGGATCGTGACGCGGGCGGCGGCCCCAATCCGTGCCGCAAGCGACTCAATGCGGTCGTGCATGCTGATCGAGCCGAAACGCGCGGTGGATGGCGCGTACGGCTTCGGCAGCATCCTGCTCGGTGACCACCAGCGAAATGTTCCGCTCGGACGAACCCTGGGAAATGGCGATGACGTTGATGCCGGCCTTGCCGAGCGCGCCGAACACGTTCGCCGCGATACCAGGCGTGCCGCGCATCCGATCGCCGATGGCGGCGACGATCGCGACCTGCTGTTCCGCGGTGATTTCCTCGATGTGCCCCCGCATCAACTCCACTTCGAGCACGGCCTTCAGCTCCGAGACCACGCGAGGCGCTTCGGCGGCACTGAGCACGAAGCAGATGTTGTTCTCCGATGACGCCTGCGAAATCATCAGCACATTCGCCTGCTGCGCCGCCACCGCATCAAACGTCTTCGCGACGATGCCGGGAATCCCCTGCATGCCGGTGCCGTTGATGGCGACCAGGATGACGCCGCGGATCGACGTCACCGCCTTCACACCGCTCGCCGACGGATCCCCTTCCACGGTGACCCGTGTGCCGGGATGCGACGGATTGAAACTGTTGAGAATCCGTACGGGTATGCGCTGCCGGAACGCGGGAAGGATGGTCTTGTAATGCAGCACCTTCGCGCCGTAATACGCCAGCTCGGACGCTTCGCTGTACGAGATCTCCGCAAGCGTGCGGGCTTCGGGGACTTCCGACGGGTTCGCCGTCATCACGCCGTCCACGTCGGTCCAGATCCAGACCTCCGACGCATCCAGCGCGGCACCGATGATTGACGCGGAGTAATCCGACCCTCCCCTGCCGAGCGTCGTCATCACGCCGTCCTGGGTGGCGGCAATAAAGCCTGTGACCACCGGAATGACGCCCCGCGCAATCATCGGCTTTAGCCGCTCACCTGCCTTGGTGCGTGTTTTATCCATCAGCGGCTCCGCACCGCCGAACAGGTCTGTCGTGACGATGACGTCGGTGGCATCCACCGCTTCAGACGCCGTGCCGCGTGCCGCAATCGCCGCCGACAGCAGCGGTGCCGCGAGCATCTCGCCCATGCCGGAAATCGCATCCAGCAGTCGCGGCGTCAGCTCGTGGACCATCGAGAGGCCGAAGCAGAGCTTCTCGAACCGGTCCAGGCGCGTTGTGATCGCGTCCAGCACCGCAGCGTGACGCGTCGTGTCGGTGCCGATGATGGCGTCCGCGACGGCTTTGTGGCGATCGAACAGCTCCTGGCGCACTTTCGGGTCCCACGTGCCCGTCGACGCCAGTCGCGCGGCGCCAATGAGCGTATCCGTCACCTTGCTCATGGCGGATGTCACGACGACGACCTGATGGCCTTTGGCGGCCGTATCGACGGCCAGTTGTGCGGCTTGTGAAATACGCTCGGCGGATCCCACCGAGGTTCCGCCGAACTTCATAACGATCAGCATTTAGTGCAGTAGCCTCGCCTTTGAGTCGTGAATGGTGTTGAACAGGAACTTGAACGTGCCGTGCGACTGCGCGCGGAACGTGATGTCGGGACCGAAGAGGACGACCCGTCCACGTCCGAGCGGCGCCTCGAGCCCGGCAACCATGCCGTCCAGACGATCTTGTCCCACGGCGAGGCCGCTGCGAAGGGGGGTCGTGGAATCGAACCAGGCGATTGCCCTGACCCCCCGCGACTCAGGATACGGCCGCAGCCTGAACACGGGGTTGTTATTGAACATGACGTGGACGTCGGGGCCGAGTCCTGCCGCGAGAGGATGGGCTGGGTCAACGGCCGCCTGGAGCACCGAGCCAGGCACGTTGAACACCGATGCGGGGAGCGACGCCAGGGGATAGGAAATCGGCAGCCCCAGCAGCCGTCCGATAGAGGACGCCTCGCCCATGGCCAGCAATGTCCCGCCCCGCTCTGCCAGTGCGACCAGGGCGGCTAAAGATGTCCGTGCGGGCAATTCGCTCGCGACGCCGACGACCGCTTCCCCGGGCAGAATCACGATGTCGTAACTGTCGAAGGCCGTCGGCTCCCAGTCGCCGCTCAACACGACGTCGTAGGGAAATTCATACTGCTCGAGCAGCCACCGAATCCATCCGCTCGTGGACCATCCCCCCGGCCTGTCCACCAACGCGATGCGGGCATCGTTCTTCCGTTGAACAGGTTCAGACGGTTCAGTGAGTTCAGTGAGCTCAGTGAACGTGCCGGCGACCTCGTCGAACACCCTGTCGAAATCGACTCCCATCTGTAATGCCAGCGTCCAGCCCGCAAGATCGTACGGTGCGGGCGCGGTCCCTTCATCGCGGGCGTCCGGATACACCTGTGGCTCGAACATGTCGAGCACGTGAGGACGGAACGCCTGTGCGGTCCTGATGACATATGAGGCTGCGGGATAGCGCTTCCCGGCCGCCACAAAGGCGTCGGTGGCGCGCTCCACCGAAACGCCCGCCTTGAGCAGCGCGTCCACAAATTTTCGGGCCGTCGGAAAGTCGGGCTGATCGGCGGGAAGGATGTACGCGCGAGGATCGGAACCCGACGCGCGGCTCCCTGCCTCGATCGCATCGCGGCCCATGCGATACGCGCCGTACAGCCACTGCTCACGATCCCGCGCAGCGGCGTCGAGCACGGCGCGATTAGCTGAGACGGAGTAGTCAACGGCCGCACGGAACGACGGACCCTCGCCGGGGGTGGGACCGCCGGCGGCTTCCGTGAGAATGCCGAGCTGATTGTGAAAGTAGGGGGTCGTTCGCAGCCCGCCGTTCCACCACATCGAGTAATTGGCGGCGTCACCCGCGATGGCGCCGCGCTTCCCTTCTGCCTTGAACCGCTGGTGGATCGCTGCACCAATCGCGTCGATGCCGTCGGCAACCGCCGGATGAATCCGCGGATTGATCGGACCGGAAAACGGCGGAGCGAACATGACCGCGTCCTTCAGCGGCGCCTGATGGTGGTCGTACACGATCTGCGGAAACCAGTCCCGGAACAGCACACGATTGATGTTGATCGTCTCCGACTGCGTCGCCATGTAGAAGTCGCGGTTGTTGTCGTGGCCGATGTACTTCTGGTACGGACGCGGCAGCGGCGTCAGCGAGCGGCGTCTCGGATCCGGCTCGCTCATGTACGACTGCGCCACCAGTTCGTGGCCGTCCGGATTGGCGTGCAGGACAAGCACGATGACGTCGCGAAGAATCCGTTCGGTTTCCGGATCGTTCCCGCTGACGAGTTCGTAGACGATCTGGACGAGTTGCTGCGCACTGAGTACTTCCGTCGCATGCAACCCGCCGGCAATGCAGACGATCGCTTTTCCCTGCGCCGCCAGCGCACGCGCGTCCTCGTCGGTCAGATCGCCCGCCAGCGCCAGCCGGCGCGCGATGGCCCGATAGCGCGCCAGCTGCGCATGATTCTCAGGCGAGGTGACAATCGCCATCACCTGGGAACGGCCTTCCTCGGTGCGGCCGATATCCACGAGCGACAGGCGGTCCGAGTCGCGGTCGAGCCGCCGCCAGTACGATTCGAGCTCGGTATAGGTCGCGAGAAAGTAGTCGTCGCCGATAGCGGCGCCAAAGGCCTTTCGCGGCGAGAGGATGTGCGGCGCCGTCTGCGGGTACGTCGCGGCCTGCGCGCTTGCGAGCGTCATCAGTACCCCGAGCGCGAGTGTGCGCGAGCGCGTCAGCATCGGATTCGTATGATATGGCGGTAATCTGAATCGTGTTCAAGATCGCCACCTGGAACGTCAACGGCATTCGCGCACGCCAGGCTGAAGTCCAGGACTTCATCGAGCGCGAGCAGCCCGACGTGCTCTGCCTGCAGGAAATCAAAGCCGCCATCGACCAATTGCCGGTCTGGCTCTGCCAGATGGAGGGTTACTGGTGCTACTGGCACGGCGGCAAGGGATATTCGGGCGTCGGCCTGCACGTCCGCAAGGCGACGATGCTCGAGCCGCCGGTCTTCGCGCATCCCGACTTCGATTACGAACACCGCATTGCCACAGTCCGGCTGCCGCAGGCCGTCGTCGCGTCGATTTATGTGCCGAACGGCGGCAAGGACTTTCCTGCCAAGATGCGCTTCCTGGAGGCGCTCGATGCCTACGCGCTGGGGTTGCAGGCGTCCGGGATACCGCTGGTGCTCTGCGGGGATCTCAACGTGGCCCGTACCGAGATGGACGTCCACCCCAAGGAGCAAAAACCGCGCGCGATTGGACAGCTCCCTGAAGAACGCGCGCTGCTGGAGAGCATCATCAGTCGCGGACTGGTCGACGTACATCGCCGCGTGGAACCGGACAACGCCGAGCTGTTCACGTGGTGGGCGCCCTGGCGCAGCATGAAGCAGCGGAATATCGGATGGCGGCTCGATTACGTGCTCGCCTCGCAGGTTCTTGCCGACCGACTCGCGTCATGCGTCGTGCAGCGCGAGTTCGGCACGAGCGATCACGGTCCGGTCGTGGCTGCTTTCGACCTTTAGTCCTCGACCTTCGACCAGCCTTCCGCCAATTCATCGCCGGCCGCCAGGTGGTTCAACAGGAAGTCCGCTTGCCGGAACCCCTCGCGGAGGAGATCCGAGTCCAGCTCCCGTCCAGCATTCCTGACCTGGCGCGCCGCTTCCACGCGGACCAGCGCCAGCGCCGCCTCCAGGCCTCGCACGATGGTGAGCACGCCTCGTCCCTGATACGCGGTCCACGACGCAAAGGCTTTGGCGGCAAGAAACCGCGTGAGCGGCAGACGCCACTCGCGCCATTGGCCGGCGACGCCGTTCGCGTACGCGAGATCGAGTCCGCCCTCATCGGGCTCCGGCATCATGTCGGCCGGCACCGCTTTCAGCAGGTCCGCATACATGACGAGGCTCGCATCGAGCGTCCGGTGCGGATCTGCCGGCACGTTGATCTGAGGCAGCGCCGCGACCGCGTCGGCAATCGAGCCGGTCGCGCGCGAATACCGGCGCAGCTGGCGCGCATCGCGGTCCAGCGTCGCGAGGATGCTTTCGGGTGAGATGCCGTCGCGAGCGCAGCACGCGACCATGTGTCGCTCCCACGCGGAGTACCCGGCAAGGTCCATCAGCATGCGGGGATGGAGCAGCGGGGGCCAGTCCTCTGGCGTAATGACGAGGCCCTCGTACTCTGCGGGCGGAAATGCCGCCGGCGCGTCCACAATCTCCAGCGCCACGTCTTCCCGGAACAGCATCGCCGCGGCCGTCGGGCAATAGTGCGTCAGCGTGATCGACGTGCCGCGCCCGTCGCGGACCGCCAGCCGCGGGAAGTGCTGGCACGTGGCGGGCAGCTGTTGGTGCCCCGCATCCCGATGCACGACACAGAGCCCTGAGCCACGGTGATAGAAGACGCAATCGCCGGTCGACGTCCGCGCGACCATCGCAGCCGCCTCGTCCGGAAGATCGTCACCGATCAACAAAATCGGGTCGCCGTTGTGCGGTTCACCCGCGGGACGCACCGCTCCGGTCGCCAGTGCCTGCTCGAGCGATCGGTATAACGCCACCTCAACCGGGACGTCCCAGTCCGACGTACAGCACACACCCGACTGGTGGCACTGGTAATCGGCGTGAATACTGAGCGCGTAGACGGGTCGCGCGGAGGGTCCGCCCTTTGCAGCCATCTCTTGCATGCGTGTGATAACGACTTTCTGCTGTGTTCTGTTGATGTCAACCGCCGCGCTGGCCCAGGCGCCGGTTGTCGACAAGGTTCTTGCCGCCCAGGTCATGCTCGACCGGGCCGGTTTCTCGCCGGGAGAGATCGACGGCCAGGCAGGCAGCAACCTGCGGCGCGCGGTGGCGGCGTTCCAGAAGGCGAACAACCTTTCCGTGAGCGGCCAGGTCGACGATGCGACGTGGAAACTGCTGTGGGAGCGGAGTGCCGATCAGCAACCGCTCGTACCGTACATGCTCACACAGGGCGACGTGGATGGGCCTTTTGTGGAAAACATTCCCGCCGACATCATGCAGCAGGCCACGCTGAAGTCGCTCGACTATCGCACCGCCCTGGAGGCCGTCGCCGAGAAATTCCACGCGAATCCGGCGTTGCTCAAGAAGCTCAACCCGAAGGCCACGTTTGTCGCAGCGGGCGAAGAAGTCATGGTGCCGAACGTGGAAATTGTCGGGATGCCGGAGCCGCCGGCGGCGGCGGGACGCGCAGCTCGTGGCCGCGGGCGCGGACGTGAAAACGCCCCCGTCGGTACCTCAGGCGCCAGAGGCACCGCAGCAACCCCAGGCGCCGTGGACACCACGGATGGAGACGTCACCATCTTCGTGACCAAGGAAACGAGCGCCTTGACCGTGGAAAAGGCTGACGGCACCGTGCTCTTTCACGCGCCCGTGACCAGCGGCAGCGAACACGACCCGCTGCCCGTCGGCACCTGGAAGGTCACGACCGTCCAAAGGATGCCGACGTTCAACTACAATCCGGATCTCTTCTGGGACGCAGACCCGAAACACGCCAAGGCCACCATTCCGAAGGGGCCGAATAACCCCGTCGGCACCGTCTGGATTGATTTGTCAAAAGAGCATTACGGAATCCACGGCACGCCAGAGCCGTCGAAGGTCGGACATACGCAGTCGCACGGGTGCGTGCGGCTGACGAACTGGGACGTGCAGAAGGTGGCTCGCTGGGCGCAGGCTGGGACGACCGTCGTTTTCAGATAACGCTTCAGATAGACGCTTCAGATGAGACGATTCGAACGGCGCCGTATGGAGCGCTTACGCCGCGCCGCGACGCTGGTGGGCATCAGCTTCGCCCTGGGCGCCCTCGCCGACGTTGCGCTCACATGGCGTCTGCACGAGTTCGACTTCCCCACGAACTCCCTGACGAACCACCAACCACCAACCACCAACCACCAACCAGGTCGCGGCCCTCACCCAGTTCCTTGGGCCCGCCGTAGGAACGGCTGGCGAAGTAGACGATAAATCCGACGTCGAGGTGCTCCGCGACCGCGACCTGGAGATCCCGGTTGAAGACGTGGATGACGACGACCTGCACGACACGTTCTCGGATAAGCGGGGCACGCGGGCCCACGAGGCGCTCGACATCATGGCGCCGCGGCACACGCCGGTCCTCGCCGTTGAGGATGGCGTCATCGCGAAGGTCTTCAACAGCAAGGGCGGCGGTGGGCTGACGCTCTACCAGTTCGACCCGACAAACACGTACTGCTACTACTACGCGCACCTCGATCGGTATGCGGACGGCATCCGCGACGGGTCCCGTGTCCGGCGCGGGCAGGTCATCGGCTACGTCGGCAGCACCGGCAACGCGTCGCCAGACGCGCCGCACCTTCATTTCGCGATCTTCCGGCTGACGCCGGAGCGCCTGTGGTGGAAGGGCGAGCCGATCAACCCCTACCCAGTCCTCAGGTAGCTCGACCGGGCAGGCCTGCCCCTACATCGTTTCGTTTCAACAGCTTACAGAAGTACACAAGTATTACAGTTGCCCCTCCGCGGGCCTGCTATCGTGCACTGTCCTTCCCGGACGCTTTTCCAACCTTTTCCGGAGGCTCACGTTACGACGATGGCGATGACTACCCCTGTGCTGCGCTTCGGCCGCAAATATCAGAGCGGCGTGAACTGGGTCACGGCAATTGCCATGACCTCCTTCCACATCGGCGCGGTGGCCGCGCTCTTCTACATCGATGTGGGCGCCATCCTGGTCGCCGTGGCCCTCTGGGTCGCGGCCGGCATGCTCGGCATCGGGATGGCCTATCACCGCCTCCTGACACACCGCGGCTACAAGACGACCCGCTGGATGGAGTACTTCCTCACCTGGTGCGGCACGCTCGCGCTCGAGGGAGGGCCGATCTTCTGGGTCGCGGTCCATCGCATCCATCATCAGAAGTCCGACCACGAAGGCGATCCGCACACCCCGCGCGAAGGCACGCTGTGGGCGCATATGGGCTGGATCTTCCTCGGCGAAGGACTGCACCAGGATCAGTCGGTCCTCAACAAGTACGTCCCCGACCTGTCGCGCGATCCGGTCCATCTGTGGCTGTCGAAGTGGCACTGGACGAGCAATGTGATCGTCGGCCTCGTGCTGCTGGCATTCGGCGGCATCCCGTATGTGCTCTGGGGCATCTTCTTCCGCACCACCTGGGGCCTGCACTCGACGTGGCTCGTGAACTCGGCGACGCATCTCTGGGGCTCGCGCCGGTTCAAGACGCGCGACGACTCGACGAACAACTGGTGGGTGGCGCTCCTCACGTTCGGCGAGGGATGGCACAACAACCACCACGCCCATCCGACGTCGGCGCGCCATGGCCTCGCCTGGTACGAGCTCGACATGAACTGGATTGGCATCAGCACCCTGAAGGCGCTCGGCCTGGCCTGGGACATCAAGGTCGCGAAGATCCGGCAGCCCGTGCCGGAACCCGAAGAAGAAGCTGCTGAAGAAGCCGTGGCGTAGAATCGCCATGTGACCCGGCGCCAGCAGGCCATCGCGTTTTTCGTCGCGCTCTGTGTCCTGCTGGTCGCTGCCGCCGTGTCCCTCAACGTCGGCTGGATCCTGATCAATGCGCGCAGCGCGGCGCTGATCATCCTTGGCGTCATTTCGTTCGCGCTGATCATCGCCGGCCTGATCGTCTACACGGTCTTCCTTGTCCTCGAAATCAAGAGAAACGAGGAACACCAGACCTTCATCAACTCCGTCAGCCACGAGCTCAAGACGCCGATCGCGTCGATACGCCTGTACCTGCAGACGCTGCAGTCGCGCGACGTTGACGAGGCGCAGCGCAAGGAGTTCTACGAGATCATGCTGGCCGACGCCGAGCGGCTCCACCTCACGGTGGAGCAGGTGCTCAAGGCGGGCTCGCTCACGCAGAAGCAGAAGCGGAAGGCCAAGGCCGCCACCTGGGCGCCGGTCGACATCGCCGGCACGGCGCGCGAGTGCATCCGGCTCGCGCTCGTCCGGCATCACCTGAAGCCGGACGCGATCGCCCTCGAGGCGCATGACGAAGGCCCGCTCACGGTCAACGGCGACGCCGAGGAGTTGAGCTCGGTCCTCAGGAACCTGCTCGACAACGCGGTCAAGTATTCGGGCGACGACGTGCGCGTGACCGTCTCACTCGCGGCACCCACGCCCGAGACAATCTGGGTTCGCGTCCAGGACCACGGCGCAGGCATTCCCCGCAAACAGCTGAAGCGGATCTTCAATCGCTTCTATCGCGTGCAGACGCGCGGGCTCCGCCAGGTCAAGGGGACGGGCCTCGGTCTGTACATCGTGAAGGAAATCGCGAAGGCGCACGGCGGCCGGGTGTTCGCGCAGAGCGAGGGCGAAGGGCGAGGAGCGACCTTCACTGTCGAAATTCCGCGCCTCGCGATATGAGCCGGATCCTGATCGTCGAAGACGAGCAGCACATCGCGAACGGACTCCGCTTTAACCTCGAAGCCGACGGGCACGACGCGACCGTCGTGGGCGACGCCGAAAGCGCGCTTCGACTGCTGCTCGGCGCCAGTTCCGAAACTGCGCAGGCCTT
Source organism: Candidatus Sulfopaludibacter sp. SbA3 (assembly GCA_945903265.1). Lineage (GTDB taxonomy): Bacteria > Acidobacteriota > Vicinamibacteria > Vicinamibacterales > UBA2999 > CAXNKG01. The sequence continues at coordinate 258,926 of CAMDNQ010000002.1, forward strand.
CGACGCGGTGATTCTCGACGTGATGCTGCCGGGCAAGGACGGCTTCACCGCCGCGGCGGAACTGCGCGCCGCGGGCCAGTTCGTCCCAATCCTGATGCTCACCGCACGCAACAGCGCCGCCGATGTCCTGCGGGGGTTCGAAACCGGCGCGGACGACTACCTTCCGAAACCCTTCGACCTGCCGATTCTGCTCGCGCGCGTCAAAGGCCTGCTGCGCCGGCGCCAGTGGAACGAGCAGGAGCCCCCGGCGCCCGAAACCGCGCGCAGCGCCGATGCGGACGTCTATCGCTTCGACGGCCGCACGATCGACTTCTCCGCCATGGAAGTGCGCGTCGGCGACAAAGTCCATCGGCTGACGGTGATGGAATGCGAGCTGCTCCGGTACCTGGTGAAACACGCCGCACAGCCGGTCTCGCGCAGCGCCATCCTGCAGGATGTGTGGGGGGTCAGCGACGCCGTCGATACCCGCGCCATCGACAACTTCGTGGTCCGCCTGCGGCGGTATCTGGACGATCAGCCCGGTACGCCGCGGTTCCTCCAGACCGTCCGCGGCGTCGGCTACCGGTTCGTGCCATCGCCGAAGTTGCCCTAAGCCTTCACATGGCGGAACCGCCGTGAGATGCTCGGTTTACTGATCGAGGGAGGTCATTACCTGCGCTTCTGACTCGCCGCTCGGCGTCGGATTACTCGTGCGACTCGTTTCACCGTATGAGCGGCGGCAGCCTCGCTAAGATCGTGTTCCCAGACACGGATTACGGTCCATCCAAGGGCTCTTAGTTCCGCAGTTCGTCGTGCGTCTCGACACTGATTGTCTGCGATCTTTTCTGCCCACCACTCCGTATTGCGCTTCGGGACGGTGAAGTGCTTGGCGCATCCATGCCAGTAGCAACCATCTACGAATATGCAGACTTTGCTGGGCCGAAAAACAACGTCAGCGACACAGCGCAGCGAGGCTTCTGGCCGTACGTGGATCCGATATCTTAGACCCGTGCGGTGCAACAGAGTACGTAGGGTTTGTTCGGGTGCTGTCGCGCGACCGGTGTTCGCTTGCATGACGCGTCGTACTAGAGCGGAAGACGCTTTGGGAGCGCGAGACCTGATTGAGAGCCGCGCTCTCATCAACCAATCTCTTCGTCTGCATCCTCCGGCATTTCGTCTTCGATCTCGCGCACGTCAGATGGCTTAGGAGTCGACCGTCTGCTCGAAAACTGTTCCCCGTCCACGGAGATGGTCAAGAGATCGTCGGTCATGTTCAATATGAGTTCAGGCATCTGGCCAGGTGCTGGCAACTCCTCCAGCAGCTCTGCAATCGGAATGTGGACATAGCTCTTAAGAAACCGACCTAGAGTGGGACCTGCGGTCGATTCCAAGTGCTGCCAAGCCTCCGTTCCAATGAAGACCTCTGAGCTTGATCCGATTCCGTGGACATCTTCCGAAGGGCGGATACGATGGCCAGAATGGGATCAGACAAGCGTGGACGGCGAGCCAGGCGGCAGTTCACCGAAGAGTTCATCGCCGGCGCCGTCCGGCTGGTCTTGGACGAAGGCAAG
>CAMDNQ010000003.1 GCA_945903265.1 Candidatus Sulfopaludibacter sp. SbA3
CTTGCGGAACGCCGCCAGGAGCTTCGAAATATCGTCGAAATGCAGCCCTGTCGTCGGCTCGTCGAGGATGTACAGGAGCCGCTCGCCCCCGAACGACACGAGGTGCGCGGCAATCTTGATCCGCTGCGCCTCGCCGCCCGAGAGCGTGGTCGCCGGCTGTCCGAGCCGGAGATAACCGAGGCCGATTTCATCGAGCACCTGCAGCCGGCGCAGCACCTTCGGCGTGGAGCTGAAGAACGCGAGCGCCTCGCGCACCGTCATGTTGAGCACCTGGTGCACGTTCTTATTGCGGTAGCTCACGTCCAGCACCTGCGGCTTGAAACGCATGCCGTCGCACGCGTCGCATGGCACGAAGACGTCGGCCAGGAACTGCATTTCGACCCGCACTTCCCCTTCACCCTGGCACGCCTCGCAGCGTCCGCCAGGCACGTTGAAGGAGAAGTGGCTCGCCGACAGCCCGCGCGACTTGGCGTCCTTGGTGAGCGAAAACAGCTCGCGAATCGGATCGAACGCCTTCAGGTACGTGACAGGATTCGAGCGCGGCGTCCGGCCAATCGGATTCTGATCCACGAGTACGACGTCGCTGATGTAGTCGAGCCCTTCGAGAGTCTCGAACGAACCGACGCGCCGATCCCAGCTGCCTTTCGCACGCTTGATCGCGGCGTACAGCACGTCGTGAACGATCGTCGACTTCCCGGATCCGCTGACACCAGTCACGCACGTCAGGGTGTTCAACGGAATGTCGATGTCGACGTCCTTGAGGTTGTGCTCCGTCGCGCCGCGCAACCGGATTTTCTGGCCCGTACCGCGGCGGCGGGTCGCCGGCACGGGGATCGCCAGCTCCTGACGCAGGTATTTTGCCGTGAGCGACCGCGGCTCCTGCAGCAGTGCGTCGAGATCGCCCGCGAACACCACGCGGCCGCCCTGCTCGCCCGCGCCAAGACCCATGTCGACGATGTAATCGGCGACGCGGATCATGTCCTCGTCGTGCTCGACGACGAGCACGGTATTCCCCTGGTCCCGCAGCTGGCGAAGGATGTCGATCAGCCGCTGGTTATCGCGCGAGTGCAGGCCGATGGACGGCTCGTCCAGCACGTAGAGGGTGCCGACGAGCGCCGATCCGAGCGACGTCGCCAGGTTGATGCGCTGGGCCTCGCCCCCGGAGAGCGTGGACGACAGGCGATCGAGCGTCAGGTAGTCGAGGCCGACGTCCACCAGGAACGAGAGCCGGCGCCGGATTTCGCGGAGCACCTTGTCGGCGACCGCCGCGTCCTTCTCCGACAGCTGCAGGTCGGTGAAGAACTGCCTCGCCTCCCGTACCGTGAGCCCCGACGCACGGTCGATGGTGCGATCCCCGACGCGCACGTCGCGCGCTTCGCGCCGCAGGCGCGCGCCGCCGCAGTCGGGGCAGGTGAGATACCCGCGATAGCGGCTCAGGAACACCCGTACGTGCACCTTGTACTTCTTGCGCTCGAGCCAGCGGAAGAACCCGCGGACGCCGTCGAATTCCTCGTCCCCGTCGACGACGAATGTCCGTTCCTCGTCCGTGAGCTCCGACCAGGGGACGTCGAGCCGGACGCGGCCCTTGCGCGCGGCGCGCTTCAGGTCGGCAAGCTGGGTCCGGTAATGCGGCTTGGTCCACGGCTCGATGGCGCCCTCGTTGATCGACTTGGCGGCGTCTGGCACGACGAGCGCCATGTCGAGCTCGATGACGTTGCCGAACCCGTGACAGGTCGGACAGGCGCCGAACGGATTGTTGAACGAGAAGAGCCGCGGCTGCGGCGCTTCATACGCGATCGCGCACGTGCGACATTCAAACTTTTCGGAAAACAGGAGCCGCTGGGGCGGTTCGTCCAGCACGATCGCGAAGGCCGAGCCCCCGCCTTCGCGATACGACGTTTCGATCGAGTCGGTGAACCGGCTCCGCAGATCGCCTTCCACGCGGATGCGATCGACCACCACCTCGATGGTCGCCCGGCCGCGCAGCGTTTGTGGATCGACCTCGTCGAGCGCGACCGCCTGGTTCTCGATCAGCAGCCGCCCGAAACCGCGCCGGCGCAGCACATTCAGCGTTTCGACAATGGGATCGGCCAGCCGGTCCACGTGGGCCTCATCGGCGTTCTCGGTGGCGCTGTCGGCGACGCTCTCGGGTTCCACGGCGGGCAGCGCCACGACGGGCATCTCGTAGCCGATGAGCACGCGGCTGCCTTCCGGAAGCTCGCCGAGCCGCCTTGCCACGACTTCCGCCGTCTCGCGGGTGACCTCCACGCCGCACTGCCGGCAGAACGTGCGGCCAACGCGCGCGTACAGCAGCCGCATGTAGTCGTGGATTTCCGTCATCGTGCCGACGGTCGATCGCGGGTTGCGGACGCTGTTCTTCTGCCGGATGGCAATGGCCGGACAGATCCCTTCGATCTTGTCGACGTCGGGCTTTTCCATCCGCTCGAGGAACTGGCGCGCATAGGCCGACAGCGATTCGACGTACCGGCGCTGCCCCTCCGCGTAGATCGTGTCGAAGGCGAGCGACGACTTCCCCGACCCGCTGACGCCCGTGATGATCACCAGCTTGCCGGCGGGCAGCGTGACGTCGACGTTCTTCAGGTTGTGCGTGCGTGCGCCGCGGACGACAAGGGGTCTTCGATTCATGCGGGTCACGCTGCTGCCTTTTTGGGACAGCGCGTAAGTACACGATGTTACTACGGGCGCGACGCGGTACCATCGCTACAGGTGCCAGAATTCGGCCTCATCCTCACGCTTGCGACGAGTCTCGGAGCGGCGCTGATCTTTGGCTACATCACCCACCGCATCGGGCTGTCCCCGATCGTCGGCTATCTCCTGGCTGGTGTCGCGCTTGGACCGAACACGCCGGGCTTCATCGCCAATCCCGAACTGGCCGAACAGCTCGCCGAAGTGGGCGTGATCCTGCTGATGTTCGGCGTCGGACTCCAGCTTCATGTGGAAGAACTGCTCGCGGTGCGCCGTGTGGCCGTCCCGGGCGCTGCTGCGGGCATCGCGGCCGCGGCAATGCTGGGCGCGGCGGTTGCGGCCGCGAACGGCTTCAGCTGGGGGGCGGCCGCTGTCTTCGGTCTCACACTCTCGGTGGCCAGCACGGTGGTCCTGGTGCGCGTCCTCTCGGACCGGCATCAGCTGCATACGTCGAGCGGTCACATCGCCGTCGGGTGGCTCGTCGTCGAGGACATCATCACCGTCATCCTCATGGTGCTGCTGCCGACGATGGCGTCCGGGACGGCATCCTGGGCGGCGCTCGCGACGGCCTCGGCCCTGACGCTCGGAAAGGTGGGCGTCCTCGTCGCCCTCGCGATGGTCGTCGGGGTGCGGGCCGTGCCGAAGATCCTCGACCGCGTCGCCGCAACGCGATCACGCGAGCTCTTCACGCTCACGGTCCTGGCGCTCGCGCTCGGCATCGCGGCGCTCTCGGCGACCGTATTTGGCGTCTCTATGGCACTCGGCGCCTTTATCGCCGGGATGACCGTGGGGCGATCGGACTACAGCCTGCGCGCGGCCACGGATGCGTTGCCGATGCGCGACGCGTTTGCCGTGCTCTTTTTCGTGTCCATCGGGATGCTGCTGGACCCGCTGGCGCTGCTCGACGCCCCGTGGATGATGCTCGGCGCGCTGGCGGTCGTCATCATCGGCAAGCCGCTGGTGGCGGCGATCGTCCTGGCCCTCATGCGGTATCCGCTGCATACCATCCTGACGGTACCCTCGGCGCTCGCGCAGATCGGCGAGTTCTCCTTTATCCTGGCGGCGCTTGCGCGGGACCTCGGCGTCCTTCCGCAGATGGCCGTCAACATCATCGTGGCCGTCTCCATCGTCTCGATCGTCAGCAATCCGCTCGCGGCGAGAGCGATCCCGCCTGTCGAGCGATGGCTGGCGTCACGGAGATTGTTCCGGCGCGTCACCTCGGAGGTGTACCCCGAACGGGGCGCCGTGTCGTCAATCTCGCCGGAGGATCGTGCGGTGGTGATCGGGTACGGCCCCACGGGACGGACGGTGACGCGGCTGCTCAAGGACAACGGCATCGATCCGACGGTGATCGAGCTGAACATCGACACGGTGCGCGCGCTGCGCCAGGACGGCATCTCCGCCGTGTACGGCGACGCGCGCGATCCCGACACGCTCGTGACCGCCGGCGTCCGCCACGCCGCGAATCTGATCGTGAGCGGCGCCGACAGCGGCGCGGCGGAGACCATCCGCACCGCCCGCGAACTGAATCCGCACCTGCACGTCTTTGCGCGGGGCGCCTATCTGCGCGATGTGCCGCAGCTGCGGCAGGCGGGCGCGGACCAGGTCTTTTCCGGCGAGGGAGAGGTCGCGCTCGCCATGACGGAGGCGGTGTTGCGTCGGCTCGGCGCGACGGATGACCAGATCGACGGGGAGCGCCGGCGTCTCCACGGCGAACTGCACACGAGGTGAGAGTGCCTGGTGCTTCGTGCCAGGTGCTTGGTCCGTGCGCGGGGGTTGGTGCTTGGCCGGTGCTTGGCCGGTGCCTGGCGGCGCCTGGCGTGCGCGGTGGTTGGCGTCGGGGGTGCGGCCGAAGGACCAGCGGCCGATACCCACCAGGCACGAGGCACAAAGCACGAGGCACTGACACCGGCGGGTGCCTACGCTATACTCCCCCCCGAAGGCAGGAGGATTTTTGATGAAAGCACTGATGACGTTCGGCCTGGCCGCGATACTCGTGGCGGGTGTAATGACTCAGACTGCGGCGGCGCAGGGTGCGGCGGAGCTGAAGGTCGGCGACATGGCGCCTGACTTCACGCTGCAGGGCACCGACGGCAAGACACACAAGCTGTCCGACTACCGCGGCAAGCAGGCGGTCGTCGTGGCATGGTTCCCGCGCGCGTTCACGCAGGGCTGCACGATCGAGTGCAAGTCGCTCGCGGACAACGGCGACAAGATCAAGCGCTACAACGTGACCTACTTCATGGCCAGCGTCGACGCGCTCGAAGAGAACATGAAGTTCGCGAAGGCGACCTCTGTGAAGCTCGGCGATCGGATCGTCGAGAAGAAGGAAGCCGACTTCCCGATGCTGAGCGATCCGACGAAGGAGACCGCCAAGGCGTACGGCGTGCTCAACGAGCGCGGGACCGCCAGCCGCTGGACCTTCTACATCGACCGCAACGGCCGCGTCGCCGCCATCGACAAGATGGTGCGCCCCGACACGTCAGCCGAGGACATGATTGCCAGGCTCGGCGAGCTGAAGGTCGCGACCCGATAACCTTCCGGGCTACGCAAAGCCGCCTGGACTCCTGTTCAGGCGGCTTTTTTCTTGTACAATTGGTTTTTTCACGCCTTGCCGGCGTAGCTCAGTTGGTAGAGCAGCTGATTCGTAATCAGCAGGTCGATGGTTCGAGCCCATTCGCCGGCTCCATTTTCCCTCAGTCAAAGAGCACAATCATCTCGCTAGTCTGCGTTTACACACGGCTAAGAACAGCGCTGAAATCGTCCAGTACGCGATCCGGAACGACCTGGTGATTTGACCGGCCTTCAGCCTCCCTGTAAGACAAGCACCGACACCCCTTTCAGCCTGCCCCCTATAACAGCTTCAGCCTCAGGCTGATTTTCACGGCTGGCGTCCGGACTTACTCTCCACTCCGACACTGGAACCCGTCGAGATTGTCACGACGGACTTAATGCGGAAAGGGAGCTTAGAACAATGACCAAACCTCTCATGTGGACCACGGCTTTAGTGATCATGGCCGTCTCTGGCAGCGCCAGCGCACAAGGTAACAGCGGCCTCGGTCCGATGCCCGTGAACCTTGGCACTGCCGGCGCTTTCGCCATCCTGAGCAAGAGCGGAATCACCGACGTCTATGCCTCCGCGATTGTGGGGGATGTTGGTACGAGCCCCATCACTGGTGCAGCCCTGCTGCTGACGTGCGGGGAAGTAACGGGGAAACTGTACGTCGTCGACGCGGCTGGACCGCTCCCCTGCGCGATAAATGATGCCACGTCCCTGGACTCGGCGGTGCTCGACATGGGATTCGCCTACGACGACGCGGCCGGACGAGTCTTCCCAGATTTCACTGAACTGGGCGCGGGCGAGATTGGCGGGCTGACGCTCCAGCCCGGCCTCTATAAATGGGGCACCAGCCTCTTGATTACGACCGATGTCACGCTCACCGGCGGCCCAGACGATGTCTGGATCCTCCAGGTGGCGGGCACCTTGAACCAGGCCAACGGTACGCGCGTGACCCTGGCCGGCGGCGCACGGGCCAAGAACATCTTCTGGCAGGTCGCTGGAGCGGTAACGCTGGGAACCACCGCGCACTTCGAGGGCATCGTGCTGGGCAAAACAATGATCGCGGCCAACACCGGCGCATCGGTGAACGGCAGACTGCTGGCGCAGACAGCGGTGACGCTCCAGATGAATGCGGTGACCCAGCCCGCCCGGTAAGCACGCATCCTTCGGCGCAGGCTCATGCTCACCCACGCCGACAATGGCAAAGGGTTACAGATTCGGGCTGTAACCCTTGTCCTTGCCAGGCACAGACGGTTGCTTGCGAGTCTCCTGAAGGACATCCCATGACACACTGGACCCTCCGCGAACCAAGACCGCGCACAGGTGATTCGCGCGGCACGACGGCCACGGGCGCGCCGCGGACCGGGAAGCGTTCACCTCGCGCGGCGATGTCCAGGAATATTCCCCATAACGCCACGCTCACCTCCGCCGCGGGCACGGAGGAGGGCATCATCGAGGCCCGACGCCAGGAGACCCTGCTCAAGACCGGGCCGTTACAGAACGCGATTCTCAACAGCGCGACTTTCTCCAGTATCGCCACTGACGCGACGGGCGTCGTTCAGATCTTCAACGTCGGCGCCGAGCGGATGCTGGGCTACGCCGCCGCCGAGGTGATGAACAAGATCACGCCGGCCGATATTTCCGATTCGGACGAAGGGATCATCCGCGCCAAGGCACTCAGCGTCGAGTTCGGTACGCCGATTGCCCCCGGGTTCGAGGCGCTGGTCTTCAAAGCCTCGCGCGGGATCGAGGACATCTACGAGCTGACCTATATCCTCCACATAGAGCAGGGTTCGCAGCCGGGCGCCCGTGGGCACTTGCGGTTGGGCAGCGGCCGTGGGCCCAGGCCTTTCCTGATCAACGTATGGGGCGGCAGTCGCGAACTCGATCCAGAACACGCTTCCCACGCCGACGGTGCTCTCCACGCCGATCACGCCCCCCATCAGTTCGACCAGTCGCTTGCTCACGACGAGGCCGATGCCTGTGCCTTCCTCGGCACTGGCCTCTTGTCCGAGGCGATTGAACGACTGGAACAGCTGCGCCAGCTTCTCCGGAGGCAACCCCGCACCTGTATCCCTGACGCTGATGCGAACGCGTTCAGGAATGGTCGTGGTGCACTCCACGGCTACCGTTCCACCCGCCTGGTTATATTTGAGCGCGTTGGACAGAAGGTTGATGACCACCTGCTTTAACCGGGTCCGATCGGCATCGACAAGACAGGGGACGTCGAATCGGGGAAAGGTCATGCTGATGCCACGCCTCTGGCGCTGCGGCTCGATCATGGCCTGGCATTCGTCCATGACGTCGGACAGTAGAACCCGCTCCGTCGACAGCGACAGTTTTCCGGACTCGATCAGCGCCAGATCGAGGATTTCGTTGATCAGCTCCAGCAGATACCACCCGGCATGGAGAATCTGACCGATGCTCGCCTTCTGAGAGGGCGTGGTGGTTGTGGCGTCGATCTCCAACAACTGGGCGAAGCCGAGGATCGCATTGAGCGGTGAACGAAGCTCGTGGCTCATGCTGGAGAGAAAATCCGATTTCGCGAGGTTGGCTTTTTCCGCCGCAGACTTGGCGCTCTCCAATTCGACATTTTGTTCGTGCAGAACCTGATCCAGGCGTTTGCGCTCGGTGACGTCGCGCGCCGCAGCGAACACGCCCTGTAGCTTCCTATCCCGATCGTAGAAGGTGGTCGCGTTGTAGGACACCACGGTTTCCTTGCCGTCCCTGGCCCGCGCGGTGAGTTCGTAGTTGGTGACCTTTTTTTCGGTCAGCACCAGTTTGATGGTCGTCTCGGCCCGCTCTGGATCGGTGAAGTAGTTCTTGAACGGCGCGCCGATCAATTCGTCGCGCGTGCAGCCGGTCAGCGCCTCCATCTCCTTGTTGACGTCGGTGATAATGCCGGACGGATTAGTGGTCATCAGCGCATCGATGTTTGACTCGATGAGCGAGCGCGTGTAGAACTGCTGGTCGCGCAGGCGCTGATCGAGCTGCTTCTGGTCCGCTTCGACCTGCTTGCGCGCGGTGTTGTCGGTGCCGATGAGCAGGTAGCCGATGATGGCGTCCTGCGCATCGCGGAGTGCGGTGACCGACACGACCGCCGGGAACCGGCTCCCATCCTTGCGGAAGTAGGTCAGCTCGTAGATGTCCTCGATCCCGCGCGAGGCCTTGAACACCAGGGCCTCGAAGCCCGGCGTAATCGGGGTCCCCAGCTCCACGCTGAGCGCCTCGGCGCGCGCGATCACTTCCTGCGGATCCGAGATGTCGGCCGGCGTGATCTTGTTCATCACCTCGGCGGCCGTGTAGCCCAGCATCCGCTCGGCGCCGACGTTGAAGATCTGGATCACGCCCTTCGCGTCGGTCGCGATGCTCGAAAAGTTGGCGCTGTTGAAGATCGCGCTCTGCAGAGCCCCCGCCTTGAGCAGCGCCTCTTCCGCCTGCTTGCGCGCGGTGTTGTCGGTCCCGATCAGCAGGTAGCCGATGATGGCGTCCTGCGCGTCGCGGAGCGCCGTGACCGACACGACCGCCGGGAATCGGCTCCCGTCCTTGCGGAAGTAGGTCAGCTCGTAGATGTCCTCGATCCCGCGCGACGCCTTGAACACCAGGGCCTCGAAGCCCGGCGTAATCGGGGTCCCCAGCTCCACGCTGAGCGCCTTGGCGCGCGCGATCACTTCCTGCGGATCCGAGATGTCGGCGGGCGTGATCTTGTTCATCACCTCCGCGGCCGTGTAGCCCAGCATCCGCTCGGCGCCGACGTTGAAGATCTGGATCACGCCCTTCGCGTCGGTCGCGATGCTCGAGAAGTTGGCGCTGTTGAAAATCGCGCTCTGCAAGGCCCCCGCCTTGAGCAGTGCCTCTGTGCGCCGGACTTCGGCGCCGACATTCAGCGTGCCGACGACGTCGTTGTCGAGAACCGCGGGAATGTAGCGTTTTTTGGACATCTCTCCTAGAAAGAGCTCCGGACCGAATCAGAAATGAATATGGGGGCCTCGAGCGGCGCCGAATCAGTGAGGGAATGATGTCTCGAAATCCGAACCCCACGTCGAGGAAACAACAATACTGATGAGGCTCTGGCAAAAACGGAGCACAAGGGCCCGTCAGTACGGTTTAGAGCGATTTGATCGGGTCCCTAGAACCCATTACAGTCGCGCGATGCCACGATTCACGGCCCTGATCTGCCTGCTGCTGGCCGCAAGCGGCCTGCTGCACGCCCAACAGGCGCCGGAAGAACCCACATACCGGACCGACACCGAGGTCGTCGTCACCGGCACGGTCTCCAAGGCGTTCTTCCACACCGGCAACCGCGGCACATCGCGCTCACGCGCCACGCTGACGCTCAGTGACGGCTCGGCAGTCGACATTCACATCGGCCCCACAAGTTTTCTGCGCGAGAAGCAGATGGAGCTCGCCATCGGCGACCGCGTCACCGCTACGGGATCACGCACGGGAGCCGGCCTCGTTATCGTCCGCCGATTCACTCGCGGTGACCGGACGCTCGAGATGAGGAATGCCGCGGGTCGGCCGCTGTGGGAAGACCGCCACAAATAGCTGTGTGAGATAAGATCCCGCACCATGAGTCAGATCACGTTCACGCGTCCAGATGGAAAAGAGTGTTCCGGGTATTACGTCGAGCCGAAGGCCGGAAAAAATGCGCCCGGCCTCGTCGTCATTCAGGAATGGTGGGGGCTGAACGACCAGATCAAGGGCGTCGCGCAGCGCTATGCGGACCAGGGATACCGCGCACTCGTCCCGGACCTCTATCGCGGCGAGAAGACGCTCGAGGCGAAGGAAGCCGAGCATCTGATGAACGGCCTCAACTTCGCGGATGCCGCCTCGCAGGATATTCGCGGTGCGGTGCAGTACCTGAAGAAGACCAGCGCGAAAGCCGGCGTGACGGGCTACTGCATGGGCGGCGCGCTGACACTTCTGACCGCCTGCTTCGTTCCCGAATCGGACGCGAACACCGTCTGGTACGGCTATCCGCCGCTCGACTATGTCGATGCGTCCAAGATCAAGGCGCCGCTACTGGGGCATTTCGGGACCGACGACAAGATCTTTCCGATCGCCGGTGTCGATCAGCTGGAGGAGAAGCTCAAAGCGGCGGGCGTGAACTACACGTTCCACCGCTACAAGGCGGAGCACGCGTTCGCGAACGAAGAGGCGATCAACAAGCCGATTCCCGTGGAATACAACAAGGCCGCTGCCGAGACCGCCTGGACGCGGACGATCGAGTTCTTCAACTCGAACCTGCGCTGACTCTACGGCAGCCGCGCGACGCCGATCGTCGTGCGGCTGTCCTCTCCAGATGTCCACGCGATCAGCGTGCCGCCCTCTACTGCCGCCACCGCCGGGTATTGACCGGACGCCGCCACATCGCGGCGGCGAAACGCCACCTGCCCGGCTTCGTCCGCACGCCCAGACGCCGCGGCGACTCGCCGGCTTCCGTCGGAAAGCTGTTCATCCCATGTCACGACGAGATCGCCGCCGGCGCCGAGCGCCAGCTGCGGATGCTTTGGGAATCCCTCGGTGGGAATCCGCTCGCGCGCGCTGAAGTTTCGCCCGTCCGTCGACGATGCATAGAACAACGCCATCGTCGGCTCCCGCCCCGGCACATCCATGTCCACCAGCGTCGGCCACACGATATGCACGCGGCCGTCGCCGGCAACGGCCATCGAGGGGCCGTTTTCCGGACATCCGTCGATTGCCCATCCATCCTCGCTGATGCGCGAAGGCGGTGAAAAGTTTCGGCCCTCGTCGGTGGACATCGTGAGTGCAATGTCCCGAAGGCTGCCTGGATAGACATGGCGCCAGGCCGCGTAGATCGTGCCGTCCGCCCCAACAGCCGTTGTCGTCTTGCAGCAGTAGCAGACGCCGCCGGTGATTGGAGTGCCGGCCACTGCTCCGTCGAGGGTGGCCACAAACAGCTTGGACAGCTGTGCACGCGCAACGCCGTCCCGCACCGGCATCGCGTGCGCGCCGTGCTGATGCGGCGCGACAGGCGCGCTGCCCGGTGCCGGCGCCGTTTCCCGATGATCCAGCCAGAACACGAAGGCGCGCGAGGCCGCATCGGTGGCTACGGCGTGCCAGCCGCGATTGCCTCGCGCGACGCTTCCCGGCACGTCCTCAGCCGGACCGAACGTGATGCCCATGTCGCCTGAACGGGCCGACACGAGACGCGTTCCTTCCGAACCGCGCGACGTCCAGACCACGATGAGCTCAGGATCGCCATGCTCACGCGGCGTCAGTGAGGCTCGTGGCGGCTGCTCGCCTGCGAGATTCGCCAGAGTCGTCTCGTCGTTGACCCGCCGCGGGACGCCGAACGTACGGCCGCTGTCACGACTGACCGCTACGAAGACCTCGCTGCCCCCGGCACCGTCGGAGGCGCCCCATGCGACGACCGCATAGCGCCCATGCGCCGCGAGTGAAGGATAGGCATTGGTCTTACCGTCAATGCCTAGGCTGGTGTTTCCCTCTGGCCTGAACGCCACCGCGGCAAGCACCACCGCCGCGGTCGCCAGAAGAACTCGTGATGCTCTCATTCTCTTCCTCAGAAACTTACCCGTAATCCGAGTTGGGCGCTTCGCGGCTCGCCGACGGCGGTCGCCTGACCGAACGATGGCACCGGACTGTCCGGATATGCTCCGCCTCCGAAATTCGTATTGCGCGCAACGACGTTTACCCGGTTCGTCAGGTTGAATCCTTCAACGATGGTTTCGAGGCGCACGGATCCGCGTAGCGCAAATGTCCGGCTCACGCGCGCGCTCACGTTGAAGAAGTCGCTGCCGGTGCCCGCATTCCGTTCGATGAACTCACCGTTGACGATGGGCCGCCCCGCAGTGCCCTGGATCGTCGTCACGCCAGACGTGATGTTGAACGGCAGGGCCGAGTAGGCCTGGACCACCCCGCTCACCTGGAATCCCCCTGGCACCTGGAGCGAGCCGTTGGCGACCAGCCGGTGGCGCTGGTCGTCGTCCGATCGCCCCCAGTCCTTGTTCAGATCGAAGGGATCGATCGGCGAGCTGAAGAAGAACTCGCCGACGTTGTTCATCGACTTCGACAGCGTGTACGAAAGGCGGTAGCCCCCCCAGGCTCCAGGCCGCTGCAGGAACGCCAGGTGGAGTCCGTGGTAGTTCGACTCGCCCGCCGATGAGAACTGCCCGTTGTTCGCGTAGTCGGGAATCGGACGGCAGCCGTTGTTGGTGCCGGCCGGCACGCACGATGGCACGTTCTGATTGATCGACATCAGAAGGTTCAGCCCGCGCAGGTACTGATACCCGGCGCTGACGGTCACGCGCTCGCCGACCTGCTGTTCGAGCTCCACGCTCGCCTGCCGCGAATACGCGTTCTGCAGACGCCGATCCATCGTCGCAAGATTCGGCAGCGTCACGGCAGGGACAAGGGCGGCGAGTGTGGCTGGAAACACAGGCGCTCCGGACTGGCCCGGCGAAAGGCTAATCGCGATCTGGCGCAGCTTCGTGACCTCCGTGGTATTCCCCGCCGACAGCAGGGCGTTCGCGAGCGCGCGCAGCGGCACACGATCGTAAAAGAGTCCGGCGCTGCCCCGTACGACCGCCCGGCCTGACGCCGACGGGGACCATGCGACGCCCAGGCGCGGTGACAGGTTGTTCGTATCGGTCTCGAGGGTCTCCAGGTACTGCAGGTCGTAGCGAACGCCGAGGTTGAACGTCAGACCGGATACGGCCTTCCACTCATCCTGCGCATAGATGCCGACGTTGGGATTCACTTGTTCAACCCCGGGGACGCCGAACGTCTGGCTGAATCCGGTGTTGTTGTAGACGCCGGTCAGGAACGTGGCGAGCGAAGAAAACGTATACGCGCCGCCGGCGGCTCTTGGAAACCGAATACCGTTCTCGTTATGGAGAAAGTCGACACCCGCCCGCATCGCGTGCGTGCCACGCTGGTGCGACACGTTGTTCACGATCTGATACATGCGGTTGCGCCGGCCCGTGGGGCTGTTCGACAGCCGCCCGAATGAGGCGACGCCCGCAATGCTGACCGCGGGACCAATCGGATCGGTCGGTGGCGCCTGGAGACCGCTCCTGGCGAGCTGGGCACGCGTTTCAAGGACGGTCCGGAAGCCGAACGTCAGGGTATTGGCGGCAGCCACCGCCTGATCGACGTTGTCCAGCGCGGACGAGGCGCTCGGGGCATTCAGCCCGCCGGCGCCTCTCGCGTTGCTCGCGTCAGCGTCGTAACGCCCGTAGCGGAGCGATAGCTGATCGCGCCCACTCACCTGGTGGTCCACCTTCGCCAGAAGGTTCAGCGAGTCGACCGGGTTGCGGTACTCACCGGTGGTGACGAGCGGCCCGCGATACCCGACCGATAGCAGCCGATCGTTGATGGCGGCCACGGCTGACGGCGCGATTGTCACGAGTCCCGTCTGATCGAGCTCACGCCGTTCCGCGTTGACGAAATAAAACGCGCGGTTCCGGACAATCGGACCGCCCACGCTGCCGCCGTACTGGGTCTGCTGCATCGGCAGCGTCGAGCCCGAAAGCGCGTGTGCCGCGTTGAGGGCATCGTGCCGTCCGTACACGTACCCCGCTCCGCGCAGAGCATTCGTTCCGCTTCTCGTCACGACGTTGATGTAGCCACCGAGCGCCCGGCCAAGCTCGGCCTGCGCGCCCGAAGTAATCACCTGAAACTGCTCCACGGCGTCGACGCTGTAGGTCATCCCGCTCAATCCAGCCGCGTCGTCGTTGGCGGACAGGCCGTCGACGATGAAGTTGTTCGAGAGATTGCGCTGGCTGCCGATGGAGAGGCTGACGCCCGGCACGGCCGACGTCTCCGGAAAGAGCTGGGTGCTGGCGACATTGGTCGGCGAGACCCCGGGTACGAACAGGGCGAGTTCCAGGAACTGCCGGCCATTGAGCGGAATGCTGGCCACTTCTGCCTGCGGCAGCGTGCCGGCCACCTGGGACCGGGCGGTCTCGAGGACGGTAGCCTCGGCGCTGACGGTCACGCTGCTGTCGATCCCGGCGATCTGCAGGGTCACAGGGAAATCGTGCGCGGCGCCGGCGCCAAGCGTGAGCCGCATCGAAGCGGCGCGGAATCCGTCCTGCTGCACCGCGATCTCATACGGACCTATGCGCAGGTACGGAAACCGGAAACGGCCAGTCTCGTCCGTGTCCGCCGTCACTGTGACGTTCGTCTCGGTCTGTCTCGCGGCGACGTGTGCGCCAGCGATCGCGGCGCCGGACGGGTCGGCGACCCGGCCTCCGACGCTTGCATATTCAATCGACTGCTGGCCGTGTATGGGCTGCGCCCAGGCGATCACCAGGACCGCCACCGCCAGCATTCCTACACGAATCATGGGAATGCCTCCGCAAACAAGAAACACCATCGGCTGCGCGCACAACCACGTGCGCGAAGCGCGCTGATTGACGGTGCGTCAGCCGCGAGGCGGCGGAGGGTCGGGAGGTGCGGGGCGACGCGACGCTGCGGTCGCGTCCACCGCCAGGGACAGCCGGGCACGGGGCGCCGCGGCTGGCAGTGCCCGCCCGACGATCGGGCCGGATGGGATGAGAATCGAGGAGAGCGCCGACAGTGCCGGGGCATCGGCGCTTCCAATGACGCAGGTCTTACCGTCGCGGACGGGCGCGTGGTGCATCGGACAGACGGTGTGATCGCCGTGAATGCAGCGGCACTCGACAGCCGCCTGGCCAGCCGTCGTCGACAGTACGAGGGGGACGGCGACGAGCGTGGCCGTCTGACAAAACAGCCAGACGACCGCCGCCGTGCCGATCCGCCGACGCACCAGTCCCATTACTTCAATACTATCTTCTGGACGCGCCAGTTACCGAGCTCGCCGACATACAGCTCGTTCGTCGTGCGGCAGTCAATCGCGTTGACCGTCCCGAACTCCTTGAGAAGTTTCCCCGCGCGGCCGAACTTCCCGACAATCTTGCCGTCGAGCGTCATCTTGAGAATCTCGCCGTCGTAGTCGAGATTGTTCGGCGGATTCGAGTTCGACACGTACAGGAACTGGTTCGGCCCCGGCGTGATGCAGATCGCCCACGGCGCTCCCACATTGCGGAACTGGGTCTTGAAGTTGCCTTCGGTATCGAAGACCTGGATGCGGCGGTTGTCCCGATCGGCCACGTACACGTTGTTGGCCGCATCGATCTGGATGCCGTGGACGACGCGGAACTGGCCCTCGCCGGAACCCATCGATCCCCAGTTCTTGACCCACTTGCCGTTCGCGTCATATTTCGCCACGCGTGAATTGCCGTAACCGTCCGCGACGTAGACGTTGCCGGCGGAGTCCCACGCGACGTCTGTCGGCCGGTTGAACTGCTCGCCGTTCGCTCCGCGTCCCTCCGCGGGCTTCTGCGGCGGCGCCGGCGGCACGAGGGCATACGTATCGGCTGGCACGTTCATCGGCAGCGCGGGCACGCGCATGGCCTCTGGCTTCCGGCTGAACACCAGCTGAATCCGCCCGTTCGGGTCGAACTTGATGACCTGGGTCGACATCTGATCGACGACCCACACGTTGTCCTGGCGATCGACACGCACCTGCTGCGCCTGCAGGAACCCGTAGACGCCCTGCCCGATCTCGCGGACAAATTTACCCGTGCGATCGAATTGAAACAGCCGCGATCCCCCGTGCGACACCGCCCGCGCGCCGGCAATCGTGATCACCGGATTGCCGGTCCGCGTGTACACGAAGATGTCGCCCTTTGAGTTCGTGGCGACGCCCGCGGCCTCACCCAGGTGCAGATTCGGCGGCAGCCGCAGCGGCTCCGTCGCGTCGTACGGGATGTCAGGGAAGTTCAGCTGCGCGGAGACGGTCGTGCTGAAGACGGCGCCGAAGACGGCGGTCACCGCGAGCAGCGCTGCGAGTACAAGACGTGTCATCACGGCCTCCTATCTCGCCGCCGTCTGCGGCGACGTCGCACGCAGCCGGATCTTCTGGACGCGCCAGGCTGAAATCTCGGAGACGATCAGCTCGTCAGGATTGCGGCAATCGATGCCGTGGACCGTCTGGAACTGCCCCACGGCCTTTCCAGCGCGGCCGAACTTGCCGATGATGCGGCCGTCGAGCTCCATCTTGTAGATCTCGCCGCTCGTCTCCCATGACGCTGCCGGGTTGGCGTCGGGATTCGAGTTCGACGAAAACAGGTACTGGTGCGGGCCCGGGGAGATGCACACTTCCCACGGATTGCCGACGTTGTCGTAGATGGCGCGGAGGACCAGGTTGTTGTCGAACACCTGAATGCGCGCATTGCCGCGGTCCGCCACGTAGACGTTGCCCTGGCCGTCCACCGCAATCGAGTGCGGCGTGTTGAACTGGTAGGGCTCGGAGCCTCTCAGGTGGCTGCCCACCTGCCGGACGAACCGGCCGTTCTTGTCGTACTTCACGACGCGGTGATTGATGTACCCGTCCGGCACGAAGATATTGCCCTGCGGGTCCCAGGCGACGTCGGTCGGCCGGGCGAACAGGTACCGCTCGGCGGGCGGCGGGTCGCCCTGCGGCGTCTCGACCGCGCCTTCCACTGCTTCAGGCCGGCGGCCGAGCACCATGACGACGCGCCCTTCGGGGTTGAACTTGATCACCATGTTGGTGCCTTCGTCCACGACCCACACGTTGTCCTGGGCATCGACGCGCACCTTGTGGGCGAACTCGAAGCCGTACACCCCTTCGCCCCATTCCTTGACGAACGTGCCGTCCGGCGCGAACTCGAACAGCCGCGTGTCGTCGCGGCGGTGATAGACGAATATGCTGCCCTTCGAATTGCGGGCGACCCCCATGCTCTCGCCCAGGTACACGTCGGCGGGCATCTTAAGGAAATTCGGCACCGACTCGAACGGAATCTCGGGAACGTTCTGTGCCGTCGCGCGCGACTGCGCAAACACGGTCGCGGTCGCCGCCGCAACCAGCACCGCAACCACCAGGCATCCGCCAACGTATCGTTTCATGTGAGGCCTCCCACGGCGGCTAGCCTAGTCCCCGTGCGCTGGACCGTCAAGGCGCGGCGGTGTAGGATCCGGCCCGGAGGAAGCACCATGCGTTTGCTCATACTCGCCCCGGCGGCCCTCATCATGCTCATGGCGAGTCCCGCGTTCGCCCAGGACTGGGCGCGCTTCGTCAGCGCGGAGGACGGTTTCAGCGCGACCTTCCCCGGCAAGCCGTCCGTCCAGACGACGACCTGGACCACCGAATACCGCCAGACGCTGCCCGCGCGCGTCTACAGCGCGGAAGACGCGCTCGGACGGTACTCGACAACGGTCGTGGACTATCGCGGCGTTGAAAAACTGCACATCGATGCCGTCGCGAAATGCCGCGCCGCCAAGGGCGACGGCGACTCGTGCCAGAACGACTTCCGCGTCGACGTGGCCGGCGCCATGGACTACGCCGCCTGGACGTTCATGCGCAAGGACGGCGTCAAGACGACGCACTACATGTGGTACTTCCTCGAGATCGTCGCGGGAAAACTCCTGCAGCTCACGAATCCCGACCTGTCCCGCACCTTTGTCGTCATCCATCAGCACGACGGCCGGCTCTACATCCACCAGGCGAGCGTGAAGCCGAAGATGCCCGAGCCAATCCTGTTCATGCAGAATCTCGGATTCGTGAACGAGAAGGGCCTGAACATCCGCTACAAGACGTTCTATACGGAAGGCTACGCCGCTGAATGGCAGTTCCCGACGGTTCCGAAGCCGCCGCGGACCGAGCGCGATCAGACGGCTGACGATTACGCACCGTAGAACACGTTCTGAGTTCCGCGTTCCACGTGCCGGGTTCGTGTTCGATGTTCTGAGGAGCCTGATTATGCAGTTCAAGTCGTTCGGCATCGCAATCTTCTGTGCGCTCGCGCTAACGCTGCCCGTCGCCGCACATCATTCGCACGGCAACTACGACCTCTCGAAGTGGACGCCCATGGAAGGCGTTGTCAAGCAGGTCATCCTCGTCGTCCCCCACTCGATCGTGTATCTGGACGTGAAGGATCAGAAGGGTGAAGTCACGGTCTGGTCGCTTGAAGCGACGAGCGTTCGTGGCGTGCTCGCCAACGGGGTGAAGCGGGAGGATGTGAAGGCGGGCGACCGCATCAAGGTGCGGTGCCACCTGCTGCGGGACGGTTCGCCGGGGTGTCTGCTCGGATTCGTCACGCCCGACCATGGCGATGTGGCGCGCGGCCATGGGGTCGAGCGCGAGTGGGACTGAAATCAGGGATCAGGGATTAGTTAGCGCTTCGTCCGGCCGGGCGCGCGCGGACCTTTGGGTTTGTCGTGCGCCCGGTCCCGTCCAGGCTTCCCGTCCAGGAACTCCGCCCACCCCTCGGCAATCAGCGTACGAGCGTCCCTGTCCGTGAGGTCCAGTGTGTCTCCGGTATGCGCCTTCGAGAGATCGACGCCGTTGATGAGTTCCGCGAGCTTTTGCGTCAGCCGGACTTTCATGGGAGGGGGCCCGGCATCCTGATGCAAGTCGCAAACCAATTAAGGACGGAAGGAAATGTCTGAATGTCGGTCTTCCGAACCTCAGCGTCGCTGCGATGCGAAAACCGCCGATTGGCCGAAGTTTTCTTCGACTTCCATCTCGATACCGCTGATGTTGTGCGCCCCTTGAGACGCGATCGCGGCCTCGAGCTTGGTGGACAGATATTGCGCGAGCAACTCGACCGTAGTGTTCTGAATAGGTAACAACGCGCAGTCGGCGCGCGGAAATGTGTACCGGCGCACACCGTCCACAGACACGTGTACGGCATCTCCGGCCTCGGCAACCGTGATGCGCGAGCTGCGCATCGGAAGCAGGACCAGGTGATCGATTTCCTCGCACAGCTGCCGCATCAGCCGCTTCAGCTCGAGGAAGTCGAAGACGAGCCCGTCCTCCGCGTTCAACGCCCCTTCCACGGTCACCCGCACGCGGTAGTTGTGGCCGTGCAGCCCTTCGCACCGATGACCGGCAAACGTGATGAAGTGCGCGGATGAGAAGACGAGGTCGTCCTTGCTGACGGAGACAGAAAACGTGGAAGATCCGCTGCGCGCCATGCGTCGTCCGGGCATCGTACCACTCATCGCGGCCACGCTTGCCGCGCTCGCAGCCGTCACCATCCTCTGCTGGATCTGGATCGTGCCGATGGCGCGCGACATGTACGGGCCGATGACCGGCCCGTCCGCCTGGATGATGCGGCCGACGTGGGACGTGCGATACGTCGCGCTGACGTTCGCGATGTGGAGCGTCATGATGGCGGGGATGATGCTGCCGTCGGCCTTTCCGCTCCTCGTGTTGTATGCAGGCCGGCTGCGTGGCGATACCGGCCGTGCGCGTGCCGCGCTGCAGCTCGTCGCGCTCGCCACCGGATATCTGCTCGTCTGGGTGGCGTTCAGCGGCGCCGCAACCGCGCTGCAGCGACTTCTGAGCGGATGGTTTGTGCTTACGCCGATGCTGGAGATGGCCACCCCCCGCGCCGAGGCTGTGGTGCTGCTGCTCGCCGGCGCGTATCAGTTCACGCCGCTGAAGCGGGCATGCCTGACCGCATGCCGGTCGCCGCTGTCATTCGTCATGGCGGTCCGCGGATCCGGCGCACCCGCGGCCCTGCGGCTCGGGATCACGCACGGAATCTACTGCGTGGGATGCTGCTGGGCGCTGATGCTGCTGCTGTTCGCGGGCGGGATTATGAACCTGTGGGTGATCGTCACGCTGACCACCCTGGTCCTCGTCGAGAAAGTGCTGCCCTTCGGAGAGCACACGAGCCGCGCGATCGGCGTGGCTCTTCTCGGGCTGGGCGTCTGGAGGCTCTGGTCCTGACAGGCCCCGATCAGGCGTTCGACCAGTCGAACTCGTAATAGATCCAGTTCGACTTCTCAGCGCCCACGGAAACCCCGTCGGAACTGGCTCGGAACGTCCCCTGGCCGCATTGGCCATGCTTCCAGATGAATCCATCCGGCAGATCGACGTTTGCCAGATGTTCTTCGCCCGTGACGGGATTCTTGAATGTGTCGCCGCGGCCTTCGCCGATTCCTTCGGCCGTGAAGGTACTTTTGGGTCCGGCGCCTTCGATGGTGATCCGGGCTTTCTGCAGACCGACGACCTGGAACGTGGGGCCTAAAAGCTCCCACGGCATGCCGCCCAGCTTGCCCGAGAATACCCCCGCCAATGCCTCGATCTGCTTGTCTGAAGTGGAGGGGTCCACGACGAACACGCACTTCCCATTCCCCTCGTGAATCGCCTTCGGCCAGTCGATCACGGCGGCGCACTTCACTCCTGACACGTCCACGTCACCGACCTTGCCCGACGTGATCTGCAAGCCCACGAGGGCGCGGCAGCTGCCGTCCTTGGAATTGGGAAACCCGCCGAAGTTGCACCCGCACCCGAAGTCACAGTTGCAGAATTCGTAACCACGGCCAGTCATGGCCCACCGTGTCGCTGTCGCTGTTGCCATCGCTCACCTCCCGCGCGTTATCCCCTCGGTACGTTATCCCCTGGGTTCCATCGGCTGCGGCACGATCCGCAGGTAGGGCCTCGGCGCCTTCCACCCCTTGGGATAGGTCTTCTTTGCCTCTTCGTCCGAGACAGAACCGATGATGATCACATCCTCGCCATGTTTCCAGTTCACCGGCGTCGCGACCTTGTGCTTCGCGGTGAGCTGGAGCGAGTCGATCACGCGGAGCACCTCATCGAAGTTGCGGCCCGTCGTCATCGGATACGCGATGATCAGCTTGATCTTCTTGTCGGGACCCACGACGAACACGTTGCGCACCGTGGAGTTGTCGGCGGCCGTCCGGCCATCGCAACTGCCAACCAGATCCGCGGGGAGCATGCCCCACGCCTTTGCGACCTCGAGTTTCGTGTCGCCGATCATCGGATAGTTCGGCGCGTGGCCCTGCGTTTCCTTGATGTCGACGGCCCACTTCGCGTGATTCTCGACGGGATCGACGCTCAGGCCGATCACCTTGACGTTGCGCTTGTCGAACTCCGGTTTCAGCTTGGCCATGTAGCCCAGCTCGGTCGTGCAGACAGGCGTGAAGTCCTTCGGATGCGAGAACAGCACCGCCCAGGAATCGCCGATCCATTCGTGGAACCGGATTCGGCCTTCCGTGGTATCCGCTTCGAAATCCGGCGCCGTGTCACCAATCCGTAGACTCATTGCACACCTCCATCAGTTACGGGAGATTATATCTGTGTGCGGACGCACAGCTTCGTGATGCTCGCGGTGTTGTTGTGCAGTATGTCCACGGCGGCGGCGCAGGAAGCACCCCCGCAGACGCCGCCGGAGGAGACGCCCGAGTTCGAGGAGACGATCGTCGTCTCCGCGACGCGGTCCGAGCGCCGCGTGGAAGACGAGCCGCTGCGCGTCGAGGTCGTCCCTGCCGAGGAGGTGGAGGAAAAGGTCGTCATGACGCCGGGGGACGTCTCGATGCTCCTCGCCGAGACCAATGGCCTCCGCGTCCAGACGACATCGCCCTCGCTCGGCGGCGCGAGCGTCCGTATTCAGGGCCTCAGTGGGCGGTACACCCAGGTGCTCGCCGACGGGCTCCCGCTCTACGGAAGCCAGTCCGGATCGGTCGGCATCCTGCAGATTCCTCCGATGGATCTGGGCCAGGTCGAAGTCATCAAAGGTGTCGCGTCATCCCTGTACGGAATGTCGGCTATCGGCGGCGTCGTCAATCTGGTATCGAAGCGCCCCACGCTCGGCGAGCCGGAGCGGGAGATCCTCCTCAATCAGACCAGCCATGGCGGCACAGATGCCGCGCTCTGGATTGCGCAGGCGCTGAACGAGCGATGGGGCGTCAGCCTGATTGGCGGCACGTACTTGCAACGGCGCTCCGACCTGGACGAGGACGGCTGGACCGACCTGCCGACGTTCCGCCGCGTGCAGGCCCGCCCCCGTCTGCTCTGGGACAACGGCGCCGGACGCTCGGTTCTGGTGACTGCCGGCGTCATGGACGAGCGCCGGCGCGGAGGGACGATGCCCGGGGCGAACGCACCTGATGGACGTCCGTTTACCGAGCAGCTCGATACCACGCGACTCGATGGCGGCGCGCTCGGCCGCTTTCTGCTGGCGGGGACGCGCATCCTCTCGGTCCGCGCGAGCCTGTCGTCGCAACGTCATCGCCGCCGGATCGGCGAGGCGCTCGAACGTGACCGCTCCGTGACGTGGCTGGGCGAGACGTCGGTGACAGCCACCAATGGCAGGCACACCTGGGTCGCGGGCGCAGCGGTCCAGGGCGACCGGTTCCGTGCGGCCGACGTGCCGCGATTCAATTTCTCCTATCTCACGCCAGGCGTGTTCGCGCAGGATGACTACGCGCTCACGCCGCGTGTCACCCTCTCCGGCGGCGCAAGGGTGGACATCCACAACGAGTTCGGCGCGTTCCTCAGCCCGCGCGCGGCACTGCTCTGGCGCCCCGCGCCCGTCTTCACGACGCGGCTGTCGGTCGGGCGCGGCCACTTCGCGCCGCTGCCGTTCACCGATGACACGGATGCGACCGGTCTCACGCCGGTGGCGCCACTTGGCGATCTCGATCCCGAAGATGCGACGAGCGTGGCCGGCGACGTGACGTGGGCGGCGGCGCCGTGGGAGGTCACGGTCACCCTCTTCCAGAGCCGGATCGATCGTCCTCTGATGTTTGAACGCCTCGATGCCGGCCCGTATCCTGCGCACATCGTGAACGCCGGCGAGCCGACGCGGACACGCGGGTCGGAGCTCATCGGGCGATATCGCAAAGGCGGCTTCATTGCGATCCTCTCGCACATGTACCTGTGGTCGACCGAGTCGGATGGCGATGCCGGACGCCGCGAAGTGCCGCTGAATCCGCGCCACACCGCGACGTTCGACGCGATGTACGAATTCGGAGAAACGCGCATCGGCTTCGAGGCGTTCTACACCGGCAGTCAGCGTCTCGAGGAGACGCCGTATCGAACGGAGGGGTCCCCGTATGTCTTGTGGGGTGGTCTCCTCATGCAGAACGTCGGACCTCTCGTGCTGTTCATCAACAGCGAAAACCTGGGTGACGTCCGACAGACGAAAACCGAACCGCTTGTGTTCGGTATCCGCCAGCGCGACGGCCGGTGGGCCACCGACGCATGGGCGCCGCTCGAAGGACGCACCGTGAATGCCGGCGTTCGAGTGAGGTTTTAACCAGTACGTCGTTGACACAGCTCTGGCATGAAGTCAGCATAGGGTTGAGGTTGGGCGCGTGACAGTGAAAGGGGAACCCGGAACTCCAGGCGACTTGGCGGCGGCGCCCGAACAGGGACGGCCTCCAGCCCCTTTTCTACGCCGTTTCTGGACCCGCGCCGCGACCAAGCTTCGCAACGACGGCGGCAAGGCCGTCGAGGTTCTCCGTCTCGGCGAAGCCCTCCTCTCCGAGCGTGGCGAGGTGTCCGGCGCACGCGTCGGCGCCGAGCTGCTGACGGCCTACCGCAACCTGTCCCCGTCCGGCCGGGAAGCGTTCTTCGAACTCCTCGCCGATTCCTTCATTCCAGATCCCGACCAGGTCGCCGTGGCCGCCGAGGCCTATCAGCGCGCGCCCTCGTCCAGCACCCTGGCGCGACTTCACTCAGCGACCGAACCGCTGCGGCAGGAGCTGTTCCGCCGCCTGAACCTGGCCGAGGGAGGCACCGAGGCGCTGATCGCGATGCGGCGCGATCTGCTGCGGACGCTCAAAGAGCATCCGGAGCGGTCGGGCATCGATTCGGACCTCCAGCACCTGTTCCGCTCCTGGTTCAACGGCGGGTTCCTCGTCCTTCGCCGTATCGACTGGAGAACGTCGGCGGTCGTGCTCGAGCGCCTCATTCATTACGAAGCGGTCCATCAGATTCAGGGATGGGACGATCTGCGCCGGCGGCTCGAGACGGATCGCCGCTGCTATGCGTTCTTCCATCCGGCGCTCCCAGAGGAGCCGCTGATCTTCATCGAAGTCGCGCTGACCGAGCGCCTGAGCAGCACGGTGCGTCCGCTCCTCGATCCCAAAGCGGACGTGCTCGACCCGAAGCTGGCACGGTTCGCGATCTTCTATTCGATTACGCACTGCCAGGAAGGGCTGCGCGGCGTATCGTTCGGAAGTCTGCTGATTAAGCAGGTCGTCGAAGACCTGCGCCGGAGCTTTCCGAAGGTCAAGACGTTCGCAACGCTGTCGCCGATTCCCGACTTCCGCAAATGGCTGGCGGAAACGGCGAACGCGGGCACCGGCTCGGAGGAAAGCCGCGTGAGCGACTTTCTCGCGCGGGTGGATTCCGGCTCCGGTGATGTGGCGCCGACGGGTTCCTCGCCCGCCGACATCAAGGACGAGCTCGTACGGCTCTGCGCCTATTACCTGACCCACGCGCGCAAGGGCAAGCTTCCGTACGATCCGGTCGCCCGGTTCCATCTCGCCAACGGTGCCCGGCTGGACCGCCTGAACTGGCTTGCCGACGTCTCCGAGGCCGGCATCCGCCGGTCGTTCGGCGTGATGTGCAACTACGTCTACGACCTCGATGACCTCGAGCGGAATCACGAGGCCTTCGCGCGCGAATACCACGTGGTCGCCTCCAGCGACATCGAGCGTCTCGCGCGGCAGTCGATGCTCGCCGCCCGCCCCGCCTGACGATAAATTCAGAAAAACTTCAGTTTTCAGAGCACAGACCCCGCATAGCCTGAGGTCCGGACTCGTCCGAACCTTCAGGAGTCATTCATGCGCGTGTTTTCCCGGGCTCTCTGGATTGTGCTCTTCGCCGTTCTTCCCACCGCCGCACTGGCTCAAACGGGGTCACTGCGCGGGACCGTCGCCGACCGCCAGGGCGGCGTCGTCGTTGGCGCCGTCGTCGTTCTGACCACCGACGCGGGGATGATGCGGGAAGCCGCGTCGACCGCCGAGGGCACGTTCGTGTTCGACGGCCTGCGGGCCGGCTCCTACACCATGATCGTCACCTCCCCGGGCTTCTCCACCTGGAGCCAGGTCGTGCGCGTCGCCGACGCCCCGCTCGATTTCATGGTCACCCTCGACATTGGCGGGATCAGTGAAGTCGTCGGCGTCGTTGGCACCGGCGTCTCGCCAATGGCCGTGCCTGCCCCGACGGCGACGCGGCTTGGTCTCACGCCGCTGGAAACGCCCGCGAGTCTGGTCATCGTGACCGGCGAGACCATGCGTCAGCGCGGCGACGTGACCGTCGAGGATGCGGAAGTCCGCATGGTGGGCGTGACCTCAGGCGGCTCTCCTGGAAACGGCTTTGCGTCCCGCACGACGCGCGGGTTTGGCGGCTTGAATTCGGTGATGAAGCTCTACGACGGGGCGCAGCTCTTCGTGGCATCCGGGACGCTGACGTTCCCGTTCGACACGTGGAGCGTGGAGCGGCTCGAGTTCCTCGGTGGTCCGGCATCGGTGATGTACGGCAACGGCGCGGTCGGCGGCGTGATCAATGTCATTCCGCGGCGGCCGAACCGCTTCACGACCGAAAACGCCGCGCGCGTGGCGATTGGTTCGAACAACACATTGCGGGCGGCATTCGGGCGTGGAGGCCCGGTCAACAGCCGCGTGGCTTACCGGTTCGACATCAGCCACAACCGCTCCGATGGCTGGGTCGATCGCGGTGAGTCAACCGGCACCGCCGTGTCGGCCTCCGTCAGCCTCGTGGCGACGCCGCGCCTCGACCTGACGGTGTCAGAGGATTTCGGCTATCAGGAGCCTCAGCGCTACTTCGGCAGCCCCCTCGTGAACGGGCAGCTCCTGGAATCGCTGCGTGAGAAGAACTTCAACGTCTCCGACGCGGACATGCACTACAAGGACAGCTGGACGCAGTTCAAGGCTGACTGGCGCCCGCTCCAGAACGTCGTCGTCCGCAACAACTTCAACGTGCTGACCTCGAACCGCTATTGGAAGAACCTCGAAACCTACACGTTCGTCCCGGCGACCAACCTCGTCAACCGGACGGACTTCGTCCAGATCTTCCACGATCAGCTCCAGTTCGGCGAGCACGCGGAGGCGACCATCAACTCGTCGCTGGGGGGCCGATCGAACACGATTTCGGCGGGCTTTGACTATTCGTGGACGCGGTTCCAACACACGAACAATTCGCCCTACGGCGGCGCCAGCGCGGTGCCGCTCGACCTCCCGTCGCCCGGCCTGTTCCTCGACCTCGCAGGCATGAGCAAGGACTTCCGCGCGCTGCAGAACCAGTACTCGGTGTTCGTGGAAGACCGGCTGGCGCTCACGCCGCAGTGGTCCCTCGTCGGGGGCGCGCGTCTTGACCGCTACGTTGTGGAGCGCGAGGCGCAGCGCCTCGGGACGACAGCTTCCCGTGACTTCGCACCCGTGAACTGGCGAGGCGGCGTGGTCTACGCGCCGCGGTCCGATGTCTCCTTGTACAGCCAGTACGCGACCGCGACGGATGCGGTCGGAACGCTCCTGACGCTCAGCCCGGCACAGCAGCTCTTCGATCTGACGCCGGGACGCCAGATCGAGGCCGGTTTCAAGCAATCGCTGGCGGGCGGTCGCGGCGACTGGACCCTGGCGGCGTACCACATCGTCAAGGAGAAGCTGCTGGTTCCTGATCCGAACAATCCGACCCTTCGGCTGCAGATCGGACAGCAGTCATCCCGCGGCATCGAGTTCGCCTGTGCGGTGAACATGGGCTACGGCCTCCGGATGGACGGCAATATCGCGATCCTCGACGCGCGCTACGACGACTTCACCGAGGTGATTTCGGGCGTGCTCACACAGTGGGCCGGAAATACACCCACCAACGTGCCCGAGCGCGTGAGCAGCCTCTGGCTGACCTGGAGCCTGCCGCAGCAACTCCAGGTGCAGGGTGGCATGCGGTACATCGGCATGCGCTATCTCAACAACGCCAACACGGCGACCACTCAGCCCGCCACGGTGGTCGACGCCAGTATCCGCCGGCAGCTGACCAGCAAGGTCAACGTGGATCTACGGGCCACGAACCTGCTCGACAAGTTCTATCTGCAGAACGTGTCCGGATCGCCGATTCCTGTCCGCGGGCGCTTCGGAGCGCCCAGGCAGATCGAGCTCACATTGAACACCCGGTTCTGAAGCCGTGGGCGCGCGCAAGCTCCTGAACTGGAAGACGTTCCTCATCTACCTTCACCGGTGGACG
Organism: Candidatus Sulfopaludibacter sp. SbA3; assembly: GCA_945903265.1. Classification (GTDB taxonomy): domain Bacteria; phylum Acidobacteriota; class Vicinamibacteria; order Vicinamibacterales; family UBA2999; genus CAXNKG01. The sequence continues at coordinate 27,324 of CAMDNQ010000003.1, forward strand.
GGGATCGTCTTCGGTCTCGTCTTCGTCGTCTGGTTCATCTCAGGCGTCGCCATCATGTACGTGGGGCTGCCGCACCTTTCGGTGCGCGAGCGCCTGGGGCACATGCCGGCGCTCGACTTCTCGAGTGTCACGGTCACGCCGGCGGAAGCGGCGGCGCGCCACGATCTGACCCCCGCGCGGCTTGGCGTTGAGATGTTCTACGACGGACGGCCGATCTATCGATTTCCCGACGGCACGAAGGTCTACGCGGACACGGGCGATCGTGTCGGTCGCGCGTCGCGCGAACAGGCGATCGAGATGATTCGCCGCTGGGTACCGCAGTTCGCCGGCACCGTGCAGTACGACGCGTACCTGACGGAGCCGGATCAGTGGACGGTCGGCCCCTCGCGCCGTGCGGCGCTGCCGCTGCATCGCATCGCTCTTGGCGATCCTGCCGGCACGATGTACTACGTGTCGGAACAGCTTGGCGAGCCGACGATGAAGACCGACCGGAGAGGACGGGTACTCGGGTACGTGGGCGCCGTCCTGCATTGGACGTACTTCACCTCGCTCCGGCGCAACCAGCCCCTCTGGATCGCGGTGGTCGGCTGGGGAGCGGTGGCCGGCGTCCTGATGTGCGTCGCGGGGATGGTGGTGGGCTTCGTGCGCCTGGGTTACAGGAAAGTGTATCGGCTCCGCGCCGGCACGTCGCATTCGCCGTATTCGGGCTGGATGAAGTGGCACCACTACTCCGGGCTGATCTTCGGCGTCGTGACCATGACCTGGGCGTTCAGCGGGGCGATGTCGCTGTCGGTCCCGTTCCCGTCGATACGCAACGCCCCCGCGACGGACGCGCAGCGCACGGCGGTCGCCGGGTCGCCGCTCGATCTGGAACTGATCACGATCGACCGGATGCGCACGGCGCTGGCGACATTGGGCCTTTCCTTCGTCCCCAAACAAATCGACGTCCACCAGTTCCGCGGACAGCCGTATTTCATCGGGTACCGCCCGCCAGGCCCATACGCGTACGCGGACGAAATCGGCGCGAACGAGGAGCAGGCGGCGCCGCGTCCCGAGCATCGGATTATCCCCGTCGGAAATCCGACCGTTGCCTTCACGAGATTCACGGGGGACCGGATGTGGGACGTCGCCAAGGCGGCGATGCCGGGCGTGCCGATCCGCGATGCCGCATGGCTCCAGGAGTACGACGCCTACTACTACAACCAGGATGGCATCAGGCCGCTGCCCGTGCTCCGCGTGCGATACGCGGATGAGCGCAGCACATGGCTATACCTGGATCCCAACCTCGGGACGATGACGAAGCAGGACATCGGCGGCCGCTGGCTGCGGTGGCTGTACCACGGCCTGCACAACCTTGATTTCCCGTTCTGGTATTACCGCCGGCCGCTCTGGGACATCGCGGTCATTCTGCTCAGCATCGGCGGCCTGGTCCTCAGCGCGACGACGCTCCTGCCCTCCTGGCGCCGGCTCGTCCGTCACGCGCACCACTGGAAGGGTGCCCTCGTGACCCCGAAAACGGATTCCCGCCTTCGTCTGGCTGATCGTGGTTGGAGTGCTCGCGTCGGGGGGCTCGAACAGAGTCGCGGCGACAACAGCGCCGACGCAGATCCGGCGTTGAGATGATCTAATCCGTGGCGGCGGCGACCGGGGCGAACGCTTCGACGATCGCGTCACCGTCCCACGCGTCAGGCTGGTCGACACCGAGCAGCCAGAGCACCGTCGGCGCCGTATCGAACGTATCGATTTTTTCGTCGATCACGCCGGCGGTCACCCCGCGGCCCCACGCAATCCACGGAATCGTGACGTCCTCCAGAGTGCTGCTGCCATGGCCATAACCGTGGCCGCCATGATCGGCGGTGACGAGCAGTGAGTAATTGCCGGCGCCGTACGCCGTGTCGGCCGCCTGCATCAGGTTCTTCACCGCCAGGTCCGCGTCGATCACCGCGCGGCCGTACTCGGCGCTCATCCAGCCGGAGCTGTGCCCCGCGCGGTCCGGATCGGAGAGATGCACGAACAGCAGGTTCGGCTTTTCTGTCTGCAGATGGGTTCGCACGTCGGCGACGGTGCGCGTGCTCGGCCAGCGTCCCCACCAGCCGCCTGGCGCCTGTGAGTAGTCGAGCGTCCCCGGCTGCTGCAACGCCCCGAACTTCGCCTTGCTGAAAAACGCCGCAGTGCGGTAGCCGGCCTTGCGCGCCACGCCGAACACCGTGGAGACGCCGACGTGCTCGCGCTCGGCCGTCTGCACGTTGTTCCAGAAGACGCCGTGTTCATCGGGAGGTTCCCCGGTGAGCATCGATGTATGCGACGGCAGCGTCGTGCTCGGCATGATCGTACGGGCCGTCATCGACGAGCTGCCCTCGCGAATCAGCCGCTGCAGGGTGCTGGCCTTGAAGTGGTTGATGGCGTCCGGCCGGAGTCCGTCAATGGAGACCAGCACCACGTTGCGCGTGACGCCCGCCGCCGGCGAGGCCATGCCGGCCAGCTCCATCGCCTTTGACGTGACGTACCGGGGGGCGCACGCCATCGCGGCTGTAACGGCAATCGACAGGAGTGCAAGAGACAGGTATGCGCGCATACGCATGAATGCCGTATTCCTCTGGAAAAATCTGGAAAGAGTGGCTTCAGGGTACGCGCGGGGAGCGGCCGAGTCAATCAGCTCGGCCGTATTCCCCCGGGGAGCTTATTCGTCGTCGACGGTCGCGCGGATGCTGGTCAGCCTGATTGGCGCTGACGTGAAGTTCTCGAGCTCGAGGATATTGCTGTAGGTCAGGATTTTCGTCGCCGGCGTCAGCGTGCCGGTGCCCGTTCCCTCCGGCAGGATATCCATCTGGACGACCATGAACGGATACTCCACCGACCGCGAGTTCGACCAGGCCTCCTGAAAACCGATGTGCCGATCCGTCACCAGGAGGACCTCGCGGCCACCATCCTCGCCCACCGTCTGATAGGCGAAATGCACCGGATGTCCCAGGGCATCCCCCGTGCGGATATAGCCCGCCTTCCGCAGGTCCTGCAGGACGCGCATCATCGCGCGCGGACCTTTCTCGCGCAGCGCCGTCATGAGCTGCGTGCGCTCCGCCTCGGTGGACCAGCGGTCGACCGACATGAGCAGCGTCCCCGCACCGCTTCCGTAGTTGTCGCTGGCGATGGCAAACGCCGTGAAGTCTTCGGGTTGTCCGTGTGTCTGTGCGGCGAGTCCGGCGCTGAGGGACACGATGAGCGCAGGGATGAGCAGTAGTCCTTTGTGCATGCTCGCCCAGGTTTCACAAAGGGTGCCGATGCGTCCCCGGCGATTCCCGGGGCATTCTGCCTATCGAGCGGCGATGGGCGGGACGATGCGAATTTCGAGGGCAAGAGAATCGTCCTCGTAATCGCCATAGGCGTCCACAACGACGGTCAGCCCGGCCGTCAACTCGGCAGGCGTGATCTTCTTCTTGTCCCGCGTGATCAGCGTCTGTTTGTCGAGGCGCACCGACACCGTCTGCCCCTCCTTCTTCTTCACCGCCATCACGTTCGCCTTGTAGGACGCCACCGTGCCGATGATCCGGAACTCGTCGTGGGCGAACAGGGCCCCGCCTGCGAGGACCGGGACAGCGAGCAGCGCGATGATGAGCCGTGTCATGACTGTCACTCCTCAATTGTCGGATGGAATTGCGTCGAGCGCACGCACCTCGTGTGTTTCACGGGTGCGATCCGAGTTGAACTGATAGCCGGTGCTGTAGAAACCGGCCGTGTGGAGGCTGATGGTCACGTCCTCCCCTCCGGGGTTCTCCCAGTACCACCCGTGAATCCCGGTAAACGGCGCCGTGAAGCTGCCGTCCGCCTGCCGGCGCGCCGCCGCGTCGTAGGACTGCGCGGCGTCCGGGGGCGCTCCCTCGCGGTCTCCGTGAAAATCGTGCATCACGGCGCCGCTGGCGGCCCATGCGAACAGCATGGTCGCGCCTTCCGCGAGGTGGTACTTGAACTCGACATACTCATACGGGCCCAGCACGATCTCGCGCGCGTCGAACTTGTACTGGCCCGGGTACAGCGCGATCGGGCCCAGTGCCACCGGCGCGAGCGTGTCTCCCTGCGGCGGTGGGATGGGCGCGAGCCCAGGCGCCGCGATCGCGGTCAGACCGAGCGCCCCACCTACCCCGGTCGGATCGATTCCGTACTCCGCCGGCATCACGAACAACACGAGGACGATGACCGCCGCCACAAGCGCGGCCGCCATCGCCTTAAACAGATTCCGACGTGAATCCATCCGATTACCTGGTCGCGCTCAGCTGCGTCACGGCCGTCGGCCGCGTCTGCCCTTTTGCGTCGACGGTCCAGTTCTCCATCGTGCCATCGGCAAATTTCTGCCGCAGCCCCCAGACGATCCGGGCGCCCTGACGCGGATTGCGCGCGACGAACGCGACATCGACAAACTCGCCCGGCGGCACATTCACGTGCCAGACGACCGACACGATGCGGTCGTCGGCCCGCTTTACCTCGTGCTTCCATCCCATGGGCGACTGCAGCACTTCCACGATCACGCCCTCCGGCACGTCCATCTCCGCCGCCACGGTGGCGACCTTGCCCTCCGAGGGGATTCGCACGGTGTACTTTTCCGTCGCGCCGTGAATCGAGGCGCGCGGGGTGATGCTGACGTGCGCCAACAGTAGCGCCGGCATCGACACGAAGGCCACGGCGGCCACTCCGAGTAAACGGATTCTCATCTATCTCTCTCCTCCTGCGTAACGCAGATACATGGTGGGCACGACAATCATGTTCAACAACGTCGACGTCGTCAGTCCGCACAGGATGACGATCGCCATGGGGGTCTGAATCTCGCTTCCGGACTGGCCGCCGCCGAGCGCCAGCGGAATCAACGCCAGGCCAGCGGCCATGGCGGTCATGAGAATCGGGATCAACCGCTCGTGCGCGCCGCGTTCGACCGCTTCACGGAAGTCGGTCACTCCCTCCTGCTCCATGAGATGGCGGATGTGCGTGACGAGCATGATGCCGTTCCGCGTGGCGATGCCGAACAGCGTAATGAAGCCGATCATCGACGCCACGCTGAGGACGCCGCCCGCGAGGAACACGCCCGCCACCCCGCCAATCAACGCCAGCGGGAGATTGAGCATCACGAGCAACGCGTCGCGCGCGCGCCCGAACGCGGTCACGAGAATCATGAAGAGCCCGGCGATGGCGGCGATGCCGAGGATCAGTAGCCGCTGGCTGGCGCTCTGCTGGCTCTCGAACTGGCCGCCGTATTCGACGCGATAGCCCTCCGGTAGCGTCACCTGCTCCGAGACGGCGGTGCGGATGTCGTCGATCACGCTGCCCAGGTCGCGGCCAGCCACATTGCACGAGACCACGATCCGGCGCTGGACGTTCTCGCGCAGGATCATGTTCGCGCCCACTTCGCGCCGGACGTCCGCCAGCATGCGGATGGGCACCGACTCCCCGGACGGCGTGTGCACGGGAAGATCGGCGATCCGCTCGAAGTCGACGGATGCGACCGGATCGAGCTTCACCACGAGATCGAAGGCGGTGGCGCGGTCGAACACGCGCCCGACGGTCGTGCCGGCGAAGCTCGTTTCGATCGCCTCCGCGACGTCCCGGACCTGCAGTCCGTGGCGGGCGATGGCCTGCCGGTTCAGCACGAACCGCACAAACGGAATGTCGGTCAGCGGTTCGAGAGACAGATCGGCGACTCCATCGACGCCAGCCATCGCGTCGCGGACCGCCGCACCGAGGCGCCGCAACGTCGGCAGATCCTCGCCGACAATTTTCACGGCGATATTCGCGCGCGTGCCCGACAGCATGTGGTCGATGCGGTGGGAAATCGGCTGCCCGATGGCGACGTTGGTTCCCGGCAGGCCGCCGAAGCCGCGACGCAGCTCCGCGAGCAGTTCCTCACGCGGCCGCTCGCCCTCGCGAAGGCCCACGTCGATCTCCGCCGCCTCGACCCCCTGCACATGCTCGTCGAATTCCGCGCGGCCCGTGCGGCGCGCCGTCGCGACGACCTCCGGCTGCTCGAGCAGGATCCGCTCGACGCGTCGCCCGATCTCGTCGGACTTGTCGAGCGACGTGCCCGGCATCGTGTTGACGCTGATCGTCAGGCTACCCTCGTGGAACTCCGGCAGGAACGCCGAGCCGAACTGGGAGGTCGCCGCCACGGCTCCCACGAGCAGCACCGCCGACACCGCCATCACCAGCCGCGGCCGATCGAGCGCGCGCGGCAGATCTTTCGCGAACCTCGACTTCAGCGTCCGCGCCAGCCACCCCTCGTGCCCCGCCGTGACCGCAGACGACCTCGGGAGGAATGCAAAACAGAGCGCCGGCGTCACGACGATCGCGACCGCGAGCGATGCCAGCAGCGCCACGATGTAGGCAAACGCCAGCGGCGTCATCAGCCGTCCTTCGACACCGGTTAACCCGAAGATCGGCAGGAAGACCAGAACGATGATGAGGGTGGCGAAGACGATTGACTGCCGGATCTCGAGCGTGGCATCACGGACCACGAGCGCCACCGGAAGCCGGTCTCCCTCTGGCCGCACCGCGTTCTCCCGGAGGCGCCGGACCACGTTCTCGACGTCGATGATGGCGTCGTCCACGAGCGCCCCGATGGCGATGGCGAGGCCCCCGAGCGTCATGGTGTTGATGGAGGCATCGAACCCGCGAAGAACCAACACCGCCGCCGCCAGCGACAACGGCATGGCCGTGAGCGTGATCGCGGCCGCCCGGAGGTTGGCGAGAAACAGAATCACGACAATGACGACGAGGACGCCGCCCTCGAGCAGCGCCGTGACGACGTTGTCCACGGCGACCTGAATGAAATCCGCCTGCCGGAAGATGCGGCGATCGATCGTGATGCCCTGCGGCAGCTGCGCCTGAATCGCGTCGAGCTCGGCGTCGAGGCGCTCGGTCACGTCGATCGTGTTGGCGCCCGGCTGCTTCTGGACGCCGACAATCACGGCCGGCGCGCCGTTGCGCGACCCCTCGCCGCGCTTCAGCCCCGCGCCCTCGCGCACCTCGGCCACATCGCGAATGAGCACCGACCGCTCGCCCCGCATGGCCACCAGGCTCTCGCCGATCTCCTCCGCCGTCCCCACCCGCCCGATGGCCTGCAGCACGTATTCCTGCGGCCCCTCCACGAAGATGCCGGCCGACGCGTTCTCGCTCGCCCCGCGCGCCGCCTCGAGCAGCTCAGTCAGTGACACGTTGTTGGCGCGCAGCGCCTCCGGATGGGCGATGACCTGGAACTGCCGCTCGGCGCCGCCGATCGGCGTCACCTGCGAGACGCCGGGCACGGCGAGCAGCCGCCGGCGCACCGTGGTGTCAGCCAGGGTACGAAGCGTCAGCGGGTCGACGCTCTCCGATGACAAGGCGAAGAACAGGATCTCGCCCATGATCGAGGAGATCGGCGCGAGGATGGGCGGCTCGACCTGGGGCGGGAGCGTCGCGGCGATCGTGCCGAGCCGTTCGGCGACGAGCTGCCGCGCGATGTAGATGTCGGTGCCCCAGTCAAACTCGGCCCAGATCACGCCGATGCCGACCGCGGTGGCGGATCGGACGCGGCGGACGCCCGACGCGCCGTTGATGGCGCTCTCGATCGGGAACGTCACCAGCGATTCCATCTCCTCGGGCGCCATGCCGTGCCCCTCGGCGAGGATGGTGACGGTTGGCGCCGTCAGGTCCGGGAAGACGTCGATCGGCATGTCGCGCGCCGTCCAGACTCCTGCCGCGAGCAGGAGCGCCGACATCGCAATGACGATCCAGTGGTGGTCGATCGACCACGTAATGAGCTTCTTCATGTCAGTGCACGTGCCCTTCGGCGGGCAGGCCGCCCGCCGCCGAGGCCAGCTGCACGTCGTACGCACCGAGCGTGACCACCCGTTCGCCTGGCTTCAGTCCGCTGCGGATGCCCACGAGATCGCCGTCACGCGTGGCGATCTCGATGAAGCGGCGCGCGAAGCTCTCGCCGCCCAGCTGCACGAAGACGTACGGACGGCCGGCCTCGGTCAGCACCGCTTCCTTCGGCACCGCCGGAAGCTTCTGGCGCATCGACAGATACAGGATTGCCGTTCCGGTCTGGCCAATCAGGAGCTGCCCTGTGCGGTTGTCGACGTCAAACTGCACCGGGAGTGCGCGGGTTGCCGGGTCGATGATCCCGGCATCGTGCATGTCGTCGGCCTGGAGGATCAGCGGGTCTGGACGGCCCGGAATCTCTAGGGCAATGTCACGGATGTCGTCGCCCAGCGGCGTCTCCGATGCCGGAACGAGCGCCCGCAGCTCGACGCGATCGGTGCGCACGATCTTGAACAGCGGCGCTCCCTCGTCGTAGGTAGCGCCAATCGCCGCCGTGACTTCGGCGACGCGTCCCGCGATGGGCGCGCGAAGGACGAAGGAGTTGCCAGCGGCGGCGCCGCCGCCGGTCCGCAGCGTCTCGTCGCGCTGATCCAGCCCGGCGCGTGCCGCGGCGAGCCGCGCGTCGGCGATTGTCACGGCACGCTGCGCCTCCTCGACCCGGCGAGCCGGCACCGCGCGCTCAGCCAGCAGCCGTTCTGCCCGGGCGAGATCCGCCCTGGCAGCCTCGAGAGAGGCCTCGGCCTCGGCCACTTGCGAGACGAGCGTCGCGCGATTGGCGGTGCCTTCGGCAAGGCGCGGCTGGATGCGCCCGAGCTCCTGGCCTGGCTGCACGCGTGTCCCGAGCCGGAGGAGCGAGGTCGCCACGAACCGGCCGGCGGCCGGCGACGAGACCACCGCTTCGCCGCCTATCACCGGCTCGACGACGGCAGGCACGCGGATCCCGCGACGCAGCTCTGCCTCCCGCACCGGCACGACGTTGAAGCCATTGGTCCACTGGGGCTCTTTCAAGTACGTGATGGCGGACGCATCGCCGGCCGGCCGTGCCTCGGCGTCCGCAACCGCCGCCTCGAGGTCGGCGAATACCGTCTCCATCCCGAGGTCGTGGCGATCGGTGACGTCTGGCGACTCGACGATGAGCGCCCAGCGGTAGCGGCCCGCGGGCGGCATGGCCCCCTCCACACGGTAGACCCCCGGACGGGAGGGCCCCTGGCCCTGCACGAGGATCGGCGACCCGCCGGACTCCGGCGTGAACTCCAGGTTCGCGCGCCCGCTGTTCATCGCCGAGAAGTCGCGCAGGTCCGTCAGATGCACGGCAAAGAGCGCGGTTTCACCCGCGACGAGCGGCGGATACTCCATGAAGAGCTCGGTGTTACCGGTGTAGGCCGTGATGTCGAGCGTCGGCAGCTCGGCTTCCGGGACCGGAACTCCGCCACGGCCGCACGAGGCCGTGACCACGAATCCGACAATCACCAATCCGGCAATTCCAATCGTCAATCGCCGATCCTCAATCTTCAATCTCATTGGATGTCCCACCCGCTCACGTATTCCAGCTCGATTTCCGCTTCCCTGACCGCGGCGTCAAGCGCCGCCTGGCGGACGCGCGCGGCCGACGCGGTCCGGTACGCGTCGAGCAGTTCCAGAATGCCCTGCTCGCCCGCCTCGTAACTGACCTGCGCGATCCGCTCGATGTCCTGGGCGTTCCCCCCGACAGCCGCCCGGTACTGGTCCGCCACGCCGCGGCGCTCGATGACGGCAGCGCGCCAGGCAGACACCTGCGCGCGGACGACCAGCCGCAGCGCATCGGTCTCGGCGCGCACCTGCTGCGCACGCGCCACGGCGACGGCGCGCTCCGGGTGCCCGCGATCAAAGAGCGGTATGACGACATGGACGCTGACGACGCTGCCGACGTCACCCGTTCCGGCGGTAGACGACTTGGTCCCCGCCACGATCTCCGGCTCAGGCATCCCTCGGCGCCCGGCCGCCCGCTCGGAAAACGCGGCGGCGTCGAGCTCGCGCTGGAGGGCGACAAATGCGGGACGCTTCTCCGCGCTCGCCATCAGCTCGGCTACCGGCGGCACGGCGCCCCTCGGCCAGGTGCCGACGGCTGCCTCGATCCTCTCCTCCGGTATGGCGGCAAAGAACGTCACGAGGATCCCTTGCGCGCGGGCCCGCTCGGCCGCCGCGGCGGCGCGGTCGGCATCCATGTCGATGACTTCGCGATCCGCGCGCAGGCGATCGAAACCGGCCGACTCGCCGGCCGCCTCCCGCTTCCCGAGGATTCCGGCCAGCTCGCGGAGCCGGTCGCGCCCGCGCGCGAGCTCGGCTTCCCGCGTCTGGGCCACCCAGAGGTTCGTGTAGGCGAGCCGCAGGTCGGCGCGCAGGCGGCTCACCTGATCGTCCACCCGGCTCACGCTCGCATCCACACGCGCCCCCGCCGCGTCGATCTCGAATCCACGGCGCCCGGACATCGGCAGGATCTGCCCCACCATGAACATGTTTTCCGCGATGCCGGCCACCGACTCGCGGCTGAACGTCACGCGCGGATTGGGCCAGCGCGCGGCCGAGAGCACGTCGGCACGGGCGACGTCCACCGACGCGCGAAGCGCCAGCACGCGGGGGCTCTCGCTCGACAGCCGCGACAGCGCCTGCGCTTCGGTTAGCGTCAACGTTTGAGCGCCCGCAACGGCCGGCAGACATGCCAGGCCAATCGCGGCGCGTAGCACCAGAACGCGCATAACACCTCGATGCGCACGTCGTAGGGCGCAGGCTTAAGCCTGCGCGCTACATGCGCTCTACAACTTGGGAAAACGGACGGACGGCTAGCGAGCCGTCAGATCAGGACGGGAAAACGGGCGGGGCGCGGGGGGCAGACGACGCCCGAGAAGGCGGACCGTGACTTCGCACAACCTGCGGCGGCCGGCGCATGAGCGACTCACTGGGTGGCGCCACAAGAAAGAACGTCGGCGCGACCGCCGGCTCGATGCGGGCATCGGCGTGCGTTGCCACGAACAGCGCGAGCGCAACGATGCGTTCGGGAGCTTCCTCCTCGTGCACCGCTGTGTGCACCGCTGAGTGCACTGCTGCGTACGCCGCTGTGCCGCCCATGTCCTCGTGGTGGTGGCCGGCCGCATGGCCTCCCATGTGGGCATGCACCTGCGCGGCATCGTGATGATCGTCGTGATGATTGTCGAGGTGGGCGTGAACGAGCGGCGCCGTCAGCGCACCTGCCTGCAGTGCGACCGCGAGCCCGATGGCGAGAAGGCGCCGACCCACGGCGTGATTCTACTGGAAGGGCTTGTTGTTTACCGACCCGTCGGGACGGAACTCGTGTGAAAGGTTGTAAAACCCCGAGCTGGTCAGCGTGACCGTAACCGGTTCCGTGCCGGTGTTCTGCCAGTACCAGCCATGGATCCCCGAGAACGGGGCCGTCAGCGTGCCTGACGCGGCGGTGCCCTGGCTCTTTTCGTAGGTCTGGGCGTAGCCGGCGGGCCCACCGTCGGGCTCTGCGTGGAACTCGAAGTTCACCGTGGTGCCAGCCGCCCATGAGTACAGCAGGGATTCGCCCTTCTCGAGCCGGTACTTGTATTCAATCCATCCGTCGCCCGGCGGAAGCGTGAACTCCACCGTTTCGCTGTTGTACGGGCGCTGCTGCGGCACGACGATCGTCGCCTGCCCGCCTCCGGTTGCCCCCGCCTGCTCCAGCGCCTCGACCTGCTGTCCGGTCACACCCAGGTCCATCAAGCCCACGCGCGCGCCAATCCCAAGCGGATCCACGGCGAATTCGGCCGGCATGATGAACGCGACGAGGACAAGGCCGGCGACCAGAATCGCCGCGCCGGCAGCCAGAGCCAGCCGTGGTTTCGCCAGAGCTTCTGCCATCTCCCTACAAGACCGGCAAGAAGTACCCGGTGAGCTGATACCCGATCAGCAGAAATCCACACGCCATCACAACCGCGTTCGCGGTGAATGCCTGCCGCATGAACGAAGGATGCATCCGCCAGTACGTGATGCCGATGAGGATCGCGCCGAGCGCCAGGAACTGGCCAATCTCGACGCCGACGTTGAAGCTGACGATGTTCACGACGAGACCGTTGGGCGACAAGGTGAACTCCTGGAGCTTCGTCGCCAGACCGAAGCCGTGGAAGAAGCCGAAGATCAGGACCGCGATGCGCGTATTCGGCTGCCAGCCGAACACTTTCCTGAAGCCGTCCATGTTCTCGAACGCCTTGTAGACCACCGAGAAGCCGATGATCGCGTCGATGATGTACGGGTTCGCGTGAATGCCGCCGAGGACGCCGAGCAACAGCGTGACGCTGTGGCCGATCGTAAACAGGCTGACGTACAGCAGCACGTCCTTCGGCTTGTAGAGGAAGAAGATGACGCCGACCAGGAACAGCAGGTGGTCGTAACCAGTCACCATGTGCTTGGCGCCGAGATAGAGCAGCGGCCCGATGGCCTGACCGTCCAGCCCCTGCAGAAACACCGCATCCTTGCCTGATACGCCATGGGCCTCAGCGCCGCCAGCCGACCCGAGCACGAGCAGCACGGCCGCGGCCGCCCACGCAAGGACGTTACTGACGCTGATACTGCGCATGGCACATGTCACAGGTCTCATTGAGTGGCCCCCCCGTCTCGAGAACGGCATCCTTGTCCTTCGCCTGCGCGGCCTTGAGGACCGCCTGCCCGCGCTCCATCATCGCCTTCGTCATCGTGACCCACTCGCCGGTGTCGAGCGCGCGATCGCCGATGAGGAGCAGGTTGCCGGATTCGATGACGGCGATCGCGGCGTTGGCGACGTTCGCCCACTCCTCGTCATTCTTCGGCTCGATCTCCGTGACGCCATCGGCGTTGATGATCGTGCCGACGGCGTTATAGACGATCGACGCGTTGGGGCCGGTGATCCCGTTCATGATCTGCGCGACGCTCGCGATCGGTTCGATCGCGGGCGCCTCGACTGCCGGCGCATCGCGTGCCGTCCGGGCCGCCGCAATCACGAATCCGATCCCGCTGATGAACAGCGCGACGCTGACCGCGAACAACCAGTAAATGATTCGCATGGGAGAATGAGCGGTCATTATAGAAGACAATGCCCGCCATTCTTTCCGGCATCACCGTCCTCGACTTTACGCGCGTCATGTCGGGCCCCTACTGCACGCTGCAGCTGGCCGACATGGGGGCACGCGTCATCAAGATCGAGCACCCGGCACGCGGTGACGATACCCGCGCGTGGGGCCCACCGTTTGTGGCCGGGGAAAGCGTCTATTTCCTCAGCGTCAACCGGAACAAGGAAAGCCTGACGCTCGACTTCAAGCAGCCCGAAGGACGGGCCATCCTCGAGTCGCTCCTGGGCGACGCCGACGTCCTCGTCGAGAACTTCCGGCCCGGCACGCTGGGCGCGGTCGGGCTGGACTACGCGGCGATGGCCACACGCTTTCCGCGCCTCGTCTACGCCTCGATCTCCGGCTACGGACACACCGGCCCGCTGCGCCATCTGCCGGGCTATGACGCCGTGTCGCAGGCCGAGGGCGGCCTCATGAGCATTACCGGCGACGTCGAGGGCGCTCCATTCCGGCTAGGGCTCCCGATCGTCGACCTCGTGTCCGGGCTGTTCGCCGCGCAGGGCATCCTGCTGGCGCTGCTCGACCGGAAGACGACCGGGAAAGGTCGTCACGTCGATATTTCGATGCTGGATTCGGTCGCAGGCCTGCTGACCTATCAGGCGGCAAACTATTTCGCCACCGGCGAGAATCCGCCCCGCATGGGGAACGCGCACGCCAGCATCGTTCCGTACGGCACGTTCGACGTTCGCGACGGCCAGTTGATGCTCGCGATTGGCAATGACGACCAGTGGCGCCGGTTCTGCCGCGTGGCGGGCATCGACGACCTGGCCGGCGAGGCACGGTTCGCGACCAACCCGCAGCGCGTCGCCCACCGGGACGTCCTCTTGCCGATCCTCACGCCGATCCTGGCGTCACGCGATCGCGATGACTGGACCCGGCAGCTCCGCGAAGCCGGCGTGCCGTGCGGGGCCGTCCGCACCATCGGCGAAGCGATGGCCGATCCGCAGCTCGCCGCGCGCGGCATGATGACGACGCTCGATCACCCCACGGCAGGGGCGCTGCGTTTTCTCGGAAACCCGGTGAAGTTTGCCGATGGCGAGCGCAGCGTTAGTCCCGGCGCTAATCCAGACGCCGACCGCGCCGCGCCCACACTCGGCCAGCACACGGCGTCGATTCTTGAAGAGCTGGGTATGAACGCCGCGGAGATCGAGGATCTCCGCGGCAAGAAAGTCGTCTAGGCCCCTTTTCTACCAGCAGCGCGACGAACAGCGCTACGAACAGCGCCGCTCGACGATCTGGGCGCGCTTTTCCTTGAACGCCATCACCCACTCGTCGACGGCCGCCAGCCCCGAACGGGCGTCCTCGGGCGCGCGCGCCCGCAGGTGGATCCTCGCCGCCTCGAACATCGCGCGCAGCTGATCGTCCGACAGCTGTGTCATGAGGTCGGCAAGAAACTGCCGCCCCTCTTCGCTGATGACCGGCTCCTTCAGCGTGCCGGTGAACGACCCGGACAGGTTCCCGACGCACCCGGTGGGGCCCTTCCAGATGTCGACCGCCTGCCACTCCGCGAGGTTGACGCTCCCACGCGGCTGCTGGTTCCACCGATTCGCTTTGCCCCAGGTGATGCCAAGGTCATTGATCATCATGAGCGGCTGCGCGCACGCGCCCGCGCTCGCCGGTTCGAGGCAGACGATCCGCTGCTGCACCGGCTTGCTGTCACTATGCTGCAGGAACACCGCGAGCAGCGTCAGCGCGTCACGTTCGGCGAGAGTCGCGCCGCCCGATTCCTCGTCTACGAGCTCGAGCTCGCGCCATTTCCAATCGGCAAACAGCTCATCGTGGCCGAATTTCCGCTCGACCGCGGCGGGGTCCAGGATGCGGTCGCCGTTGTCCCGGACGATGCCGCCGACCTGCGCGGGACAGCCCTGGCAGATGACCCGCACCGAATACATGCGATCGGCGCCAAACCCGAGCGCCCAGAGAAGCCGCGAGGACATGACTTCGCCGTACACCTCGCCGTTCGTGCCGCCGTATTTGACTTTCAACTCGTCGCCGTCGGCCGTCACACACGTGAACTTCGGCGACATGCCGTTCATCTTCTTGTCGAGGTATTTACACGTAATCGTCGCGCCGAGTGGGAACGAGCCAGGCTCGCTAGGTCCCGCCTTCAGGTCCAGCGATGCGATATCCATCGGGATCCACACCTTCGATCGCGCGATGACCGTTGCTCGGGTCTCCGCAGCGCGGGTATCTGCCTGCGCGGCGGTCCCCTCGACCGACATCAGAACGCCGCCGACGACCGACAACAGCGAGACGAGATACAGGCGTAGCGTCCTCATAACGGTCGAGCCTCCGGCCTAGATCAGTGCAAGCCGCTTTCCAGATCGCGCGCTGAAACGCGCGCTACGTCTGAGTTGTAGAGCGCAGGCTTTAGCCTGCGCGGAGGGCCGCCAGAGCTGCTGCCCAACGGCCGAGCTCGTCGAGCATGGCTGCGGCTGACTTGTCGTGCACGTCCGTATGCTTGAAGGCGCCGCCTTCGACCAGCTTGGCGACGAAGGGGATGTTCACCGCCTCGACGATCGGCACCATCCTGAGGGCCGCCAGGGTTTGTTTGGTCATCTGTACCGCGCGCATCCCGCCGGACACGCCGCCGTAGCTGACGAATCCCGCCGGCTTGTACGCCCATTCCGCCGACAGGTAATCCAGCGCATTCAGCAGCGCGGGCGCGGTGCTGTAGTTGTACTCGGGCGTCACGAATACAAACGCGTCGAATCGCGCGACGATGGCGCTCCAGGCCTTCTGCTGTTCGCTCTCGTACTGCTGCAGACGGGGATGCGTGCGCTCCGCAAACATCGGCAGGCCGATGATCTTCAGATCCAGAAGCTCGACGTCGAAGCCCGCATGCTGACGCGCGCGCTCGACGAACCACTCCGCGATCGGCAAGCCGACGCGCCCCTCACGAACACTGCCAATCACCACACCAAGCTTCGGCATACCGCGCAGTATACTGAACGTTTCCATGCAAGCTTTAGTGCTGCAGCGCGCCGGTGAGCTGGCGGTCGCAGAAGTCGAGACTCCCCAGCCGCGCCGCGATGACGTGCTCGTGCGCGTCCGTCACAGCGGCATCTGCGGCACCGACCTGAAGATTTTTACCGGCGCCGTGCCCGTGACGTATCCCCTCATCATGGGGCACGAGATGGCGGGCGACGTTGTCTCTGGCGGGGACGGCCTGGTGACGCCGGGGCAGCGTGTGCTTGTCGATCCGGTGCTCTTCTGCGGCACGTGTGTGGATTGCCGCGCCGGCCGGACCAACCTGTGTGCCAACGGCGGGATCATCGGCCGAGAAGTCAACGGCGGTTTCGCCGAGTTCGTCACGGCACCGCGCACCCACGTGCATGTCCTGCCGGACGCCATCGACACACGGAGTGCGCCGGCGATCCAGGTGCTGACGACCTGCCTCCACGCGCAGCGGCGCGCCGCTGTCGGGTCGGGGCAGTCCGTGGCGGTGGTCGGCCTCGGGGTGTCAGGCCAGCTGCACGCGCAGCTCGCACGCGCCCGGGGCGCGGCGCTGGTGATCGGCTTGAGCCGCAGCGCGTGGAAACGTCAGGTCGCCGAGCGGCTCGGGGCACACCTCACCTCGTCCAGCGGCGACGCGGCGGTCGCCGCCGTCAGGAACGCCACGGGCGGCCACGGGGCGGATGTCGTCATCGAATGCACGGGCCACATGAAGGCCCTCGCCGATGCCATCGCCATGGTGCGCCCCGGCGGCACGATCGTGCTGTTCGGCATCTACACCGACCGCGAGGCCGCCCTGCCGTTCTACCAGCTGTATTTCAAGGAACCCACCATCGTGAGCGCGCGGGCGGCGAGACCAGAGGATTTCCCGGAGTCGATCGCCCTCGTCGCGGGCGGAGCCATCTCGATCTCCCCTCTTATTACGCACACCGTTCCGGTCACGCAGCTGCGCGAGGCGCTCGCCATGCTGGAAGACGACGTAGATGGACGGATGAAGATCATCCTGGAGCACTGATTTCGGTGAAGACCTGTGGCCTCTGGATCAACGGCTCTGAAGTCGCCGCCGCCGCGGGCGCGACGTTCGAGGTCGAAAACCCCGCGAACAAGCAGGTCATCGCGCGGGTGGCCGAGGGACGGGCCGAAGACGTCGACGCCGCGGTCGCCGCAGCCCGGAAAGCGTTCGAGACCTGGGGCCGCACGTCTGCGACGGAGCGCTTCCACCTCCTGTGCAACGTCGCGGCGCTTATTACCAAGAACGCGGACGAACTCGCCCGCTGGGAAACCCTCGCGACCGGCCGCCCGATTCGGGAAATGGCTGCCCAGGTCGCGCGTCTGAGCGACTTCTTCGAATATTTCGCGGCCACGGCCCGAGTTGCGGAAGGCGAGGTGACACCGTTCGCCGGGCCGTACCTCAATTACACGCGCCACGTCCCGCTCGGTGTCGTCGGCCTCATCACGCCCTGGAACCATCCGCTCCTGATCCTCACGAAAAAGCTGGCGCCGGCGCTCGCGGCCGGCAACACCGTGGTGATCAAGCCTTCGGAACTGACGCCGACGACGACCATCGATCTCGCCCGCCTGTTCAAGGAAGCCGGCTTCCCCGACGGCGTCGTCAACGTCGTGCCGGGTTTCGGGCCGACGGCCGGCCGGCGGCTCGCATCGCATCCCGTCGTGCAGAAGGTCGATCTGACGGGTGGCGGAGAGTCAGGCGCGCTCGTCGGTTCGCAGGCAGCGGGTCACATTGCCGCTGTATCACTCGAACTCGGCGGCAATACCCCGATCCTGGTTTTCGAGGATGCAGACCTGAATGAGGCGGCGGCAGGCGCCGCGTTCGCGGCCTATATCGCGGCCGGCCAGAGCTGCGTGGCGGGGGCGCGACTCATCGTGCACGAGCGGGTGCACGACGCGTTTGCGGCGGAGCTCGCCCGGCGCGCCAGCCTGATCCGCGTGGGCGACCCGCTCGATCCCGACACGCAGCTGGGACCTGTCGCGTCCTGCAAGCAGTTCGACCGCGTGCTCGCCTACATCCAGCGCGGCGTGGAGGAGGGAGCGCGGATTCTCACCGGCGGCCAGGCGGTGACCACACCCCCATTCGATCGCGGTTATCACATCGCTCCGACGGTCTTCGTTGATGTGCGGCCGACCATGACGATCGCGCATGAAGAAATCTTCGGCCCGGTCACGACGATCACGAAAGTCTCGAGCGAAGCGGAGGCAATCGCCGTCGCCAACGACAGCCGCTACGGCCTGGGCGCGGCAATCTGGACGCGCGACGTCGCGCGCGCTCATCGCGTCGCCCACGCGCTCGAATCGGGGGTCGTCTGGATCAACGACCATCATCGGATCGATCCCGCCATGCCGTGGGGCGGATTCAAGGAAAGCAGCATCGGCCGAGAGGTGGGGCTCCAGGCCTACCGTGCGTATACCCAGACCCAGACGGTTGTCGTCAAACTGACAAATGAACCCTTTGATTGGTACGGAGGCGGATCCCGGTACTCATGACTTCATCAGCTGCGTCGCAATCCCCTGTCGATATCGCCCGTGAATTCGTCCGGACGGTCGTGGCACCCGCGGCTGCGGGCCTCGATAAACAGGTCAACCCCGAAGATTGCTTTTCCTGGGACATCGTCGAGGAAGGCAGCCGCCGAGGGCTGCGCACCCTGACGCTCCTGCCCGAATTCGGCGGTGCGGGCGCCGATTGTGCGACGACCGCGAAGGTCGTCGAAGAGATCGCTCGAGGCGACATGGGCGTCTCCGTCGTGTTTGCGCAGACGCTGAAGCTGATTCAATCGCTCCAGGGCGCCGCCAACGACGACCAGCGCGCGAGGTGGCTGCCGAAGTTGAGAGACGACGATCGTGCGCTGATGGCGATCGGGATGACGGAGCCGACGAACGCCTCCAACTACATCATTCCGTACGGGCCCGCATCGTTCGTGACCAAGGCGACACGCAAAGGCAAGGGCTGGGTGATCAACGGCAAGAAGCGGTTCATCTCCAACGGAAACCGCGCGAAGGTGTACCTGCTGTTTGCGCAGACGGATCCGGACGTGGGCCTCAACCAGGGATCCAGCTGCTTCATCATCGAGCGCGGCACACCCGGCTTCACCACCGGCCACGTCGAAGACAAGATGGGCGAACGGCTGGCCAACAACGCGGAGCTGATCTTCAACGACTGCTTTGTGCCTGGCGAAGACGTCCTCGGCGAGGTCGACAGGGGCTTCGACGTGATTTCGCAGTTCTTTCCGGCCAGCAACGCGTACGCAGCCGCAAGCGTCCTCGGGGTCGCGGTCGCCGCGTACGACCGGTCGCTGAAATGGACCAGCGAGCGGGTCCAGGGCGGCAGGAAGCTGATCGAGCACGACATCGTGGCCGCGCAGCTGGCAGAGATGCTGATGAACATCGACGCCGCGCGCGCCTACATCCATCACGCCGCCTGGAAGGCGGACCACCGCGAGACGGGGTGGGACCCGACGCTCGGATCGCTCCCCAAGGTCTTCGCGTCGGAAGTGTCGTGGAAAGTCGTCACCAAGGCACTCGAGATCCATGGCGCCTGGGGTTACATGCGGGACCTGGGTTTCGAGAAGCTGGTGCGCGACGCGGCCTGCTTCATCCACTCCGACGGCGTGAACAGGACGCTTCTCCTGAAGGCCGCGCAGTCGATTCGCGCCAGCGTGCTTGCCGGATGATCGACATCCACACCCATTTCATCCCGCCGGAGTTTGTCGGCGATGCGCGGGCCGGGCGCGCGCTCGATCGCATTACCGTCGAGCACCGGGACGGCGCCGAATGGCTGGCGCACCCGCAGGGCTACCGGTACCCACTGTCACCGGAGTTCTTCGACGTCCAGGCGAAGCATCGGGAGATGGATCGGCTCGGCATCGACCGCGCCGTGCTCTCCCTGACCCCGACACTCTTCTTCTACTGGCTCGAAGCGGCGGCCGCGCGGGAGTTCTGCCAGCAGGCGAATGATTCGATGGCCACCTTCGTGGCGCAGTCGGACCGGCTCGACGGCGTGGCGGTGGTTCCGCTCCAGGATCCCGAAGCGGCGACCGCGGAACTGCGCCGCGCCGTGACCGAGCTCGGGCTGTGCGGCGTCGAGATCGGCACGACGATGGAGGATGTGCCGCTGGACGACCGGCGGTTCGACGGGTTTTTCGACGCCGTGGAGGCACTCGATGTGCCAGTGATCCTGCATCCGTATTACGTCGGCGTCCGGAAGCAGCTCGCCGACTTCTACATGACGAACCTCACCGGCAATCCGCTCGAGACCTGCATCGCTGCCAGCCGGCTGATCCTGTCCGGGTTTTTCGATCGGCACCCGCGGCTGAAGGTCGTGCTGGTGCACTCGGGCGGATTCATGCCGTTCCAGATTGGCCGGCTCGATCACGGCTTCCGCGTGCGCCCGGAAACGAAAGCGGCGATTCGATCGGCTCCATCCACTTATCTCCGCCGGTTCTGGTACGACACCATCACGCACGCCAGCACACCGCTGAAGTTCCTGATCGAGCTGGCCGGCAAGGACCGCGTGGTCCTGGGCACTGATCTCCCCTTCGACATGGCGGACGTGCGGTTCCAGCAGTACTTTTCCGAGGCGGGTCTCTCGCCGGACGTCCTGAACGCGGTCACCACGGATAACGCGATACAACTCTTTCGCCTGACCACATGAAGGTCACCGGCTACCGGATCCACGAGTGGGGCGGCCCGCTCCGCTGGGAGTCGTTCGACATTCCGGCGCCGACAGCCGGCGAGGTGCTGATTCGCGTGGAGGCCTGCGGCATCGGCCTCACCGTCCTCAATTGCATCCGCGGCGATCTGGCCAACGACACGGCCAGCCTGCCTCGCGTCCCTGGCCACGAGATTGTCGGGCGCATCGAGGCCATCGGCGACGACGTCGCGGGCCCCACCATCGGCCAGCGCGTCATGGCGTACTTCTATCTCGTCTGCGGGCGATGCCCCGCCTGCACGGCGGGACAGGATTCGCTCTGCGCCAACCTCGCTGGATGGGTCGGCGTGCATCGTGACGGCGGGTACGCCCCCTTCACGATCCTGCCGGCCGGCAACGCGATCCCACTGCCCGATTCGATTCCGGCCGCGCAGGCCACCGCCATTCCCGACGCGATCGCGACTCCCCTTCACGTGTGCAAGACGCGCGCGCGCATCCAGCAGGGTGACCGCGTGGCCGTCATCGCGGCTGGTGGCGGCGTCGGCATTCACATGGTGGAGATGGCGGCGCATTTCGGCGCCCGCGTCGCAGGGCTCGAAGCCAGCGAGGCCAAGTTCGACGCCATCCGGACAGCGGGAGGAACTGCAGTGCTCTCGCGCTCGTTTGACGCGGTCGATCTCAGGCCCGCCTGGGACGGCGAGCCGCCGACGGTGGTCATCGATCTCCTCGGCTCGCGCGACAGCGTCACATGGGCGCTGCAGGTTCTTCCGCTCGGCGGCCGTCTGGTGCTGCTGACCACATTCCGGGACGTCGAAGCGATCCTGAGCCCGCGCGACATGGTGCTCCGGGAGGTGACCATCCTCGGATCACGCTACGCCACGAAAGCGGAGCTCCGCGAATCAGCAGCACTGGTTGCGTCCGGAAAGATTCACCCCGTCGTCAGCGCCGTTGTCGGCCCTGAGGGAATAGAAGAGGTCCACGGCGCATTGAGAAACGGCACCCTGGTGGGGCGAGGCGCGGTGGATTGGAACGTCTGAAGATTGCCTGAATTCTTCGTCAGACAGCCCGGCATCGTCGAACCATGACCGTATAATCGCGGTAGGCAGCCATGACACAGCACACACGCATCGCCGGGATCATGCTTACGCTTTCATTGCTTGCGGCTCCTGGATTCGCCCAGACCCAGCAGCCACTGAACCCGGTCGGCGGTCAGCCGGGAGGCCCTCCGGTCACGCCGAAGCCGGGCGATCCCCTGACTCCGCTGGCCACGCCCTACAAGGTGGACGCCATCGAGTTTCTGCTCAGGCCGAAACAGTTCGTCGAATACAAGTTCCGCCTGACGACCGGCGCGATGATGGTGTTCAACTGGAAATCGGATTTCCCGATTGACGTGGACTTCCACACCGTTCCGGATGGCAAGCCGATCTCGGCATCCGAGACGTACCTGCGAGGATCGTTCGCCAGCGGTTCGGGCACGTATCGCGCGCCGTACCCCGGCCTTCACGGCTGGTACTGGATGAACACCGGCACGGAGGACGTCAAGATCATCCTCAACGCGTCAGGCTTCTTCACGGAAGCGCGCATGTTCAGCGGGGATCCCGTCGGCGAGCCGATGGAGGTCCAGGATCCGGCGCCGCCGCAGTATTAGTAATAGGTAATCAACCTGCCGCTGATGGCCACCGCCATCCAGAGCGCGAACGACGCGGCACCGACAGCCCTCGGCACCCACGACGGCATGCGCCCCTCTTCGGCGGCCGCGACCCTCCGCCGCAGCGTTGCCGTGAAGACCACCGCCGCCACGAGAAGCCACATCTTGAACACGAAGATCGGCGACCGGTAGTAGGTCAGGGCATTTGCCGTGAACTGCGGGATGCCCGTCGCCAGCACGGCGAGGCCGGCCCAGAACAGGATCCGCTGCGCGTTGCGCGCGATTGCCGCGCGCGACTGACCGATTAACCCCCACCCGAGCAGGCGCAGATCCACGATCAGGATGGCGCCAACGAACGTCGCAATCGCGACGAGGTGCAGAGCCTGCGTGACCGCGAACAGCCACAGCGACTCACGGTAGACCTGGCTCATCGCCAGGCCTTCGCACCATTCGAAGAACGGCTCAAACACTCAGACCCTTCAGTTGAACCAGTTGGTTGCGGTGAGCCGGCCCGAGACGATGATTGCGGACCACAACAGCAGCGAGAGTCCGCCGCCCAGCCGCACCGTCCCCCTGAGCCGTGGATCGTCGTCCCATTGACCGGCCATCGGGTAGGTTTTCAGGTGAAAGACCAGCGCGTTCAGCCCCGCCAGCGCTAGCAGCACCAGCTTCACCCGAAAAATCACGTTCCCGTAGTAGCGCAGCGGATCGATGCAGCACAGAAGGAGTCCGGTCGCGGTGCTTGGGACAAACGCGGCCATCTGCCACGGGAAGAGCCGCCGCTGGATCTGGGTCCGCGGCACGTCCGGGAATGCCACGCCGAAGAGGCGCAGATCCATGACGATGATCAGCCCGGCGAAGGCGACGATGCTCGCGACGTGCGCCGTCAGGATGATCGGGTAGCCCCAGACAGACTCGCGAATCGCCGTCGTCCAGGCGAGCCCTTCGAGCCACTCGAGGGTCGGTACTATCGAGGGCATCGCGAGGCCGGTATGCCGTGTCTCAGCGATCGGCGCCGTCGTTCGGCCCGCCGACCGCGCCGACGTAGAAGCTGCGTCCGTCGGCCAGCACGAGCGTGCGGCCGTTGGCGAGCGTCGGATCCCTCCGGCTCTGATACCCCTTGATCACGAGAGACATGCCGTCGACCGTGTCGGTCTTTTTCAGCCCGCGGCGGCTTATCGAGCCCGGACCCGCGACCTCGACTGTCCACTTCTTGACGGTGCCGTCCGGCTGCTTGACGTCCATGTAGATCCAGCCGTGCGGGTTTACCCACTCCATTCTGGACAGGGTCCCCGTCAGCGTCACCGGTTTGTTGACGTCGTACTCCGCCGCGAACGGATGATGCGCGAGTACCGGCTGGACGGCAAAGAGTGCTGCAGCAGCGAGCAACGCGAGAACAATCCCCGTCTTCATCAGATGCCTCCGGTCAAAAATCACTGCGATGCGTCAGCGAGCCGATGCCACTGCCTGGGGAAACCAGAACACTTGATGGCAGTTCTCACATCTCATGTCGATGTCTTCGCCGGCGACGAGAAGCGCCTGCGGATCTTTCGCATCGATGGCCGCCAGCGCCGGCGTCAACGAATCCTGCAGCGCCTGCGCGTACGCGTTCCAGGCGTCCTGGTTGCCGTCGATCAGCTTCCGAATCTCCTCGGGCGGCAGCTCGACGCCCGGTGCCATGGACGCGGCGCCCGGCGGTGCCACCGGCCGGCCGGGCATCAACAGCAGGTTGGCCGCTTCGCTGACGATCAGGGCGTGGCGTCGCACCTCGGCCCACTGCTCGTCGGTCGCGGGGGCGTGGTCGGTCATTTTTCCGTCGTCGATGACCGTTTTTACCGAGTCCCACACATTGTCGACGGAGGGATCGATCACGCTGCTCATGACCTCCCGGATCGACGCCACCGGACGATAGGGAACGTCCGCGGGCTGTGGCTGCTGGGGAGCCGCAGCCTGTGAGCAGCCGGCGACCAGCGACGCGGCGATCAGTCCGAGCGCCGCGGCCGCATTCCGAAGACGAAGGTGCGTCATAGCTGGACCATAAACTGAAACGTTAAACTCGGTCAATCAACCCTGACGCCATTAGAACATTGCTGCGATGACGCCGGCGCAGTCTGACGAAGAATTCATGGAATCTTCAGACACCAGGCGTTGGTGAGATGCGGTTGATTGGAGGCTGTGGAGCCTAAAACGGTGGGACGTCCTGGATCGTGACCTGGTAGGCCTCGGCCATCACCCAGGTGCCCTCACGCAATTCAAACACGCGGCTTCCCCAGAACGGCTTCCCGACCGCGCGCGGCTGCAGGGCCACCATCAGCGCCGAATCCCCGAATTCCCAGATGCGCGCCCAGAACAGCGGACTGGGCGCGACGGTCGCGCCTGACTGGCTCTGGAGCAGCTGCACGGCCATGCGCTCGGACTTCGTGTAGGTGCCGTTCGAGGTCCGCGCAACGTTGTCGTCGGGCACATGCCTGGCCCAGAGCTCCGGACCCGACTGCTGCGCCTGCCATGCGGCCATCACGGCGCCCTCGGTCGGCGTGGCCGGCACGAACGGCACCGTCTCGCACGGATTGATGCACGGAGCACGGCCGATGAGTGTTCCGCCGTAGACGACGCGCTCACCCTCGACGACTTCAGCCGTGTGCAGCAGCTTCCATCTGTCAGGCCGCTTCACCCAGACGTTCAACGCATGCGTGCTGCCGGAATGGCGCTGCACGACGGCAAGGGAGGTCCCGTACCTGTGCGCCTCGAGCGTGTAGCTTCCTGCGTCGAGAATGGCAGGTTTGGGCATGAGCGAGAGCACCGACGCGCGGGAGAGCACGACGCCAGCCTGCGTGACCCAGGTGAACTCAGCATCGAGCACGCGATCGACGCTGGCGGCGTTCCCGTTCTGGAGGGCGCCTGCGAGGGAACCATCGGCGTTCCGTACGGTTCGCTCATCGTCAGCGGCGGTGACTGGAGCGGGTATGGATGCGACAGGATCGGGGGCCGGGGCCTCGGAGCGGCCGCACGCCGCTCCGAGAATGGTGATAAGGAGAACGACGCGGCGCGTGTTACTGGCCTTCGCCCTTCAGCAGCAGGTTCATGTGCATGTCGGCCTGCTGGAGGCCGCCTTCCCCTGCCTGCCAGCCGATCTGGCCGTTCTTGTCGGCATCCACGCCGGACGCAAGCTGCTGCGTCAGCGTGTTGAGGCGCGCCACGTGCCCTGCCGCCACCTTGGCGTCGGTTGAAGCACGCACATCGCCCGCGGCGGCGAGAACGTCGTCCGACCACTTGACGACGTTGCCGGCCGATGTGGCGACGTGCATCGAGTGCGTCATGACGTTCTTGGAGGCGCCGGGGGCTTTGGCCGCGAGCTCGATGTGCTGCGCGACGCCCTGCGCCGCGCGTTTCGCGCCGTAGTTGAGTCCGGGACCCTTCATCTCGACGGTCGGGTCAATCGCGTGGATGACATGGCCGGCGTGCAGCTTCATCCCATCCAGATTGCCTTCCGACTTCATCGCGAGCGCGGCATGCTGCGCGGCGATCTTGGCTTCGGCCATCGCTGTCGACAGGAGGCCCTGTCCGTTGGGCGTGCCGTTGAACGCGGTCGTCACGTGGCCGATATGAGTCTTGACCATGTCCTGGGCGAAGACGTCCTGCTGCGCGGAAACGGCGCCCACCGCCAGGGTGACCAATACGCAGGTTGCGATTCTCACGGCACAGCCACTTTCCATGCGCCCTGGCCCATACCGTCGCCGGTGGAGTCCCCGGGCTTGGCGTCCTTGATCCAGGTATAGAGCGGCAGACCTTTGTACGCCCACTGCCTCCCGCCATCCTTGCGCGTGACGATCGTCCAGTCGCCCATCGGCTTGGCGTCGGCCGCGGCCATCAGCGGCGGCCAGTTCTTCGCGCAGTTGTCGTAGCAGTTGGACACGCCGGTCATGTCCTTGGCAAACGTGTACAACGTCATCATCTTCGCGTCCGCCAGCACGTTCGCGCCGCTCGCGGACTTCATGGCGTGAACGCCCGCGGGCATCTGTCCCTGCGCACTGACAGGCGCAGGTCCGGTGACAATCGCGAACCCGAGCGCAAGCGCCACTCCCAACATCGTTACCTGCCGCATGGTCGCACTCCCTTCGAGAAAGAACAGTTTCCGATCGGTCGATCGGGCGGCTACGTTAGCACGCACCGCTTCAGGGGATCCAGTCGCGTCACGGCGCCGCGGACCGGTGCGCGGGGAAGAGCCGTACGAGATCGGCGATCAGTCGTTCCCTTTCACCGCCGGTGACCGGCGCACCCCATCCGATCATCTTGTCCACTTCGCGCCCCCACCCGGCAGCGTCCAGCCGCTGCTGCGCAATCAGCTCAACGTCATGACAGCTCAGGCAGCGCGAGGTGAGCAGGGCACTGTCTCCCCCGGGGGCGATCGGCGGGTCCACCGCTCGTGGCGGCACAGCCGTACCGACATGCACGGCGACCGCGTCGACGGCGTTCCAGACGTAACCAGCAGGATTCCAGGCCGCGGTCGCCGGTTGCGTCATGCCGCGCGTGTCAGTGGCGCGCGACAGCACCCGGTGCGATCCCGCCGCGGGCGTGCGCCAGACGTACGCGAACTGCCGCCACGCATAGCGAGCGCGATCGCGGCCCAGTTGCGCCGGCTGCCACGTGCCGCCGCCGTCGGTTGACACCTCGACACGCGCGATCTCCGCCTCGCCGGCCCACGCGAATCCCGCCACCGTGAGCGGTGCCCCGGCCGGAAAGACCGCGTCGGGGCCGGGCGCGGTGATGATCGATTTCACGGGCATGTCCCGCAGCGGCACGGTGTCGGCCACCGCGACGAGCGCACCGGCGGCGACCGGCTTCCGCGGATACCGGTACCCCGCCTGCACGAACGCGCCATCGTGATCGCGCGTACTGGCCTGGAGATGGGTCAACCATTTCACGGAATAGGCGCCCTCCCACCCCGGCACGATCGCGCGGAGCGGAAATCCATGCGACACGGGCAGGGGCTCCCCGTTCATTTCGTACGCGAGCAGCGTTTCACGCTGCATCGCCTTCTCGATCGGCAGGCTACGAATGAAATCGGGCGCGGCGCCGACTCCGGTATCAGCGCCGTCGAGCCAGATGTACCGCGTGCTCGCCGTCACGCGCGCGCGTTGCAGGACATCGGCGAGACGAACGCCCGTCCACGTGGCGGTGCCGACTGCGCCTTTGCGCCACTGGACTCCCGGGACCGGCGGTTCAAAAAATGCCCGGCCATTCCCCGCACACTCCAGCGTGGCGGTTACGGTCGTCGACGGCATCCGGCGAATGTCGTCGAGGGTGAGGATGAGCACGCTCTCGACGTTGCCGTCGACCTGCAGACGCCACGGCGCGGCGTCGACGATAGGCGTGAAGAAATGGGATCGAACGAAGAACACGTCGTTCGGCGTAATCCAGGAGTTCAGGAGGTGAACGGGGGTCTCCAGATCCTCGGGCCGCCCTGAGCGGATGATGAGGCGATCGGTCGAGAGCGCCCGCTGCGCGAACGAGGCACCCGGCAGCAGCGCTGCTGCTGCGAACCCGGGTGCCACTCGACAGACCGTTTCGAGAAAGGACCGCCGACGCAAGGGATCCTAGGTCCGTCGCGCCGCGAGCGCGGCCTTAACCCGTTCGGGCGTGAACGGTACCTGCCGCAGCCGGACACCGGTCGCATCGAAGATGGCGTTGCCGATGGCCGCCGCCACCGCGGTAATGGAGGTTTCACCCGCACCAGTGGCCGCGGCGTCCGGACGATCCATCAGGACAATCTGCATAGCCGGCATGACCGAGCCAAGCGTCAGTGTCCGATAGGTCTGCCAGTCGAACGACGTGACTTTCTGATCGTCCCACGTGACTTCTTCGGCGAGGGACCGGCTGATGCCGTGCAGCGCCGCGCCTTCGAGCTGGTTGCGAATCCCGTTCGGATTCGAAATCGGACCCGCATCGGCCGCGATCGTCAACCGACGGACCACGACCTGCCCGTTGTCCTGATTCACGTCCACATCGGCCGACATCGCGACCCAGCCGTTGCCGCCGTCGCGCGCCACGCACGCGAATCCGTGTCCGGACGCGACGCCCGTACGGCGGTTGCCGGGCTTCGGCGACGGACGCGTCTCCCAGGCGGACGTCTTCGCCGCGGAGCGGACGACGTCGATCAGGCGCGGATCGCTGAGGTGCTTGAGCCGGTACGCGACCGGATCCGCTTTCACGCGCGCCGCGATCTCGTCCATGAACGATTCGTGCGCAAACGTGTTCTGCAGCTGCTCCGGCGCGCGAAGCGGTCCGTTGAAGAACGGCGCCTCGATGCGGTGCGACAGCACGCGTTCGCTCGCCACGGTTCCGGCGCCGCCCTGCTTGTCGCCCACGCGCCCGGCCACATAGGAGGGCGCGGTGTTGTTGTCACCGACGAACTCCGTCGGCGCCGGCGCCGGCCTCAATGGCTGGAAGGGCGCAGGCTCGAAGCCCATGTGGAACCCGCTCGCCACGTTCCCGGGACGTGCGCCCGGACGTCCTCCGCGCGACGCCGACCAACCTTCGTAGTCCCACGCGATGATGTTGCCCTGCGCGTCGAGGCCCACCTGCTGATCGACGACGAACGCGAGGCCGTAGTTCTCCCACGCCATTTCGTCCTTGCGCGAGAGCTGCACGCGGACCGGCTTCCCCACCACCTTCGACATCAGCGCGGCGTCGAACGTCGCCGCATCGGCGCCGTTGATCCCGTAGCAGCCGGACCCGCGCGTGAACACGACGCGGACGGTATCGGGCGCGACGCCCAGCAGCGTCGCCGTGCTGCCGCGCAGCGCGTACACGTTCTGGCTCGCGGCCCAGACCGTCGTCTTGTCGTTCTGCACGTCGGCGACGGCGCACGAGCTGCCGATCGATCCGTGCATCTGGAACGGGTACATGTAGGTGGCGCGCACGACCTCGGCCGCGCTCTTCAGCTTCGCGTCGACGTCACCCGAATCGACGACCAGCGTGTCCCGCGACGGCTGTTTGCGCATGTAGTCGTAGTACTGCGCGTTGTTCGGAAGGCCCGTGCCCGCCGACCACGAGACCTTCAGGCGGGCCGCGGCCTGAATCGCCTGCCACGGCTTCTCCGCGACCACGCCGACGTAGTTCTTCTGCGTGACGACCTTCACGACGCCGGGCATGCCGGCGATCGAGCTTTCGTCGACGCCCTGGAGCGTGGCGCCGACGGCCGGCGGACGAACGGGACGTCCGTGCAGCATGCCGGGGACGCGCACGTTGTGCACGAACTCGGCCTGCGCGGTCACGAGCGACGGAATGTCGACACGCGCGACGGGCTGTCCCATCACGGTCCATTCCTTCGGATGTTTCCGTGGCGCGCTCGCGTCAATCAGCATCTGGAAGGTGCGGCCGCCGACAAGTTCCGCATACGTCACGCGCCGGGAGGCGTCGCCGGAGACGCTGATTGCGCCGTCACGCGCGATCAGTTGCGCCGCGGGAACACCGAGCCGCTCCGAGCCGAGCCGGAGCAGCGCCTGCCGGGCCGTCGCGCCGGCCTGCGCGAGACCCGCTTTATTGAAATTCGCCTGGTGGGACTGCGCGCCGGACGTCGTCCCCTGGTTCGGCGTGATCGACGTATCGCACTGGATCAGCCGCACGCGCTGCATCGGCACGCTGAGTTCTTCGGCCACCAGCTGCATCTGCACGGTCGTCAGACCCTGGCCCAGTTCGCACTTGCCCGTGTACGCGGTGACGATCCCGTCGGCGCCGATCGCCAGCCACGAGTCGAGCTGCCCGGGATTCGGCTGCGCCGCCGCCGGCGCGCCCTGCGCCGCCAACGCCGTCTCGAGCCCGATCCGGCCCGCCACGCTGGTGATGCTGAAGCCGACAATCAGGGCGCCCGATCCTTTGAGGAAGTGGCGCCGCGAGAACCCCTCGCGGTCGAGCGCTTCGCTGGCGTCCGGAGTGAGATTGAGAGGGTTCATGCGTTCCTCCCCTGCGCGTATTTCATGATGGCGCGCACCATCCGCGTGTGGGTGAAGCATCGGCACAGCACGCCGGACATCGCCTGCCGAATCTGCGTCTCGTTCGCCTTCGGATTCTGATCGAGATAAGCCTTGGCGGTAAGGACGACCCCGCTCAGGCAGAAGCCGCACTGCGCCGCCTGTTCCTCGATGAACGCCTGCTGAATGGGGTGCGGCTTTTCCGGTGTGCCGAGCCCCTCGAGCGTCGTGATCTGTGCGTTCGCGACAGTGCCGACCGGCGTCGAGCACGACCGGATGGCCTTGCCGTCGGCAATGACGGTGCAGCTGCCGCACTGCGCCATGCCGCAGCCGAACTTCGGGCCCTTGAGCTCGAGATCGTCACTGAGTACATAGAGAAGCGGCGTTTGCGGATCGAGGTCGAGGGTATGCCTGCGACCATTCACGTTCAGCGAAATCATGGGCATGGCGCGATCCTGCTAGGGAATGGGACGCGTCAGTCTCTCATAAGAAACGGCAGGCTGCTACACTGCGGCGATGAGCCGCGCCATCGCCGCAGCCGCGCTGACGCTCGGGTTTTTCCTGCTGTGGCGGGCCGATCCGCCGGCGTCAGCGACTGCAGGCGCCCCCCAGGCGCGCGTCACCGCTGGACCGGTCGATCGCGCGCAGCTCATGCGCGACGTATCCACCCTCGGCGATCCGTCCTTCGAAGGTCGCGCAGCCGGCTCCCCGGGGGGCATCCGTGCGCGGCGGTGGCTCGTCGAGCAGTTCAGAGCGGCTCGCATCCCACCGCTCGCCGCGTCGGGATACGAGCAGCCGTTTACGGCCGACGGCCGTTCCGCCGCCAACATCCTGGGCCGTATCGCGGGGCGCGCCCCGGATGCCGGGGTCATCGTCCTGACGGCGCACTTCGATCACCTCGGGGTCCGCAACGGTGTGGTGTACCCCGGCGCCGACGACAACGCGTCGGGTGTCGCGGCGCTGCTCGCCGCCGGCCGCGACCTGGCGAAGGTGACGCCGCGGCATTCCTTCGTCCTCGCGGCGCTCGACGCCGAGGAAATGGGTCAGCGCGGCGCAAAGGCGCTGCTGGCGTCAGGGATGGTGCCGCGCAGGACGATCGTGTTGAACATCAACCTGGACATGGTGTCGCGGAGCGCGCGGCGCGAGCTGTTCGCGGCCGGGACGTCGTACGCCCCATGGCTGGTCCCGATTCTCCGCGACGTGCAGGGGCGGTCCTCCATCGCCGTGCGGTTCGGCCACGACCGGCCGACTCCGTCACGCCCCTCGGACGATTGGACGCACGCATCGGACCACGGCCCGTTTCACGACGCGGGCATTCCCTTCGTCTATTTTGGCGTCGAGGATCACCCGGACTATCACAAGCCGACCGACACAGCGGATCGAATCGAGAGAGCGTTCTTCGGCGATGCCGTGGACACGATCGTGGATGCGATTCGCTCGCTCGACGCCGCTGTCCCCGCCGTGCCGGCGCTGCAGTAAAATAGCCCCCGCTCCCCCAGAGCGAGACACCATGACTGCTGAGCAGGTAGTAAGGCGGCACTACCAGTTTTTCAACGAACGGCGCTTCGACGACGCGATCGAACAGATCGATCCCCAGGCGGTCTTCCACACCCTGCCCACGCGTCAGCGACTCGTTGGCGTCGCGGGGTACCGTGCGATCGTCGCCGCCTGGCTTCACGCCTTTGTCGACGCACAGTTGAAAATCGAGAGCCTGTCGGCCCAGGGCGAGATCGTCGACGTCGACTTTGTGGGCCGCGGAACCCATACCGGAGATCTGGTCCTGGGTGAGGCGCTCTCAGTGCCGGCGACGGGGCTTGTCATCGAACTGCCGTTCCACGATCGCCTGGAGATCCGTGACGGCCGCATCGTCCGAGCCGAGCTCGATTTCGACGAGCAGGCCCTTCGGCGCCATCTCCTTTCAGGCCGCTGAGGGGGGGTGCCAGAAAATGTCGTCTTGCCCGCAAACTGAGGTAGGGTAATCCCGCATGCGTGTCCACCTCGTCAATCCGAGCGATGTCTCGTTTGGAATCTCCGTTGTGACGCCCCGATGGCTGTACGTGCTCGCCTCGGCGACGCCGGCCGACGTGGGCGAGCCTCGGCTGGTCGACGAGGCGCTTGACCCATTCGAGGCCGCGACCGTCGAGGCTGGCGACCTTGTCGGCATTGGCATCCATACGGGCAACGCACTTCGCGGCTACGAGATCGGCCGCCAGGCCCGCGAGCGCGGCGCGGTCGTCGTGTACGGTGGCGTCCACTCCACCATCTTTCCGGACGAGGTCCGTGAGTTCGGCCATGCGCACGCGGTCGTCAAGGGCGATGGGGACCTGGTCTGGGGAACAGTGGTACGCGACTGCGCGGCTGGACAACTGAAGGCCGTCTACGATGGCGGACGGATCGAAGGCCGCTCGTTCTTCCCCGGCAAGTGGAGCCTTCTGCCGAAGGACAAGTACATGTGGGGATCGGTGCAGACGGTCCGCGGCTGCCCGAAGCACTATTCGTTCTGCTCGGTCTGGCGCACCGACGGACAGGCGCCGCGCATGCGCGGCCCGGCGGACATCATCGCGGAGATCAAGGAGCTTCGCACGCACGGCTTCAAGTTCTGCCTGCTGGCCGACGACAACTTCTACCCCGTGACGCTCAAGGATCTCGAAATGGCGCGCCGCCGTTCGGATCCCACCACCCTGCAGAACCTGGAGGCGATCCGGCGGGAACGCTTCGAGCTGATGGAGATGCTCGCCGCGCTCCCGGGCGAGATGGTGTTCTTCACGCAGATCACCATGGAGGCGGCGGAGGATCCGGCGTTCCTCGATGCGATGTACAAGGCGCGGATCCGCGGCGTACTCGTCGGTGTGGAGTCGGTCACGCCGGAAGGACTCAAGGATATCTACAAGGATTTCAACCTGGCGGGCCAGGACCTCGTCGACCGGCTCAAGGTCTTCCGTGAGCACGGCGTCCACGTGCTGGCGTCGTTCATCTTCGGACTGCCGAGCGATACGCCGGCCACGTTCGACGCGACCGCGTCGGTCGCGATGTCAGCCGACGTCGCGTTCGCGCAATTCGTGCTGCTCCAGCCGTTCCCCGGAACGGTCGACTTCGAGAAGTGGGAAAAGGAACAGGTCAATCCATTGAAGGTGGACGACATCCCGGTAACCCGCCACTGGCTGATCCCCCGGAACAGGCGTCCGAAGATCTACATGTCGCATCCGAGCATGACGCCGGAGCAGATCCGGAATCAGACGCAGGCGGTCTGGGACCAGTTCTACAGTCTGCCGAACATCTGGAAGCGCGCCAAGATCGTCAAGTCGCTCAAATCCAGGGTGGCGTTCGTGATGGTGTCGAAGCTGTACCGGCAGATGTACGCGAACACGGGCATCTCGACCGACAGCGCCAGGCATTCCAAGGCGAGCCGCATGGCGAGACTCCTCGCCAAGCCGACGCGGCGCTTCTTCGTTTCACCGGTCCGCGCGTCCTAGAGGCCGGGTCCTGCCGGACCGCCTCAATACAACAACCTGGTGTCGGTCAGGAACCGGCGGTGATCCGAGAACCGCTGGGTGATCCGGATGCGCTGCAGGCTGGCACCTCGCATCACCGTAATCGTGTCGACCGCCGCGGGAAGGAGCAGCGTTTCCTGGGGCTCCTGAAATTCCACCCGGCGGTATCGGATGGACGATTCGGCGCGCTCGATGACCATGGATGACGCGGCGCCTCGCCGGATGTATTCACGAGGCACATCGAAGCGGAACGTCCCGACGAGCCGATCGTCGATCCTGAGCACGTCGTACGTCTCTTCGTCTATCCAGATGCGCCCGCGGGACCGGCCCGGGAGCGAGACGGTGACGCACTCGTCCTTCCACGTGATCTCTGCCGGCTGCGCCGCGACGCCGCGGTAATCGAGCAGCAGCGTCCGGCGATCATCGACTTTGCCGCCGCCAGCCATCGAGAACTCCGACTCCGGGAGGCGTGCGGGCAGGAGCATCGCCAGCGGCTCCGGCGATACAGGCTTCGGATCCATGCAGCCGGCGTTTTCATCCTCGCGCGCAGGTCGGCCGTTCACGCTCAGCACTTCCCGGACGACGGCCGCCTCGGGCACGCCGCGCGGACCGACGGTCTCGGGATTCCAGGCCACGCGAAGGTCGAACGCCAGGCGTCGCGGCGGTTCTGCCGGGCTCATGTCGGCGCGAAGTTGCTGGATGGAGACCGTCTCGGTTGAGACGACAGTCTGGGCGCGGGAATACCAATGTTCGACCCGGCTGCTCACACGACGGAGCGTTGCCGCGAGGTCGGGCGGGGCGGTTTGACTCTCCGCCAGGGGCGCTGACGCCGCCCATCCCGCGCAGATGAGCACCGCAACTCTCGGTATTACGCCCTGAAATGTCTTCATTCGACTGCGAACGCCCCAGTATCGGCCGAGTTGAGCCGTTTAGCCACTGCTCACCCATTATTTACGGCATTCAGCTTGCCTCTGTAAGCACCGGGAGAACGAGTCCAATGCGGGAAGCGGAACGGAGAGACATCAGCACACGCGCCGCGGTCGTCCAGCGGGTGATCAACGGGGTCGTCCAGAACCCGAGCGTCACGCTCACCGTCGAAACGCTGCAGAAGTGGCTGAATGTTCCGATGGAAGCCGCCCAGCGGATTCTCGAACGCCTCGCCTCTTCCGGCCTGGTGCGTGAGGTGCAAAAGGGCGTCTGGGCCCGCGGCACGTGGCCGGGCGCGCAGCGCGACTGGTACTAGCGCCTCCGCCCCCGGGCGGCGCGATGATCCACGCTCAATCGAACAATTCCTGAATTCTGCGTCAGAAACGGCGCTGATGAGGGAACCTGTGGTGAAATCACGCATGTTCCTTTTTGCAGCCGCCGTGGCAGCCGCGCTGATGACAACCGTCGCCGTGCATGCGCAGGAGCCGTTGAAGCTCCCGACGCAGCAGGAAACCCTCGCCAAGTGGCCCTGGTCGATCACCGTTCACCCCGCACCCTTCCAGCAGCAGCGCGTGCAGTTCACGCTCAAGCCGACCGAGGGCATGGAATACAAGTACCGCCTCGAGAAGGGCGGGACGTTCCTCTACTCGTGGACGGCGTCAAGCGACCTGTATTGGGAGCTGCACAGTGAACCCGAAGGGTCACCGCGAGGCTACGCGGAATTTTTCGATACCAACCAGGGCGCCGCGTCGCACGGGGCATACCAGGCGCCCTTCCCCGGGATCCACGGCTGGTGGTGGGAGAACAAGAGCGATCGCGAAGTGACGATCACGTTGTCGACCTCGGGCTTCTACACGGAGTCGCGTGAGTTCCGACGCGGCCAGCCCGTCAAAATCACGCCCTTGAAATAGCTCCAGTCAGAAATCGCCACGCAATAACGAGCGACGTGGCGCTCAGCGCCAGGCCGCCGAGACTCAAGCCGACGATCAGCGGGTACCAGAGCCACGGCGTCTGATACAGCACCGGAAAATCGAGGCTGTGCAGCGACTGGTACAGCCACCGCTCCGCGCGGCTGCCCCGCACTTCCCCACCCACGATCGATCCGTCATTGGCGTTCAGGTACAGCCAGGTTTCGTCCGGATCGTCAAACTTCGCACGCAGAACCGGCAGAGGACGGTCACCGGTCCGGTCGTAGTAGTACGAGTCGTACGCGGTGAGCCATGCGATGTCGGCTGGCGGATGCCCTCCCATCGCCGCGGTGGCTGCAGCGACCAGCTCCTCCCGGCTGAACGACATGCGGGTACCAGCCGCGCCGCTCCCGGCGGACACCAGCACCTTCCTTCTGCCGTCGGACGCCGCATAGAACGGCGTGCCCATGAACTGCACGAACTCGATCTCCCTCGGCTGAAGTGTCTTCTCGAATTCGCCGAGCGCCGCCGCCGGCGGCAGCGTGAAGCGGTCGAGCGCGACCCCCTCACCCCGAATGGCCTCGATCTGCACGCCACTCGGTCCCTGAGGGAACAGATCCCACGGCGTCATCGTCAGCAGGCCGCTGAATGTCCAGGTCAAGGTGATGGCACCGAACAACAGGCCGGCATAGTGGTGCCAGCGCAGCCATCCAACGTACGGCGACATCGATGTGGCGCGAAGAAACCGGCGGCTGACGGAAAA
This sequence comes from Candidatus Sulfopaludibacter sp. SbA3, assembly GCA_945903265.1. Taxonomy (GTDB): domain Bacteria; phylum Acidobacteriota; class Vicinamibacteria; order Vicinamibacterales; family UBA2999; genus CAXNKG01. Next base: position 63,611 of record CAMDNQ010000003.1, read on the forward strand.
CCGGTAGACGCCGATCAGGAGGCCAAGCATGCACAGGAGGCACCCGACGAGGGACCCGTACACGATCAAGTCGTTCCAGAGCGCCGCCCGGCCCGCGCGCAGCGGCGTGTAATAGAACCAGTGGATGACGGGGCCCGCGTACCCCCAGAACCGGGAGCTGCGATCAGTCTTCTGCACGACCTCGCCGGTCGCCTCCGCGATGTAGAGCTCCGTCGCTGCCGGGTCGCCCAGCGACACACGATGGAGCGCACCGGTCGCGTTGAATCTGTTCCCGATCGTCCATTGGTCCGGTTCGGTGCTCGATCCGATCCACCTCGCGGTTCCGCGGTGGTCAGGGAACAGCCCCCCGGCGATCCTCGCGGCGCCGTCTCCATCGACGCGGTCCACATAGGCGCCGTCCGCGGCCGAGACGGTCGCGGAGCCCGGGCCGACAATGAACCGGTAAACCGGGCGGCCGTCGACCGATGTGAGCAGCATCCGATCGGGAGTGCCGCCGAGGCCCGCAGCGTCGAACGCCTGCGCCGGCGTCAGGAGCACAGTGCGCGCGTCGAGCGCCGGCAGCCGGGCCAGGCGCTCCTGCGCCGAGTACTCGGGCATCCGCTTGAAGATCATCACGATGCCGGAGGCAAACCAGATCAGGAAGATGAGACAGAACGCGACCCCGAGGTACCGGTGAACGGCGATCAGTGACGGCAGGATGCGTTTCATGCGGGGGCTATCGGCTCGCTGCTGCGAACGCCGAGAGCTGCGCCATCCCCTGTATGACCGCGGAATGCGCAGGAACGATGGCGGTCACGTTGGCGCCATCGGCCACCAGGCGCTGCTCGAGACGGACGAGCGACGCCTCGTTCTCGGCCTGGCTGTCGCTGAACACCCAGGGCGCCCCGATGAGCGTGCCGTCGCTTGCCGCGTCGGCCGAATCGCCCACGAACAGCAGGCCGTTCGCCAGATAGGCGGCGCTGCCGGCCGTATGACCGGGCACGGCGTAGACGCGGAACGCCACCCCATTCAAGGTGACGACTTCCCCGTCCCGGAGCGCGCGCGTCACGGTGATGCCGGTCGGATTCACGGAAAACAGCCGCGGCAATGGACCGCGCGCGCCGGTCCGCCCTTCAATCAGCGGCACTTCGTCCGCGAGCGCCAGCACTTCGGCATTCGGGAACTGCGCGACCCCCCCGATATGGTCCGGATGTCCGTGCGTGAGAAAAATCGCCACGACGGCGCCGGGGCCGAGTTGTCGCCGTGAGAGCTCTCGGAGGATCGCCGCTCCCGTCGCGTCATTGCCGGCATCGATGAGCGCCACGCGCCCCTCTCGAAGCGGGATGACCGCAACGCTGGAAAACCCGTCGACCACGACCCGCGCGCCGCCCACCTCACGACCGTCAGTGGGGCCCGAGCGTGACAGGAACGTAAACGCCAGGATCCCGATCACCGCAATCACCAGAACCAGTATCGCCAGCGCGATCAGTTTGAGTACTCGTGCCACGGTGTCACAACCTGCCGGCGAGGCCGGCGACATAGGAACGTTCGTCGGGTCCGAACCAGGGCGCCCGTCCTGCCTCGGCGTTACTCCTCATGTGCGACGCGCTGGACGTGGCAGGAATCGCCACGTGGCAGCGCGCATCGCTGAGGATCCATTTGAGCAGCGCCTGCGCCCACGTTCGAACGCCAAACGGTCGAAGCGGCGCGATGGCGTCCGGCGGGACGTCCTGCCGGATGAGCCGACCCTGTCCGAGCGGGCGCATGATGATAACGCCCAGACCGAGTTCCGCGGCGGCGGGGAGAATCTCCTCCTCCACCGTCCGCTCCAGCGGGTTGTACGGCACCTGCACGGCACCCACGCGCGGATCCTGCATCGCCTTCCGCAGCTCGCCAAACGCGCCGGCACTGTAATGCGTCAGACCCACCACCTTGACGGCGCCGCGCATGCGCCATCGATCGAGCTGATCCAGCCGGCGCGGCCACGCCGCGAGGTTATGAACCTGGTAGACGTCAACCCGGCCTCCGAAGAATCCGAGCGCCGCCTCGATCTGCCGCTCCGCCTCGTCGTCACCCGTTGCCCAGAGCTTGGTCGCGACAATCGCGTCATCGCGGCGGCCGGCCAGCGTTGCGCCGAGCACGCGCTCGGCTTCCCCGTACATGGGAGAAGAATCAAAGAAGGTGCCGGTCTCGAAGGCAGCATCGGTCACGTGGCGGCGCTCCGCCGCCGCAGCGCCGCGGACGTCGAATGTCTGCCAGGTGCCCATGCCAATGACGGGCACCTCGAGGCCGGTCCGGCCGAAGGGACGCCGCTCCATCAGGGTGGAGACAGGTCGAATTCGTCGCGCGGAAAGAGATCCGTATTCAGCTCCCCGAGTGTCGAGCGATCGAAATCCGGACCGAATCGCACGGGCATGTCGGGCAGGTATGCCTGCATCAACTGCACGATGTCGATGCCGGCGCGTGCGTAATGATCGCGAACCCGCGGATCCGCCAGGCGCGCCTCCATACCAGCCCGATCGACAGCGAGCGGCTCATTGCTGCCGAGCATGATGCCCGGCAGGCTCACGACATACGGGAAGACGCTGATGAAGGTGTCGTGGATGCGGCGCGTCGGTGCCCACGTGGCCGCCACGCCGCCAGGCTTCAATCTGTTTTTTACGAGCGTGAAATAGGCGTCCGAATACAGGTTTCCCGAATACGCGCTGGTCGGCCGAAGTGCGTCTGCCTCGATCACGTCGAATTTCTGCGTGGAGCGCAGCAGGTAGGCACGGCCGTCACCCGAGACATGTTCCAGCCGTGGATCGTTGAGGAGTCCCTGCAATCCCGGATAGGGATCGCGCTCCGCCAGTGCGCGCAGCGTGACGAGCTGCGATCCGATGATCTCGATACAGATCACCCGCGTCGTGTCGGGGCGTCCGGCCGCGGCGTACACCGTGTCGCCCGATCCGAGGCCAATAATCGCGACGTCACGAGGGTTCGGATGCACGAGCACGGGCAGCGCCCCCAGCGCGGTGTGGATGTCGCCATACGGCAGCGCGCTCTGTCCGACGCCGTTGACGAAGACAACCTTGCGTCCCCGGAAGTCGGCGCTGCTGGCCGTGATCACCGAGAGGCCAGAATTGTCCTCCGCAAAGACGACGCGCTCGGGCGACGTGCCGTGCAGCCGCGACCAGAGCACCCGCGAGTCCGGCATCGCGATCGCGATCGCGAACATGCCGAGCACAGCCGCCGTCGCGGGCGCCCGGCCCCGGTGGCGAAGTGCGAACCACATGAAGACCGCGCTCGCCACCGCGAGCAGTTTGAGCGTGCCGGCGGCGCCCACGCTGTCGAGCAGCCACCACCCCGTGATGACGGTCCCCACGATGCTGCCGGTGATGTTCGCGAGCAGTAGTCCCCCGACGCGTCGTCCCAGGCTCCGCTCGTCGTCCTGGACGACCCGCTGCAGGATCGGGAACGAACAACCCATGAGGAATGTGGGTGGCACCACGAGCAGCATCGGCAGGAGGACGTACAGGCGGATGAAGGTCGCGGGCATCGTTCCGGATCTGAATGCCTCGAGGCTCTCGCGGATGTTCAGCGGCTCGTAGGCTCCGAAATACCCGGCGAACGTTCGGATCTCGCCCGAGGCTCCCACGAACAGCGCGAGCAGCACTGCCGCAGACACCCCCGCGCCCGCCTGCACGGCAAAGAACGCGCGAGCCGGGTTGCGCAGGCGCGCGGCGAGCGCGCTGCCGGCTACGGCGCCCAGACCGATCCCCGCCAGGTAGAGCGTCAACAGCGTTCCGAAGGTGAAGGCGGTCGACTTCGCCATCACGCCAAGCAGCCGGAACCAGACGATCTCGTATGAGAGCGCGATGAACCCCGAAAACGCGTAGATGCCCAGCCAGAACGCAAAGGCGCGGCCTTCCCCTGACACCCGTGGCGCGAGAGGTCCCTCCGCTTTCTCTGGGGACAGACGGACCACCAGCGGGAGGACAAGAGCGGCACACACGAGATTCAGCACGGCGCCGATGCGCAGGCTTCCGTCGAGGCCGAGCCATGGCAGCAGGCCCCACGTCGCGACGACCGCCCCGCAGGCGGCGCCGAGGGTGTTGAATCCGTAGAGGGCGCCGATATGACTTGCCGCGCGGTCCATGCGATCGGTCACCGCGCGCGCAAGCAGCGGCAGCGAGGCGCCCATGAAGAACGTCGGCCACAGGAGACTGACAAACAGAACGGCGGCGACCAGGCCGGGGCCCAGATCCATCGGGCCCAGCCGTTCGTACAGCACGCCGTAGTAGAGCCACGCGCTGATGCCGCCGAACAGGCCGACGGCGGTTTCCGCGCCCGCAAAGAGCATCAGGCTCGTTCGTCGCGAAACGCGGTCGGCCACGATGCCGCCCGCAAGGTTCCCGATCCCGAGGCCCGCCATGAACGCGGCCACGATGACGGTGGCCGAATACACATCGGCGCCGGAGAAGATGGCGAGCAGCCGCTGCCAGATCACCTGGTACAGCAGCGCGGCAAATCCGGATGCGAAGAAGACTGCGAGCGTGAGAAGGACGGTCGGCGTCACACGTCGAGTTGTGCCATCAGGGGGAGGTGGTCGGAGGCATCAGGCGCCGGCGGCGTGCTGACAACGGTACACGAATAGACATTCGGCATGCAGCCGGCCGGCAGAAACAGGTAGTCGAGGCGAATGTGAGGATCACGCGCGGAGAACGTGTTCCCGACGAGATCCGGCTGCAGGTGGCGGAACACGTCCACATACCCGGCATCGAGGACCGTTTGGATCGTCCGCCACCGGATCTGACCTCCACTGAGCCAGACCAGCGCGCGCAACCGATGCGGGAGCTTGGCGACATCGAGCACCGCGCCCGGCGCGAGCGTATTGAAGTCGCCGACGAGCGCATGCGGCCCGACTTGCCGCTGCGCGATCGCCCCGAGCAGCGCGCGCAGCTCGTAGAGGCGGCGGCGCTCGGTCCAGGCCGCATGCACGGCACTCAGGTGCACCCCGAAGATGCGCCAGGCACTCTCAGCCGGCACAATCTCGATGAACGCGTGCCGCGACAGGCGCGGCTTGCGCCATTCGACGTGCGCCACCGGCACGCGGCTCATGAACCCGAGCGACTCCCCGCGCTTCGATCCGCACTGGGCCATCCCCGTCTCGCCGGCGACGCGCTCGATGACAGCCGGCTTGGTGGCCTCCTGGAAGACGACGAGGTCGGGCTGCACGGTGTTCACGACCGCCGCCAGCGCAGCCTCGCGGCCCGAGCCGCCGTACCGGATGTTGTACGACAGCACGCGCAGCTTCACGCGTTGTCCGATTTCGCAATGAGCGTGAGATACGGCTGGTCGAGCATCCCGCCACGAAACTGAATGACGAGCTCTCGCGATGCCTGGATATTCACGGGCCGTCCGGTCAGTGTCATCAGCGTCTCACGCAGCGGAATGAGGTCGGGCGCGATGTCCGGATCATCATCCGACACCGGCCGGGTGTGCAGGCCCGGCACGAAGAACCCGGTCACGGTAAACAGCCCGATCACCGCGTCGCCGACCAGCGTCAGATCCAGATCGCTCGTACCGGGACCATCGGCGTCGAACGGGGCGCCGTCGCGCCAGCGCACCCCTGTCACGGCGCTGCCGCGGAGAATGACGGCGGTGCCGGGCGGGATCTCCTGCCTGATCAGCCGGCAGAAGTCATCGAAGCGCTCGGCGTTGCCGCCGAAAGCAAGGCGAATGACGTTCTGTCGCTTCTCGGCGTCGGTGAGCCCACCCTGCACCACTGCGTCGCCCGATGGCGCGGCGGACCGATCGGTTTCGTCGGTCATCCCGGTAACATCCGGCGTGTCGTCGTCGTAATCCACCTGTGCGTCTCGTATCCGTGGCGATCGCGATCGCGCTCCTGATCCAGTTTCCTCAACACATCGATGCGCAGAACGGCGGGCCGCCCGCACGGGTCGAGCTCCAGTCCGCGCCGCTGCTGGCCCTGCCTGGCGAGGTCGATAGCAACAGCCCTGCCGTCTGGGAGCGGATTGGCGGACGCAATTTCCTGTTCGTCATGACGTCCATGTCGGGACAACCCTGGCGCTCCTGGGGCCGCGCACTGACGGGCCTCGGCGCGCCCGAGCCGATGCGCCTGGGTGACTGGCCGGAAGGCGGCATCTGGATGGAGGCGGTCGTCCAGGACGACGCGGGCACGTGGTACGGCTACTACCACAACGAGGTGCCCCCGGAAATGTGTCGGTCCGCCGGCTCCAAGGTGCTCCCGCGCATCGGCGCGGCGCGATCGGTGGACCAGGGCGCGACGTGGCAGCCGCTCGGCCTCATTCTGGAAGCGCCACCGCGGAGCTACGACTGCACGACCGGCAACACCTACTTCGTGGGCGGCGTGGGCGACTTCTCCGTCCAGCTTGATCGGGACTCGCGCGATCTGTACTTCTTCTACTCGCTGTATCTCAGGGCGCAAGGGCAGCAGGGGGTCGGCGTGGCGCGCCTCGCGTGGGCCGATCGCGATGAGCCGAGCGGCAAGATCACGATCTGGCGCAACCGCGCGTGGCTGCCCGCCACGGGCGTCGGCACCAACCCGCCGCGATGGAACTATCCCGCGGCCTCTCCGATCTTCCCCGCCGTTGAATCGTGGCATGACGACGACCGTGCCGCGGATGCGTTCTGGGGGCCGTCGGTGCACTGGAATACCTACCTGTCGAAATACGTCATGCTGCTGAATCGCACGAAGGATGTGGACTTCGCGCAGGAAGGGATCTACGTATCGCTGGCCACCGGGCTCGACGACCCGCTGCAATGGTCAGCACCGTCAAAGATCCTCAACGGCGGACGATGGTACCCCCAGGTGATGGGTATCGAGACCGGCACCGGCACCGACAAGTCGGCCGGTGAAGTCGCCCGATTCTACATGTCCGGCCGCTCGCAGCACCTCATTCGCTTCATCCGCTGACCGCGGACTATTCCGGAACCGGCCGTTTGTTGTAAGCTCAACGGAATGGCCTTCGTCATCACAGATCCGTGCATCGGCACCAAAGACTCTGCATGCGTCGACGTCTGCCCGGTGGACTGCATCCACCCGCGCAAGGATGAACCCGAGTTCTCCGCGACGACCATGCTCTACATCCACCCCGATGAGTGCATCGACTGCGGCGCCTGCGTGCCGGCCTGTCCGGTGGCGGCGATTTACGACAGTCCCGAATCGACGCCGGCAAGCCAGAAAGAGCTGATCGAGGCGAACTCGATCTACCGAGCGGGCGATCCGGCGCTGGTCTCGCAGGCCGAGTCGATCGTCAAGGCGCACATGGCGTCGCACGCCGACCTGATGGGCGTCGCGCCGGCTGAACGCGCCGCGGCGCACGCAAAATAGCCAGCTAGGACCGGGGCTTGGTGTGGACATCCCCAAACAGGATGTTCCACGTCATCCAGAACCCGCCGCCAGCCGCGGCGAGGAACAGCAGCATGGCGATGCCGGGGTAGCCGAGAATCATGAACGGCGTCGGCACGCGCATCAGCATCGCGGCGCCGACGATCAGCGCCGCGAGCACCAGGCCGAGCGCGATCCGGTTGGCGACCTTCTGCAGGCCGTCGATGATCGATCCGTGATCGATCAACTCCACCTTCACCTTCAGGTTGTCGCCCGCCAGCGCGTCGAGGATCCGGTTGACGCGGCTGGGGAGCTGCTGCGCGAATTCGCGCACCTCAATCACCGACGTCCAGAGATTCGCAGGGGTGGCCTGCTTCCTGAGCCGCTGCTGCATCAGGCCGGTGGCGTTCTTCCGGATTGACGCGTTGACGTCAAAGGCCGGATCGAGGACGCGGCCGATTTCATCCAGATTGAGCAGCGCCTTCCCGAGGAGCGCGAGGTCGGGCGCCATGCGCAACCCGTGCTTGCCGGCTTCCCGCATGATGTCCAGCATCACGCGTCCGACATTGAGCTGCTTCAGCGCCACGCCCTGATTGCGACTGACCAGCGCCGAGACCGCCCGCACCATCTGCGCCTCGTCGAAGTCGTCCTGCTTCTCGCTGAGCACGATCGCCACACGGGCGGCGTCGTCTCCCCGTCCTTCGGCAATGGCGAGAACCAGCTTGACGAGGTGCTCCTGCACGGTCGGTGACAGCCGCCCCACCATGCCGAGATCGATGAGGGCGAGACGGTGATCGGGGGTCAGCAGCACATTGCCCGGATGCGGATCGGCGTGGAAGACCCCGTCGACGAGGATCTGCTGCAGATACGCGCGGAACAGCTGATCGGCGAGCTCGGCGCCGTCAACCTCCGTCCGGACGACAGGGCTGACCGCCGTGATCTTCACGCCGGGCACGTAGTCCATCGTCAGGACCCTGGCGGTCGTGAAGTCGTCGACCGGCAGCGGGACGACGATGCTGTCGAACTCGCGCAGCTGCGCGGCCATGGTGGTCAGGCTGCGGGCTTCCTCGCGATAATCGAGCTCCAGGACGAGCGAGTGGCGGAGCTCCTCGAGCATGCGCGCCGTGTCAACGCTCCGGGTGGGGCCCGCGAAGCGGTCGAACACGGGGGCGAGCTCGTGGAGGGCATCGAGATCCTTCAGGACCCGCTCCCGGATCCCCGGACGCTGGACCTTGACGGCGACCTCGCGACCGCCGCGGAGCACCGCGCGATGGACCTGCCCCAGAGAAGCTGCCGCAATGGGTTCCCGGTCGAACTCCGCAAACGCTTTTGACAGGCGGACGCCCAGCTCTTCCTGGACAATCCGCTCCACATCGGCGTACGGAAACGGCTCGAGATCGTCCTGCAGACGCGCCAGCGCCTCGAGATACGCGGGGGGAAGCAGATCGGCGCGCGTGGACAGGAACTGTCCCAGCTTGATGAACGTCGGTCCGAGCGCCTCCAGATCGCACGCGAACGCCTTCGCGTCCTCGATTTCCTTGTCCGTCGGCTCCACCGGGTCGTCGCCGGATGGTGTGGTGAACTCCGCGCGGGCATATTTCGCCACGAACCACGCAAGATCCCTGTATCGGCTGAGCCGGTCGGCAAGTCGCATTGCGGTCCAACTCAACGCAACGGGCATGCCGGGGATCGGGGATCAGGGTTCAGGGAGTGTGCGGACTGATGAGATTCGCCGGCGCGTCCCGCATCGTAAGATCGGACCACATGGCAAGAGGCTGGGAGAGCAAGTCGGTCGAAGCGCAACAGGATGAGGCTGCGGCCGCTACAAAACTCAAACCGTCCGTCGACCCGGCCGAGGCGCTCCGTCAGTCGCAGCGCGCCACGCTGATGCTGGCCCGGACCCGTGCGCTGTCCGATCTTCAGCTCGCGTGCGCCCCGGCGCATCGAGGGATGCTCGAACAGGCGATCGCGGACCTCGATGAGAAGATCAGAAATCTCTAGTCGGTAGTCGGTAGTCGGTAGTCTCTAGCCGCGTCAGACGCGGAGCAGTACTCCGCGCGGCTTCTTGCCCATTGCTGCCCCAACCGCCGCCGCATACGTCTGCACCTGGCGGGTGTACACCTCGAGCGCGCCATCGAGCTCCCGGTCGGTTTTGAAGTCGACGACCACGACCTCGTCGCCGGATACGAATGCGAGATCCACGTTGCCTTCGACGAGTGTCCCCTCATCGACACGTAAGGTGACGGGGGTCTCTCGGTAGCAGAGCCGGGCCGCGTCGGCGCGCATGGCCTCCCGCCAGACGGCGTGCCGGGAAACCGCGCCGGCCACCTCCTTGACCGCCGCGACTTCTTCCTCACTCGCCGCGAGGACACGGCCATGCCCTTCGGCCAGTCGCGCAATCACCTCGACATCCGCCACAAGGGGCATGTCCGCGAGCACGGCGTGCACGAGCGTGCCGAACCGCTTGCCCGCCGGGCGATCCGAGCCTGTCAGGGCAGACTCGACGGACACGGCAATTTTCCAGATTCCTGATCCCTGATCCCCGATCCCTGATCCCTGCTCCCCGCTGCCCGCCCTTACCCACTCGGTAGCCGTGACGACGCGCACCGACGGCGCGGACGCCTGCTCCACCGCAACCTGCCGTTGCGTCCGCCAGTCTTCGTAGGCGTCGAGCTGACTGCGCAGCACCTGCGGCGAGACATCTTTCACAATCAGGTCGTCGCGCCGGAGTCCGAGCGGCGCCTGTACTCCCAGGGTGACCGCATCGGGCGACCACCAGACGACAGATGCCGCCGCAGCCTCCTCGGCGCCGCCGCCGACGCGGTGGAGTCCCGGACACATCGTGAGGAACGAGGCCGGGTCCCCGTCGGGCCGCTGCAGCACGGTGTCCTTGCTGGTGAAGGTTGGACAGCCAAGCGCCGGCGTCTGTTCGCGCCGAACGTCTTCGGGGGGATAGATCGCGCGGTTGAGCGGTGAGATCCAGCCTTCGCTGTACGGCTCGTCGCCAATCGCCGGGACGACCAGGAGATCGCGCGCGCGCGTGGCCGCGACGTACGCGACGCGCTCGCCTTCCGCGCCTTCGCGCAGCAGTTCGGTCTCCCTCGCGTCGAGGAGATCCTTCGGCGCCCAGCCGCCAATCCGCAGCGCGCACAGATTCCTGACCGGATCAATGTGCCGGGACGCGTCGTAGGGCGCGAGCCGGGCCGTGATATCCGCGAGGACGACGACCGGGAACTCGAGGCCCTTGGCCTTGTGAACGGTCATCAGCCGGACGCCGTCGCTCCCCTCCTCCAGAATGGGCGCTTCGGCCGGACGATGGACGGAGGCCTCGGCGTGGAGGGTTTCGACGAACCCGCGGAAGGACATGCCGCCGTCCAGCTCGTACTGCCGGGCGAGTTCGGCAACGTGCAGCACGTTGGCCAGCGCCTGCTCACCGCCTGGACGAAGGACGAAGCCGACGTGCGCGCGCGTGGCATCCAGCAGCATGGCGATGGTCTCGGCCACCGGCCGCCTGTTGCGCCCCTGGTGCAGCCGTTTCAGCGTCATGAGCGCATCGGCGACGCACTGCAGATGCGGCGGCAGGCCGTCGGGGATGCGAAACGGATGAAACGCTCGGCTCCGCTGGTAGAACTCGAGCAGCTCCTCGTCGCCAAGCGCGAACAACGCGCCACGAAGCGACGCAAACACGGACAGCTGGTCGTCGGGCCATTCGATGGCCATCAAAGCCGCCCGCAACGTTTCAATTTCTTCGCGATCGTGGAAGGTGCGGCCGCCGACGAGAAGATGCCGCACGCCCCGCGCCTCGAGTGCCTCCACGTACGGGCGCGTGACATCCTCCCCGTAACTCAGAAACCTGCGGAAGAGGATGCAGATGTGCCGCGCGTCGAGCGGCACGCGCGTGTTCGGCGCCCGCCGCTCCGTCACCGTCCATCCGCTCTCCTGCACCAGCCACGCGATGTACGCGCCCACCGCATCGGGGAGCGACTCTTCGATCCTGCGCGCGGTAATGAACCGATTGGAATACGGATACGGAACCGGCAACGCGACGACCGACGGCTGGCTGGATTCCTCGACGCGTGACGCCTCGAGCGGCACGTACCGCGCCTGCCGCGTCGCCGGGTTGCCGTCCATCACCGGCGCGAACGCCAGGTTGACGACACGCTGGATGTTGGGAACGCCGCGGAAACTTCGCCGGAGCTCCAGCCGGCGGGCACCAGCCCGTTCGAGCTGATCGCACACCCGCATATACGTGTCGACGTCGGCGCGTCGGAATCGATAAATCGACTGCTTCGGATCACCGACCAGAAAGAGCTTTCCCGGCAGCGGCATCACGGCTTCCCATTTCGTCTCGTCCGGGTCCGACGCCGCGAGCAGAAGCAGCAGCTCGGCCTGCAGCGGGTCGGTGTCCTGGAATTCGTCGACGAAGATCGCCGAGAAGCGGTGCTGGAAATGCCGGCGCACGGCAGCATTGCCGGTGATCAGGTTCCGCGCCCGCAGCAGGAGATCGACGAAGTCGAGAGCCCCCTCCCGGATCTTCAGCCGCTCGTATTCGTCGACACAGACAAGCAGCTCGTCGTGCAGCAGCGCGGCGAGATCGGCGTCGGCGCGCAGCTGGAAGTCGTTCAGCGCCTCGATGAGCGCGTCGCGCGACGCCAGCACCCGCGGCCGCGGCACGCCTTTGCTGTACGTCGGCCCACTCCCCTTCCGCCCGCGCTTGAAGTCACGGTTGCGCCGAAGATCGATCAGCTGCGCCTCTAGGCCGTCCAAATCAGCAGGGGATCGGGGATCGAAGATCGGGGATCGGAGTTCCCGGCTCAGCCTGCGGACCGGTTCGGTGTCCACATAGAGGTTGTCCCCGGCATATGACGGATTGGCCGACGCATCCGCACAGTCATGGACCAGTTCGACGACGCGGAGGGCGACAGCGCCGCGATCGAATGGCTCTCGCGTCCACGCGCCGCGGAAGTCCCGCCATTCGGCGAGATCGAAGGCGGCCCGACGGAGGCGCTCGACGGGGCCGTCCTCATCCGCGTCACCGGGACGGAATCCACGGCTTCCCCGCCGCAGCGAACGGCGGACGCCCTCGCCTGGCTCTGCCAGCTCGCGCTGCAGCCACGCGTCGAACGCCTGCCTGAAGAGGCGCTCCGACTGGCCCTCGGTCAGCACTCGAAACAGCGGATCGACGCCGGCCTCGACGGGGCGCTCGCGGAGCAGGTCGGCGCAAAACCCGTGAATCGTGCTGACGTGCGCCTCCTCCAGGTTCTGAATGGCCGCGGACAGGCGCGAGACCGCCGCGCCGTCCGCAGCCTGCCGATCCTTCTCGAGCTGCTGGCGAAGCCTGAGCTTCAGCTCGCCGGCCGCCTTCTCGGTGAACGTCACCGCCACGATCTCGCGGACGTCGGCGCGCCCCTCGGCAATCACACGCACGATCCGATTCACGAGCTCTGTCGTCTTGCCCGTGCCCGCGGCCGCTTCGACAATCAACGTCTGATCGACGGCGGTTCGAATCAGCTCCCGCGCCTCCTCGTCGGAATATGGCGCCACGGCCGTCATGCGCGCCCCCGGAGCTCCCGCAGATCGGCGAGCCGATCCTGCGGCTTGCGGCTGATTCGGCGGAACACGTCGGGTCCGCAGACGGGCCGGAAATCGCAGCGCGAACAGGCCTCCTCGGCCGGCGCCGCCGCGAGGAATCCACCTTCAATGGCGCGATCGATCACCTGCAGGACCTCGAGGCCCGCCGCGCGCGTGCGGTCGTTGAGCGGGATTTCGTGCTCGGCAAAGCTGCCGGCCGCCGTGCAGTAGAACAGCCGTCCCTGCGATACGCCGCGTTCGAGCGCGCGCTCGATGGCGAGGCTGTAGAGCACCGGCTGCAGCACCGCGCCGCCGCCGATGATGACGCGGTCGATCCGTTCCGGCTTGCGGCCGGTCTTGTGATCCGTCACCCGCAGCAGGCCGGTCGTCCGGTGCTCCTCGATCAGATCGATGGCGCCCCGCAGCTGATACCCCCCTTCGAGCGTGACATCGTCCCTGACGCTTGCGGCGTCGCGTTCGCCAGGCACATTGCCAAACCCGAACTCGAAGTGCCTTGGATTCCACTCGGCGCCGTCGCGGACCAGATAGTGGAGCCACGAGTGAAGATCGCGGCCAATCGACGTCACTTCGTCGGTCCAGACGCGATCCACCGCCGGCGCCAGCCGCTCGTACTCACGGGCGGCGACGGTCTCGACCGTCTCGTCGAGAACCGCGCGTGCCGACTCGATCCCTGCCTCGGTCATCGGCAATGCCTTCCGCTCGTACAGCGTCCGCAGGAATCGCGCCTGCATTTCGTGGAAGAGGCTGCCGCGCGTCAGCGGATCCATCCGCTGCAGCGGCTCGGGCATCTCCAGCGGCTGAAGTCGATAGACCGCCGCCAGGAAGAACTGGTACGGGCACGCGCTGAACTTCTGCAGCGCCGACAGCGAGTACGGCCGCGCGGTCAACCGCTGCGAGGCGAGCATGGCGGCTGTGTCCGGAGCCACACGGATGAGGCCGTCGCTCGTGGACCAGCGCTGCTCGCCGCGGGCCCACCGGCCGACGACACTGCGTCGCAGCGATTCGTTCAGCTTGAGCAGGTAATGCGCGTGCCCTTTGACGCGGGCGCGGTCGCGCTCGTCGAGCAGGAGCCGCAGGGTGGAGAGATCGTGCTCGAGATCGTCGATCGCATTGGCCGGCTGCGGAGGCGCCGGCCACGCCAGCGTCGCGCTCCCGGTCTCCCGTGCGCGATCTTCGAGCCACTCGAAGTCGGGGATGCGGCCTGTGACGGCCCGCATGACATCCAGTGCGTAGAACGACGGCACGCGGGCACGTGATTCCGTCAGCTCGATGCGCGGGTACGACACGTACAGGCGCTCCACCGCGGCGCCGGCGGCGAGTTCGAGAAGCAGCCGCTCGGCGGCCAGCCGCCGGGGCTGGGTGGTCAACGATGCGTCGGCGGCCGCCCGTGTGCCGTCCAGGAGGAGCGGGTCCTCGCGGGGCTTCTGCGGAAACATCCGCTCCGCCAGACCCGGGACGAACACCACGGTGAAACTGCGGCCACGTGCCTGCTGCGGCGTGCCGACGAAGATACGGCCGAATCGGCGCGAAGGCGGTTCCGATTCGAGTGTCAGCAGCCGCTCGGCGAGCACCCGGCGCGCCTCGTCGAGATCGATCGGCCCGATGTCGGCCATCGGGCGCAGATCGGCGAGGACGCGCAGCACCTGTTCAGGCCGGCGCAGCACGCGCGGCGCCAGGCCGGTGAAGGCGTCGAGCCAGGCGCCCCAGGTGGCCTGGACAGGCCACCGTGACAACTCCTCGATGACAGGCAACGCAAACGCGCTGAGGTGCTCGAGCTGCTGGCGCGTGCGCTGCAGCGACTCGGCGCGGGCGCCGTTGCGCCCATCCTGGCGTTCCGCCTCGCCGATTTGCCGCGCGAGTTCGGCGGCTTTTCCGGCAAGCCGGCGCCGCCACCGGTCAGCGTTTTTTCCGATGACGGCTGCTTCGACAAGCACTTTCTCCCATCGCCAGGGGGCGGGCAGTGTCTGCGCAACAGCGTCGGTCTCCTCCGTCCCGGCAGGCGCCTCGACATCGGCGCCGAGTCCGAAGACTTCATCCAGCGGCAGTACGTGGGGCGGGTCCGACGGCGAGGCGGAATCCGATCGAGCCGGCGACCCGCCGGCCTCGGGAACTTGCGCAAGCGACAGATACTCCGCAAACCGGGACGCCGACAGCTGCTCCGCCGCGCACGCCAGCAGCGCCAGGAACGCGCGCCCCGCCGGATGCGGCCGTCGCGTGCCGCGATCGAACCAGGCGGGGACGCCGGCGCGCTGCAGCGCGTGCTCCATGAGGCCGAAATAGCTGTGCGGCGACCTGACGAGAATCGCCATCTCGTCGAATTTCACGCCGCGCCGCGCTTCCTTCAGGATGCGGCGCGCGATCTCCACGCACTCCCGGCCCTCGCCCGGCGCCGAAAAGAATTCGAGCGAGCCGTCCTGGTCGCGCTGCACCGGCTCGACGTCCGGCTTGAACAGAAAGCGGCGCAGGTACGCCAGGTCGTTGTCGCCGGACTCTGCCCCATCGACGGCCGTCGGATGCATCGACGCGTAGTGGCGAAGGGTGTCCAGATCGCCAGGCGGGGCCGTCGCGACCGCGATCGCGGCGGCGCCGACAATGGCGCCGACCAGCGCGCGATCCGCCGCATGCTCGATGGCCACGTCGAGCAGCACCACGAGGTCGAACCGGGCGTTCAGCCGCGCGGCCGCGGTCAGAAACAGGTCTGCCCGGTCCACGGACGATGCGGACGCGAAGCATTCTTCAAAGCGCTCGAGTAGCCACGCGATATCCGGACCGGCAGGTCCCAAGGGAGAGAGACGGCTGGCCGGCACACCAGCCAGACGCAGTTCCTGCAGCGTGCGCGCGAGGGCGCGCGGGAAGCCGGGCGATCCCGATACCGGCGAGAAGTAGGAGAGGGCACCCTCCCGAGCCGCGTCGAACGTGACGCGCGCCGATACGGCTTCGGCACCGAGCCACGTGCTGGGTGTGACCGACTCCCCTGCCAGCGCGACAATCGCGGTCCGCGCGGCGAATTGCGTCAGGCTGAAGCGCTGAATGCCGAACGTGGCGGGCGCTGACGCTGCCGCGGCGCGGGCCAGATCATCAGCGGCACCCCGCGTCGCGCCGATGACCGCAACGCGCTGCCCGGGCGAGGCGCGGCGAATCGCGTCGCACGCGAAGGCCAGACGGGTGTGTGCGGAGGAAGAGGTTGAAAGGTGCAAAGGCATCGTCACTGTCCCGGACAATGTGCCGGGTCTCCGGTACGACAGCACCACGCTGCCGTTTCATGCGGACGATACCACGGAAGCTACGGCGCGAGGCGGGTGCGGCTCCAGGTGCCGTCGCCGTTCCTGCGGTACTGCACGCGGTCGTGCAGGCGGCTCGGACGGCCCTGCCAGAACTCGAGCTCGGTCGGCACGATGCGGTAGCCGCCCCACCAGGCCGGACGCGGCACCTGGTCCCCGTATTTCTTCCGCGCCACTTCGTAGCGCGCCTCGAGAGCCGCACGGTTTTCGATGGGATCGCTCTGGGGGGACGCGTACACGCTCCACCGGCTTTCAACCGGACGCGTGAGGAAGTACGCGTCCGATTCCTCGGGGCTCACCTTCTCGACGGTCCCGTCCACGCGCACCTGACGTTCGACCGAGCGCCACATGAACAGCGCGCTGGCGTGTCCCGATTCCTCGATCTCGCGCGACTTCCGGCTGCCGTAATTGGTGAAGAACACGAAGCCGCGGGGATCGACGGCCTTGAGGAGCACGGTACGGACGGACGGGCGGCCGTCCCGCGTCGCGGTGGCCAGCGCCATGGCGGTCGGATCCTGCTCGATCTGGCGAACCTGCTCGAACCAGGTCGAAAACTGACGGAACGGATCGGGGTCCGATCGGATCTCGTCGAGCGGCTCGCCCAGGTACTCGCGCCGGATGTCAGCGAACGACATGAATCTCGTCGTTCTCCACACTGATACGAACGACGGCGCCGTCGCCGAGCCCCCCGAAGAGGAGCTGCTCCGAGAGCGGCTTCTTGATGACGCGCTCGATGAGGCGCGCCATCGGCCTGGCCCCGAAGGCGCGGTCGAATCCCTTGGCCGCCAGCCAGGCGCGTGCGGCGGGATCCAGCTCGATCCGCACGCCTTTCGCCGCCACCATCGCGCGCAGCTCGTCGATCTGCTTGTCGACCACGCGCTCGATTTCCGCCGTGCCGAGCGCGTTGAAGTTGACGATCGCATCAAGCCGGTTGCGGAATTCCGGACTGAACGCGCGCTCGAGCGCCCCGCGCGACGAGGTGCCGCTCCCCTGTTCGGCAAACCCGAGCCGCCGATCGGACAGGTCGCGGGCGCCGACATTCGTCGTCATGATGAGAATCACGTGGCGGAAATCCGCCTTGCGGCCGTGCGAATCGGTGAGCGTCGCATGGTCCATCACCTGCAGCAGGATGCTGAACATGTCGGGATGGGCCTTCTCGATTTCGTCGAGCAGCAGCACGGCGTGCGGTGACTTCCGGATCGAGTCGATCAGGAGTCCGCCTTCCTCATACCCGACATAGCCGGGCGGCGCCCCGATGAGCCTCGAGACCGCGTGCTTCTCCATGTACTCGGACATGTCGTAGCGGATGAACTCGACGCCCAGGATGCGCCCGAGCTGCCGGGCGAGCTCGGTCTTGCCGACGCCCGTGGGCCCGGTGAACAGGAAGTTCCCGATCGGCTTGTCAGCCGAACGCAGCCCCGAGCGCGATAGCTTGATGGCGTCCGCGACGTCCTTGATGGCGGCATCCTGTCCGAAGATGACCTTCTTCAGCTCTTCATCGAGCACCAACAGTGCCTTCCGGTCGTCGCTCGATACGGCCTGCACCGGGACGCGCGCCATTTTTGCGACGACCTGCTCGACTTCAGGCACGCCGATGAACTCGACGCGCGCGGATGCGGGCAGCAGCTTCTGCGCCGCGCCCACCTCGTCAACCACGTCGATGGCCTTGTCGGGCAAGTGCAGATCCTTGAGGTGCTTGGCGGACAGGGCCACGGCGCTCTCGAGGGCCGCGTCGGAATACTTCACCCCGTGGTGCGATTCGTAATGCGGCCGGAGCCCCTTGAGGATGTCGATCGTCTCGCTCTCGGACGGCTCCAGTACGTCAATCTTCTGGAACCGGCGCGACAGCGCCCGGTCCCGATCGAAGGACTGCTTCACATCGCTGAAGGTCGTCGATCCGATGCAGCGGAGCATGCCGTTGGCGAGGGCTGGCTTGAGGAGATTCCCGGCATCCATGGCGCCGCCCGACGCGGCGCCTGCGCCGACGAGCGAATGAATTTCGTCGATGAAGAGAATCGCGTTCGGCTCACGGCCGAGCCGATCGAGCACCTGCTTGACGCGCTCCTCGAAGTCGCCGCGATAGCGGGTGCCCGCGATGAGCGCGCCGAGATCCAGCGCGTACACTTTCGCGTCCTTCAGCACGTCGGGAACGTCGCCGTCATGAATCCGCAGCGCGAGCCCTTCGGCCAGCGCCGTCTTGCCGACGCCCGGCTCACCGACGAGCAACGGGTTGTTCTTCCGCCGTCGGCACAGCACCTGAATCATCCGTTCGAGCTCGAGGCGCCGGCCAATGAGCGGATCGATTCGGCCCTCGGCGGCGCGGGCGATCAGATCGGTGGCGAAGGCCTCGAGCGGGTCGGGAGGGACGGGCGCCGCGCCCTCGCCGTGTCCCGGCTCCGCCGGCACCGGCTCGCCTTTCGCGCCGTGCGAAATCACGCGCAGCAGCGTCAGGCGATCGACGCCCTGTCCGCGCAGGAAATACGCGGCGTGACTTTCTTCCTCCTGCAGCAGAAACACGAGGAGGCTCCCGGTATCGACCTGCTTTGCGCTCGACACCGCGGCATGGACGATCGCCTGCTGAATGACGCGGTCGAGTCCAATGGTCGGCTCCGGTTCTGACGTCCCCGGAGGCGGGACCGGGGTGAAGGCCTTGGCCAGCACCTCGTCGAGCTGCTTGCGCAGCGCATCGAGATCGGCGCCGCACGTCGCCAGCACCTGACGCGCCTGCGGCTCCTCGGTCGCCGAGCGCAGGAAGTGCTCCAGGCCGACCGTGTCGTGCCGCCGCTCCGTCGCGAGCCGGAACGCACGCTGGATCGTATCGACCGTTTCGGGCGCGAATGGGACTGGCGGTTCAGACATTACTGATTGACGCTTTCCGTTTCGGGTTCCATCGTGGCCAGCAGCGGAAACTCGTGCTCTTCCGCCAGCCGCTCCGTCGCCTTGACCTTGGTGTCCGCCACGTCGTGGGTGAAGACGCCGGCGACCCCCATCCCTGACTGATGCACGCTCAGCATGATGGAGAACGCCTCGGCATGCGGCTTCTGAAAAATCGACTCGAGCACCCAGACGACGAAGTCCTGTGTGGTGAAGTCGTCATTGTGCAGAAGTACACGCCACATCCGCGGGCGCTCGAGCAGCGGCTCGACGCGCGCCTGGGTCAGCGTGAACTCTCGCGGGTCGGTACTCATATCCTTCGTGCTCTTCGTGCCTTTGTGGCTATCTGTCGCGTCCTTCGTGGCTTATTTTGGCATACGGTCGCCGCCGTCCTCGTCCAGTCTCCAGGGCGACGGCACCGCCGGTTGCGCCGCCAGACGGGCCACATGCCTGCCGAACTCGGCCCTGGAAATCTCCCGCGCCCCGAGCGACGCCAGGTGCGAGGTGGACATCTGGCAGTCGATCAGCTCGAATCCCCAGCGCTGCAGTTGCGCGACGAGCGTCGCCAGTGCCACTTTCGACGCATCGGGGCGCCTGCTGAACATCGATTCCCCGTAGAACATCCGCCCGAGCGCGACGCCATACAATCCGCCGACGAGCTGCTCTCCCTCCCACACTTCCACCGAATGCGCGTATCCCGCTTCCGCCAGGCCCGTGTACGCCGCCATCATCTCGCCGGTAATCCACGTGCCGGCGTCATCGTCTCGTGGCTCCGCGCAGCCGTTCATCACCTCGCCAAACGCCGTATCGAGCGTGACGCGGAACCGGCGCGAACCGAGCACGCGGCGGAGCGATCGCGAGAGATGCAACTCGCCCAGCCACAGCACCATGCGCGGATCCGGACTCCACCACAGGAGCGGATCCTCCTCGCTGTACCAGGGAAAGATGCCCAGGCGATACGCGTCGAGCAGACGCGGGATCGACAGGTCCGCCCCGGCGGCCAGCAGTCCGTTGGGCTCACGGAGGGCTGTGTGAGGGAAAGGGAACGGATCGTCGACGCCCAGCCAGGGGATCATGTGAGGTGATGGTCGTGACGCGATTCGCCCCGTCTCCGACAGGGTACCTGCATCTGGGCCATGTCGTGAATGCGATCTACGTGTGGGGACTCGCGCGTGCCCTCGGGGGGCGCGTCGTGCTGCGAGTCGAAGACCACGATCGCATCAGAAGCCGGCGGATCTTTGACACAGCACTTCTGGAAGATCTGGACTGGCTTGGCTTCGTCCCCGATGCCGGACGTCATCCCGTTCGTCGTCAGAGCGACGATCAGTCCGTGTATGCAGAGGCGCTCGACCGCCTGCGCGCGGGGCATCACGTGTACGCGTGCGACTGCTCCCGCAAGGAGATCGGCGGCGGGCCGTATCCCGGAACGTGCCGGACGCGAGGGCTCGTCGAGGTGCCGGGCCGCGGCGTACGCGTTCAGATGGACCCGGAGGAGGATTCCGGCGACCTGCTGTTGCGGGATCGCGACGGGAACTGGACGTACCAGTTTGCGGTGACCGTCGACGACATCCGGGACAACGTCACGCTCGTGATCCGGGGTGAGGATCTGCGCTCGTCAACCGGACTCCAGATTCGGCTTGGCGGGATGCTCGGCCGCGCGTCGCCTGCCCGCTTCCTCCACCACCCTCTGATTGCTGGTCCCACGGGAGAAAAGCTGAGCAAGTCGAATCGGGATACCGGAGTCCGGGAGCTTCGAGCGGCGGGGCTCGCCCCTGCCGACGTCATCGGACGCGCGGCGGCAGCAGTCGGACTTCTCGCACAGGGAACGCCAATCGAGGCGTCAGACGTCGCGCGGCTGTTTCCGAATCCGGGCTGACGCTACGCGCTCGTCAGGGCCGCTGATGTCTCCGCAGGTACTCGCCGTTGCACGACTCGAGAAACCCTTCTCGCGACAAACGGTCGAGCACCCATTCTGAGAGCGGCGCCGAAACTCCAAACAGCGACCCCGCCTGCTGGGTGGTAACCCGCAGGCACGGCATCTCCTCGAACTCGGCGCGGATCCGGTTGAGTATGCTGATCCATTCCGCATCCGCGACACGTTCATCGCTTCGCGGCTTCCAGGTCAGACCCATTCTCGCAATGCCTATGCACCGGCTGTGCCGCGTCGCCTCAGCGGGAATCGAGCAACTTCCAGCGGCGTTCCAGCGGAAGGAAGCCGTACTCTGCATCGCACGCCTGGCACTGGAAGCGTTCGTATGAGGCTCCGTCTCCACCTCGCGGCCGGCGTCGTTCCACGAAAACCAGCGCGCGCCGCGTGCAGCGTCGGCATATCGGCGCGCTGTCGCGCTCATTGCTGGCCGGACCATCGGTCCGTCGGTCCGACCGGAGTGCTCGCCTAGTCGTGCGCGCGAATCAACGACGCCATGTCGCTCTCTGGCGAAGGCATCTGCGGCTGCCCGAGGATCACGCCCGACAGCATACCCAACGAGGCGCGCGCGCAACAGCCGCCGTCGCGGCGTGTCAGGGAATTCCCTGACGGCAGACGGGCAGCTCAGCGGATCGAGGGAGGAATACCTTATGCAGCCCACATCGGCGGAGAGATGCGCCCATGCATATTCGGATAGTCGCGTTGCTACTCGTCGTCATTGGCCTCGGACTCGCGCCCGCCGCAGAGGCGCAGTATTTCGGCCGCAACAAAGTTCAATACGAGAAGTTTGATTTCAAGGTGCTCCAGACCGATCACTTCGACATCTACTTCTACCCTGAAGAAGAAGCCGCCGTTCAACTCGCCGCGCGCATGGCGGAGCGCTGGTATACGCGCCTGTCCACGCTGCTGAAGCACGAGCTCAACGGACGGCAGCCCCTTATCCTCTATGCCTCGGCCCCCCACTTCCGCCAGACGAACGTCGTGGACGGGATCGGTGAAGGCACCGGCGGCGTCACCGAAGGTTTCAAGCGGCGGATCGTCATGCCATTCGCCGGCGGGCTGGCGGAAACGGACCATGTCCTCGGGCATGAACTCGTGCACGCGTTCCAGTACGACATGGCGACGGGGCGGGATCTCGAAGGTAACGTCATCGGACCGGCTGTGAACGCGCTGCCGCTCTGGTTCATCGAAGGGATGGCGGAGTACCTGTCGCTCGGCCCCGTCGATGCGAATACGGCCATGTGGGTACGTGAAGCGGCGTCCCGCGAGGCGATGCCGACCGTGGCCGATCTCAGTAACCCGAATTTCTTTCCCTACCGGTATGGCCACGCGTTCTGGGCGTACGTCGCCGGACGCTGGGGCGACGCGGCCGTCGGCGACATGCTGCGCGCAACCGGTCCGAAGGGCGAAATCGAGCAGGCGATGCAAACCGTGCTCGGTCTCGACGAAGAGACCTTCACGACGGAATGGCACGCCGCGACTCAGCGGGCGTACGCACCGTTCTTCGAAACGGGCAAGCGGGCCGCCGCCTTCGCAAAACCGCTCATCACGGAGGGCGGGACGGGCAGCGACCTGAACCTGGCGCCGGCCATCAGCCCCGACGGAAAGCGCCTGGTATTTCTGTCCGAGCGGTCAGAGTTCTCAATCGATCTGTATCTGGCGGACGCCCAGACCGGCCGCGTGATCCGCAAGATCGTCGAAACCGCGAGCGATCCGCACTTCGACAGCATCCAGTTCCTCACCTCCGCCGGCGACTGGGCGCCCGACAACCGGCGCTTCGTCTTCGCCGGGCTGAGCAAGGGACAGCCGGTCCTGGCCATCGTCAACGTCGACAACGGCTCGCGCGAAGCGGAGCACGGATTCGCCGACCTCGACGAGATCTTCAATCCCGCCTGGTCGGCGGACGGCAATCACATCGCCTTCTCGGCGTTGAAGGGCGGGCTGCTGGATCTTTACGTGTTCGACCTCCGCGGTGGAGCACTCCGCCAGCTGACCAACGATCCGTACGCAGACCTCGATCCGGAGTGGGCACCCGACGGCCAGTCGCTCGTCTGGGTCACCGACCGCTTCTCGTCCGACGCGCAGGCTCTCTCGTTCGGCAACTACCGGATCGCGATGATGGACGTCCGCACGGGCACCGGACGCGCGCTCGCGGGGTTCAGCGACGGCCGGAACACCAATCCGGAATTCTCTGCCGACGGCCGCGCACTTTACTTCGTGGGAACGCCTGAGGGGATTCCGAATCTGTACCGCGTTTCGTTGCAGGCGGAAGGCGGCACGCTCGTCTCGGGGACCACGACGCGGCTCACGAATCTCATCTCCGGGGTGAGCGGCATCACGCCGTTGACACCCGCGCTGTCGGCCGCAGCCGCCGCGCCGGACATCGTCTTCACGGTCTTCGAGGACGGTCACCACAACATCTATGCGACGACGGCCGCCGCGAGCCCGGAAGCGGGCGGGTCGCCAGACCGCAATGCCGCGGTGCTGCCCCCGGCCGATCGCCTTGCGGGCGATGTCGTCCAGCTGCTTGCCACGCCGACGACGGGTCTGCCGCCGGCGCAGGCGCAGTTCCCGCAGGATGACTACAAGGCGAGCCTCTCCCTGGACGCCATCGGCCAGCCAACGGTGGGCGTCGGCGCGGACCGCTTCGGCGCGTATGCCGCAGGCGGATTGTCGTTTCTGTTCAGCGACATTCTCGGCAACCACACCCTCGGTGCCACGTTCCAGGCCACCAACCGGTTCTCCGAAATCGGCGGCGCGGTGATGTACCTGAATCGTGAGCACCGCTGGAACTTCGGGCTCGTCGCCGAGCAGACGCCGTACGTGACCGGCGGCTTCGCGCGGGGCGTCACGATTGTCGACGGACGAGAGGCGTTCGTCGAACAGACGCGGCGCCTTACCCAGATCAACTCGGCGGTGAGCGGAATCGCCCACTACCCGTTCAGCCGCGCGCAGAGGCTCGAGTTCACGGGGGGCGCGCGCCGGATCGGCTTCGACCACGACGTGGAGACGGATGTCTTTTCGCTCGTGACCGGGTCACGCCTTGATAATCGCGTCGAGGAACTGGACCGGCCGGATGCGGTCTACCTCGGCGAGGCGGGGACGGCACTTGCCTACGACACCTCGATCATGGGCGCAACGGCGCCGGTGATGGGACAGCGTTACCGGCTGGAACTCACGCAGACGGCCGGCACGCTGACGTACGCCGGAGCGCTCGTGGACTACCGGCGCTACGTCATGCCGGTCCGGCCGTTCACGTTCGCATTCCGGGGCCTCCATTACGGGCGATACGGGAGCGGCGGCGAAGATTCGCGGCTGGCGCCGCTGTACGTCGGTTATCCGGGTCTCGTGCGCGGCTACGAAATCAACTCGTTCGACCCGACCGAGTGCATCGTCGCCGCCGAAACGTGCGCGGCGTTCGATCAACTCGTCGGCTCGCGCATCGCCGTCCTTGGAGCCGAGGTGAGATTCCCGCTCTTCGGCCTCTTCAGCCGGGATTCACTGTACGGCCCGTTGCCGCTTGACATCGCGTTCTTCGGCGATGCGGGCACGGCCTGGACGACCGGTGATGACCGGGTCCTGGGCGACGCCCGGCGGGACTGGGTGCGCAGCTACGGCGTGGCGATGCGGTTCAACGCCTTTGGCTACGCGATTCTGGAACTGGACTACGTGCGGCCGCTCGATCGCCCGGGCCGCGGGTGGTTGTGGCAGTTCAATCTGACGCCAGGGTTCTAGGACACCACGAAGAACACGAAGGTCACGAAAGTGACCTTCGTGGTTTTTACTTGCCTACGCGCAAACGATCCACCACCTGCACAACGCCCTTCGTCTGCTGCGCTTCGGCAATCACGCGCTGCCTGGCGGCGGCGGTCGGCACCACACCATCCAGCAGGACGACACCATCTTTCGCCATGACCGTCACGCCAGGCGCGCCCTGCAGATGAGTGC
This sequence comes from Candidatus Sulfopaludibacter sp. SbA3, assembly GCA_945903265.1. Lineage (GTDB taxonomy): Bacteria > Acidobacteriota > Vicinamibacteria > Vicinamibacterales > UBA2999 > CAXNKG01. Next base: position 88,566 of record CAMDNQ010000003.1, read on the forward strand.
GGACGGCCGTCTCGAGCGCGGCATCCGGCGATGAGGACGGCACCGACGGCGTCGCGGCCGGCGCTGCGGGTGCAGACGCTGCAGGAGCCGAGACCCCCGGAGCAGACGTCGACACTTGTGGTGCCGGATTCGTTGTCAGTGGCGGCTGCGCCTGACCTGAAATCGTCGTTTCGACCGTCAGCACATCATCCACGCGCTGCACACCGTGCGTCGTCCACGCGAGCAGCCGTGCCTGCGCGCGCTCGTTGTCATTGGCGACCGTTCCGCGCAGCGTCACGATCCCGCCTTGCGTGGCGACGTCGATATGGCGCGGCTTGAGCGAACTGTCGCGGAAAAATTTCGCCTGGATGCCCATCGTGACCGACGCGTCGTCGGTCGGATACATGGCGGCGGCGCCCGGGTCGATGCCGCCGGTTGCGCCGCTTGTCGCGCCGCTCGTCACTCCGCCGGTTCCGACGGCGCCCGCGGTAACGCCCGGTGCCGTCGGCTGCGGCATGGCGGCTGCGCGACGTGCATCGACACGAAGCTGGTCGTCGATGCGTTCGACGCCGTCGGTGTTACGGGCAATGCTGAGTGCTTCGTCGCGCTCCGCATTGCTGCCGAGCACGCCTTTCAACGTGACGACACCGTCGCGCGCGGACACACCAATATCGCGCGCTTTGACGTCGTCATCGGCGAAGTACTGCGACTGAATTTTTGTCGCGAGCCAGCTGTCGGCGATCTGCTCGCCCGCGCGGCCTGCCAGCTCGCGCATCTCGGCACTCGCGCGCCGCGCGTTCTCGTCCGTATCCGCGCGATTGCAGCCGATGGCCACCGCCGCGGACAGAAAGGACATTCCAATGACCAGTTGAGATCTACGCATGATTCCTCCCACGCTTTCCGCTGACCGGTGCAAATGGGAGCCCAACTTGCTACGATGGCGACCGATGAGCTGGAATCGCATTGCGGTGGCGCTGGTTATCGCGCTCCTCTGTGCCGGAACCGCCAGCGCGCAGGGGATTCCCGGATCCCCGGCCTATGTCGCGGGACGTCTGGGCTGGGATGCCATTCGCGAAGGACGCCACCAGGATGCCGCCGCCGCGTTTGCGAAAGCGGTCGACGCTGAACCGCGGGACCCCTCTCTTCATCTCGGCGCCGGGCTGGCGGCGTTCCTGCTCGGGCAACCCACCGCGGCCCGCCAATCGCTCGAACGGGCGCTGACGATGGCTCCTGCGCTCACACAGGCTTCGTTGCTGCTCGGCGACATTCTGTATCGGGGCAGCGATATCGCCGGCGCGCTGCAGGTGTACGAAGCCGCGCTTCCGTACGCGCCCGATGACAAGACGCTCGCCACCCGCGTTGAAAGACTGCGCCGCGAATCGGCCGTGCACGACGCGTTTTTCGCGTCACGCGGTGCGCATTTCACTGTGTTGTTCGAAGGACCGGCGGACGAAGGACTGGCCGCGCGCGCGGTGGACATTCTCGAAGCCGCCTACTGGCGTGTGGCAACCGCCCTGGCGATCTACCCCGAAGATCAGATCACGGTGGTGCTCTATACGCAGGAGCAGTTCCGCGATATCACCCGTTCGCCACAGTGGGCCGCCGCCGCGTACGACGGGCGTATCCGCATTCCGGTCCGCGGCACCGCGGCCGATTCAGGGGAGCTCGAACGCGTGCTCGTCCACGAGTTCACCCATGCGCTGGTGCAAAGCGTCGCGCCGCGCGGCGTGCCGACGTGGCTCCACGAGGGGCTGGCGGTGGCCTTCGAGCCGGATGGCGAGGCGTGGGCCGCGGCGCAGCTGGCCGTGACACCCGACCGGCTCCCTCTGAGCCGGCTGACCGGCAGCTTCGCTCCGCTGTCTGCGACCGAGGCCCGGCTCGCGTACGCCCAGAGCGCGGGGCTGGTGCGCGCCATGCTGGACCGCGGCGGCCCGCTCGCGGTCGGCGCGCTGCTGCAGGACGTGGCGCGCGGCGACCCGCTCCAGGCGGCGTTCGAACGACAGTACCTGATGTCGTTCGATGCTTTCGTTGACGGACTCGCGCAATAAGCTACAATCTCTAGGCCTTTCGGGGAAACCTTTTTGGGAGTTCGGCTTTTCATCGGTAATTTGCCATACGGGGCAACGGAGGCGGACCTCCGGGCCCACTTCGCACCCGTCGCGGAACCATCGCACGTTGTGATGCCGGTGGATCGCGAGACGGGACGTCCGCGTGGATTTGCGTTCGTCGAGTTCGCCGAGCGCCCCCAGGCCGAAGAAGTCATCCGCAAATTCGACGCGCAGCCATTCCAGGGCCGCAATCTCGCGGTCAGCGAAGCGCGCGCGCGCGAGGATCGCCCGCCAGGCGGCTTTTCAGGTCCTCGGCCAGGCGGCTTCAGCGGTCCCAGACCAGGCGGGTTTTCCGGTCCACGTCCAGGCGGGTTCGGCGGCGGCGGATTTAGCGGCGGATTCGGCGGGGGCGGAGGCGGGTCAGCGCGCCCTGGCGGCCCGCCCGGCGCCGGCGGTTCCCGCGATCGATCGGCCAACTTCGGCCCCCCCGCGCCTCCCCGCCGTCTTCGCGGCAAGAAGGGCGCGCAGCAGGAATACAAGCCGCGCGGCCCCATCAAGGAGCGCTCGGGCGGACGGATCTACGCCGTCGACGATCTCGAAGGGGACGACGCCCTCGAAGCGGACAATTTGGCGACGAAGGATGCGGAAGACGGGGATATCGACACCGCCCCCGCAGCTGATGTCGATGTGGATCTTGAAAATGACGCCGATGATCTCGAGGATGACGACGATCAGACCTAAGTGATCCGATCCGTCCCCCAACTCGTATCGGTGGCGGCGATCGTCATCGGCATCGCGCTCTTCATCCTTACCCTCTTCTACATCGACCTCGACGAAACGATGGCCAGCGCCAGCCGTCTGGGACTGGCGCTGCCCGTCATCCTCCTGCCCGGCGCGTGCTGGCAGCTGCTGCGCACGTGGGGATGGGCGATCTCGTTTCCGGAGGCCGTGCGGCCGCCGTTTACGCGCCTGTTTCGCGTCCGACTCGCGGCCGACGCGATCGGCTTTTTCACGGTCAGGGGCCTGGCGGGCGAACCGCTCAAGGTGGTCCTGCTGTACGACCGCGTCGCCCCGGAAGTGACCACCGCCGCGGTGGCACTCGAGCGCCTGGCATTCGCGGTGGTCGGGATCCTGATCGCGTTTTTCATTTCGTTCGCGGCGCTCACCAGCCTGTCGATGCCGGGCGCGTGGGACACCGTCTTTACGCTGCTGATGATTGGAGCCGTGGTCGTGCTCGCCGCGCTCTGGGCGATGGCCCGGCGGCGCACCGGCGACTACCTGGGGCGGTTCGTCGGCCTGATCGAGCGGCTGACCGGGCGGCGGCTCGCCTCCTCGCGCGTAATCAAGTTCATTCTCGACGTGGAAGATGTCCTGCTCGATCTGCTGCGCGGCGGTCAGCACCGGCTGGTCACGCTCACGGGGCTGGCGGTCGTCTGCTACGCGCTGATGACGCTCGAGGTGTGGCTTGTCTTCTGGGCCGTCGGCGAGTCGATTGGCCTGATCGAGGCACTCGCGGTCGAAACGTTCGCCCGGCTGGCCAGCGTGGCATCGGCTGCGGTGCCCGGCAACATCGGCACGCTCGAAGCGTCGAACGCGGCGGTCGTCGCGGCACTCGGGCTGGGCGGCGGCGGCGCGCTGGCGCTGGCCCGCCGCATCCGCGCGCTGCTATGGGCGGCGGTCGGACTGGCGCTGTACCCGCGGATCCACGAACGGCGCCAGTGATTCGACGGGGAGCCTCTTGTAGGCGAACCAGTCGATCGCGAAGTCGATCACCAGCCGGCGCAGCACCAGCGCACGCCCGCGTCCCTTCATCGTCAGCCGCGTGGGCATCCACAGGTTGCCCTCCACCGGCTCGCGGGTGAGCGTCACGGTCGTCCCCTCACTCAGTTTCGCCACCATCCCGTAGCCGTACGACATGTCGCCCGTCGACGTCGCCTCGAGGGAGAAGACCTCGTTGACGCGTTCGTCCACATACAACGTCCCGTTGAACTTCTGCGCGATGCGTCCCTGCCGGGTGGACGGAGTCGCGTCGGCCTTCCCCGCGAAACCAATCGCGATCGCCGGCACGCCCTTGTGTGTCACACGGCCCTTCATCGTGAATGCCAAGGTGTCGACCACGTCATCGACGGCACGCTGCCGCCGCTCACGGGCCCGCTGCGCCTCGCCCTCGAGCACCCGCGGATCCGCGGCGGTGCGTGCGGCAATGTCCTTCTGCACCTCTGCGAAACGTGTCCGGTAGCGCTGATCCTGCGCCGCCACCTGCGTGGCCGGAATCCGCACGCCGTCCTTTTCAATCAAACGCCGGTATGTGAGCCGCCGCGTGGGCGACGGGTACACCTCGAACACGCTCTTCCCGCCGGTGCCCAGCTTGCCGAACGGATTGGTGTGAATGTCAGTCCGGCGCTCACCGTAGGTATAGCGATGCGTTTCGCGTTCGGCCCGGACGAGATTCTCGCGGACGGCCCGGAACAGGGCGTCGGCATCGGGAAGAGGACGATCCTGAGCCGTGCTCGCGCTGCCAAATCCCAAAGCCCAAATCCCGAATCCCAACGCGAGCAGAATTCTCATACGCGGCACAGCCTCTCCGCCGCCGCCTGCAGCGTTTCATCGCGCTTCGCAAAGCAGAACCGCAGCACCGGTCCGGGATCGACGCCGGACAGAAACGGCGACAACGGAATCGAGGCGACCCCATGCTCACGAACCAGTCGGAGCGCGTAGTCCGAGTCGCGCTCGCTGGTGATGGCCGAGTAATCAAGCAGCTGGAAAAATGTGCCGCGGCACGGCAGGGGCCGGAACCGTGAGCCGCGAATCAGCCGGAGAAACGTGTCGCGCTTGGCCTGATAAAAGCGCGTGACATCCCCGCACGCCGGATCCCGATCGACGAATCCGGCATAGGCGCGTTGCACCGGCGTGTTGACGGCGTACGTCACCCACTGGTGCACGCCCGCCACCGCCGCGAGCAGAGGTTCCGGCGCGCAGCAATAGCCGACCTTCCAGCCGGTCGTGTGATAGGTCTTCCCGAACGAGCTGATGACGACCGCCCGCGCCGCAATGTCGGGATATCGCGCCACGCTTTCGTGGCGGGCGCCGTCGAACACGATGTGCTCGTACACCTCGTCGGAGACGACGAAGGCGTCCGTGGTCTGCAGCACGCGCCCCAGCTCGCGCATGTCTCCGGCGTCGAGAATCGTCCCTGTCGGATTGTGGGGCGAATTGATCACGATGGCCCGGGTGCGCGGCGTGACAGCCCGACGGACGTCATCCCAGTCGACGCGGAACTCAGGGCTGCGCAGCGTGACGAAGACCGGCGTGCCTCCGCTCAGCTGAATCGCCGGCACATACGAGTCGTACGCGGGTTGGAAGAGCACCACTTCGTCGCCGGGCCGGACGAGCGCGGTCAGCGTGCTGAAGAGGCCCTCGGTGGCGCCGGACGTCACGACGATCTCGGTCGCGGGATCGTACCGTCGTCCGTACAGTTTCTCGATCTTGCGAGACAGCGCCTCGCGAAGCGCAGACACGCCGAGCATGGGCGCGTACTGGTTGAAGCCGTCGCGCATCTCGCGCGTCACGGCCTCGATGAGATCGGGTGCGGTGTTGAAGTCGGGAAAGCCCTGGCCGAGATTGATCGCGCCCAGCTCGTCGGCGAGACTCGACATCGTGGCGAAAATCGTGACGCCGCCGGACGCCAGCTTCAGCACCGCCTCATTCTACCCATTGCCATAACTTGAGCGAGAGCAGCGGATACCGTGTGCGAATCTGTACGACGTGCGCGTAGTAGTCCGTTTTCGCGAGCTGCTTCTGCAGCAGGCGGTCGCGGAGGCGCCTCAGTTCGTACCGGTAGAGGTCGTTGACGAAGTCGTGAACGAGCTGCGGAGGGGTGTCCCCGGTGGGCGCGATTCCGTGGACGGCGAGCTGATGGAGAACGTCCTGGCGGTAGCGAGGGCTCACCGCGGACAGCCGCCGAGGTACGCGCGCGCTTCCGCGATCTCGACTGGCAGGCCCGGACGCGCACCCCACACGTCGGCGAGGCGCCGGTAGGCGGTGCACGCCGCAGGCATATCGTTCAGCCGCCGCGCCGATCTCGCGAGGCCCGACAGAATGCGGAGCGTGAACCCCACGCGCTCGGCCGCCTCTGTGTACGCGCGCCGCGCCTCGTCGTAGCGTGAGACCTGCAGCCAGAAATCACCCGCGAGTTCCGACGCCGACACGATCGGCGCGCCGCCCTGCATGGCCGCCAGCTGCAGCGACTCCATCTGGATGGCCGAGTCGATGTACAGACGCATTTCGTCGCGCTCACTCTGCGCCGCAGCTGAGGCCGCCTGCAGCACGAGGCGCGCGATTTCGGCGGCGCCCGGCCGGCCCCCGGAGATCTCCCCGAGCGTTGTGAGCGATGCGTGCACGGGCGCGAGCGCGCTCGGATCGCCACCGTCTCGAAAAGCCTCGCGCGCGCCGATCAGGCCGCGCACGTACAACACTGCCAGGCGCGCGAACGCGTCACCGCGCCCGGCTGCCGCCTCGAGCAGTGAGAGCGCCCCCTCGAGATCGAACTCGGTGGCGTGCACCCTTGCTTCGGTGATGAGCGTCGTCGTATCGCGGCTGTCTGTGACCGGAAGCGGACGGCGTACCGGTGCCGGAGAGGACGGTGGCACCGGAGAAGCTGCCGGTGACGCCGCGGGCGCGCGCCGCATAACAGGTTCGGGAGGCGCAGGTTCCGCTTCGGAGGCCGGCGCAGACGTCATTGCCGCACGCGGGCGTGGGCTCGGATCGGTCGCCACGTAGTCGCGAATCTCCGTCTGTTCAGGCGGCAGCAGTTCGCGCTCGGGCACGGGCGGCGGCGCGGGAATCGCGGGAACGACGGGCGTGTCCGGAGGCGCGGACTGCGCGGCAAGCGCCGCCTCCTCGGGAGCGTCCTCACCACCTCCCACGGCGAACATGCCGATCGCGATGGCCACAACGGCCACTGCCGCCGCGATCACCCATCCACGCTTCGGCGCCGGGACGTCCCGCCGCACCGCTGTCCCAAACGCTGCCCCAAGCGCTGGCCCAAAGGCCGGCTGGACACCAGGAACGAGCGGAGCGGCCGCAGGGTGAATGGGTTCCGAGACGACGTAGATGGCCTGGGGATCGACGCCGACGAGATGAATGGTGAGGGGATCCGGCTGGACGCGGGCGGCAGCCGCGCGCACATGCTGTTCGAAGCGATCGCGAACGTCCTCGTCCTGCGCGGCGTTGGTCCGCAGGACGTGAATCGCGACGTCGCGATCGTTCTCGTCGTCGCGAGCCGCGTAGACCTCCCCGAAGCCGGGGAGGTCCACGCGCTCAACAATCTGGAACGGGCCGAGTCGGGTGCCGCTGCTGAGCGACATAGCCCGGAGATTGTATTAGTACCGGTAATGGTTGGGCTTGTAGGGCCCTTCCACCGGCACACCGATGTAGTCGGCCTGGTCTGGCGTCAGCTTGGTCAGCTTCACCCCGAGGTGATCGAGGTGCAGCCGCGCCACTTCTTCATCCAGCTTCTTGGGCAGCATCGTCACCGTCTTACCGTAGGACTCGGCGTTGGCGTGCAGCTCGAGCTGCGCGAGCACCTGGTTGGTGAACGACGCCGACATGACGAAGCTCGGATGACCGGTCGCGCAACCCAGGTTGAGCAGGCGCCCTTCGGCGAGCACCAGCACGCTGTGGCCGTCCGGGAACTTCCACTCGTCGTACTGCGGCTTGATGTTGATCCGCTCGATACCCTTGATCTTCTTCAGGCCGGCCATGTCGATCTCGTTGTCGAAGTGGCCGATGTTGCCGACAATCGCCTTGTCCTTCATCTTCGCCATCTGCGCGGCGGTGATGATGTCCTTGTTGCCGGTCGCCGTGATGAACATGTCCGCGTCTTCCAGCACATCCTCGATCGGCGCCACCTGGAATCCTTCCATCGCCGCCTGCAGCGCGCAGATCGGGTCGATTTCAGTGACGATCACGCGGCAGCCCTGGCCGCGCAGGGCCTGCGCGCAGCCCTTCCCGACTTCGCCGAAGCCCAGGACCACCGCGACCTTGCCGCCGAGCATGACGTCGGTCGCGCGCGCGAGACCGTCGGGCAGCGAGTGGCGGCAGCCGTAGATGTTGTCGAACTTGCTCTTCGTCACCGAGTCGTTGACGTTGATGCCCGGGAAGAGGAGCGTGCCGGCTTCCATCATCTGGTAGAGGCGGTGAACGCCGGTGGTGGTCTCTTCGCTGACCCCGCGGATGCCGCGCGCGATCGTCGTCCAGCGGCCGGGGTGCGCCTTGAGCTCCGCGCGCGCGGTGTCGAGGATGACGCCCCACTCTTCAGGATCCTGGTCGGGATTGAAGGCCGGGACCTTGCCGGCCTGCTCGAACTCCGACGCCTTGTGCACGAACAGCGTCGCGTCGCCGCCGTCATCGACGATCAGCGTCGGGCCGGAGCCGTCGGGCCATACGAGCGATTCGACCGTGCACCACCAGTACTCGGGGAGCGTCTCCCCTTTCCAGGCAAACACGGGCGTGCCCTTCGGCGCCGCAACGGTTCCGCCGGTCTCGGGCCGTCCGACGACGACCGCGGCGGCTGCGTGGTCCTGCGTCGAGAAAATGTTGCAGGACACCCAGCGCACGTCGGCGCCGAGCTCGACGAGCGTCTCGATGAGCACGGCGGTCTGCACCGTCATGTGGAGGCTGCCCATGATGCGCGCGCCGGCCAGCGGCTTCTTCGCGCCGTACCGCTGGCGCAGTGCCATCAGGCCGGGCATCTCGTGCTCGGCCAGGCGGATCTCCTTGCGACCCCACTCGGCCAGCTTGAGATCGGCCACCTTGTACGGCTCTCGGCTGACGTGCTTCGCCGCTTCAAACGCATGCATCTTTTCGGTTGCTACTGTTGCCATGGTCTCCTCATTCGTCCGGCTGAAGCCGGACACTACGTACGAACTACCGTTGTCTTGTCGCGACCGCCGCAAACAGCGCGGGGCCCTTTGCGTCCTGATCGACGGGCAGCGGCCGGACACGGACGTTGCCGAATCCTGCGCCGTTCAGGAACTTCGTGATCTGCTTGTCGGAGAACCCGAGCCAGACGTGCCCCATCTGGTGCTGGTACTCTTCGCGCTCGTGCGGCAGCATGTCGACGATCAGCACGCGGCCGCCCGGCTGGACGACGCGCGCGACTTCGGCGAGGGCACGCGCGGGATCGGGCGAATAGTGCAGGACGAGCGACATCATCGCCGCGTCGAGTTCGCCCGCCTGAATCGGCAGCGCTTCGAGCTCGCCCTGCCGGATGTCCACATTCGCGTGCTCGCCGACGCGCCCGCGCGCGGCGTCGAGCATCTCGGGCGACGCGTCGACTGCAATCACCCGATGGACGTGGGGGGCCACCGTTTCCGTCAACTGCCCCGTCCCGCATCCGAGATCGCCGACCGTCAGGGACGGATCGATCAACCCGAGCACGGCCCACAGGTAGAAGCTGTCCCCGAACAAATCGCCGCGCAGGCGATCCCAGCCCGCCGACGCCGTGGCAAAAAATTCCTGCGATTTCGCGCGCCGGCGCGCCAGCACGCCCGACAGCCGATGTTCGTCCTGCCCTGCGGCAGCGGTCCCTGCAACCTGATCACGAATGAGCGGCCACAACTGACTCGCCCCTGAATCGAGGTCGTCGAGCGGCATGCTGTAGAACCGGCTCGTCCCGTCCCGGCGCGAGACGACCCAGTCGTCATCCGCCAGCGTTTTCAAATGACGGCTCACGCTCGACTGCGGGAGCTGGAGCGCTCCACACAGCTCCCCCACCGTCAGCTCATGTTTCTCGAGCAGGAGGAGGATTCGGCACCGCGTTGGGTCGGCCAGAGCCGACATGTGATCGAGGATGGCAACCATCTATCCGTTTATGCGGATGAATGGTTGCATATATTTAGACGGTAGTCAACGGCGGTCGCCGCCTGCTTAATTCGGAGAGAACCAGTACGTCATCTTGACGGCGAAGAAGTTGTCGCCGTCCTGTCCCAACGAGCCGAACATGTCGCCGGCGCTCGTCCGGAACGGGCGGTAAATCTCGGACTCCCGGTCCTGCTGCCAGACCAGGTACAGCTGGCTCCCCGCGCGCCATTCCCATCGGAGCACGAGATTGCTTCGGAACGACTGCACGTTGAAGTCGCTGTTTCGAAGGGTGAACGCCTGCGCGCCATCGGTCACGCGACGGTTGCCATCGGCCAGCGTCGTGATGGTCGTCCCCTCGGTGCCATACAAACGGATCGCGCGGGTGCGCGCGGCCACGAGCTCCCCTGTGTTGCCGTAGCTCCCGCTCGCGGAAAACGGTTCCCCATAGAAATCAAGCGTCAGGTCCGGCTTGAACGTGTAATTCACGCGGATCTGCGTCGAATATTCGGACTGGTCGATACGGGAGAACACGTAGCGGCGGCCGAACGTCGCCGCCGGCCCGCCCGCGAGCGCGGCCACATATTGCTGTGTGGAGACCTCACGCGAATACTCCGGCGTAATCTGCAGCTGCAGCTGCGGCATCGGCTGCATGGTGAACTGGCTCTCGAGGGTGAATTCCAGCCCGCCATCCTCGTTCGAACCGTACCCCGTCCCGATCTGCCAGCGCGTGGACGCCGCTTCGCTGTTCGACACCTCGATGTCGGCGTTCCAGCTGTGCGGCTGCTGCATGAGCGGGCCGCCGCGGGTGAGCCGCTGGTTCTGCGTGCGCCCCCTGAATTGCGCACTGAGTTCCGTCTCCCAGAAGTTCGGCCAGGTCAGGCGGGCGCCAGGCGACATCTGCGCCTGCTGCCGCTCGCCGCCGAAATTCCATTCATTGCGGGTGTCGATGAACAGGGTGTAGTCCCGCAGGATGCGGTTGGGCGTCGTCTGCTCGTACTGAATCTGGCCCTGGCCCACCACGCCGTCGCCCTGATTCAGCCGGCCGATGTCGTTGGTCTCGAACTCGGGCGACTCGATGTCGGTCCCAATCTCCCAGGTCCAGTGGCGGGCGTTCTCCCGTGAGAACGTCGCGCCGAACTTCCCGCCTGACAGCGCGGTCCGGGTGGGGTCGTACACCACGTAGTCGGCGTCCGGCCGCTGCAGGTATCTGGCACTGGCCCGCTGGACGCGATCGATGGCAGCAGCGCTGCCACCTACCCGGCTGTAGCCCGCGTATGACTCGAGCTCGTAGTCACCTCCGCCCAGGCGCAGCAGCGAGTCGCCGCTCACCGTGAACGCGTTGCTCGTCGAGAGCAGCCCAATCGGGTCGCCCGCCGGCAAGTCCCGGCGCATCCCGGTGACCATGACGGCCGCCGTCGACCCTTCCGCGCCGAACTCCTGCTGCAGACGCCCCACGCCGTAGGCCGTCTGGGGTGCCACGCGGACCCGGCCGAATGTGTTTGGAAAATCGAACGTACGGGCCGTCTCTTCGGCAGTCAGCGCGCCGAGCACACCGATCGACAGCCCCGTCTCCGTGCGGCCGGTCAGCTTGGCCGCGCCCAGAATCGACGACTGCGCCGGGAAGTCGACGAAGTCCGCGTCGGCATCGCCGACCGGCGATGCGCCGATGCGGCGCGAGTAGAAGAAGTTATTGACGGGCCCCTGCAGCAGGGTGATCCCCTCGACAAAGAACGGGCGCCGCTCTGTGAAGAAGGTTTCGAACGCCGAGAGGTTGACCTCCGCCGGATCGGCTTCCACCTGGCCGAAGTCGGGATTGACCGTCGCTTCCAGCGTGAGGTTGGAGCCGATGCCGATCTTGGCGTCCATCCCGAGCCGTCCCGCGGCATTCGCCCCGGAGGTGAAGGGGTCGCCGTCCTCGCGGACGCCAATCAGATGCGAGGAGCTGGCAACGTACGGCATCAACTCGATACGCCGGCTCGGCCGGATGCCGTCAATGCCGTGCAGATCCCCAAAGCGGGAGGCCAGCCGCTGGTCGGTGCGCGGGATCTCCTGCCAGTGAATTTCCTCGTTGCGCGAGGGCACCCACCGGTACATGTTCAGACCCCAGACCTGGGGACTCCGCGCCGTGAACCGCAGCTGCGAGAACGGGATCCAGAGTTCCGCGGTCCACCCCTGCGCGTCGCGGCTCGTGCGTGCCTGCCAGACGGGATCGAAGCTCGTGTCCTCTTCGCGCTCGTTGTCCTGCGGGTAATACCAGTCGAGCCGCACGCCGGCGGCCGTCACACCGAATTCATAGGCGGTGCGCCGATCGAGGTACGTATCCAGCATGACGCTGAAATATTCCGACTGCTCCCCTTCGTCGCGACGGCCCATCGGCGCCTGGAGCGGGACCGTCGACACCATCCGCGCGCCGACATACAGCGCGTCGTCGTCGTACGCGAGGCGGACCTCCAGCGGATCGCTGGGCGACGCGCCCTCCATCGGCTCGCGCTGCCAGAAGTTCGTGACCGGCACCGCGTCACGCCACGCGGCATCGTCCAGACGACCGTCGATGTTGACCGAGCCGGGCGCGACGCGCACGGCCTGCGCCTGCTTCCGGACGATATCGGGAATGTCCTGTCCGGCCGCCGCATGAGCGATTCCGAGGACCGTAACGACACACGCTGCGCACAAGGAGATGTGTTTCATGCTGAATGAGAAGACCTATTGTACCCGGCGGTGAGCGTAGCGGATCACACATGAAGCCACCGTGAAGGTGCGCCTCGTCGAGGTCAGATACAATCTCCGCGATCTGTGATGCACATTCGCGCCGCCCTGACGCCTGTCGCAGCCGCCGCGCTGATGCTCGCCCACGTGAGCGCGCAGGTCTCCATCCGCACGTTCGATGACGATCCGATCGGCAGCGCGCCGCCCGGGCTCACGTTCCCGGTGGCGCGGCAGCAGGCCGCCGCGAAGTGGTCGGTGCGCGCGGACGGCCCGGGCCGCTACCTCACCCACGCCGCCGACGCGTCGGCCTCGGGCGGGTTGTCGCTCGCGGTCCTCGACAGCGCCCATCCATCACAGATGCGCGTCTCCGTCCGTGTGAAGCTGGTCGACGGCGAGCGTGTGGGCGGACTCGTGTGGCGCTATCAGGATCAGGACAACTTCTATCTGGCGGCCCTCGATCTGCGCCTCCAGGAGCTCGCGCTCTATCGCGTCGTCCGCGGCAACCGCATCCGGCTCGACGACGAGGACGAGCTCGAGCTCGATACGTCGGCCTGGCACAGCGTGCGCGTCGTCCAGGATGACGACGACATTCAGGTATCGCTCGGCGGCATTGGCGTCATGCGCGCGCGCGATCTCACCTTCACCGAAGGCGGCCGCGCGGGCGTCTGGTCCGGTGGCGGCGGGACAGCCTGGTTCGACGACCTCCGGGTGGAGCCCGAAGACGATCGGCGCGGAGGTCGCGGGAGGACGCGGTGAGACTCCTGGTCGTCGAGGACGAGCGCGACCTGGCGGACGCGCTGCGACGCGCCCTCGAGGAGGAAGAGTTCGCGGTCGATATTTCCGGCGACGGCGAGGACGCGCTCTTCAAGATCCGGGAGATGCCGTACGACGCCGTGGTGCTCGACCTGATGCTGCCGCGGCTCGACGGCTGGTCGGTCCTGCAGCAGGCGCGTGCCGCCGGGATCCGCACACCGGTCCTCATTCTCACCGCTCGCGACGTGATCGACGACCGCGTCCGCGGCCTGAACCTTGGCGCCGACGATTACCTGACCAAGCCATTCGCGCTCGCCGAGCTCGTCGCCCGCGTGCGCGCCATGATTCGGCGCGCGTACGGGAATCCCGTCGCCACCCTGCAGCTCGGCGATCTGACGATTGATACGGCGGCCCGCGAGGTGCGGCGCCACGGCCTGCCCCTCGAGCTGACCGCCCGCGAGTTCGCGATCCTCGAGCTCCTGATCCGGTCGCGCGGTTCGGTGGTCGCCCGCGCGACCATCTGCGAGCACATTTACAACGAGGAGGCGGACGTCCTGTCGAATGTCGTCGACGTGCACGTGGCGGCGCTGCGCCGCAAGCTGGGTGCCGATCTGATTCGCACGCGACGGGGCGAGGGCTACATCATCGATGCTTAGCTCGCTGCGCGCCCGCCTGCTGCTCTGGTACACGCTGATTCTCGCCCTGGTCATCGCGACATTCGCCGGCACGGTCTGCTACCTGTTCTGGCGCTCGCTCGTCGACGACGTCGATCAGGGCCTGCAGGGGAGCGCCGTCGGTCTCGTCGAAGGGCTCCGGCCGACCGACTTCGGGGACTTCGACCTCGTGCTGCCCCTCGAATATCGCGAGATCGATGGCGCCCCTCCTCCGCTGACCTATTACGCCGTCTGGAATGGTGCGGGCGAGCTCATCGATCGATCGGCGATCGACTTCGAGATCCCCATGCCGGCGGCGACGGGCGCGCGGACGCACGACGGCCGGCGCGAGCTGGCGGTCACCGCGGTGAACGGGACAATCGTGCTCGTCGGCCGCGATCTCCGAGAGATACAGGGCGAGGTGCTCGGGTTTGCGACGACGGCTGCCGCCGGCGGCATCGTCGCGCTCGCGCTGTCGCTCCTGGGCGGCTGGTTCCTCGTCGGCCGGGCGCTGGCGCCGGTGGCCCGCATCAGCCAGGCCGCCGCCCGCATGACGGCGGGCGATCTCTCGGCCCGCATCGCCATCGAGCGCACGGAGAACGAGCTCGAACAGGTGGCCCTCGCGCTGAACCAGGCGTTCGATCGCCTTCACCTGGCGGTGGACAACGAGCGGCGGTTCACGGCGGATGCGTCGCACGAACTGCGGACGCCGCTCGCGACGATCTCGGCGGAGCTCGAATGGGCGCTGGCGCGCGAGCGCTCGTCAGACGAGTACCGCCGCTGCCTGGACACCTCCAGCCGCGCGGCGCAGCGCATGCGGAGCGTAGTCGAGCGCCTGTTGACGCTCGCCCGGGCGGACGCCGCTGAGATGTCACTGCAGAAGGCGCCGGTGGGCCTCGGGCCAATCGTGCAGGACGCGCTCGGCATCCTGCGGCCGCTGGCTGAGCAGAAGCAGGTCGCGATTGACGCGGAGCTCGGCGCCGCGACGGTCGTCGGCGACCGCGACCGCCTCACCGACCTGGTCACCAACCTGTTGTCGAACGCCATTCAGTACAACCACCCGGGCGGCCAGCTGCGCGTCGATGTCTGGCCGGAGGGAGACGCCGCCTGCCTCCGCGTCCGCGACACGGGCATCGGCATCAGCGCGGAGGATCTGCCGCGCATTTTCGAGCGCTTCTATCGAGCCGACAAGGCGCGAACGACGCATTCGGGGGGCGCCGGTCTCGGGCTGGCCATCGCGAAATGGATTGTGGATGCTCACGGCGGGCAGATCGCCTGCGAGAGCGTCGTCGGCAAGGGAACGGACATTCTCGTCCGCCTGCCGCGGGTTACGTAAGACCCAGCTCCTGCTCCAGGCGCGCGACGAGCACATCGAGCTCGGTCGTCACCGCCCGTACCGTGTCCGGCTGGCTCAAGTCGACACCCGCCCGTGCCAGCAGCGTCATCGGATAGTCGCTGCCGCCGGCACGCAGCAGATCGAGATACCGCGAGACCGCCCCGGATCTGCCCGCGGAACCGCCCGCGCCACGGATGTTCTGCATCAGGCTGGCGGTCGAGGCAAAGCAGGTCGCGTACTGATAGACGTAGTACGGCGTACTGAAGAAGTGACTGATGCGCGCCCAGGTGAGCCGCGAGCCTTCCTCCTCGTCCAGCGCGTCGCCGTAGTACTCGCGAAGCAGGCCCGAAAACAACCCGCCCAGCGTATCCGCGGTGATCGGCTGATCCTGCTCGACAAGCCGATGCGCACGCAGCTCGAAGTCGGCAAACAGCACCTGTGTATAGAACGTGCTCGCAATGCTGTCGATCGCATGCTGCAGAAGGATGATGCGCTCGTTGCGTGACTCCGCGCGGGCCAGCATGAAGTCGAGGAACAGCGCCTCGTTCAGCGTCGACGGCACTTCGGCCACGAAAATCGTGTAGCCCGCGTAGACGAACGGCTGCGCCTCGTGCGACAGCAGCGTGTGCATCGAGTGCCCCATTTCGTGGGCGAGCGTGAACACCGCGTCGAGCGTCTCGTTGTAATTGAGCAGCATGTACGGATGCGCGCCGTACACGGGCGCCGAATAGGCGCCGTGCCGCTTCCCGGCATTCTCGAAGACATCGATCCAGCGGTCGCGGAAGGCGCGGCGGACCTGCTGCTGATACTCGGGGCCGAGCGGGGCCACCGATTCGACGATCCACTCCCCCACCTGATCGTACGGATAACGTTCGTCGTGATCCACGAGCGGGACGAACGCGTCGAACATCTTGTACGTCTCGAGTCCCAGCGCACGCCGGCGCAGCCGGTGATACCGGCGCAGCGGCGCCACGCCTTCGCGCGTCGCCGCAATCAGATTCTCGACCACGGCCGGCGGGATGTTGTTGCCGTGGAGCGCCGCGTCGAGCGTCGTCTTGTAGCTGCGCGCGCGCGCATGAAACCAGTCGCGCTGCAGGACGCCGCTGTAGAGCGCCGCGTGGGTGTTCTCGTTCTCGGCGTACATCCGGTGAAACGCCCGGTAGGCCGCCGCACGATCGTCCTGATGCCGGTTCGTTTCGAGCAGCGCGCGGTACTGCCCGTAGGAGAGCGTGACCGATTCGCCGGTCGAGAGCGTGATCGTCGGAAATTTCGCGTCGGCGGTCGTCAGCGCGGCGTAGGTGTCGTGCGGGACGCTATCGAAGCGGCCGGAATACGACAGGAGCCGCTCGCCACCCTCATCGAGCACATGCTCCTGCTCGTGAAACAGGCTCTCGATGGCGAACCGATAGACCGCGAGGTCGCCGTTCGCCTTCAGCCAGCCGCGGATCGTGTCGATCGGAATCGTCAGCAGCTCGGGGTTGAACCACGCACCGGCCTGCGCCTGCCTGGCGAACAGGATCTGCACCCGCTGCCGGCGGCCGTTGATCGTGTTGTCGCGCTGATCCTCGTCGTACTGGAGCGCCGCGAAGTACCAGACGCGGTAGCTCAGCGCGCCCATGTCGTCCATCGCCCGGTACGCCGCCAGCAGCGCCTCGGGACCGCTCGCGAGTGTGCCCTGCAGCGACGGAAATGCGTCGATCGCGGCCTCGAGCTGCTGATAGGCCGCCGACCAGTCGTCCCAGTTACGGCAAATCGCCGTCAGATCCCACTTGTACTGGGATGGGATCTCCTCGCGCGCTTTGATCAAGGGATCCCCAGGATCAACGGATCACCAGGTCGACGAGCGCCGGATAGTCGACATCGATGTGCGCGCTCTGGCGGGGCCGCGCGATGGCGTCGGAGAGCGCCGCCGGGAGCGGCACCCTGGCGCCAATCGCCGGTTCGACCACTTCACGGAACTTCGCGGGATGCGCCGTCGCCAGAAACACGCCGGTTGCGCGCGGATGCTTCTCGAGCTGCTGCTGCAGCCCGAGCCAGGCGATGGCGCCGTGCGGGTCGAGTAGATACCTGCGCTCCCGGTGCACCCGGGCGATTTCCGCCACGATCGCCGCGTCATCGAACGCCGCCCCCACCATGTCCTCGCGGATCCGCTCGATGCTGTCGTCGTACATGGCGCGGATCCGCTCGAAATTGCTCGGCGCGCCCACGTCCATGGCGTTCGCGACGGTCCGAAGCGAGGGACGAGGCGCATAGGTGCCGGTGCGCAGGTATTCGGGGACGACGTCGTTAAGGTTGGTCGCGGCGACGAACCGGCGGACCGGGAGGCCCAGCCGCTTGGCGATGAGGCCTGCGGTCAGGTTCCCGAAATTCCCGCTGGGCACGGAGATGGTCAGCTCTCCCTCCAGCCGGGCCAGAAGGAAGTAGTAGATCACCTGTGGCAGCAGCCGCCCGAGGTTGATCGAGTTGGCCGGCGTCAGCCACACCCGCTTCCGCACCTCGTCATCGGCAAAGGCCTGCTTGACCAGGTGCTGGCAATCGTCGAAGGTGCCGCGCACCGACACCGCGGTGATGTTCCCGCCAAGCGACGCCATCTGCGCTTCCTGGACGTCGGTGACCTGTCCCTGCGGATAGAGCACGAAGACCCGGGAATCGGGCACACCGTGAAAGGCATCCGCCACGGCACTGCCGGTATCCCCCGAAGTGGCGACGAGGATGGTGAGCGGCGTGCCGTCCGTGAAATGGTGCAGCAGCCGGGCCTGGACCCGTGCGCCGACATCCTTGAACGCCAGCGTGGGCCCGTGAAACAGCTCGAGCACCCAGGCACGATCGGCGACCTGGACCAGCGGGATGGAAAAGTCGAGCGCATCCCGGACGATCGCCCGCATGTCCGGCTCGGACATGTCGCCGCCGAGCAGGTGCGTGCCGACGACGGTGCCGATGTCGACAAGGTCGGCGGTCCGGAACGACGCGAGCGTCGAGGCCGGAAGCGGCTCGAAGCGGTCGGGAAAATAGAGGCCGCCGTCCGGCGCCGTGCCGGCGAAAAGGGCGTCAATAAAGGGCACCGCGGGCGACTTGCCCCGCGTCGACACCCACTTCATACCTGCACCGGCTCGGGACGGATGGGCACCGACTGGCCCTGGTCGTTCACGGCCACCAGGACGACGACCGCTTCCGTCACGTGGACCACCTCACCATGCGCGGCGCCGCCCGGCCGCCAGCGCTCGGCTTCCACGCGGACGCGCACCGTCACCGAGGTGCGGCCGACCCGGACCGTTTCCGTATAAAAGCTCACGACATCGCCGACGAACACCGGCTCGTGGAACTCGACCTCGCGCATCGCCCGCGTGACGTACCGCAGCGGCGCGGTCTTCCGCGCCTCGACCGCCGACGCGAGGTCGATGTGCGACAGGATGACGCCGCCGAATATCGTGCCGTAGGCATTGGTGTCCTTCGGCAGCAGCACGATCTTGATGGCAGGCATCCGGTCGGGCATGGAGATTCATTATGGTCCGACCGATAGAAAAACTAGAGACTGGAGACGAGAGACTGCGTATCATGAATCCGGCATGAGCACTGCGACCAACGGGCGTCCAACTCCGGCCGCGTCGACTACGGCGTCGAGCACGTCATCGACCAGGGCGTGGAGCGTGCACGACGCGAGCGAGCTCTACGAGGTCGCGCGCTGGGGCCACGGGTACTTCTCCATCAATCCCGCCGGCCACGTGCAGGTCCACCCGACCAAGAATCCCGCGCACGCCATCGACCTCAAGGAGCTCGTGGACCGACTCGAGCTGCGCGGCATCAGCCTGCCGGTGCTCATCCGGTTCACCGACATCCTCCGCCATCGGCTCGGCGAGATTCACACCGCCTTCCAGTCCGCGATCGCCCAGAACCAGTACCAGGGCGGCTACAGCTGCGTGTACCCGATCAAGGTCAACCAGCAGCGCCAGGTCGTGGAGGAAGTGCTCGATTTCGGCCGGCCCTATAAGTTCGGTCTCGAGGCGGGATCCAAGCCCGAGCTCCTGGCCGTCGTGGCGATGGCCGACAACGACACGCCCATCATCTGCAACGGGTTCAAGGACGCCGAATTCATCGAGACCGCCATGCTGGCCCAGAAGATCGGCCGCAACATCATCCCGGTTGTCGAGAAATACACCGAGCTCGGGCTGATCCTCGAGATCGCCGAGCGGGTTGGCGTGCGGCCGCAGATCGGCATGCGCGTCAAGCTGGCCGCCCGCGGCAGCGGCCGCTGGCAGTCGTCGGGCGGGTTCCGCTCGAAGTTCGGGCTGACGGTCACCGAGATCATGCGCGGCCTCGATGAGCTGAAGTCGCGCAACATGCAGGACTGCTTCAAGCTCCTGCACTTCCATCTCGGCAGCCAGATCACGAACATCCGGATCGTCAAGGGCGCCCTCAACGAAGCGGCCCGGGTCTACACGGAGCTGGCGCGGCTCGGTGCGGGCCTCCAGTTCCTGGACGTCGGCGGCGGCCTCGGCGTGGATTACGACGGATCCCAGACCAACTTCGAATCGAGCATGAACTACACGCTCGAGGAATACGCCAACGACGTCGTCTATCACATCCAGACTGTGTGCGACGAAGCCGGGGTGCCGCACCCGACGATTATTTCGGAGAGCGGACGCGCGGTCGTCGCGTATCACAGCGTGCTCGTCTTCAATGTGCTCGGGGTCTCGGGGTTCGGCGACGAGAAAGTGCCGCTGGCGGCCAATCCCGACTGGGAGCAGCCGCTCGTCGACCTCGTCGAGACGTATAACAACGTCACCGCGAGGAACGCGCTCGAGGCGTACCACGACGCGCAGCAGGCGCTCGACATGGCACTGAGCCTGTTCAACGGCGGGTACCTGCCGCTCGAGCAGCGCAGCATGGCCGAGAACCTGTACTGGGCGACATTGATCAAGCTCCAGAAAATCGCCCAGACGATGGGCGACGTGCCGGAAGATCTGCAGCACCTCGACGAGCAGCTGTCGGACACCTACTTCTGCAACTTCTCGCTGTTCCAGTCGATCCCGGACAGCTGGGCGATCAAGCAACTGTTCCCCGTGATGCCGATTCACAGGCTGAACGAAAAACCGGGCAACCATGCCGTTCTCGGCGACATCACCTGCGACTCCGACGGCAAGCTCGATCGGTTCGTCGACCGGCGCGATGTCAAGAAGACGCTGCCGCTCCACGGCGTGAACGGCGGCAACTACTACCTGGGCGTCTTCCTCGTGGGGGCCTACCAGGAGATTCTCGGCGACCTCCACAACCTGTACGGCGACACGCACGCCGTCCACGTCAGTCTCGACGCCAACGGCGAGCCGCGGCTCGACACGCTCATCAAGGGCGACACCGTGCGCGAAGTCCTCGACTACGTCGAATTCGACGCCGAGATGCTGATGGGGAAACTACGGACCGACGTGGAAACCGCCGTCCGGGCGGGACGGGTCGATTACGAAGGGGCCGGCCGTCTGCTCCGGTTCTACGAAGACGGCCTGCACGGGTACACCTACTTAGAAAGCTAGTTCACGCTTCTAAGTTCTCACTTCGCGGTTCGTGTTCAGGTGTTCGGCATTCGGGTTATTGCTGCCGCAGCGCCGGCCAATTCGTAATGAGCGTGAACGCATTGGAGCCCGGCCCATCCTGGGTTACGTTGACGAGAAACCGTCGTCCATCCACAGACACGTCATATCCGTATCCGAGAGAATCTGGCGTCGGGCGCAACGGGAACATCGCCTCGGGCGTCGGGCGAGAAGCGGGAAGGCCACATGGCGCCCCGTCGACCACAGGAATGCGCGCGCCGCCACCGTCGAGAGGGAGCGCGAAGACGCTGAACTGGTCCTAAAAGAGAAGGTACCTGCCGTCGCTCGACCAGCTCGTGGTGCGCCGCGTTGCTGTTGCCGCGACTACCAGCCCGGCCCTCGGGGCCGGGGTAGAACGTGAATTTGCTGCGAACGCCGCGCGCCATCTCAACAAGCCAGATGTGATGTCTTCGAGGCCATGGACGATGGCGATGTTCGGATGGTTCAGGGATGCGAGGAGCTGCGCCTCGCGTTCGAAGCGCGCCAGGCGTTCGGGTCCGCAGCGAACGCCTCGGGCAGCACCTTGATCGCCACGTCGCGGGCAAGGCGCGTATCGCGGGCGCGATACACCTCACCCATGCCGCCCACGCCAAGCGGCGCCACAACGTCGTACGGACCGCTGCGGGTACCGGGTGAAAGAGACATCAGTTCTGGCGACGAGCGCGACGATTCTATGCGGATGCAGGCCTAAAGATACGGCGCTGACGTGCGGGGGCGTCGAGATGCCGGCGCTCACAGCCGGCATCGGAAATTATTGGAATCGTCGCGGAGAGAACGGTGTTTTCAGCGCAAGCCCTGAAGCGTCAGATTCAGAATCGCAGCCATGGCAGCGAGCTGCCCGACCCAGAACAGGAAGTTCCACTTCAGCAGATCGAACCGGAGATTCGACATCCGCTCATTGAGCCGCGAGTCGAACCGCGCCTCCGCCTCGTCGAGGGTGCGACGGAGCCGCTCCTCGCCTATCCGGTGCGCCTCGGCAAACATCATGAGCAGTCCATCCGCTCCCTCGCTGCCAAGCTTCTGGCGGACAGGCGGCGGCACCAATAAGGTTTCCATTCGCGTCTCCACGCCGGCACCTGACCTCGCACCAGACGACGATGCCATCGTCGTGACCGGCCTGTCAAACACCGCGAGCCGCACCGAACATGAACACGAACTGAGAAGCCAGAACAGAGAAGCGTGAACGTTCTACGACGCTTTTCGGCGCAGGTCGAAAAAGCGTCTGCACGCCCGCTGGAACCGCTCGTTGAGCGGACCTGCGACGGCCGACGGCACCGGGCCGAGGCGCGTCCACTGCGCCTGGACGCTCTTGACTTCCTGCTCCGCGGCTCTCCACCGCGACTCCTCGGACTCGGACTTCCCGCCGGCGATCGTGTTCGACGCCAGACGGTCGCGCCAGCGCTGAGCGAGCAGCTCGGTCGGCGACATCTGTTTTGCCGGCTGCGGCGACTCCGACGCCAGCTCCTCGACGCGCGTCACCAGCTTTTCCATGCGCTTCTGCGTCGTCTCGGGATCGAGATCCGTCCCGGCAAACGCCGCCGGCCATGCCGCCACCAGACGCGAGACCGCGTCGTGATATCGGGCGGCCAGGTCCTGCTGCATGTGACGTGGAAGCTCCGGTGCCTGCTGCCACCGGTCGCGGGCCTGCTGGATCACGGCCGCGAGGCCGTCCGGGGCGGGGGCCGCCTCGGCGCCGGCGTCAGCGCCTGCCGCCGGCGTCAGCTGCTCCAGCTCGCCGATGATCGCCTCGCGCGGCGCGGCTTTGGCCGAGAGCTCCAGCTGGTCGCGATGCTTGTAGCGATCGAAGAAGCGATCGCAGGCCGTCCGGAACCGCTGCCAGACGACGTCGGACTTGGACTTCCGGACGGGCCCGATGGTCTTCCACTGGGCCTGCAGCTGGCGGACCTGCGACGACGCGGCGTCCCAGTCGGTTGACTCGGCGAGCGCCTCGGCTTTCGCGCAGAGGTCTTCCTTCGCCGTCAGATTCGCGTTCCACGCTTCCTTGCGGTTCTTGAGGTCTTCCTGGCGGCGGGTGAAGAAGCGATCGCAGGAAGCGCGGAAGCGCTCCCAGACCGCCTTCTCGTGGCCGCGCGGCACGGCGCCCACCGTTTTCCACTCCGCCTGGAGCCCCTGCAGGGCGACGGCGGTCTTGACCCAGTCGGTCGAATCGGCGAGCGCCTCGGCGCGGTCGCAGAGCGCCTGCTTCTTCGCGAGGTTGGACGTCCGCTCCTCCGCCTGCGCGGCGAAGTGCGGCGCCGTGCGGCCAAACACCTCATCCTGCGCCGTCTTGAAGCGGCGCCACATCAGCTCGCCCTTGGCGGGAGGCGCCAGGGCGACCTCCTTCCACTTGGCCTGCAGCTCGCGCATGCGGCGCACTGCTGCCTCAGGTGCCGCCTCGGTGTCGGGCAAGTCCTTGAGCGCCTCCATGTCCTTGCAGAGGGCTTCCTGCACCTGCAGGTTCGCCCACCGCTGCCACTCGTCGGCGTCGCGCTGCTCCTGTACCCGCGGCGTGAGGGCCGCACGGGCCGCCTCGAGCCGCGCATGGATCTCCTGCCAGTCTTTCTTGGAGGGGAGGGACACGCGCTCCTCGAGCGCGGTGCGGATATCGCGCAGCGCGCGGAGTCCTGCCTTGAGCGAGATCTGGTCGGCGGCCGCCAGCGCATCCACGTGCCGCACGAGCTGCTGCAGCCGCCGGAGGGCGTCCTGCTGCTGCCGCGCACGCGCCTCGACCTGCTGGTGTTCACGCCCCTCGAGAACCGCGATCGCACGCTCGAGCCGCTCGGCCGCGGCCGGATTCGCCTGCGCATGCTCTCGGAGGACGTCGGCGTCGCGGCGAAGACCGCGCCAGCGTGCGATCACTTCCTCCAGTGACTGGTCGGAGGAGACGAGCTGTTCCAGCTCGGTGGCGAGTGTCTCGAGCCGTCCACCGGCTGCCGCGGCGAGCTGGCGGCGGCGCTCGCCGTCCTCGTAGGTCCGGCACGCGTCCTGGAACCGGCGCGTGAGCGGCGCGGCGTATTCCAGCGCCATCGGCGGCAGGCTGTCCCACCGCACCTTGAGCTCCGCGATCCGATCCGCGGCGTCCGGACCGGACAACGGGCCCGAGAGGCGCTCCGCTTCCTCGCAGATCGCCAGCCGGTCGGCCTGCTCGCGGAGCAGCGCGCGGGCGCGCTCCTCGTCGGCGGCCCGCTCCTGCTGCCGTTCGGCAATCGCCTCGCGCACAGCGTCGCTGGCCACCTCGAACTGCTGCAACAGGGCCGGCTCGACGTCGACGGCGACATCGGCCTGCATCTCCGCCCACGCGAGCCGCACGGCGGTGAGGCCCTCTCCCGCGGCGTCCGGATCGGCGAGGGCGACGAGCGCCTCGGCGCGGTGCAGCAGGTCGAGCGCGCGGTCGCGTTCCTCCGCGGTCATGCGCACCTCGGCGGGCGCCGGCACCGGTGCCGGCTCCGTCAGCAGCCGCAGCCGCGCGCGCGCGCGCCGCGCCGCCACCTTGTTGCGCGCGTGCTGCGCGACGTCATCGAACGCGTCGGCCGTCGAGAGCTGCTCGAGTGCCGCCACGGCGGCGTCGGTGTGCTCCGCCTTGAGCGCCACGTTGCGAATTTCGTCGGCATCGGTGAGCCGTGCCAGCGCGCGCAGGCGCGTGGCGCCGTCGCGGCTGTGACGGCTGATCGACGACAGGATTTTCTGATCCTCGACGAGATCGACCACGCCCGCGCGCACGTCGGCGCTGGAGCTGTCGCGGGCGACGAGCACGATTTCCTTGCTTCGCGACAGCGCGATCAGCTGACGGACGGCGTCGAGGGCCTGCGGCAGGTCGTCGGTCTCGGCCGCGATGCCGGCGATGCCGCGGATCGCTTCGGCGCGCACGTCCTCGTCCGGGTCGGTCTTCGCGATATCGGCAAGTACCGAGGGGTCATCGATTCTCGTGGCCGCGGCGCGGCGGACGCGGGGTTCGGCGTCTTCGCGCGCGAGCGCGTGCAACGCCTCGGCCTCGTCGGGGCCGAGTTCGTACACCGCGGCGGCGCGGACCGAGGGGTCCGTGTGCTTCCAGCGAGGTTGAGGACGCAGCTTTTCGAGAATACCCATTCTTTACAAGTTTTCCGGAACCCGTAAGTCCTTACATCTCACGTAGAACCGGCAAAGAGCACCGGACGACATTTTGGATCGGTGTAAACGGCTGGCCGTAGATCCTGGGTCATTACTCCACGCCAGTCGCATGGGTGCCAAGGTCGACTAGGCCTTATTGCAGGATGGGTACCAGCTTTGGATGAAAAGTCGGCAGTCGGCCGTCGGCCGTAGGCAGCCGGCGGTCAGCAGCGGCAGAAAACAAAAGGGCCGGCACGAATGCCGGCCCCTCTGCCTACTACCTACCGCTTACTTCACAAACAGCATTTCCCGATACGTCGGGAGCGGCCAGATTTCATGCGGCGTGAGCTCTTCGATCCGGTCGCCCAGCTCGCGGAGCTTCGACATCGCCGGGACGACCTTGTCGCGCATGTACTTCGCGTGCTTCTCCGACGATCCCCCCGCATGCGCGAGGATCCCTTCGAGCACGTCGGTCTGCGCCTTGAACTTGTCGACAAGCTTCGTATACAGCACGAGCAGCTTCTTGCCCTGGACGCTCGACGCGCCGCCGGCGCGGACCGCCGCCACGCTCTGTCCGATCTGCTTCTGGTATTCGAATGCGGACGGCAGGATGTAGCGGTTCGCCATCAGGACCATCAGGTTGCCTTCGACGTTGACGGTCTTGTTGTAGTTCTCGAGGAAGATCTCGTAGCGCGCGTGCAGCTCGCGCTCGTTGAGAATCTTGTACTTGTCGAACAGCTGCAGCGACTCCTTCGTCACGAGCTGCGGCAGCGCGTCGACGGTGTTCTTGAGGTTCAGGAGCTTGCGCTTGTTCGCTTCCTTTTCCCACTCGGCCGAGTAGCCGTTGCCGTTGAAGATGATCCGCTTGTGCTCCCGGATGATCTTCGTCAGGAGCTTGCCGACCGCCTTGTTCAGCTCTTCACCCTTCGCGGTGGTGCCTTCGAGCTCGGTGGCGATGTAGTCGAGCGACTCGGCCATCGCCGCGTTCAGCGCGGTATTCGGGAACGAGATGTTCTGGCCCGACGAGACCGCGCGGAACTCGAACTTGTTGCCGGTGAAGGCGAACGGGCTGGTGCGGTTACGGTCGCCCGCGTCGCGCGGCAGCTTCGGCAGCACGCTCACGCCCGGATCCAGCGTTCCACCCTGCTTGGTCGACTTCGCCGAGCCCTTCTCGAGCTGCTCGAAGATGTCGGTGAGCTGGTCGCCAAGGAAGATCGACAGGATGGCCGGCGGCGCTTCGTTCGCGCCCAGGCGGTGATCGTTGCCCGCGCTCGCGATGCTCGCGCGGAGGATGCCCTGCCAGCGGTCGACCGCGCGGATGACGGCGGCGCAGAACACGAGGAACTGCATGTTCTCGTGCGGCGTGTCGCCGGGACCCAGGAGGTTGTTGCCGAACTCGTCGGACAGCGACCAGTTGTTGTGCTTGCCCGAGCCGTTGACGCCCGCGAACGGCTTTTCGTGCAGGAGGCACTCGAGGCCGTACTTCGGCGCAATCGCCTTCAGCTTCTCCATCGTCATCATCTGGTGATCGACGGCGACGTTCGCCTGCTCGAAGACCGGCGCAATCTCGTACTGGCTCGGCGCCACCTCGTTGTGGCGCGTCTTCACCGGCACGCCCACTTTGAACAGCTCGAACTCGACGTCGGCCATGCAGGCCAGCACGCGCTGCGGAATGGTGCCGAAGTACTGATCTTCGAGCTCCTGCCCCTTCGGCGGCTTGGCGCCGAAGAGCGTCCGGCCGGCGTTAATCAGGTCCGGGCGCGCGAAGTAGAAGTTGCGATCGATCAGGAAGTATTCCTGCTCGGGACCGCAGGTCGCGAAGACGCGCTCGGTCGTCGATCCGAACAGCTTCAGCACGCGGACGGCCTGCTTCGAGACCGCTTCCATCGAGCGTAGAAGCGGCGTTTTCTTGTCGAGCGCCTCACCGGTCCAGCTGACGAACGCCGTCGGAATGACCAGCGTGGCGCTGTTGGTCGTCACGTGCAGCCACGGCGGGCTCGTCGGGTCCCACGCCGTATAGCCGCGCGCCTCGAAGGTGGAGCGCATGCCGCCGGACGGGAAACTCGACGCATCGGGCTCGCCCTTGATCAGCTCCTTGCCCCGGAACTCCGTGATGGCCGAGCCGTCCGACGTCGGAGAGAGAAACGAATCGTGCTTCTCGGCCGTGATGCCGGTCATCGGCTGGAACCAGTGCGTGTAGTGCGTGGCGCCGTGCTCGCAGGCCCATTCCTTCAAGGCCGTCGCGACGGCATCGGCTGTGGCGATGTCGAGCGTTTCACCCCGGGTAATCGTCCCGCGCAGGGCGCGGTAGACCGGCTTCGGCAGGCGCTCCTGCTGCACCTTGTCGTTGAAGACGAGAGAGGCGTAGGCCTCCACGGACTTGGAAGGCACCTGCGCGGCGCGCCCCTCGGTAATCGACCAGTCGCGAATACTCTTCGCGGCTTCGGAAAGTGCTGCTGATCCCATTGCGAGTGCTGTCCTTTCGGGAAAATTAGGAGCCCGGTGGGCGATGTCGAGAATTATGTGCGGAAAGGACGGGCTTCCGCAATATCCGTTGACGGCCATATATCCACATATGTAGATTCATAGATATCGTGCAGCGCGCATCGGCCCTTTTTCGCCTCCTTTCGGACAGCACCAGGCTTCGGCTGCTTCGGGTGCTGTCGCAGGATCGCTTCAATGTCAGCGAGTTAACGGGCATTCTGGGAGTTGCCCAATCGGGGGTCTCCCGACATCTTGGGTTGCTCAAGGACGCGGGGCTCGTTGAAGAGGAGCGCGAGGCTGGATTCGTCTACTACAAGATTGGCCATCAAAACCGTAGCAACGGACACGGCCCGCTCTGGTCGCTGCTCGACACCCATTTCGCGTCGGCCGATGACGAACAGGCCGTCCGGCAGGATGAAGCGCGCCTGCACGAGGTCCTGCGGCACCGGAAGGAAAATTTCGAGACGCACGGGGACATCCGGCAGCTCGTCCCGGGCCGCAGCTGGGCCGCCTGGGCACGCGCGCTCGGCCATCTGCTTCCCCCGCTGGAGGTCGCCGACATCGGGTGCGGCGAGGGATATCTGACGGTGGAAATGGCGGGCTGGGCCAGGACGGTCTACGGCATCGATCGGTCGGACGAGGTGCTCGAGCGCGCGCGCGCCCTCGCCGGCCGGCGAAAGGTCGCCAATATCCAGTGGCGCAAGGGCGAGCTCTCGCACCTGCCGTTGCGCGAAGACGCGGTAGATGTCGCCCTGGTGTCGCAGGCGCTGCACCACGCAGCGGACCCGGAAGAAGCGGTCGCCGAGGCCGTCCGGATCCTCAAGCCGGGCGGCCGTCTGGTCGTCCTCGATCTACGCAAGCACGATCAGAAATGGGTGGCGACCCGCTTCGGCGATCGCTGGCTTGGATTCGACGACGCCGAACTCGAACGATTGCTCACGGGGAGCGGCCTCACGGACGTGCGCGTACAGGTCGGCGCGCGCCTGCCGGGTGACCCGTTTGTGGTCCTGATCGCGTCCGGAGCCAAGCCCGCCCGATCCAGGAAACTCAAGAGTAGAGACTAGAGACCCTTCATGACCACAGCTGATCGACTGCACGAACTACTCGCGAAGCGCATCCTCATCCTCGATGGCGCGATGGGAACCATGATTCAGCGCCGGAATCTCGTGGAGGCGGATTACCGCGGCGATCGGTTCACGGACCATCCGCGCGAGCTCAAAGGCAACGGCGACCTCCTGCAGGTGACCCGTCCCGACATCATTGGCGACATCCATCGCGAATACCTCGCGGCCGGCGCCGACATCATCGAGACGAACACGTTCAGCGGCACGTGGATCGCGCAGGCCGATTACGCGCTCGAGCCGTTCGTGCGCGAGATGAACCTCGCCGGCGCCCGCGTGGCGCGAGAGGCGGCGGACGAATGGACGCGCAAGACGCCGGACCGCCCCCGGTTTGTCGCCGGCGCCATCGGGCCGACGAACCGCACGCTCTCCATCTCGCCCGACGTGAACAACCCGGCCTTCCGCGCAACCACCTTCGACGAGATGTGCGAGGCCTACCGGGATCAGATTCGGGCGCTGCTGGAAGGTGGCGTCGATCTGCTGCTGATGGAGACGATCTTCGACACGCTGAACACGAAGGCGGCCATCGCGGCGATGCTCGACGTGTTTGCGGAGCGCGGCGCCGCCGTCCCGTTGATGATTTCAGCGACCATCACCGACCGGAGCGGCCGCACGCTGTCGGGCCAGACGATTGACGCGTTCTACGTCGCGATTCGCCATGCACATCCGTTCAGCGTCGGGCTGAACTGCGCGCTCGGCGCGGAGCAGATGCGCCCGTACATCGGCGAGCTCGCGCGGTTCGCCGAGTGCTACGTGACCGCGTACCCCAATGCCGGTCTGCCGAATGCGTTCGGCCAGTACGACGAAACGCCTCCTGAGACCGCGGCCATGCTCCGCGAATGGGCCGGGTCCGGATTCGTCAACGTCCTCGGCGGCTGCTGCGGCACCACGCCGGATCACATCCGGGCAATTGCCGACGCCGTGAAGGACATCCGCCCGCGCCCGCGGCCCGTGCGCGGAGAACGGTTTACGGAGTATTCAGGCCTCGAGACATTCACGATCCGCCCCGACAGCAACTTCACCATGATCGGCGAGCGGACCAACGTCACCGGTTCCAAGCGGTTCGCGCGCCTCATTACCGGCGGCCAGTTCATCGACGCGGCGGCCGTCGCCCTCGACCAGGTCCGCGGCGGCGCCAACATCCTCGACGTCAACATGGACGAGGGGATGCTCGACTCGGAAGCGGCCATGACGACGTTCCTCAACGTCATTGCCACCGAGCCGGAGATCGCGCGCATCCCGTTCATGGTGGACAGCTCCAAGTGGTCGGTGATCGAAGCGGGCCTGAAGTGCGTCCAGGGCAAGCCGATCGTCAACTCACTGAGCCTCAAGGAAGGCGAAGCAGACTTCCTCCATAAGGCGCGACTCGTCCGCCGCTACGGCGCGGCCGTTGTCGTCATGGCCTTCGACGAAACGGGTCAGGCCGACACCATCGAACGGAAAGTCGCGATCTGCCAGCGCGCGTATCGCCTGCTGCTCGACACGGCCGGATTCGAGCCGGGCGACATCATCTTCGACCCGAACATCCTCGCCATCGCCACGGGTCTCGAGGAGCACAACGACTACGCCATCAATTTCATCGAGGCCACGCGGATCATCAAGGCGACCTGCCCGGGCGTGAAGGTCAGCGGCGGCGTCAGCAACCTCTCCTTCTCCTTCCGCGGCAACGACATCGTCCGCGAGGCGATCCACTCGGCCTTCCTCTTCCACGCCATCAAGGCCGGGCTCGACATGGGGATCGTCAACGCCGGACAGCTGGCGGTCTACGAAGACATCCCGAAGGACCTGCTGGAGCACGTCGAGGACGTCATCTTCAACCGTCGTCCCGACGCGACCGAGCGGCTCGTGCAGTTTGCCGACACGGTCAAAGGCGCCGGGACCAAACGTGAACACGACATCGCGTGGCGCGACGCCCCTGTCGAAAAGCGCCTCGCCCACGCACTCGTCCATGGCGTCATCGACTTCATCGAGGTGGACGTCGAGGAAGCGCGCCTGAAGCTGCCGCGCCCGCTCGATGTCATCGAAGGTCCGCTCATGGACGGGATGAAGACGGTTGGCGACCTCTTCGGCGCGGGCAAGATGTTCCTGCCGCAGGTCGTCAAGAGCGCGCGCGCCATGAAGAAGGCCGTCGCGTACCTCCTCCCCTACATGGAGGAGGAAAAGAAGAAATCAGGCGCGAAGCGCGAGGCGCCCGGCAAGATCGTCATGGCGACCGTCAAGGGCGACGTCCATGACATCGGCAAGAACATCGTCGGCGTCGTGCTCGGCTGCAACAACTACGACGTTGTCGATCTGGGTGTGATGGTGCCGCTCGACCGGATCCTGCAGACCGCGGCCGATGAAAACGCGGATCTGATTGGACTCAGCGGTCTCATCACGCCGTCGCTCGACGAGATGGTGTACGTAGCGCGCGAGATGGAGCGGCGCTGCCTCAAGACGCCATTGCTGATTGGCGGAGCCACAACGAGCAAGGCGCACACCGCCGTCAAGATTGCTCCTGAGTACAGCCAGCCGGTCGTGCACGTGCTCGACGCGTCACGGGCCGTGGATGTGGTCTCGAGGCTGCTCAGCGCCGGTCAGAAAACCGAGTTCATCGCGACGACTCGAGCCGACCAGCAGCGCGTCCGGGAGCAGCATGCGGCCCTCAAGCAGCGGCCGATTGTCCCGTGGCAGGCCGCGCAGGCGAACCGGCTGCGGCTCGACTGGCGCCAGGCCGACGTCGCGCAGCCGCGATTTACGGGGGCGCGCCTCCTGGACGATGTAGGGCTCGAGGATCTGGTGCCGTATATCGACTGGACCTTCTTCTTTGCGGCATGGGAGCTCAAGGGACGCTTCCCCGCCATCCTCGACCATCCCCAGTACGGACCGGCGGCGCGCGATCTCTACGACAACGCGCGGACGCTGCTGGATCGCATCGTCAAGGACCGCCTGCTCACGCCGCGCGGCGTCTACGGCTTCTGGCCGGCGCATACCGACGGGGACGACATCGTTCTGCCTGACATCCGCTTCAACATGCTGCGGCAGCAGGAGCAGATGCCGGACGGCACGCCGAACCTCTCACTGACGGACTTCGTCGCGCCGGCGGGCGGCGGCATCACCGACCATGTGGGTGCGTTTGCGGTCACGGCCGGTCATGGCGCCGCAGAACTGGCCGCTGCGTTCGAGCGTGACCACGACGACTACCACGCGATCATGGTGAAGGCGCTCGCCGATCGGCTCGCGGAGGCGTTTGCCGAGTATCTCCATGCGCGCGTGCGCAAGGAGTGGGGGTACGGCGTCGACGAGCGGTTGACGCCCGAGGACCTGGCCGCCGAAAAATATCGCGGGATCCGGCCGGCGTTCGGGTATCCCGCCTGCCCGGATCACAGTGAAAAGGGCAAGCTGTTCGAGCTGCTCGGAGCGGGGCGCGCGGGGGTGGAGCTCACCGAAAGCTACGCGATGATGCCCGCCGCTTCCGTGAGCGGCATCTATCTCGCGCACCCGGCTGCCCGCTACTTCACCGTAGGGCGGATCGGACGTGACCAGATCGAAGACTATGCGCGGCGCAAGGGTATCGGCATATCCGAGGTCGAGCGGTGGCTGACGCCCAACCTTGGCTACGAGCTGGTTGGTCGTTAGGGCTGGTGGTGAGTGGTTCGCGGTTGATCTAGGATCGGCAACGGAGACCCCGTGGAATATCTGATCAAGCAATACCCGCTGGAAAAGGGCGCGCTGGAGATTCAGTACCTCGAAGAATTCTTCGGCGAATTCCCCCGCAAGAAGACGGCGCAGGAAATTATCAACCGGCTCAACGGACGCGAGTACCTCATCCTCATGGCGGAAGCTCCGCTGCCGGATGACCCGGGCATGACCGCACCGGTGAGCTTCAAGGTCGTCCACGAGATCCGCGCCAACGAGCACGAGCCCAGGCTCCGTGATCTCGTCGACCGTCTCCGCGACTCCGTGAAATTCGAGGACCGCAAGGTCCTCTACAGCTGGATCGGCGGCACGCGCAGCGATTGGCGAGGACAGGGCCATTTCAGAGCGCTCACCGAAGAATCGGAAGCGTGGGCGCACACTGTCGGCTTCCACGAAGTGGTCGTCAAAACGAAGAACAAGTTCTACGACATGCGCGGCACCCTCGACCATCTCGAGTTCGACGTCGTGAAATACGAGGTCGATGCGCAGGACAACCGCGAGTCGAAGGTATACCTCAGCAAGAAGCTCACCTCGGAGGTCCTCCGCAGCCATCGCAGTCTCAGAACCGTGGTGCACGCGCATTGACGGTAGGGGCGCCACGCGTCCTCAACATCGCCGACCTGCGGCGGCTGGCCGAGCGCCGCCTCCCGCGGGTGGTGTTCGACTACATCGACGGCGGCGCGGACGCCGAAGTCACGCTCGGCGACAACTGCCGCGCCTTCGAACGCGTCACGTTCCGTCCACGCCAGGCGGTGGCGGTGCCGGCCTGCGATCTCGGCACGACGGTCCTCGGCACACGCATCCAGCTCCCCTTTCTCCTCGCGCCGGTCGGCAGCAGCCGCATGTTCTGGCCGCGTGGCGAAGAAGTCGTCGCACGGGAGGCAGGCATGGCCGCCACCATCTATTGCCTCTCGACACTCTCCGGCTGTCCGCTCGAGGATGTGCGCCGCGCCACCAGCGGTCCCGCCTGGTACCAGCTCTATCTCGTCGGCGGCCACGATGCCGCCCGCGCCGGCATCGCCCGCGCGAAAGCCGCCGGCTTCTCTGCGCTCGTCGTCACCCTCGACACGCCCGTGGCCGGAATGCGGGAGCGCGACCTCCGCAACGGCACGCGCCAGTTGCTGACCGGCGGACTGAGAGCGCTCCCCCATGTCGGTCAGGTCCTCTCGCGGCCGCGGTGGCTGATCGACTTCCTGCGGGACGGCGGTCTCATGAGCTTCCCGAACGTCGTCTCGCCTGACGGGAGGCCGCTTCCCTACCTCGACGTCACCGCTGCGCTCGAACAGACGACGGTCACCTGGAAGGATCTCGGATGGATCAAGCAGGCGTGGGGCAACGGGCCGGTCCTCGTCAAAGGCGTGCTGACCGCGGAGGATGCGCGGCGGGCCGTGGACGAAGGCATGGCAGGTGTAATCGTCTCGAACCATGGCGCGAGGCAGCTTGATTGCGTCTCGCCGACGCTACGTGCGCTCGTCGAAGTGGTGGATGCGGTTGGCGACCGCGTCGAAGTCCTGGTGGACGGCGGCGTGCGGCGCGGCAGCGACATCGTCAAAGCGATCTGCCTGGGGGCGAAGGCCGTCCTCGTCGGGCGCGCTTATGCGTATGGACTGGGTGCTGCGGGAGGCCCAGGGGTCGCGCGCGCGATCGAAATCTTAAAGACGGATTTGATACGGACGCTGAAGCTGCTCGGATGTCCCTCGATCGCCGAACTCGATCGCTCGTATGTGGACGTCCCCCACGAATGGGAGCGGCAGGTACGTAGTGTCCGGCTTTAGCCGGACCCGGTCGTCAACACGATCTTCCCTACATGCTCGCTCGATTCCATGAGACGGTGCGCGTCGGCGGCCTGCGCTAAGGGAAACGTCCGGTAGATCACCGGCTTCACGCGGCCGCTTTCGAGCAGCGGCCACACCTCGCGCCGGAGCGCCGCCGCAATCGCTCCCTTTTCCTCGACGCTCCGGTTCCGCAGCGTGGACCCGGTGACTGTCAGCCAGCGGCGCAGGACCTGATTCAGGTCGATCGTCGCCTTCGACCCGCCCCCCATGAGACCGATTTGCACCAGCCGGCCGTTGACGGCGAGGGCGGCGAGATTCCGCTCGAAGTATTCCGCGCCGATGTGATCGAGAATGAGATCAACGCCACGGCCGCCGGTCAGTTCTTTCACCACCGCCGCGAAATCCTCGGTGCGATAGTTGATGCCCCGCTCGGCGCCCAGCGCTTCGCAGGCACGGCACTTGTCATCCGATCCGGCGGTGGCAAAGACACGTGCGCCCCGTGCCGTCGCGAGCTGAATCGCGGTCGTGCCGATGCCGCTGGTGCCGCCGTGAAACAGCGCGGTCTCGCCTGCGGCCAGCCGTCCGCGTTCGAACACGTTGGTCCAGACCGTGAAGAACGTCTCGGGAACCGCGGCCGCGTTGACCAGCTCCATGCCCTTGGGAACGGGCAGGCACTGCGCCGCCGGCGCCACGCATTTGGTGGCATAACCCCCGCCGCTCACGAGCGCGCACACGCGATCGCCGATCCGCCATCCCTCGACATTTGCCCCGACCGCTTCGACCGTGCCCGCCACTTCGAGGCCCGGAATATCGCTCGCGCCAGGCGGCGGCGGGTAGTGTCCCCTGCGCTGGAGAACATCGGGGCGATTGACGCCGGCGGCGGCGACGGCAATCAGCAGCTCACCGTGGCCGGCCACCGGGTCAGGCCGTTCCGCAGGCACAAGGACCTCGGGCGGCCCTGGGGTCGAGATCTCGATGACGCGCATCAGCTTTTGTAGCGTTCGGTGATTGTCGGGATCAGGTAGTCGTTGAAGGCGTGGTCGAAATCGTATCGGGGAGAGAATCCCCAGTCGCGGCGGGCCGCTGAGTCGTCGACCTCGGCGGGCCATGAGTCGACGATGCGTTGGCGCTTCTCGTCGGTATTCCACGTCATGGACGCGCGCGGAAACGCGCGCGTCACCACCTCGCATATCTCGTCGGCGGTCGGGCTGAAGGCAGCAAGGTTGTACGCCGTCCGGGTCAGGCGCGCGCGCGGGGCCGCCGCCAGGAGTAGAAGCGCGTCGATCGCATCCGGCATCACCATGAACGGAATACGCGTGTCCTTCCGCACGAAACAGGAGTACGGCTCCCCTTTCGCCGCGGCGTGAATCATTTCGGGCGCGTAATCCGACGTGCCGCCTGACGGCGTCGTGAGGGCGGAGATCAGACCCGGAAAGCGAACGCATCGGAAATCGACGTGGCCGGCGGGCTCGGCCGCAAGCTGCTTGTAGTGCCGCGTGTAGTAGCGGCCCAGGTGCTCGCAGTACAGCTTGTTGCACCCGTACATCGTCGTCGGCGTATTCCACTCGTCCTCGCGCACCCGCTTTGCGCGATTCTTTGTCTCGATGTCCGGCAGCCCGTAGGCGGCAATGGACGAGGGATACATGAAGACCACCGGCCGCCCGTGCGACAGCCCCTCGTAGTGCGCGAATTCGAGGAGGTGGAGCGTGCCCTCGACGTTCACCTGGTGAGCGCTCATGGGCGTGAATTCGGATCGCGTCGAGAGCAGCGCCGCCAGGTGGAAGACGAGATCGATCTCGAACTCCGAGAGGATGCGTTCCAGGAGGCCGAGGTCGGTAATCGAGCCAGTGAACTCCCGCCGAACGAGCTTCGCGAGCTGCGGCTCCAGCGGCGCGATATCGAGCGTGACGATCGAACGGCCGTCGGCGGCCAGGCGCGTGAGCAGGCCGTGCCCGATTTCTCCGTTTGCGCCGGTGACGAGAACTGTGGCTGCGCGCATCAGCGTTGGCGGGTCCGCGGCTCGCCGGCGCCCGTCTCCCGCGGAGCCGCCCTACGTACCATCGCCGCCGATCAGGTCGCCCAGTCCGCCGAGGACCGACCCGCCTTCGCGGCGACTTCCGCCGGCCGCCGGCGCCGCCTTGTAGATACGGTCGGCCATCCGGCTGAACGGCAGCGACTGCAGCCAGGCGCGGCCCGGACCTGTCAGCGACGCGAAGAACAATCCCTCGCCGCCGAAGAGCGCTGACTTCACGCCGCCGACATACTCGATGTCGTACGTGACCTCCGGCTGCAATGCGACGAGGCAGCCCGTGTCGACCCGCAGCTTTTCGCCCGGCTGCAACTCCACCGGATGCACGGTGCCGCCCGCGTGCACGAAGCACAGGCCGTCACCGGTCAGGCGCTGCATGATGAAGCCCTCGCCGCCGAACATGCCGACGCCGATCTTGCGCTGGAACGCGATGCCGACCGCCACGCCCTTGGCCGCGCAGAGGAACGAATCCTTCTGACAAATCAGCTCGCCGCCCAGCTGCTTCAGGTCCATCGCGAGAATCTTGCCGGGGTATGGCGCCGCAAACGCGACGTGCTGTTTGCCGGCTCCCCCGTTGGTAAAGACCGTCATGAAGAGGCTCTCACCGGTGATGAGCCGCTTCCCTGCGCCCAGCAGCGCGCCCATCACGCCCGATCGATGCTGTCCGCTGCCGTCGCCGAAGATGGTTTCCATCTGAATCGACGGTTTCATGTACATCATCGATCCGGCTTCGGCGATTGCGCTTTCGCCCGGGTCGAGCTCTATCTCGACGAACTGCATCTCGTTGCCGATGATGCGGTAGTCAACTTCGTGTTGTTGTTGCGCCAACGTAGCTCTTCTCCGGTTCCGGCGTGAAGTCCTCGCCGGGGTTGATGAACCTGTTCATTTCGAAGTGGTACTGCTTGTCGTACAGCTGCCGGTAGCGGCCGTTCAACGCCAGCAGCTCGGTGTGCGTCCCCCGTTCCACAATCTCGCCCCCTTCCAGCACCAGGATCTGATTCGCGCTGCGGATGGTCGACAACCGGTGCGCAATGACAAAGGTCGTCCGCCCCGAGCGGAGCCGGTTCAGGCCGTCCTGGATCATCTGCTCGCTGTCGCTGTCGAGGCTCGATGTCGCCTCGTCCAGGATGAGGATGCGCGGATTGGCGAGAATGGCGCGCGCGATAGACACGCGCTGCCGCTGGCCGCCCGACAGTCTGACGCCCCGCTCGCCGACGATCGTCTGGTAGCCGTCCGGGAAGCGGCTGATGAACTCGTCGCAGTGCGCGATGCGGCACGCGTCCGTGATTTCCTCCAGCGTCGCCCCGGGCTTCGCATATCCGACATTGTCCGCAATGGTCCCGTCGAACAGGAAGTTGTCCTGGAGCACCGAGGCCACCTGCTCCCGGTAATCCCGCAGCCGAGTGTCGGCGAGGTCCTGACCGTCCACCCGCACACGGCCTTTGCCAGGCCGGTTGAACGCCATCACCAGGCTGATCAGCGTGCTCTTTCCCGATCCGCTGGAACCGACGAGCGCCGTCGTCGTGCCCGGCGCGGCGACGAAAGACACGCCTCGCAGGACCGGCTGGCCTTCGACGTACTCGAACCAGACGTCCTCGAACGCCACTTCCCCGCGCAGCGGCCCGATCGGCTGCCGCGAGGCGTCCTCGTCGATCTCCGTGGGCATGTCGAGAATCTCGCGGATCCGGTCGAGGCCTGCCAGCGCTTCAGTGATCTGCGTCCCGATAGATGCAATCGAGACGACCGGCGCGGCGACGAGACCGACAAAGAAGATGTACATCATCAGGTCGCCGAGCGTCATCTCTCCAGCGATGATGGCGCGGCCGCCGAGCCAGATCATCAGCACTCCGATGACGCCGACGACGACGGTGCTGCCGGCAGTCGTCGCGGAGACGCCGGTCATCGACTTCGCTACATTGCGGTACAGACGGTGGGCGCCTCTGGCGAAGACGATCGCCTCGCGGTGCTCGGCGGTGTAGGACTTCACGACCCGGATGCCGCCAAGGGCCTCGGTCAGGCGGCCGGTGACTTCCGCGTTGATCTTCCCGCGCTCGCGGAAGAGTGGGCGCAGCGTCCGGAACGCGTACGCCATACCGCCGCCAAAGGCGGCGAGCACCAGCAGCGTGACCGCCGTGAGCCGCCAGTTCAGCCAGAAGAGGACGCCCATGCCGAGAATCGCGGTGACGAAGCCGCCCACCAGCTGCACGATTCCCGAGCCGACGAGGTTTCGAATACCGTCGGCGTCACTCATGATCCGCGACACGAGGACCCCGGTCTGCGTGGAGTCGAAGTACCGGACCGGCAGGCGCATGACGCGGGCCTGGACGCGCTTCCGCATGTCGGCGATTGCGCGCTGCGCCGCCACGCCCAGGATCTGAGATAGGCCGAACATCGTGACGGCCTGCACCAGGGTCGCGGCGCCGGCCGCCAGCGCAAGCGGCATCAGCAGTTCGGTCCGGCCCTTCGCCAGCACCTCGTCAATGAGCCACTTGGATGATGCAGGCAGGACAAGGCCGGCGAGCCGGCCGACGAGCATCAGGCCAAGCCCAAGTGCGAGCCGCCGGCGGTGCGCCCAGATGAGCGTCTTCGCCTCGCGCCAGGCGGCTTCCGCCGACACTTTCTTTTTCGGCGCGTCTATTGCCAGATTCCCCACGATACTACGGCCCGAGCGCTCGCCGGTGTGGAGAGTCCGAAAGTTCAGTGTGGCCATACAATCAGTTGGTAGCCGGTAGTCAGTAGTTGGTAGGCTGAGGATTCATGAGCGATACGACGACGCGAGGTGTTCGCATCCAGGTCAAGAGCAGTTATCTTGCCGACCGCAGTTCCACGCGCGACAGCCAGTACCTCTTCTCGTATCACATCCGCATCTCGAACGTCGGGTCGGAAACGGTGCAGCTGGTCTCGCGCGAATGGATCATCACGAGCGCGGACGGCGAAGTCGAGCGCGTCAAGGGACCCGGTGTGGTGGGCGAGCAGCCCGTGCTCGCGCCGGGTGCCGCGTTCGAGTACACGAGTTATTGTCCGTTGAAAACGACCGTCGGGTCGATGCAGGGCAGCTATCAGATGGTGACGGCCGACGGCGAAAAGTTCGACGCGGCCATCGCGCCGTTTACGCTCGCGGCACCGCACGCACTTCACTGATTGGGAGAACACATGCACCTCGAAGAACGAATCGCAGGGAACGTCGCCGTCGTGACGGTGACGGGGGACATCAAGGGCGGAGACCTCCTCCTCAAAGACAAGGTGCAGAGCCTTCTGCAGCAGGGATACAAGAGCATCCTGGTCGACCTTGGGGGCGTGTCCTACGTGGACAGCGCGGGCCTCGGCCAGCTGGTGCAGGCGTACGTGACGACGAAGAACAAGGGCGGGACGTTGAAGCTGTCGAACGTCGCCAAACGGTTGAACGATCTGCTTGTCCTGACGCGTCTCGTCACCGTGTTCGAGACTTTCGACAGCGAAGCGAAGGCGCTCGCCAGCTTCGGCGCCGCCTCGGCGTAATTCCGCACGCCTGCGCGCTACCATCGGGTGTGGCGTCCGATCCGCACCAGCCGCTCCGCGACGACGTCCGGCTGCTCGGCGAACTGCTCGGGCAGACGCTTCGCGAACAGGAAGGCGACGCACTCTTCCAGCGCGTCGAACGCGTCCGCGGCCAGGCCAAAAGTGCCAGGCACGGCGACGGCCCCTCCGCTGCGCTCGGGACAGGCGGCGCCTTCGACACCCTCGCATCCGAACTCTCGGCCATGCCGGTCGACGCCGCGGTTCCTGTTGCGCGCGCATTCGCCCACTTCCTCAACCTCGCCAACATCGCCGAACAGCATCACCGCATCCGACGCCGGCGCGCCTACCAGCGCGATCCGTCCGCCAGTCCGCAGCGAGGCTCCTGCGACGACCTGTTTCCGCGGCTCATTGCCGGAGGGCTCTCGCCGGAGCGGCTGTTCGAGGCGGTAGCGTCGCTGCAAATCGAGCTCGTGATGACGGCGCACCCGACCGAAATCGCGCGCCGCACGCTCGTCCACAAATACAACCGGATCGCCAGGGGGCTCGCACGGCGGGACCGGGCTGACCTGACGCTGCCCGAGCGGGCGGGCATCCAGGCGGGACTGCTGCGCGAGATCACGAGCGCCTGGGGCACGTCGGAGATCCGCGAGCAGCGGCCGACGCCGCTCGACGAGGTCCGCGGCGGCCTGACGCTCTTCCAGGAAAGCCTCTGGGAGGCGCTCCCCCGCTACGTGCGCGCGGTGGACCGCGCCCTGCGCGCCGCCACCGGCCGGAGCCTGCCGCCGCGCGTCATCCCGATCCGCTTCGGTTCCTGGATTGGCGGCGACCGGGACGGCAATCCGAACGTCACGGCGGACGTCACGCGGCGCGCCAGCCTGCTTGCCAGGTGGGTGGCCGCCGACCTGTATCTCGAAGATATCGAAGCACTTCGGGACGAGTTGTCGATGGGGCGGGCCACGCCGGCGGTCCGCGATGCCGCCGGTGGCGCCACCGAGCCCTATCGCGAAGTGATGCGCCGGCTGCGCTCGCGGTTGACCGCGACGCGCGCCTGGACGGAGCGGTGTCTTGAAG
This sequence comes from Candidatus Sulfopaludibacter sp. SbA3, assembly GCA_945903265.1. Taxonomy (GTDB): domain Bacteria; phylum Acidobacteriota; class Vicinamibacteria; order Vicinamibacterales; family UBA2999; genus CAXNKG01. Next base: position 129,228 of record CAMDNQ010000003.1, read on the forward strand.
GCGACGTCAACGACGCGCCCGGGCCGGACGTCCTGGTGGAGGCCGCCGATCTCGAAGCGCCGCTCCGCCTGTGCCACGACTCCCTCCGCCAGAACGGCTACGCGATCGTCGCCGCCGGCCGGCTGGCGGACACGCTGACACGGGTGGAAGCGTTCGGCCTGACCCTGGCGCCGCTCGACGTCCGCCAGGAAGCGTCGCGGCACACCGACGCCGTGGCGGCGCTGGCGCAGGCGCACGGGTGGGGCGATTACGCGGCGCTCGACGAAGCAGGCCGGGTGCGTTTCCTGACCGAACGGTTACAGGCCTGGTCAGACTCGTCTCGCGGACCTGACCCCTCGGCTTCGCTCGGGACAGGCAAGGTCCGCCAGACGGACGTGTCCGCCGACGTCCGCGAGGTGCTGAATACATTCCGGATGATCGCGGACAGTCCCGCAGGCTCGCTGGGCGCCTACGTCATCACGATGGCGAGCTGCGCGTCCGACGTCCTCGCCGTGGAGCTTCTTCAGGCCGTAGCCGGCGTGGATCACCCGCTGCGCGTGGTGCCCTTGTTCGAGACAGGACGCGACCTGCAGAACGCCGGCTCGGTGCTGACGGAGCTGCTGTCGCTGCCCTGGTACCGTGCGCGCATCAACGGGCGGCAGGAAGTCATGGTCGGCTATTCGGATTCGGCCAAGGACATTGGCCGCTTAGCCGCCGGCTGGTTTCTCTACAAGGCGCAGGAGGACATCGTCCGCGCCTGCCGTGACAGCGGCGTCGAGGTCACGCTCTTCCACGGCCGCGGCGGCAGCGTCGGGCGAGGCGGCGGGCCCACGTATCTGGCGCTGCAGTCGCAGCCGCCAGGGTCGTTGAGCGGCTCCATCCGCGTCACGGAGCAGGGCGAAATGCTGCAGGCGCTCTTCGGACTGCCGGATATCGCCGTGCGGACGCTGGAGGTCTACACGACGGGCGTACTGGATGCCTGGCTGGCGCCGGCCGCCGAGCCGCGAGCCGAATGGCGCGCGGAGATGGACCGGCTCGCGACCGACGCGCGGGCCGCCTATCGCGGGTTCGTGTACGAGGAGCCCCGCTTCGTGGAGTACTTCCGCCTGGCGACGCCGGAGCGCGAGCTCGGCGCCATGAACATCGGCAGCCGCCCGGCCCGCCGTGCGCCTGTGGATGGCGACCGCGGCGACGGGGACAGTAACGCCGACAAGGGCGGCGTCGCCTCTCTGCGCGCGATCCCCTGGCAATTCGCGTGGACGCAGACCCGGCTCCTCCTCGGTGCGTGGCTGGGCGCCGAGGATGCGTTCGAACAGGCCGCTGCGCGGGGACAGCAGGACTTCCTGCGCGGCATGTATCGCGACTGGCCGTTCTTCCGGTCGCAGATCGATCTGATTGAAATGGTGCTGGCGAAATCAGAAGGCGGCATTGCCGCCGAGTACGACCGCCGCCTGGTCCCACCCGATCTGCAGCCGTTCGGGGCAGAGCTGCGGCGCCGGCTGGAGCGCGCGATTCAGGCGGTGCTGGCCGTGACGGGCCACAGCGAGCTGCTCGAGTCAAATCCGGTGCTGCGCCGCTCGATCGACGTGCGCAACCCGTACGTCGATCCCATCAACCTGGTGCAGATTGAGCTCCTGCGGCGTCTGCGCGAGCAGGACGATCCACAGGTGCGTGCGGCGCTGATGGTGACGATCAACGGGATCGCCGCCGGAATGAGAAATACCGGATGATGCGCACGCTGAAGCGTGCGCTCTACATTCGGCCGTAGAGCGCATTGGACGTGCGCATTGGACGTAGAGCGCAGCATTCGGACGTAGAGCGCAGGCTTCAGCCTGCGCGTTAGATCGCTGCGAACTTCACGCAGACCGGCCTGGGGACTTCGACCTTCGCGCCCGTCGGCGTCAGCTTCCCGGTATCCGGATCCACGGTGAACGTGACGATGTTGCTCGACCCCTGGTTGGCCGCGAAGATGAACCGGCCGGTCGGATCGAAGTTGAACGCGCGCGGGGTGTTGCCCTGTGTGGGCGTGATCTCGACGAGCGCCAGGCGGCCCGTCGCCTCGTCTATCCGGAAGATGGCAAGGCTGTTGTGGCCGCGATTGCTGCTGTAGACAAACCGGCCGTTCGGATGCACGTGCACGTCGGCCGGCGTGCTGCGCCCTGTGAAGCCCTGCGGAACGGTCGGGACCGTCTCGATGAAGGTGATGTCCGCCGTCGGCGCATCGTAGCGATAGACCGACAGGCTCGACTCGCGCTCGTTCACGACATACACATACGGAAGCCGCGGGTGGAACGCCGAGTGCCGCGGCGCAATGCCGGGCGCCGTCTTGAACGCCCTCGGATTCGCAAGCGTCCGTCCGTTTTCGATCCGGTAGGTGTAGATGTGGTCGGTGCCCTTGTCTGCCGCCAGCGCCATCCGGTAGCTCGGATCGAAATTCACGGAATGCGCGTGCGAGCTGCGCTGCGAATACGTATCGACGCTCGTCGTCCGCTCGAGAACATGGACATCTGACGCGCGGTCCAGCGTGCCGTCTGGCTTCACCGGAAAAATAGACACCGTCCCGTCGTCCCACACCTTCTCGATCTCAGGCACGCCGTTCTTCTTGACCACGCGGACCGAGGCATCGTAATTCCCGTGGTTGGCGATGATGACCATCGTGCCGGCCTTGTCGATCGCCAGATAGGCGGGATAAACGCCCATCGAGTGCTGTTTGCTGACTTCCGTGATCGATCCGTCCGCCTGGTTGATCGCGAACGTCACCACCGAACCGCCGTTGAACTCTCCGTCGTGGTTCTCGACCTCGTTGGTCGCATACAGGAAGCGTCCGTTCGGCGAGACCTGCATGTAGCCGACATGGAAGTTTTCGTAGGCGGGACCTGTCGTCCTCATAACGGGCGTGAGCGCTCCGTTGGTCATGTCGACGGAGAACACGTGAAGGCCACCGCCCCCACCCGTTCCGAACGGCCCCATCGTCCACGAGCCGACGTAGGCGAACATCCGCTTGCCGGACTGGGCCCGGACGGCGCCCGTCGAGGCCAGAAGTCCCGTCCCCGCGAGCGCGAGGAATTCCCGTCGAGACACGTCGTTGTTCATGGCGTTGGATTATATCGATCGCGCACGCTGAAGCGTGCGCCCTACGTTCGGGAGTAGGGCGCGGGCTTTAGCCTGCGCGTTGTCAATCGAGGTGGCCGCGCTCCGCGTCGCCCATCTCCACCTTGCCGGAAGGAAAATACTCCTTCCAGCGGCGCGTGACGAGCGCCGCGGTGTCGGGGTCGCACGAAAGTTCCTTCGGAAAACCTGGCTTCAGCCGCGCGTCGATGGCAATCGGGGCGCGATACGCGATGTGATTGCGGACGATGCGGCGTTCGGCCGCATGGATGTCGGCCCCCGGCTCGAAGCGCGTAAATGTGGTCCAGAGGAAATTGATCGGGCTCGCGGCTGCGCGGGCGGGCTCGTCGGTCACCACCACGAGCGGCCAGTCCTTGAACGCCGCGGAGGCCGCGATCCTGGCAGCGGCATCCGGCTCTGACGCAAACGGCGCCGCGCCCACCACAAGGCATCCTGCGCAGAAGACATGCACTTCCGTGACGCCCTGCGGCAGCGTGGCGGCGCTGAACTGGCGCGGCAGGTCTCGGATCGGGTCGCCGAGTCCGAGCCACACGCCCTTCGATCCTTCGTTGACCTTGGGACCGGTGTAGTCGAGCGTGTCCATCGACAGATTCGAGAACACGTACAGGTCGGTCTCGGTGTTCGTCCGCGCCAGGACGTGCTCGAGCGTCTTCCGGAAGTCGTGCAGGTCCACATGCCGATCCGTCATCAGCAGGAATTTGGTGAGCGACAGCTGCCCTTCGCCGAGGATCCGGAACGCGCTGGCCATCGCCTCGCGTGTATAGCGCTGCTTGACGATCGCGGCCGCCAGCGAGTGATAGCCGGTCTCGCCGTACGACCAGAGCTTCTCCACCGCCGGCATCACGAGCGGGAATAGCGGCGACAGCAGGTCCTGCAGCAGGTCGCCGATGAAGAAGTCCTCCTGGCGGGGTTTGCCGACGACGGTGGCCGGATAGATGGCGTCGCTGCGATGCGCGATGCGCTGGACGTCGAACACCGGGTAGTCGTGCTGCAGCGAGTAATAACCGTAGTGATCGCCGAACGGCCCTTCCGGCCGGCGGACGTGCGGCGCCACGTCGCCCATCAGCGCGAACTCCGCCATCGCGATGAGCGGATGCGGACCCTGCCCATGGACCTGCGGGAGCCGCTCGCCGGAGATGAGCGACGCGAGGAGAAGCTCGGGAATGTTCTCCGGCAACGGAGCGATGGCCGACAAAATGAGCGCGGGCGGCCCGCCGACGAACACGGTGGCCGGCAGCCGCTGGCCGCGGGCTTCGGCGACCGAATAGTGAAAGCCGCCGCCCTTCCCGATCTGCCAGTGCATCCCGGTCTGCTTCGGCCCGTAGACCTGCATCCGGTACATACCGAGGTTATGGCCGCGACGTTCCGGATGCTGGGTGTAGACAAGCGGGAGCGTGATGAAAGGGCCGCCGTCTTCGGGCCAGCAGGTCAGCGCCGGCAGCCGATCGAGCCGCACGTTCGAAGTGACGACTTCGGTGACGGGCCCCTTCGGCACGCGGCGCATGCCGATCTTCAGCAGGTCGAGTCCGATGTCGCGCGCGCCCCAGAGCGCCGCCGGCGTGGGGGGCAGGAGGGTTTCCGCCAGCTCTACGAGCCGGCGCACCAGGCGCAGCGGCCGCTCACCGAAGGCCAGCTCCGCCCGCTTTGCCGTGCCGAAGAGATTCGTGGCCAGGCGGTAGTCGGAGCCCTGTACGTGGGTGAACAGCAGCGCCGGCCCGCCGGCCGCGATCACACGGCGGTGGATCTCGGCGGCTTCGAGATGCGGGCTGACAGGGGCCTCCACCGTGACGATGTCGTTGTCACGGCGAAGGCGGTCGATGAAGGTGCGAAGGTCGGGGAAAATTTACTTCTTCTCCGAATCGGCGCTGGGGCCGTAGATGTCCGGCACCTTCGATCCGAGCGCGCGCAGGTAAGCCGCGAGCTGTCCGCGGTGATGGATGCTGTGATTGTTGGCGAAAAGAACGAAGTTCGCGCGCGGCATCTTCATGAAGCCGAAGAAATCGAGGTTCTCCGTCAGCTTCTCGGCCGGCATGGCTCGCACGGCTCTGAGCTTCTCCGGCAAGGTCTTCCGGTAGTACTCCACGATGTCGTTCACCGTCTTGAACTGCGATTCGGCGCGCTTCGCCGCTTCCGGATCGAACAGGAAGGACCCGTTGATGATGCTCTCGATGAACCACACATCGGCGGTGGCGATATGCGTCGCCAGATCCCAGGCGCTCCGTGACTTCGGATCCGGCTTGTAGTCGCGGTTCGCGTCCTTCACAGCCGCCAGCACCTGGCATGTCGACTTGTGCTCGTGCTCCCACATGTTCGTGGTGACGTTGACGACGGCGGCAGCTTCTTGTGGCGTCATGGCTTCTCCTATCGCGTGAGCTTACGGTATTTGATGCGATGCGGACGATCCGCCTCGGCCCCGAGCCGGCGGTGACGGTCGGCTTCGTAGTCCTGGTAATTCCCCTCGAACCAGACCACCTGGCTGTCGCCCTCGAATGCGAGCATGTGCGTGGCGATACGATCGAGGAACCAGCGATCGTGGCTGATGACGACGGCACAGCCCGCGTAGTTGAGGAGCGCCTCCTCCAGCGCGCGCAGCGTGTCGACGTCGAGGTCGTTGGTCGGCTCGTCGAGGAGCAGTAGATTCGATCCGCGCTGCAGCAGTTTGGCCAGATGGAGCCGGTTGCGCTCGCCGCCGGAGAGCGTGCCGACCTTCCGCTGTTGCTGCGCGCCCTTGAAGTTGAACCACGAGACATACGCACGCGACGGCACGGCGCGCTTGCCGATCTGCATCTCGTCCAGGCCGCCCGAGATCTCTTCCCAGACGCTCTTGTTCGGCTGCAGCGCATCGCGGCTCTGGTCCACATAGCCGACCTGCACCGTTTCACCCAGCCGCAGCGTGCCGGCATCCGGCTTCTCCTGCCCGGTGATCATCCTGAAGAGCGTCGTCTTGCCGGCGCCGTTCGGGCCGATGACGCCGACGATGCCGCCGCGCGGCAGCGTGAAGTTCAAATCGTCGATGAGGAGCTGGTCGCCGTACGCCTTGCGCAGCCCGCGTGCTTCGACGACCAGGTCGCCAAGCCGGGGTCCCGGCGGAATATAGATTTCAACCGTATCGACCTTCTGGGCCGTGTCCTCATTGAGCATCTGCTCGTAGGCGTTGAGACGCGCCTTGCCTTTCGACTGGCGGGCGCGAGGCGACATGCGGATCCATTCGAGCTCACGCTGCAGGGTCTTCTGCCGCTTCGACTCGGTCTTCTCTTCCTGAACGAGGCGGTCCTGCTTCTGTTCCAGCCAGGACGAGTAGTTTCCCTTCCACGGAATGCCTGATCCGCGATCCAGCTCCAGGATCCATTCCGCGGCGTTGTCGAGGAAGTAGCGATCGTGCGTGACGGCGACGACGGTCCCCTTGTATTCCTTGAGAAACCGTTCGAGCCATGCCACGGACTCGGCGTCCAGATGGTTTGTCGGCTCGTCGAGCAGGAGCAGGTCCGGCGACTTCAGGAGCAGTCGACAGAGCGCCACGCGGCGCCGCTCGCCGCCGGACAGCTTGCTGACGTCGGCATCGGGCGGCGGGCACCGGAGCGCGTCCATCGCCAGCTCGAGCTGCGAGTCGATGTCCCATGCGTTCACCGCGTCGATGCGGTCCTGCGCCTTGCCCTGCTCTTCGAGGACCTTGTCCATCTCCTCGGGCGACAGGTCTTCACCGAGCTTCATGTTCAGCGCGTCGTACCGCTCAAGCAGCGCCTTGATCTCGGAGACGCCTTCCTCGACGTTGCCGAGCACCGTCTTGTTCGGATCGAGGTGTGGTTCCTGCTGCAGAAAACCGACCGTGATGCCATCGGCAGGCTGCGCCTCGCCGAGGAACGCGTTGTCCTCGCCCGCCATGATCTTGAGTAACGAGCTCTTGCCGGAGCCGTTCAACCCGAGCACGCCAATCTTGGCGCCAGGCAGAAACGACAGCCAGATATCCTTGAGAACGACCGTGTCGGGAGGATGAACCTTCCCGAGCCCCTTCATCGTGTAGATGTATTGCATTGAGTCCTGGTGGGATACGAAACCCTGAGTATATCAACCCGGGGATCAGGGATCAGGGATCAGGGATCTGGATTCGGACTACCACTACCGGGCGGCGACGGGTTTGGGCGTCGCCGTCTCCGGCATCAGCGTGACGACGGTGTGGCGGTCCTGCGGGAAGTATTTGCGGAACGCGGCGTGGATGTTGTCCTTCGACAGCGATTCGGCGCGCTCGGTGCGCTGGAGGATGCGGAGCGGATCGCGGCCGAGCAGGTGCTGCGCCTGCAGTGAGTTGAGCCAGTAACCGTTCTGCTTCAGCGATGTCTCGAGCTCCCGCTTCTCGGTTTCCTTGACAATCTGCACCTCAGAATCGGTCGGCCCCTCGCGGCGGAGCTTCTCGAGCTCCTCCATCACAACGGTCGTGAGCTTCGCGGCGTTCTCCGGCGAGCTGCCGAACTGCACCGTGGTCGTCCCGAATCCAGGCTGCGGCGCTGTGTCGGAGTAGCCGACGCCCACCGAATACGTTCCCCCCAGTTCCTCGCGCAGGACGTCGCGGAGCCGCATCTGCAGCACGCTCGTCGCGGCGCGGAGCCGATGCGTTTCGAACTCGTCGAGGCCGGTGTCCGAGAAGAAGGTAATCGCGGTCTGGCTCCGGGGCTCCTGCCCCTTCATCACCGAGTCGCGCTGCACCGTCGCGGGAAATCTCAGACCGACGTCGCGCAGCTGCGCGTCCGGCTTCCCCGTTGACGGCAGCGAGGCCACGTAGGTGGCGAGGAGCGGCGTGATCTGCGCCTCCGTGAACGCGCCGACAAGGAAGAACGTGAAGTCAGCCGCGTTGCGGAACCTCGCCGTATAAAACGACATCATTTGATCCGCGTTGAGACGCGCCACATCCTCTGACCGCATCGGCCGCGCCGAGTAGTGGTCCATCGTGTTCACGCGCCGGACCTGTTCGCCGAAGACCGTCCCCGGGTTCTGCCCCTGATTGGCCAGGCTGGCCTGCAGCCTCCGCGTCATGAGATCGAACGCCTGCGGATCCCGGTTCGGGGCGGTGAATTGCAGATACATCAGCTGCAGCGCCGTCTCGAGGTCCTTCGGCGTGCTCCCGCCAGAGACCCCGTGCGTGTACGTGGACATGAACGCCGATGCGTTCGCGATGCGGCCGGCCAGGAGCTTGTCGAGGTCAATGGGATTGAACCCGCCGACGCCGGAAATGCCGACGAGCGACGTGCTGAACGAGGCGTCCAGATACTGTTCCGGCGACGCCAGCGAGGTGCCGCCGCGCGAGTAGGCCATGAAGGAGATCTGGTCGTTCCTGAAATCGGTCGGCTTGAGCCACACCTCGACGCCATTCGACAGCGTGAGCACCGTCACGCCGAGTGCCGGAATCTCGCGACGCGCCCGGACCGAGCCGGCCGTCGGCGCCATGGCGAGCAGAGGGCGTCCAGCCATGTCGTCGCGCCACGGCTCGACCTTCGCGGTCAGCCCGCTCGTCAGCGCGCCACGGAGGCTCGCTTCAGTCGACGGACGGATGCCTTCTTTGACCGGAAACGACGCCAGGACGACACGGTTGTCCTCGGTGAGGAGACCGCGGGCGACCGTGCTGATCTCGGCGGCGGTGATCGTCGGCGAGAAGCGCCGGACCAGCTCGAGCTCGGTGGCGATCCCGGGCACCGGCTCGTCGGTGAGGAAGTGACGTACGAGCTCGGAGGCCAGGCCGCCGGTCTGCTGCTTGTCGCGCTCGTTGAACGCACGCTCGTAAGAGGCGAATAGATCCTTCTTGGCGCGTTCGAGCTCGGCCTCTCCAAAGCCGTGCTCCCGGACACGCGCCAGTTCCTGGCCGATCGCGTCGAGACCAGGCTCGATGCTGCCGTCGTTGACGCGCGCGGACACGGCGAACGTCTCCACGTCGCGGCCGAGCGTGCCATCGCCCGAGGAGGCGCGCAGGAACGGGGCGGTCGGCCGCCTGGCAATTTCGGCGAACCGCGAGTTCAACATCGTGTGCATGTAGCTGCGCACGAGCGAGGCACGATAGTCGGCAGCGCTGCGCGCGGGACGCAGCGGCTGCTTGTACATCAGCGTCACGGAGGAACTTTGCGCTTCCGGGTCCGACGACACCGCGTAGCGGGTTCCGGTGTTCGCCGGAACAGGATGGACCGGGCGCGCCGACGCCGGGCGCGTCGCAAGGCCGCCGAAGTTCTCACGGATCAGGGCCTCCATCCGGTCGGGATCGAAGTCGCCGACCGCGACGACCGCCATCCGATCGGCGCGATAGAAGTCGCGGTAGAACTCGCGCAGCCGCTCGGGCGCGAACGTCTTGAGCGTCTCCGGCAGGCCGATTGGCAGCCGCTCCGTGTAACGCGAGTCGCCGAAGAGCGCGCGCATCTCCACGTCCTGCATGCGCGAGCCCGCGCCCTGCCGGCCGCGCCATTCTTCGATGACCACGCCGCGCTCGCGGTCGATCTCCGACGTCTCGAGCGCGATCCCACCGGCGAAGTCGCTCAGCGCTTCCATGCCGCGGCGGACGACGTCATCGCGGTCTGTCGGCACCTCGAGCATGTAGACGGTTTCGTCGAAGCTCGTATACGCGTTGACGTCCGGGCCAAAACGCGAGCCGAGCGACTCCAGATAGTCGACGAGTTCGCCCGACTTGAAATGGGTCGATCCATTGAAGGCCATGTGCTCGAGCAGATGCGCAAGGCCGCGCTGATCGTCGGCTTCGTCGATCGAGCCTGCCTTGACCGCGAGCCTGAGGGCTGCCCGCTTCGCCGGCTCGGTGTTCCGGCGGATGAAGTACGTAAGGCCGTTCGGCAGCGTGCCGGTGCGGACCGCGGGATCGAGCGGAAGGGGCGCGGCATCCTGCGCGGCGGCGGCCGTCATGGACAGTGTTGCCCCCAGCGTCATCACAAAGGCAAACGACAGCAGGTATGCTGCGTTGATGCGGCTCAAAATTCGTCGTCTGGATCCCACTGTTCCTCTTCCTGCGTACGGCACCGCTGAAGCAGCGGGCTTCGACCTGGCGGCGGCTCACGATATGGATGTGCAACCGGGTGGCGTGGCGCTGGTCCGAACGGGCCTCGTCATCGAAGTGCCGTCGGGGCACTTCCTCGGCATTTTCGCCCGAAGCAGCACCCCACTCAAGCGCGGCCTGATGGTCGCGAACGGCGTTGGCGTCGTGGATCCCGACTATTCAGGCCCGGAAGACGAGGTCATGATCCAGGTCCTCAATTTCTCGACGTCCGTGGTCGCGATCAAACGCGGCGACCGCCTCGCCCAGGGCATCGTGCTCCCGGCCCCCCGGGTGACGTGGAACGAGGTCAGCGATACCGGTCAGGTGACACGCGGCGGGTTCGGGTCGACCGGAACCTGAACACGAACCTGAACACGAACCTGAACACGAACCGAGAAGCGAGCACACAGAAGCGTGAACGGCCTGAGGCGCATCGTCCATATCGACATGGACGCGTTCTACGCGTCCGTCGAACAGCGCGACCGGCCCGACCTTCGCGGCCAGCCGGTCGTCGTGGGCGGATCGCCGGAACAGCGCGGCGTGGTCGCCGCGGCCAGTTATGAAGCGCGGACGTTCGGCGTCCACTCGGCAATGCCGATGTCGCGCGCGGTCCGCCTCTGCCCGTCGCTGATCATCGTTCGTCCCGACTTCCAGAAGTACCGCGCCGTGTCACAGCAGATCTTCGAGATCTTCCGGAGCGTCACGCCGCTGGTGGAGGGTCTGTCGCTCGACGAGGCGTATCTCGACGTCACGGAGAATGCGTGGGGAGCAACGCTCGGCACCGATGTCGCGCGGCGGCTGAAGGCCGAGATTCGCGCCGCGACATCGCTCACGGCGTCAGCGGGCGTCGCGCCAAACAAGTTCCTGGCAAAGATTGCCTCCGGCTGGCAGAAGCCGGACGGCCTCACGGTCATTCCGCCCGAGAAGGTCGAAAGCTTTCTGCAGCGGCTGCCGGTCGATGCGCTCTGGGGCGTCGGTCCCGTGACAACGCGCAAGCTGCGCGCGCGCGGCATCGAGCGGCTGGTCGACGTGCGTGCCGCCGACCTCGGAGTGCTGCGCGAGACGGTGGGGTCGCTCGCCGACTGGCTCCAGCAGCTGGCGCGCGGCGAAGATGACCGGCCGGTCGTCCCCGACCACGACGCGAAATCGTCTGGCAGTGAAAATACGTTCGCCCGCGACCTCACGGACATTCACGAGATGCGCAACGAAGTGTCCGAGATGGCGCGCGATGCAGCCCGGTGGCTCGTCCGGCACGAACGCTACGCGCGGACGGTGACGATCAAGGTCCGGTACTACGACTTCACGACGATTACCCGCAGCCACAGCGACGAGCCGACGCGTGACGAAGATGCAATTGTGGCGCGCGCGATTGCGCTCCTGGACCGCACCGACGCGAACACGCGCGCCGTGAGGCTTCTCGGTGTCAGTGTGCACAACCTGGTAACGGAATTGATTGAGCTTCCGGAGCCGCAACCGAAGCTCCCGTTCGACGAGGCGGGTCCGAAAGGACCCGCCCTACATCTGTAGGCCGGGTCCTTTGGACCCGGCGTTACGGCGCGACGACCCGAACGCGGACGACTTCGATTCGGTCGACCGGCGTCTCGCCGTTGACCGCGACCGCCTCGATCTTGTCGAGCACGTCCAGGCCTTCCACGACCCGGCCGAACACCGTGTAGCGGTTGTCGAGCGCCGCGACACGGCCCAGCACGATGAAGAACGACGAGGTGGCGCTGCCGGGATCGTCGCCGCGCGCCATCGACATGATGCCGCGCTCGTGGGGCGTCGGACTGAACTCCGGCGGGAGCTGCCGGACGTACGACAGCTGCTTCGGCTCGAGCAGATCGCGGCGGCTCGGCAGGTATCCGCCCTGCGTCACAAACCCCTTCGCCACGCGATGCAGCGCGGTGCCGTCGTAGACGCCGCTGGCGGCCATCCTGAGGAACGCGCGCACATGCCCGGGGGCCCGATCCGGAAAGAACTGCACGGTCATGTTTCCGAGCGACGTCTCGATCACCGCGCGAGTCCGCGTGAGCTGATCAACCGGGGTGTCCAGGAACGGTTCGGGCTCGGGCGCCGGCCTCTCGCGGATCGTCGCCTTCTTGATCTCAATGCGCTCTGCCGGCACGTTCGTCGCGGTGTCCGAGGCGACGGTCGAAATCTTCTGCGCGACACCGAGCCCCTCGACGACCCGCGCGAACACGGTGTACTGCCCGTCGAGCGCCACCTGATCGGTGATGCAGATGAAGAACTGCGACCCGCCGCTGTCACGCTGGCCGGGCACGAGCACCGCTGACACGGCGCCGCGCGTGTGCTTCTCCGCGTTCGCCTCGAAGCGCAGCACACCGAGGCCGCCGGTGCCGTATTTCGCCTGCTGCGTCGGATCTTTCGACAGCGGATCACCGCCCTGGATGATCCCCATGGCAATGACCCGATGGAACGCGGTGCCGTCGTATGCGCCCTCGCGCGCACGCGTGATGAAATGCGCGACGTGGTTGGGCGCTGCGTCCGCCAGCAGGTCGAGGACGATGGTGCCGTAGCTCGTTTCGAGGACCGCCTGCTTGTTCTGCAGGTCGGCGGGCGGAAGCGTGGACGTGAAGAACGTCTGCGCCTGAACGAGACCAAACAGCATGAAGGCCAGCAGCATCGGCGGATTATAGGGGGATCGGGGATCAGGGATCAGGTGAAGCGCTTTGATTTGATGTGCTTGCCCAGCGCCTTCCCGGCAATTTTCGACTGCCGCTTCTCGTCGAGGGCGGCGCGCTCGTCCTGCCGGTCTCCGAGCACGCGAAGTTCGTCCTGCAGCTTCAGATAGCTTTCAAGCCGCCGCGCATCCAGGGTCCCGGCGGCGGCTGCCGCCTTCACGGCACACCGGGGCTCGTCGCGGTGCCGGCAGTCGGTGAAGTGGCACCCCGCCGCGAGCGCCTCGACGTCCTCGAACGCGTCACGCCCGGCGCCGTCGACCTCCCAGAGCTGCAGTTCCCGCATCCCGGGCGTATCGACGATGAGGCCGCCGTTCGGCAGGACAATCAGCTCCCGGTGTGTGGTCGTGTGGCGCCCTTTTGAGTCCGCCTCACGCACCTCGCGCGTCTTCTGGACGTTCTCGCCAATCAGCCTGTTGATGATCGTGCTCTTGCCCACCCCGGACGAACCCAGCAGCGCGCCGGTCCGGCCGTGCGGCAGGAACTCCGCGACCGCCTCGAGGCCGACGCCAGCCTTCGGTGCGACCACACGGACCGGCACCGCGGGCGCAACCCCGGCAACCTCGGCGACGCGCGCCTGCACCGCGTCCGTGACGTCCGGCTTCGTCAACAGGACGACAGGGACGGCTCCGCTGTCCTGTGCGAGCAGCAGGTAGCGCTCGAGTCGAGGAATGCTGAAATCGGCGTCGAGCGCCATGACGATGAAGACGACGTCGACGTTAGCGGCGACGACCTGCTCGTCGGTCGTCGTCCCGGCTGCCTTCCGCGAGAACGCGCTGCGGCGCGGCAGCACGGCGACAATCGCGCCCTGATCCTGATCGCCCCTCTTTCGGAGCGCGACCCAGTCGCCGACCGCGGGCATCTCGCTGCGCCGCGCGGCGCGATGCTTCAAGCGGCCTGAGGCCGTAGCGTCCTGCTCGCCGTCCTCGGCCCAGACCCGGTACAGGTAATTGAACTCAATGACGACACGCGCCGGCTGCAGGTCGGCGCCTGGAGAGCCGCTAGGAGACAGGGCCTTGAATGCGGCGGCGAACGCCTCGTCCCATCCAAGGTCGGCCAGGCGCATACGGAGGGTGCTAACGCTCGTCGGAATACCGCTGATGCAGTTGCACGGGCGCGGTCTTGCCGCGGACGCGCAGGTTGATCATCTCCACGAAGACCGAGAAGCCCATGGCGAAATAGATATAGCCCTTGGGAATGTGCTGGTCGAAGCCCTCGGCCATGAGCGACATGCCGATGAGGATGAGGAAGCTGAGGGCCAGCATCTTGACGGTCGGGTGTTTCTCGACGAATTCGCCGATCGCGGTCGACGAGAGCAGCATCACGCCGACGGCGATGACCACCGCGATGATCATCACGGCCACCGACTCCGCCATGCCCACGGCCGTGATCACCGAGTCGAGCGAGAACACGACGTCGAGCAGCAGAATCTGAATGATGACGGCGTTGAACGAGGCCACCACTTTGGCAGACGCGTGCCCTTCCTCGCCTTCGAGCTTGTCGTGAATCTCGTGCGTGCTCTTGGCCAGCAGAAACAGGCCGCCGATGATCAGAATCAGGTCGCGGCCGGAGATCTCCTGGCTGAAGACCTCGAAGAGCGGGTCCGTCAGCCGCATCACCCAGGTGATCGAGAGCAGCAGCGCCACCCGCATGACCATTGCGAGCATCAGGCCCACCTTGCGCGCGCGCTCCCGCTGCGCCGCGGGCAGCTTCCCCGCCAGGATGGAGATGAAGACGATATTGTCGATGCCGAGGACGATCTCGAGCACCGTCAGCGTCAGGAGGGCAATCCACCCCTCGGGGGTCGACATCCATTCCATCGGTCGCTCCTAGGTGGTGGACGAGGCGGCGCCGGCGGATTCGGGCTGCATGAGCGGAAGGTCAGCGAGGCCGCCCCAGGTCTCGGGGTCCTGCCACAGCAGCGTGGAGAAGTAGAGCGCCACGTCGGCGGCGGGATGGCTTCCCGTCAGCGTCGTCGCCGCGGTGGCGAGCTTCGACGCGTCCGGCGCCGTCAGCTCTTCGTCGGCAATCATCCCGTCTTCGTGCGCGATGCCGAGCGCGTCCAGGAACGCCGCCATCATCGGCCGCTGATGCTGCAGGTGGAAGGAGACGAGCAGCCGCGCCGCCATGGCTTCCGACACCGCCGGGAGCGCAACGAGATGGCGCGCCTTCTTCTCGACCGGGAGCGACTGCACGCTCTTCAGGCGGAACTTGATGCGCTGGGCGATCGTGGCGATCGCCTCGGCCTGCTCCGCGAAGGCATTCTCGTCCTTCCAGAAGGCATCGGCCGCCTGGAGCCGGCGATCGGCGGCGAGTTCTTTCCAGATCTGCGAGGGACGTTTCGTCTGAGCCAAATCGACCATGGGAATCGATACGGTAACATAGCCGCCATGTCGAAACTTTCGGTCGAGGGCTTCCCCACCGTCGAGGTGGCAGCTGACAAACGTCTCGTGCTCGCCATTGAACAGGACGCGGGCGTCGATATTCTGCACGCCTGCGGCGGGAACGCCCGCTGCACCACGTGCCGCGTCGAGTTCGTATCCGGCGAGCCGCAGCAGATGACGCAGGCGGAGAAAACGCGGCTGGCGGAGCGGGGATTAACGGGGGTCCGGCTCTCGTGCCAGATCTTCTGCGATCACGATATGACGGTGCGCGCGATCAGCCGCCTCGAAGGCAGCGGCCGTCCGGATCCCGGCCGCACACCCGAGCCGACGATTCAGCCGCCGCCGGAGTGGACCACGAAATAGGTTGGTGGTTGGTGGTTGGTGGTTGGTGGTCAGGGGTCAGGGGTTAGTGGTTATGAGGACTGCCCTGTTGGCGCTGCTTGTCGTCGCCGGCCTTGCCGCACAGGGTGAGGAACTGAAGGATGTGCCGGGCGCCATCCTGGAAGTGAACGCGAAGAATGGCTGGTATGCGATCGTGCCGGACAGCGTGTCAGACGGCGTGCCGGACGGCGACCGGGGCACTCGTTATGCCCCCGATCGCCTGTCCGACGAGTTCAAGAAGGACGGCCTTCGCGTGATCTTCAGCGGACGCGTAGGCCGGGTCGACGCGAATGTGCGGGCCTGGGGCGTTCCCCTGGCCCTGACCGCGATCCGCCTCGCCCCCCTGCGCCGGTAGGTACTACTTCCCCTCCCGATACAACGCCCAGGACGCCTGGTTCCGCTCGAACTGGCCCGCCGTGAAATGATTCATGCAGGAGTCGTCGGTGTAGTCCATGAAGTTATGAATAGGGTCGAGCGCCGCTACGCCTCTCGTGCACGAATCGCGCGCCGCCGGACAGCCGAATGCTGGCGAACGCTCGGCAGGCGTGTCGCTCACGAAATCGCCGCGCCGTTCGTTACAGCCGCCCTGGAATGTGTGGTGCGACCCGAGCCAGTGTCCCACTTCGTGCGTGCCTGTGTCGCCCAGGTTGTACGGCGCCGCAACACCTCCGGGGATCGAGGAAAACAGGAGTACGACGCCGTCCTCCTTCGGATTCCTGGCATAGCTTGACGGGAACGTCGCCCAGCCGAGAAGCCCGTCGCCGATGTTCGCGGTGTAGATATTGAGATCGTCCGCGCTCCCCTGCAGGAGCGCGTTCTTTGCGGCCTTCTCCTCACGAGAGCCCGGAGTCATTGTGTACCAGGCCGCGTTGGTCGTCCTGGTCACATTACCCATGACGAACTCGATGCCCGACGTCCCGAGGTCACCAGGGTCAAACGCTTCTCTCAGCACTTCGAACTGGGCCTGAAGCTGTTCAATCGGCACGTTGCCGTTCGCAATGCCGACGCCGTTGTTGATGACGTTGAAGTGGACCGTGATGGTGGCCCCGGTAAACTGTGCCCCGATGACATCGCGGAACTGCAGGTGCTGCCGGACCGCTTGATCCACACGACCCCGTTCGGCGTCATCGAGATCGCGCGTACCGCAGCGGATGCCGGATTGGCCCTGGGCCAGTGTCAGCGTGCTGAGCAGGACCCAGACGCACGCGGTAGCGAATCGTTGTGATCTCATCGCGCCTCCTTCAAGGACGCGCGAAGTATAGCTGAGGCCGAGGCTATTCCAGCGTGACTTTCCGCAGCAGCGGGAAATCGGACAGCATCTTTCCCGCCCCGAGCACCACCGATGACAGCGGATCTTCGGCTACCTGCACAGGGACGCCGGTCTCGTCCTGGATGCGGCTATCGAGATTTCGGAGCATCGCGCCGCCGCCGCTGAGGACGATGCCGCGGTCGCAGATGTCGGCCGAGAGCTCGGGCGGCGTCTGTTCGAGACCGTTCCGAATTGCCTGAATAATCTGGCGGACCACCTCCGCGAGCGCGTCGCGAACTTCGGCGTCGCTCAGCAGGACCGTCATCGGCCTGCCTTCGATGGCGTGACGGCCCTTCACTTCCATCCGCTTCGGCGCATCGAGCGGCGCGGCCGACCCTAGCTCAATCTTGACCGCCTCCGCCGTCCGCTCGCCGATGAGCAGATTCTTCTCCCGCTTCACGTACTGCGTGATGGCTTCGTCCATCGCGTTGCCGGCGACGCGGACCGAGCGGCTGTACACAATTCCCGCGAGTGAAATCACGGCGATGTCGGTGGTGCCGCCGCCGATGTCGACAATCATGTTGCCGCACGCCTCGGTAATCGGCATCCCCGCGCCAATCGCGGCCGCCATGCCTTCCTCGACCAGGTAAACCTCGCTGGCGTGTGCGCGGTGGGCGCTGTCCTTGACCGCGCGGCGCTCCACCTGCGTGATCTGCGACGGGACCCCGATGACCACGCGCGGGCGGACGAACCGCCGGCGGCCGTGCGCCTTCTTGATGAAGTAGCCGAGCATCTTTTCCGCGGCGTCGAAATCAGCAATGACACCGTCGCGCATCGGCTTGATCGCCCGGATGGAGCCGGGCGTGCGCCCTACCATCGCTTTGGCGTCATTCCCGACTGCCTCGATGCGGTCGTTGATAGTGTTGAACGCGACGATGGACGGCTCGCTCAGCACGATGCCCTGGCCTCGGGCAAAGACGCACGTATTGGCGGTGCCAAGGTCAATGGCCAGGTCGTTCGAGAACATCGAAAAAGCGCCGAGCAGCATGTCGTCTCCGATTCAGTAGGTGAAATTGTTCAGGTATAGAACGTTAGGGCAATTGCTAGACCTCAATTTCGCTCATCCGTAGTGCCCGAAATGTCACGCCGTTGCACACTTTCAACCCGACGCCATGGACACGGTATAAAAACCCGTTAATACACAACTCCCAACTTCCAACACGCCAACCCCCAAGACGATCATTTTGGGAGTTGCGTGGTTGGGAGTTGGGGGTTCACTGTTCTTTCTTCGGCCTCATATTCCCAGCAAGAATCCGCTTTCTCAGCCGGATGCTCTTCGGCGTCACTTCCACCAGCTCGTCGTCGTTGATGAACTCGATCGCCTGCTCGAGGTTCAGGAGGCGCGGCGGCACCAGGCGAATGGCCTCATCGGCCGATGAGGCGCGCATGTTCGTCTGCTTCTTTTCCTTACAGACGTTGACGTCCATGTCGCTCTGGCGGGCGTTCTCCCCGATGACCATCCCCTCGTACACGTGGGTCGCCGCCTGGATGAAAATTTCGCCGCGCTCCTGCAGGTTGAAGATGGCGTAGGCGGTCGCAATGCCGGTGCGATCCGCGACCAGCGCGCCCGTGGGCCGCGCGGCAATCACGCCGTGCCACGGCTCCCACCCCGCGAACAGGTGATTCATGATGCCGGTGCCCTTGGTGTCGGTCAGAAACTGGGACCGGAAGCCGATGAGGCCCCGCGCGGGTATGCGGAACTCGAGCCGAACGCGCCCGCTGCCGTGATTCACCATCTTGCTGAGTATTCCGCGCCGCGTCCCCGCCTGCGCGATGACGACGCCCTGGAACTCCTCGGGCACGTCGATGACCAGGTCCTCGACCGGCTCCATCCTGACGCCCTTGATCTCCTTGGTGACGATCTCCGGCCGCGAGACCTGCAGCTCGAAGCCCTCGCGGCGCATCATCTCGATCAGGATCGACAGCTGCAGCTCGCCGCGGCCGATCACTTTCAGCTGCTCGGGCGACTCCGTGTCCTCGACCCGCATCGAGACATTCCCGATCAGCTCGCGCGTGAGCCGGTCGCGAAGGTTTCGAGACGTGACGTACTGACCGTCCCGGCCCGCGACGGGTGACGTGTTGACCCCGAAAATCATCGACACGGTCGGCTCGTCGATGGCGGTCGGCGGAATCGCGACGCGCGTCTCGAAGTCCGAGATCGTCTCGCCGATGGTGATGTCCTCGATCCCGGCGAGGCAGATGATGTCGCCCGCGGCAGCCTCGGTAATCTCGACGCGCTTCAGGCCGTCAAAGCCGAACATCTTGGTGACCTTGGTCTGCTGCTCGGAGCCATCGAGCTTGATGACCGCCACCTGATCGTTCAACTTGACCCGGCCCTGGAAGATCCGCCCGATCGCGATGCGCCCGAGGTAGTCGCTCGCATCGAGATTCGCGACGAGCATCTGCAGCGGGGCCTCGGGGTTGCCGTGCGGCGGAGGCACATGGTCGACGATCGCCTTGAAGAGCGCGCTCAGGTCGGTCGCCTTCATGTCGGGATCCAGCGTCGAGATGCCTTCGCGGGCATTCGTGTAGAGCACCGGGAATTCGATCTGATCCTCGGTCGCGTCAAGGTCGATGAAGAGGTCGTACACCTCGTTCAGCACTTCCTTCGCCCGGGCATCGGGTCGGTCCATCTTGTTCAGGACGACGATCGGCGGCAGTCCGCGCTCGAGCGCCTTGCGGAGGACAAACCGTGTCTGCGGCAGCGGGCCCTCGGACGCGTCAACGAGCAGCATGATGCCGTCGACCATCGACAGCGCCCGCTCGACTTCGCCGCCGAAATCGGCGTGGCCGGGGGTGTCGACGATGTTGATCAGGAAGTTCTCGAAATGGACCGCGGTGTTCTTGGCGAGAATCGTGATGCCGCGCTCCCGCTCGAGATCGGTGTTGTCCATGACCCGATCGGCGACCTGCTGATTGGCGCGGAACGCGCCACTCTGGCGCAGCAGGGCGTCGACGAGCGTGGTCTTGCCATGGTCGACGTGCGCGACGATCGCGACATTCCGACGAAGGGGGTTGGCGATCTGTCGCGGGCGTGTTGGTGACATTCAGTTATGATCCTATAGAGGAACGATCGATGCCGTTGTACGAATACTCGTGTAAAGCCTGCGCGCATCAGTTCGAGCTGCTGGTGCGCACCGGCGAGATCCCGGAATGCCCGGCCTGCCGCGCCCAGGAGCTCGAGCGCCGGTTTTCGGTGTTTGCCGCCCACAGTGCTGGTCCCCGAACGCCAGGAGCTGCACCCCGGGCCGCTGCGCCGCGGCCTGCCGGGCCGGGATCCTGCGGCAGCTGCGGAGACCCACGCGGTCCCGGCAGCTGTTCGATGAACTAACGCTCGGGAATCAGAATCCGCTCCGGCGGCTGGTTCAGTCGAAACAGCCGCCCCTCTGAGAAGAACCCCGCCGCGTCGAGCGTCACAACGACATCCGCGTCGTAGACGTTTTCCCAGTACCACCCGTGAATGCCGTCGTAGGGCGCCGTGTAACTGCCCTGCTTCTCAGCGGCCTCGCCCCGCTCGAATGTCTCCGACGCCGACGGCGGCTGCCCCGCCGGCTCCGTGTGGAAATCAAAATCGACCGGAGCCGTCGCGCGCCACGAATAGACCATCGCCGCCCCTCTGGCGAGCTGGTACTTGAACTCGACGCTGCCCAGCGACGGGACCGTAATCGTCCGCGAATCAGTCCGATAGCCGGCCGCCTGCGCGACAACAGGCCCGCCCTCGGCCGCAACGATCGGCGGAGGTGCGGCGTTGAAGAGATTCAGGAGTCCGAGCGCGCGGCCGGTCCCGAGCGGGTCGAGACCGTATTCGGCGGGAAGGACAGCGGTAACGAGCACGACCAGCGCCGCCGCGAAGGCGAGGGCGCTGGCTTTTCCAATAGACAGCAGGCGGCTACCGCGATGCGACAGGCACGGCCGCGGCGAGCATCACGGACGACGCAATCATGTCCTTCTCGCTCGCGACCTCAGCCACGATCCGCTCGCCGACCTTGAGCACGCTGGCATCGACCTTCTGCTTGCCGCGCGCGTAGGTTGTCTTGGCGTTGACCGTCACAGTCACCACCTTGCCTTCCGGCGTCTTCAGCTCGACGCGGTTCGCCTGGACGGCGGAAATCGTCCCGAGGATCTTGTGCGCGTGCCCTTCATGTGCGGCCACGAGGCCGGGAACGAGCAGGGACGCGACCAGCGCACAGATGCCGAACCACTTGATGCTCATCTTCAGCTCCTGATACACGATACCGCATCGAGCCGGCCCGGGACCTGACGTTTTCCTGAATGTCCTGTCAGGGTTGTCCCGAGAGGAACCGCTCGGCCTCGATTTCCTGACGAATCTCGGCCGGCGGACGAGGATTCATCCCTTCCATCTCCTCGATCTCGGCGGCGGTCAGATCGGGAAGATGCCGGATGAAGTGCACCAGATGCCAGCTCGCAGCCTCGCCGTCCGGCGTTCCGGTGGACCAGCCAGGCATGCCTGTGAAGCGAATACCGTTTTCGATAATCCAGAACAGCTCGCCGTCGGTGAGCTGCTGGGTGGCCGCCTGCCGCATGTCCGGCGATTTCGGAAACAGGTTTCGTCCCATCTGGACGTTGCCGCTCCCGTCATTCGCGTGGCAGCTCGCACAGTGATCGGCAAAGTGCGCCCGGCCGTCGGCGAGCGCCTCCACTGACGGCGCGACGGGATTCCGCGCGTCACGCGCCTGCGCCGATATTGCAGCGGCGCGCACCGCCCTGGCGACGCGCGCCTCCACCGTCGAGGGTTCACTCCGTGCGGTCAACCCTGTCGCGCGAACGTACCAGAATCCGATCGCGGCCGCGATCGCCAGGGTGAGCAGCGAGCCGAGCAGGACGCGAAGCGCCGTCGTCATGGCGCCATCGCGTGGGCGGCCGGCCTGACAGTCAGAAACAGACCGACACCGAACCCGACGCCTCCGTAACGCGGCCGCAGCGCCTCAGGCACCAGCGCTGCAGAAACGGTCCCCCCTAGGCCAGGCGTGACGCCATGCCGCGCCGGCAGGTAGTGCGTGTAGCCCCCTTGAAGCTTCCCCACCGTGAATACCTCGTTCGATTCGTGGATGTGCAAATCGTGCGCGGGCTTGCCGTTGATTTCAGCGCGGCCAAAGACGGTGTGCCGGTCGGACAACGCCGTGCTCCACTCGGCCGTCAGCCCGTGAGTTGTTTCTCCCTCTTCCCGATTCAGGCCCCACGCGAGCGTCCCGGCCCACAGGCCCGCGGCGCCGAACCGCCGATGGTATGTGGCCGATGCGGTGACGCGGTCGACATCGATGCCCGGGCCTCCTGCGTGCGACGGTTCGGCCTCGGTCAGATGGCCCGCTGAGACCTGCAGCGCCAGCGCGGGTGACGGCATCAGCGATAACCGGCCGGACACGGAGTCGAGCACAGCGAAGTCGAAATCGTATCTCGCTTCGTCGGGCTCACGCCCGTTGAATAAAGAACCTTCGGCCTTCCACCGTTGCGCGTAGACGCCGCTGGTGACCACGCCGAAGGTGATGTGCGTGGCATCAAGCCAGTGATGAGCGATCGGCGAGATCGGATTCGGCATGGCCGACAGCCGATGCGGAAATCCCGGAGGGCCGAGGGCCGGTTCCCCCGCGAGCCCGCCATACAGCTGCCAGCGCAGCGTCGCGCCAAGTGGGTGCTCGTACTCCGCGGCAACTTCCATGAACAGATCGTGGGGATGCTGCTTGTCGTGGATGCTATCGCCGTCGCAGAATTCGCCCGTCGCCAGCAGATTCGGATACCCGCACCCGACAATCGTCCACGGCTCGAGGCTCATCATCGCGCGCACACCGAACCGGCCCGTGCCAGCCGGACGGCGCGCCATGCCCATGACCCAGTTGATGCTGCCCAGTTGACTGGCTCCGCGATGCTCCGGCGCGGCCTCGTGAAGGAACTGCACGAACGCGTTGCCATGGACCATCGTTTCCCATCGGCCGGCCTGGCCGTGGATGCCAAACATTGGCGTGAGATCCGGCACCCACGCGGTGCCAGATGCCTCTCGTGGACTGAAGAGGCCGGCGGCGGCGCCATGTTGATGCTCCTGCTGCACCGGCTCATTTGGATCCGCCGGCGCGGGCGTCGGCGCGGGGTGCTGGTGAGGCGGGACGCTCTCCTGGGCAAGAGCCCCTGCTGCAGTAAAGACGGTTAGAACAATCGCGACGGCAAGCTGCGACACGCAACGCATGGACATATCCCTGCTCCTTCAGACATGTAACGGGTCTGCGGTGACGGAGCGGGGTTCAGATACGTAGCGCGAGGGGGGACTGGAGGCGGCCGGGAGCCGCGGAGCGCGTGAATGCGTCGATCACACGTGTCGACACGCCCTGCGCCGGGAGCGACACACTCATACCTGGAGAGACAGCGACGTCGGGCGGGGGAATTTTTCCAGCGGGCGGCATCGCCTCTTCATGGCCGCAGGCATGTGTGCCGGCCGCCATCGAAAGCCCTTCTGTGTGGGTGGTGCCATGACACGAGTGAGCGGATGGCGCCGCGGCTGACTCCACCGGCACGCTCGCGCACACGATCTCGCACGCGGTCAGCGCGGCGGGAGCCGCGCCGACGACGATCGCCATGAGCAGCGCTGCGAGACGCATCGCCCCCAGTATATGCCCGCGAAACGACGGCATCTTATAGCTCCGTGCGACGCAGCCGCAGCGCGTTGCCAATGACCGAGACCGAGCTGAGCGTCATCGCTGCGCTCGCCCAGATGGGGCTGATCAGTACGCCCAGAATCGGAAACAACACGCCCGCCGCGACCGGCACGCCGAGCGCGTTGTAGACGAACGCCAGAAAAAGATTCTGCCGCACGTTTCGCATCGTCGCGCGGCTCAATCGCCGCGCTCGAGCGATCCCGCGCAGGTCACCTTTCACCAATGTGATCCCCGCGCTTTCCATCGCGACGTCGGTCCCGGTCCCCATGGCGATGCCCACCGATGCCTCCGCCAGCGCGGGCGCGTCGTTGATGCCGTCTCCCGCCATGGCGACGCGATGGCCATCGCGCTGCAGCTGCTGAATGACCTCGCGCTTCTGTGCCGGCAGCACATCGGCGCGCACATCATCGAGCCCCAGCCGGCGCGCTACTGCCTGCGCCGTCGTCGCATTGTCGCCGGTGAGCATCACGATGCGGAGCCCCTCCCGATGGAGCATCTCGATCGCCTCACGCGTCGATGCCTTGATCGGATCGACAACACCAATGAGACCCGCAGCCTTGCCGTCGATGGCCACGAACATCGCCGTGCCGCCGTCCTGCCGCAGCTCGTCCGCCCGTGCGGCCAGCGCTGCGACGTCGACACTGATGGCCTGCATGAGCGCCAGGTTGCCCAGCGCCACGCGTCGGGAATCGACGTGGCCCGTCACTCCCTTGCCAGTGTGCGACTCGAAATCGGCTGCGGCCGGAACGTCGAGGCCGCGCGCGCGCGCACCTCCCACAATGGCCGCGGCGAGCGGGTGCTCGCTGCCCTGTTCGAGGCCCGCGGCCAGCCGCAGCACCTGGTGCTCCAGAAAGCCTTCGGCCGCTATGACGCTCGAGAGCGTGGGCTTGCCTTCCGTCAACGTCCCGGTCTTGTCCACCACGACCGTGT
Organism: Candidatus Sulfopaludibacter sp. SbA3; assembly: GCA_945903265.1. GTDB lineage: Bacteria > Acidobacteriota > Vicinamibacteria > Vicinamibacterales > UBA2999 > CAXNKG01. The sequence goes on from CAMDNQ010000003.1 coordinate 153,725, forward strand.
CGACACCTTCGAGAAGCTCCAGCGCCTCCGCGTTCTTGATCAGGACGCCTGCCTGCGCGCCGCGTCCGGTGCCGACCATAATGGCCATCGGCGTTGCCAGTCCCAGCGCGCACGGACAGGCAATGATCAGCACCGCCACTGCCGTGACCAGGCCCATGGCCAGGCGCGGCTCGGGCCCCCAGAGGCTCCACGCGGCAAATGCCAGCAGCGAGACGGCGACCACCACGGGAACGAACCACGCGGCCATCCGATCGGCGAGCTTCTGAATCGGCGCGCGGCTGCGCTGCGCTTCGCTCACCATCCTGACGATTTGCGCGAGCAGCGTATTGGCGCCGACGCGCTCAGCGCGCATGACGACGCTGCCCGTGCCGTTGACGGTGCCGCCGGTGAGACGCGCACCGGCATCTTTTTCAACCGGTACAGCTTCGCCCGTGACCATGGACTCATCCACCGACGTGCGTCCCTCGACGACGACGCCGTCGACCGGAACCTTCTCTCCTGGACGGACGCGAAGCAGGTCGTCGATCACGACGTGCATCAGTGGAACGTCCTCCTCCACGCCAGTGCGAATGCGCCGGGCCGTCTTCGGCGCCAGACCAAGGAGGGCCTTGATGGCCGTGCTCGTCTGGCTCCGCGCGCGCAGTTCGAGCACCTGACCCAGGAGCACCAGCACGGTAATCACAACGGCGGTATCGAAGTACGTTTCGACGACCCCGTGCAGGCGGAAGCCTTCGGGGAACAGCCAGGGCGCAACCGTGGCGAGCGCGGAAAACAGATATGCCGCGCCCACACCGAGCGCGATGAGCGTGAACATGTTGGGACTGCGGTTTGCGATCGACGCCCAGCCCCGCTCGAAGAACGGCCAGCCGGCCCACCAGACGACGGGGGTCGCGAGCGCCAGTCCCAGCCAGTTGGCCCACCGTACGTCCACGCGTCCGCCCAGTCCCATGCCCAGGACCATGTCGCCCATCGCCACCAGAAAGACGGGCGCCGCGAGCGCGGCGGCAATCCAGAATCGCCGTGTCATGTCGACGAGCTCCGGATTAGGACCGTCGTCAAGCGAGACGGTCATCGGCTCGAGCGCCATGCCGCATAACGGACACGACCCGGGGCCGTCGCGCACGACCTCGGGATGCATCGGGCAGGTCCACTTCCCCTCGAAAGGCGCCCCGACCGGCGCCTCGACCGCCAGGGCCTCGGTCTTCGCGAGGAAGCGCTCCGGATCAGCGCGGAACTTCTCCAGACAGCTTTTGCCGCAGAAGTAGTAAGTGTGACCGGCGTGCGCATGCTGCCCCGCCGCCTTCGCGGGGTTCACGGTCATGCCGCACACCGGGTCGATCACGGTCGGTCCCGTGGGCTCGGCCGGGGGCGTCTGAATTACGGGTAAATGGCGTGGCGTCACGTGCGGACACTCTGCGACTGTGCAATCCACGCTACCACGAGGTACCTGGCGGCCTTGCCGAGCACGGTCCAGAACGAAAACGTTCCGACCGGCACTCGGGCCGCGCCCGCAAGGATGACGATACCGTCGCCGATAAGCGGCACCCAAGATAGCAGCAGCGCCGGCGGACCATAGCGCTGGAACCAGTCCAGTGCACGCGCGGAGCGAACGGCCGTGGCGCGGCCAATGCGCGAGGAGGCTGCGCGCGCAAGCGCGTAGGTCGTGCAGGCACCGAGGTAATTGCCGAGGGTGGCGATGGCCACAGGCAGGAAAAGATCGCCATCGCGGCTGACGAGGAGCGCGAGCGGAACCTCAGAGGCGAGGGGCAGGATTGTCGCGGCCAGAAAGGCGGCGACGAACAGCCCCGCAAGTTCCATCACGGCGTGGTTGAAGAGGTCCTAGGGAAGCGTTGCCGTGGCCGTATAAACCTGCAGCACATTCGGCGCAGCGCCAGATGGAGCCGCGCTCCAGGCGAACACGAGTTCGTCACCGTCGCGGGCCATTCGGGGAAATCCAGCGGCCCTGCTGCCACCAACAGCCGCCACTGTCACGGGCGCCGACCGCTCTCCTTCAGGATGAATCAGACGCAGTCGAAGCTCCGACGATTCCTTGCGGTACTCCACCCACGATGCCACGGCCGTCCCATCGTCGAGCAACTCGATGTCGACGCGTCCGAGCGAACCGGCCTCGTCCAGGCGGATTGGTGTCCCCCACGTCTTGCCGCCGTCGCCGGAGAACGCGGCGTACGCCTGACCGAGGTCGTTCTTCACCGTGAACCAGGCCACAGCCGCCTGCTGGCCGCGCACAGACACCGCTGGCCCGTTGACGGGACACGCGTAGAGCTCCCAGTTGTCGTTGTGGACAACCGATTCAGGCGTCCACGTGCCGTTGACGAGACGCGAAGTCGCAATGTCGCGAATTTCCTTGTCGGTATGGTTGCGGTACACGACAAGCGGCCCGTCCGGTGTGACGGCGGCGTCTGTCGAACAGCACTCGCAGACGTTGTGATCGATCTCGGTGTCCACCGTCTGCTTCCACTGCGCGTCGAACGCGGCATACCGCAGCGTCATGGTCCCGCTCGCCGGATCGTTCTCGAAGTACTCGCTGTTGCGCCCGTCCAGCCAGATGACGCCGAGGCCGTCGTCCGGCAGGTTCATGAACGAGGCAAAGCCGTGCTGAAACCGCGTGCCGTCGTGGTGAGGCGTAAACGGCGTCGCCCATGTCTTCCCGTTGTCGGTCGAGTACGACAGCAGCAGGTCGTAGCCTTCGACCTTCACATCGGTGTTGCGGAGCCACTGCGCGACGAGCGTCCCGTTCGTCTTGCGCATGACGGACGGCACGTCGGCGTAGCTGAGAAACCAGTCGCTGCCGGACGTCACCGTGATCGGCTGCGTCCATCCGGAAGCCGTGCGCTCGGCAAATTTCAGTGCGACCGTGTTGCCGGCATGTTCGAGCCAGCTGACGAGGACGCCGCGATCGGACACGGCAAGCTGCGGCTCGCTGCTGTGCCCGCCTGCCGGCGACTCCACAGTCGAGACATCAACCGTCCATTCGGCGGGATTGGCACTGCCGCACGATACAGCCGCCAGGATCGTCAGGACCGCAAGGGCGTATCGCATCCATGAATGATAGCGGGGATTCCTCATCCGACTTCCAGGCCCCGGATGAGCATCGCCCCGCCGAGCACGGCGAGAATGACTGCTACCACTCGACGAAACGATCGCTCGGGAATCCGGTCGAGCACCTGCAGTCCGGCGAGCGTGCCGATGACAACTCCCGTCGTCGCGATGGCGATCCACGCAGCGAGCTGCCATATCTCGCTACCCATTGACCACAGATACACGGGCACGCGCGCGGCGTCGACCATCAGCGCCACGGCCGTCGCCGTCGTCACGAAGGCGTGCTTGGGGAGATCGACCCCCAACAGCGCGGCCGACCGAATTCCACCCTGGTTGCCGACGAGACCGCCGAGAAGACCCGACAGCGCGCCGGCAATCCAGGCCAGCGCACCGCCAAGCTGCATGCGCCGGCCAAATCCGGTCAGTTCAGCCGCGGAAGAAAACAGGAGCAGTCCGCCGAACAGGATGAGAAGCGCCGGCGTAGTGGCCCGCTCCTGTAGCAGCGCTCCCAGCAGGCCGCCCGCCGCGCTCATCACGCCGAAACTCGCGAGCACCCTCCGGTCCACGCGCCCCCCGAGCCGCCAGAAGCGAACGGCGGTGCCGACGACGTGCGGGATCGACACGGCCGCCACCGCAAGCTTCGCATCCAGCAGGTGCCACGCGAGCACCGGCGTGACGAGGCTGCCGATGCCGAAGCCCGCGACGGAGGCGACGATACCGCCGGCCACAGCCGACAGCAGGATGAGCGTTTCGACCACGACCCGATGGTATGCTTTGCGGCCAGAATCATGACAATACGCACACGTCCGGCGGAAGCCGGACACTACGTACCCGGGATGATTGTCGGCGTGTGTATCGCCCTCACGATCGCGTGCTCGCGGCCCGCGGATCCCGCCGAATGGACGATGGCGGTTCAGCGGGTAGCGGCGCCGTCGGGCGTCAACAGCAGCGAGCCGCAGTTCGTCGCGTCGCAGGGCGGCGTCGTCCTCAGCTGGGTCGAGCGTGAGGGCAAGACGACGTCGCTGAAATACGCGGAGCGCAGCGGCGCCGGCTGGACGAGCCCTGTGACCGCGGCATCCGGAGACGACTGGTTCCTGAGCTACGCCGATGTGCCCTCGGTGATGAAGCTGTCGAACGGCACCTACGTGGCGCAGTGGCTCCAGCAGCTCGATCCCTTCCTCGAGGCGTACAACCTGCGCATGGCGTATTCGAAGGACAGCGGCAAGACGTGGTCGCCGTCGTTCCTGCCGCATCACGACAACACGCGAACGCAACACGGATTCGCGTCGCTCGTCGAGCTGCCCGGCAGCACCGCGGGCGTCGTGTGGCTCGACGGGCGCAACAGCGAGTTCGACTTTGATGACCCGGACACCGGGACCATGACGCTCCGCTACGGAGCATTTGACGCCAACTGGAAACAGATCGCCGATGTGGAAATCGATCACAAGGTGTGCGAGTGCTGCCCCTTGAGCGTCGTGCCCACTGGCGACGGCCTGCTCGCCGGGTTCCGCGATCGATCGGACACCGAGGTACGTGACATTGCCGTGTCGCGGCTCGAAGGCGGGAAGTGGACGACTCCGACACCGGTCTTCAACGACAACTGGCAGCTCGATCTCTGCCCGGTGAACGGACCGATGCTCTCCTCGCGCGGCCGCGATGTGGCCGCCGCCTGGTTCACGGTCAAGAATGATCTCGGCCAGGCATACGCGGCATTCTCGAGCGACGCCGGCCGCACGTGGACGACCCCGATCCGGCTCGACGATCGCGGGTCGCTCGGCCGGGTCGATGTCGAATTACTGGAGGATGGGTCCGCGCTGGCGTCGTGGGTCGAATACGCCGAAGGCGCCGCCGACTTCCGCGTGCGCCGCATCGATCGCTCGGGTGCGAAGTCGGGGGCAATCAACGTGGCGCCGGTCAGCGGCGGTCGCGCGAGCGGGTACCCGCGCATGGCGCTTCAGGGAGAGACGGTGATGTTTGCGTGGACCGACAGTGACGACGCGACCGGTCAGCTGCAGATGATGACCGCGGTCGGCGAACTTCCCTAGAGAGACTAGAGACTTCCTCTAGTTCATCATCTGGCGGCCTGGCGGCATCTTCCAGTCCAGGCCGTCCTTGACCCGCCGCAGGCTCAACATCCGCACACGGTTATCGCCCGCGGTGGCGCCCGGCATTCCGCTGATGACGACGCGGTCGCCCTGCTTCAGCGTGGTCCGCGTGATGCCGTCACGCACCAGCTCGCCGGCACCCACCCACTCGACGTCGTAACGCACGCGCGCGCCGCGCTGCTGCACCACCACCTGGATGAACGAATGGGGATTCCGGAAGACGATCTGGGCGAGCTCGCCCTCGATCGTGACCGTCCGATTCTCGATGTACGTGCCGGGAAACGAATGGTGGGCGGACGCCGCAGGCGCGAGCGCGCATGCGCCAGCCGTCAGCACCGCCGCCACAACACGTCTCATGCGGATCATCCCTGACAGCATACGTCCACGAAAATAGTAGCCGACCGGGGAAATGGGGCGCCTGAATAGTCCCTGAATTCTTCGTCAGAATTTCGCCGACCTGCACCTTCTGGGGCCAGCCAGACACCGCCCCTGGAGTCTGGCTGGCCCCAGAATCAGGGTTTTGGGGTATTGCATTCGAGGCGGCTTCCAACGACCATTAGAGTCATGTTATTTAGGACTCTAACGGCCATAGTGTTACTCCTTACTGCCGGGCTGACCTCGGCACCGGCCCAGGACGGAGGGGTGACGCCAGCCAATTACGTGGTCGGGTCGCAGGATGTACTCGTTATTACCTCATACGACCAAAGCGAATTGTCTGGGGAGTTCCGGGTCGAAGCCGATGGGACGTTCGGGTTTCCGCTCGTGGGCCGGATTGAGGCCGGCGGCAAGACGCTTCGTGACGTTGAAACCGCCCTCAGGCTCCAGCTGACGGAAGGCGGCTTTTTCAAACAGCCGCAGATCACTGTCGCCGTGAAGGAATACCGCAGCCGCAAGATTTTTGTTCTTGGAGAGGTCCGGAAGCCGGGGGTGCACGCTCTGTCGGGCACCATGCGGCTCGTCGAGGCGCTCGCGCTGGCCGACTCAATTACGCCGGCGGCGGGTCCCGAGGTGGTGATTATCCCGTCCTCCGACGATGCATCGAGGCCCGCGCGCGAAACAGTCAAGGTCAATCTTCGGAACCTCGAAGAGGGCGACGCGTCGCAGAACGTCCTGCTGCGCGAGGGCGACACAATTCTGGTTCCTCGAGCGGAAGACATCTATGTGTTCGGGCAGGTCAAGAGTCCCGGCGCCTATGCGTTGCGCGACGACGAGATGACCGTGCTGCAGGCGCTGTCGCTGGCCGGCGGCGTCACGGATCGCGGCGCGACCGGCCGCATTGAAATCGTCCGCATCGTCCAAGGCGAGCGCCAGGAAGTGCGCGTTGAGCTGAGCGACCAGGTCCTGCCCGGCGACACCATCGTCGTCCCGGAAAGATTCTTCTAAGAATTTATCGGGGCCACACCGCTCCCTGTTGCCGCGGCACCGATGCGATGCCCCGGTACACGAATTTCTGGAGCCGCTTCCCTTCCCAGGTTTCCGTCGTATAGAGATTTCCCTTCGAGTCGATCGCGATGCTGTGGACGCCGTAGAACTGTCCCGGCTGCCGCCCGCCGTCGCCAAAACTCGCCACCACGTCCAGCGTCTCCCGCAGTACCACGTGGATGCGGTTGTTCATGCCGTCGACCACGAAGAGATAGCGCTGCTGCGGATCGCGCGAGAATGCGAGGTCCCAGACCGACCCCGCGGCCAGTGTCCGCCTGGCAATGAATCCCTCTTTGACGAACGTGCCGTCCTTGCGAAAGACCTGGATGCGGTCGTTCACGCGGTCGCACACATAGAGCAGGCCGTCGTTGGCGAGGTCCGCGCAGTGGACCGGATTGCGGAACTGCTGCGCGGGCGGGGCGTCCGGGTTGTACGGGCCCAGATTCCGGTCGTCCGGCTTGTTGCCGTATGCGCCCCAGTAGCGCTTCATCTTGCCGGTGTCGGCATCGAGGACCGCGACGCGCTTGTTCAGATAGCCGTCCGCGAGGTACGCCTCGTTCTCTTTCGGGTCCACGAAGATCTTCGCGACGCGCCCGAAATTCTGCATGTCATTGCTGTCGCCGGGATAGGTCGAGAGTCCCTCCGCGTTGGTCGGGCCGCGGCGCACGGCGGCCTTGCCGTACTGCGCGATGAACTTGCCGTTTCTCGTGAACTTCAGGACGTGCGAATCGGCGGCGCCGTTGCCGCCAATCCAGACGTTGCCCTTGTAATCGACAAAGATGCCGTGGTTCGACTGGGGCCATTCGTAGCCCTGTCCCGGGCCGCCCCACGACTGCACCAGGTTGCCGGCGGCGTCGAACTCCAGTACGGGCGGCGCGCCCGCGCAGCACTCCGCGGTCTTCAGCTCGATGCCCTTTTCGTTGTCATCCAGCGTCGCGGAACTGCGATGAATGATCCAGACGTGGTCGCGCTCATCGACCCACACGCCGATCGCCGAGCCGAGCAGCCAGTGATTCGGCAGCGGTTTGGGCCACAGCGGATCGACTTCGAAGCGGGGCGCGCGCACGGTGCCGCCGCCTTCCTGTGCCGTGACGCGCTGGAGAACGGCTTCAGTGACGGCCAGCGAGGCGAGCACGACGACGAAGGCTGCCGCGACGATCCGATTACGTTTCGTCATACCGTTCCTCCCGCGCGGGCTGAAGCCTGCGCGCTACGTACGCACGAGTTGACGGCCAAAGTATACGCGCGATCCAGACGAGGCCGACGGCACCGACGAGGGCGATCAGCCACCGCACCGCCGTCAGGAGGAACCCGGCGTCGATCGCGGGCCAGGGAAACAAGATCAGCAGCGCGCCGCGCTCCGTCATCCAGTGCCACGCCGTGTGCGCGACGAGCGCCGACAGCACGATCGTGCCGATCCGCTCGGCCACGACGTGCCGGAACAGGAGATTCAGCACCGGCACGACGAGCAGCAGGACCAGGAGCTGCCCCGCCTCGACGCCCACGTTGAACGCCAGCAGCGCCGTCAGGAGGTGGGAGCCCGCAAACTGCAGCGAGTCGCCAAGCGCGAACGAAAACCCGAATCCGTGCACCAGCCCGAACACGAACGTGATGATCCAGCGATGCCTGACGTTCGCAGCCACGATGTTTTCGAGCGCCATGTAGACGATTGAGGCGGCTATCAGCGTCTCCACGAGAGGTGGAAACCAGAGGCCGCCGGGCGCGAATCCGTAGGCGGACGCGATGAGCGTCACGGAATGTGCCGCCGTGAACGACGTCACCACGGCCACGAGCGTGCGCATGCGCCGAAGCGGAATGACCAGGCACAACAGGAACAGCAGGTGGTCGGTGCCGTCGAGGATGTGCGCAAAGCCGGACATGACGAAGCGGCCGGCCGCCTGATGCCATCGCGGATCCAGCTGGACGAGCCCCGGGTCGTCATGAAGCTGGAAGGCGCGCTCGCGGCCGTCGGGGGTCAGCAGCCGCATGGAGATCGTCACGCGCTGCGCCAGCGTCCTGAGGCCGGGGTCGATGGCAAATCGCGACTGATCGGACGCGATCGGATACTCGAACCAGGCATCGAGGAACGCCTGCTCCAGGTTGAGATCGACGGTATCCCCAAGCCGTGCGCCGGCCAGATGGGCGCGCGCGGTGTCGTACTCGGCGAAGGCGCGATCTGATGGCAGCGATGCCCGGGCCGCGATGAGCACCGGCTCGCCGAGCCTGGCGGCCTCTTCGTAGAGGGCCACCTGACGGCCGATCCAGACGATGGCTGCGGTGCGCAGTGCGGCATCGGCGTTCGCGAGATCGATGTACCCCTCCCCGCGCGTGGGCACGTCGATGTCGGCCATCGCCTCGAGCGGGACCCGAACGAGGAAACGAAGGCGGTCGCCTTCGGGCTTCAGGAACGCCTGGACGACCGCGGAATCGGGAATGTCGTGCGCGAGCGCGCGTACCGGCGCGGCGACGAGGAGAAGCGCGATGAGTGCAACACTCCGCATCGCGCCCTCACTCCGTCAGTTGGTCGTCGTCGCGTCCTGCGGCAGCCGGAAGGCGACCAGCTCACCGCTGTAAGTGCCGCCGCTGATCGAGACGATCAGATACTGCCGGCCATTCAGCATGTAGGTCATCGGCGAACCGGTCTGCGGCGCGGGCATATACACCTCGCCGACCTCCTGCCCCGTCGCCTTGTCGTAGGCGCGCAGCATCGCGCCGCGCTGTCCGGATGGCGTCGTGAAGAACCCGGCTTCGCCCGCGATGAGCAGTGTCTTCGTCGCCAGCACGCCGATGCGGCCAATGCGCCCGGTGCGCGGGATCGTCAGGCCTTTGAGCGCCGGATGATTGCGGATGTTGTCCGGCGTCTCGCCGTGCGCGACCTGCCACACGAGATCGCCCTTGTCGATGTCGAGCGCGGAGATGGTCGCGTAGGGCGGCTTGACGAGCGGCAGCCCCTGAACCAGGACGGGCGGCGCCGCTTCCCCGCCGGCCGCGCCGGCCGCGGGAAGAGCCGCGGGCGGCGCCGCCGGATTCGGCGCAGTCCCGCGCACGTAGCGCATGTCCGATCGCTTGCCGTCCGATTCGATGAGCGCCAGATCGGAGATCTGGTTCGACGAGTAGACGTACAGATAATTCGTCTCGGGATCCAGTGCACCGCCCTGCCAGTTCGCGCCGCCTGTGGTCGACGGCATCATCAGCGTCGCGAGCGGCCCCTCCCACTTGCTGGCGACCGGAGGCGTGTAGAGCGGCCCGAGCTTGTAGCGTGCCGCCAGCTTCACGGCTTCCGCGCGAAGCGCCGGCGTGAAATCAATCAGGTCGTCAATCGTCACGCCCTGCTTGGCGAACGCCGGCGGTTTCGTGACAAACGGCTGCGTCGGCGACGCCTTCTCCCCCGGCACCGTCGACGCCTCGACCGCCCGCTCCTCGATGGGCCACACGGGTACCCCGGTCGCGCGATCGAGCACGTAGACCCAGCCTTGCTTGGACGGCTGCGCCAGTGCCTTGATCATCCGGCCGTCGACAACGATGTCGGCGAGGATTGGCGCGCACGGAATGTCGGAATCCCAGATTCCGTGGTGCACGAGCTGATAGTGCCAGCGCTTCTTCCCCGTCTTGATTTCCACGGCGATGATGCTCTCGCCGTACAGACCGTCGCCGAGCCGGTGACCACCGTAATAGTCGCCGGTCGGGAGTTCCACGGGCAGGTAGACGAGACCGAGCTCCTCGTCGATGCTCATCTGCGCCCACACGCCGGCGTTCCCGCTCTGCTCTGCCGCGGACTCCACCTCCCACGTCTCGATGCCTGGTTCCCCCGGCCTCGGAATCGTGTGGAAGATCCACAGCCGCTTTCCCGTACGGACGTCGAAGCCGCGCACGTATCCGTTGTCGTTGTCGCGGCGGCTCGGAATGCTGCCCGGCAGGTGCGCGGCGCCGATGATGACGACGTCGCCGGAGATCACCGGCGCGGCATGGAGGCCGATCTCTCCGGTGACCGGATCCATCTCCTGGTCGTTATTCAGCTTCAGGTCAACGATGCCGTTGCGGCCGAAGCCGGGCACGGGACGCCCCGTCTTCGCGTCGAGCGCGATCATCTGGTACCCGGGGGTCACATAGACGATGCGTTCCTGCCGTCCGTCACTCCAGTACGCGAGGCCGCGGCCCGACAGCTGGCGCGGCGCGGCTTCTCCGCGCTTGCCCTCGTTCAGGCTGTACATCCAGCGCATCTCGCCGGTGCCCGCGTCGAGGGCGACGACCGCCCGGCGCGTCCCGCCGGTCGAGTACAGCACGCCGCCCACCATCAGGGGCGTCGACTGCAGGTTGAATTCGGGCCGCGGCCCGAGCGCGTCGGTCTTGAAGCGCCACGCGACCTCGAGCTTCGAGAAGTTGTCCTTGTTGATCTGCGCCAGCGGCGAATAGCGGGTGCTGCGCAGGTCGCCGCCGTAGGTTTTCCACTCGGCGTTGGCCGCGCCAGGGCTGAAGGTGCGATTCTGGGCGACGGCCGCGAGCGACGCCATCACGACGGTGGCGGCCACAACGGCCGCGACGGCCGCGAACTTCACATGGGTCTTCGTCATCGAGGCTCTCCCCGCCATCACGGCTGTGGCGGATAACTGCGGTACGCGATCTGGGCCAGCGCTCCGGCGTCGGCCGGCAACGACAGCGTCCCCGCCGGAATCTTACTCAGCGACAGCATGTACGCAAGTACGTCCGCCGTCTGCGGCCGCGAGAGCGTCCCCGGCCTGTCGATCGGCATTGTGGTCCGGATCCGGTCAGCGAGATCGGATAGGAGCACGCCTTCCCATGTGGAGTTGAACAGATCGCCTGTCAACGGCGGCGCCGCCTCTCCACCCCTCAGGCCGTCGCCGTGGCACGACACGCACTGGGCCACGGCGAGCGCTTCCCCCTTCTTCGCCTGATCGACGGTATAGACGCCGTTCCAGACCGAGCGGGGCAGCGTCTGTGCCGACGCAGCGCCGACACAGCCTGCGACGACCAGGCAGGCGAGCCCGGCGCGACTCATTGCAGCTGCTCCGCCGTGACGAACCGCGGCTCGATGTCGACAGGCACGCCGGCCAGCTTGTCGAGAATCGCCTGCACCGGCGGCCGCACGACGCCGAGCCTCTGAATCATCTCGACTGCGTCCTGGTATCCGCCGACGGCCTGCAGCGTCATGATGTCGCGCGTCAGATCGATGACGTTCTGGTGAATCCGATCCGGGTTCACCGCAAACGTGCCGTCGGCGGCGACGCGGACGCCGCCGTGGTCGAGGAAGTAATTGAGCTGAATGGCGACGCCGCGCCCGTGCGCTTCGTTGATGCCGAATCGGAGGGAGCGAAAGATCGATGCGAGGAACGTCGTGTACATCGTCCGCGTCAAGGACGCGTCCACTTTGCCGCGATCCACGAGGAATCTGAGCGCGAACAGGCCGGAGATGTCGGCCTTCGCTTCCTCGATGGCACTGTAGGTTTCCTTCAACTCCTGCCGCACCGTGGTCGCGCGGCCGCCGACCGTGATGTTATGCGGGCCGAGGCCGTGCATCAGCTCGTGCATCAGGATGTGCGTGAAGAACGCGTCGAACACGACATGGCCCTGGTCGCCGGCCGCGAGCGCTACTTTCGAGATCGGCTGGAGCACCATCCGGAACTTGGCGTCCTGATTGTTCTTCAGCATTACCCGCTTGCTGCCCTTTTCGCTCACCACGCGCTCGTCGTTGGGCAGGTTGAAGGCGGCCGTCTGCACGCCGCGATTCGCGTCTCCGGAGGAGAACACGGTATTGACGACGCGGATGGGCGCCAGCGCGCCGAGCTTCGGGTTGCGGAACGCCGGATCGATCGGGAGGTTGTTCTCAATCTCCTGCAGCTCCCCTCCGAAGCGCTCCAGCTTCGCCGTCTCGGCGTCGTCTCGAATCGTGATGAACGCCTCGAAGGCGGCCTTGTAGTTGAACCACTCGTCTTCGTACACCTCGTACGGCCCGATCGTCGGCTCGATCGAAGCCTCGAGCTCCATCCACGCGACGTCGCTCGCGTAGTAGTCGTTCGACACGAGCGCGTCCGCGCGCGCCGTGAGGTATGCCTTGAGGGTCGGCTGCGCGGTCAGGGCGGCTGCCTCACGCAGCAGACCGGCAACTTCGGCGAGCTCCCCCTGATATTCAACGCTGTAGGGGACGGCCATCAGCTGTCCGCTGACATCGCGGCGGATCGTGGTGAAGAACCCCGTCGCGCGCGTGCGATCCGCTGGTGACAGTGTGTTCAGCCAGGCCTCGACCTCTTCCCGCGGCGCGGCGGCAGGATAGAAATTGGCTTGCGCCGGCTTCGCGGGCACGCCGGGGATGAAGGCCTCGTTGTCGTCGAGACGCGACCATGGTCCCTTATTGAGCAGGAAGTAATGGAGCCGTTCCTGCCCCAGTTCGGATCGGTCGCGCAGCAGTGTGAGAAGCAGGGACTCGTTCCCCGCCCACATCTGCCGGAGGTAGAGCGCGTCGAACACTCTGGCCGCCGCCACAAGTTTGGCGAGCGCCTGCCGCTCGTTGGCCGGCAGCGTGGAAATGTCGGCGCTGAGATCGACCGGCGCAAAGCGCGCGGCCATGCGGCGGATCAATGGACGCCTGAGCTCGTCTGGAGTGCAGCCGGATCGGCCCCGAGCCGGCGGATGGCGGTTTCCCACATCTCGTCCGGGGGTACGCCAAAGATGAGGCCCGGGTCGACGTCGGCCGTCAGCCACGCGGAAGCGGCAAGCTCCTGATCCAGCTGACCGGCTGCCCAGCCCGAATAGCCGACGATCACCTTGGCGCGCGGCGTCGGCGGCTCCTGCAGCAGCCGCAGCGTCAGATCCTGCGACACCGACAGCAGCACGCCTGGCGCGACCTCGCGCTGCTCCTCGTCGGGCCCCTGCGCCTCTGACATCAGCACCCAGGCGCGCTGGATATCGACCGGTCCGCCAATCCAGAGCCGGAGATCCGGATTGACGCGCACCTCCGGCGTCGTGTTGATGACCTGCCACGCCGGATCGGTCATCTGGCGATTGACGACAAGCCCGAACGCGCCGTCCCCGGTGTAGTCGCAGAGCAGGATGACCGTCTGCGTGAAATTGGGATCCGCCATCTGCGGCATCGAGAGAAGAAGAAGGGGCGCGGTTCCGCCGGACATGTCCCGATCTTACCTTTGACTTTTGCCTTTTGACCTTTGACCTTGCCCAAGGGCCCAGTCGATGTGCTCGCGGACCATCGGATCGCGCGCCGACGGCCGCTCATCCGAATCCTCGGCGAGCGCGCGCAGCGCCGATGCATCGCCGCTGTTGCCGATCGCCACGGCGAGATTGCGCCGCAGCCCGGTGATCTTCGCGTGCGTCATTGGCGTGCCGCGCACCAGCGCCCGAAGATCTGCATCCGGACGCCGCCAGAGCTCGGCGAGCGCGGGCCTGTCGAGTCCGGCACGTGGCTGCCAGGCGGCATCGGCCGAGGCGGGCGATGCCTGGTTGTAGGGGCAGACGTCCTGACAGATATCGCACCCGTACACGTGCGTGCCGACACCCTCCCGCAGTGGACCGTCGATGGCGGATCTGAGCTCGATCGTCAGGTACGACAGGCAGCGGCGGGCGTCGAGCACACCGGGCGCGACAAGCGCCTCAGTAGGACAGGCATCGAGACAGCGCGTGCACGAACCGCACTGATCGACCGCCGGAGCATCTGCCTCGATCGGCAGCGTGCAGATGATCTCGGCCAGAAAGAGCCATGACCCCTTCTCCGCGTTGATCAGGCAGGTGTTCTTGCCGATCCATCCGAGGCCGGCGTACTGGGCATACACGCGCTCCTGGATCGGGCCGGTGTCGACGTAGGCGCTGGCCGCGAATGGCGTATCCGAGCGGGCGCGCATCCACGCGAGCAGCGCATCCAGCCGCGCCTTGAGGACGTCGTGATAGTCGTCGCCCCAGGCATACCGCGCGATGCGTGCGCGATCCGGCGGGGGGTCTTCGGGCGTGTATGGCGGAACGGTGTTGTAGAGCGTGCCGGTGACGATGACGCTGCGGGCCCCGCGCACCGCGGCGCGGGCATCGGCGCGAAGGTCGGCCGATCGCGACATGAACGCCATGTCGCCGGCGTAGCCGCGGTCGAGCCATTCACGGAGGAACGCGAGTTCGGGGAAGCTGCCAGCCGGTGCGACGCCGCACAGGTCGAACCCGAGCTCCAGCGCCTTCGTTTTAACGCTGGCCGCGGTCAGCACTTCACCTACCAAGATACCAATTCGTTGGGCTACTATCCCATCGCGAGGAGATGCATATGCCCATGAAGAGCGTTGTGGTTGGACTGATGATCGCCGGCTGCGTGGCGGCCGCGGGATCGCTTCGTGTCGATGCCCAGACGCCTGCGGCCCAGAGGACGCCCGGCTCGGTGGAGCGGAACCTGACCTGGCCGGAGATGAAGACGAAGGAGGCCCAGACGCTCGTGGCGAAGGCGCGAGAGCTCGCCAAGAACGATCTCGTCTGGGAAGCCCAGGATGCCTGTCTCGAAGACGGCCCCGCACGTGAGCCTGACGGCCGGCCGAGAATGGACACGCTGATGGAACCCCTCAAGGTGTTCGACAACCTGTACTACGTGGGGTTCGAGCAGATTGGTACGTGGACGCTCCGCACGAGCGAGGGGCTGATTCTGTTCGATACGCTGAACAATCCGATGGAGGCCGAAACCGTGCTCGAGCCCGGGTTGAGAAAGCTCGGACTCAATCCCGCGGACATCAAGTACATCATCCTGTCGCACGGGCATGGCGACCATTACGGCGGCGCGACGTACTTCCAGCAGAAGTACCCGAACGCGCGCGTGATGATGACGGCGGCCGACTGGGAGATGATCGCCCGGCCGCGCGCCCCGGGCCGCGGCGGAAATGCGGTCCCGCTGCCCAAGCGCGACATGGACATCACCGACGGGCAGAAGCTCACGCTCGGTGATACGACCATCAGCTTCGGGATATACCCTGGACACACGCCTGGCACGATCATGAACGGCGTGCCGGTGATGGATAAGGGGACGCGGCGCATGTGGGTCATCCCGGGCGGCGCGCTTCAGGTGCCGAATCGCGCCTCGCTCCAGGCGTTCGAGCACATCATCAACGACTACTTCAAGCCGCTTCAGCCGGAGATGTTCTTCAACAGCCACCCGCAGACGATGAACGACGGCGTGGCGCAGTTGAACCAGATCCGGAAGAATCCGAACGGTCCCAATCCGCTGGTGTACGGCAAGGAACGTGGCGCCAGGATTATGGACATCTGGCTGGCGTGCCGCAGGGCATGGGTCGTCGAGAAGGAAGCCACCGCGACGAACTGACCTGTAGATTTATTTCATCAGCTGCCGGACGACATACGGCAGGATGCCGCCGTGGCGGAACGCGACGAGCTCCTCGGGGGTGTCGATGCGCACCGTCACGACAAATTCATTTGCCGTACCGTCGCCGCAGTGCACGAGCACACGCACGTCGCCGCGCGGCTTGAGTCCATCCGCAATGCCGAGCAGGTCGAACGACTCGGTCCCTGCCAGCTTCAGCGACGCCGCAGTCTGCCCTGCCTTGAATTCCAGCGGGATGACGCCCATGTTCACCAGATTGCTGCGGTGGATGCGCTCGAAGCTTTCCGCGATGACACCTTTCACTCCCAGGAGGAACGTTCCCTTCGCCGCCCAGTCGCGCGACGACCCTGACCCGTACTCCTTGCCCGCGATGATGAGCGTCGGCACCGCGGCCTGCTGATATCGCATCGCGGCGTCGTAAATCGTCATCACGTCGCCACCGGGCTGGTGCTGCGTCCAGCCGCCTTCCGTGCCGGGCGCCATCTGGTTGCGCAGGCGGGTATTGGCAAACGTCCCGCGCATCATCACTTCATGATTACCGCGGCGCGCGCCGTAGGAGTTGAAGTCCGTCGGCTTCACGCCGCGCTCCATCAGGTACTTCCCTGCGGGGCTGTCCGCCTTGATCGAGCCGGCGGGCGAAATATGGTCGGTCGTGATGCTGTCGCCCAGGAGCGCCAGCACGCGCGCGCCGATGATGTCCATCGGCGGCGCGGGCGTCATCGTCATGCCTTCGAGGAACGTTGGCTTCCGGATGTAGGTCGACGACTCGTCCCACTCGAACTTGCTGCCCTCCGGAATCGCGAGCCCCTGCCACCGATCGTCGCCGGCGAAGACGTCGGCATAGCTCCGGCGGAACATCTCGGAGGTCACGGCCTTGAGCATCGTCTCCTGCAGCTCCTGCTCCGACGGCCAGATGTCCTTCAGATACACGGGGTTCCCGGACTGGTCGTCTCCGAGCGACTCGGTCGTGACGTCGGTCGTCATCCACCCGGCCAGCGCGTACGCGACCACGAGCGGTGGCGACGCCAGGTAATTGGCGCGCACTTCCTGCTGAATGCGCCCCTCGAAATTCCGGTTCCCGCTGATGACGGAGCAGACGATGAGGTTCTTGTCCTTGATGACCGCCGACACTTCATCCGGCAGCGGACCGCTGTTCCCGATACATGTCGTGCACCCGTAGCCAACCAGGTTGAACCCGAGCTCGTCGAGGTACGGCGTCAGGCCTGCGGCATCAAGGTACTCGGTGACGACCTTGGACCCCGGCGCCAGGCTGCTCTTGACCCACGGCTTTCGCTTGAGCCCGCGCTCGACCGCCTTCTTGGCCAGCAGACCCGCGCCGATCATGACGCTGGGATTCGACGTGTTCGTGCAGCTCGTGATCGCGGCAATGACGACCGCGCCATGATCGAGTTCCTCGAGCGCCGGATCGGCAACCGCCACACCAGACTGCCCCACGCCACTGGTCGCGTCGGCGACTCCCTGCCGCGTCCCGCCGGCGTCGGCCGCCCTGGGAAGCTTTCCGGGAACCTGCATCGTCGGGAGCGCCGTCTGGAAGGCCGTCTTGGCCCGGCGCAGCGGCACGCGGTCCTGCGGGCGCTTCGGTCCCGCGAGACTCGGTTCGACCGTCGAGAGATCGAGCCCGAGCACATCGCTGTAAATCGCCTCGGGGCTGTCATCGGTGCGGAACAGTCCCTGGGCGCGCGCGTAGTCTTCGACGAGCTTCACGTTCTTGTCGTCGCGGCCCGTGAGGCGGAGATAGTCGAGTGTCATCTCGTCGATCGGGAAGATCGCGACGGTCGCGCCGTACTCCGGACACATGTTCCCCAGCGTCGCGCGGTCGGCAATCGTGAGGTGCCTGAGGCCCTCGCCGAAGAACTCGACGAACTTGCCCACCACGCCGTGCTTGCGGAGCGCTTCGGTAATGGTCAGCACGAGATCGGTGGCGGTGGTGCCGCGCGGCAGCACGCCTGAGAGACGGAACCCGACGACGTCAGGGATGAGCATCGAGGAGGGCTGGCCGAGCATGGCGGCCTCGGCTTCGATGCCGCCGACGCCCCAGCCCACGACGCCGAGCCCGTTGACCATCGTCGTATGCGAGTCGGTGCCGACCAGCGTGTCCGGGTATGCGACCGTCTTGCCGTCCACCGTCTCTGAAAAGACGACGCGGGACAAAAACTCGAGGTTGACCTGGTGGACGATGCCCGTGTCGGGCGGCACGACCTTGAGGTTGTTGAAGGCGCGCTGCCCCCAGCGGAGGAAGGCGTAGCGCTCACGGTTGCGGGCGAACTCCAGCTCCGCGTTCAGCGTGAACGCGTCGGCGCGGCCGAAGTAATCGACCTGCACCGAATGATCGATGACGAGCTCGACGGGCTGCAGCGGGTTGACCCGATCGGGGTTGCCGCCAAGGGCCACCATCGCGTCGCGCATGGCCGCCAGATCGACCACGCACGGGACGCCGGTGAAGTCCTGCAGCAGCACGCGCGCCGGCATGAACGAAATTTCCTGCGCCAGGCCGGCCTTCGCGTCCCACTGCGCCACGGCGCGGATGTCATCCGCCTTGACGAACGCATTGTCCTCACGGCGCAGCAGGTTCTCGAGCAGGATTTTCAGCGAGAACGGCAGGCGCGAGACGCCCGGAAATCCGGCCTTCTCGAGCGCGGGGAGACTGTAAATCGTCACGGGCTGTCCGCTGCTGCGGATTTCCGTGCGTGTTCCAAAGCTGTTCTGAGTGGTCATGAAGACCTCGATCATACCCCGCGGTCCAGTTGTGGTCGAACCGTTGACGCGCGAAGCCCCGCGTGTACTAGGGGGGAACGCGGCCGTTCGTCCCGGACCTGTGCCGCTCTATACAGCGCGGACATTGCCGTCGGCGGCACCACGTTTGCGAACTCGTGCTCCTGGAGGTCCCTAAAACATGGATCAGGACAGGAATCAGGATCAGCAGGATCAGACTGACGACCGTGGCAACCGCGGCACCCCGGGCAGCGAGCGCAGCCGGGGATCGCAGGGCGAACGCAACCGCGGCATGGACCGCGAGCTCGAGGAGCAGAGCGAGCTTCCGGACCGCGGCTCCAGCCAGTCCGAGAGCGACTCGGAGAGCAACTCGGACCGCGAGTCAGAACGCTAGCGCAGCGCCCGCTTAGAACCCAACGAACACTAGAACCCGACGAACACGCCGCCCGAGATCGCCATGTGCGGTCTCGGGCGAGCGTCCACCGACACCCCACCCCGCAGCACATACCCACGAACGTCGCCCCGGAGTCCGGCGGTGCGCACGAGGCCGGCGGCGCGGCTCACAAACGGGTATCTCACGCCCGCCCCCGCCTGGAACAGTTGGCCGTGTTCGATGACCGTCTGTCCTTCATGAAGCTGCCGCAGATACCCGGCGCCACCCGTCGCGAACGGCACGAGCCGGCCCAGGCTCAACTCCTCGAAGGCCATCACGACGGCGGCGTCGAAGAAATACTGGTCCACGGTCTCGCTGATCGCGAGGCCAGGCGCCCCCTCGACGTCTGCGCTGACGTCAGCGCGCAAGACCGGATGGCCAATCGTGACGCCCCCTTCCACTCCCCATCTCTCGCCAAAGAGACGGCGTGCGCGGGCATGAAACTGACGACTCCTCTCGAAGCGATGATCCGCGGTAAACATGCGGTACGGCTGCGCCGTCCGCTCGTTGGCCCGCAGGTTCGCGTCGACCGTGCCCAGCGGCGCACCGCTCAGGAATCCACCTCCCAGATCGATCTCAACCCACCGGATCGATGGTGTCGAACCTGTCTGCGCGGATGCCTCGCGGCCAACGAATACGAGCATGACGACGAGCACAACGGTGCGAGCGATGCCCCGCGTCACTTCGGCCTCACGGCAACTGTCACGGTCTCGCCCTGTCCGCCTGAGGGGGCGATGAAGAGGCGATTGAAGAACGTCACCAGGAACCCCAGGTCGATTGGATTCCTTGCGCTGAAGAAGCTCTCGACATCCGCGTCGTCGAGCGGCTCGACGCGAATGATGTGCGGACCGGGCTGCAGGCCGGCGATCTCGAACTCCCCGTCGTTGTTGAGGGTGAAGCCGCCGACCAGCTCGCCGCGCTCCGGGTTGAACGCCACGACATGAGCCCCGAGCACGCCCCCGCCGTTGCGAGTCACGCGGCCGCGGGCGATCCCGGTCTGCGATCGGAAATCGCCGTCGGGATACAGGTCGGACACTCCAGCGATGTCGTCGGGCTGCAGCGTGCGGTCATGGGTGACTCCCCGCCCGAACGAAATCGGAAACATGACGGCGCCGCTCGCGAGCACCCTGCGCCCGCCTTCCGGGCGCACTTCCGT
Source organism: Candidatus Sulfopaludibacter sp. SbA3 (assembly GCA_945903265.1). GTDB lineage: Bacteria > Acidobacteriota > Vicinamibacteria > Vicinamibacterales > UBA2999 > CAXNKG01. The sequence continues at coordinate 173,965 of CAMDNQ010000003.1, forward strand.
TTCGCCCAGCGCCGAGTGCCCAAGGCCGAGAAAGTGCCCGATCTCGTGGACCGCCACCGATTCCAGATCGAATCGATTCGGATCCCCTGCCGCCGACGTGGACCAGGGGAAGGCTGAATTGAAGAAGATGTCGGCCTCGACGATGTCGCCGGTCACCGTGTCGACCAGAAAGCCGGTGGCCCCGAGCACACGCTCCATGTCGGGCTGATCCTGAAATCCCAGCACCGAGACACCGTCGTCATCGAATGGCTCGGCGCCGGAAAACCCGGCGAATTGAAAGGCGATGGAGGCGGTCGGCACCGCTTCCCACGTGCCGAACGCCCTGGCCATCGTCGCCTGAAATTCAGACGCACTGACGCCGGCAGCACCGCGATCGGCCGCGTGCCAGCGAACCGGTATCCGCTGCCATTTCAGCGCGCGCGTCTGACCGGCGCGCATCACGGAGAATTGCAGGTACGCGTCCAGCGGCTGCGCGAACACGAGCACGGCCATCGCCGCGCAAAGCCACCGCTTCATCGCGCACGCCCCAGGACCGCGCGCACCTCGCGCGCAAACAGACTGGCATCGATCGGCGTCCGTGCCGGGTCGCCACGCACGACGCGCTCGGCGGATCCCCCTCGGGCCATCACCGGGGCAGCCACGATCGCCCGGCCGCCGGTTCGAGCCACGCGATACACCCCCTGGCTCAGTCCGAACAGCGACGGCACCGCAGGGGCCCGTCCGCGGAGAAACACGAACACTTCATCGCCTTCGACGAACTCCGGCGCCCCGACCAGAATGCGGCGGTACCTGCCGACCTGTCCGTTCGGCACGCGGAAGGTGACGGTGTGCGTCGAAACGCCCTTGAGGCCGTCAATCACTTCCAATGTCACAAGGCTTTCGATCGTGCGGCGCGGGCCGACGAGCCTCGCTGTCACGTCTGTCACGCGGCCATGGACGATCAGCGCGGACTCGGTCACGACCGTCGTGAACTCCGCGGGCAGAAGGACGGTGGCGCTCATGCGCGCGGGCGCAGCGAGCCAGCAGGCCGCCGCGATTACGAGTGTGCGGAATGCGTTCTTGAACATATTTGAATGATGGCGTCGGCGGCGCGCGCGCTGGCGCCAGGCGCCCCGAGACGATGCCGGACGTCGACGAGGGCCTGGCGCGTGGTGTCGTAGCGATCCGTGTCGCTCAGCAGCGAAAGCACTTCGCCGGCGACACGTGGCGGCGTGAAGTCGTCCTGAATCAGCTCGGGGACAATCCGGCGGCCGGCGACAAGATTGGCCATCGCATAGGTATCAACGTTCACGAACCGGCGGCCCAGCAGGTACGTGACCGGGGAGAGCCGATAGACGACGACCATCGGCCGTTCGTGCAAGGCGGCCTGCACCGTCGCCGTCCCTGAGGCTGTAATCACGACATCCGACGCCGCCAGCACGTCGTCGGTGCGATCGCGAACGATCGCGGCGATTCCCGTGAAGGGCGCAAACAACGCATCGGGCAGTCCAGGAGCGGCCGCGACGACGAACTGCACGCTAGGAATACCGGCGCGGATGATCGGCAGTGACGCTGCCATGTCTCCCGCGATGCGGTGCAGCTCATTCGGCCGGCTGCCGGGAAGCAGCGCCACCGTCGGCGCGTCCGGCTGCAGGCCGTGATCGCGCAGGAACGCCGCGCGGGGCTGGGTCGCGCGCGCGAGGTCCACGAGCGGATGACCCACGAACTCCACCGGAACGCCGGCGCGCTCGTAGATGGCCGCCTCGAAGGGAAAAATCACCAGCACCTTGTCGACGAACCGCTTCATCGTCGCCATGCGCCCGGCCCGCCACGCCCAGAGCTGCGGGCTGATGTAGTAGACCACCGGGATGCCGAGCCGGTGCATCGCCCGCATCACTCGGAAGTTGAAATCCGGGAAGTCTATGGCGACAAAGACGTCTGGGCGCTCGGCACGCGCGGCGGCCACCAGCCGCCTGTAGGTCGCGTAGGAATGCGGCAGGACTCGCAGCGCCTCGGTCAACCCCGTGACCGTCATGCCGCTGTAGTCGGCCGTCAGGTTCGCCCCGGCGGCCGCGAGCTGTGGGCCTCCCAGACCGGTCACCTGCACCCCGGGCACCCGCTTCCGCAGCTCCGCGGTCAGAGCCCCCGCGTACAGATCACCGGACGGCTCGCCGCAGGAGATTAAAACGCGCATCCGTTCACACTTCTATGTTCTCACTTCTCAGTTCGTGTTCAGGTTCGTGTTCAAGTTCGCGCCCACCGTTCTCAGGGTTCGTCTGGAACTTGAATGCGAACGCACGAACATGAACACGAACAGAGAAGCGAGAAGGGAGAAGGGTGAACGACGGGCGGCCGCTATTGAGGCCGCGCGAACAGTTTGTCGTCGATGGGGGTGTTGAGGGCGACCTGCGTGAGCGTGCGGGACAAAATGACGCGGCCCGCGCGGCGGACGACGGCGCGATAGGGTACCTGCACGCCGCTGACGCTGCGGTAGTCGGAAAACACTTCTTCGGCATCGACGGGCTTGCCGTCGGGGCCGGGCGCGCTGAATCGCTGCCGGGCGACGAGCCCGCTGTTCTCGACGTAGAGCCGGACCGGCTGCAGCGCCGGACCGCTGAGCTCGAGCACCTTCAGGACCTGGCCCTCGACGCCTTCATCCGGAAGTGCGCGCACCGTGACCGTGCCGTCGGCGGCGGCCAGCAGCAGCGGAATCATGTCGCGCCGGACGCTGGCGGCGAAATCCTCGCGCATCGCCGGCGGCGCATCGTGCACGCCGGCGGGATCGCGTGCCCAGGCGTTGCCGCCGTTGAACACCTGTATGACCTGCGCGCCGGCCACCGTGGCATCGATGCGGAACTTGTCGGGATAGGTGACGTAAGTCCGCGTCTTCGACATGACCGGCCCCTGCTCCATGCTGAAAGTCGTGTCGGCGTCGGCAATCACCGTCCGCACTTTCCGCAGCACGTCGGTACCGCCCTTGGCGTCGAGCACCCGTTTGAGGAGCGGATTGGACGTCCCAGGATTCACCTGAGACAAGGTGTATGCCAGCCGCGCGGGATTCAGTAAGGCCGCAGGGACGTTCTCCACCCGGGTCGTCTCGCGCTTCAGCGTCGCCGACATCAGATCCAGCTGCTCGATCGGGATCACTTCGACGTCGGTAAAGCCCACGCGCTGCAACTGCGGCACGAACGCTTTGGCGTTGCCGACCAGGACGATCGACAGACGGTCCGGACGGATGTACTGCTTCGCCACACGCTGGATGTCGTCGGGCGTCACCGCCTGGACACGTTCCCGGAACGATCCGATCTCGGTCACCGGGAGCTCGTAGAAGATGACGTTCAGGACCTGCGTGGCGATGTCGTTCGGGGTTTCAATCGTGAGCGGAAAGCTGCCGGCGAGATACGCCTGGGCATCGGACAGCTCGCGCTCGCCCACCCGCTCGCGCTGCAGCTTCGCGATCTCATCCACCATCAGGCGCAGCGCCTCGCCGGTCGTTTCCGTGCGGGTCGCCGTTTCTGCCACGAGGTGCCCCGACTGCTTGCGCGCTTCGGAATCGGCCTGGGCGCCATATGTCAGTCCGCGCTCCGATCGCAGGACCTGGTGCAGACGGTTGGCGCCCTCACCGCCCAGGATCTTGGAGGCCAGGTCGAACGCCATGTAGTCGTTGTGCTTGCGCGGAATCGCGAGCTGCCCGACGCGGATCTCGGTCTGTACCGCGTCCGGCTTGTCGATCACCACGATGCGGCGGGTCGGCTCCGGCGGCGCCGTCAGCGCGACGGGTGGCACCTCGCCGCGGGGCCATCCGCCGAACGCGCGATCGGCCGCCGCGAAGGCTTCCTCGCCGGTCACGTCGCCGACGATGGCGAGCACCATGTTGTTGGGGACGAAGTATTTCCGGTGATACTCCTGCAGGTCGGCGCGCGTAATCGCCGCGAGCGTCTCGGGCGTGCCGCTGTTCGGCAGGCCATACGGATGGAACCCGTACACCAGTCGCTCCAACAGGACGCCGGCGACGTAAGCGGGGTCGTTGGCGCTGACCTGAAGGCTCGAGATCGTCTGCTCCTTCTGGCGATCGATCTCTTCCTCCGCAAACGCCGGGCTGCGCACGACGTCGGCCAGCAGATTGATCCCGACGTCGAAGGAATCTTTCATCACGACCGCATTGGCGAAGGTGAGGTCGGATCCGGACCCGGTCGCGAGCGCGCCGCCGATGAAGTCGATCTCGTCGGCGATCTCCTCGGCGGTCTTGGATTGCGTGCCACGATCGAGCAGTGACGCGGTCAGCGTCGCCACACCGACCTTATTCGCGGGGTCCTGCACCGCGCCCGTGCGAATGAGGAGCCGCATGCTCACCGCGGGCTGCTCGTGATGCAGCACGGCGATCACCTGCATGCCGTTGCGCAGCGTGCGGATCTCGTAGGGCGGGAAATTGACGTCGCGGGCGGCGAGCGGCCGCGGCGGACGCTCCGTGGGCCACATGATGAAGCGGCCGTCCGGCGTTCTGTCGACCTGCGCGCTCACCGCTGCCGCGCACAGGACAACTCCCAGGATGCCAACGACCAGTGCCCCGCGCCGGTTCATCGCGCCCCGCCTTTCGGCAATATGTGCACCACGAGGCGATTCGACTGGTTGAAATAGGAGCGTGCGACGCGCTGCACGTCGGCCACCGACGTCTTCATGAAGATGTCGAACTCCCCGTCGGCGGTCGTGATGTCGTTATGAATCACCGCCGCGTGCGCCAGGTGCAGCGCCTTGTCCTCGTTCGACTCGCGGCCGAGGATGTAGTCGCGCGCAAACTGGTTCTGCGAGCGCTGCAGCTCCCGTGGCGTCACGCCTTCCGTCTTCAGCTTGTCGAATTCCGCAATCAGCGCCTTCTCGGCTTCGGCGAGCGTCCGGCCGGGCTGGACGATGCAGACGGCAAAGAACAGGTTCGGGTGCTCGGTGATATTGCCGCTTCCGGAGGCGCTGAGGCAGAGGCGCTGGTTGTAGATCAGCTCGTTCACGATCCGCGCGCTCTGTCCGTCCGACAGGATCTTCGACGTGATGTGCAGTGGATAGGCATCGGGATGCCCGTCGTACGGCACGTGGTACGCCACGACAACCGCCGGCAGCGGCCACGCTTCTTCGATGATGGCGCGGCGCTCCTGTGTCTTCTCGGGTTCCCTCGGGATGTCGCGCGGCACCGGCCTGGCGGCTTTCGGCACCCGGCCGAAGTACTGGGTGGCCATCCGGAGCGCTTCATCCGAATCGAAGTCGCCGACGATGGTCACCGTCGCGTTCTCCGGCACGTAAAACGTCCCGTGAAAGTCGCGCACGTCGGCAATCGAGGCGGCCTCGAGGTCGCGCATGCTGCCGATCGTCGGATGCTTGTACGGATGCGCGACGAACGCGTGGTCGTAGATGATTTCGGAGAGCCGGCCGTACGGCTGGTTCTCGATGCGCAGCCGGCGCTCTTCCTTGACCACTTCACGCTCGCGCCTGAACGCCACGTCGTCGATGCGGAGCGTGGCCATCCGATCGGCCTCGAGCCAGAGCGCCAGCGGCATATACTGCGCGGGCAGCGTCTGCCAGAAGACCGTCACGTCTTCGGTCGTGTACGCGTTGCTGCGTCCGCCGACGCTCGACACGTACGACGTATGCGAATCGGGCTCGACGTTCTTCGAGCCCTTGAACATCATGTGCTCGAACAGGTGCGCGAAGCCCGTGCGTCCGGCCCGTTCGTTCTTCGAGCCGACGTGGTACCACACCGACACGTGGACGATCGGCGTCGAATGATCCTCCGACAGGATCACGCGCAGGCCGTTCGGCAGCGTGGCTATCTGATATTGGAGCTTCGGCGGACGAACGGCCGCCTGAAGCGGAGTCAGCGCGATGGCGGCAACGATGGACGCCGCGAAAAAGACAGCGATGCGGAAACGCATACGTGTCCCGATTATGTCACCCCGGCAGGTCCGAAGGACCGGCTTACCGGTTCGTCAATCGGAACCCCGCAGACAGCCAGGTCGTCGTCGAGAACTCCAGTTGATACGGGTCGATCCGCCGTTCGGCGGCGACGATCAGCTCCAGCGCGGCCGCTCGTCCGTCGAACCTGACGCCCCCTTCACCGCGCACGCCGTACTGCGTGCCGCGGCCGCGGCTGCCATCGACACCAATCACGCGCAGCTGGCCCAGCGCCACAACCGCAGTGCGCGGGCGCAGCCGGACACGCGCCGCGGCCTCGGTATCCAGCTCCCATTCGTAATCGACGTACGTGTGCTGGATGACCGTGCGGAGATCGGCGCGCCCGCGCACCTGCGTCCGGCCGCGCTCGACTGACGCGAGCAGCCGTCCGCCGACCATGTTCCAGTCCACCGGAAATCGCTTGAACCGATCGCTCAGGTGCCGCGACACGTGATGAAACACGCCGGCGACCTCCACCCCCTTCAGGCGCACCGATCCCGATCCCTCGAGCATGTAGTTTCCCTGGTTGGGATCGAAGAACCGGAACTCCTCGCCGATGATCGTCTGGTACTCGGCGGCGAACATGGCGCGTCCCGCGCCGTAATCGACAAGGTCGAGCTCGGCGGCCCACTTCGCGTCCCAGTTGTAGCGCGGGTCGTCGTGGGAGAGGTGTTCCAGCGCCACCCAGAAATCGAATCGGGAGAGAAAGGACGACGCGGGCGCAGTCTGCGCCGAGGCTGGCGCGCTCCACGCGAGCAGCGCCAGTCCCAGGAGGACGCCGGGCATCACTCGGTGTCGTCTCCGGACTCGTCCAGCTGCGCGCTCAGCTCCGCGAACCGCGCCTCGAGCTCCTCGATCCGGCGCTTCAGTTCCGGAAGCCGCTTGAAGAGGACGGACGACCGGCGCCACTCGTGACTGTCGATCGCCGGATAGCCGGCGACGATCGCGCCCGCGGGCAGCGAGTTCGTGACGCCCGACTGCCCCACCGCGACGCTCCCGCGGCCGATGGTGAGATGGCCGCCGACGCCCACCTGCCCGCCAAAGACGACCGCGTCTTCGATGTCGGTGCTTCCCGCGATGCCCACCTGCGCCGCCATGAGCACGTTGCGGCCGACGGTCACCCCGTGCGCGATCTGCACGAGATTGTCGATCTTCGTTCCCGATCGAATCCGCGTCTCGCCTACCGCGGGCCGGTCGACCGTCGTGTTGGCCCCCAGCTCCACGTCGTCCTCGATCACGACGTCGGCGACCTGCGGAATTTTTTCGTGTGTGCCGTCGCTGCGGCGCACGAAGCCGTAGCCGTCACTGCCCAGGACGACGCCGTTCTGCAGGATGACGCGGTGGCCGATGACGACCCGCTCGCGGATCGCGACGTTGGAGTGAATGACGCAATCGCTGCCGATCCGGACGCCGTCCCCAATGGTGACGTTGGGGAATACGACGGTGTTGTCGCCGACGCTCGCGCCGGCGCCAATCGAGACGAAGGCGCCAATCGAGACGTTGGTGCCCAGCTGCGCGCCTGCGGCCACGGCGGCCATCGCATGAACGCCTGGGGCCGGCCGCCACGCGGGCGCGAACAGCGCCACCGCGCGGGCGAACGCCAGATAGGGATCGGTGGCTCTGAGAACGGCACAGGGCGCGGTCAGCGCGCCTTCGCGCAGCAGGACGGCGGACGCGTGCGTGTCGGCCAGCGCCGATTCGTACTTCGAGTTGGCGACGAACGTCAGATCGCCCGGCTTCGCATCCTGGATGCCCGATACGCGGGCGATCTCGATGTCGCCGTCGCCCTCCAGGCGACAGCCAAGGCGCTCCGCGAGCTCCCGCAGTTTCACGATCTGAAACTGTATATCAGCCGCTACGCGACGCGGACGACGCGATCGACGAAGGTGGTGAGGTGGGCCAGGCGGAGACGCGAAGCAATGTCGTGCACGCGACTACTGCGATCGGTCCTGTTCAACAGGACGACCGCACGCAGCTCCGACAGCGGGGGGCACGGGCGGCCGGTCCAGTGAACCTCGTGAAGGCCATGCGCGGCGCCGCGCATGGCGAGGAAATGGCTGACGGTTTGGAACCCGAAGTACAGCGCCGGCAGATTCGCGATCCCCGGAATCAGCAGAAACAGCGGCCCGAGGAGAAGGAACGTGACGACGAACAGGAGACCGTCGATGAACGTCCACCGGCGATGCCGATCGTAGTCGCACTGCAGCGTGCGGCGGATCAGCGCGTGGACCTCCTCAAACGGCATGTCGTTCGGGTGCGACGCGACCACTTCGGTCTGGCCCCGCAGGCTCCACAGCAGGTGATGTTCGGCGGCGCGCTCGGCGACCCAGGCCATCGCCCGGTCCTGCATGCGGCCGAACAGATTTTTCGACGGGTCGTGCGAGAGGCCGGCGCGCTGCCGTTCCTCGGCCGTGCGTACCAGTGCCGAAAATCGGTAGCGGATGCGCCCGATGAATCCGGTTGGCGGGTGTTCCTCGGTCGTCTTCGGGGCATCCGGCTGCTCGGCATAGAGCTCGTAGCGCTGCCTGCCGACCGGTATGACGAAGACCTCCACGGAGCTCACGATACTACGGTGCGATGGTGCGAAGGTGCGGGAGTGCGAAGGTGCCGATGCACCTTCGCAGCTCTTCCCGTCAGACGACCGTCTTTCGACCAGTGAACAGATTGAAGAGGAAGACCACGGCCGCGATGACAAGCAGCACGTGAATGATCCCGCCCGCCACGTCGAACGCAAAACCCAGAACCCAGAACAGCAGCAACAGGACGATTAGCGTCCACAACATTGACGTCCTCCCACGGGCGTGCCCCGGTACGGGGTTGCCCATTGGCCATTCGTAGCGCAAGGGGCGTGCCTGAATAGTGCGGCGAGCTCAGCGGATCTTACGGATGCGGTTAGCGGGTGTTGGCGACAGAGGGGAATTGTTGAAGATGAAGTCGGCAAACAGGTCGTAATCGACCCCGACAAGGACTGCGTCGCGTCCCTGTTTCACGGCCGCGAGTTGGTCTCCGCCGTCCCAGAGGTAATTGCTCGTCGCCAGGCGGTATGTCATGGACGGGTCAAGGGGCTCCCCATCAAGGCGAATGGATGACCTGTCGATGCGCTGCCCGAATGGACGCGTCGAGTCGTAGGCGTACGTGAAGCCGTCCGACACCTGAAAAATCCGCACGCGATCGCCCGTCCCGCCTGCGCCGCCAAACTGCTCCTCGAACAGCTGAATCAGTTCCGCGCCGGTGAGCGACTTGACGATCAGTTCGTTGCCGAACGGCACCACGGAAAACGCATGCGCGTAGGTGATCGGCGCCGACGCCGCCCCGGGCGGGACGGTGAGGTCGGCGCGGATGCCCCCGGAGTTCCAGATCGCCAGATGGGGGTCGGCGCCAGGAGTCTTGCGCGCGCCATACAGCAGCGCGTCGGCGACGATGTCGCCCATCACCGACTCGCCCGCCGGCGTGGTGGCGCGGGTCAGGCTCCCGGTCATCGTCCCCAGGACGCGGTTGCTGACTTTTTCCGCCGCGGGCAGGTATCCCGCCAGGAGCGCCATCTGCTGCCCGTCCTTCGCGACATCGCGCGTGACGATGATGTTGCGCGCCTCCTTGGAGACGATTTCTCCGTCGGACCGGCGGACGTCGAGATCGATATCGGTGAAGACGCGCCCTGCCGACGCGGCGCTGGTCACGAGCTTCCCGTCAATCGTGCAGTTGTAGGCCTGGTGCGAGTGACCGGACACCACGACGTCGATGTCGTCGGACATCGCCGTCACGAGATCCACGAGGTCGGACGAGATCGCCTCGCAGCCGTTCACGTCGGTGCCTTGCTGGCCGCCGCCTTCGTGCATGACGACGACAATGCCGCGGACACCCTGCGCGCGGAGCTCCGCAGCCGCTTCGTTCGCGCTCTCCGCTTCGGGCTCGAACACGAGTCCGCGCGTGCTCGACGCCATGATCATCGTCGGCGCTTCCTGCAGGACGAGGCCGATGATGCCGATCCGGACCCCGGCGATCGTGCGAATCGAATAGGCCGGCAGCAGGGGCCGGGGCTCCTGCCCCTCGATCCCGGCCTGCGCCAGCCTCTTCGGATCGGCCGTCCGCGGATCCAGCATCACGTTGGCCGCGAGATACGAGAACCCCGCGGCCGCGTACGGGGTGCCGTCCTGGCAGCCGTCCACGGGATGGCACCCGCCCTTCTGGATGCGATACAGCTCCCACCACCCTTCATCCAGGTCGTGGTTGCCGAGCGCGGAAATCTCGAGACCGGCCAGGCCGAGTGCCTCGACCGTCGGTTCGTCGTGAAACAGGCTCGAGAGGAGCGGGGAGCCGCCGATGTTGTCGCCGGCGGACACGACGATCGTGTTGGGATTGGCGGCCTTGCGGGTGGCCAGATGCGTCGCGAGGTACTCGATGCCGCCCGCGTCGGTGGATCCGATCCGTCCCGTGCCGCCGGCCGCCGGTTCGAGGCCACCGTGGAAATCGTTGAAGGCGAGGATCTGGATCTCGACGGTCGGATTGCCGACCTGCGCGAACTGCACGACGGCCGCCACCATCACGAGCAGCGATCCGACGAGCACGGCGATGCGCAATCCCTGCGTCACGATCAAGGATCATATAGCTGATGCTTCGTATCGGGGCGCATATGTCGGTCGCGGGCGGCGTCTCGAAAGCCGTCGATCGCGCAGTGGTGCACGGGTGCGAAGCGCTCCAGATTTTCACGAAGAACGCCAGCCAGTGGCGCGGCAAGCCGCTCGACCCGGCGGAGATCACGGCCTTCCGCGCACGACTCGATCAGACAGGCATCGCGCCCGTCGTGTCACACGCCAGTTACCTGATTAACCTCGCCACGACGTTTCCGGTGCTGCGCGAACAGTCGATCGCGGCCTTCATCGACGAACTCGACCGCGCGGACGCCCTTGGGCTGCTTGGCGTGGTGATTCATCCCGGCACGTGCACCGCCGGCTCCGAGGAGGATGGATTACGCCTGATTGCCGACGCCATCCGCGTCGCCTTCAAGGCGCGGCCGCGGCGCAAGACGATGGTGATCCTCGAGCACACGGCGGGCCAGGGACGCACGCTCGGGCATACGTTCGAGCATCTCGCGGAGATCATCCGGCACGTGCGGGGCTCGGCGCGCGTCGGGGTCTGCCTCGACACCTGTCATCTCGTCGCCTCCGGCTACGACATCGTCAGCGAGGCTGGGTATCAGGAGACGTTCGAGGCGTTCGATCGCCTGGTCGGATTCGACCGGCTGACAGTCATTCACGGCAACGACTCGAAGAAGCCGTGCGGAAGCCGAGTCGATCGCCACGAACACATCGGCCGCGGCTGCCTCGGCGAGGCGCCGTTCCGGCGGATGCTGCACGACGCGCGGTTCGCGGGGCGGCCGATCCTGATCGAAACCGAGAAGTCGAAGGACTGCGAGAAGCGCGGCACGATCATGGAGGACCCGCTGGATATGGAGAATCTGGCGACGCTGCGGCGCCTCCGCGACGAGAGGTAACGGAGGGGGGCGGAGGGAACGGGACAAGATCACAGGAGGAACGGAGAAACGGAGCATAACGGAGAATGTTTCTGTAATTTTCTAACTCCGCTCGTCTCCGTTGCTCCGTTTCTCCTGTGATCTTGTCCCGTTTCCTCCGTCCCCTCCCCTACCTCACCACCGTCGACACCTCGAATCGCGCCGGCGTCTGCCCCGCGAATCGCATGTCCGCGACGGTGACACGCGTCCCGCCAGGCACCTCCTCGAATGTCCAGTACGGGAAGCGTGACCAGACGAGGAACCCTTCCACGTTCGGGTCCTGCCGCGCCAGCGCAACACGAGGGTCCCGATCGTTCTTCGGCACAATCTGCGGGTCCCAGGTGATCGACCGTGGAATCAGGTTCAGCGCGCCGGTCTCGTACGCCAGTCCGTTGTCGACGATGACCTGCTTGCGGAACGGGGTGATCGGCTGCGGCCCGACCATGAGGCTGGCGGGGGCGCCACCACGCATGGCCCGCCATTCGGTCAGCATGATGTTGCGAGTGAGCCGCGCGTTCAGCGTCATGGCCGCGATGTACATCACGACAATCGTCAGCGCGTGCCGTGCGGCAAACGTCGTCTTGAAGCGTCTCGCGATCCAGACCCCGAGCCCGAGGATTACCCACATCCACGGGTCGATGATGAACAACGCGTCGCCATAGAACCACCGCCAGTCGAACGGCGCCAGGATGCGCAGGCCATAGGGGTTGAGCAGGTCGAGTCCGACGTGTGAGAGCACGCCGACCAGACCGAGGAGGAAGAGCCAGCGCGGACGCACCTCGGGAGCGTCCGGCGTGCCGCGCGACCGGCGAGCGAGGAGGAGCATGAGGCCGGTCAGGAGGAGCGGGAGCACGATCTGCGCGATCGGTCCGTGGGTCCAGCCGCGACGAAACGCCACCGCTGGCATCGACGTCGCGAAGACGAGCACGTCAACATCGGGAAGATTCGCGGCGACCATCAGCGTCGCGGCGCCGAAACGTGTGCGATGCTTGAGGCCGGCTTCGCCGAGCGCCGCGCCGACGAGCGTATGACACAGATTGTCCATAAAGCTAAGTGACTCAGCCCGACCATTATTGGCCGCCACCGGACGCCGGGTGCCGGGGCACTGCCCTTGCACGCTCCCACGCCGCATGAATCTCAGACGCGGTATTGCCTACGTCTTCGTCAGTGCGGCGATCACAATCGTATCGGCCGGCTGCAACCTGGTCGACAAGATCAAGGATGGGACCGCGGCGACTCCGACGGCTCCCACGGCCCCCGGGCCAACGAGCCCCATTCGCTACACCGCGCTCGGCGCCAGCGATGCCGTGGGCGTCGGCGCGAGCGTGGTCTGCATACCGCTCACGCAGTGCGATAACGGGACCGGCTACGTGCCGCAGCTCGCGCAGCGACTTCGAACGAGCCGCGAGGTGCGGCTGACGAATATCGGCATCCCTGCGGCAGTGTTGAGCCCAACTATCCAGCAGCTCGCGCAGGCCGCCGGCCGCGACGTGCCGGCCAACATCATCGATCGCGAAATGCCGTTCATCGCGGCAGACACGACACTGATTACGATCCTCGCGGGACCAAATGATGTGAATGCCCTCGGTGACGCCATCCAGCGCGGCGCCGCCGGGACCACCGATCCGAAGACGTATATCGAGACACAGGTGCGCGCCTGGGGCACTGACTATGATCGCCTGATCCGCGGTGCGAAGAGCCGCGCGCCGGACGCGTTCATCATCGTCATGAACGTGCCGAACATGGCCGGACTGCCCTATGCCACCAACTACACCACGCTGCAGAAGCAGGGACTGCAGGCCATCTCGGTGGGATTCACCAGAGAAGTGAACCGACAGGCCGGCTCTGGCGTCGTCGTGCTCGATCTGCTGTGCGACGCGCAGACCTACGATCGAGGCCGGTATTCGTCGGACGGCTTCCATCCAAACGACGCGGGCTATGCCTATATGGCGGATCGGCTGCTGGCGATCGCCAACGGGTCCACGCCTGGGGTCCCATCGTCGTGCGCCCAGATGACGCTGGTGCCGCCGCTCTAGTCTTCCCGAAACACCTCCGCCTCGAAGACGAACATCCGGGCGCCGTTCCGCCAGGCATCGGCCGGCAGGCCGGCTTTGCGGCACGTCTGGGACACGAACGTCTCCGCATCCCATCCCTGCTCGGTTGCCACCTGAGGGAGCAGCAGCCCGCGGCGAAATCCCTGCTCCACGATCAGGCCATGACGCCCTGGCTCGATGTCGGCAATCGAGTGCACTTCCCGTTCGGGTGTGAGCACGGAAATCTCCACATCGAGGTCGTCGACTTCCGCCGGCGCGACAGGATTGAATCGCGGGTCCGAGTCCGACACCGACGCACCGAGATCCGCCACCGTCTCCGCAAGCGGCGCCTCGGGAGCAATCCGGCCCAGGCATCCACGGAGCTCGCCGTGACGGCGAATCGTCACGAAGGCGCCGCGCGGTTCGTCCAGGACGCCGCCCTGATCCGGCGCCGGCGGCGGCTGATGGCCGACGCGCGCTTCCAGCGCGCGCCGCGCGAGGCGCAGAAGCTTCTGACGGTCGTCAGCTGGGATGGTCACGGTTTGGGATTTGGGATTTGGCGTTTGGGATTTGTTCAGGGTTCACCAAATGGCCGCGGCCATGTATCCGACCACCGAGCGTTCGTCGCCCGACACGTCTCCGGAATCGCCGTACCGGAGCACTTCCGCCCGGGTGCACCCGAGCAGCGCCGACGCACGCAGGACGGCGACGATGGGGCCGCCGCCGCACGCGTGCCGCGGGTCGTCCTCCAGCGCGCTCATCAGGGCGTCCGCGTCGAGCGCCGCGACATGGCGGATGACCACCGCGTCGAGATCGGCAGCCGTCGCCGCGTCCTCGTAGTGCGACAGGTCGCTGCTCGCGACGAGCAGAATGTTCTCGCCTGGCCGGGCGCCGACTACGCGTGCGAGCGTATCGCCCAGGCCGACCGCCGTTTCCCGATCCTGATACCCCATCACGAGCGGCACGATGGGCGTGTCCCGCAGGAGCCGTCCGAGAAACGGCATCTGCATTTCGAGCGAATGCTCGCGGCCGTGCGCAGCGGGATGTTCGGTGACGAGGGGGTCCGACGCAATCGCTGCCGCCAAAGACTCCGCGATCGGCATCGCGCCGAATGGCGTTTCCCACGCGCCGCGCGGCCAGATCGAGACGCCACGAAATCCGACAAAGTGCGAGGGGCCGACGAGGACCACGGCGGTGTAGGGACACCCGCCGGCGAGTGCATAGGCGTACGCCGCAACCGGGCCGGAGTACCTCAGCCCCGCATGGGGCGCGATGATCGCCCGGGGACAGCGCGTGCCGACCGGACCGGCGGCGAAGGCGGCGGCGGACGCGACGTACTCATCGACGGCGGCCGCGAGCTCGCCCTCGCGCGCGGGGTACCACGTGCCAGCCACGGCCTGCGGCCTGATGTCGGCCATGAGTCGATCGTATACCGCGTGTTAGCATCGCCAGAGATGAGCTCCACTCTGACGGTCGCCGACGTCGAGCGCATTGCCGCGCTGGCGCAGCTCGAGCTGACTGCCGAAGAGAAACAGTTGTTCACGAAACAGCTCGCCGACATCCTCGACTACGCAGAACAGTTGCAGGCCGTCGACACGAGCGGCGTCCCCGCCACCGCGCACGTGCTCGGCGAACCCGTCGAGCGCGACGACGCGGAACGTCCGTCGCTTGCCATTGACGAGGCGGTCGGCAACGCGCCCGACCCGGCGTCGGCTCCGGGCCTCTTCCGCGTCCCGCGCGTCATCGGCTGATGCTGCAGTCGACCGCCAGCGCCATACGCGAGGACGTCGCCAGCGGCCGGGTTTCCGCGGTCGAGGTCTGCCGCGCGTTTCTCGACCGCACGACCGCAGTCAACGCGGCCCTCAACGCCTTCAACCTCGTCACATCCGAGCGGGCACTGGCGCAGGCGGCCGAAATCGACCGGCGCCGCGCCGCCGGCCAGACACTGGGCGTCCTTGCCGGTGTACCGGTCGCCATCAAGGACAACCTCTGCGTGCGCGGCATGACGACCACCGCCTCGTCACGCATCCTCGAGCATTTCGTGCCGCCCTACGACGCAACCGTCGTCGCGCGGCTGGCCGCCGCGGATGCCGTGGTGATCGGCAAGACCAATTGCGATGAATTTGCCATGGGGTCGTCGAACGAGAACTCGGCATTCGGGCCGGTGCGCAATCCCTGGGCACAGGACCGCACGCCCGGGGGGTCGAGCGGCGGATCGGCGGCAGCCGTCGCCGCGCGATGCGCGCCGCTGGCGCTCGGCTCCGACACGGGCGGCTCGATCCGGCAGCCGGCAGGCTTCTGCGGGGTCGTCGGGCTGAAGCCGACCTACGGCCGCGTGTCGCGATACGGACTCCTCGCGTTCGCCTCGTCACTGGATCAGATCGGACCGTTCACGCATACGGTCCGCGATGCGGCGCTGGCGCTCAGCGCGATCGCCGGCGCCGATCCGAGCGATGCCACGGCGTCTCGGGAGGCCGTTCCGGACTTCGCCGCCTCGCTCACCGGCGACATCAAGGGCCTTCGCATCGGCGTGCCCCGCGCATTCGTCGCCGACGGAGTCGACGCCGGCGTGCGGGCTGCGTTCGACGCCGCGATCGGCACACTCCGCGGATCAGGGGCCCAGCTGGTGGACATCGAGCTTCCCCACGCCCGATACGCCATCCCGGTCTATTACCTGGTCGCCACCGCCGAAGCGAGCTCGAACCTCGCCCGCTACGACGGCGTGCGATACGGGTATCGCTCTGCGCGCGACAAGGACCAGAACCTGAAACAGATGTACTCGCGTACGCGCGATGAAGGGTTCGGCGCGGAGGTCAAGCGCCGCATCATGCTCGGCACGTACGTGCTCAGCGCCGGCTACTACGACGCGTATTACCTCAAGGCGCAGCAGGTCCGGACGCTGGTTCGGCAGGACTATCAGCAGGCATTCGAGAAGGTGGACGTGATCGCCATGCCGACCAGTCCTATTCCGCCGTTCAGGCTGGGCGAGAGGACCGGCGATCCGCTGCAGATGTATCTGGCTGATGTGTTTACGGTGAGCGCGAATCTCGCCGGACTGCCGGCGATCAGCGTGCCGTGCGGATTTTCAGAGGGGCATCTGCCGGTCGGACTTCAGCTCACCGGCCGGATGTTCGACGAAGCGACGCTGCTGCGCGCCGCCGACGCCTACGAGCGCGAGACCGACTGGCACGCGCAGGCGCCCGCTATTTAAAAATCTCCTTCAGCGCGCCGAACTGTGCGCGGTCGGTGCCGTCCACGCTCATCGGCGTCACCGAAACCCACCCGTTGGCCACGGCCCACATATCCGTGCCTTCCGCAGCGGTGCCGCCTTCCTTCCAGATATTCCAGTACACGGTCCGTCCCTGCGGATTTTTCTCTTCGGCAAACGACTCGTCACCGCCGCGCGCCATCGCCTGGGTGGTGATCATGTAGCCCTTGTACCCGCCGGCCGGCATCGGCGGAACGTTCACGTTGAGGAACGTCCCCGGCGGCAGCCCATAGGCTTTGACCCTGCGTGCCACCCAGATCGCTTCCTCGGCGGCAAACACCAGTTCCTTGTGGAAGACTTCCGCCGCCTGCGAAATCGCGATGCCCGGCACGCCCAGCATTGCCGCCATCCGTGCCGCGCCGACGGTGCCGGACATGTGCACGGAGTGGCCGAAGTTGTAGCCGGGGTTCACGCCGGACACGACCAGATCCGGGCGTGGCGTGACGATGTTTCGGATGGCGATGTTGACGGTGCTTGCCGGGGTCGCGGTGAGTCCGATGGCGGGCAGTCCGTTCACCAAGGTCACCTCCTGGCGAAAGACCGGCTCCGTCGTGATGATCGAGTGCCCTTTGCCCGTCTGGTTGTCGGCTGGCGCGACGACGATCGGCGTGCCGATGGCCTGCAGGGCCTGCGCGACCGCCGCGAGACCAGGCGCGCGCACGCCGTCGTCATTGGTAATGAGAATGCGATACGGCGGCGGCTGGCGGAACTGCTGCGCATCGAGCGGCGCGAGCAGGCAGACTGCGGCCACGACAACAATCAGCAGACGGCACTTCCTCATGCCGCGAGATTATCACTGACGGGTCCGGCTGAAGCCGGACACTACGTACGCCAGTACAGCAGCGTCCGCCTTTAGGCGGACCGCGCTATTCGACGGGCGGAGTCGGGCCGGGCATGTCCCACAGGACGAGGCACTGGCGGACCTCTTCCATCGCGATCCGCTCGGCCTTGTGCGGCATCGGCCGATGCTCACCCAGACCCTCGGGATCGATCCTCGGAGTCGCACCGCGCCGCAGCTGCTTGGCGCGCAGGGCGGCAATGTCCACGTAGAGAAACCGGCTCTCGATGGGCGAGGCCTTCGGACGCGGCTCCTGGGAGGCGTCGGATTCCGTGAGGGGGACGTCGAGATCCTCAGTGTCCATAGCGGCCCAGACTAACAGGGGAAAGGGGGCAGGGGGAAGGGGGCACGACACGGGGAGCCCCTCCCCCCTTTGACTGGCGTATTACGCCGCGACTTCGACGTTGATGGTGCGCGGCATCGCTTCTTCACGGAACGGGAGCTTCACGGTGAGCACGCCATTCTTGAACTCTGCGCTCACCTTCGCCGCGTCGACCGTATTGGGCAGGTTGAACGAGCGGTGGAACGTGCCGTAACCGCGCTCGATCCGGCGATACTGCTCGTCCTTCACGTCCGCCTCGAACTTCTTGGTGCCCTTCAGCACGAGCGTGCTGTTCTCGACGGACACGTCGATATCCTCGCGGCTCAAGCCCGGCAGCTCGGCCTTCAGCACGAGGTCGTGGTTGTCGCTCTCGAAGATGTCGACTGCCGGCGTCCACGGCTCACGAACCTTCATCACAATGGCCATCGTCACGTCTCCTTTGTTCATACGGCGTCGACGACTTCGCCTTCCTTGACGTTGTCGCCGGGCTGGTTCGTGGATGCGGCCGCCTGTGCGGCCTCCGCCTGGGATTTCGCGTAGGCCTCCTGCTCGGCCCTGATCCGCGCCTCGGCCTCGTCGCGCTGCTTCTTGTCCTCTGCCGCGTGGGCTGCGGCGTCCTTCACCATGCGATCGACATCGTCCGTGCTGAGACCGGAGGAGCCGCTGATGGTGATCTTCTGTTCCTTGCCCGTGGCGACGTCCTTCGCCGCCACACTGACGATGCCGTTCGCGTCGATGTCGAACGCGACCTCGATCTGCGGCACGCCGCGCGGTGCCGCCGGCAGGTCGGCCAGGTGAAAGCGGCCGAGCGTCCGGTTGTCACGCGCCATCTGGCGCTCACCCTGGAGCACGTGCACTTCCACGCTGGTCTGGCTGTCCGTCGCGGTCGAGAAGATCTCGCTCTTCCGCGTCGGGATTGTCGTGTTCCGCTGAATCAGCGTCGTCATCACGCCGCCGAGTGTCTCGAGACCGAGTGACAGCGGCGTCACGTCGAGGAGCACGACGTCCTTGACCTCGCCCTTCAGCACGCCGCCCTGGATGGCCGCGCCGATCGCGACCACTTCGTCAGGATTGACGCCCTTGTGCGGCTCCTTGCCGAAGAAGTCCTTCACCATCTGCTGGATCTTCGGAACCCGCGTGGAGCCCCCGACCAACACGATCTCGTCGATGTCCGATGGCTTCAGTCCTGCGTCCGCCAGCGCCTGCTTGAGTGGCGTCATCGAGCGCTGCAGCAGATCGTCGACGAGCTGCTCGAACGTCGCCCGTGTGAGCTTGAGCTGAAGGTGCTTCGGCCCGGTCTGATCCGCCGTGACGAACGGCAGATTGATATCGGTCTCCATCACCGTGGACAGCTCGATCTTTGCCTTCTCCGCCGCTTCCTTCAGGCGCTGCAGCGCCATCCGGTCCTTGCCGAGATCGATGCCGTCGCTCTTCTTGAATTCGGCGACGATCCAGTCGATGACGCGCTGATCGAGATCGTCACCGCCAAGATGCGTGTCGCCGTTGGTCGACTTCACCTCGACGATGCCGTCGCCGACATCGAGGATTGAGATGTCGAACGTGCCGCCGCCAAAGTCGTAGACGGCGATCGTCTCGTCCGTCTTCTTATCCAGGCCGTATGCGAGCGCCGCTGCGGTCGGTTCATTCACGATGCGCAGGACGTTGAGCCCGGCAATCCTGCCGGCGTCCTTCGTCGCCTGCCGCTGCGCGTCGTTGAAGTACGCGGGGACGGTAATGACCGCGTCGGTGACCTTCTGGCCGAGATAGTCCTCGGCGGCGGTCTTCAGTTTCTGCAGCGTCATCGCCGAAATTTCGGGCGGCGAATACTGCTTGCCGCGCACCTCGACCCAGGCGTCCGCATTCGCGGATTGGACGACCTTGTACGGGACGCGTCCGCCCTCCTGCGCCACTTCGGCATGCTTGCGGCCCATGAAGCGCTTGATGGAGAACACGGTGTTTTCCGGATTGGTGACCGCCTGCCGCTTGGCGACCTGACCCACGAGCCGCTCACCATCCTTGGTGAAGCCGACGACGGATGGCGTCGTCCGGGCGCCTTCCTGGTTCACGATGACGGCGGGCTCGCCACCCTCCATGACCGCCACAACCGAGTTCGTGGTGCCGAGGTCGATTCCGATTACTTTGCTCATGTGTTGGGTTACTCCGTGAATGAAGTTTACCAAGACATGAGTGCATGTCAAGAAGATCATATGAGTATATTTAACTCAGATTACTGGGTGAGCCGCGTCGACTTGAAACGACCCCAAGCACCGGAGCACCCAGAGAACCGTGAACCCCCTTCTGGCCATGAGATCATGGGCACCCGATGGAGTTCCCTCTCGTCCCCTCATCCGAAGCGACCGAGCTCGCCGACGACATCCGTCAGCTCTTCGACGACATGTCTCGCACGCTGCCCCACGAACGGCGAGCGCTCTCGGGGGAATGCCATCCGGCCGTCGACATACGCGAGACGGACGATGTGGTGGAAGTGACGGTTGATGTCGCGGGCGTGCCGACCGAGGCGATCCGCATTCTGTTCCGCGGTGGCGTCCTGGTTGTCGCGGGCGAGAAAGCCCCCACACGCGTCGCCGCCGCGCAGACGTTTCACCTCGTCGAGCGCGAGTTCGGCCGTTTTGCGCGTGCGGTGCGCCTGTCGGGCGCCTTCAACGTCGGCACGGCGCACGCCACGCTGCGGGACGGCGAGCTGCGCGTGGTGCTGCCGAAGCTCGTCGACCGGCGCGGCAGCGCCCATCGCATCAGCATCACCGTCCAGCCGCCGGCCCGGTCATGAAGATCCTCCTCGTCGGCGACATTGTGGGAAAGCCCGGGCGCGAGCTCGTACGCAAGAGCCTTCGCGGCCTCGTGGCGCATCACGAGATCGACCTGGTCATCGCAAATGCAGAGAACTCGGCCGCCGGCTTCGGCGTCACCAAGGACATCGGCGACACGCTGCTCGAATCGGGCGTCGACGTGATGACGTCGGGCAATCACATCTGGGACAAGAAGGAAGTGATTGAGTACATCAAGACGGAGCCGCGGCTGCTGCGCCCGATCAACTACCCCGCCGGCGTCGCCGGACGCGGCAGCTACGTCGCGCAGACGTCAGACGGGCGCGCGGTCGGCGTGATCAACGCCATGGGGCGTGTCTTCATGACGCCGATCGACGATCCCTTCGCCGTGGTCCTGCGCGAAATCGAGGCGATCCGTGCGAAGACGCGCGTGATCATCGTCGACTTTCACGCCGAGGCGACCAGCGAGAAAGTCGCAATGGGATGGCACCTCGACGGCAAGGTCACCGCCGTGATCGGCACACACACCCACGTGCAGACCGCCGACGAGCGCATTCTGCCGAACGGCACGGCCTGCCTCACCGACGTCGGCATGACCGGGCCGCACGATTCGATCATCGGCATGGAAGTCGAGCCGTCGCTCTCGCGATTTCTCACCGGGATGCCCACCAGGTTCGAGCCGGCCACCGGAAACCCCCGCCTCAATGCCGTGATTATCGAGGCCGACGAGAAAACGGGACGCGCCACCGCCGTGACCCGTATCAGTCACTCCGAGAAGGAACTGGCGGCGATTGGATGACATCGCTCTTCGACCTGCCCTTCGAGGAAGAACCTAACGTTCCTGAGGTTCAGGAGGTTCGTACGGTTCAAGAGGCTCATAGGGTTCCTGACGTTCCGGAGCCGCCTGTCCCGAGCAACGTCGAGGGGCGGCGCGTGCTGACCGTCGCGCAGCTGACCGCGCAGCTGCGGCTCGTGCTCGAAGACCGGTTCACCGACGTCTGGGTCGAAGGCGAGCTCTCGAACTGCAAGGTCTGGAACACGGGGCACATGTATTTCACGATGAAGGGCGCGGGCGCCCAGATTCGCGGCGTGATGTTCCGCACGGCACTGAGGCTGCTCCGCTTCAAACCGCAGGACGGTCTTCGCGTCGTCGCGCGGGGACGCATCAGCGTCTATGACCCGAAGGGCGAGTATCAGCTGGTCTGCGAGCACCTGGAGCCGGAGGGGCTGGGGGCGCGCCAGCTCGCGTTCGATCAGCTCAAGGCACGGCTTGCCGCCGAAGGGTTGTTCGACCCACGCCGGAAGCGCGCGCTGCCCCTCCTCCCCCGCAAAATCGGCGTCGTCACGTCTCTGGACGGCGCTGCCGTGCGCGACATCCTCAAGGTGCTGGAGCGCCGGTATCCGAACGCGCATGTCGTGATTCGTCCGACGCGCGTCCAGGGTGACGGCGCCGAGCTCGAGATCGCGCGCGCGATGGCGGCCATCGGCAAGGTGCGCGGCATCGACGTCGTCATTGTCGGCCGCGGCGGCGGCTCGATCGAGGATCTCTGGACCTTCAACGAGGAGGTCGTCGCCCGCGCGATTGGCGGCTGCCCGGTTCCGACGATTTCAGCCGTCGGCCATGAAACGGATGTCACCATCGCCGACTTCGTCGCGGACGTGCGCGCCGCCACCCCCTCGGCGGCGGCCGAAATGGTCGTCGCGCGCAAAGATGATTTCTACGCGCACATCGATCGCCTGGCGCAGCGGGTCACCGCGACGATGGCGGGCCGGCTGCATCGCGCGGAATCGCGCCTCCGCATGCTCGAAGCGCGGCCCGGGTATGCGGGATTCAGGGGTCGCGTCGCCATGCGCGGGCGTCATGTCTCCGAGCTGACCCGCGAGCTGGGCCAGGGACTGCGGGGACGGCTCGTCATGCACACCCGCGCATTGCAGC
This sequence comes from Candidatus Sulfopaludibacter sp. SbA3, assembly GCA_945903265.1. Lineage (GTDB taxonomy): Bacteria > Acidobacteriota > Vicinamibacteria > Vicinamibacterales > UBA2999 > CAXNKG01. Next base: position 196,576 of record CAMDNQ010000003.1, read on the forward strand.
GCGTGCGGACGTCGCTCGAGCAGTTCGATCTCCGGCGCCGTCTGGGGCGCGTGCGAACCCGGCTCGAAGCCGCCGACGGGGCGCTCCTGGCTCACACCGTCCGCATCCGCCACGGCGCGGATCGCCGTCTGCGCGGCGCGGCCGCCAGGCTTGATGCGCTCAGTCCACTGGCCGTGCTGGGGCGCGGGTACGCCGTCTGCTGGAACGCCGATCGAACGGCGATCATCCGTGAGGCGTCGACGGTGGCATCCGGCGACACGGTGCATGTGAAGCTGGCGAGCGGCGAGCTCGATTGCGTGGTGCGGGAGAAAACGGATGGCTGACACAGTCAAGGATTTCGAAGCCGCGATCGCCGAGCTCGAGTCGATCGTCAAGAAACTCGAGGAGGGCGACCTTCCGCTCGAAACGTCGCTGCAGCTCTACGAGCGGGGCGTCCAGCTCTCGCGCTACTGCCATGCCCGTCTGGAGGAAGCCGAGCGCCGCATTGAAATCCTCAACGAGCGCGGCGAATTGAAGCCCGCGCCGGCGTCGTTCGGCAAAGACGACGACAGTCGGTGAATTTCCAGGAGTACCTCGAGGCGCGCCGCGCGGACATCGAGACGGCGCTGGCGTCGGTGCTGCCGCCGTCCCCGGACTGCCCGCCGGTCGTCGGCGACGCCATGCGCTACAGCCTCACGGCCGGCGGCAAGCGCCTCAGGCCGGTGTTGTGCCTTGCGAGCGCGGACGCCGTCGGCGGCGATCGCGCGCTCGCCATGCCCGCCGCGTGCGCCCTCGAGCTCATTCACACCTATTCCCTGATCCACGACGACCTGCCCGCCATGGACAACGACACCATGCGGCGCGGGCGGCCGACGCTGCACGTCGTCGCGGGTGAAGGCATGGCGATTCTCGCGGGCGACGGCCTGTTGACCGAAGCGTTCGCATTGATGGCGCGCGCCCCCGCGTCGCCGGACCCGTCGATTCAGGGACGCAAGCTGCGCGTGATCGGCATCATCGCCACCGCCGCCGGCGCGACGGGCATGGTTGGCGGTCAGGCGCTGGATCTCGTGGGCGCGGCCGGCGCGGACGACCTGCGCTCGATGCACGGCAAGAAGACGGGCGCGCTGATCCGCGCCGCCGCGACCGCGGGCGCCGTGATGGGCGGAGCCGACGATGCGACGCTTGCGCTCATCGATGCCGCGGCCACCGATTTCGGCCTCGCGTTTCAGATCGTCGACGACATCCTGGACGTCGAAGGTGAGCCCGCCGCGATCGGCAAGACCGCCGGCAAGGATGCGGCGGCCGGCAAGCCGACTTATCCCGCCGTCTACGGCCTCGACGGGGCGCGCCGGCTCGCCGGGGAATGCCTCGAGCGCGCAGAAGCCCACCTGCGCGAGGCGCGCCTGGGCGACTCGCACGTGATGGCGATCGGCCGCTGGATCGTCACCCGATCGCATTGAGCGGATTGGGATTGGGCCGATTAGATTGAGCAAGCTCCGCCTCGATCAACTGGTCGCCGACAGGGGCCTCGTCCCATCGCGCGAGCGGGCGCGCGCGATGATCCTCGCGGGGCAGGTGACAGTCGACGGCCAGGTCGTCAGCAAAGCGGGCGCCCAGGTCGACCCGGCTGCCGACGTCGCGGTGCTGGCGCCGGATCATCCGTATGTCGGACGGGGCGGCATCAAGCTCGCCCATGCGCTCGACACGTTCCGGATTGCGGTCGAGGGACGGGAGGCGCTCGATATCGGCGCCTCGACCGGCGGATTCACCGACGTCCTCCTCCAGCGCGGCGCCGCGCGCGTCGTCGCGCTCGACGTCGGACACGGACAGCTGGACTGGCGGCTCCGTACCGATCCGCGCGTCGTCGTCATCGAGCACTTCAACGCACGACACCTGACGCCTGCGGACATCCCCGGACCTGTCGATCTCGTCTGCGTCGACGTATCGTTCATCTCACTGCGGCACATCTTCCCCGTCATCCCGGCGGTCGCACGCCCCGGCGCTGATGTCGTCGCCCTCGTGAAGCCGCAGTTCGAGGCGGGGCGAGGCGAGGTGGGCTCCGGGATCGTGCGCGACGAAGCCATCCATGCCCGGGTTGTCGACGAGATTCGTGACGCCGGTGCTGCGGTAGGATTAACGCCAGCAGGTGTCACGCCCTCGCCGATCACCGGCCAGAAGGGCAACATCGAATTCCTTCTCCATTTACGCGCCTCATGACCATTCGACGCGTCGGTATTGTCGCCAAGCACGGCCTCGTCGCCGCGTCGGACCATCTCTCGAACCTGAGCGAGTGGCTCGGCGCACGTGGCGTGGAGGCCGTCTTCGAGCGTGAGACAGCGGCGCTGGCGCGGCCCGGGACGCGAACCGGAAAGACCACGACGCGGGAGGCGCTGCCGGCCGACGTGGACCTGATCGTCGTCCTGGGCGGCGACGGCACGCTGCTCTCGATGGCGGCGCGCATTGCGAAGACCGGCCGCGACATTCCCATCCTCGGCGTGAATTTCGGCAGCCTCGGATTCCTCACCGAGATCCGGATCGATGAGCTCACCGCATCGCTCGAGAGTGTGCTGAACGGGTCGGCGACCTTCGACGAGCGCGCGATGCTGGCCGCCGATGCCGAACGCCGGAACGAGCACGTCGATTCCCGGATCGTGCTGAACGACGTCGTCTTCGCCAAGGCCGCACTGTCGCGCATCATCGAGCTGTCGGTCTGGGTGAGCGGCGAGTTCGTGACGCGCGTGAAGGCGGACGGATTGATTATCGCGAGCGCCACCGGATCCACCGCCTATAACCTCGCAGCCGGCGGCCCGATCGTCCACCCGATGGTCGACGCGCTGATCCTCAACCCCATCGCGCCGCACACGCTGACCAACCGGCCGGTCGTCATCCCTGGCAACGCGGAGGTCGAGGTGCGGACGCACGCGGAAGGACCGGCTGACGAGGTATTCGTCACCTACGACGGCCAGTCCGGCTACCCCTTGAAGCAGGGCGACGTGGTGCGCGTCCGGAAGTCGCCGCGGACGCTCCGCATCGTCAAAGCCCCCGCACGCGGGTACTTCGAGGTGCTCCGCGAAAAACTCAAGTGGGGAGAGCGATGACGTCCCTGCCTCTCCGTTTCGGCGCGGCGACAGATCGGGGCCGCGTCAGGCCGAGCAACGAAGACCGCTTCGTCGCCGAGCACGACCTCGGGTTCTTTGCCGTCATCGACGGCATGGGCGGGCACGTCAAAGGCGAGCTGGCGTCGGTCACCATCGCCGAGGCCCTCACGGCCTTCGTGCGCGAGAGCGCCGGCGACTCCGACAAGACGTGGCCGATTGGACTGGATCCGAAGCTCTCCGTGCTGGCGAATCGCCTGCAGATTGCGATCAGGATCGCAAACCGCACACTGGCGACGCGCGCGCAGGCAGACCCTTCCCTCGACGGCAGCGGCGCGACGCTGGCCGCCGCGCTCATTGCGAAGGGCGAGATCGCCGTCTCGAACGTCGGCGACTGCCGCGGATATATCCTGCGCAACGGCGACATGTCGCAGGTCACGCGGGACCATTCGGTCGTCGCCGAGCAGCTGGCGCTCGGCCTCATCGACCCCGAAGCGGCGCGCACCCACCCCCTGCGGCACGTCGTCACGCGGGCCGTGTCCGGCCAACCCGGTATGACCGTCGACGTCGTCGAACTGCCACTGGCGCCGGGCGAGCGCCTGATCCTCTGCTCGGATGGAATCCACGCCGTATTGACCGATAGGGAGATTGCCGCGCTGTTCAGCAGCCCGGATCGGCCGCTCCAGGAGCTCTGTGACGCGGCGATTCAACAGACCAATCAACGCGGCGGGCCGGATAACGCGACCGTTATCGTGGTTGAAGCCTCACAGTAACGCACTGCAGGTACAGGACTTACGGTGGCGAACATCCCTTCCAGGATCGGTAACTTCGAGGTCACGCGCCAGGTCGGCTCCGGCGGCATGGGGTCCGTCTACCTGGGCCTCGACCCCGAGCTGAATCGCCAGGTCGCCATCAAGGTGATCCGCGAGGAGGTCCACGACCAGGAAGTGCTGGACCGCTTCTTCCGCGAGGCGCGCGCCGCCGCGGCCCTCCGCCATCCGAACATCATCACGATTTACGCGAGCGGCCAGCACGAACACCAGCCCTACATGGTGATGGAATATGTGGAGGGCGATTCGCTCGCGGACATCATCCGGAGCCGCAAGGCGGTTCCCCTGTCGGACAAACTCTCGTACATCGAGCAGCTGTGCGCCGGCCTGCACTTCGCCCACCGCGCCGGGATCGTGCATCGCGATATCAAGCCGGCGAACGTGATGGTCGACGGTGAAGGCATGCTGCGGATTCTCGACTTCGGGATTGCCCGTGTCGAAGGGTCGGGCCTGACGCAGGACGGCGCCCTGATCGGCTCGCTCAACTACATGTCGCCCGAGCAGATGCTCGGCCGTCCGATCGACCACCGCAGCGACATCTTCTCTGTCGGGGCCGTCGCCTACGAGCTGATTTCGTACCAGCAGGCGTTCAAGGGAAACATCAACGACGGCCTGCTGCACCGCCTCCCGCACGAAGATCCGCCCGCGCTCGGCAGCCTCGTTCCCGGACTGCCCGCCGGGCTCGAAGACGTGATCGCGCAGGCGCTGCAGAAGCTGCCGGACAACCGGTTTCAGGACCTGGCGGAAATGCGCGCGGCCGTCGCCGCCGTCCACAGCGGTACCATCAACGCCGACGACAGGACCGTGGCGATCTCGCGGCCCAACATCCCGCCGTCGACCGGCACCGTCCGGGCCTCCACGTCGACCGCGAGGTCGTCGACGACGAAGGTCGACTCCAGATTCGATTTCGACAACGTCAAGGAGCACTTTCCGGACTTCACGATTCCGGCGCCACCGCCACCCGAGGACGACGCGCCGGAGTCCGTGCCCCTGGCCGCGGAGGATCCGCCGACGGCGGTGCCTGTGTCGTTATCTCCCGCGGCTGCGGCGCCTCCATCGAGCACGACGGACCCTCCGCAAACGTGGGCGGTCAAATCACGAACGTCCGCGCGGCCGTCCACGGTGACGCCCGCGACGATGGGCGCCACCAGGCGCGACACGACGGTTACGAAGCGGCCGGCGACGGCCAGCCGTCCACCAACGGCCACTGCCCGTCCCGCGACAGGCACCATCGCGCCGGCCAGCAGCTCACGCCGGTGGGTGTTGATTGGGGTCGCGGTCGTCGCGATTGCCGCCGGCGCCGTCGTCGCGCTTCCGTACCTGAGCGGTCCGCCTGCGGATCCGCTCGAGGTGCAGCGGCCTGCGATCGAAGCGGCGATGGAGCGGTTCAGGGTTGGCTACCGCAACCGCGACATGGAGGCGGTGGTCGCCGCCTTTCCAGAGCTGCCGGCGCCGGTGCGCCAGACGATGCAGCGGTCATTCGACAACTGCATCGTGTACGAAGTGACATTCGATCAGATGAATGTCGCGCTGGCGCAGGCGGACGCCGCGGTTGCCGAGGCCGACGTTCGGAGTGCGCACACGTGCACCCCGCAGTCAGGCGGCCGCCAGACCACGGCAATGCAGCACGAGGTTTACCGGTTGCGGAAAAATGGCGAGGGGTGGGTGTTGAGCGGTCTAAGAGCTTGCTGAAAAACGTTTATTCCGGGATCGACAGATCGCCGGTCCCGTACTACGATGGCCGGCATGCGAGGAGACGACCGCCAGCCTGATGCCCTCTTCAGTTACGTGTCCCCCGAGCAGCGTGTGCCCCAGGACCATCCCCTGCGTGCGATCCGCGCCCTGGTGGACGACGTGCTGCGCGCCATGTCGCGCGAGTTCGACGGCCTGTACGCGACCGTCGGCCGGCCGTCGATCCCGCCGGAACGGCTGTTGCGGGCGCAACTGCTCCAGATCTTCTACTCGATTCGGAGCGAGCGGCTGTTGATGGAGCAGTTGGACTACAACCTGTTGTTCCGGTGGTTCGTCGGGATGGACATGGACGACCCGATCTGGGATGCCACGGTGTTCAGCAAGAACCGGGACCGGCTGCTCAATCAGGACGTCGCCCGCAGCTTCTTCCGGCACGTGGTCGATCGAGCCCAGCCCCTGATGTCGGACGAGCACTTTACCGTGGACGGGACCCTGATCGAGGCGTGGGCGAGCCAGAAGAGTTTTCAACGCAAGGACGGTGGTACGGAGGGAGACGGGCGCGACTTCCGCGGCCAGTCGCGCAAGAACGACACGCACGCCTCCACGACCGACCCGGACGCCCGGCTGTATCGGAAATCGAACAATGCCGAGGCGCGGCTGGCGTACTTGGGCCACTTGCTGATCGAGAATCGTCACGGACTGATTGCTGATGCGATGGCCACCCACGCCGACGGCTACGCCGAGCGCGACGCAGCCCTGCGGCTGGTGCGCGCCCAGTGGCGACGAGCGCCACGGCGCCGGCGGACCGTCGGCGCCGACAAAGCGTACGACACCTACGACTTCGTCGAGGGCTCGCGCGGCTTGGGCACCACGCCTCATGTGACGCAGAACCTCACGCGGCGCGGCGGCAGTGCGCTTGATGCGCGGACCACGCGACACGACGGCTATGCGAGGAGCCAGCACGCCCGCCCGCGCATCGAACCGGCGTTCGGCTGGTTGAAGACCATCGCCGGGATCCGTAAGGTGAAGCTGCGTGGCCTGGCTCACGTCGACGGGCTGTTCGTCTTTGCGAGCGCGGCGTTCAACCTGATCCGCTTGCCCAAGTTGCTGCCGAGGACGGCCTGACATGCGAGACGAGGCTCGCCGACCGGCATTCGATGCCGAGCCGCGAACGACACGACGGGCGAATCTGGTTGCGCCCATACAAGGCGGTCGTCTCACGGTGCTCAGCGGCTGTATAATCAATCGTTTTTCAGCAAGCTCCTAACCAGCGCAGCGCAATAGCGCCGTCTAGCCAACGCTACGGAGCAGCTCGGCCCGCAGCTCGGCGCCTTCGGGCTGCTCGTGCAGGGCGGCCAGCTCCTGCTGCACTCCATCAAACAGCTCAATCATCTCCGGATCGAACTGCTTGCCGCTGTCCGCGCGCAGCCGCCGGGCCGCTTCCTCGGCAGGAAGCGCGGCGCGGTAGGGCCTGGCGGACGTCATCGCATCGTAGCTGTCGGCCACCGCCATCAGGCGGGCGTGCGGATGAATGTCGGTGCCGCCGAGTCTGTCCGGGTACCCGTCACCATCCCAGCGCTCGTGATGGCCGCGGACCGCCGCCAACGACGTGCCGAGGAATGGCAGCGGCTCGAGCATCATGTGCCCGATCGTGACATGCGCCTCGATCTGCGCGCGCTCGACCGCATCGAGCGAGCCCGCCTTGAGGAGCACCGAGTCCGGAACGCCCACCTTGCCGATGTCGTGCAGCATGCCGGCACGCCGGATCGTCTCGAAATCCGAGGAGTACTTGCCGCTGTGCCGCGCGAGCACCAGCGAGTAGGCGGTGACGCGCTCGGAGTGGCCCGCCGTGTAGTGGTCGCGCGCGTCGATCGCTTTCGCGAATGCCTCGAGCGTCGCCCGGAAGTGCCGGTGGCGGTCGTCGTAGAGCTGGGCCGTCTCGAGCGCCGCGGCGGCGTGGCCTGCGAATGCCGCGGCATACTCCGCGAGCTCGGGCGCGAACTGCTCGACCCCCAGTTTGTCGGCGTACAGCGCACCGATGGGGCCGGTCCGGCCGAGGAGCGGCACGCAGATCACCGACCGGACGCCGGCGGCCAGCACGCTCTGCGCCTGCTGCAGCCGGGGATCCATGCGGATGTCATGCACGATGAATACGTCGCGCGCCGTCAGCGCTTCGCGGACGACGGTGGAACTGGCGAACTCCGACACCGACGAGTAGGCCCCCGCCGGGCGGACGGCTCTCGGAATCATGGCGCCGGTCTGGGGATCAACGAGCAGGATCGCCGCGCGATCCGGCTTCACAATCGATGACAGCCGGTCGAGCACGCGATCGAGCAGCGCGGGCAGATCGTCGAACGCCATCATCTCGCGGCTCGTCGCGAGCAGCGCTTCCAGCGCAATGCGGTCGATCTTGGGCGTGGAGTCCATCGCCACGCGCGCAGGATGGTCTGGGACGCAGAGGGCAGATCCGTCAGCGCTGTGGCGGGAGAGGTTGCCACATCGTCCGTGCTGACGACGTACTCGATGCGGCCGAACCGGACCACGTCGCCGGAAAGCACGAAGGCGCTCAGCTGCTCGCTCCCGTTGACGAAGATGCCGTTGGTGCTCCCGAGGTCGTCGACGGCGAGTTGCCCGTCGCGATCGACGGTCACCCGCGCATGCAGCCGTGACAGGCTGGGATCGTCGACCATGACATCCGCCTGCCGGCCCCGGCCGACAGTCTTCGACTGGCCCGCCTTCAGGACAATCGTCGGCAGGTGCGGAGAGGGCGTGACGGGTGCGAGGCGAAGCGCCGACATGGGCGAGTGAATATACCCCTAAATAACCGCGGTTACAGCCCTTATATCGTTCGTAACTAGCGGCGGAAATAGAGGATCTGGTACTGCCGGACATTACGATTATGTTCGTCCAGCGTCTCGGCAAAGACATGCGAGCCGTCATTGCGGCTCACGAAATACAGATAAGGGACAGAAGCGGGCATGACGGCCGCCTCGAGCGAGGCCTTCCCCGGCGCCGCAATCGGTCCTGGCGGCAGGCCTGCGTGGCGGTACGTGTTGTACGGGGAGTCCATCTGCAGGTCCGGGCGGCGGATGTTGCCGGTGTACCGGCCGGCTTTCCGAAGGGCGTAGACGACCGTCGGATCCGCCTGCATGCCCATCCCGATCCGCAGCCGGTTCCGGTAGACCGCGGCGACGATCGGCCGCTCCGCGGCTTGTCCGGTTTCCTTTTCGACCAGTGACGCGAGCGTCACCACCTGGCGCGTCGTGAACCCCTGTTCCGCGGCGAGGCCCTGCAGCGTCTCGTCATAGGTCGCGCGGAACCGGTCTACCATCGCGCGAACGAGGCCGGCCGCCGGCGTCCCGCGAGGAACCGGGTACGTTTCCGGAAACAGGTAGCCTTCGAGGTCGGTTGCGGCCGGGTCGATGTCTCTGACGAGCGACGCGTTCCGCGCGGCCTGCACAAAGTCGGCGCCATCCCCGAATTCGCGCGACTCGTAGAGTGCGGCCATCTCCTCGATGGTGAGTCCTTCCGGAAAGGTGATGCGGCGGGCATAGACGTCGCCGCGGGCGAGCCGGGCGACGACGTCGCGCGGCGACACCGGGCGATCGAAGCGGTACTCGCCCGCCTGCAGCGCACGCGACTGCCCCGTCCACCAAAGCGCGATCCGGAACGTCATCTCGTCGCGGATGATCCCCGCATCAATCAGCCGGCGGCCGATAGCCGTGGTCCCAGTGCCTGACGGGATCTCGACGAACTGCTCGGCGCCGGCGAACCCCTGATACGGTTCGTCAAGCCGCTGCGACACGATCACCGCCGCGGCGCCAGCGCCAAGGCACGCGACAAGCGCGGCACCACCGAGCATCTTTACCGCTGTGCGCATCAGAGTTCGGGGTCCTCGGCCATCGGTATCGGCCGTCCGGGCCGCGTATCCAGGTAATCCTGCAGGATCACGGCGGCCGCGGCCGCATCGAGCCGCTGCTTCCGGGACCGCCAGTTTTTGTCCGTCAGGGCCAGCCGGCTCTCCGCTTCGCGGCTGGTGAGCCGTTCGTCCTGCAACACAACCTCGCGCTGCGTCAGCCGGGCAATCACGTCCGCAAACGCCGCGACGCGCGGCGTCATGTCGTTGGGCGACCCGTCCAGCCGCCGCGGCAGCCCGACGACGATCGTCCCGACGCCGTCGTCCTCGGCCGCGAGGCGGGAGATCTCGGCGGTCGTCAGCTCCACGCCGTCGCTTTCCAGCGCGTGCGGACGCAGCACGCCCACCGGGCGCGCCAACGTCAGCGTGGCGTCACTGATGGCGACGCCGATCCGCCGTTCACCTACGTCGAGCCCGACGATGCGCACGGTATAATTCTCTCACTTCCCCGCATGACCCACCGCGCGCTCGCCTGCGCCGTTCTCACGATCGCGTTGTATACCGGTGCCGGTACCGGCGCTGGCGCGTTCGCCACCGCGCAGGATGCCGATCGCGCGCGGACGGACGTCCAGGCGCGTCGCGTGAACGATCGGATTCGTGCGCTGCAGGCCGAAGCCGACCAGCTCGCCGGCCAGGCGCGCACGCTCCTCGTCGAGCTGCGTGAGCTCGAAATCGACCAGCAGCTGCAGGCCGAGCGCGCCGCGCAGGCGGGCGAGGACGTCGCGCGCGGTGAAGCGGCTGTGGCGGAGGCCACGCGCCGGCTTCAGGCGCTCGAGCAGCAGCGGGTCGCGCAGCTGCCAGACCTCCATGCGCAGCTCGTCGACATCTACAAGCGCGGACGGTCCGGGTACGCGCGGCTGCTGTTCGGCGGCACGTCGATGCGCGATTTCAGCCGCTCGACGAGGGCGGTGGCCGCCCTGATGCGGATCAACGAGCAGCGCGTGTCCGATCACCGTCGCACGCTGGACCAGATGCAGACGGAGCGCGCGGCGCTCGAAGGGACGCTCCGCACGCTCGAGACGGTCGCCGTCGACGCGCGCCAGGCACGGGCGGCCGCCGCCCGCGCGGTGGCGGCTCGCGGCGCGCGCATCGCGCAGATCGACCAGCGGCGGGATTTGAATGCCCAGTTCGCGGGTGAGCTTCAGCTCGCCTACGAGCGCCTGCAGCAACAGATGGCCAATGTGACTGCCGGACGGGCGGTGGAGCCGGTGGCGGTGCCGATCGCGCCGTTCCGCGGAACGCTCGACTGGCCGGCCGCAGGCCGAGTCACGGTGAGATTTGCCCAGCCGTCGGGACGCCCCGGCGATACGACGGTGCGGAACGGCATCGAGATCGGGGCGCCGGATGCCGCGCCCGTCCAGGCTGTCCATCCCGGTACGGTCTCTTACGCGGAGCCCTTCACCGGCTTCGGCAATCTCGTCATCCTGGATCACGGGGGCAACACGTTCTCCCTCTATGGGTATCTGGCATCCATCGCGGTAACCCGTGGGGCCGCGGTCGATGCCGGCGCTGAAGTTGGCCGCGTCGGGTCGGCCCCTGCCGGTCCGGCTGCGCTCTACTTCGAAGTGCGCGTCGACGGCCGTTCCGTCGATCCCGTACAATGGCTGCGACCCAGATGACGTCCCGCAACCGGCGTCTCATCCTCGTGCTGTCGACCTGCATCATGGTCTTCGCCTTCGTCGGCGGCTATCTCGGCCAGACGATCGCGAAGGACGATACGTATCAGCATCTGCGCGTCTTCGAGGATGTCGTCTCGCTCGTGCTCAACAATTACGTCGAGCCGGTGGACGTGCGCGAAGCCATGAAGGGCGCCATGAAGGGGCTGACCGACGGCCTCGATCCCGACAGCGCATTCCTCACGCCCGACCTGGTCCGCAGCCTGGAGTCGAACGATCCGGGAGGGGCAGCCGAAGTCGGCGTCGACCTCACCCGGCAGTACTACCTGCGCGTCGTCTCCGCGCGCGACGGGTCGCCCGGCGCCAAAGCCGGCCTACGGCCCGGCGACTTCATTCGCGCGATCGACAAGCGTCCGACGCGCGACATGTCGGCGTTCGAAGGCATGCGGCTGCTGCGCGGCGCGCCCGGCACGAAAGTCGCGCTCCTGGTCATCCGCGGCAACGCGGCCGACCCGCACGAAATCGAGCTCACCCGCGAGCGGCTGACCACCCCGGCGATCGCATCGCGCATGGCCAATCCGACGACGGGATACATCCGGATCGTCGAGTTCTCGGCGAATTCGTCCACGCAGATCAAGCAGGCCGTCGACACGCTGACCAAGGCGGGCGCGACGCGGTTCGTCGTCGACCTGCGCGGGACTTCGCGCGGCGACCTCGATGAGGGCGTCGCGGCGGCACGGCTCTTCGTGAAGGAGGGCCCGCTCGCGGTCAAGCTCTCGCGCGGCGGCGCAAAGGAAACCATCGAATCGCGGCCCGGCGACGGCGCGGTCACGGCGCCGGTCGATATCCTCATCGACCAGGGCACGGCCTATGCGGCCGAAGTGTTCGCGGCCGCGCTCGACGAAGACGACCGCGCCGATCTCGTGGGCATCCCCTCCCTCGGCCGCGCCGCGCGGCAGCGGCTCGTCAAGCTGCCCGATCAGAGCGGCCTCTGGCTGACGTACCTGCGCTACCTGACGCCCGATAGCGATCCGATTCACGAAACCGGTCTCGAGGCTGAAGTGGACGTCGAATTCTCCGAGATCGAGTTCGGTACTGAGCCCCCCGCAGCCGACGCTGCCCTCCTGAAAGCCCTCGAGCACATCGCCGCCAAGAAGTAGTCGGGTTATACTGGCGGTTCGGGTTAACACCTGAATTTGCAACAGATAGGCGCGTAGCTCAGCTGGTTAGAGCGCCTCCCTGACACGGAGGAGGTCAGTGGTTCGAGTCCACCCGCGCCTACCAACCTTCGCTCACGCCTGGCACCTCGTGCGTGAGCTTCGGTTGGCGAGCCAAGGCCTGCTGCAAGCCACTTTTCCATGAACGACGTCTCAATCACGCTTCCGGACGGCTCCCGCCGTACCGTGCCGGCGGGCACCGCTGTCCGCGACATTGCGGCATCGATCTCGCCGCGCCTCGCCAAAGCGGCCATCGCCGGAGTCGTCGACGACCGGCCGGTCGATCTGTCCTTCGCGCTCGAGAAGGACGCATCGGTGCGGATCGTGACGCCTGACAGCCCCGAAGCGCTGACGATTTATCGCCACAGCACGGCGCACCTGCTGGCGGCGGCGGTCACCAATCTGTTTCCGGCGGTGCAATGCGGCATCGGCCCGCCGACCGACGAAGGCTTCTTCTACGACTTCGTCGTGCCACGGCCGTTCGTGCCGGAGGATCTCGAGGCCATCGAGAAGAAGATGCGCGAGCTCGCGCAGCAGGACCTCCCCTTCGAGCGGCAGATGTGGCGCCGGGACGAGGCGCGGCAGTTTTTCGGCAGCCGCAACGAGCCGCTGAAGGTACAGCTGATCGACGAGAAGACCGAAGGCCAGTCCGACGTGTCCTGCTACACGATCAAGGACAGGGACACGTTCGTCGACTTTTGCCTCGGTCCGCACGTGCCGTCCACCGGCCGTCTCAAGGGATTCAAGCTGCTCAGCACGTCGAACGCCTACTGGAAGGGCGACGCGAAGAACGCGCCGATGCAGCGCGTGTACGGCACTGCGTTCTTCTCCGACAAGGAGCTGCAGGCGTACCTGATCCGGATTGAAGAGGCGAAGAAGCGGGACCACCGGAAGATCGGACGCGACCAGAAGCTGTTCATGTTTCACCCCTGGGCGCCCGGCGCGACGTTCTGGCTGGCCAAGGGGACGACGCTGTACAACACCCTGGCCGACTACATGCGGCGCATCCTCATCCCCGCCGGCTACGAGGAGGTGAAGGCGCCGATCGTCTTCAACAAGGCGCTCTGGGAGACATCAGGCCACTGGGCGCACTACCGGCAGAACATGTTCCTCGTCGACACGGAACACGAGCAGATGGGGCTGAAGGCGATGAACTGCCCCGGCCACATGCTCCTCTTCAGCAGCGAGGCGCGCAGCTACCGCGACCTGCCGATCCGCTTCCACGAGCAGACGCCACTGCATCGCAACGAGGCCTCGGGCGTGCTCTCCGGACTGACGCGCGTGCGGCAGTTTAGCCAGGACGACGCGCACTGCTTCGTCATGGAGTCGCAGATTGGCGAGGAAGTGGAACGGGTGCTTCGCCTCGTGCAGCGCGTGTACGGCGACTTCGGCCTGACGCCGGAGATGAAGCTGTCCACCCGGCCGCCGGAGTATCTCGGAACCGTCGAGCAGTGGAACCACGCCGAGGCCGAGCTCAAGCGCGCGCTCGACGCCGTGGGCGAACGCTACTCGATCAACGAAGGCGATGGCGCGTTCTACGGCCCGAAAATCGATTTCGACGTCACGGACGCGATTGGCCGGAAGTGGCAGTGCGCCACCATCCAGCTGGACTACAACCTTCCGGAGCGCTTCGACCTGAAGTACGTCGGGGCCGACAACGCCGAACACCGGCCCGTCGTCATCCACCGGGCCATCTATGGCAGCTTCGAGCGGTTCATCGCCCTGCTGATTGAGCATTTCGCCGGCGCCTGGCCGCTATGGCTGGCCCCGGTCCAGGCCGTGGTCCTGCCGATATCCGACCGCCATGTGGCATATGCCCGGGATGTCCGGGATCAACTGGCCGGGGCGGGCCTGCGCGTCGAACTCGACGAGCGCCAGGAGAAGATTGGCTATAAGATCCGTGAGGCGCAGCTTCAGAAGGTCCCCTATATGCTTGTAGCGGGGGATCGGGAAGCTGCGGAAGGCACGGTGTCGGTGCGTGATCGGCTGGCCGGGGACACTGGCAGCCGGCGTGTTGACGAGTTCATTGCCGCCGCGCAGGACGAAATCCGCAGCAAGGCGATGAAAGCCCCGGTCTTACAAGAGACCACCAACTAGAGACTTCCGGAGGATGTTATAGCTTTCGACCGTTCGCCGCGCCGTGACGACCGCACTCGCATCAACGAGCGCATCCGGGTCCGTGAAATCCGTGTCATCGACGAGACCGGACAGCAGCTCGGCATCATGCCTCCGCCACAGGCACTGGTGATCGCCAAACAGAAAGGGCTCGACCTGGTGGAAATTTCGCCGACGGCCGTGCCGCCTGTCTGCCGCATCATGGACTTCGGCAAGTACCAGTACCAGGAGCAGAAGCGAGGCCGGGAAGCGAAGAAGCACCAGCGCGTGATCGAGGTCAAGGAAATCAAGTTCCGGCCGAAGGTCGACGAGCACGATTATCAGTTCAAGAAGAAGCACATCGAGCGCTTCCTCGCCGACGGCGACAAGGTGAAGGCGACGATCTTCTTCCGCGGCCGCGAGATGGCGCATCCCGACATCGGGCAGCGCATCCTCGAGCGGCTCATGAACGATTTGTCGGAGGTGGCGATGGCGGAGACCAACCCCCGGCAGGAAGGGAATCAGATGCACGTGATTCTCAGCCAGCGAACCGGGCGGAAGTCGAACCCGAAGCCGCGGGCGCCGCAGGAAGCCGAACCGGCGCCTGAACTCGAGACGAAGGAATAGAGACCAGAGACTTTTAGACATGCCCAAACTGAAGACACATCGAGGCGCGGCAAAGCGCTTCAAGAAGACCGGCACCGGCAAGATCGTGCGCGCGAGCGCCTTCAAGCGCCACATCCTCACGAGCAAGACCACCAAGTCCAAGCGCCAGCAGCGCGGGACGAGGGAGGTGGACCCGTCGGACGCGCCGAAGCTGCGCCGGATGCTGCCGTATAAGTAAAAGGGAAAAGGGCAAAGGGCAAACGCTCCTGCCCTATTTGACCTTTACCCTTTGACCTTTGACCTACAAGGATCACTGAAATGCCGAGAGTAAAAAGAGGAACCGTCCGCCGCGCCAAGCGTAAGAAGCTGCTCTCACGCGCGAAGGGCTATTACCAGACCAAGAGCAAGCTGTACCGCGCCGCGAAAGAAGCGGTCGATACCGCGGGCAAGTACGCGTTCGTGGGACGCAAGCGCAAGAAGCGCGATTACCGGAAGCTGTGGATCGTGCGCATCAACGCCGCGGCGCGCGAGAACGGCATCACTTACTCGCAGCTGATGCGCGGCCTCAAGGCGGCCGACATCAATATCGACCGCAAGATGCTGGCCGACCTGGCTGCCACCCAGAGTGCCGCATTCGCCAAGGTAGCGGCGCAGGCCAAGGCCGCGCTGCCGCCCCAGGCGAATGCCTGATACCTCTCCCCAATCAGCAATCGAGACGCTGCGCGCGGACTTCCGTGCGCGGCTCTCGGCTGCGTCCACCGACCGCGATCTCAAAATACTCGACGACGAGTTCCTGAGCCGGAAGAGCGGGTCGGTGACCGCCCTGCTCAAGCAGATCACGGCCGTCCCTGCCGACCAGCGCCGCGAATTCGGCGCGCTCGTCAACACGCTCAAGACCGACATCGAGACCGCGCTCACCGAGGCGCGCGCGGCGCTGACCGCGTCGCGGCCGCCCGCCGGCGCCGTCGACGTCACCCTGCCCGGCCGGGAGATCACGATCGGCCGGATCCATCCTTTGATGCGCGTGCGCCAGCAGGTCGAAGACATCTTCATGCGCATGGGCTACGAGATCCTCGAAGGGCCGGAAGTCGAAGACGACTACCACAACTTCGAGGCGCTCAACATGCCGCCCGACCACCCCGCGCGCGACATGCAGGACACGCTGTACCTCGCGGCGCCGATCGTGGGAGGCACGTGGGGCGCGCATCGCCGTGCGATCCCGGACGCGCAGGTGCGCGCGGCGACGCTGCTGCGGACGCACACCTCGGCGATGCAGATCCGGTACATGAAGACGACGCCCCCGCCGGTGCGCATCCTCGTCCCGGGCCGCGTCTACCGCCGCGACAATCTGGATCTGAGCCACACGCCGATGTTCCAGCAGTGCGAAGGACTGGTGGTCGGCGAAGGGATTACCCTCGCCGATCTCAAGGGCACGTTCGAAGCGATGCTCCAGCAGTTGTTCGGCGACGTGAAGGTCCGGCTGCGTCCGAGCTTCTTCCCGTACACCGAGCCGAGCGCCGAAGTGGACATCAGCTGCCAGAGCTGCGGCGGGACCGGGTGCGGCACGTGCAAGCACACGGGCTGGCTCGAGATCCTCGGCAGCGGCATGGTCCATCCCGCGGTCTTCGAGGCGGTCGGCTACGACCCTGAAAAAGTCACGGGCTTCGCGTTCGGCATCGGCATGGAGCGCGTGGCGATGCTCAAGTACGGCGTCGACGACATCCGGTTGTTCTACGAAAACGACCTCCGCTTCCTGGAGCAGTTCCCGCTGTGAAAGTCCTGCTGTCGTGGCTGCGGGAGCTCGTCGACGTCAAGGAATCGGCGCAGCAGGTCGCGCAGAAGATGTCGCTCCGCGGCTTCGCCGTCGAAGGGATCGAAGCAATCGAGGACCTGTCCGCCGAAGCCTCGGCGACGGCGGACGCGGTGCTGGACTTCGAAGTCACCGCGAACCGTCCCGACTGCATGTCGATGGTGGGCATGGCCCGCGAAGTCGCAGTCGCGTACGGCCTGCCGGGTCCGAGGCTCGATCACGTACGTGGGGCGGGTCCGACGGCGAGTGAGGCTCCGCGAGCCGGCGACCCGCCGGCCATCCAGATCATCATCGACGATCCGCAGCTCTGCCCCCGCTACGTCGGCGCCGTCGCCGACGTGCAGGTCGGCCCGTCGCCGTCCTGGATGCAGGCACGCCTGCAGGCCGCCGGCATCCGCCCGATCAGCAACATTGTCGACGTCACGAACTACGTGCTCCTGGAGCTCGGTCATCCCATGCACGCGTTCGACCTCGCGCGGCTGGCGAAGGCGCAGATCCGCGTCCGGCCTGCTCGCGCCGGCGAAACCATCAAGACGCTCGACGGCCAGACGCGGACCCTGTCGCCGGACATGCTCGTCATCGCCGACGGCGAGCGGCCGGTCGCCGTCGCGGGCGTCATGGGCGGCGCGGAATCCGAGGTGTCGGGCACGACGCGCACGATCGTCCTCGAGAGCGCGTACTTCAATCCGCTGTCCGTCCGCCGGACGTCGAAAAAGCTGGGACTCAAGACCGAAGCGAGCATGCGGTTCGAGCGCGGCGCCGATCCCGCCGCAGCCGCCACGGCGATGGCACGCGCCATCGCGCTGATAGAAGAGATCGGCGCGGGCAAAGCACGCGGCGCGGTCATCGACGAATATCCCGGGAAGACCGCGCACCGGATCATGGGCCTGCGGCGGGAGAAGATCCGCGGTCTGCTTGGCGGCGACGTGCCCGAGCCGGACGTTACACGCATTCTCGGTGGCCTCGGGTTCGAGCTGAAACCCACATCGTCGGGATGGGACGTCACGGTGCCGACGCGGCGCGTCGACGTCACCCGCGAGGTCGATCTGATCGAAGAAGTGGCGCGCCACTATGGCTACGACCGGCTGCCCGTCACGTTTCCGGAGCTGGATGTCCCGCCGCAGGCGCCCGACCCGCGCATCATGCGCGCGCGGCACCTGCGCACCATCCTCGCGGCGGCCGGTTTTTCTGAGGCGCTGACCTTCGGGTTCATCTCGGAACCGGCAGCGGCCGCGTTTGCGGACGCCGCAGACCTGGTGCCGATCGCGAATCCCCTGTCCGAGAATTTCGCCGTGCTGCGGCCGTCTGTATTGCCGGGACTGGTGGATGCCATCGCGCATAACCGCCGGCGCGAACAGCGCGACATCCGGCTGTTCGAGATTGGGGCGCGCTTCTCCCGGGCCGATGGCGAACGCCGCGCGATTGCGTGCGCCTGGACCGGCGCGGCGGCCGCTGAACACTGGGGCGGCACGGCGCGTCCCGTCGATTTTTTCGACATGAAGGCGGTTGTCGATCGCGTCTGCGACGCGATCGGGGTCGGCATCCATACGCGTCCCTCCGACGACGCATGGCTCGCACCGGGACGCCGTGCCGCGGTGATGCTCGACGGAACCCGCGTCGGCGCGGTCGGGCAGCTTGCGCCAGCCCTCGCTGACAGCCACGGGCTGGTGGGCTCGGATCCTGTCTATGTGGCGGAGCTCGATCTCGATGCGCTCGAAGCCGCGGCGGCCGGACGGTCGCTCCGGGTCGAGCCGCTGCCCCGCTACCCCTCGGTGACGCGCGATATCTCAATCCTCGTGGACGACACGCTCGCCGCGGCGGACATCCGCGCGACGATCACAGAGGCGGCGCCCGTCTTTCTCGTGCGCGTGGCGGAATTCGATCGCTATCAGGGCAAGGGCGTGCCCGACGGCAAGGTCAGTCTTTCACTGCGTCTGACCTTCCGGTCATCTGACAGAACCCTCACAGATGCAGAAGTACAGGGCGCGATGGATGCGATCATGACGGCGCTCAAAAATCGCCACGCCGCCATTCAGCGTTAGTGTTACTATCGCCGCGTCGATAGTCTCCAACACCACGCGAGGAACAGTCACGAATGGCAAAGCAGGCGGCGGCGCGTACGGGCGATGCGGATCAGGTCAACGCAGATCCGATCGATCGTCTCGAAGAAAAAGTCAGATTGCTCGTGGACGTGGTGACGCGTCTCCGCGGCGATCAGGCGAAGGCCGCCGACGAAAACGCCAGGCTCGCACAGGAGATCGAGATGCTGCGCCTGCGTTTGCAGGACGCGCAGGGATCGAACCTCGAGCTCGACGCGCTGCGCGAGGAACGCGAAGCCGTGCGCCAGCGCGTGGCCGAGATGCTCTCGCATCTCGAATCCATCTAGCACCAGGCACCACGAACGAGGCACAAGGCACTTCATGTCCGGCGTCGTGACGGTTGAAATCGGCGGCCAGCGCTACCCGATTCGCAGCGGGCTCGATCCCGCGTACGTCGCGGAACTCGCCGCCTATGTCGACCAGAAGGTGCGGGCCGCCACGGACGCCGCGCCGACCAACGATCTGCTCAGCGTCGCGATCCTCGTCGCGATGAATATCGCCGACGAATGCTTCCGCGCCCGCCAGCAGCAGTCGTCCTCCGACGGCCAGTTCAACGAGCGCGCGCTGCGCCTTGAACAACTGGTCGATCAGGTTCTGTCTCAAGCCAGCTAACTGCTGGCTGTTCAACTACTTACACACCTTGACCCGCCTCCGGGCGCGGGCTAACATGCGTGAAGCTTCTGCTTTGCTCGTGATGGTTTTCCGGAGGCTCGTCTGAGCCGTAATCATCACCAAGAGAGCCGCGGGGCCGTGCGGTGTGCATGCCTCTGTAACGAGGAAGCCTAAAGCGCGGCCGACAACAGCGGCTCCACCTGCTTTTTGCAGGTTCAGTCGACCTCCCCACACGGCAAAGCGGGGCTTTTCCTTCCGACAGCCTACTGCCTACTGCCTTACTGTTTTGCCGACAGCTTCCGACCTCGGCGAGCGCGCGCTCATCCAACGTATTACGGGGCGCCTGGCGGCGCCTGCCTGGGTCCTCGTCGGGCCCGGCGACGACGCGGCGGTAGTGGAACCGCAGCGCGGCACGCTCGACGTGCTGACGACGGACGCCCAGGTCGAGGGCGTGCATTTCGATCACCGGTTCATGCCGCCCGACGCCATTGGGCATCGCGCGCTGGCGGTCAACCTCAGCGACCTCGCGGCGATGGGTGCGCGGCCGCGGATGGCGCTGCTCTCGCTCGTGCTGCCAGGCGCCCTTGATGTGGCCATCGTGGACGGCGTCCTCGACGGCATGCTGCGCGTCGCCGAGTCGCATCATGTCGCGATTGTCGGCGGCAACATCTCACGATCGCCGGGCCCGCTGATGATCGACGTCACGGCCATCGGCTCGATCGGCAGGCGCCGCGTGCTGACGCGCCGCGGCGCACGGCCGGGCGACCTCGTCTTTGTGACCGGCACGATTGGGGACGGCGCCGCTGGCCTCGAGTCTTTGCGCGAGGGTGGGAATGGGACGCCGCAGGAAACGCGTTTCCTCTATCCCGAGGCGCGCGTACGCGCCGGTATGCTGCTGGCGAGCAACAGGGCCGCGACGGCCTGCATGGATCTGAGCGATGGTCTTGCCGACGGCGTGCGGCAGATTGCCGAGGCGTCCGGCGTCGGTATGTCGATAGAGGCAGAAGCGCTGCCGGTCACCGGCGAGGTCCGCCGCTGGCATGAGGCGCGCGGCGGGCATCCACTGGAGAAGGCCGTCGCCGGCGGCGACGATTACGAGCTGCTCTTCACAGTCCGGCCGTCCCACCTCGGGAGGCTGCGAGCAGTCCAGCGGCTGGTAGGTACGCTCCAGCTGACGCGTATCGGCGTGGTAACGAGGGAGCGCGCGGTCGTCGTAAGGTACTCGGACGGCACTCGCGAGCTGCCGCCAGGATTCGAGCATTTTTCGTAATGCGATACGTCATCTCACGCTCGCTCGGCCGGAAGCTCGGCGTCACGTGCCTCGCGTGCGTGACGTTCGTCCTGCTGTACGAAGTCGTGATGTTCGACTCCGGCGAGGCCGCGCCCGAAAACATGGTGGACCCCACGCTGCCCGCCGCCGGCGCCAGGCTCGTCTTCAACGCGACCGCGTACTGCAAGGGGACGACGACCGCGTCTGGCGTAAGCGTGCGGACAGGCATTGCCGCGTCGGACCCCTCGATCCTGCCCGTCGGGAGCGTCGTCAACATCTCGACCGACGACGCGAAATATAACGGGGTCTACACCATCATGGATACCGGCCCGAGGGTGCAGGGTCGCATTCTCGACTTGTATATGTGGAGTTGCCATGAAGCCCTGGCCTTCGGCCGAAGGCCGGTAGAGATCACTGTGCTGCGCCTCGGCTGGAATCCGAGAGATAGCGCGCCGAGTGTTGTGGAGCGGCTGTTCAGGCGTCGCGAAGCCGTCCGCGCCTCGCGGCCGCCGGCGGCGCCTGAAAGTCGTCCCGAGCCGGCGGAGGCTGGGGCCGTCGACCCCGCCGCCGCCGCGCCGACTGAACCGGCGCTTCAGGTACCTGAGGTACCGTTGGCGCCTCCCGCGAGCGAAGCTCGCTAGCCCGTTTTCTTCTCGTCGCGCCCGCCGGAGATGTCGATCTTCCGGCCCCTGCGGGCTTCCTGTGACGGCGCCGACATCACGACTTCGAGCACGCCGTTGGTGAACGTCGCCTTCGCCGACTCGCCAATCGCGCCGGGTGGAATCGGGACGACGCGACAGAAGGTTCCGTGGCTCCGCTCGCTCCAGAACACGCCGTCGCGATCCTCCTCCGATTCGTGCTTCCGCTCGCCGCGAATGGTGACCGCGTCATCCCCCACTTCGACCGACAGGTCCGTCCGGTTCATGCCGGGCACGTCAGCGCGGATCACGAACTCGTTCCCACGCTGGAAGGCGTCAATCGCGGGCTTCCAGTCCATGACCGTTCCGGCCGCCTGCGCGAGCCAGCCTGAGGGCGATGACAAGCCAAACCGGCTGGCCCAGCGATCCACTTCGTCCTGCATCTGCTGCACGAGGCCGGCTTCGGACGAGCCATGCATCGGCCCGTGGGCCTTCTCATGGCCGGCCTTCTCATAGCCGGTCTTCCCGTGGCGTTTTCCGGTATCTGATGGCATGTGGGCCTCCTTCAGCCAACGTTCGCCGGGCTATCCAGGCGAACGCGAATGATCGAACCAGCGGGCAGATGCACGTCCTTGCCTTCGGTTGCGGCAATGGCGCCGCCCGCGCCGATCACCGCGCCCAGGATCGCTCCCTTGACGCCGCCGAGCAGCCCGCCGATCACGCCGCCGACACCGGCACCGGCGCCGGCCGTGCCGACTTCGTCACGAACGCCGCCGCTCTCGAAGACCTGCGTCGCCATCCCGCGAATCGGCACCGTCCGGCCGCGCACGACAATCTGATCGAAGGACAGCGTCAGACTGCCAACCCGATCGATCCGGCCCGGGCGCTTCGCGTCGGAGACGACGCCGCGGACGACCGAACCGGCGGGAACCAGCACGCGGCCGTTCTGCATCAGGTCGACGGCGGTCGTCGCCTCGAACCGCTGCTCAACCGTGCTGGTTTCGGAGCTCAGCGGGGACTGAAGCCGGACGTCGAGCTCCTGTCCCACCGCCAGCGTGCCGTAAGCACTTTCATTGATCTGGACCTGACCGCTCGGGGTGTTCGTCGTGGTCGTGGTCGTCTGGGCGGGCGGGGCCGGCTGTGGATAGGTGGTGGGCGCCTCACGAGTCGTCGCGCCGCAGCCAATGGCCGCAACCGCGGCTGTCAGCGCACAGGCGCGGACGAGTGTGAAATGTCGAGTCTGCATGACGAAATCCTCCGCCAATGCATGAAGCAACCAGGGTACCGCGCGTTATTGATGGGCAGGGGCCGCGTGGTGGCGAAGAAGATCCCGAACTTCCTGATCGGTCGTCTGGTTGAAGTCTCCGTACCACTGACCCACCGCGACGAACGGCTCAGGACTGCGCACGCACACGACCTCGTCGGCGTGAGCGGTCAGCTCATCACACGTGTCACGCGCGCCAACCGGGACGGCCACGACGATCCGGGAGGGATTGCGGCGCCGGACGGCTTTCACGGACGCGCGCATGCTGGAACCCGTGGCAAGGCCGTCGTCGATGAGAATGACCACCCGGCCATCGATAAGCAGGGCGGCCCGGCCTTCCCGGTATGCCGATTCGCGGCGCTCGAGTTCCACTTGTTCCTCGCGTGCGATGTCATCGATCTCGGCCGGCGTAATGCCGTACCACCGCACGACATCGTCGTTGAGGACGCGAACGCCTCCGGACGCGATAGCACCGATGGCGAGCTCGCGGTGTCGCGGAGCCCCGAGTTTTCTCACCAGAAAGAGATCAAGCGGCACACCGAGCGCCTCGGCGACCTCAACAGCGACCGGCACTCCGCCGCGCGGAAGCGCCAGCACGAGGACGTCGGATCGGCCGGCGTACGACGTCAGCGCCGCGGCAAGCGCCCGTCCCGCCTCGCGGCGGTCCCGGAATCCTGTTTTGGCGGCCTGACTCATGCTCGACCGTGTGCAAGTCAGGTGCCCGGCGTTATGTCCCTGCTGCCGGTTGAAACTGCAACTGATACAGCCGGTGGTAAATCCCGCGCTCGGCCAGCAGCGCCTGGTGCGTCCCCGACTCGCGCAAATGCCCTTTGTGGAAGACCAGGATGCGGTCCATGCCCTGGATCGTCGACAGACGGTGAGCGATGGCGATTGTCGTCCGGCCGGCCATGATCACCTTCAGCGCGTCCCGAATGAGCAATTCCGTTCCTGTATCGACGCTTGATGTCGCCTCGTCGAGAATCAGGACGGGCCGGTTGAACGCGAGCGCCCGCGCGAACGACAGCAGCTGCTTCTGGCCGACCGACAGGGTCGCGCCACGTTCGACGACCGCCGTCTCGAGCCCGTTCGGCAGCCGGTCGATGAAGGTGTCGGCGTGCACGGCCTTCACAGCCGCCGCAACGGCTTCGTCGGTGACGGCGTCGTTGCCAAGCCGGACGTTGCCTGCAACCGTCCCCGAGAACAGGTGGACGTCCTGCAGCACCAGCCCGAAGAGGGACCGCAGCTCTGCGAGATCCATCTCGCGGATGTCGGTGCCGTCGATGGTGATCCGGCCCTCCTGCACGTCGTAGAACCGGAGCAGCAGGTTCACGATCGTCGTCTTTCCCGCCCCGGTCGCACCGACGATGGCGATGCGCTCGCCCGGCATCACGCGAAAGGACACATCCTTGAGTACAGGCTCGCCCTCGACGTAGGCGAACGTCACGTGATCGAAGGCAATGACGCCGGACGTGGCACGGACCGCGCGGGCGTTCGAGGCAATCGCGACCGGCGTATCGATCAGCGTGAAGATCCGCTCCGACGACGCCATCGCGCCCTGGAGGACGTTGAACTTCTCGGACATGTCGCTGATAGGCCGGAAGAACCGCTGCGCGTACATCAGGAACGCGACGAGCGATCCGAGGGTCAGCCGGTCGTCCATCACCCACCCGCCGCCGATCCAGATAATCAGCGCCGAGGCCAGCGCACTCACAAGCTCGATCGCCGGGTAGAAGACGGCGTAATAGAGAATCGAGCGGATGTTGGCGTCGCGATGGTGGCGGTTGATCTGCTCGAACGCCGCAAAATCACGCTCCTCGCGCCGGAACAGGTGGACCGTCGCCATTCCCGTGATCCGCTCCTGCAGGAACGCGTTGATGCGGGCCAGCCACATCCGCACCTGCCGGTAGGATTCGCGGACGTTCGATCGGAACCATTCGGTGAACCATGCGACGAGCGGCAGTACGGAGAACGCGACGAGCGCCAGCCGCCAGTCCATCCACACCAGGACCGCCATGATGCCGACCAGCGTGAACGCGTCGCCGAAGACGGCCACGACACCCGCGGTGAAGAGCTCGTTCAGCGCATCGACGTCGCTCGTCACGCGCGTCATCAGACGGCCGACCGGATTGCGATCGTAGAAGCGGATATCGAGCTGCTGGAGCCGCGCGTGGATCTGCATCCGCAGGTCGAACATGATGCGCTGCCCGATGATCTGCATCGTCGACGTCTGCAGATACTCGAGCGCGAAGGCTCCGAGCACGGTCAGCAGGAAGAGCGCGGCGATCGTGCCCAGGCCGGAGAGATCGCCAGCGGGAATGTACTGGTCGATGACTATTTTCGTGAGATACGGCGGCGCCAGCTCCAGGGCCGAGTGCGCCAGGATCGCGGCGACCGCGAGGCCCACCTGCCGGCGGTACGGCCGGAGGTATGTCAGGAGCCGGCGCATGAGCCGCGCGTCGTAGGCCTTGCCGACGATCTCGTCGTCGTGTGTCACGTCGTTGCTCAAGAGGCGGCGAGCTCCTCCTCGAGCAGCTGCTTCCGGTGCATGGCGGCGTACACGCCGCCCGCCGTCACCAGCTGGTCGTGCGTGCCTCGCTCCACGATGCGACCGCCTGAAAGGACCAGAATGAGATCCGCGTGCCGGACGGTCGACACTCGATGCGACACGATGAGCGCCGTTCGCTCACGCATCACGTCCCGCAGCCGGCCGAGAATCTCCTCCTCGGTATATGTGTCGACGGCCGAAAGGGCGTCGTCGAGGATGAGAATCCTCGGATCGGTGACGACGGCACGGGCAATGGCGGTCCGCTGCTTTTGTCCGCCAGACAGGGTGATGCCGCGCTCTCCTACGACCGTGTCATAGCTGCGCGGGAACGCCTCGACGTCCTTGTCGAGCCTCGCGATGCCCGCCGCGTGCTCCACCCGCATCCGCCAGTCGTCGCCGACAGGCGCTCCGAACGCCACGTTGTCTTCGATGCTCGTCCCGAAAAGGAACGGCTCCTGAGGAACGAATCCAATGGCGCCACGCAGCACCCCGAGAGGAATGTCGCGGACGTCAACGCCGTCGACGAATACCGTTCCCGGCGGCGGGTCGTAGAGGCGAGGGAGCAGGTTCAGGAGCGTCGACTTCCCGGACCCGGTGTTCCCCACGATCGCGGTCGTCGTCCCGGCCGGCAGCACCGCCGTGATGTCGTGCAGCACGACATGAGGGCCGTGAGCGAACGTCAGATGGCGGAATTCGATCGCTCCTGTGATGGCTCCGACCGCGGAGCCCGGATGGGGGGCGTCCAGAATCGCCGGAGGCGTGTCGAGCACCTCGAGCAGCCGTTTCCACGACGCCATGCCGCGTTGAATGAGGTTCGTGACCCAGCCGAACGCGATCATCGGCCACGCGAGCATCAGCAGATATGAGTTGAACGCGACAAGCTCGCCAACCGTCAACCGGCCCTCGATGACCGCCCGGCTCCCAAGCCAGAGCACCAGCAGCGCGCCGATGCCCATGCACAGGCCCATGACCGGAAAGAACAAGGCCTGCACGTGGATGAGACCCATGTTGCGGCGGACGTACTCGTCGTTGGCCACCCGGAAGCGCGCGGTCTCCGAGGCTTCCTGCCCGTAGGCGCGCACGACGCGCACGCCCGAGAGCGTTTCCTGGACAATCGCGCTGATCTCCGACAGCTGCTCCTGGATGCGCTCGAAGCGGCGGTGAATGATCGTGCCGAAGTACCAGACCGACAGCGAAATCAGCGGCAGCGGAATGAGCGAGATCAACGTCAGCCGGGTATCGATCGAAAACATCAGCGCGATCCCGATGATGAAGGTCAGCACCGTCGTCGCCGAATACATGATGGCGGGGCCGATCATCATGCGCACGGCGCTGAGGTCGTTCGTCGCGCGTGACATCAGATCGCCCGTGCGGTGACGCTGAAAGTAGCCGAGATCGAGCCGCTGGAGGTGCGCGAAGAAATCATTGCGCAGGTCGTACTCGATCCCGCGCGACGCGCCGATGATGATCCGGCGCATCAGATAGCGCAGCGTGCCGCCCGCGGCCGCCAGGCCGAATACCGCACCGGCGTACAGGCGGATCTTGCCCGCATCGACCCCCTCGGTCAGGTCGTCAATGGCGAGCTTGAGGACCCACGGGCTGGCGAGCCCGATGATCGCCGTACCGACCACGCAGACAAATCCGAGCGCGAACTCCCGACGATATCGGAGGAGATACGCCAGCAGCCGCCGCGCGGGACTCATCCAAAAAGTATAGTGCGCGGCCTGCTAATGGCTGGCGATATGCAGCCGATAAGTGGACTATGCGAACCCGTCTACTGTCTACGCTCTCTGCTCTGTTCGTGTTCTGTACGCTCTCTGCGCCTGCGCAGGCGCAGGTACTCCCCGCCGAGGATCACATCGTCGAACTCGGCGTGATGTTCTGGAAGCCGTCGCCCGAGCTCACGCTCTCGACCGACGCGCTCGCCGGAACCGGCATCAGCGAAGTCGACTTCGTGCAGGAGTTCGGCATCGAAGACAAGATGTTCCCTGAATTTCGCGCGGCCATCGGCCGTAACCACAAGTTCCGTCTGAGCTATGTGAAGTTCGACTACGCCGAGGATGCGACGATCCGGCGCACCTTCACGTTCCAGGGCCGGACGTTCACGGTGGGCGCGCCGGCGACGGCGGACATCAAGTGGGACCTGTGGAAGTTCGGCTACGAGTGGGACTTCATCTCACGCGAGCGCGGCTTCTTCGGGGTCGTGGCGGACGTCAAGTACAACAAGATTGCCGCCTCCGTCGACAGCCCGGTCCTCCGCTCGACCGCGACAACCGATGTGACCGCGCCCGTGCCGACGATCGGCGTCATCGGCCGCGGGTACATCCGGCCGATGGTCGCGATTACGGGCGAGTTCACCGGCATCAGCATCAGCCGCGATGAATTCGAAGCGAAGTTCTTCGACTTCGATATCTACGGGACGGTGAGTTTCGGCCGCCACCTCGGCGCGCAGGCAGGATACCGATCGGTCGACGTGCACTACCTTTCGGACGAGGATACGGGCGACCTGAAGATGAAGGGCCCGTACTTTGGCGGCGTCCTCCGGTTCTAACGCTTCCTTCCGACAATCATCAACGACGTTCCACAGGGCATAGGGAGGCGGCGCGCAAGCGCCGCTTCCCCGCGCAGCATCCACGCCAGCGCCATATTCACGGGCGCGGCAGGCACGTGTAAATCCGCGTCACCGGTCGGCTCGCGAAACGGCCGTGCCATCCGCTGCGCCAGCCGGATTCCCAGGACCATCGGCACAATCGACGCAAAGAGATACGCGATCCGGACTGGCGCCAGCCCTGCGCCGGCAAGCAGCTCACGGGCTTTCGACGGCGTATACCGCCGCAGCTCTCCCCACACATCGCTGTGATCGCCGCGCAGAACGTCCAGCGCCGTCACATTGAGGACCACGTGGCCGCCCGGCTTCAGGACGCGCGCCATCTCCTGCAGCGCGGCCTGATCGTCGGGAACGCTCTGCAGCACGTCGAACGACGTGGCGATATCGAACGTGCCGGAGCGAAACGGGATCTGCTGCATGTTGGCGTGGGCGATGGGCAGATGCGCCTCGCGTCCGCGGCGCATGGCGTCGGGGCTCAAATCGAACCCGAAGGCCGTCCCGTACCGCGGCAATAATCGTTGGAGGTTGTGAGTGGTCCCGCAGCCGCAGTCGAGCAGGCGCAGGTCGCGGCGGCCGCCCGCGATTCCGTCAAGGACCGGCACGAAGGAGGCGCGGAATCCGTGAAACCAGAAGTGATCGCGCTCGGCGAGGGCGGTCAGCTCGAGCAGATCCGCCATTGACTAGCGGCTGGCGCTGGCGGCACTGAGAACGCCGCCGCCGTACAGCCGCCGATAGTCGTCGGCGGTGCCCAGGATCCGCTTCACGTAGGTCTGGGTCTCGGGAAACGGAATATCGTCGATGAACTCGTCCTGCGTGAAGCCGGGACGCTCGTCGATCCAGCGGTCGATGCGGTGCTCGCCCGCGTTGTAGCTCGCCAGGGCGAAATGCGCACCGCCAAACCGGTCCATCAGGTCCCTGAAGTAGCGCATCCCCAGCCGGATATTCGTCTCCGGCTGCGTCAGGATCGTCGCGGAATAGCGAATCCCAAGCTTGGCGGCGTACCGGCGGCCGGTCCCGGGAATCAACTGCATCAGGCCGACGGCGTTGGCCGATGACCGGACGTCAGGGGTGAACGTCGATTCCTGCGCGATGAGCGCGGTCATCAGATACGGATCCAGCTTGTGGGCGTCCGAGTACTTCCTGATGAGGGGCCAGTAATCGAGCGGAAAGATCACGCGGAGCACATCGGGCGGCAGCTGCTCGCCGCCCGCCGCCATGAACTGGGGATACGCCCGCCGCATGATCGTGATCGCGCCCCGGACGTCCACGAACCGGTCGTTCGCGCCGGGCGCGAGGCCGCGGCGATTGCGAATCCAGGCGACGGTGGCCTGCAGCGCGGCCGAATCCCCCCATGTGTCGCGCGCGTAGGCCACTTCGCGCAGCGCGTCATCGTGGAGACCTGCCGCGATCAGCGCCCGGATGACCGCATCGTTCGGGACGAGCGGCGGCATCGGCGCCGGATCGACAGCGACGATCGCACGGACGCCCGGTTCCCGCCGCTCGGCAAGAAGCGCCGATGCGAGACGGCCGTAATACGAATTCAGATAATCGGCGGCGACGATGCGGTAGAGCGCGTTGGCGGCAGGGCGCGCGCCGAGCTGATCGCGCGATCGGGCGGCCCAGTACAGCCAGGAGGGCCGGTAGTCCGACCGGGGAAACGCGGCGGCAGCCGCCTCAAAGGTCTCGGCGGCGTCACCAAAGCGATCCTGCTTGTAGGCCAGCCAGCCGACTTTCCACGCCGCCCGATCGCCGTACCGGCTTTTCGGAAACCGCCGTGCCAGCTCGCGGAAGACCTGGTCGGCCGCCGCATCGTCGTCGTTCGTAATGTAGTGGGACGCCAGGTTGTTCAGCGTCTCCTCCGCCCAGCTGCTGTCGGGATGATCGGCGACGAGCTCGCGCGCCAGCCTGACGTAGTCGGTCTGATCGCCCAGAGCGCGCGTGGCGGTCAGATGAAAGAACCGCGCTTCCGCCTCGCGTGACGCGTCGTCCAGGTAAGGCGCCAGCGCTTCCCGCGCCGCGCGATGGCGTCCGAGGTAGTAGTCACACTCGGCCAGACGCAGGGCGATCAACTCGCGGTCGTCTCGCGTAGCGGCACGGGCCAGCGCCGCGAACCCCGCCCGTGCCTGAGCCCACCGCCGCGCCGTAAACAGCTCCTCGGCGCGATCGCGCTCCAGCGTGAATCGTTCCGCCGGGATGAGGCCCGGGGTCAACAGCCGCTCCATGCCCGCCTGCGCGGTTGAGGCGTCGTCTGTGAGCGGAAATTCGTAGTACACGCGCTGGTAGGCGCGGTATGCCTTTTCACGCTCCCCGTCGGCCTCGAACGCCTGGGCAAGCTGCACCAGCGCCGCCTCTGGATCCGTGAGGTCTTCGTCGTCGACCAGATCTTCAAGAACGTCGATGGCACGCTCGGCGTGCCCGGCGGCGACGGCGGCCTCCGCCAGCCGCAGCGGAACCGCCTCCTCGAGATACCCCGCAGGCGCGTTGCCGATTCCGCTCAATACGGCTTCCGCCTCCTGTGCCCGTCGCAGGCCCAGGAGGGCGATTCCGGTGTAATAGCGGCTGTACGCTGCCAGCGGTGACGCCGCCAGATCGCTGGTCCTGACGAGTGGGAGGCCCGCGGCGAAATCATCGCTCGCGATGAGGGCGGCTCCACGGGCAAACCGTGCCGTGGGCGTCTCCCCCGTCTGGCGCCCCGGCGGCCGTGACATCGCGCTTTCCGGTACGAGCCAGTACAGCGAGGGATGGCTTGGTACGGGCGGATGATGTGTGGTCGTGAGACCGTTCTGAGCGCCGAGGCGCCCGCCGCTGGTGACAGCCAGCGCGACGAGCGTGCATGCGATGGGGAATGTCCTGTTCAAATGACTCCCGAGACCGTCTTCTGGTGGTCGCGCTGGCGGTCGATACGAGGCGGAATAAGGCCGAGCGCTTTGTGGAGCGTCATCGATTCGAGGGCGCGGCTCGCATAACTCGTCAAGATGTCGATTGCCGCACTCGCGGAGGCGTCCGCAGGATTGGCGAAGAGCATAGCCACAACTCTCCCGCCGACGTTGAGATGGAATGGACGGCCCGCCTGGATGGGCGGCTCACACGTGTGGCGCCACGCCTGAAGAGCTGAGCCTTTCACGATGAACAAGGTGGCTGAAGAATCGCGCCGCCGAGCGCAGTCAACTACCCACTGCAGGACCTCGACAAGGGTGGAGGCCTCATCGAGACGATGCAGATCGGACGCGACATCGACTGTCACGATGAGCTCATTATACGGCACGACGGATGCTAGTCCGGGTGTTGGAGGCCGTCTATGTTTCGAGCTCTACTGCGCATCGTCCTGGTGATCGTGATAGTCGCGGCGATCGCGGCGTTCTTCGTCGGTTACCGATTCGGCGGCGGCGACCGCGCGATCGAGACCGACCCGGTAGTCGGGACGAGCGGTCCGGATCTCGACCCCGACATCGACGTCGACCGCGCGCGCGAAACGGGGGCGCGAGTTGGCGAAAGCATCGCCGTCGCGGCCGGCACCGCCGGACGCATGGCCAGCGAGGCTGCCCTCAGCGCGAAGATCAAGTCGAAAGTCCTCCTTGATGACACCCTTGAGACGACCGGATTCGACGTTGATACGTCCGGCAGTGAAGTGACCGTCCAAGGCACCGTGGAATCGCAGGAACAGCGTGAGCGTCTTCTGCGACTGGTCCGCGAGACCGACGGCGTCACAACGGTGAACGACCAGCTGGTCGTGCGGTAGGACGCTCCGTCAGGCGACCCTCCGCGATAAAATGCCGGCGACATGCATCGCCGGCATTTTCTGATGACCCTCGGCGCCATCTCCATCCCGGCGCCTTTCCTCGAGGCTGCCCTCGCCGGGCAGGGGTACGCCATCTCGGAACCCGAACGCCTCATGGCGGCGATCCAGGACGGCGGCAAGATCATGTATTGGCTTCCGACGGCGAGTGCCGCCGACTCGCGGCGCCTGGGTGACGCCCTCCGCGCACTCCGGGTGCCGCTCAACGAAATCTGGACCAGCCGGGCGACGGTCTGCCGTCAGGCAGCCGAAGCGGCCTTTGCCGGCATCGACATCGCCGCGGCCACTGAACTGGATTTCAAGCCGGACGAACTGCTGCGCACGCCACCGGCGCCGGGCAACAACCGTGTGCTGGTGGGCCAGCGGATGCCGCTTGAAGCCGCCGCCGGCCGCCGTTTCCCGGAATCGATGCTGCCGGATGGGGCGATGGCGATTTTTCTTCCGGGAACCGAGATATCCCTGCTGGGAACCGTCACCGGCGCCCGGATCATCCGCGGCGCGGAAGCCCGCGGCGCCCTATCGCGTTAGCCCGAACTCCCTGAACACCGCGTCCGTGTGCTCGCCGAGGCGCGGCGCGCGGCGACGCACGTCGGGCGGTGTCGCGCTCATCTTGATCGGCGATCCGAGCGCACGCATCGATCCGAGCGAGGGGTGCTCCACATCAACGACCATTTCCCGCGCGACGATGTGGGGGTCGGCGAAGACGGCCGCATAGTCGTTAATTGGACCGCACGGGATATCCCGGCCTCCAAGCATTTCGAGCCAGTGCGCCCGTGGCTGTGCGCTCGTCACGGACTCGATCAGCGCCGCAAGGGCCACCTTGTTCCGGACGCGGCTCGGGTTGTCCGCGTACTCGGGCGCCTGCGTCCACTCCGGATGCCCGAGCGCCTCGCAGAGGCGCTCGAACAACTTGTTGTTCGACGCGCCAATCGTGATGTAACCGTCCGCGCATTGAATGGCCTGATACGGCGCCACCATGCGATGTGCGGACCCGAGCGGGCCGGGGATCCCGCCCCCGGCAAAAAACTCCGTCGCTTCCCAGACCGACAGCGCGACGCCGGCTTCGACGAGAGAGGTATCGACCCACTGCCCCGCACCCGTGCGGTCGCGATGCGCCAGCGCGGCAAGAATGCCCGTGGCCGCGAACAACGCTGCGCCCAGGTCGGTCAGTGGAATGCCCGATTTCATGGGCGGACCCCCGGCTTCGCCGGTCACGGACATGATGCCGGCGACGCCCTGGGCGATCAGGTCGAGTCCCCCCTTCGCGCGATCCGGCCCTGTCTGGCCGTAGCCGGAAATCGAGCCGTAAATGAGCCGGGGGTTGCGTGCGGACAGCGTCGCGTAATCGAGGCCGAACGACGCCATCACGCCGGGGCGGCTGTTCTCGGCGAAGATGTCGGCCGACGCCGCCAGGCGCGCGGCAATCCCGCGGCCTTCGGCAGTCTTGAGGTCCAGCACGATACTGCGCTTGCCACGGTTCACCGCGTTGTACGCCGGTGTGTCGTTGCCGACGCCGCCCGGCATCCGGCGCGTCATGTCTCCGTCGGGCGGCTCGATCTTGATGACGTCGGCGCCGAGGTCGGCCAGCAGCATCGTACAGAACGGCCCCGCCATCACCTGCGTGAGATCGATCACGCGCACGCCCGCGAGCGCACCGGCCGTCGTCGTCTGCATGGTGGCTATGATAAGAGTTACGCGTGTCTGACGCCGAAACGATCTTCGAGCTCGAGCCTCCGCTTGCATTCGTGACGCTGAACCGTCCCCATGCGCGGAACGCGATGACCTGGGGCATGTATGACGCGCTTGGCGCCGCGTGCGAAGAGGTGGATCGCAACGACGCGATTCGCGTCTTCATCCTCCGCGGCGCGGGCGGCAAGGCGTTCGCCGCCGGCACTGACATCTCGCAGTTCCAGCAGTTCAAGAGCCCTCAGGACGGCGTCAAGTACGAGCAGCACATCAGCGACGTGCTCGATCGGCTCGAACGGGTCGCCAAGCCGACCATCGCCCAGATCGAAGGCGTGGCCGTGGGCGCGGGCTGCGCGATTTCGGTCGCCTGCGATCTACGCGTGGCTACGCCCGAGTCGACATTCGGCATCCCGATCGCCCGGACACTCGGCAACTGCGTGACCGGGGCGGCGTACAGCCGCCTCGTCGAAACGATCGGACCAGCACACGCCAAGGACATGCTCTACACCGGCCGCCTGTTCAGCGCGGCCGACGCGATGCGCACCGGTCTTCTCACCCAGGTGGTCCCCGCCAGCGAGATTGCGAGTGTCGTGCGGACCCTCGCGACCAGCATCGCGGCCAATGCCCCGCTGACGATCCGCGCGACGAAGGAGATGACGCGCCGGCTGATGGCCAAGCGGAGAATCGCCTCGCCCGAGGCGAAAGATCTGATTGAGTTGTGTTACGGGAGCGAGGACTTCAAGGAAGGGGTGGACGCTTTCCTGGGAAAGCGTCCACCTGTCTGGCAAGGACGTTAGTTCGCGGCGAAGCAGTAGAACAGCCCGGCGCCGCCCGTCTTCACGAGCGCTTCCTGGCTGCAGCCGGCCGACGAGTGCGTGGCGTTCCACGAGGCATTGGCTCCGCCAAGCCGATCGTGGTGGCCGAGCATGGCGTTCCCCATGGCGTTGCTCGTCCAGTTGGCGCAGGTCGTGATGGCGGCATTGCCCGGCACCACGCGGCCCGTCGAATCGGAGCCGGTGAGCATGTCGTGCTGGTTCGGCATGTCGCCGACGCCATTCACGAGGCCGCCCTTTTCGTTCATCGCCGTCGGCTTCCGCACGTTGTTCCGATCGGCGTGCAGGTCCTCGAGGTTGCCCGCGATCAGCTGACCCTTCGCGTTGTACCAGGGACCGCTGCCGATCCGGTCGCGCGCGTTGACCGGCGGCAGGTTGCCCGCCGCAGCCTGGCTCAGATACGCACGCCAGGTGCGATTGCCCTGGCCCGCAGCGGCGCCCAGGGTCTGGCAGATCTTGTCGGCTCCGGCCAGGCCACCCAGATTGGCGCCGTCACCAGATCCCGCACTCGTAATGAAAAAACTCATCGGCGCCGGCGGCGCTGCCGGTGCGGCCGGTGCCTGCCCCTGGCCGTACACGGCGGGGGTCGTCAGGACGGCGGACAGCACGATCGCGGCGGACAAAGCAAGCTTCTGTCGCATTCGATTCCCTCGTATTTGTGATGTTGAAGGCCAGAAAAAGGTCGAGCGGTTCCCGGCCGCTCACTATAGCCCATTTCCACCTTGACGCCGGCGCGAAGGAGATTTACCGTTTCGTCCGTCCGAGGAGGACGCCTATGAATCGCTGGTTTCGTGCTGTCTGCGTGCCTGCCGTTGCACTGTTTGTCATCGCGGTCGTGTTGCCGGCGCTGACCGTCGCGCAGGGGCCTGCCCCGGTGCCGCCTCCCGGCCCCACGCTGGTCGCGGCGCAGAAGGCGCTCCCCTGGGCCTTCCCGATCGCCGCCCCCGGACAGACCCGCCATGACGACGGCAAGGTACAGATGCTGCCTGGCGCCGCGCGCGGATTCACGGTCCCCGAGATCAACGACCCCTTTGCGCCGCCCGACTGGTTCCCGAACGAGCATCCGGCGGCGCCGCCCATCGTGGCCACGGGCCGGCGGCCTGAGGTGCGCGCGTGCGGTCAGTGCCACATGCTGCACGGCCTCGGGCATCCCGAATCCTCGAGCCTTGCGGGATTGCCGGCCGCCTACATCCGTCAGCAGATGGAAGACTTCAAGACAGACGCGCGCAAGAACTCTCCCCTCATGTCGGGCATGGCCCGGGCGATGACGCCGAAGGAGCTCGAGGATTCGGCGAACTACTACGCGAGCATCCCGATGCAGAAATGGACGCGCATCGTCGAGGCCGCCGACGTCCCCAAGACGTTCGTGGGGCCGGGCAACATGCGCTTCGTCGACACGAAGCAGACCGGCACAGAGCCGATCGCAGGCCGCATCATCGAGTTACCCGAGGATGCCGAGCACGCCGAGCTGCGCGATCCGCACTCCCCGTTCATGGCGTACGTGCCGCCGGGCAGCATCAAGCGCGGTGAGCAGCTGGTCGCCGGCGGCAACGGCCGGACCGTGCGCTGCACGATCTGCCACGGCGCCGACCTCAAGGGAATGGGACCGGTTCCCGGTCTCGCCGGGCGGTCACCGATCTATATCGTGCGGCAGCTATACAGCTTCCAGCAGGCAGGCCTTCGCGACGGACTCTGGGCCGACCTGATGAAGGACGCGGTCGCGAAGCTGACGGTCGACGACATGGTCGCCATCGCGGCCTACACCGCGTCCCGCCAACCGTAGTTGGTGGTTGGTGGTTGGTAGTTAAAGAACTTTGACCCGCTCGGGGTGCGTGTAGACGTTAAAACGCGCACCCCGCACGAACCCGATCAGCGTCATCCCGCATTCCGCCGCCAGCTCGATGGCCAGGCTGGACGGCGCCGACACCGCCGCGACGAGCGCAAGCCCTCCGAGAAATGCTTTCTGGACGATCTCGAATGACGATCGCCCGCTCACGAACAACATCCCCTCGCTCAGCGGCAGCCGCCGCTCCTGCAGCATGCGGCCAATCAGCTTATCGACCGCGTTGTGGCGGCCCACGTCTTCCGCGCTGATCTGAAGCTGGCCTGATCTGTCGAAGATGCCGGCCGCGTGCAGCCCGCCGGTCTCCGCGAACGCACGCTGCGCGGCGCGGAGTCGATCGGGCAGCTGCACGATCACGTCGGCGCCTACGCTCCATCCGATCGGGAGCGGCGGCGCGTCCACATCGAGCGACTCCAGCGTCCGGCGGCCGCACATCCCGCAGGAGGAGTTCATCGCCACCTGCCGCCGCTGGCCAAGCAGTTCGGGAACGATGGCGGCGCGGGCGTCGGAGAGCGTCACGTTGACGACATTCGGCGCGTCCCCCTCGTCGATGCGCACCAGGTCGTCCGCCGACCGGATGACACTCTCGGTGAACAGGAACCCCGCGGCGAGATCGCGGTCGGCGCCAGGCGTGCGCATGATGACGGAGAACGGCTCGCCGTGCAGCCGCACTTCGAGCGGCGCTTCGGCGGCGACCTGATCGGTCGTCTGCGACGACTGATTCGCCTCGACGCGCCGCACATCCACGGTGACGATGCCGGTCATGGGGCGAGTATTGTATGCTCCGCGCCATGCCGCCATCCCCCCGCCGCTGGCCCGTCGCCGTCGCCGGCGTCGTGATGCAGATTGCGCTCGGCGCCGTCTACGCCTGGAGCGTCTTCCGCATCCCGCTCACGCAGGCATTCGGCTGGACGATCTCCGAGGTCACACTCACCTTCACCATCGCGATCTTCGTCCTCGGATTCGCCGCATTCGCCGGCGGCCTCTGGATGCGGCGCGCCGGGCCACGGACAGTCGCCGTGGCGGCGGGCGTGTTCTACGGCGCCGGGATCTTTCTCGCCAGTCTGGCGGACGGCCGCCTCTGGTGGATGTACGGCTCGTATGGACTGCTGGGCGGCATCGGGCTCGGCCTCGGCTACATCGTTCCGGTGGCCACGCTGGTGAAATGGTTTCCTGATCGCCGCGGCATGATTACCGGCGTCGCCGTCGCGGGATTCGGCGCAGGCGCGCTCATCACCGCGCCCGTCGCCACGCGGCTGATTGCCGACACGGGGGCGCCGGCTACGTTTGCGGTGCTCGGCGTCGTGTATCTGATCGCGGTCGTCGCGGCCGGACTGGTCATGAAGAATCCGCCCGCCGGCTATGTTCCGCCAGGGTGGACGCCGTCGGCGGCGCAGCAGAAGCAGCGGGCGGCACGAAGCCTGACGCTGTCGGAAGCGCTCGGCACGTGGCAGTGGTACGGCATGTGGGCGGTGCTCTTTCTGAACGTCACGGCCGGCATTGCGATCATTTCGCAGGCGGCCCCGATGGCATCGGAGATCACCGGCGTCGATGCGGCCACTGCCGCGGGACTCGTCGGCGCCATCTCGATTGCCAACGGAGCCGGCCGGTTCCTGTGGGCGTCGCTGTCGGATCTCGTCGGCCGCCGCACGGTCTTCCTGATCATGTTCCCGCTGCAGGGATTGCTCTTCGCGCTGATGCCGATGGTCGACAACTTCCTCGTCTTCACGCTGCTCGCCTGCGCGATCCTGCTCTGCTACGGCGGCGGGTTCGGCACCATGCCTGCATTCGCCGCGGATCGCTTCGGCCCGGACAACGTCGGCTCGATTTACGGACTGATGCTGACCGCCTGGAGCTTCGCGGGGGTGCTGGGTCCGATGCTCATTGCGGCGCTGCGCGAGCAGACAGGACAGTACTGCGGCGCCCTGTACGTCATTTCCGTCCTGATGTTTGTCAGCACCATCGTTCCCTTCCTTTTCGGAAGTGGCGCGAACCCTTCGGGTTCGCGTGGCGAGCCTGAAAGGCTCGCCCCACAGGCAGCACGCTGATGCCGCTCTTCGGACTGGGACAGCAGAAGCCGCACCACTATCGGGAGATGGTGCGCGTGGCGTGGCAGAACCGCGACCAGTTGCCGTTCGCGCTGCGCATCCTCAAGGACGGGGTCTGCGACGGCTGCGCGCTGGGGACGTCGGGCCTCTCGGACTGGACGATTCCCGGCGTCCACCTGTGCATGGTGCGGCTCGAATTGATGCGGCTCAATACCGCCCCCGCCCTCGACCCTGCGCTGCTTTCGGATGTCGCGTCCCTCGGCCGCCTGTCGTCCGCCGCGCTCCGCGATCTGGGACGCCTCCCGGAGCCGATGCTGCGGAAACAGGGCGAAGCCGGGTTCCTCACCATCTCGTGGGACGAGGCGCTCGACCGGATCGTCGAAGAGCTGCGCGACACGCCACCCGAACGGGTCGCGCTTTACCTGACGTCGCGCGGCATCACCAACGAGGTCTACTACGCGGCGCAGAAGGCGGCGCGCTTCATCGGCACGAACCACGTGGACAATTCGGCCCGCCTCTGTCACGCCGCATCGACGGCGGCGATGAAGGCGACGCTTGGCTACGGCGCCTCGACCTGCAGCTATACCGACTGGTTGCACGCGGACCTCATCGTGCTGTTCGGATCGAACGTGCCGAACAACCAGCCGGTGACCACGAAGTACCTGCATCGCGCCAAAGAGAACGGGGCGCAGATCGCGGTCGTGAATCCGTACCGCGAGCCCGGACTCGTCCGCTACTGGATTCCGTCGATCGCCGGCAGCGCCATCGGTGGCACCGCCATCGCCGATCACTGGTTCGACGTCCATACGGGCGGCGACCAGGCATTCCTCATCGGCGTCCTGCGGGCACTTGTCGCGCGCGGCGGTGTGGATGAAGCCTTCGTGCGAGACCAGACCCTTGGATTCGATCAGGTGAAGGCGCAGGCCGAAGCCGTGAGCTGGGAACAGATTGAGACCGACAGCGGCATGACGCGCGAGCGGATCGAGGCGTTCGCCCAGCTGCTGATCGATCGACCCAACACTGTGATGG
Source organism: Candidatus Sulfopaludibacter sp. SbA3 (assembly GCA_945903265.1). GTDB lineage: Bacteria > Acidobacteriota > Vicinamibacteria > Vicinamibacterales > UBA2999 > CAXNKG01. The sequence goes on from CAMDNQ010000003.1 coordinate 235,702, forward strand.
TCTGGTCGATGGGGCTCACGCAGCACGTCAACGGCGTCGACACGATCAAGGCGCTCGTGAACGTCGGGCTGGCGCGGGGGCTCGTGGGACAGCAGAACCGCGGCCTGGTGCCTATTCGCGGCCACTCGGGCGTCCAGGGCGGCGCCGAGGTCGGCTGCATCCCGAAGATTGATGCCGCGACGACGGCACGCTGGGCCGGCGTCTGGGGATACCCCGTGCCCCAGGTGCCCGGATGGACCGCGGCCGAGCAGGTGGACCACAGCGCGCGCGGCGACGTAGGCGTCTTCTGGAACGTCGGCGGCAACTTCCTCGAGACGCTCCCCGACGAAGCGCGGTCGCGCGCCGCGCTCAAGCGGCCCCGCCTCCGCATCCATCAGGACATCGTCGTCTCCTCGTCCATGCTGGCCGAGAGCGACGGCGACGTGCTGCTACTCCCTGCTGCGACGCGGTATGAATCGCCGGGAGGCGGCTCCGAGACGTCAACGGAGCGGCGGATCATCTTCTCGCCAGAGATACCCGGGCGCCGGATCGGATCGGCGAAGCCCGAGTGGTGGGTGTTCCGTGAAGTGATGGCGCGCCTCGATCCCTCGCGGCGCCATCTTGTGGGCATGGCGGACGCCGCGGCGATTCGCGCGGAGATCGCGCGCACGACGCCGCTCTATGCGGGCATCGAAACATTCGCGGCCAAGGGCGACCAGGTGCAGTGGGGCGGCCGCACGCTCTATACCGGCGGGCGGTTCGCGACGCCGGACGGGAAAGCACACTTCGCGCCCGTGTCGCTCGGCCCCTCGACCCGCGCCGCGGATGCCTTCGCCGTCTCCACGCGGCGCGGCAAGCAGTTCAACTCGATGATCCAGCGCGAGATCGATCCGCTGACCGGGGCCGGGCGCAACGACATCTTCATGAGCGCCGCCGATATGGCGCGGCTCCGGCTGCCCGCCGGCGCCCCCGTCCGGCTGCGGTCCGCGTGCGGGACGTTCGAGGGCACGGTCAAGGAAGCGGCGATCAAGCCGGGGAACCTCGAAGTGCACTGGCCCGAGGGGATGCCGCTCCTGGCGGGCAGCGCCATCGATCCCGACTCGATGGAGCCGGATTACAATGCGACGGTTCATATCGAGCGGCTCGGCGCTTGAGCTGCGTTCTGCCGGGAGGCATGTGATGAGACGACACGTTGTTCTTGGAACCCTGATCGCCGTTGGTGCGCTCACGATGGCTGCCGCGGCCCAGCAGCCCGCGGCGCCTGCGCCGATGGTCGTCGAAGTCGACAAGCTCAAGGACAACCTCTTCGTGCTCCGCGGCGGCGGTGGCAACACCACCGTGTTCGTCGGCGCCGACGGCGTCACGCTGGTCGACACCAAGAACCCGGGCTGGGGCCAGCCGATCCTCGCCAGGATCAAAGAGATCACGAACAAGCCGGTCGTGCGCATCGTCAACACGCACACGCATGGCGATCACGTGAGCGGCAACGTCGCGTTCGCCGACAACGTCGAGATCGTGGCGCACGTCAACACCGCCGAGAACATGAAGATGATGCGGAACGTGACGAGCATCCCTGCTCCACAGCCGAACGTCTTCAAGGAAAGCGGCGGCAGGGGGCTGGCGGAGCGGACGTTCAAGGACACGATGACGATTGGCAACGGGGCCGACCGCGTCGATCTCCACTTCTTCGGCCGCGGCCACACGAACGGCGACGCCTGGGTGGTGTTTCCGGCGTTGCGCGTGATGTCGGCGGGCGACATCTTCTCGGGCAAGAACCTGCCGCTCCTTGACTACAACAACGGCGGCAGCGGCGTCGAGATTCCGGACGCGATGATGAAGGCGTACACGACGACCGCGAAGACCGTCGATCACATCGTCACCGGCCACAGCACGGTCATGACGCCGAACGACCTGCGCGAGTACGCGGAATTCAACCGCGACTTCCTCAACACCGTGCGCGCCGGCAAGAAGGCGGGCAAGACCGCCGAGCAGATCGTCAAGGAATGGACGATGCCCGCGAAGTACACGGGCTATGCAGCCGCGCAGCCCGCGCGGCTCCAGTCGAACGTCGAGATGATCTACAAGGAAATCAACTAGATGATCCACACCGTTGCTGCACTGATCGCACTGCTCGTGTGCGTGCCGGTGGCCGCTTCCGCTCAGGAGTGGACTGAGTACCGGAACGTCGAGGACGGCTTCCAGACCCTCTTCCCGGGGCAGCCGACCGTCACGAGCACGACCTGGACGTCACAGGCAGGATTCATCCTGCCGGAGCGTGTGCATTCCGTTCAGAAGGGCAACGAGCGCTACTCCGTCCGGGTCATCGACTACAGGGACGTCGAGCGTATGGGGGCCGAGAAAGCCAAGAAGTGCCCCGCCGGCGCGGAACCGTGCCTGGGAAACCTCGACCTCGCGGGCATCGGCTACTGGAGGCACGACGTACGGGGGGCGCAGACCTACGCGCTTCTGTCGTACCTGAAGAGCGGCGCGCAGGTCACTGACGCGTTCTGGAACCAGCTCGGTCGCGTGTCCGGCGTCATGTTCCAGTTAATCAACCCGGATCAGTCCCGCACGTTCGGTTACATCGCGATGCACGAAATGCGGTTGTACATCGTCGAAGCGAGAGTGCCACGGGGATCCGTTGAACCGGCGATCTTCACGCAGTCCATCGGATGGGTCGACAAGGACGGGCGTGGTGTCCGGTATCAGCAGATGTACTACAACGACGTTCATGGTCTCCGTGAAGCGCCAGTTCCCGGAACGGGCGGACAGGACTAGGGCTACCCCCGCCGGCTGAGGAGCACTCGGATCGCGAACACCACGATGAAGGCGAGCATCAGGTAGAGGATGATTCGGGTCGGTGTCATGCCTCGGCCTTATGCAGGCGTCGCGCCATGGCGCTGTTGGACGGGGGTTAGCGCGGCAATCTGCGTTCGAACTCTTCCGACTGCACGATAGTCACCAGCACCTGGGCGTGGCGGCCGCGGCCGACTTCCGCCTGATACTGCCGTAGACCCCCACCATCAGGATCGCGATCGAACAATCCCTGATAGAACGCCGTCAGCAGCTCCAGATCGGTCTGTTGCTGGCGGAGCTGCTGGAATTCGGCGCTCCGGACGAGTGACTCCACCTGACCGGCGAGATTGCCGCGCTGCACTTCGGCAACCGCGTTTCGCACGGAGGCGTCATCTGGATTCCGCTGGAGGACGGCGCGGTACAGTCGGGTCACGATCTCCTCTGTCTGCCGCCGCGTGTAGTTGGTGACGCCCAGCCCGCCGACGTCGAATGTCAGCGTGTAATCAAGATTGAGATTGCCCGGCACCCAGACGGCCACTGTGCAGGTGCCGCGACTGTTGCCGCCGCGCACGCGCAACTCCCCTGACGACCACTCGGCATCCACCCTGCCGCGGCAGCTTGACGCCGGTTCGAGGTCCAGGCGGAACCTGTTGAGCGGGAACCGGCGGCCGTTCTGGTCGATCGGCGTGACCGCGATCACCAGCTCTTCTCCGCTTGCCAGCTGCAGGGGGCGGCTGGTGTTCAATTCGCTATCGCGCTGCCCCGCTCGCCTGAGCGTGAAGTCGACGTCGACGACGGCCGGACGGTCGCTGCGAATGGTGCCCGTCTGCGCTCCCAGTTCGGGCGCGGCTGTCAGGACGACGCTGGCGAGGGCGGCGAAGCCGACGATGGACCGGCGTATCTCATCCGTCATGGACCTATCCTATCGCCGCCGCGTTCAGGCGGCGCGCCTCGGCTGAATCGGCAGGACGCGATGCCGCATGTAGGCCACGGCGGCGGACATGGCGAACAGGACCGCCGTAATCGCCGCGGAGCTGTACTCGCCGCGCGCGAGGTGTAACACGGTCGCCGAGATCGTGACGACCATGACGCCAATAGCCGCCCAGACGATCAGGAAGGGGGCAATCCGGGTGATCCCGGGAAGCGTGAGTCCCACAGCTGCCAGGACTTCGGCGACGCCGAGAAACAGCTGAAACCAGCGCGGCAGAAACGCGTTCATCTGCTCCGCGACCTCGGAAGGGGGCGACAGAAACAGCCAGCCGTGGGCCAGGAACGCGGCCGCGAGCAGCACCTGCAGAATCCAGAGTCCGATGTTCATAGCTCCACCTTTTAATCCATAGACAGGGGAAGCGGATAGAAATCATCGCTGACCGCGCCCCGGGGTCTACACAACGATCGGCTATCATCACCGCGGCTTACCGATATATGTCCTGGTGGTATTGGATACTCCTCGGCCTCGCCCTGGGCGCGATCGAACTCGCCACGCCAGGCGGTTTCTTCGTCATTTTCTTTGCCCTGGCGGCCGTGGTCGTCGGGTTGCTGGAGCTGGCGGGCATCCTCGACGCCGACGCGCTGCAGTGGGCGCTCTTCTCCGTCCTTTCCATCGCGTGCCTCGCGCTGTTCCGCAAGCCGCTGCTTCAGCGGATGAATCGGGGGCACACAGGCGATGCCGTCGATTCGCTCGTCGGCGAGCTGGTCACCGCCGTGGATGAGATTGCATCGGGCCAGCATGGGCGGGCTGAGTTACGCGGCTCGACGTGGACGGCGCACAACGTCGGCCCGTTGACGATCATCGCCGGCGAGCGCTGCCGCGTCGCGGCCGTCCATGGACTCGAGATCGATATCCGTCCCGAGAGGAGTCACTGATTGGAAGGCGCCCTGATCGTGTTCCTGGTCGTCGCCGTGTTCGTGCTGTTCGTCGTCTACCGCACGGCGGTCGTCGTGCCGCAGCAGAGCGCCTTCGTCGTCGAGCGTCTCGGCCGCTATCACGCAACGATGAATGCCGGGTTCCATCTGCTGGTCCCGTTTGTCGACGCGATCCGCTATCGCCATACGCTGAAGGAAACGGCGCATGACATAGCGGCGCAGGTCTGCATCACGCGCGATAACGTGCAGGTGGGCGTCGACGGCGTGCTCTACATCAAAGTGCTCAATCCCGAGCGCGCGTCGTACGGCATCTCCGACTATCTCTTCGCCATCACCCAGTTGGCGCAAACGACGCTGCGGAGCGAGGTGGGCAAGATCGATCTGGATCGGACGTTCGAAGAGCGGACGACGATCAACACCGCCGTGGTCGGCGAGCTCGACAAGGCGTCGGAAGCGTGGGGCGTGAAGGTGCTCCGCTACGAGATCAAGAACATCCAGCCGCCCGGGGACATCCTCGCCGCGATGGAAAAACAGATGCGCGCCGAGCGCGAGAAGCGTGCCGTCATCCTGACGTCGGAAGGACAGCGGGACGCCGCGATCAACACGGCTGAGGGCGAGAAGCAGCAGGTCATCAAAGCCTCCGAGGCAAGCCGTCAGCAGCAGATCAACGAAGCCGAGGGACAGGCCCAGGCGATCCTCGCGGTGGCGTCCGCCACGGCAGAAGGGATTCGCCAGGTCGCGTCAGCGATCCGGACGGACGGCGGCATGGAAGCCGTTCAGCTGCGCGTCGCGGAGCAGTATGTCGAGCAGTTCGGCAAACTGGCGCAGAGCTCGAACACGCTGGTGATCCCGGCGACGTTGTCCGATGTATCTGGAATGATTGCGGCGGCGATGAAAGTCTTCGGTTCGGTACCGCCCTCGGCCCCGCCTCGGGTCAGCGGCCCGCCGCCGCGGCCCTGACGCAAGCCTCAGGGCCGCGCACCCCTTCACCTCATCAAGTACAATCGTTGTGTCGGCAGTACTGAGCTGCTGACAGCGATTCCACCCTGGGGGGGCGACTTTGGCTTCGACGGGGGCATTGAATCGTGGGATGCATGCCGAGCACCGTTAACTCGTAAATCTGACGGAACATCCGTTAACTGCGGATTCTCAGTACGCTCTCGCAGCTTAATAAGCTGTGAGCGTCTGCCCTGACCTCGCCTGGTGGTTGGGGGCCAGATGTCATTAAGCAGGCTGGCTTGCGGATGGCGGCTCGGCGCCCGCGAGTGAGATTTAACCGGGTCTGGTGTCCGGCGGTTTTTCGCCGCTTCCTCACGCCGGACATGAGAACCCAGAAGCGGACACGCATGTAGAGTCCTGCGGGGACGTGCTTTCGGACGCGGGTTCGACTCCCGCCGCCTCCACCACTTCAGCGTTTCACACCATCCCAGAACATCCAAAGGCTCCACTCAACTGGAGCCTTTTCTTATGTTTACAGCATTCTTCCGTCCAAGAGCGTCCTGCGCGATTCCTTGACGGCCCATGGACACAGGGGGTAACTTTGGGGGTAACAGTGTCGCGTTTGTCGGCTCATTGCCGCTGAATACGAGGAGTTACCCCCGCCTCGGGCGACTTCCCGTCAGGAGTTACCCCCAGATGCCTCTCACGGACACCGCCCTCCGAAACGCCAAGCCCAGCCAGAAACCTCTGAAACTGTTCGATTCAGGTGGTTTATTTATGATCCTCAATCCCAATGGGGGCCGGTGGTGGCGCTTTAAATACCGCTTTGGTGGCAAGGAGAAGCTGCTCTCCCTCGGCGTCTACCCAGAGGTCAGCCTCAAAGAGGCCCGTCAACGGCGCGACGAGTGTCGCCACGCCCTGGCTGGCGGCGTGAACCCCAGCGACACGCGGAAGACCGAACATGCTGCCGAGGCGGCGGCCACGGGCGACAGCCTTGAGACGGTCGCTCGTGAGTGGTACGAGAAACAGCTCCCGAGCTGGACACAGGGCCATAGCAAAACCGTCGTGCGTCGGCTCGAACTGTATGTCTTCCCCATCCTCGGCTCGAACGTGATGGCGGATGTCCGTGCGCCAGAGCTGCTCGGCATGCTCAGGCGGCTTGAAGCACGGGACGTGCACGAAACAGCGCATCGTGTCCTGAATCTGTGTCAGCAGATCTGCCGCTACGCTATCGCCACGGGGCGCATCACAGAAGACCCGAGTGCGGCACTGCGAGGTGCCCTGACCCCCGTGACCACGCGGCATTTCTCTGCCATCACCGACCCCAAGGACATCGCCCCCCTTCTACGCATGCTCGATGGCTACCAAGGAACGACAGTTGTCATCAGCGCACTGCGCTTGGCCCCGCTCGTGTTCGTCAGGCCTGGGGAATTGCGGAAGGCCAAATGGGTAGACATCGATCTGGATACCGCCGAATGGCGGTACCTCGTAACGAAGACGCAGACGCCACATATTGTCCCACTCGCGACTCAAGCCGTCGCCGTCTTGCGTGCGCTGCATCCCCTCACAAGCCACGGAGTGTTCGTCTTTCCTGGCTCACGGAACAACGGACGCCCCATGAGCGAGAACACCATCACCGCCGCGCTGCGCACTCTGGGGATTCCCGCAGACACGATGTCGGGGCACGGGTTTCGGGCAATGGCGTATACGGTGCTTGAGGAACAACTCGGATTCCCCCAGCACCTGATCGATCACCAACTCGCGCACGTCGTCAAGAACACACTCGGGCGGGCCTACAACCGCACGACGCACCTCCCCGAGCGGCAGCGCATGATGCAAGAGTGGGCCGACTATCTGGATACGCTTCGACGCGAGGCGCGGTCATGACACCCGCGCAACGACCACGTCCGGCGCGGTCCACGCAGGGGACCATGACAGTACCGGCGTTGTGGCGGGACCTCAGGCGCGAGTTTGAACAACTGCCAGACCCTGGCTTACTGGACGCGTCGGCCCCGAGACGTCTCAAAGCGTCTGGCGACGAGATCGTCGGGGGCAGCGCCTCTCTCCGTTTTCAGTTCACCCAATTCGCACAACGCGGTGGGATGTTGCTTGGGGCCTCTCGAAAGACGGCCGTGGCGAGATGGCTGCGACGCCTGCAGGCCGACTTGCAACAGGCACAGAATTCCTCCCTCTCAGACCTTCGTATTACGACAACGACACACCGTGCGTTCGCCGCTGACGCCCGTAGCCGCACGAGGATCGAATGGGAGATCGATTGCGTGTCCAGTGCCTCGGTAGATTTCTGCATCGCACTGGAAACACGGGCGCGTCGGCGAAGACCCACCACGCGCCGCTCCGCCTCTGGTGCAGCGGCACCTCCTCCGCCCGTGGCGACGACCGCGTTCGATCTGCGTCGCTACGATTTGAAGAGCGCACAAAGCAGAGGCGACGCCGTGGAAGCGTTTCTCAAGGCTGCGAATCAGGCCAGCCGACTGCAGAAGCGCGTCAGCCAATCTGACTTCTGGCGCGTGGCTGACTATCCGACGCGGCACACGTATTACGTCTGGAAAAGCGCCAAGGCCACGACACCCGCAAAGGCGGCAGCGACGTTCCGCAGCGTTTTGGCGCTCAGCGCCGCCGACTTTCTCACACGCGCAGAAAACAAGCGTCGCGCTGCCGATATCTAGCGTGTTCGAGCGTGTTCGAGCGTATTCGAGCGTATTGACACCGCAACAGTTGTGGGCGGGATTCTGGGCAGGCCTCACCGACCGAGGCCATTCACCAGAGGCTCACGATGTTCCAGGCACGGGATAGCGATTTTCTTCGATTACCAGGCGTCGGTCGTTCCACCGGCGTGTCGCGCAGTACGACCTACCGCCGCATCACCGAGGGCCTATTCCCACCGCCCGTGCCGCTGGGCGGCGGGCGCATCGTCGGCTGGCCTGCCCGTGAAGTCGCGGCCGTCAACGAGGGCAGGATCAGAGGCTGGTCCGACGCGAAGGTTCGAGCGCTCGTCCACCGGCTTGTCGCCGAGCGCACGGCCGGAGGGACGCGATGATCGCCTTGCCGCCGCCTCTGACAGTTTCGCCGTCTGCCCTGGCAAAAGGCGGAAAAGCCGGTGAAGGCGGTCCGATGCCGACCGCCGACGAAATATTCGGACAGCAGCTCGCGCCGCCCCCGAGGCTATCGTCGCGGCCCCTGCTCGATCTCGTCGTGTCGGTGCTGCCGCTCAGCGAGGACGACCTCGCTGCAGATTTGCTCGAGCAGCTGGCGCTTGCACTCATCGACCGCGATGACGAGGTGCGGGGCGTGCGGGCGGTGCTGGCGGCGGCGCTCGACCTGGCACACGCGCAGCATGTCGAGATCCTCCGACTCAAGACGCGTCTCGCCGATCTGCGCGACGCTGGGCGACGGGACCGGGTGGCCGCATGACTCGGGCACACGGCGAGACCCGCGAGGACGTGCGCGCCAGTATCCGCGCTAGGCTTGACGCGCTCCAAGCTGAGCGCAGCACGGCGACGCCACTCGAAACGGCACCTGTCATCCGCGCCAGTTCCGACTGCCCCATTCCCGCCGCGATTGACGCTGCGGACGAAGTGCACGACCCACCCGAGGGCGGGGGCAAGACCTCGGCGGCGACACTGCTGGTGCATCTCGCGTGTGCCACGGGTGCCGAGTTTTTCCACGACGATGACGAGGGGTACGTCCGCGTTCCCGTCGGAGACCACCACGAGGTCTATGCCCTCCGTGGCAAGCCCAGCCGGGCATGGCTGCTCGGTCTGTTTCTCGATCACGCGGCCAAGTGTCCCGCCGGCCAGGCGATCACGGACGCCCTGAATACGTTGGAGGCATTGGCGCTTCGAGGAGCGGCGCACACGGTCCACGTGCGAATGGCGGTGTCGGCGGGCTGCATCTATCTCGACCTCGCGGATCCGTCCTGGCAAGTGGTCGAGGTGAGTGCGACCGGCTGGCGTGTCATCGTCGATCCACCCGTGCGGTTCCGTCGTCCCAAGGCCCTGGCACCGATTCCACACCCGACGCGGGGCGGCAGCATCATGAGCCTTCGGCCGTTTGTGAACGTCGCCACCGACGACGACTTCATCCTGATCGTCGCGCTGCTCGTGGCCTGGCTGCGGGCGGAAGGACCCTATCCGCTGCTCGTACAACACGGCGAGCAAGGGTCAGGTAAATCGACGCTGACGCGAATTTTGAAGGCTCTGGTCGATCCGAACCGGGCACCGCTGCGAAGCGTGCCGAGAGAGCCGCGCGACTTGATGATCGCGGCGACCAACGCCCACGTGCTTCCGTATGACAATCTGTCGGCGCTCCCTGACTGGCTCAGCGACAGCCTGTGCCGACTCTCGACGGGCGGCGGGTTTTCGACGCGCCGGTTGTATGCCGATCGCGAGGAAGAGATTTTCGACGCCATCAGGCCCGTCATCCTGAACGGCATTCCGGAGTTCGCGAGTCGCCAAGATCTCGTGGGGCGGTCGGTCTTCATCACCCTGCCGCCGATTCCCGATGGTCGCCGTCGTGACGAGGCGGCATTTTGGAAGGCCTTCGAGCGTGTCCGGCCGGAGATCCTTGGCGCGCTACTCGACATCGTCGCGACGGCGTTACGGCATCACGCGTCCGTCACGCTCGACCATC
>CAMDNQ010000004.1 GCA_945903265.1 Candidatus Sulfopaludibacter sp. SbA3
GATCGCTAGCGCGTCTCCTCGCACTGCGTTCCGCTCAACGTCGCAATCAGGATGAGCGGACGCCTGCCGCGGCGCAGAATCGAGTGCGCCGTACCCCGTGGGACGGACACGAAGCCGGTCGTGGGGAACTGGACGTCCTTCCCGTCGATCCGCAGCGCGCCTTCACCGCCGACAACGTAGTAGGTCGCTTCGGCCGTGTCGTACAGCCGTTCGGCCTGATCCTGATTCAGCTGCACGAGCGTCGTGCGCGTGTTGCCGCTGCAGGATAAGAGCGATTCGCGGCGCGGCTGATTCCCGACGTACTCCTTTTCGATCAGATCGACCACCGACAGTGCCAGCGGCTTTCCTGGCGGGCCGACGGCCGGCGCCGCAGGTGCTGCGGGGGCCGGCGGGGCGGGTGGCGGCGGTGGTGGAGGTGGCGGCGGCGGGGCCGGGCTGAGCGTCACATCCACATCGGCGACCTGGCCGGCACGGACCACCACCTCACGTTCGAACGTGATCACCTCGTCGCCGCTGAAGCGCACGCGATAGGTACCAGCCTGCATCGCGGTGAAGTTGATCTGTCCCAGTGCGTTCGTGTTTCCCGAGCGCTCCGTGATGCCGATGACTTCGACGCGGACATCGGGAATCGCGGTCCCTTGCGAATCCGTCACGGTCATCGCCACTCCGGCGCGGGCTGCCGGCGCGGCGGGACGACGCTGGGCGGGGACGGGAGCCGCGGGCCTGGGTGTTGACGGAGGAGGCGCGGCCGCGGGTGCCGGAGCCGGTTTTGCGGGCGCCTGCGCGGCTGGTTTCGGCGCGGGAGCCGGCGCGACCGTCTGTCCGATCGCCGCGCTGTCCGCGATCAGCCATCCACCGAGCACCAGCACGCTGAGCCGGATCACGGTCCTCATCTGGCGAGTATAATCGTCACCGGCCGCCAGGGGTATCCCACCGGGATTGAGAGAAACCCTTGGAACCTGAACCGGTTGAAACCGGCGGAGGGAGCGCGGCGAACTACTGGCCCAGTAGGTCCCGCCTGAAACGTTCATGATTGATTTCGAAACGGCTTTTCCAGGTTCGCGCAAGGTGTACGAACCGCGCGCGATTGCGCTGACGCCGGCAGGGCCGCAGGCCACGCTCCAGGTGCCGATGCGCGAAGTGTCGCTCAGTGGCGGTGAGCCGTCGCTCCGGCTGTACGACACGAGCGGCCCTCAGGGCCACGATGTCCGCGGGGGCCTCCCGAAACTGCGAGAGCCCTGGATCGAGGCCCGGCGCCGCACGGGCGTCGTCGGGACGCAGCTCTATTACGCGCGTCGCGGCGAGGTCACGCCGGAGATGGAGTTCATCGCGGTCCGCGAGGGGCTCCCTGCCGAATTTGTCCGCACCGAGGTGGCACGGGGACGCGCCATCATTCCGGCGAACATCAATCACCTCGAACTGGAGCCGATGATCATCGGCCGGAACTTCCTGGTGAAGATCAACGCCAACATCGGCAACTCCGCCGTGAAGTCGTCGATTGAGGATGAAGTCGAGAAGCTGCAGTGGGCAACGCTGTGGGGGGCCGACACCGTCATGGACCTCTCGACCGGGAAGAACATTCACGAGACCCGCGAATGGATCGTCCGCAATTCGGCCGTGCCGATCGGCACGGTCCCGATCTATCAGGCACTCGAGAAAGTCGGCGGGAGTCCGGAAGATCTCACATGGGAGGTCTATCGCGACACGCTCGTCGAGCAGTGTGAGCAGGGCGTGGATTACTTCACCGTGCACGCGGGGGTGCTGCTGCGCTACGTGCCGATGACGGCCCGCCGCCTGACGGGCATCGTCTCGCGAGGCGGGTCGATTCTCGCGAAGTGGTGCCTGGCGCACCACAAGGAAAATTTCCTCTACACGCACTATCGCGAAATCTGCGAAATCATGCGCGCCTACGACGTCTCCTTCTCGCTCGGCGACGGGTTGCGTCCGGGATCCATTGCCGACGCGAACGACGAGGCGCAGTTCGCCGAATTGAAGACGCAGGGAGAGCTGACGAAGATCGCCTGGGAGTACGACGTCCAGGTGATGAACGAGGGTCCCGGCCACGTCCCCATGCATCTCATCAAAGAGAACATGGAAAAGCAGCTCGAATGGTGCGAGGAAGCGCCCTTTTACACCCTCGGCCCTCTGACCACGGACGTCGCTCCCGGCTACGACCACATCACCTCGGCCATCGGGGCGGCAATGATTGGCTGGTACGGGACCGCGATGCTCTGCTACGTCACCCCGAAGGAACACCTCGGGCTCCCGAACCGCGACGACGTGAAGGCGGGCGTGATCGCGTATAAAATTGCCGCCCACGCGGCGGATCTGGCCAAGGGGCACCCGCGCGCGCAGGTCTGGGACGACGCGCTGTCGAAGGCGCGATTCGATTTCCGGTGGGAAGACCAGTTCAACCTGGCGATGGACCCGATCACGGCGCGGGCGTACCACGACGAAACGCTGCCCGCCGACGGCGCCAAGGTGGCGCATTTCTGCTCGATGTGCGGACCGAAATTCTGTTCCATGGAGCTGACGCAGCAGGTGCGCGAGTACGCGGCCGCGAACAAGCTCACCGATGTCGACGCGCTGCGCGCCGGCATGCAGGAGAAGTCGACCGAATTCCGCCGCGAAGGCGAAATTTACGTCAAGGAGAGCGTATGAAGCGTCTCGTGCTCGGACTCGTACTCGTATGCAGCGCCGGCGGGGCACTGCTCACGGCCCAGGGCGCCGTTCGCGTCTACAAGTTCGGCACGTTCGACTATCAGGGCCGCACATTTGTCGGCATCGTGCTGCGCGACGCCGTGGTGATCGATTTCGCGACCGCGAACGAGGCCGTCGCGAGAGCCGACGCCCTGTATCCGAACCGCGACCAGCCGGCGCGCGTCGTCTCACCGCGCGACATGCGGGATGTCATCGCGCGCTACGACACCGGTCTCCGCGAGCGGGCGCGCTATCTCGCCCAGATGCTCGATGGCCTCAACGGCCTCGCGCGGCCGACATACGTGTACGACCTGTCGCAGCTCCGCACCCTCGCTCCGGTGATGCCGGGCACGATTCTCAATGCGGCCGTGAATTATCGCGAGCATGGCGAGGAGATGGCCGCGAGAGCCGGCAGCGGCGTCGCCCCGCAGGGCCCGCCGCAGGGCAGCGCCCCGCCGGGCACGCGGAGCGCTCCCGGCGTGTGGGATCGGCAGTCCACCGACACGCGCTGGAATCCGTATCTGTTTCTGAAGGCGCCGTCGGCCGTGATTGCGGACGGCGAAGCCATCCGCATTCCGCGCGGCCGCACGGAGATCGACTGGGAGTGCGAGCTTGGCGTGGTGATCGGCCGCCAGGCGCGCTACGTGCCCGCCGGCAAGGCCGCGGACGTGATCTTCGGCTATACGATTCAGAACGACGTGTCCGACCGCGGAGGCCGCGGCGACACCCGCATGGGTGGCAGCGACTGGCTGATCGGCAAGTCGCACGACACCTTTGCGCCCCTCGGACCCTTCATCGTCCCGAAAGAGTTCATCAAGGACCCGAAGAACCTGCGCGTGACCTTCACGCTCAACGGTCAGCAGATGCAGGACGGCAACACCTCGCTGATGATCCATGACGTGTTCGAGCTCACGGCATTCGCAAGCAACATCATGACGCTGCGGCCCGGTGACGTGATCGGGACAGGCACCCCGGCGGGCGTCGGCTCAGCCCGCACGCCTCCCGTGTACTTGAAGCATGGAGACCGGTCGGTCTGTATGTATGAAGGTGTCGGGACGCTGGTGAACGCGGTCGTCGGGGCGCAGGCCGCGCCCGCGACGAACTAGCGCGCGTCCGGAACCGGCGGGACGATCATGATGATCGTCGCGAACCGAGCCGGTTGTGCTCCAGGACGCGGGTTGGGATAGCCGGCGGATCCGCCCCACGTCCAATCCTTGACCGTCACTCCGGGCGGAAACGCCATCGTCTCTTCCCGGAATCGCCCCACCTCGAACATATGCGTCGGCGGCTGCGTGAAGACCTGGTCGCCACGCTCCTTCAGAACCGTTCGGTAATACGCGACGAGTTCAGCAAACGGCGCGCTTGCGCCGAACACGTAATACCGCTGCGCTCGTCCGGCATCGTACGAGGTGATGAACTGGGCGGTTGGATAAATCGGTACTCCGAGAGTGGCTTCCGTTGGCACCGAAGGATCCAGCGGCGCTGAGGCCGTGGGGGGCGCCTGTGGCGCCGGCTGCGCAGTGGGCACGGCAGGCGCGGAGCCCGGCCGCGGAAACGGCTGCGGCGTTTGCGCCAGCGCCGCGGTCGCCGCCACGGCAGAGATGGCGGTCACCCAGATCGCACGCGTCATGCCGACCATTATAGGAGCCACCCTCGTAATAGACGGTAACAGACGCCACTAACCCCGACCTCATGTCTGGCCCGCCTCTTGCCTCCGCGATGGGGCAGGACTCGATTCATCCCCACCAACGGGGCACGAGTTCAGGAGGCGGCGGACCGGTGGAAGACTTTGATATTGCGCCAAGCAAGATTGGCGAGTCGGCCCAGCGAGTTGTCGATCGCGCGGTCGAGGAAACGCGGCGCCGCGATCACGCGCTGCTGACCAACGAACATATTTTCCTGGCGTTCGCCCAGGTCGAATGGGACACGTTCGCGCAGGTGATGCGCGATCTCGAGCTGAATCCGCACGAGATCCTGCAGGCCCTCGAGGAACAGCTGCAGGTGCTGCCCGCGTCGACCGGCCGCGAACTCCGCATTGCTCCAGCCACGAAGCTCGTATTCAAGCTGGCCTTTCATCAGGCGAGCCGTGCGGGACGGCAATCGATCGAATCATCCGACCTGTTCTCGGCCATCTTCGAGGAAAGCCAGGGAGGCCCCGTTTCGATCATCCGCCGCCACGGCGTGGAGCCGGAAGTGCTCGTCACCCGCGTGGCCACGCGCATGCGCGATAACGAGCTCCGGGAAGAACGGCTGCGCAAGCGATTCGAGCTCCCGCCATTCCTGAAGCACTTCGCGACGAACCTGAATCTGCTCGCACGGCAGGACAAGCTCCCGCCGGTGTTCGGGCGCGACCACGAGATCCAGCAGGTGCTGGAAGTCCTGTGTCACCGCGAACGCTCCAATTCCGTGATGCTGATAGGCGAACCCGGTGTCGGCAAGACGGCCATCGTCGAAGGCCTCGCGCGGCGCATCGAGTTCGAGCCGGATTCAGTCCCCGTACGGCTCCGCGACTGCCAGGTGGTCAACCTGCAGATGAACACGATGGTCGCCGGCACGATGCTGCGCGGCATGTTCGAGGATCGGATCCAGAACGTCATCCGCGAGATCAAGGAGCGGCCGAACCTGATTCTCTTCGTCGACGAGGCGCACACGATGGTGGGCGCCGGATCGGCGCTGGGCGCGCCGTCGGACGCGGCCAACGTCTTCAAGTCGGTGCTCGCGCGCGGCGAAGTGCGCATGATCGGCGCGACCACGCTCAGCGAATACAAGGAATACATCCAGGAAGACGAAGCGCTGTCACGGCGGTTCCGCACCGTCTTCGTGGCTGAGCCGTCTCTCGAAGAGACTCGGCGGATTCTGTTCAGCCTCCGCCCGAGGCTCGAGCGGAATTACTCGGTGCGGCTCCTGGACGATGCGATTGAGACGGCCCTGCAGATGTCGGAGCGGTACCAGCGGCATCTCCACCTGCCGGACAAGGTGATTGGCTGGCTCGACACGGCTGCGGTGCGCGCCGAGATCGATCGGCGCTGGGAAGTGCGCAGCGAGGACGTGATTGAAGTGATTTCGCACGCCTCACAGATTCCGGAAGACATGGTGTTCCGCGATGTCGGGGACCGTTTCAAGGACATCGAGGATCGGCTCTCGCGCCGCGTCATCGGCCAGAAGAACGCCATTTCGGCGGTGGCACGCCGGCTCGTGCTCAACAAGGGACCGCTCAAAGACGGTTTCGATCGCCCCGACGGCGTCCTGCTGTTCCTCGGGCCGACCGGTGTCGGCAAGACCGAGCTGGCGAAAGCCTGCGCGGAGTTCCTCTACGGGGACGAGAAGAAGATGATCCGCATCGACATGTCCGAGTATCAGGACGGCGGCGTGTCGGTCGACAAGCTGATCGGCATGCCGCGCGGCATCGTCGGCAGCGAGCGCGGCGGACTGCTGACCAACCAGCTGAAGGACAACCCGTGCACCGTGATCCTGCTCGACGAAATCGAGAAGGCCTCGCCGAGCCTGCTGAATCTCTTCCTGCAGGCATTCGACGAAGGGTGGCTGACGGACGGCCGCGGCAAGCGCGTCTATCTGTCCGATGCGATCGTCATCATGACGTCGAACGCGGGCTCCGAGCACTTCCGCCGGCTGACGACCCCCTTCGGGTTCCGGTCTGGCAAGACGCCGATCGGCGAGATCCAGTCGGAGATCACCCGGGAGCTGGAGCGCCGGTTCCCGCCTGAATTCCGGAACCGGATCGACGAAGTCGTCCTCTTCCAGCCGCTGACGATGGACGAGGTGCGTGAGATCGCCCTGAAGTGCCTGGCCGAGACGTCGGCAACGCTGAAGGAGACCGGGAAGTCGCTGACGGTGGAGCCAGAGGCGCTGGAGAAGCTGGTGCTCGAGGGCTACAGCATGGCCTACGGCGCCAGGTTCCTGAAGCGGGTGATTGACGCGAAGATCAAGCTGCCATTAAGCCAGCAGTGGAAGGACTCGAACGCGTTCCGCGCCACGCTACAGGACGACCGGATCGTGATCGAAGCCGTCGGTCCGCGCCTGGTGGCTTCGCCGCATCCGGACGCGATCGCGGTGTAACGAAAGTCAAAGGGTAAAGGTCAAAGGTCAAACGCCGGCTGGTCTGAAGGCAGGGTCGCTGGCTCGATTTCACCTTTGCCTTTTGACCTTTTCCCTTCGTTATCCCGCTCCTTCACACCGTATTTCTCGCGTAGTCCGCTGACCACCGTCTGTACCTCCTTGCGGTAGCTGTCGGGCGCGTACTTCCGCGCGTAGAGCGGCCCGTAGCCCTCGACAAGATGCGGAAACTCCTTCTGCAGCCAGCCCATGAAGTGCTCCCGCGTGCCGCCCTCGAGGAACATGACGTTGCAGCTCACGAAGTGTGCGCCGTGGTCCGCGATGGCTTTCATGGTGCGCTCGAGCAGCGCCGGCTTCGATGTGATTCCCGGCACGATCGGATTCATCAGGACGCCGACGCGAATGCCGGCGTCCGCCAGCTCGCGGACGGCGCGCAGCCGCTTCAACGGGGGAGCGGTGCCCGGTTCGAGGAGCTGCCATGCCTCTTCATCAACCGTCGGCACGCTGATATAGACGCCGCAGCCGGGGCCGCGCGTCAGGTCCTGCAGGACATCCTTGTCCCGGACGATCATCGGGCCCTTCGTGATGACGCCCGTCGGGTTATTGAAGTCGCGCAGCGCTTCGAGCGAGCGGCGCGTCAGCTTGTAATGCCCTTCGATGGGTTGGTAGCAGTCGGTCGCGGTCCCGACGGCAACGTATGCGCCTTTCCAGGACGGCCGCCCCAGCTCGCGCCGAAGCACCTCCACGAAGTTTGTCTTCACGAAAATGATCGACGCGAACTCGTCGCCAGAGCCGAGCTCAAACTGGGTCTGGTAGCGCCGCGCGTAGCAGTAGTGGCAGCCGTGCGTGCAGCCGCGATAGGGATTGAGCGTCCACTCGAACGGCATGCCCTTGACGGCGTTCAGCGCCGATCGGCACCGCACCTCCTGGTAGCGCGCCGCGTCGGCGCGGCGTTCCGCCTCCGTCAACGCCTCCGCGCCGCCGGCCTTTACGAGGTCAGCGATCTGGCGCGTCGTCGGAGACTGTTTTCCGAGATCGAAGAGAAGCGGGGCGATTTGCATGGCAAAAATGACGACGTTCGACGTATTTTCGCCATGCTATCACGCTTACCGGAATGCGGGCGCCGACGCCCGAAGACGTCAGAGAGGCTGGCTGCGCCAGTACGCGAGGAGATCGTCGACCGTGCGATCGAACGGGAGCTCAGGCGTCCATCCGGTGGAGGCGCGCAGGCGGGATGGATCGCCGACCATGACGGGATTGTCCTGCGGTCGCAGCCGCTCCGGATCGACGACGATCTCGACCGGGACATTCGATCGGTTGATGAACGCCTCGAGGACGCTGCGGATGGTTCGGCCGATGCCCGACGCGACGTTGTAGACGGTGCCGGGTGTCCCGCGGTCCATCAGCAGCGCGTACGCTCGCACGGTGTCGCGGACGTCGGTCAGATCACGGATCGTGTCCACGTTGCCGACGCGGATCACCGGTTCGACGGCGCCGCGTTCGATCATCGCGATCTGCCGCGCAAAGCCCGGCGCGGCGAAGGAGGCTTGCTGCCTCGGGCCAGTGTGGTTGAACGTTCGCGTCACGACGACCTCGAGGCCATCTCCCGCCAGCACGTCGAGGGCAATCTGTTCCTGGGCGAGCTTGCTGAGGCCATAAGGGCTGGTGGGCCGTAACGTCTCGCCTTCCGTCAGCGGCGAAGTCGAAGGGGCGTACACCATCGCGGAGCCCGTTATCAGCACACGACAGGCCACGCCAGCGCGTCTCGCCGCATCCAGAAGGTAATGGGTGGTGAGCGCGTTGCTGCGCAGCGGCTCGGCGGTGTTGTGAAATGAGGTTCCGACGTGCGCCGCGCCCGCGCAGTGAAAGATGCGGGCCGGACGAAGCTTCGCGATCTCGTGACGGACGCGATCGCGATCGAGAAGATCGACATGGGTCCATGTGGCGAGCGCTGCGGATGCAGGGGGAGGATCCGATCGGGTCCAGGCGTGGATGGGGACGGTCCCGGACAGATGCTCAATCAGGTGGCTGCCGGCGAATCCCGCGCCGCCGGTCACCAGGACGGGGCCGCTCACGGCAGCTCAGCGCCTTCCGTACTGCGCTTCGTAATAGGAACGGAACGCCGGGTCGGCTTCCTTGATCGGCCGCCACCACCAGTCATTCGTCCGGTACCACTCGATCGTGTCCGTGAGCCCGCGTTCGAACGGCATGCGCGGCGCCCAGCCGATGCCCCGGAGCTTCGTCGTATCGAGCGCGTAGCGCCGGTCGTGTCCGGGCCGATCCGCAACGGGCTTGATGAGCGTCGACGGTTTGCCCAGCGTCGACAGGATGCGATTCGTCAGGTCGACGTTCATCACTTCGTTGCCGCCGCCGACGTTGTACACCTCGCCGCTCGTACCCGCATCGATCAGGAGGTCCAGCGCGCTGCAGTGGTCCTCCACGTGCAGCCAGTCGCGGACGTTCTTCCCGTCGCCGTACAGGGGAACCGGAATGTCGTCGATGGCGTTGGTCACGAAGAGCGGAATGACCTTTTCGGGGAACTGATAGGGGCCGTAGTTGTTCGACGCCCGCGTAATGATGACGGGGACGTTGTACGTGGCCCAGTAGCTATAGGCCAGTCGATCGGCGCCCGCCTTGCTGGCTGCGTACGGATTGCGCGGCTTCAATTCGTCGGTCTCACGGCTGGCGCCGGCCGGCACGCTCCCGTACACCTCGTCGGTCGAGATCTGGACGAAGCGCCGGAGCCGTGCCGCGCGGCGCGCCGCCTCGAGCAGCACGAACGTCCCCTCGACATCGGTCCTGATGAATTCACCGGCCGACTGGATGGAGCGGTCAACGTGAGTTTCGGCCGCAAAGTGAACCACGATCTCGGACTGTTCGACGAGCGGTGCGCTGACGGCGGCGTTGCCAATGTCGTCGTGGACGAAGGTGTGCCGGGGATGATCGATGACGTCGTGCAGATTCTCGCGGCGGCCGGCGTAGGTCAGCTTGTCCAGCGTGGTGACATGCCAGTCGTCATGGGACCGGAGCGCGTAGCGGACGAAGTTGCTGCCGATAAACCCGGCGCCGCCTGTGACAAGGACTTCAACCATTACCAGCGGATCCCAACTTCGGAATTGTCGCCCAGCATGAACCGGTAGGCGCTCGGCTTGACCGGCATCCTGTAAATCTTCACGTTCTTGCCAATCAGGCTGTCGATGACGCGGTTGGCCAGGTCCCGGACGCATGAGCCTTCGAGGACGATGCTGTGCTCGATTTCGGAGTCCTGGATCTCGACGTCATTGCCAATCGACGTAAACGGCCCCACGTAGGCGTGGACGATACGCGCCCCGCTGCCGATGATCGCGGGACCGCGAATGACGGATCGCTCCACGACCGCGCCGGCCTCGATGACCACCTTGCCCTCGATCCGGCTCTCGGCGTCGACGGTCCCGTCAATCCGGCGCTCCTGCAGATCGAGAATCAGCCGATTGGCCTCGAGCATGTCCTCGAGCTTGCCGGTGTCCTTCCACCATCCCTCGACGATATGGGGTCGGACCGTGAGCCCGCGATCGATCAGATCCTGAATCGCGTCGGTGATTTCCAGTTCGTTGCGGAAGCTCGGTTTGATCCGGTTGACCGATTCGAAAATCTCCGGCCCGAACATGTAGACGCCGACCAGCGCGAGGTCTCCGATTGGTTCTTTCGGCTTTTCCACGAGCCGCACGACCTGCCCGTCCTTCAGCTCGGCAACGCCGAACATCTGCGGATCCGGCACCCGCGTCAGCAGAATCTGCGCGGCCGGGCGTTCGCGGGCGAATTCGTCCACGAACTGCGAGATGCCTTTGCTGAGCAGGTTGTCTCCGAGGTACATCACGAAGGGATCGGCGCCGATGAACGGCTGGCTGATCTTGACGGCGTGCGCAAGACCGCGCGGGGCGTCCTGCTCGATGTAGACCACCTTGACGCCCCACCGCGAGCCGTCGCCGACCGCCGCCCTGATCTCGGCCTGCGTATCGCCGACGACGATGCCGATCTCGCGGATCCCGGCGGCCGCGATCGCTTCGATGCCGTAAAAGAGGACGGGCTTGTTGGCGACCGGCACGAGCTGCTTGGCGCTCGTATAGGTCAGCGGACGGAGACGGGTGCCCTTGCCGCCGCTGAGAATCAGACCCTTCATGTTATTGAGCGCCCATCAGACCGCCGAACGCGCCGAGGAAGTTCGAGAACGTCCCGACACCCGCGAGTACAAACGATACGTTGAACCGTCGATCGGAAGGAATAGGAAAATCGGCGCGCGACTGCGGGTACTTGAATTTCTGGAATTCCGCCTGGATCCCGCAGCATTGCGCCAGATACGAGAACCCGACGCTCTGATTCATGATGCCGGCACGGCCGATGTCCCATGTCAGCGAATACCCTCCGCGCGCCCGATTGTCGAGGAAGGAGAGCGCGGACGACCACGAGAGCGAGCTCTCTGGCGTGGCCGTCGGTCTTTTCCGGTACCGGCTGTAGTTGACGGTCGACGAACTGGCCCCCACGCGCGTCGTGCCGCTCGTCGACATGACATGCAACCCCTCGCCATGCACGTCGTACTCGAGCCGCGTCGTCGAATCGAGCTGCGCCGACGGCGTCAGCTTCACCGTCAGCGCAACGTCCGACAGGTCCACGGAGCGGGGGCGGAACTGCGTACTGACGTACTGCGTGTCGTTCAGACTCGAGCGGGGCGTGAGGTAGTAGGTCTGCTGCACGCCGACGGTGAGCATCTGCACCGTCGATCCCGTTCCATCCGCCGTGCGGGTCCGGTACAGGATCCGGTTATTGATGCCATAGGTGAAGCGCGCGGTATCCCCGTAAATCTGGTCGCTGGCATCCGAGAGCGTCAGGACCTGATTGGCGTTGTGGATGGCAGGCACGTACTCGAACGCGTACGTCGGCTCGATCAGATGCTTCATACGCTCAGCGTAGCCGCTTTCGGGCGTGTCCCAGATCTTCGAAAACACCGGTCCGATCACGTCGGATCGCAGCGTGAGGTACCGCCGCGTCAGGGGTTCCTCGATGATCCGGCCCTGCTGGTCGGCACTGCGCGAGTAGTGCGTGGTCCGGTAGGACGCGCTCGTATTCAACGTCAGGAAGGTGAGGCGCGACAGCGCCGCACGCACGCTGGGAAGGACGTCGAGGCGATCCAGTGTCTTATCGCTGGTCACGCGTCCATTGCTCATCTGGCGGAATGGGAGATGGCTGAAGTCGTTGTTCAGCGATACGTAGACGGGAAGCCCGAAGACGCGGCGAGGCGCAATGGCGGCGGTCAGGCGGGGGGTGCTGCCGTACAACTGCGAGCTGTCAACGCCGGTGAAGGTTTCAGTGCGTTGAAACAGGGCGCTGGTCGTCAGCCCGCCCCAGATGCCTTGAATCCCGCCTTCGATCGTGCGCGTCGCATTTGACGCCTGGTACAGGCTCTGCTGATAGAGCTGCTGCGTCAGGATGCTCGTGCTGTAGTCGATCCGCTGGTGCAGGCGGATCGACTGGCCAATCATGTGCGTGCCCGCGCCGTTGACCTGATACGACGACTGCGCCGGCAGACGCGCCACGCGTCCGCCGAGCCGGAATTCCGATTCGCGCTGCTCCAGACGATAGAACTTGACGTTGCCGTACGAACCCTGGCCGGCGATGTATCGATACTCCGCGCCTGCCCCCTGCCCGACTTTGGTGAACCAGTCGTGAAAAAAGGTGGCGTCGTGGCTGTCGCCCATCGCCCAGAAAAAGGCGTTGCTGATCGTCTGGCCGCGCAGAGTGGACGCCCCGTATGTCGGGAGCAGAAATCCGGTGGCGCGCTGATTTTCTTTGATCGGGTAGTAGAGAAGCGGTAGATACAGCAGCGGGACACCCTTCACCCGCAGCACGGTGTTCCGCGCCATCGCGTACTCGCCCAGCGTGAGCATCACCGAGCCGCTCGTGATCTCCCACCGGGGCGTCGGCTGGACGCAGGTGGTGAAGCCGCCGCGCGTGAGCCGATACTTGCGGTCCTCCAGCTTCTCGATCGTGTCGCCGTAGAAGTAGACCTCGGGTTCCTGCCCGCCGAATTCGGCGCGGTCTGCTTCGTCGCCGAGCGCAAGAATTCCGGAGGCCACATGAAACGTTCCGGTCCCTTTGGCGATATTGAACTCGACGCTCTCAGCGGCGATTCGACCCTCCGGGTTGGCGAACACCACATTCCCGCTCGCCACGAGACGCAGCTCGGGCTCGGTATAGATATCGATGGCGTCCGCGAAGAAGCTCATCTGCGGACATTCGACCTGCACCTGGCCGGTCAGCCGCAGATGCGTCGATGACACACGCTCGAATTGCCACTGGGTTGTCCGCGTGCAGGTGCCGAAGAACGGGTCCTGCGCGACGCCCGGCACTCCGGGCAGCGGAATCTGTGCGCCGGCGGGGACGGCAATCGCGCACAGACACAAACAGAGACAGATACGCAAAAACATCAGTAAGTACAAGGATTACCGCAGGATAGCACGCCCTCTCAGACGGCCGCGCACGGCGCCGACGAGGAAGATCGACCCCGCCACGCAGACACTCTGACTCATCGACAGGGCGCGTTCGACCGCCGCAACCGGATCCGGCTCCGCCTGGACGTGCGCCGCGCCGGCAGACGTCACGCGCGCAGCAAGTTCGTGCGCCGGCACCGCACGCGGACTATTCGCCGCAGTCGTGATGACCGTCGAGACGACCGGAAGAAGGGCCTCGACGATACCGGCAACATCCTTGTCGCGCATGACACCCAGCACGAGGGCCGGCCGCTCGGGATGCCATCGCTGGAGATAGGACGCCAGCGCGCGCGCGCCTTCCGCGTTGTGCGCGGCATCGAGCAGCACTCGCGCGCCGCCGCCGACATCGAGCAGCTCGAGTCGCCCGGGCCAGTTCACCTGCCCGATGCCAGACTCGATGGCCGCCTTCGGGATCACGAGACCCGCGGCCCGCGCACATTCGAGCAGCCTGATGGCGACCAGCGCGTTGCCGACCTGGTGATCGCCCCGCAGCCCGAGCGTCACCGGCCCGTACCGGTCCACGGGCGTCTCGACGGTGAGTGTGGCGCGGCCGTCGTGCACGTCACTCTCGAGCTGCGTCCCGGCGAGCGACTCGATCACGCGAGCCTCGAGGCCGGCCGCCACGCCGGCGATCACGGTACGCGCCTCAGCCGGCAGGGCGCCGGTGACGAGGGTCATCTTCGGCTTGATGATGCCGGCCTTCTCGAAGGCGATCGCCGCAATGCTGTCGCCGAGGAGTTCCTGATGATCGAGCGCGATCGAGGTGATGGCGCCGATCGTGGCCGGAACCACATTCGTCGAGTCGAACCGACCCCCGAGACCCACTTCGATGACCGCGACCTCGACGCCCTTCCGCCGGAACAGCTCGAACGCAATCGCGGTCGTCGCTTCGAAGAAGGTCGGGTGCACCTGCAGGTCGCCGGATCGGATCAGGCCGTCCGCGCAGTCGAGGACGTCGTTGCTCACAGCGTCGAGGAGAGATGCCTCCACCGGGTCTGCGCCAATCACGAACCGTTCGGTGAGATCCACCAGGTGCGGCGAGATGAAACGGGCCGCGCGGAGGCCCGATGCCACCAGCCCGGCGTGGGCCATGGCGGTGACCGACCCCTTCCCGTTCGTACCCGCGACATGCAGGCTGATGAATGACCGCTCGGGGTGTCCCAGCGCGGCACACAGGCGGGAAATGTTTTCGAGCCCCAGCTTGATGCCGAACGTCTCGAGCGCGAAGAGTCGCTCGAACACGTTTATGTCCGGGGCACGTAGTAGCGCGTTCCGCGGTTCATCGTCCTGATCTGCCGGAGCAGATCGTCAACCGCCGCGTCGCTCGCCGACAGATCGACCTGCGAGGTCTCGACCACGAGCAGGGGCGTGGCGGCGTAGTGGAAGAAGAAGTGCTGATACGCCTCATTGAGCTCGCGGAGATAGTCGGCCTTGGGTGGCGGCTCAGGTGACTCCTGTTCCCTCGACCGATCCCGAAGGCGCCGGATCAGGACGTCGGTCGGTGCCTGCAGGTACACCACGAGATCGGGCGGCGGCACGTCGCGCACGAGCAGGTCGTAGAGGCGCTGGTAAATGAACAGTTCGTTGTCGTCAAGGTTCAGGTAGGCAAAGATCTTGTCGCGATCGAAGACGTAATCGGAGATGGTCGCCTGCGCGAACAGATCGCCTTGCCGCAGTGTGAGCTGCTGACGATGACGGCTGAGGAGATAGAAGAGCTGGGCCTGCAGCGCGGCGCCTGCGCGGCCCGCATAGAAGTCCGCCAGAAAGGGATTGTCCGCTTCTTCGAGGACGAGCGCAGCATCCAGCCGCGTCGCGAGCCGTTCGGCGAGCGACGTCTTGCCGACACCTATCGGACCTTCGATAGCGATGTACTGAAATGACATGCAGCGTGAGCCAGGAACGCCGGTGGGTGCATGCTATCATCCGCGAAGAAATGCGTTGGGCAGTAGGCATTTTTCTCTTCGCAGCCTCTTTCACTGCAACGTCCGCCTGCGCAACAATTCCACCGCCGCCTCTTGAACCGCCTCCCGTCAGCTGGGACGACAAGATGCGGTGGATTATCCGGCTGGAGGATCAGCGCATCCTGCGCGATCCGAATCCTGCGCCTCCCGTCGTTCTCGTTCCTGCCACCCGCACGCAGCCGGCCGTCGTGGCGCCGCCGCTTCCGTCGGATCTGATCCGGCTGCTGGCTGACGGCGAAGCACGTGTGCGCCGGCGCGCCGCGCTGGCGGCCGGGCGCGTCGGACTGCGTGAGGCGGTCGATCCGCTGACACCGCTCCTGACGGCCGATCCCGAGCCCGACGTCCGGGCGATGGCGGCGTTCGCGCTGGGTCTGATCGGCGACGCCGCCGCGCGCCCGGCGCTCCTCCAGGCGCTTGCGGATGCCGACCCGGTCGTCCAGGGACGCGCTGCCGAAGCGCTGGGCGCGATTGCCGACCGTACAGATGCGACCGCCGTCGCCCAGATGGTGCAGGCCCACATCAAAGCGGGCGCGCTGGCGTCGATCCAGCCAGACGACCTGACGTTTCCACTCGCCCCACCGGTCGAGGCGGTCCGTCTCGCGATCTATGCGCTCGTGCGGCTGGGGTCGTACGACGCGCTTGCGGCCACCGTCCTCGAGACGAACGGACAGCCGGTCTCTGCCTGGTGGCCCATCGCCTACGCGCTTCGCCGCGGGGGAGATCCGCGCGCGGTGCCGGCGCTGGTCACGCTGCTGAATACGCCCGGCCGCTACACCGCCGCATTCGCCGCGCAGGGTCTTGGCGCCCTGAAGGCGACGGGCGCGGCGACCCCGCTCCGTCAGATCGTCGAGCGCCGCACCGCCCCGACCGCCGTCGTCATCCAGGCGATGCGGGCGCTGGCGGCCGTCGGCGACGGGGCTTCCTCGCCGTTGTTATCCAGCATCGTCGCCGACGCGGAGGGCGACGCCACGCTTCGACTCGAGGCCATGGCCGCGCTGTCGCAGGTGGCTACCGCGGAGAGCCTCGACCTGCTGCTCGACCTGGTCACCGACCCGCTGCCGGCGATGCGAGGCCTGGCGATGCGGAGTCTCGCGCGCCTCGATCCGGACACGTTTCTGGTCACGCTGTCCGGGCTGGATCCCGACCGGGATCCGGCGGTGCGGGCGGCACAGGCGGCGGCGCTCGGGTCGCTTCCCGATCGGCGCGGCGTCCCCGGGCTGATGGGATTGCTGGGGGAGAAGGACCACCGCGTCATTCCGGCGGTGCTCTCGGCGCTCGTGGCCGCGCGCGCACCCGAGGCGGAAGCCATCCTCATCGAGCGGCTCAAGGCAGACGACTTCGCGCTGCGGGCCGCTGCGGCCCAGGCGCTCCTGCAGCTGAAATCAGCCCCCGCCGTGCCGGCCCTGGTGGAGGCGTATCGCGCGACGACCGGTGACAGCACCTATGTCGCGAGAGGCGCCATTCTGAACGCGCTGATCGAGCTGAATCCCACGGCCGCACAGCCGCTGCTGGAGGAGGCGTTGCGCGATCGCGACTGGGCCATCCGGCAGCGGGCCGCGTCGGTCTTCAGGCAGCGCCCGGGCGGGGAGAGCGTGGAGGCGACGATTCGGCCGGCGCCGGCGGGCCGCGCCGTCAGCGACGCCGAACTGGGGTCGCTCATCAACCCGCAGTTTTCGCCCCATGCCTATATCGAGACCGACCGGGGCACGATTGAACTGGAACTGGCGATTCTGGACGCGCCGCTGACGGTTGCGAACTTCATTGCGCTCGCGCGCCGGGGGTTTTTCGACGGCATCGCGATCCACCGCATCGTGCCGGACTTCGTCATCCAGGACGGTGACCCGCGGGGGGATGGCGAAGGGGGGCCGGGCTACACCATCCGCGACGAGATCAACATGCGGCCGTACCTGCGCGGCACACTCGGCATGGCGCTCGACTGGGAAGACACCGGCGGCAGCCAGTTTTTCATCACCCACTCGCCGCAGCCGCACCTCGATGGCCGCTATACCGTCTTCGGGCATGTCGTGGCGGGGATGGATGTGGTTGATCGGCTGATTCCTGGCGACGTCATCCGTCGCGTGCGTATCTGGGACGGCGTCACTGCCCCCAACGCCGCCCCCAACCCATAGTCCCCGCGTACAGACCCATAGTCCCCGCGTACAGAAAAAAAGGGGGCGCGCAACAGCACACCCCCCTTTTTTGTACGGCGGTAGCGAACTAACGCTTCTTCGCCGCCTTCTTCTTTCCGCCCTTTGCTTTCTTTGCCATGCTGTTATCCCCCCTTTCGGTGGTCTGGATTGCGATCCGCACAATCACCCGGCGCACTCTGCCGCCTGGCACGTCGGCCCGGATATTTGCAGTCTCGCTTCGTGGGCTCGCGCGACGCGGAATGCGGCGGCGAGCAGCAACTCAGTTCGTAGGCGCATCCGGAATAGAAGTCCGGATATGAAAAAGGGGTGCTCCTTCGGAGCACCCCGTATCTCGGTCGAAGAATTACCGCTTCTTCGCGGCTTTCTTCTTCCCGCCCTTGGCTTTCTTTGCCATTTTTTTCTCCTCAGGTTAAGTGACTCAGCCTCCGACGGTCCGCTTGGCCGTCACAACGGGTGGGCTGAGCCATCCACCCTCATACCAGATGTAGATTATGGGTGAGAAATTTTTGATGTCAAGCATAAAAGCGCGAGGATTGTCAAAAAAGCGCGCGTTCAACCCACGCTCAATCCCGCTCGACGTGTCAAGTTCTCACCGCACGTGAAGAGTGTCGGATCGTCGCGCGTGAAACTTCACTGCGCGCGCAGGAACGTGCGCGCTTCGTCGGCGATCTTGAATGGATCGTCGGCGCCGGCCGCAGTGATCGCGGCTGTGTACGACGATCGCGCCTCGGCGCGGCGGCCGAGATGATCGAGCGCCAGTCCCATCTGGAGGTGTGCGCGCGCGAATGCGCTGTGAGGGGCGCGCGGCTTCGCGGCGATCACGATGCGAAGGTGGTCGAGCGCCTCGGCGCTGCGCGAGAGCTGATCGAGTTGTGAGGCGATCCCGAGCTGGGCGGCGACCGCGGTCATCTGTGGCTCCGCCACCGCGCCCCGCCGTGCGGCGGCGAACAGCCGCTCCCAACGCGTGAGACTTGCGGCCGTGTCGTCGATGTAGAAGTCCAGGATTTCGGCGGCCGCCTGCGCGAAGTGCGGATTGCGCGGATGGCGCGCCGCCAGTTCGTCCAGGAACTCCACCGCGCGGTGCGGCTGCTTCTCGTACCAGAGATACACGACGTGCAGTTGATAGTCGGCTTCGCTACGGACCAGCTGGCCAGAGCGCCGCGCCCGCAGCATCTCCGCGAGTCCGGCCTCGCGATCGCCGCCAGGCAGCAGCAGCAACCACCGGAACATCTTGAGCACCGTCGGCGCGACGTCCGCGTAGTACCGATAGAGCCCCAGCGCGAAGTAGGCGTCGTCCATCGCCGGATCGAGTGCGACCGCGCGCTCCAGCGACTCCTTGATCTGTTTGCCGTCGCGGGCGGCCGCAAGCCGCTCGCCGCGCAGGATCCGCCATTGGCCTCTCGCCCCGTACGCGCCCCCCAGATAGAACCAGGCCTCCGCACGCGTCGGTTCGCGGGCCGTCCATGCGGCGGCTGCGCGGATGGCGGCGTCGGCGGCGGCCACGAACTGCTGGTCGCGCGTCCGGTTGTACGGGTCGAGCTGGATACGCCACCAGATCGCGATCGCCTCCAGCAGCTGGCAGGCTTCCGGCGGCGCTCCGGCGTTCGGACGGCTCCCGCACGCGCGGGCAGCGAGCGCCGGCACCTCGTCGAACCGGGCGTCGAATATGGCGTTGTAGGCGGCGGACAGTGGCGGCACGGCCGTCAGTCCCCTTTGGGGCGGCGCCTGGGCCTGCAGTGATGTGAGCGATACGAGCAGTGCGAGAGCCGCGATTCGTGCGAGTGCCCTCGCACCTCCGCAGCCTCGCACCCTCGCACCCGTCCTCACGTGATACTCGTCTTCAGTTTCTGCTTTTCCGCGTGGCGCTCGAGGGCCAGCGTGATCAGCCGGTCGAGCAGCGCGGGATACGACAGACCCGACGCCTGCCACATCTTGGGATACATGCTGTTGGCCGTGAAGCCGGGGATGGTGTTCAGCTCGTTCAGATAGAGCGCGCTCGTTCCCCGGGACATCAGGAAGTCCACGCGCGCCATGCCGGCGCAGTCCACTGCCTGAAAGGCCGTGATGGACAGGCGGCGCACTTCGGCGGCCAGGGCCGGCGTCAGCTCCGCCGGAATGACCTCGGTCGATCCGCCGCCGAGGTACTTCGCCTCATAGTCATAAAACTCTTTCGACGGAATGACCTCTCCTGGGACCGACGCCTCCGGCTCGTCGTTGCCGAGCACGGCGCACTCGATCTCCCGGGCGTCCGGCACGGCGGCCTCGATGACGATTTTCCGGTCGAACTGCAGCGCAAGCCGCATGGCGGCGTCCAACTCGGGCTGCGTGCGCGCCTTGGAGATGCCGACGCTGGATCCCAGGTTGGCCGGCTTGACGAAGACTGGAAAGCCGAGCGTCTTTTCGATCGTCGTGGCGACGCCGGCGGGGTCGTTCGCCCATTGCCGTGCCAGCACCGTGAGGTAGGGGCCGACCGGCAGGCCCGCCGCGAGGAAGAGTGTCTTCATCACGCTCTTGTCCATCCCGGTAGCGGAGCCGAGCACGCCGGCGCCCACGTACGGGACGTTCGCCAGTTCGAGCAAACCCTGTACGGTGCCGTCTTCGCCGTACGGTCCGTGAAGGACCGGGAACACCACATCGACGCCGGTCGCCGCAACCGCCGCGGATGCTTCAACGGGCTGAAGCGCCTGGGCCGGCTCCTGCCGGACGACGTCCGCAGCCGACAACGCCTGCGGCACGCGGTCGCCGAGCGCCCATCGGCCGCTCTTCTCGATGCGAATCGGGACGGCTTCGTACTTGGACGGATCGAGATACTTGAAAATCGCCGCGGCCGAAGCCACCGAGACTTCGTGTTCGCCCGAACGGCCGCCGTAGATGACGCCCACGCGAAGTTTTTTCACTATTCGTTGTAGAGGCCACCTTTAGGCGGCCTGGTACTTAATAGTAAGGCGTGTTCAGCTTCACCGTTCGCGGCTCCGACGGCGCGGCGCGCCTCGGGGAACTGCAGACCCCGCACGGCGTGGTCCAGACGCCGGCCTTCATGCCGGTCGGCACCCAGGGCGCCGTCAAGGCGATGCGGCATCGCGAGGTCGAGGACGCGGGCGCCGAGATCATCCTCGGAAACACGTACCACCTGATGCTGCGTCCCGGCGACGAGCTGATCGCGCGCCGCGGCGGCCTCCATCAGTTCATCGGATGGCGACGGCCCATCCTGACCGACAGCGGTGGATTCCAGGTCTATAGCCTGGCGGCGCGCCGGACCATGACCGACGAGGGGGCCGACTTCCAGTCCCACCTGGACGGCACCCGCTATCTCCTCACGCCGGAGCGCGCCACGGACATCCAGGCACGGCTGGGATCCGACATCGCCATGGTCCTCGACGAATGCATAGGATTTCCGGCCGCGCGTGAGGATGTCGCCATCGCCATGCAGCGCTCCGCCCGCTGGGCCGAACGCTGCCGTCGCCGCCTGCTGGACATCCGCGGTGGAGCGACGGCGGACATGACAGTGACCAATGCCGGCCAGGCGCAGTTCGGCATCGTGCAGGGCGGGATGTTTCAGGATCTGCGTGATGAGAGCGCGGCCGCTACCGTTGCCGTCGGTTTCGAGGGATACGCGATCGGCGGGCTCAGCGTTGGCGAGCCGGCGGATCAGATGTACGCCGTTGCCGGTGACACGGCCCGGCGGCTGCCGGCCGATCGCCCGCGTTACCTGATGGGTGTCGGCACCCCTGAGGACCTGGTCGAGTGTGTTGCCAGGGGTATCGACATGTTCGACTGCGTGCTGCCGACGCGCAACGCGCGGAACGGCCAGCTCTTTACGAGCCAGGGGCGAATCAATATCAAAAACGCGCAGTATGCCGAGGACGATGGGCCGCTGGATCCGCAGTGCGGCTGCTACACGTGCCGGCACCATTCGCGCGCGTATTTACGGCATCTGTACCACGCGGGCGAAATGAGCGCAGGTGCCCTTAACACGTTGCATAATTTGACCTTCTACCTTGACACCATGCGGAGGATCAGGGACGCTATAGCGTTTCGGACGTTTGAGAATTTCAGGCAGGACTTCCTGCGCTCAGTCTCACGCCAGCACCTCGATTCATGAACTCGAATATTCCTTTTCTTGTGGCCATGGGCGCGCCGTCCCCGGGCGCGCCGAGCGCGTGGGTCCAGCTGCTTCCCTTCGTGCTCGTCCTGGGCATTTTCTATTTCATCATCCTGCTGCCCATGAAGCGCCGGCAGCAGAAGGTCCAGGCATTCCTGGCCGGGCTCAAGGACGGTGATCGGATCGTCACCTCGGGCGGCCTGTTTGGGACCATCACCCGCCTGGGCGACCAGTCGGTGCAGCTCCAGATTGCCAACAACGTCCGGGTTGAAATCTCCCGGAACGCCGTTGTGGGCTATCAGGGGCAGGACCCGGTAACGACGGAGAAATAGTCGTGAAACAGAACCTCCGCTGGAGACTCATCATCATCGTCGCCGTGATCGCCCTGTCGGTCTGGGCGTTCTACCCGCCGGGCGAAAAGGTCAACCTCGGCCTGGATCTCAAGGGCGGCGTACACATGGTCATGCGGGTTCAGACGGACGCCGCGCTGCGCCTGGAAACGGAGACGACGGTCGAGCGGCTGCGTGAAGCGCTCGCGAGTGCGAACGTGGCCCATACGAAGCTGGAAGTCAGCGGGCCCACCGCGTTTGTCGTCGAGGGCATTCAGAACGACCAGGCCTTCCGTCAGACGTCGATTGAAGTCGACACGGTTTTCGCGCGGTCGGCAGGGGCCGGCAGCTACACCTATTCGATTCGGCCGAATATCGCGAACCAGCTGCGCGAAGAAACCGTGACGCAGGCGCTCCTGACGATTGAGCGGCGCGTCAACGAGCTTGGCGTGGCCGAGCCGATCGTGTCGCGCCACGGCGCGGCAAACCAGATCCTGATCCAGCTGCCCGGCGTCACAGACGTGGCCCGCGCGAAGGAAATCATCCGTTCCACGGCGCTGCTCGAGCTGAAAATCGTCGAGCAGGGGCCGTTCCAGACCGAAGAAGCGGCGCTCCAGGCGTACAACAACGCGCTGCCACCCGACCTGCAGCTGGTGCCAGGCGGCGAAGACATGGCGTCCACCGGCGGCGGTACGCCGACGACCGTCTACTACGTCGTGCGAAGGGTTGCGCCCATCACGGGACGTGACCTGCGGACCGCGCGGCCCTCGCTGGACGAAAACAACCTTCCGGCGGTCGGCTTCTCGTTGAACCAGGACGGCGCGCGGCGGTTCGGTCAGCTCACCGAGACGAACATCAACCGCCAGCTCGCAGTCATCCTCGACAACCGCGTCATGTCGGCGCCGGTCATCCAGTCGCGGATTACGGACGAAGGGCAGATCACGGGGAGCTTTGCCCAGCAGGAGGCGCAGGACCTGTCGCTCGTGCTGCGCAGCGGCGCGCTGCCGGCGCCCATGGACTTCCTGGAGGAGCGGACGATCGGACCGTCGCTGGGTGCCGAATCGATTCGTGCCGGCGTGATGGCATCGGTCGGCGGCCTCGTGATGGTCGTCCTCTTCATGCTCTTCTACTACAAGCTTGCCGGCTTCAACGCGCTGACGTCGATTGTCGTCAACCTGTCGATCCTGCTCGGCATGATGGCCTATCTCGACGCGACGATGACGCTGCCGGGATTTGCCGGATTCATCCTGACGATCGGCATGGGCGTCGACTCGAACGTGTTGATCTTCGAGCGCATCAAGGAGGAACTGGCAACGGCCAAAGGCGTCCGGGCGGCGGTCAACGCCGGGTTCGAGCGGGTGTGGTGGACGATTGTCGACACGCACGTCGCGTCGCTCATCGGTGCGCTGCTGTTGCTGAACTTCGGCACGGGCCCCATCCGCGGGTTCGCGCTGACCCTGATCATCGGCCTCGCGGCCAACGTGTTCACCGCGGTCTTCGTGTCGCGAACCATGTTCGAGGTGGTGCTGACGGGGCGCGCGCAGCCGCAGACGCTCAGCATCTAGGTCTTTATGCAGATTTTCAAGACTCCGAATTACAACTTCATTCGCTGGCGCTGGCAGGCGATTGCGCTGTCGGTGCTGGTGATTGCGGCCGGCGCGGCGATGATGGTCGCGCGCGGGGGCATGAACCTCGGCATCGATTTCTCGGGCGGCACCATCGTCGTCGTCCAGTTCGACCAGGCGGTCGGCGAAGACCAGGTGCGCCGTGCCGTCACGGGCGTCGCCAATGAAGTCGGCGTGCAGCAGTTCGGCGAATCCGCCGACCGGCAGTGGCTGATCCGCCTGCCGCAGACGCAGGGCGTCGAGCAGGGCGCCAGTCTCGAGGAGGGTGCGCGGCAGATTGTGGCGTCGCTCCAGAAGGCCGGCCTTCCCAGCTTCCAGGTGATCAGCCAGGAGCTCGTCGGTCCGGTCATCGGCGCCGACCTGCAGCGGCGCGGCATCTATGCGACGCTCGCGTCGATTCTGGCCATCACGGTCTATATCGGCATCCGGTTCCGGTTTTCCTTTGCCATCGGCGCGATTGTCGCCACGCTCCACGACATCTTCGTGACCCTCGCCTTCCTCACATTCTTCGGCTACGAGATGTCGCTGAACATTGTGGCCGCGATCATGACGATTACCGGCTATTCAGTGAACGACACGATTGTCGTCTTCGACCGGGTCCGCGAGAACATGCGCGGCATGCGGCGGGAGCCGCTCGAGGATGTCGTCAACACCAGCGTCAATCAGACGCTGTCGCGGACCATCATTACCGCGGGAACGACGTTCCTGGCGGTGCTCTCGCTGTACTTGTTCGGTGGAGAAGTGCTCCGGGGGTTTGCCTTCACGATGCTGGTGGGCATCATCAGCGGCACGTATTCCACCATCTTCATCGCATCGGCCATCGCGATTCTTCTCAGCCAGCGGAGGCGCAAGGCCACCGCGGCGGGGGTCGTCGCCCCTGGCAAGAGCGAGGCGCGTCCGGGCCGCAAGGCGCCAGGCGCTCGAGCATCCTAGCCTGAACCAGAACGCGTGACCTATTTCATAGCGGCCGTCCTTGGAGTCATCCAGGGCCTGACCGAGTTCCTGCCGGTGTCCTCGACTGCGCACCTGCTCATTGCTGGGCGGCTGCTTGGCTACGAAGATCCGGCGTTTACCGTGATGATTCAGCTGGGCGCCGTGCTCGCCATCATGTGGCTGTACCGGACGAAAATCGCCACCGTGGTCCGCGGACTCGGGTCCGACCCCGATGCACGCCGCTTTGCGTTGATGATCATCGTCGGCTGTCTGCCGGCCCTGGCGGCGGGGGCACTGCTCGCCGGGTTCGTGCAGACCGTCCTGTACGGGAGTCTTCGCGTCATTGCCGTTGCGTTCATCGCCGGTGGCGTCGCGATGCTGGTCATCGAGCGGCTGCGCCCGGAGCCGGACGTGCTGGATGCGGAGCGGACCCCGATTGCGAGGGCGTTTGGCATCGGCCTCTGCCAGATGCTGGCGCTGGTGCCGGGCGTCTCACGGTCGGGCGCGACGATCATGGGGGCCATGCTGCTGCGGCTCGACCGCCCGGCGGCGGCGGAGTTCTCGTTCTTCCTGGCCATGCCGCTGCTGACGGCGGCGTTCGCGTATCAGTTCGTCGATGTGCAGTCGACGCTGGCGGCGGGGCGCGCCGTCGAGATTGCGATCGGGTTCGTGACGGCGTTCATCTCGGCCGCCGTGGTCGTCCGGCCGTTTCTCGCGTTCGTGCGCCGCGCAGGATTCGCGCCGTTCGCGTGGTACCGGATTGCGGCGGGCATCGCCATTCTGGCGCTGTTTCCGGCAGGATAGCCCCGATGCAGTGGCTCCGCCGACGCTTCATCACCGGTTTCTTCGTCATGGTCCCGCTGGTCGTCAGCGTGGCGGCGCTGGTCTGGATCTTCAGTATCATTGACGGCCTCACGGCGCCGGCGCTGGGCCGGGGGGTCCCGGGACTCGGCATTCTCATCACGCTGCTGGCCATCCTCGCCGTGGGCGTGGCCGCAACGAATATGATCGGGCGCCGGATCCTGACGCGCGGGGAAGAGTGGCTGATGCGCGTGCCGGTGTTCCGCACGATTTACGCGCCGGTCAAGCAGCTGGTGGCCGCGTTTTCGCCGGACAACGAGTACGGCTTCAAGCGCGTCGTGATGGTGGACGATCCGCACCGTGGCATGGTGTTCGGGTTTCTCACGAAAGAATTTACGGTCGATCGCGGGCGCGGCAGCGAGTCGCTGGTGGCGGTGTATGTGCCGACCAACCACCTGTATCTGGGCGACGTCGCCCTGTACCCGCGAACGAGCGTCTTCTATCCGGATGTCACCGTTGAAGAGGGCATCCGGATTTTTCTCACGGGGGGGATGTCGATGCCGGATCGCATCCAGGGCAAGGCGGCGTCCCCGCATGCATAGCAAACAGGAGTATCAGGTGATGAGCGCGTCGTTAAATCGTTGGATGAAGGCCGCGGCGGTGATCGTACTGCTGATGGCGTCGATGGTGGCCCCGCTGGTGGCGCAGCAGCCGGAAGTGCTGCCGGAACCGGCACAGGCGGAGCGGGCGCCGGGCGGCGAAGCCGCGCTGGTGCTGCCGCCGCTGGACCTCGTGGACGTGGGCGGCTACAACGGCCGGACGCTCCTCATGGCAGGGATCGGCATTTCCATTCTCGGAATGCTGTTCGGCCTGGTCATCCTCACGCAGCTCAAGAACATGCCGGTCCACCGGTCGATGCGCGAGGTCTCGGAGCTGATCTACGAAACCTGCAAAACCTATCTGATCCAGCAGGGGAAGTTCCTCGCCATTCTCGAGATCTTCATCGCGGTGATCATCGTCCTGTATTTCGGCGTCCTCTCCGGAATGGACGCGATGCGGGTCGGCATCATCCTGCTCTTCAGCGTGGTCGGTATTCTCGGCAGCTACGGTGTCGCCTGGTTCGGCATCCGCGTCAATACCTACGCGAACTCGCGAACCGCGTTTGCGAGCCTCGACGGCAAGCCCTATTCGGTCTATGAGATTCCGATCCGGTCGGGCATGAGCGTCGGCATGCTGCTCATCAGCGTCGAGCTGCTGATCATGCTGTTCATCCTGCTCTTCATTCCCGGCGACTATGCAGGCCCGTGCTTCATCGGATTCGCCATTGGCGAGTCCCTGGGCGCGGCGGCGCTGCGCATCGCCGGCGGCATCTTTACGAAAATCGCCGACATCGGCGCCGACCTGATGAAGATCGTCTTCAACATCAAGGAAGACGATGCGCGGAACCCGGGCGTGATCGCGGACTGCACGGGCGACAACGCGGGCGACTCGGTCGGGCCGAGCGCGGACGGCTTCGAGACCTACGGCGTCACGGGCGTCGCGCTCATCACCTTCATCATGCTGGCGGTGCCGGAAGCCGCGACGCAGGTGCAGCTGCTCGTCTGGATCTTCGTGATGCGCATCATGATGGTCATCGCGAGCGGCGGGTCGTACCTGATCAACCATGCGATGGCCAAGGCGCGCTACGCGAACGCGACGAAGATGAACTTCGAAGCGCCGCTGACCATGCTGGTGTGGCTGACGTCGATCGTGTCGGTGGTCGCGACCTACGTCGTGTCGTGGATCCTGATTGCGGATCTGGGCGACGGGACCCTCTGGTGGAAGCTCTCCACGATCATCACCTGCGGCACGCTGGCCGGCGCCATCATCCCGGAGCTGGTGAAGATCTTCACGTCGGTCGAATCGGCCCACGTGAAGGAGGTCGTCGCCTCTTCGCGCGAAGGCGGCGCGTCCCTCAACATTCTGTCCGGGCTGGTGGCCGGGAATTTCAGTGCCTACTGGCTCGGCCTGACCATCATGTTCCTGATGGCGATCGCCTACTGGGTGAGCAGTACGAGCCCGTCGATGACGGAGCTCATGCTCGCGCCCGCGGTGTTCGCATTCGGCCTGGTGGCGTTCGGCTTCCTCGGCATGGGTCCGGTGACGATTGCCGTCGACTCGTACGGCCCGGTGACCGACAACGCCCAGTCCGTGTACGAGTTGTCGCTCATCGAGACGATTCCGGGAATCCAGCAGGAGCTGAAGCGCGATTTCAATATCGACGTCCATTTCGAGCGCGCGAAGGCACACCTCGAAGAGAACGACGGCGCGGGCAATACGTTCAAGGCGACCGCAAAGCCGGTCCTCATCGGCACGGCCGTCGTCGGCGCGACGACGATGATCTTCTCGATCATCGTGCTGTTGACCGCCGGACTCACGCAGAACCTGGACAAGCTGTCGCTGTTGCACGCGCCCTTCCTGCTGGGGCTCGTGACGGGCGGCGCGGTGATCTACTGGTTCTGCGGCGCCTCGATTCAGGCGGTGACGACCGGCGCGTACCGTGCCGTCGAGTTCATCAAGGCCAACATCCGCCTCGACGGGGCGGAGAAGGCGTCGGTCGAGGACAGCAAGAAGGTCGTGGAAATCTGCACCCAGTACGCGCAGAAGGGGATGTTCAACATCTTCCTGACCATCTTCTTCTCCACGCTGGCGTTCGCGTTCGTCGAGCCGTACTTCTTCGTCGGCTACCTCATCTCGATTGCGCTCTTCGGGCTCTACCAGGCGGTCTTCATGGCCAACGCGGGCGGCGCCTGGGACAACGCCAAGAAGATCGTGGAAACCGAGCTGAAGATGAAGAACACGCCGCTGCACGCGGCCACCGTCGTCGGCGATACCGTCGGCGACCCGTTCAAGGACACCTCGTCGGTGGCGCTGAACCCCGTTATCAAGTTCACGACGCTCTTTGGCTTGCTTGCCGTCGAGCTCGCGGTCCATTTGACGGCCGACGTCGGCAGCGGCGTCACGAGCGCGCTGGCGGCCGGATTTTTCCTGATTTCGGTCGTTTTCGTGTATCGCTCGTTTTACGGGATGCGCATCCGATCGGCGGTGTAACGCTGGCCGGCTACCCGGGCGACAGGAGCGGACAGAGGGGGCTTTTTGCTGTTGCGCTTGAAGAAAATCGATATAGAATGCCCGGTCTGCCCGCGCACGAAACTGGAGCAATTCAGGGGTTTGGGTGTCTAACGTTCTCGTCAGCCGGTTTCGTTGACACGATTTTTTCGGGGTCGATATAATCGGCAGCCCTTGGACTAGTAGCGGACTAGCAGAGCACTAGCAGGGACTAGCAGAGGATGAGCAGCGGGACGGCCATGTACGGTCCGTCTGCGAGCGGCCAGCGCTCGCGCATTTAGGAGGGTAAGACCGGTGCCACGCGTAGAAAAGATGTTCGGGGACGTCGTCGACCCGTCTGTGAAGGTTGGGTCGAGTCAGTGGTACACCATTCCACTGTCGATCGTCGTCCACACCGCAGTCGTCCTGGCCATCGTGGTGATCCCGCTCATGGCGTATGACGTGCTGCCGACACCGCCCTCGATGATGAGCGCGTTCGTTGCGGCGCCTCCGCCGCCACCACCGCCGCCGCCGCCCCCCCCGCCGCCGGAGGCCGCGCCGCCGAAGCCGGTCGTCGAGGTCAATCCCGCGGCCGCGCCCGTGGAAGAACCGAAGGAAATTGCGCCGGAGCCGCCACCGCGGCCTGACTTCGACCGCGCAGCACCGACCGGCGGCGTGCCGGGCGGCGTTGTAGGCGGTGTCGTCGGCGGTCTGCCCGAGGCGCCGCCGCCCCCGCCGCCGCCACCCGCGCCGGTGCGCGTGGGCGGGGCGATCAAGCCGCCCGTCAAGACTCGCGACGTTCGGCCGTCCTATCCGCCGATCGCGCAGTCGGCGCGCGTCCAGGGCGTCGTCATCATCGAAGCGACGATCGGACCGACGGGCAAGGTGCAGGATGCACGCGTGCTCCGCTCGATTCCGCTGCTCGACCAGGCGGCGCTCGACGCGGTGCGCCAGTGGGAGTTCACGCCGACGCTGCTCAACGGCGTGCCGGTCCCGGTCATCATGACCGTGACCGTCCAGTTCACTCTGAGTTAGTCAGAAGAGTTTTCGTCAGAAGAGCTGGCTAAGCAGAATAGTTGTCAACCAGAACGAGTTCGTAGAACTACTTCACGGAGGCTGTAATGGATCTAGTCGAAATGTTCCGCCAGATGACGATTTACGCATGGGCGATCGCCATCATCCTGTTCGTCATGTCGTTCTGGTCGATCGGCGTGGCTATCGAGCGCTTCTACACCTTCAACAAGGCCCGCGAGCAGTCCAAGCTGTACGCGCCGAAGGTGGCCAAGCACCTGAAGGATGGCCGGCTGAAGGAAGCAATTGCGCTGTCGGGCTCCAAGGACTTCCGTTACAGCCACCTCGCGAAGGTCGTGCTCGCCGGGCTGCAGGAGTACCAGTTCCAGCAGGAGAGCGGCGGGACCGCGCTCAACCGCGAAGACGTGCTTGACACCGTGCGCCGCTCGATTCAGCGCGCCAGCGCGCTGACCGCGTCGGACCTCAAGAAGGGCGTCACCGCGCTCGCGACCATCGGCTCGACGGCGCCGTTCGTCGGACTGCTCGGCACGGTCATCGGCGTTATCAACGCGTTCGTCGGCATCGGGTCGACGGGCACGGGCAGCATCGGCGCGGTATCGGCCGGTATTGCAGAAGCGCTCATCGAGACCGCGCTCGGTCTGTTCGTCGCGATTCCGGCGGTGTGGTTCTACAACTACCTGTCGAACCGTCTTGAATACTTCAACGTGGAGATGGACAACTCCTCGTCGGAGCTCGTGGATTACTTCATCAAGAAGACCGCGTAACGGACGACGCGCCGGTCAGGTTACGAGTAGCCAGGAGTATTCGCTATGTCAATGCAAGTTGGTGGAAGCGGCACAGGCCCGAAGGCCGATATCAACGTGACGCCCCTCGTGGACGTCATGCTGGTGCTGCTGATCATCATGATGATCATCGCGCCCCTGCTCCAGCAGGGCGTGGCGCTCACGCTGCCGATCGCAAACAACAGCTCCGAGAAGCCCGAGACGCAGGAAGACACCCTCGTCCAGATCACCGCCGACGGACGCTTTCACGTCAACGGCAAGTCGGTCCAGGACAACGAGCTCCGGGTGCGCGTCGAGGAAGCGCTCGAGCTGAAGGCCCAGCGCATTCTCATCATCAAGGCGGATGAGGATACGGCGTACAGCTCGGTCATGCAGGCGATGGACGAATTGCGCGCCGTCGGCCTCGAAGACATCGGGCTGATCACCGAGCGCCGCGGCGGACAGGCGGGAGGCGAGTAATGGCTCACCACCAGCATCACGGCGCCGACCGCGTCTACCAGGGCAAGAAGCTGGAGACGTCGTGCGACATGAACGTCACGCCGATGATCGACGTGCTGCTCGTGCTGCTCGTCATCTTCATGGCGGCGCTTCCGCTGTCACAGCGGGGCGTCGACATCAACCTGCCCCCCGAGAGCGAGAACACCGAGAACACGCCGCCCCCCGTGGGGCAGATCGTGCTCAACTACTCGGCCGACCGGCAGATCACGGTCAACAGCGAGCCCATCCAGCTGAACGCGCTGGAGGATCGCCTCCGGGAACTGTTCGAGGATCGGCGCGAGAAGACGATGTTCATCATGGGCGCCGGCACGCTGCGGTACGGAGAGATCATCTCGGTGATTGACGCCGCTAAGGGCGCCGGAGTCGAGAAGGTCGGCATCGTTACCGATGGCATGCGGCGCGCCGCTGGCGGCGCGCCAGCGTCCTAGGCACGCCGGGACCAGCAGTCGCTATTCAGGGCCGCTCCCCAGGGAGCGGCCCTTTTTCTTTGTACGGGTGTGAAAGGGTCAGCGAATCGGCCTGGTGGTCCTCTGGAGCGATCTTCCCGGCCGCTCGGGGCCCGATGGCCCCCTGCTAGGGACGCACGCTGGCGGGCGGAACGACGCCATTCAGACGGAGGTAGACGGCCATCTGGCCGTAGATGTCCCACGTGTGGCCGATCAGAAACGTGAACATCCGCGCCCGCGACGACGGGCCCAGGAACCCGGGGGGCATCGCGGCCGGCTGCAGGATGGTCTGATCGTTCAGTTCCTTCAGCACCGCAATGCCGTAGTCGAACGACGCGTCCATGGCTGCGATGGTCGCCGCCTTGCCGGTCGTGTTCGGGTCAATTTTCGGGGCGACCGCCTTGCTACCCACCATCCCCAGGAACCGCGCGTTGACGGTGGCGACGTGCATGACCTGCTGGCCGAAGTCGCGCTGGGGCGGCGTCGACTTGAACGTGAACTTGTCCTCCGGCATCGCGCCGGCGATCCTGTCCATGGTGCCCTTGAGGTCGGTCCAGTCCTTGAGCATCTCGGCCTGGATGGAAACGGTCTGCGCCAATGCCGTGTCGGCCATGCACAGGGCGATCACGAACATGCCGATCGTGCGAACGAGCTGTTTCACCGGTAAGCCTCCTGTCAGGTCCCAGAGCTTACCTCTGTCCGTGCCCCAAAACGAAAACGGCCGGCGCTCCCACTGGAGCGCCGGCCGTCTGACATATGTAGGGCGGACCTTGTCAGGTCCGCCGACCGATTGCTAGTTGAACGAGTACCGCAGGCTGACCATGAGCCGATAGACGTCAGTCGAAAAGGACGTCGTCTCCAGCGACTTGGTGAGTAGCTCGTTGTTGACGACGACCAGCCGGTAGGTCGCGCGGCCCTGGGCATCGATGCCAGGGTTGGTCAGGATCTGGTTCCGAATCAACCGCTGGCCGACTCCCCAGTCGCTGTTCACCAGGTTCGTGAAGTTGTCGATATCCAGCCTGAGCTGAAAGGCATGGCGCGCGCCGCCGAAGCTCCTGAAGATACCCTGCGTCACGCTCAGGTCCGCCCGGTGCACCAGTGGGAGAAACACCGCGCCTCTCTCGGCGTATTCGCCCCTGCGCTTGCTGAGGTACCTGTCCTGCGCGATATACGCATCCCAGGCAGCCGCCTGCTCGGCTGCGGTGAAGGTCCTCGCGCCGGCTGCGAACGCCTGAAAATTCATCTCCGACTGATTCTTGGGGATGTAGATCAGGTCGCTGCCCGCGCCGCCGTCGCCGTTCAAGTCGCCTGCGAACACGTAGCTGGTGTTCCCGCTATTGCGGGATTCCCAGAACACGGAGACGCTGGTGCTTCCGAAGGCGAAATATTCACGCGTATAGGACGCCAGCGCGAAGGCGCGGTGCCCCAGCGAAGCGCCGAAGGGCGTCGAGTACGCGACGCCGGGATTGTTCGGGTCGCCGGCATGCGGGTTTCCCGCCCAGGATCCGAAGGCGATCGACCCAGCGTCCACGGTGTTCCTGGAGATGTTGTAGCTGTAGGCGCCGCGGAGCGACAGTCCGAAGGTCGTGGCCTTGGACAGTGTACCGGCGATGTTCCACGCCGAGCCGTCGTTCTGGTTCCTCAGCACAGTTGCGTTGGCGACATGGGAGTGGATGCGATTGCTCGTCCACCGGGGGCGGGCATCGGCGCCGGCGAAACTGCTCTGCGCGGCCGGCAGGTTCGCGTTGATGTAGGAAATGCCGTTGACGTCGCGGCTGAACAGGAGCTCGGCCGTCCCGGTGACGCCCCAGGGCAGCCGCCGGTCGACTGCGACGTTGCTCCGCCAGATCTGGGGGAACTTGAACGTGGAGTTGGTCAACGCCAGCTCGTAGGACGAGGCTGGCGCGCCGGTGACGTTCGACGGCCAGTAGTGCTTCGGATCCGGATGGAACGGCTTGTTCGTGGTGTTGTCTTCCTGGATGAACCCGGTCAAGACGCCTGTGTTGCCAATCTGGTTCGAGATCCAGACATAGGCGGGCCGGCCGGTGAAGATTCCCGTGCCGCCCCGTACTTGCGTGCGCTGATCGCCGGCCACGTCCCAGTTGACGCCGACGCGCGGAGACCAGAGCACCTTGGGATCCGGCAACGACCCCGATGAGAACTGGATGCTCTGTCCGCGTTCATCCCGGAAGGTCAGGTTGTCGGCGTCGGGATTCGCGAACCCGGTGTCGCCGAAGACCGGCACATCGAATCTCAGCCCTGCCGTGACGGTGACGTTTCTCCTGGGTCGCCATTCGTCCTGGACGTACGCTCCGCCGTAGAGGACCGTGAGCGGCTGCACCGGCTTTTCGATGCCCGGGATGTTCATGTAGCGCACCTGAAAACGGCGTAGCGTCACGGGAGACGTCGACCGGTTCGGGTTGGCCAGATAGCCATTGGCGTCGGCGTAGAAATCCGCCAGCGAGTTGTAGACGTACACACTCTGCGAACCCGGAAAGAACACGTTCTCGGATTCGTAGCGCTCCAGGCTCGCACCGAAGGTCAGCGAGTGTCTCTCGCCGAATTTCGTGAAATTGTCCTGCAGTTGGAAGGTGTTGTAGCGCAGCTCGTTGTTCGGCGTAAACGGCTCGAAGCCGAATGACGTGTAGGACTG
Organism: Candidatus Sulfopaludibacter sp. SbA3; assembly: GCA_945903265.1. Lineage (GTDB taxonomy): Bacteria > Acidobacteriota > Vicinamibacteria > Vicinamibacterales > UBA2999 > CAXNKG01. The sequence continues at coordinate 33,698 of CAMDNQ010000004.1, forward strand.
GCCGGCCTGCCAGATGTCCACGAGCGGGAACAAGCCCGTTCCGGCGCCGCGGCTCTCATCCTGGGACGTATAGCCGGCGATGAGGCTGTTGGACATGGTGCTGCCGATGATCGAGTTCCATTCTCCGATGGGCGACCGGATATTTTCCAGAAGCACGTAGTTCGAATTCTGGAAGCCGAGGAAGCTGGTCGTGCCCGACCCACGGCCCAGGCCGAGCGAGCTGGAGCCCGACACCGTCACGTCGGTCTGTGAATCCAGGTGAAAGTATCGAAAATTGAGCTTGTTGCTGTTGTTCAGGCTGTAGTCGGTTCTGAGCAGAAACCGTCGGACCGGAGTCTTATCGTCGTAGTCCTGGAACGGCCCCGTCGTGTAGTTGAGGTTCGAACCCAGAAAAGAGCTCAGCGTCGTCAAGTCCGATTCCAGCACGCGGGTGATGCTGCCGCCGACCGGTTCGCCTCCGCGGTTGGCCCGAAAGGTCGTCAGCGGACGTGTGTCGGATTCGTCCTCGAAGTTACCGAAGACAAACAGCTTGTTTCTGATGATCGGTCCGGAGGCAGAGCCGCCGGTGTTTCGGAAGGTGAACGTGCCCGGGTTGAAGCTCAGCCCCTTGGCCTCGGTCCCGACGAAATCCTCGTTGCGGAGCCGGTGGTAGAGCGAGCCGCTGAACTGATTGGTGCCGCTGCGAGTGACGGTATTGACGCCGGCGCCGACAAAATTGCCCTGCCGTACGTCGTAGGGCGCGACGTTGACCTGCACCTGCTCGATCGATTCCAGGGAGATCGGGGCCACGCCCGTCCGTTCGCCAGGCGCTCCGGCCAGGCCAAAGGAGTTGTTGAACGACGAACCGTCGACCGTGATGTTGTTGAGGCGGTTGTCCTGTCCCCCGAAGGAAGTGCCGCTGGCTTGGGGGGTGAGCCGCGTAATGTCGCTGAGCCGCCCGGATACCGTGGGCAGCGTGGCGAGTTCGAGGCGGCTCACGGCGGTTGCTGCGCCGGTACGGCTCGAGCTGAAGACCGGGTCGGCCTGCGCGCTCACCGTCACCTGTTCGGTGACCGCAATCGGGCTCACGGTGATATTGAGGTCCGTGGCGACGCCGAGGTTGACCGTCACGTCACTCTGCGTTTCGGGCGCGAATGCTGGACCTGCGCCGCTGCCAAAGGCAACAGTCACGCTGTACGGGCCGCCGACACGCATGCCGGGAATGGAGAAGCGCCCGTCCGCGCGGGTCACGCTCTCATAACTGGTTCCGGACGGCTCGTGGATGGCGATGACGTCTGCGCCGGCCACCGCCTGGCCCTGAGGGTTGGTCACGAGGCCGCTGATGGCGCCCGTGGTGACGCCCTGCGCGAATGCCTGGCCCGCAGGCCACGCCATGGCGCAGAACGCAAGTACGGTAAGCCAACGTCTGATGTACATCTTCATACTCTCCAACTAGTTAGGCGCGACGAGGAACAAACGGTACGTAGTACTAGCAAAGCGTCGTGACGGTTCCGTGAAGCAAGATGACGTGGAAGAGGGCGCATGGCCCGGGGTGCGGAAAGAATTGTACATGAAAAAGGGGCCACTCCCGGGCGGGAGCGGCCCCTGACAAGTGCGTCGGTCCGACGCGAACGGTTCGACGCTACTCCGTGCCCGCCGGAGCGGCTGCAGCGGTCGCGAAGTTCGCCTTGCGGATCTCCTCGGCGCGGTTCTGGAGCTGGTCGGCCTCGCGCAGCAGCGCCTGCTGGCGCGCCGGGTTCCGCTCGAGATTCGCCTGCACGCGCAGCAGCAGGTTCTTGTAGACCAGGGCTTCCATGTAGCCCTCGTTGAGCATCAGGGACTTGTCGATCGCCGCGATGCCCATCTGGGTGTACTTGATTTTCTCTGGGTCGCTCAGGCTGAAGTCGCGGTACGCCTTCTCCCAGTAGTAGGTGGCAATCGTGTAGAACGCCTCGGGATTGGTTGGCTCGCGTTCTGCGCGTGCGTTGAGCGCCTCGATCGCGCCCTCGAAGTTGCCCTGGCGGTTGTAGTAGGCGGCGAGATTCGTATAGACGGCCGGCTCGGTCGGACGCGCTTCGCGCGCCTGCACCAGCGTCTGCTCGGCGCGCTCGTAATCGCCGCTGTCCTCGTAGATACGAGCCAGCGCGAAATAGTTGACCGGGTCGCTTGGATCCATCTCGATCAGCTGCTGGACGACCGGCTCGGACTGCGCCGGGTCATTCAGCTTGTCCGCGCCGTAGGCGTTCGCCAGGTACTGCAGCGCCAGCTTCCTGAGCTCCGGACGCTGTTCCAGTTCGACCGCCTTCTTGTAATTCGCGACGGCATTGTCGATCAAGGCGTCGTTGGCCGCCTCGCCGCGGCGCGTCGGCCGGTACATGTTGTCGTAGCTGTTCCCCAGATAGAAATACGATTCCGTCTGAGTCGGGTCGGCGGCGATAGCCTTTTCATAGGCTTCGATGGCGCCCCGATAATCCTGCTGCTGGTAGGCCGTATGCGCATCCTTGAGCGCCATACGCGCCTCGAGCATCTTCACCTGGCCGCATCCGGCCACCAACAGGCTGAGCCCCGTAGCAAAGGCCACGACGGCCGCCCGTAACGCAAACTTCCGCATCCTATCCCCCTTAGACCTCGGGTCGGCAGGCGTCGCCCGCCGTGAGTCCTGCAAGCGCGCCAGTATAGTGATCGCGTTTCAGGTGAGTCAAGAACTACCCGGCAGTTGCCTTGACCCCCTCCAACCCCACTCCTATCATGAAGATGGCGGCATCCGACAGGGTCTCGGGGACCCGTCACGCAGTTTAGACACCATCCAGCATGATTCGGTTTGAGACGCTCCTCGATACCGTCCGGAGCTACAGCCCGGAGGCGGATCTCGAGCTGTTGCGGAAGGCCTACGTGTTTTCCGCGCTCGAGCACAAGGGCCAGGTCCGCCAGTCTGGCGAGCCGTACGTCATGCATCCGCTCGAGGTGGCGGCCATCCTCGCCGAGATGAAACTGGACGTCGTGGCGGTCGCAGCCGGCCTGCTCCATGACGTCGTCGAAGACACGCGCACGACCCCCGCCAGAATCGCCGAGCTGTTCGGCCCGGAAGTCGCCCACGTCGTCGAGGGCGTCACGAAAATCGGGGCGATTCCGTTCTCGTCCAGCGAGGAACGCCAGGCCGAAAACTTCCGCAAGATGCTCCTCGCGATGGTGGACGACATCCGGGTCATCCTCGTGAAGCTCGCCGACCGGCTCCACAACATGCGGACGCTGCATCACCTGCCCGAAGATCGCCGCGCGAAGATTGCGCAGGAGACGCTCGATATCTACGCCCCGATCGCCAGCCGGCTGGGGATGAGCAAGGTCAAGAACGAGCTGGAGGAACTGGCGTTCCGGCACCTCGAGCCCAGGGCCTACCAGGTCCTCAGCTCGAAGGTCGAAGCCAAACGCACGCAGGCGGAAAAGGTCATCGACGAGCTGACGCGCACGCTGCGCGGAAAGCTCGAAGAGTCTGAAATCCCCGTGATTCAGCTCGATGGGCGGATCAAGCGCCTGTACAGCATTCAGCAGAAGATCAAGCGGCAGAAAGTGGATCTGGAGCGCGTCTACGACTTCGTGGCACTCCGGGTCGTGACGGAATCGGTGAAGGACTGCTACGCGGCGCTCGGCATCATCCACCAGACCTGGTCGCCGGTCCCGGGCCGCATCAAGGACTTCATCGGCATGGCGCGCCCGAACGGCTACCAGTCGCTGCATACCTCGGTCGTCAGCGAGCACGGGTTCCCGTTCGAGGTGCAAATCCGCACTGAGGAAATGCACCGGCACGCGGAAGAGGGGATTGCGGCGCACTGGAAATACAAGGAAGGGCGCGTCGGCGCCAATCGCGACGAGCATTACTTCCAGTGGATGCGGCAGATGCTCGAAGTTCAGCATGAGATCCGCGATCCGCAGGAGTTCCTGCAGCATCTCAAGGTCGATCTCTATCCGGAGGAGGTCTACATCTTCACGCCCAAGGGCGAGGTGAAGTCACTCCCCAAGGGCGCGACGGCGGTCGACTTTGCGTACGCCGTGCACACGGACGTCGGCCATCGCTGCGTCGGCGCCCGGATCAACGGGCGGATGGTGCCGCTGCGAACGCGGCTGCAGAACGGCGACATCATCGAGATCATCACGCAGACCGGCCATCGGCCGAGCCGCGACTGGCTGAGTTTCGTCGCGACCGCGCGCGCCCGCAGCAAGATCAGGCATGTCATCCAGTCGGAGGAGCGCGCCCGGAGCATCGAACTGGGCAAACGTCTCTTCGAAAAGGAAGTCCGCCGCTACGGCCTGAATCCCCAGACGATTCTCGAGAGCGACGACCTCTCGAAATTCGCCTCCGAATACGGCGCGCAGAAGGTCGACGAGCTGCTCACGCACATCGGGTACGGCAAGCTGTCGGCCCGTACGGTGCTGCAGAAGGCTGTCGCGCCCGCGCTGCTGAAGGAGAAGCCGCCGGAAAGCGGCGTCGTCTCGGCAGTCAAGCGCGCGTTCCGGTCTGGCGCCGCGGAGAATCGGATCAAGGTCAGCGGGACCGATGACGTGCTCGTCTTCCGCGCCAAGTGCTGCAATCCCATACGCGGCGAGCGCATCATCGGCTACATCACGCGCGGCAAAGGCGTCTCGGTCCACTCGTCAAGCTGTCCGAACGTCCTCAATCTGATGTTCGATCCCGACCGCCGGATCGAGGTCGAGTGGGACACGGACGGCTCGGATCAGGCGCCGTACGCCGTGCGACTGACGATGCAGGTCGAGGACCGGAAGGGGATGCTGGCGGAAATCAGCGCGCGGGTGTCGGACATCAATACCAACATCACCAACATGGAAGCGCGCACAGGCGGCGATCACCACAACGCGCGCATCGACATGACCGTCGAGATCAAGGACGTAAAGCACCTCGAGCGGGTGATCAAGTCGATCAAGGGTGTCGATGGTGTGTTGGGGGTGGAACGAGCCGCGCGAGCTTAAGGGAGGACCGCGATCGCGTCGATCTCGATGCGTGCGTCGCGGGGCAGCCGTGCCACCTGCACCGTCGACCGGGCGGGCGGCGGATCCGTCACGAACTTCGCGTAGCTCTCGTTCATTGCCGCGAAGTCATTCATGTCCATCAGAAACACGGTCGTCCGTACGACGTGCCCGAAGCCGGCTCCAGCCGCCTTGAGCAGGGTGCCGATGTTGCGCATCACCTGATCCGTCTGCGCGGCGATGTCGCCGGTCACGACGGTTCCGGTCTCCGCGTTGAAGGGGATCTGGCCCGAAATGAACAGGAGGTTGCCCGCGCGAATCACGGGCGAGTAGGGTCCGATAGCGCGCGGCGCACCGGGCGCCGCAATCGCTTCCCGCACGGTCAGGCTGCCTTTACGACCTTGCCGCTGCGCAGGCATCGGGTGCACACGCGAATCTTCCGCGTGGCGCCGTTGATGAGCGCGCGGACCGCCTGGAGGTTCGGCTCGAACCGCCGCGGACTGACGTTATGCGCGTGAGACACGGTCCGTCCCACGACCGGTCCCTTTCCGCAGATTTCACACCGTTTTGCCATACTGTCCGGCCTTTCCTGAGAGGGCGAAACTCGAATTGTAACAGTTCTAGGGGAGGATCAGCGACCCCGAGGGCGAAGGCGCTGGCTGGGGCTCCGGAGTCGCGGTCTCCTGCAGCAGGCGCCCCACCAGGTCCAGATAGACCCGGTCGCCTTCTCCCGCGGTCGCGACGGAGCGGCCGCCCTGCTCGATCGCGCGGAGCGCGATGGCCGCCTCGCGGTCGTACACCGTCCCCCCCTGCTCTCGAATCTGCGTCAGCCGCGTTGACAGCACGTCCGCCAGGGATTGCGCGGGGAGTGACGCGGGACGGTGATCGTAAATGACACCCCGCGCGGCGGTTTCAAGCGTCGCGGCGAACGACGCTGCCGCCTCCGCGACATCCGTATCCACAAGCCGCGCGAAGCCCTCGGGCCGATGCTGCGCAATCAGCGAGTGAAACAGAAAGAACAGCTGGTACTGCCGCTCGGTGAGGTGGCGAATCGTGGGAAGCAACCGCGCGACGTCGCGCTCCTGCTGACGGCGTACGACGGCGGCCGGGTGCTCCCGCGCGCTCGCGAGGTACGCGCAGTCACTGGGACACTGGATGTCGATGCGACGCTTCGTGCCGCAGCAGACGGTGCAGATTGCGCGCCCGAGCGCAGGACAGTCGCGTCGTGCCTTTCCGCGGCCGCAGCTCGGACAGACCATTCCCCAGTATAATCCCGCCAAATATTCAGCTTTTCATCGGAATAGGCTTTGCACTCCCGCCCCACGAGAGGTTGCAGACGGATTGCTGGAGGGCTATGGACGAAGCGATTCGCAAAGAAACGCCGACTGAGTATTTCCGGGAGCTGGTTGAATCCGCCATCCAGCGCCAGCATCTGAATACGCGCGAGGTCACGTCGTTTTACCTGGTGAATCTCCTCGCCGGTTTCATCCACTGCGATCGATCCGGACCCGACGACGACGAGGCGCTGGGCGTGCGCTTTGTTAAAGCGCTCGGCACCGCGGGAGCGCGGCAGCGCTATGAGCTGCGGCATGTGGGGGATCAGTCGTTGTTCATCTCCGGCTTCTTCTCGGACAGTCTCCACCGCAGTCTCGTTGACATCGACTACTACATTCAGCTCGGGGAGCAGGCGTATGGGTCGCTGGCGCGCACGAGCGACCCCGCGTTCGGCGATGTGTTCGACGAACTGGCTGGAAAGTTCACCGCCTTCGTCGACGTCCTGGGCGACGTGAGCGAGCGCACGGCGCTGACGTCCAATACCGACCTTCTGCGCCTCTATGAACGGTGGGCGCGGACCGGCAGCCGCCGGAGCGCGGACCTTCTCGCCGAGCGCGGAATCGTCCCCGTCGCACCTGTCCGACAGCGATTCATTCAGTAACGGCGTCGACGCGGCCGATTTCACGCGGCAATATCTACAAAGTGTAGATATTTAGACGCACAAGCGTCTGAGCGCCGAATCCTCCCTGGGAATCGCCTGGGATGCTGACCGCCTGGGCCAGCGGTCCACTCTTAGAGCAGATCACAGAAGTCCTTTCAGGGCAGAACGTTATGGATGAGCCATACCGACGGATGATCGGCTGATCCGGCGTGGCTTCGCCAACACCAAGGTGATGTTGAACAGCCACAGTCAGCCTCAGAAGATGTCCCCATCAAGTGACGCATGCGAATCGAAGACTCCCGGTTCGAATGCAGCGTCTAACGGAGTAGCGCCGCAGGGCGAGGAACCATCAGCCTTAGGCAGACAGCCGCAAGTGATACCAGACGCGTGGCTTAGCCATTAGGCATGACGGGGTGTTGGCTCTGATCGTGATAGACGACCATGGTGGTTCCCCGATGGGTCGCGAAACGAGGTCTCATCGGCATCCTAGTTGCAATAGGGCGCACGCATAACAGCCACCCCGGTATCTGGGAGTGGCGCGGAAGGAGCGGCAGGCATCATGGCGACGACTAAGAAAACGAAAGCACCGGTGAAGTCCCGGTACGAAGAGCTGAAGCAGATGCTCGAAGACCGCCGCCGCGAGCTGATGAGCGACGTGCAGGGCCGTATGCGCGACGTGCGGGCGGATGGTACCAAGGACCGTGAAGTGTACGACCAGGGCGAGAGCTCCGAAGTCGACATCCAGGAGGACATCGAGTTCGCGCTGATCCAGATGAAGTCGGAAACCCTCATCAAGATCAACGAGGCGATCCGGCGCCTGGAAGACCACACGTACGGGAATTGTTTCGAGTGCGGCGACGAAATCGCCGAGGCGCGGCTGCGCGCGCTGCCATTCGCGGTCCGCTGCAAGGATTGCGAAGAGGCACGTGAGAACGCGGAACAGCGGGAGCGGATGCAGGCTCGCAAGAGCGGCTCCTCGTCGTTGTTTTTCGACATGTCGAGCTAAGAATCGTTCGGACCATTCGGTCCGTGCGTAAGCGTGCTTATCGTTGAGAGGGCGGCCCATATGTGGCCGCCCTTTCTGTTTTTCGGAGCTACAGATGAGCGAGCGTGAGGAGCCTGTCGAGCTGAGCGAAGTGCCCGCCGGGGAGCGCACCGTCGTGATTCCAGACGAGCTGCCGATTCTGCCCCTCCGGGACACCGTCCTCTTCCCCAACTCGTTCATGCCGCTCGCCGTGGCGCGCGAAAGCTCGGTGAGGCTGATCGACGAAGCGATTTCCGGCGGCATGGTCATCGGCGTCTTCACGCAGCGCGACGCCTCCGTCGAAGAGCCGCAGAAGGGCGACCTGTACGAGGTCGGAACCGCAAGCCATATCCACAAGATGTTCAAGCTGCCCGACGGCAGCCTGCGCCTCATCGTGCAGGGCCTCTCACGGCTGACGCTCGACGAGGTGACGGCCACGCGACCGTATCTGCGGGGGCGCGCCAGGGCAGCCGCGGAGACGGTCAGTGAGGCGGACCACCTCGAAATCGACGCGCTCCTCCGCAACATCAAGACGAACTTCCAGAAGGTCGTGTCGCTGTCGCCGCTCCTCTCGGATGACTTGCAGACCCTGGCCGCTAACATCACTGACGCGGGCCGCCTCGCGGACTTCATCGCCTCGAGTCTCACGACCATCGACACCGTCGTGAAACAGGAAGTGCTGGAGACGCTGGATGTGCGGGCGCGGATGGACAGCCTGAACAGAATCCTGATCAAGGAGCTCGAGGTCCTGGAGCTCGGGTCCAAGATCCAGTCGCAGGTGCAGTCGGAAGTCGGAAAGAACCAGCGCGAATACTTTCTGCGCGAGCAGATGAAGGCGATTCAGAAGGAGCTGGGGGAGTCCGACGATCAGACGAAGGACGTCGAAGAGTTCCAGCAGAAAATCGAGGCCTCCGGCATGCCGGAAGCCGTACGCAAGGAAGCGCAGCGCGAGCTCGAGCGGCTCGCGAAGATGCCCGTGGCGGCGGCGGAGTACACCGTCAGCCGCACGTATCTCGACTGGCTCGTGACACTGCCCTGGGAGAAGCGGACCGAGGAGAGCATCGACCTGAAGCTCACGAAGCAGGTGCTCGACGCCGAGCATACGGGCCTCGAAAAGGCGAAGGACCGGATCCTCGAATATCTCGCCGTCCGAAAGCTCAACCCCGAGGTCAAGGGTCCGATCCTGTGTTTCGTCGGCCCTCCCGGCGTCGGCAAGACGTCGCTGGCCCGATCGATTGCCGAGTCGCTGTCCCGTAAATTCGTGCGCGTGTCGCTCGGCGGCATGCGCGACGAGGCCGAGATTCGCGGACACCGGCGCACGTATATCGGTGCCCTGCCCGGGCAGATCATTCAGGGACTGCGCCGCGCGGAGTCGAAGAATCCGGTGTTTATCCTCGATGAGATCGACAAGCTCGGCTCTGACTTCCGGGGAGATCCCGCGTCGGCATTGCTCGAGGTGCTCGACCCGGAACAGAACTCAACCTTTCGGGATCACTATCTCGACGTCGCATTCGACTTGTCTGAAGTGCTGTTCATCACCACGGCGAATGTGCTCGACCCCGTGCCCCCCGCACTGCGCGACCGCATGGAGGTCCTCGAAATCCCCGGCTATACGGAAGAGGAGAAGCTGGCCATCGCGCGCGAGCACCTGGTGGAAAAGCAGGTCGCCAACCACGGCCTGAAGCCGGACGAGATAGTGATCACGGACGCCGCGATTGGCACCGTGATACGCGGCTATACACGGGAAGCGGGCGTGCGCAATCTGGAACGCGAGATTGCCGCGCTCTGCCGCAAGGCCGCCCGCCGCCGGGCCGAAGGAGATCTGGCATCGCTGACGGTGACGCCAGCCGTGGTGCAAGAGATGCTCGGCGCGCCGACGTTCCTCGACGAGGAGATGCAGGAACGCACGAAGGAGCCCGGCGTGGCCATCGGCCTCGCATGGACGCCAGCGGGCGGTGATGTCCTGTTCATCGAGGCGTCCAGGATGCCTGGAACGGGAACCCTCACGCTGACGGGTCAGCTGGGCGAAGTCATGAAGGAATCGGCGCGCGCCGCGCTCTCATGGTTCCGCGCGCATGCGGCCGCGTACGGCGCCGATCCGGATTTTTTCAAGAACGCCGAAATTCACCTGCACGTGCCTTCTGGTGCGATCCCGAAGGACGGTCCCTCCGCCGGCGTCACCATCGCGGCGGCGCTCGCGTCCGAGATCACCCGTCGCCCGGTGCGCGGCGACATCGCCATGACAGGCGAGATTACGCTCTCGGGGCGCGTGCTGCCCGTCGGCGGCATCAAGGAAAAGGTGCTTGCGGCGCGGCGGGCCGGGATCCGTGAAGTGATTCTGCCGCGGCAGAACGAGAAGAATGTCAACGAGGACCTGACCGAGGAACTGCGGAAGGAGCTGACGATCCACTTCGTGCAAAGCGTCGACGAAGTGTTGCTTCTTGCGTTAACCCCGGCCGCGAAGGCGTCCGGGGACAAGAAGAACCGGGTCCAGCCCAGGGTCCAGTAGCGCGCAGGATCAGCCGGCGCGTTCGATCAGCGCCAGCGCAGCCACCGTCTTCATATCGATGATCTCCCCCGAGGCGATCATCGTCCGGATCGCATCGACCGGAAACGGCCGCGCGTCGATATCTTCATCCTCATCCTGTTCGGCACGCGCGTCGTCCGCGCCCGGGGGACGCAACCCGGTCGCGCGGAAGAGATGCATTTCCTCGTCGCAGTAGCCGGGCGTCGGAAACAGGCTGGCGAGCGGCTCGAGCGACGCGGGAATCAGGCCGATTTCTTCCTGGCATTCGCGGGCGGCCGCAGCCGCGGGCACTTCGCCCGTCTTGAGGCTGCCCGCCGGCAGCTCCCATACCCACCGCTCGATCGCATGGCGATACTGCCGGACAAGGATGATCTCTCCGGCGTCGTTCACGGGTACCAGCACGACCGAGCCAGGATGCCGGATGATCTCGGCGTCGAGGCGATGGCCGCGCGGCAGCGTGATGGACTCGACGCTCACGCTGAAGATGCGGCCCTGGAACGCCTTCCGAATCTGCGTCGGGACGACTGGCTCAGTCTTCGTCATCGTCTTTCCACCCCGGAAGCTCCTCCAGGATCTCCATGAGATCGGCGGGCATAGGCGCGATGAACTCCATCCGGCGGCCGTCGCCCGGGTGCGAGAACGCCAGTCTCTCCGCATGGAGGAAGGGGCGTTCGAGCCGCTGCAGCGCGCGCAGATCGCCCGGGATCCTCCGGCGCAGTCCGCCGTACACCGAGTCGCCGACGATGGGGTGGCCGATCGCACTGAGGTGCACGCGGATCTGGTGCGTACGCCCTGTGTGGATGGCGACCTGGCAGAGCGTCACGCCGTCCATGTGATGCGCGCGCGTGATCCGGGTCACCGCCTCGCGCGCGTGGCGCGCCCGCGCCGACATCTTCTGCCGATGCACCGGGTCGCGCCCGATGGCGGCGTCGATCCGCCGGCCCGCCTGGACCACGCCCCATACGAGCGCCACGTATTCCTTTTCCACTTCGCGATCGTGAAACTGCCGGGAGAGCTCCTGGTGCGCGGCGTCATTCTTCGCGATGACCATGACCCCCGACGTTCCACGATCGAGGCGATGCACGATCCCGGGCCGTGTCTCGCCACCCACGCCGCTCAGGTCGCCGATGTGATGCAGGAGCGCGTTCACCAGCGTGCCCGAGGCATGTCCCGCACCCGGATGAACGACCATCCCCGCCGGCTTGTTGAGGACCGCCAGATCGGAGTCCTGATACAGGATGTCGACAGGCAGCGCCTCCGGGGCGAGGTCCGACGGCCGGGGTTCGGGCAGATCGACCGAAATGCGATCGTCCGGCCGCACGGCGTAGTTGGTGCGGGTGACAGCGGCGGCGTCCTTCTGCCCCCGCTGAACGGCGACACGGCCGTCAGTAATCAGCTGCTGGATCTGCGATCGGGACTTTTCGAGGACCGAGACCAGGAACCGATCGAGGCGCTGGCTGTCGAAGTCGGACGGGACGACGAGTTCAATGGCCACACCCCTCAAGCCGCCAGCGGACGTCCGCGTTCGTTCTGTTCCGGCATCTCAGGAGATTGGCGCGACAGCCAGATCAGCATCACCACGCTGAGAGGCGCGAGGATGAGTGAGATGAACTGCGAGGTCGAAAAGCCGAGGACTTCGCCGCGCGGATCGCCCCGGTAGATCTCGACGATGAAGCGCGACACGGCATACAGGAACATGTAGGCCCAGAACGTCCGCCCCGCGAAGCGGCGCCCGCGGCGTTCGGTGGCGAGCAGCAGAACCAGGATCAGCAGTTCCGCTCCCGCCTCGTACAGCTGCGTCGGGTGGAGCGGAATGCCGAGTGGCGTGCCGACATTCGCCGCCGCGAGAGGATTCGTGAAGATGACGGCCCACGGAACGTCGGTCGGACGGCCGTAGCAGCAGCCCGCCGCCATGCACCCGAGGCGCCCCGTCACGTGTCCGAGCGCAATGCCAGGCGCAAAGACATCGCACGTCGTCCAGAAGGGGAGACGATGTTTCCAGACGTACCAGAAGCCGACGACCACAGCGAGGATGAGGCCGCCGTAAAACACGCCACCCGATCGCGCCAGCGACAGGAGGTCGGCTGTTGACCGGCTGAATTGTTCGAAGTCGACGATGAGGAGGAGCAGCTTCGCGCCGACGAGCGCGGCAATGATGATGTAGATGCCGAGGTCGAGGACGCGATTGGGATCGAGGCCCCACCGTTTGGCCCGCCGCATCGCCAGCCACAGGCCGAGCAGATAGGAGGCGGCGAGCAGGACGCCGTAGGAATAGATGGTGACCGGCCCGATGCTAAACAGCTCTGGATACACGGCGTCGTCCTATCTGAAGGAGATCGAGAATCATAAGGGAGACGCCAGCCGTAATGGCAGCGTCAGCCACGTTGAACGCCCAGAAGTGCCAGCCGTTCCAGTAAAAGTCGAAAAAATCCAGGACGTAGCCGTCGACGATCCGGTCGATGAGATTGCCCCCGGCCCCGCCGACGATGAGCGCCAGTCCGACGCGCGCCAGGCGCTGGTCCGCCGGCAGTGACGCGCCATACCAGGCCAGGGACGCGAGCGCGAGAGCTGCGACGACCGACAGGATGACCGTCTTGAATGGAAAATCGGCCGAGTTCATCAGTCCAAACGCGGCTCCGAAATTGTGGACGCGGGTCAGGTTGAAGAAGCCGGGGATGACTGCGACGCTGTCGTGGAGGGCGAAACTTGACCGCACCAGCATTTTGACGACCTGATCGACCAGGATCACCACCGCCGCGAGCGACAGTTCGAGTTTGAAGCCGCCGATCGCTCCCATCAACGGTTGACCGGTTCAGCGAGCGCGTCGACGCATCGGTCGCAGATCCCCGCCCAGTCCGGTTCGGTACGCACCGACGGGACGAATCGCCAGCAGCGTTCACACTTCACCCCGCGCGCCTTGCCGACGTCCACCGTCATCCCGCCGGCCTCGCGGGGCGCGCCCACGCGAAGGTCCAGGTCGGACACGATGAACAGCATCGGCAGCTGCTCGCGATAGCGTTCGAGCAGCTCGCCGACCGGTCCGGTCGCCGTGACCGTGACATGGGCGCTGAGCGAATTGCCTATGACCTTGTCCTTGCGCTGCTGCTCGAGGGCCGCGTTGACCTGGTTGCGTACCGCCAGCAACTGATCCCACTCGGCCATCAGCTCGCTATCGACGAACCGCTGGACATCCTGGAACTCCTCGAGGTGAACAGACTGGGCGCGCTGGCCCGGGATGTGCCGCCACAGTTCGTCCGCCGTCATCGGCAGAATCGGCGCGAGCAGCCGCGCCAGGCCGTCTGCGATGAGGTACATCGCCGTCTGCGCGGAGCGCCGGCTGTCCGACGAGGCACCAAGCGTGTACATCCGATCCTTGGTGATGTCGATGTAGAACGCGCTCAGGTCGACGGTGACCAGGGCATTCAGCGCCTGAAACACGCCGGGGAAGTCGTACGCCTCATACGCGCGGACGATTCGCTGCGCCGCATCCGCATAGCGCGCGAGCGCGTAGCGATCGGCCGGTTCGAGCTTCTCGTACGGGACGAGATCGGTCGCGGGATCGAGGTCGTACAGATTGGCGACAAGAATCCGGCACGTATTCCGCCATTTACGGTACGCCTCGACAACGCGCGCGAGGACCTCCTTGCCGAGGCGGACCTCCTCGCCGTAATCGACCATCGCCACCCAGAGCCGCAGTATTTCGGCGCCGCTCTGCTTGATCACTTCCTGCGGCACAACGGTGTTGCCGAGCGACTTCGACATCTTGCGCCCGTGCTCATCCACCACGAAGCCGTGCGTCAGCACCTGCCGGAACGGCGCCTTGGCTCGGGTGCCAAGACCGATCAGCAGTGAGCTGTGGAACCAGCCGCGATGCTGGTCGCTGCCCTCCAGATACATGTCCGCCGGCCATGTCAGCTCCGGCCAGAACGGCAGCACCGCCTCATGGCTCGAACCAGAGTCGAACCAGACGTCGAGGATATTGCGGTCGCGCTCGAACTCCCGCCCGCCGCATGAGGGGCAGGCGAGCCCTGGAGGCGTGAACTCTTCGATCGGCCGTTCGTACCAGGCGTCGGCACCATGCTGTTCGAAGACGGTGGCGGCGCGTTCGGTCAGCTCCGGTGTCAGGACCGGCGTCTGGCAGGCCGCGCAGTTGAGTGCGGTGATCGGCACGCCCCACGACCGCTGGCGCGAGATGCACCAGTCCGGCCGGAACGCGATCATGTTGTGGATCCGCTCGCGCCCCCAGCTGGGGATCCACCGGACGCGCTCGATTTCGGCAAGTGCCTGCTCGCGCAGACGCGCCGTGTCCATCGCGATGAACCACTGCGACGTGGCCAGGAAGATCACCGGGTTCTGACAGCGCCAGCAGTGCGGGTATTGATGCGAGAACGTTTCGCGGTGCCAGAGCCGGCCGCGCTCCTGCAGCGCCCGTTCGACGTTGGGATTGGCGTCCCACACGCGCTGACCGCCGAACAGTTCTACCGTCTCGAGGAAGTGGCCCCCAGGTCCGATGGGAGCATAGATCTCCAGCCCGTAACGGACGCCGGTCTTGTAGTCGTCCGCGCCATGTCCGGGCGCCGTGTGGACCGCTCCCGTACCCGCTTCGAGCGTCACGTAGTCCGCCAGGACGGCAACCGAGTCACGGTCGTAGAGCGGGTGCCGGAACCGGAGATGCTCGAGCTCCGCTCCCTTCATGCGCGCGATCGGGATACCAAACGGACGCTTCACCGCGTCGCTCACGCGTGCCGCCAGCCCTTCCGCCACGATGACCGCCCGGCCCTCCACGTCGTATGCGGCGTAATCGAAGTCGGGGTGAAAGGCGATTGCCAGGTTCGACGGAATCGTCCATGGCGTCGTCGTCCAGATCAGCACCGAGGCTTCGCGTCCAGCAAGCTCCGGCACGCGCGCGGCCAGCTCGCCGGCACTGTCGGGGTTCAGGGGGAACTCGACGTAGATCGATGGCGACGAATGGTCCTCGTACTCGACCTCCGCCTCGGCGAGCGCCGTCCGGCAATGGATGCACCAGTGGACCGGCTTCTTGCCCTTGTAGACCATCCCGTCGGCGACGAACTTCCCCAGCGCGCGCACGATGGCCGCCTGGTACTGATAGTTCATCGTCAGGTAGGGCTTCGACCAGAGGCCCATGACGCCGAGCCGCTCGAATTCTTCGCGCTGGATGTCCACATACCGCGCGGCATACTCACGGCACGCCCGGCGGAAATCGGCGACGCTCATCTCGCGCTTCTTCGGACCCAGCTCCCGATCGACCTTCAGCTCGATCGGCAGGCCGTGGCAGTCCCACCCAGGGACGTACGGCGCGTCAAACCCCGCCATCGTCTTCGAACGGACGATGAAGTCCTTGAGGATCTTGTTGAGCGCGTGGCCGATGTGGATATTGCCGTTGGCGTACGGCGGGCCGTCATGCAGGACGAACTTCGGCCGTCCGGCGCGGCGGCGGCGAATCTCCCCGTACAGATCGGTCGTCTTCCAGTGCGCGAGCCACTCGGGCTCGGCCGTCTGGAGATTGGCTTTCATGGGAAAGCCGGTGCGCGGGAGATTAACGGTGTCCTTCCACTCGGGCATACGACATTCAAATTCTATAATGCGGGGATGGTCGAAGAGGTGTTCCTCGACAACGGCTTGCGCGTCCTCGTACAGGAACTGCACACGGCGCCGCTGGCGTCGGTGTGGTGCTGGTATCGCGTCGGATCGCGCGACGAAACGACGGGACTGACGGGCGTCTCGCACTGGGTCGAGCACATGAACTTCAAGGGGACCACCAACATTCCCCGCGACAAGGTCAAAGGCATCATTGAGCAGTTTGGCGGGTACTGGAACGGGTACACCTGGATTGACCAGACCACCTATACGGAGACGGCGACCAGTGATGCGCTCGATCGGATGCTTTTTATCGAAGCAGAGCGCATGGCCAGCTGCCTCTACGACCCCGCGGACTGCGAATCGGAGCGGACCGTCATCATCTCGGAATTGCAGGGCGGAGAGAACGATCCGGAGACGATGCTCGACCAGGAGTTGACGGCGGTCGCGTTCACCGCACACCCGTACCGGCACCCCACGATCGGGTGGTTATCCGATCTGCAGACGATGACGCGCGACGATCTGTACGGGTACTACCGCCGGCACTACGTCCCCAACAACGCCACACTGGTCGTCGCGGGCGACGTCGAGACGCGCGAGGCGATTGCCGCCGTGGAGCGCCACTTCGGTGCGATCACGCCCGGCGATGTGACGAAGCGGCCGTTGACGCCGGAGCCGGAACAGGCGGGCGAGCGCCGGATCGTCCTCTCGCGCGGCGGCACAACCGCGTACCTGAAGCTCGGGTATCACGCGCCAGCGGTGACGGACGCCGAGTTTTTCCCGATGCTCGTGCTCGACGCGGTTCTGACCGGAGCCAAGGGCGTCAACCTGTGGGCCAGCTTTCGGATGCCGCCCCCGCAGCGGAGCGCGCGGTTGTATCGCGCCCTTGTCGATACAGGCCTGGCATCGGCGATCGGCGGCGGAATCGTGCCGACCGCCGACCCGTTTCTGTACACCGTCTCCCTGACCGCCGCGTCGGGGACGCCGCTCGCGCGACTGGAAGAGGCGGCGCTGGGCGCCATTGACGAGGTTCGGACGCACGGCATCACGGACGCGGAGCTGAAGAAAGCCGTCCACCAGCTGCGCGCGCGGCTCGTCTTCGAGAACGACAGCATCACCAATATCGCCCATCAACTCGGGTACTTCGACACCATCGACAGCTGGCGCACGGTCGCGTCCCTCGAGTCCCGGATCGCGGGGGTGACGGTTGAACAGGTTGCGCGGGTCGCGGCGAAACGGCTGAACGCGACGAATCGGACCGTCGGTTGGTTCGAGCCGCAATGACAACCTCTGTCTCCGGCGGCCTCGCGCCGGTTCGCGCCGTTCTCGACAACGGCGCGATCGTGACCGCGAAACGCTCGACGACCACACCGGCGGTGACGATCCACCTCGGATTCCTCGCGGGCTCCGTGTGCGACCCGCCGGCGCACGCCGGTCTGGCACACTTTGCCTCCCGCACGATCGATCGAGGTACCGCCATTCGGCCGGCGGACGTCATTGCCGAGGAACTCGATCGGCGCGGCGTGTCGCTCTCGACGATGGTCAATCGGCATGTCACGGCGCTGATCTGCACCTGTCTCATCGAGGATCTGGATGACGTCCTCGGGCTCCTGGCCGACATCGTCATGCACCCGGTCTTTCCGGACGAGGAGGTGGCGACCAAGCGCGGAGAAGTCGTGACGCTGATCCGGCAGGACGAGGACAATCCCGCCGTGATGGCGACCGAAGGGCTGTTCGCGGACCTGTACGGCGCCGATCACGGCTACGGCCGGCGGCCGCGCGGGAGCGTCGAGACCGTCGGCGCGATCGACGCCGGCGCGCTCCGGCGGTTCCATAGCGAGCGCGTGCGGCCGGGCGGGATGTCGCTGGTGATGGTCGGTGACGTCGATCCGCAGCAGGCGATCGACGCCGCGCGTCAGGCGTTCGGCGGCTGGACGGGAGCGCCATCCGCTCCGGTGGAGCTGAGCGACGGCGTGCCGGCATCGGTACGGCGCGTACGCACTATCCCGATGATGAACAAGGCGCAGGCGGATATCGCGTACGGGTTCACGGGCATCCGCCGATCCGACCCCGCGTATTACGCGTACTGGTTGATGAACAACATCCTCGGTCAGTACGCGATTGGCGGACGTCTCGGCGACAGCATTCGCGAGCGGCAGGGCATGGCGTATTACGTGTTCAGCGCGCTCGATGCCAACCTGATTCCTGGCCCGCTGATGGTCCGCGCGGGCGTTAGTCCCACGAACGTCGACCGCGCCGTCGCCTCGATTGACGAAGAACTCGAACGGATGCGCGCCGACGGGCCCACTGATCGGGAGATGACCGAGTCGCGGCAGTACCTGATCTGGTCGATGCCCCGCACGCTCGAAACGAACGTCGGGATCGCCAGCTTCCTGCAGACGGCCGAGTTCTTCGGGCTGGGGACCGACTACGATGTGCGGATTCCTGGACTTCTACAGGCGGTTACGCGCGATGAGGTCCACGCGGCCGCGCGCCGCACACTTAATCCGGAGACAGCGACGATCGTCATCGCCGGACCGTATACGCGGACCTGACCCCTCGGCTAGCTCGGGACAGGCAAGGTCCGCGCCGCCGCTTACCCGGGCGGCCAGGCGAGCGACCGGCCAGCCAGGAGATGCAGGTGGATGTGGAAGACGGTCTGGCCCGCATCCCGGTTCGTGTTGAATACGGTCCGATAGCCGGGTTCGTCGTATCCGTGTTCCTTCGCAATCGCCGCCGCGCGGCGAACCATCAATCCCACGAGCGCGTCATCGGCGTCCGACAGGTCGTTCAACGACGCGATGTGTTTTTTCGGAATGATGAGCAGATGGAGCGGCGCCTGTGGATTGATGTCTCTCAGGACGACGACCGCCTCGTCCTGATACAGGATCGGACTCGGAATCTGGCCCGCGATGATCTTGCAGAAGAGACAATCGTTCATGCGCCGCGCTGAATGATAGCCGCTCGCGGAATGCCCTGCAGGTCGGCCCGTACCCGGCGGAGCGTCAGGGGGGCGCGTGCCGCCACGAGCGCCTCGACCTGTTCTTCCTGGCCGTAACCGAACTCCATGACGAGCCAGCCGCCGGGCTTGAGCTTCAGGCACGCGGCGTCGAGCACGCCCGTGATGTCACGAAGCCCCTCAACTCCGCCAAAGAGCGCGACTTCCGGCTCGTGTTTCACCGCAGGGGCGAGCGCCGGCTTGTCGCCGTCTTTGACATACGGCGGATTGGCCGTGATCACATCGAAGGGTCCCGGCACGTCGTTCAGGTAGGACGTCGCGACAAAGCGAACCCGGTCGGCCACGCCAAGTCGTGTCGCATTGCGCCGTGCGACCTCGAGAGCAGCCGTCGAGATGTCGGTCGCCGTGATGCGGCAGCGGGGACGCTCATGAGCGAGTGAGACGGCCACGCACCCGCTGCCCGTGCCGACGTCGGCGACGTCGGCCCCGCCGAGCGTGGGCAGGAGCCCGACGGCCTCTTCGACCAGGAACTCTGTCTCCGGGCGCGGAATCAGCACCGCCGGCGTGACCTCGAATTCGAGGCCCCAGAACTCCCGGACGCCGAGGATGTACGCGCTCGGCTCACGCCGGCGTCTGCGCTCGACCCACTCCGAGAACTGCGGTTCCAGCTGCGGCGGCGTCGCGGCCTGCCGCTCGACCAGCAGCCTCGCGCGATCCCATCCGAGGATGGTGCGCGCGTACAGGTCGACGTCGATCGCCGCTTCCGTCTGGGCGATACCCGCGGCAGCGAGCACGCCCCGCGCTTCCACCAGCCGTTCGTGCAGCGTCAATTGACGGAGGTCGCTTCTTTGAGCTTTTCGGAGTTATAGAAGGTCGAGACTTCCTGGAGAAGCTCGGCCGGATCGCCTTCGAGGACGTCGTGCAATCGGTGCGTCGTGAAGTTGATGCGATGGTCGGTAATGCGGCTCTGCGGAAAGTTGTAGGTGCGAATCTTCTCGGAACGTTCTCCTGTACCAACCTGCCCCCGCCGTTCCTTGGCAATCGCGTCGTGCTGCTTCTGCGTCTCCATTTCGTAGAGGCGCGCGCGCAGCACTTTCATCGCCTTCGCGCGGTTCTTGATCTGCGATTTCTCGTCCTGCTGCGACACCACCAGCCCGCTGGGGAGATGCGTGATCCGGATCGCGGAATAGGTCGTGTTCACGCTCTGCCCGCCGGGTCCGCTGGAGCAGAACGTATCGACGCGCAGGTCCTTTTCGTTGATCTGGATATCGACTTCTTCGGCTTCGGGAAGCACGGCCACCGTCGCGGTGGAGGTATGAATGCGTCCGCTCGCCTCCGTGGCCGGCACGCGCTGCACGCGATGCACGCCGCTCTCGTATTTGAGCTTGCTGTACACGCCGCGCCCTTCAATCGACGCAATCACTTCCTTCAACCCGCCGGAGCTGCTGTCGCTGGTCGACATCACGTCGAGCTTCCAGCCCTGGCGCTCGGCGAAACGCGAGTACATCCGGAACAGGTCCGCGGCGAAGAGGGCTGCCTCGTCGCCGCCCGTACCGGCGCGAATTTCGAGGATGACGTTCTTCTCGTCATTCGGATCCTTAGGCACCAGCAGGATCCGGAGCTCGGCGACAATCGCGTCGCGCCGGGTCTGCAGGGACGCCAGTTCCTCGTGCGCAAGCTCCTGCATCTCGGGGTCGCCGGCACGCACGATTTCTTCGGACCCCTCGATGTCCTTCTGTACGAGCTTGTACTCACGGTGCTTCTCGACGAGCGGCTCCAGCTCCGCCAGCTTCTTGGCGGCTTTCTTGTACTCGGTCTGATCCGACTGGACCTCGACCGTGCCGAGCCGGGTGAGCAGCTCCTCGTACTCCGATTCGAACGACGCGAGCTTATCGAACATCAATGCTGACTAACCCCCGGAGACGGGAGGCAGGAATGCCACCTCGTCGCCGTCGTGAAGCGCGACCGCCATCCGCGCGTATTCGGCGTTGACCGCCACCGACATCGATCCTTCGTACTGCGCCAGCGAGGGCATCTCGCTCGTCAGCGCCGTCCATACCGTCTGGACGGTCGCCGCGTCGGGCACCTCCCGCACGAGTTCGCCCGCGCCGGCCAGGTCGCGCAGCCGCGCAAACAGCCGGACCGTCACGCGCATGCGGTCTTGTACGCCGCTTGCCGCGCCGACTCGTCGTCGGGATCGGCGGTCGCCCCTTCGAGCCACACGTCGCCGCCGTCGAAATACTCGCGCTTCCAGATCGGCACGATCTGCTTGACGCGCTCGATGGCGTACCGGCAGGCCGCAAATCCAGCCGGCCGATGCGGCGATACGGCCACGATGATGATGCTCGCGTCGCCGATGTCGAGACGGCCGGTGCGATGGTGCAGGCCCAGCCGGGTTCCCGGCCACTGCGCTTCCGCTTCGGTCACGATCCGCTCGAGGGCGCGCACCGCGAGCGCGTCGTACGCCTCGTATTCCAGGAACTGCACCTGCCGCCCCTGGTTCTGCGCGCGCACCAGACCGGTAAACGTCGCCACCGCTCCATCCCCGCGCGCGCCCGTCGTCAATTCCCGGATGAGTGTGTCGAGCTCGAGGGGCGCGGCGGTCACCGAGACGCGCGGCATGTCTTCAGTATACCGACCAGAAATGGTTCATCGGCCCGTGACCGCGGCCCAGTCCCGGAGCATGTTTGATGGCGCCGGCCACGTATTGCTGCACCTTCGGGACGGCATCTTCGAGCAAATCGCCGAGGGCAAGCCTGGCGGCCAGGGCAGCGGCGAACGTGCAGCCGGTTCCATGTGTGGAGGTGCCTGCGACGCGCTCGCTCCGGAAGTCGCGGAAACGTTCGCCGTCGTACAGCAGGTCGACAATGTCGCTGGACGGGTAGTGGCCACCCTTGATCACGACGGCGGCGGCGCCCAGCGCGGCGATGTTGCGGGCGGCCTGACGGCGATCCTCATCGCTGCGAATCGTCATCCCCGACAGCACTTCCGCTTCGGGGATGTTCGGCGTCACCACGCGTGCATGCCGCAGCAATTCCGTCCTGATGATCGCGACCGCGTCGTCGTCCACGAGGGCATCGCCGCTTTTCGCGACCATGACGGGATCGACGACAAGGAAAGGAATCTCCAGATCGGCCACTGCCGCGGCGACCGCTTCGACGATGGCGGCTGTGGCGAGCATGCCGGTCTTGGCGGCGTGTGCGCCGATGTCGGACATCACCGCCTCGATCTGCGCGGTGACCAGCTCCGCCGACAGTGCCTGAAAGGTCGTGACGCCGATGGTGCTTTGCGCCGTCACCGCGGTGATGGCGCTGAGGCCATAGACGCCGTGTGCGGCAAATGTCTTGAGGTCGGCCTGGACACCGGCGCCGCCGCTCGAATCACTGCCGGCGATGGTGAGCGCGGTGCGCACCGCGTTAACCGGCGCGGCCGAGCAGCTTCCAGAATGCCGGCAGGATTCCGGCGGCGGCGAGCAGCTTCAGAAGGTCGGCCACGATGAACGGCGCGACACCGGCGGCAAACGCGGCAGCTACGCCCATACCGGTGCTCATCGCCAGCCACGTCGCGCCGGAGCCGTACACCAGCGCCAGCCCTGCCGCCATGGCGACGACGGCGGTGGCGTAGCGGCGATCGAAGCCGCGCTGGGAGAGATAGCCGGTCAGGAATGCCGCGAACGGATATGCCATCAGGTATCCGCCGGTGGGCCCGAGCAGCCGCAAGGCGCCTGGCGGCAGCGTCGCGGACGCGGCGAACACCGGCAGCCCGACGATGCCGGCGAACAGGTACAGCACCTGGCTCGTCATCCCGAGCGTCGAACCGAGCGCCAGCCCGCCTAGGAGCACGACCATCGGCTGAAACGTAAACGGCACCGCGGTAAAGGGCACTGGGACGCTGATTTGCGCGGCGGCAGCCGTCAGCGCGGTCACGAAGAGCACGGCTCCGGCGCGAACCGCAAGTCGCGACTCCGCGCGTCCGGAGGCCAGCGCATCCACGAACGTCACGGCGGAAGACATAACCGGCGTCATCGTTGAATTGTACTAGCGGCCAAGGACGAGCAGGTACTGGTACGGAAGGTTCTGCCGTGCGACGACGCGCAGGCCGGCGGCCTCGGCATCACGTTCGACGAGCGCGCTTGCGACGCGGACACCTTCGGAGGGAGCGGGCCCCGGTCCGCCCCGGCCCGGCTTGTAGTTCACGATGCCGATGCGTCCGGTGGCTTTGAGCGACGTCGCAAGGCTTTGGAGAAACGTGACGCGGTCGCGGTCTTCCACCTCCGGGTAGACGTCCACGACGAGCACAGCGTCGAGCGCTCCCGCGGGGAGGTTCGGCGTTCGCGCAGTGCCCAGGCGCGTTTCGACATTCCGCAGTTCCTCGCGGCCGACCCGGCGCCTAACGGCGTCGAGCATCTCGCGCTGGACGTCCTGCGCGAACACGACGCCATTCGGACCGACCCGACGTGCAAGGCGGATGGTGAACCAGCCTGCCCCCACACCGATGTCGGCGACGACCGACCCGTCGGCGATGCCGAGGGCGTCCATGATTTGATCCGGCTTCTGCCACGCTTCGCGGTCCGGGCCCTCGAGGAGTCCGAGATCCTGGGGCGGAAAGAGTCGGCCGTGCTGGGCGGCTGCCTGACCCAACGCGGACGCCTGAAGCCAGGCGCCCGACGCCGACACCGCGAGGGCGAGAGCCACCGCCCGCGCGTTCACGGTTTGTCCGCTCCGGCGATTCCTGGACGCGTCATGTTCTCCGCCGACAGCACGCGATCGAGCTTCTGCTGATCCATCAGTCCACGCTCGAGGACGATATCGCGAATCGGCGTGCCGGTCTTGACCGACTCCTTCGCGATCTCCGCCGTCGCCGCATAGCCAATGTACGGGCTCAGCGCGGTTGCGGTTGCCGTACTGCGATCGAGCAGCTCACGGCACCGATCGGCGTCCGCCTCGATGCCGTTGACGCAGCGGGTGCGCAGCGCATTCATCGCTTCGCGCAGGATTCGCGACATGTGCAGCGCGTTCCAGGCGATGACCGGCATCATGACGTTGAGCTCGAGCTGGCCGGCTTCCGCAGCCGCCGAGATCGTCACGTCGCAGCCGTGCACCTGGTAGCAGACCTGGTTGACCATCTCGGGAATCGACGGATTCACCTTGCCCGGCATGATCGAGGATCCGGGCTGCACCGCCGGCAGCGTGATTTCCGCAATCCCGGCGCGCGGTCCCATGCTCAGGAGCCTGAGGTCACTCGCGATCTTGCCGGCCTCCACCGCCAGCCTCCGCATGGCGCCCGAGTACGTGACCACATCCCCCATGCTCTGTGTCACACGGAAGCGATTCGCGGCAGGCTTCAGCGCGAGGCGCGTGTACGAACTCAAATTGTGGATAGCGGCTGCCGTGTAGTCGTCACCCGCATTCAGTCCGGTACCGACGGCCGTGGAACCCAGATTGAGCTCCTGAAGACCGACAGCGGCATGGTCCAGTTCGTCTGCGCTCCGATCGAGGCATGCGGCATATCCGCCGAACTCCTGACCGAGCGTGATCGGCACGGCGTCCTGCAGGTGGGTGCGCCCGACCTTCAGCACACCCCGAAATGCCTCCGCCTTGCGGGCGAATGCCGTCGCGAGCGCGCGGGTCGATTCCGCGAGCGCGCCGTGCATCATGAGCAGCGCCAGCCGCGTGGCCGTCGGGAACACGTCGTTCGTCGACTGTCCCATGTTGACGTGATCGTTGGGATGGACGACGCGGTACTCGCCGCGGAGCGCGCCAAGCAGTTCGCCGGCGCGGTTGGCGAGCACCTCATTGGTGTTCATGTTGTGCGAGGTGCCTGCGCCCGCCTGGTACACGTCGACGACGAACTGGTCGCGAAGCGCGCCGCTGGCAATTTCGTCCGAGGCGGCGGCAATCGCGTCGGCGATGCGGGCATCGAGCCGCTTCAGGCCCGCGTTTGCCTGCGCCGCCGCTTTCTTGATCAGGACCGTGGCGAGGATTAGGTCTGCCGGCGCGCGCAGCCCGCTGATAGGGAAGTTCTCGACCGCCCGGGCCGTCTGAATCCCGTAGTACGCGTCCGCCGGGACAGGGAATTCGCCGAGGGGATCGCGCTCGGTCCGAGACGGCGATTTATACTGCTCTGATGGCATCAGCGTTTTTCGACAGCGTACTCGCTCTCATCATCCGCACGTCGACGGATCTGCCTCCCGACGTCCGCGCGGCGATGAAGGCTGCCATGACGGTCGAGTCGGCGGGTACCCAGTCGGCGCAGGCCCTCTCCATCATCGCGCAGAACATCGATCAGGCGGCGGATTGCGAAGGCGCTATCTGTCAGGACACCGGCATGCCGACCTTCGAGGTCAAGACGCCGGTCGGAGCCAATCAGATCGAGATGAAACAGCAGATCAGGGAGGCGATCGCGGAAGCGACGAAGCGCGGAAAGCTGCGGCCCAACTCGGTCGATTCCATTACGGGCGAAAACTCGGGGACGAATCTCGGGCCCGGAACCCCGATCATGCACTTCGAGCAGTGGGATCGCGACGAGGTCGAAGTGAAGCTGATTCTCAAAGGCGGCGGCTGCGAGAACATGAACGCGCAGTACTCCGTGCCGACAGAGCTTCCGGGTCTTGGCCGCGCCGATCGGACGCTCGAGGGGGTGCGCAAGTGCATCCTGCACGCGGTGTGGAACGCGCAGGGAAAGGGATGCGCGCCGGGCGCGATCGGCGTCTGCATCGGCGGAGACCGGACATCGGGCTACGTGCACGCCAAGGAACAGCTGTTTCGCACGCTGGATGACGTGAATCCGGATCAACGCCTCGCGGAACTCGAAGCCTCAATCATGGGCGAGGTCAACAAGCTCGGAATCGGCACGATGGGTTTCGGCGGACGCACGTCGCTGATCGGCTGCAAGATCGGCGTGATCAACCGGCTTCCCGCCAGCTTCTTCGTGTCGGTCGCGTATGACTGCTGGGCCTTCCGGCGCCTCGGCGTCGTGCTCAACGCGCAGACGGGCGAGATCACGCGATGGCTGTACCGCGACGCGGCGACACCGGTTGCGGCGATGGCCGATCAGGCTGGTGTCCAGCGGACCGGCCGCGAAGTGGCGCTCAAGACTCCGCTGACTGAAGAACAAGTGCGCGGGCTGAAAGTCGGCGACGTTGTGCTCATCACCGGACGCGTCTACACGGGCCGGGACGCCGTGCACGCGCACCTCATGAAGCATGAGCCGCCGGTCGATCTCAACGGGTCCGTGCTCTACCACTGCGGCCCTGTCGTCACGAAAACAGGCGACCAGTGGAAGGTCACGGCCGCCGGTCCGACGACGAGCATCCGCGAAGAGCCGTATCAGGCGGATATCATCACGCGCTACGGCGTCCGCGCCGTGGTCGGCAAGGGCGGGATGGGCGCGAAAACGTTGGCGGCGCTCAAGGACGCCGGCGCCGTCTACCTGAATGCGGTCGGGGGCGCGGCTCAGTTTTACGCCCGCGCGATCGATCGCGTGGAGGGGGTGTCGTTGCTCGAGTTCGGGACCCCCGAAGCGATGTGGCACCTGCAGGTGACCGATTTCCCGGCGATTGTCACGATGGACGCCCATGGGAACAGCCTGCACAAGGACATTGAGCAGGAGTCGGCCAAAGAGCTGGCGGCCATGGCCTAAGCACCCGGGGCCAGTTATAATCAATCGAACGGTTTTCACAGGATTCAGAGGAGTTTCAACGTGGTCAACGTGTCAGAGACCGCAGCGTCGAAAATCAACGAGCTGCTTTCGGAAGAGAACAAGGCCGGCAGCGGTCTGCGCGTGTTCGTGCAGGGCGGCGGCTGCTCGGGCTTCCAGTACGGCCTCATGATCGAGGAAGCCGGCGGGGATGCCGACCAGGTGTTCGAGTCGAACGGGGTCAAGCTCTACATTGACCCGGTCAGCATCAGCTACCTGAAGGGCGCCGAAGTCGATTTCGTCGAGACCGTCACGGGCGGCGGATTCACCATCAAGAACCCGAACGCGACCTCGACCTGCGGCTGCGGCTCGTCGTTCAACGTGTAAGCACGTGTAAGTCAAAAGGCAAAAGTTCAACTTTTGACTTATCGTGACCTCTCTTTCTGACCTCACCCGCCTCAAGCCGGCGGGCGGCAAGCGGTCAAGCAAACGCGAACATATCGTCAACGTGTTCCTCAGCCAGGAGGGACACCTGAGCGCGGACGATCTCGTCGATCGGATCCGGAACGAAGACAGCAGAATCAGTCGCGCGACCGTGTATCGCACCCTCCAGTGGATGGTGGAAGCCGGCATCGCGCGGAAGGTCGATTTCGGCGAGGGGCGCTTCCGGTTCGAGCATTCCTACCGCCAGCCGCGGCATTTCCACCTCATTTGCAAGACGTGTCATCGGTCGTTCGAGTTCCTGAGCTCGGACATCGAAGCGCTCGTCGAAGAAGTGGCGTCGGCCCGCAGCTTCGCCGCCACGCAGAGCGTCGTCCAGATTTATGGGACGTGCGAGGAGTGCCGCACCGGTCGATCGACAAACCTGGCTGACGGCCATACGGACTTGCTGTTCGCGCGCGACGCGCTTCGCATTGCCATCGCGACCGAACGCAGCGGCCTCGAGTTCTACAGCCGCGCGGCGCGGCTGACGCGCGATGCGCGAGGGAAGAAAGTGTTCGAAGACCTCGCCGAGGAGGAGAAGGAACACCTCGGTACGCTCGAAGCGCGCTACAACGAGCTGTTGCAGCGCGACCCCCAGCTCGAATCGCGGCCGACGTTCCTCTTCTTCAAGGGGGCGGCGAACGGGTTGTTTGCGGAGGGCGCGGATCGCCTGGCCCGTGGCGTCAACGATCAGCAGGCGCTCCTCATCGGGATCCGCTGCGAGCGGGGATCGCACCGGTTCTTCAAGAAATACGGCGATCGGTTCGAGGATTCCGAAGGCAAGCAGATCTTCCTGGAGTTTGCCGACGAAGAGCGGCAGCATCTCGAGCTGCTGATTCGCGAGTATCGGGCGCTCGTCAAGCGTCAGGGCCGCGCCCGGCGTCCCGGGCGTACCGGGTCTCCCACCCGCGCCGCGCGGTGATCCCGCGCGTCGATCTTCACCTTCACACCACGGCGTCTGACGGCCGGTGTACACCGGCGGAGCTGGTCGAGCGAGCCGCAGAGGCGTCCCTCACGGTCATGGCCGTGACCGACCACGACACCACCGGAGCCATCAGCGCCGTGCAACGCATGGCGCGCGAGCGGAACATCGACGCGGTACCCGGTATTGAAATCACATCGATGGAGGCAGGCCGCGACCTGCACGTGCTCGGGTATTTCTTCGATCCCGCCGATGCTGCGCTTGGGACATTCCTTGGCATCCAGCGCCGTGCCCGCGTTGCCAGGATCGAGACGATCAGCCAGCGTCTCGCCGCGCTCGGTATGCCGGTCGATATCGGTCCGCTGCTCGACTCCGCCGATCGAGACTCCGCACGTTCGCTCGGGCGCCCGCAGCTGGCCAGGGCGATGGTCGACGCGGGCTATGTCGTGGATACGAGCGAGGCGTTCGATCGATTTCTCGGGCACGGGGGGCCGGCCTTCGTCGCGCGGTCCGGACCCACGCCTGAAGAGACGATCGCGATTATTCACGCTGCCGGCGGCCTGGCCTCGCTCGCGCATCCCGGCGCAGACGACGTGACGCCCGCGCGGATATCCGCACTTGCCGCATCAGGCCTCGATGCAATCGAAGTCTTTCACACCGATCACGACGCGGCCATGACCGAGCGTTACGCCGCCCTGGCAGGTGAGCTGAAGCTGCTGATGACCGGCGGCTCGGACTTCCATGGGGATCCCTCGCACGGTCTGAGTCCGGGCTCCATCACGCTGCCGGCGGAGGAGTGGGATCGCCTGTGGGCGGCCGGTCAACGGCGGGCGGGCGAATGAAACCTCAGGATGCGCTCGTTCGCCTGAGCGGCGTGCGCAAGGAGTACCAGTCGCTGCGGCCGCTGCGCATCGAGCAGCTGGAGCTCCACCCGGGCGATACGGTCGCGCTCATTGGGCTGGATCGTGCCGGTGCTGAGGTGCTCGTCAACATGATCACCGCCGCGACGCTCCCTGACGAAGGCGACGTCGTGATCTTCGGCCGTTCGACGCGTGACATCACAAGCACCGACGGGTGGTTCAGCGTGCTCGACCGGGTCGGCATCCTCAGCGAGCGGGTCGTGCTCATCAATGAACTGACCGTTCGACAGAATCTCGCGTTGCCGATAACGCTCGATCTCGAATCGATGGCAGACGAGGTGAAGCGGGACGTGGACGCGCTGTGCACGGAGGTCGGAATTCCCGCTGACGAGGCCGATCGCCCGATGGGCGCTGCCCGTCCGGCCACCACGCTCCGCGTGCGCCTGGGGAAGGCGCTTGCGCTCGCGCCCGAGGTCGTCCTGGCTGAACATCCCAATGCCTCGCTTCCCGCCGACGAGATTGCCGCGTTCGGACGCGATCTCGCGTCGATTGCGTCACGGCGCCGGATCGCGTTGCTGGTGTTCACCGCCGACACGGCATTTGCGTCGTCGGCCTGCCACCGTGTGCTCACTCTGCGTCCGGCCACTGGCGAGCTGTCGGCGTCAACCGGCTGGCGCAGCTGGTTCGGCGGTTAACAGCCCAGCCGTTGTGTTCCGTGGAACAGAACTTGGATTGCACCTCTATGGATCGTCAGGGGACGGTCTGCGGAGGTTAATCGACGTGGCGAACGGAACGATTAAGCGATTGGTGCGCGATCGTGGCTTCGGTTTTATTCGGGACGACGGCGGCCAGGAATGGTTTTTCCATCGGAGTGCGGTCAGCACCGGCAGTTTTGATGGGTTGAACGAAGGCCAGCGGGTGAGCTTCGATGAAGAGCCGTCCGCGAAGGGGCCACGCGCCGGGAAAATTCGGGCCGACGCGGCGTAGATGAGCTCGTAGCAGCTGAAACGGGAAAACGTGACCCGGCCCCGCCCGGGGGCCGGGCTGCGCGTTAGCTTTCGATCAGGCGAACGTCTCCCGCCCGCGGTCCCTTCGTGGACTCCTCAGTCGAGAACTCCACACGCTGTCCTTCGCGAAGCAGCTCGAAAACTGCGCCGCGAACGGCACTGCGGTGGAAGAAGTGCTCAATGCCGCCCTCATCGCGAATGAAGCCGAACCCCTTGTCGATGAGCAGGCGTGCGATCGTCCCGGTTGCCATAACCGTGTCCTCCGATGCGCGAGAGCCAGGGACGAAATCCCCGGCGCTTCCTAACCGCTGGTGAGCGAACTATGAAGCCAGACGAGTGTAGCGGTAAGTGCGCACCGGTGCTCCGAAAGGCGGCCAGTGTAGGTAAGGCGCTCTGGGAAGTCAAGGATCGCCCCAACTCCTTCATCCACTGCCAATTGCGCGGAATCAGACGCGCCGGTACGATGCGTGTGTGCTGGCCGCTATCATCCTGGCCGCGGGCGAATCGTCGCGGATGGGCCGCCCCAAAGCGTTGTTGCCGGACCCCGGGGGACGTCCATTCGTCGTACGCCTTGCCGGAAGCTTCGCTGCTGCCGGCGTGCCCCACATCATTGTCGTCGCCGGTTCACACAGCGCCGCCATTTCAGGAGCGCTCGACGCCGCTCCGCTTCCCGTCCGGCCGTTCGTGGTCACGAATGCGCATCCCGCGCGCGGCCAGCTATCGTCGTTGTGGGTCGGCCTGGACGAGGCGGAGCGCGCCGGCGCCGAAGCGGTGCTCGTCACGCTCGTAGACATTCCGATGGTGGAGGTCGCGACGATCGATCGCATCCTCGATGCGTGGCAGGAGCACCGCGCGCCAATCGTGCGCCCCGCCTTCAGGGGAAGACATGGGCATCCGGTGCTCTTCGATCGGTCGGTGTTCGCGGCGCTTCGGCGCGCGCCGCTCGATGAAGGTGCTCGCGCGGTCGTCCATGCGCACGCGGACGACATCAGAAACGTGGACGTCGACGATGAGGGGTGTGTGACGGATATCGATACGCCCG
This sequence comes from Candidatus Sulfopaludibacter sp. SbA3, assembly GCA_945903265.1. GTDB lineage: Bacteria > Acidobacteriota > Vicinamibacteria > Vicinamibacterales > UBA2999 > CAXNKG01. The sequence continues at coordinate 64,653 of CAMDNQ010000004.1, forward strand.
AGGACTACGAGAAGCTGATCAGCGGTCGCGGCGCATGCTAGGATGGAGTGTTTCCGTCCTGGGCAGTGGGCCTGTAGCGCAGTTGGGAGCGCGCCTGAATGGCATTCAGGAGGTCACCGGTTCGATCCCGGTCAGGTCCACCATATTCCTGACCTTCGCTTTCCTGACCTTCCCTGTCATACCCCCCAACTAAATTCGTTACGAGGCCGTCTCTATAGAGGCGATTCGCCGGCGGTGGGCCATGGTGAGCCACTCCGTGAGGTGTTTGGCGGCTTCGTCCGGAGTGCCGCCGTAGAACGGCATCATCGCGGCGGGAATGCCTGGCGCCCGCAAGAGTTGGGCGCGCCATTTGTCGCTGACCGGCCGCACTTCAATCAAGTACGGGCGGCCGCCAATGTTTTCCTGGAAGCGATGAACGGTCACGTCGGGGTTGTGTCTGTAATGAGAACGAACGGAGGTTGATCTTACGAAATGCTGTGGCGAGATCAAGCGAAGCGCGACGCGAAGGCGGGATCTATCTCGTTTGCGATGTTCACACGCCGGGCAAGCGTGGGCGAAATAAATTTTCGCCCGCAGGTTCTCCACAAGTTTTGCACGTTGCGTCCACAGGTTTTCCACATGATCGTTGCAACGAGGCTCTCAGGCACGCTCGCGGGAGTACAATGCGTCTCCCGCTCACACAACCGACCGTGGTCATGAAGCTGCGATTGTTCCTCTTGTTGTGGCTCGGCGCGTCCGGCACGGCGTCGGCTGCCGAAGCGACCCTGTTTCGCCTGTATCTCACTGACGGCACGATGGTCGTGAGCTACGGTGAGTTCGCGCGCGTGGGCGATCGTGTCGTTTTTTCACTGTTGATGGGGGGCGGCGCCGAGCCGCGGCTCCACGCCGCGACACTGCCGGCCGCGGCCATCGACTGGCCCCGGACGGACCGGCACGCCGCCTCCGCGCGGCAGCAGTGGTACGCGCAGACGCGCGGCGAAGAGGATTTCCGCCGCTTCAGCGATGAGGTCGCCACGGTGCTCAACTCCGTGGTCATGACGCGCGACCGGACGCGCGCGCTCGAGATGGCGCGGCACGCGCGCGCCACGCTGGCCGACTGGCCGCGCGACCATTACGGCTACCGTCAACGCGACGTGCGCGAGATCCTGACGGTGCTGGACGAAGCGATTGCCGCGATTCGAGGCGCCGCAGGTACCGCGTCGTTCGAGGTCGCGCTTGTCGCCGAGGCGCCGGTCATTCCGCTCGAGCCGGTCGCTACGATGCCCGGCGTCCGGGAACAGGTGGCCCAGGCGTTCGGTGTGGCCAGGCTGACCGAATCCGCCGCCGAGCGCGTTGCGCTCTATCAGGCGGTTCTCCAGCTTCTGACCGACGACGCCTCTGTTCTGCCTGCCGCTCTGTCTGCCGCAGAGGCTGCATCATTCCGGCGAATCGCCGAAACGGCTATCCGAAGTGAACAGGCCATCGATGCACGCTATTCGGGCATGACGAAGCGCGTCATGACGGATGCCACGCGCGCAGCGGCCAGGGCCCAGATTGGCGACGTGCAGCGGGTGCTCGATCGGATCCCCAGGGAGGATACGCGCCTCGGCCGGAAGCGGCCGGAAATCGTGCAGGCATTGCACGCCTCCGTCCAGGGCCAGATCGACGCCGCCCGCCGGCTGCGGCTGCTGCGCGATCAGTGGATCATTCGCCGCTCGCTCTATTTCGACTACCAGCGCTCCGTCGGGACGCAGATGCTGCAGCTGGCGCGATCGCAGCCGGCACTCGAAGCGATTCGTCGCCTGGATGGTCCCGCGCCCGAAACGCTGGTCACGCTGCAATCGCGCCTCAAGGGAGGCGCAGAACGGCTGGAGCGGGTTGTGCCCCCGGCCGACCTGCGTCTGACACACGAACTTCTACTCGGCGCGTGGCGTTTCGCGGAAACCGCCATCAACGGACGATACGCCGCGGCCCGCAGCGCCGACGTCGACGCCGCGTGGGGCGCGTCGTCATCCGCCGCCGGCGCCCTGATGCTGCTCTCCAGGGCGCAGCAGGAACTGCGCGCGCTCCTCGAGCCTCCACAGCTGCAGTGATCACGGCGCGCACGACGCGGCTCGTGCGGGTGCCGGATCTCCACGCATTCCGCCGGGCGGCGTCCGACCTCGCGTGTGCGGGCACGCCGTTCGACGCCCGCGACCGTCTCGTCATCGTTCCCACCCACGCGGCCGGCGCCTACCTCGTGCGGTCGATCGAGCGCTCCCGCCCGGAGGCTGGAAATGCGCTGATTCTTCCGGATTTCGTTACACGCCGCGAACTTCATGCGACGCTCGCCGACCGGCTGCCGACGCCAGGAATCCCGCTCGCGGACGCCGAGCGGGAAGTGCTCATGGGCGTCGCCTGCAGGCGCGCCGACGAGGAGGGCGTTCGTCCGCCGTTTCGCCTCCGCCCGGGACTCGTGGCCGAGATCCTCGAGTTCTACGACACGCTCCGCCGGCACGGCAGGGACGTCGAAACATTTGCACGGCTGGCGCTTGGCATGCTCGAACCGGGCGCGGTCGACGACCGCGGCGCCGAACGGCTGGTACTGCAGACGAGATTCCTCGCGCGTGCGTACGAGCACTTCGAGACGCTGCGGGATGACACCGGCTCCGCTGACGAGCACGTCCTGCAGCGCGACCTCATGGCGACCCCCGCCCCGCGGCCGTGGCGTCATGTCGTCGTCACGGTTGCGGATCGCACGTCCGACATCCACGGCCTTTTTGCCGCCGACTGGGACCTGCTGGCGCGGCTGCCTGGTCTGGAGCGTCTCGACGTGATCGCGACTGACGGGACGGTCGCGGGAGCGTTCCACCAGCGGATTCACCAGCTTCTCCCGGGCATCGAGGAAGTCCGCCTCGACGGCGGCGCATCCCACCACCCCCGCATCCTCGCGCCGGCCGGCGGCGCGGTCGTTCACCTCGCACGCGATCGCGAAGAGGAGATTGCGGGCTTCGCCCGCCGGGTACGCGCGCGCCGGCGTGCGCCTGGGGCGCTCGCCCGTACGGCGCTCGTCGTCCGCCGGCCGTTGCCGTATGTCTATCTGACGCGGGAAATCCTGCGATCAGGCGGCATCCCCTCCCAGATGTTCGACGCACTGCCTCTTGCCGCCGAGCCGTTTGCCGCGGCGCTCGACGCCGTCGTCACGTGCGTGACCTCGAATTTCACGAGAGGCGCGCTGATCGCGCTCCTCCGGTCGCCACACCTGCGCTTCGGCGATGCGCGCGCGCACAGCCTTGCCGGACTCGATCGAACGTTGAGCGAGGCCGGGTATCTCGGGGGCCATGATGGGCTCGCGCGCCTCCTGGACATGTGGGAGGTCGATTCTCCATCGAGGCCCCCGGCCGACGTCCGGCGTGCCGCGGGTGTCGCACTGGCCATTACGACCGAGCTGGCGCCACTGCGCGAGAAGGCCGCCTGCGGCGTCCATCTCAATCAGCTGCTCGCGTTCCTGACCGCCTCCGAGCGTCTGCCGTCGGCAGACGATCCGCTTCGGCCGCGCCTGCTGCGCGGGCGTGCCGCCATCCTCGATGCACTGGCGCTGCTGCGGAATGCATACGAGCGCTTCGACGCGACTCCGGTTGATTTCGACGCGGTCGCCGCCGTCATCCGCCGCTGGGTGGAAGGCCGCACCTTCACGCCGTTCACGGGAACCGGCGGAGTCCACGTGGTGGACGCCCACACGGCGCGATTTGGCGACTTCGAGCACGTCCAGCTCGCGGGTCTCGTGGAAGGGGAGTGGCCAGACAGCCCGCGGCGCAACATCTTCTACCCGCCAGGCCTGCTTCGCGAGCTGGGATGGGGCGTTGAATCGGAACGCGTCGCCGCGATTCGCGCGGCGTTCGCAGACTTACTCCGATTGCCGTCTGAGGAACTGGTGGTCTCGACGTTCACGCTCGAAGACGACGCACTGGTCACGCCGTCGCCACTCCTCGACGCACTCGCCGGCGCCGGACTGGAGATCGAGGAGTGCGCGACGCCGGACGCTCGCGTCTTCGAATATGAAGCGCTGGCATTGACCCCGGTCGCCACCAGCCACCTCGGACCAGTCGCTGGTGTCGCGGCGGCAAGACGGCTGGACGACACACGTCAACGGACCCCCGGCATGACCGAGGCGCACGGCACCCGCGCGTATTCGGTCAGCGCGCTCGAGCGGTACCAGGACTGTCCGTTCAAGTTCTTTGCAGCGGACGTCCTGCGGCTCGAGGAACCCGTTGAGGACGAACCGATGCGCTCTCCCCGTGCCCGGGGCCGGTTCCTTCATGAAGTGTTTCAGCGCTTCTTCCAGGCCTGGGACGCGGCGGGGCACGGCACCATCACGGTCGATCTCTTCGACGAGGCGCGTGCGGTCTTTGAGAGCGTTGTCGATCCGATGCTGGCCAAGCTGCCGGAGGCCGACGCAGCGCTCGAGCGGGCGCGACTGTTCGGGTCCGCCGTGTCCACCGGCATCGCTGACGTGGTCCTCGGACTCGAGGCGTCCCGGCCGGCATCCGTCCGGGAGCGATGGCTCGAGTACCGCCTCGAAGGGGACTTTGCGCTGGGATCTGCGACAGGCCGGCGCGTTCCTCTCAAAGGCGTGGCCGATCGGATCGACCTTCTCGACGGCCGTCGTCTGCGAGTGATCGACTACAAGTCGGGCTCCGCCCCCGCGCCCAAGCGCGCGCTCCAGGCGGCTGTGTATGCGCTGTGCGCGCAGGAACGGCTCGAAACACGCGACGGCAGCCCGTGGGAAGTGGACGAGGCGGCGTATATCGCCCTGAGCGGAAAGCGCCCGCTCGTCGCCGTCGTGTCGAGCAGCGCGTCGAGCAGCGCGTCGAGCGGCGCCAATGGAGCCGCCGCGCTCGGCAGCGCGCGCGATCGGTTGTTCGGGATTGTGGATGCGATCGAGCAGGGGGTCTTCCCGCCGAAGCCGCACGAAACCCGCATGTGCACGTACTGCGCGTACCCGTCGGTCTGCCGCAAGGACTACGTCGGCGATGAGTAGCGCGACGCTGCCCTTCGACGACGGTCCGCAGTCGGCCGACGAGCGGCTCGCGGCGCTCGACATGGCGGCCCGGCAGCGGGCCGTCGATCCGCGATTCAACGTTGCGCTCGAGGCGTCGGCGGGGACAGGGAAGACCCGGGTGCTCGTCGATCGCTATATCAACCTGCTGCACGCGGGCGTCGACCCCTCGAACATCCTGGCGATCACGTTTACCCGCAAGGCCGCGGCGGAGATGCGCGCACGGATCATGACGACGCTCCGCGCCGCCGCCGAGCGCGGCGAGATTCCGCCGTCCCGGTGGCGCGAGTTGCGCGACCGCACCGGCGATATCGGCATCAGCACGATCGACGCCTTCTGTCTTTCTCTGTTGCGGGAATTTCCCCTGGAAGCGGACGTTGATCCCGGCTTCTCGGTCGCGGATGACACCGAGCTGCCGCGGCTCGTCGACGAGGCGCTCGACACCGCCGTGCGGATCTGCCGGTCGGTGGCGAGAGAGGATCAGGATGTCGCACTCGTCTTCGCGCAGCTGGGGGAGCGCCGGGCGAGGGCCGCCCTCGCCTCGCTGCTGCACCGCCGGCTGGTGGCGCCAGACGTGCTGGCCCGCTACCTGGCGAAGGGCCCTCGCGACATCGACGCTGCCGTCATCGGGCGCCGCGGCGCGGAGGCGCTGCTCGACGTATTCGCCGCAATGCGCGGAGGTCTCGATCGCTTTCTCGAGACGGGCCCGGTGTTTGCGCCTGCGTTCCAGATGCTGTCGCGCGGTCTTACCAGACTGCGTGAGGCGTTTGACGCCGGCACCGTCGACGCCGCTGCCGTGCAGGCTGTGTTTACGCGCGCACGGGAGTACTTCCTCAGGCAGGACGGGGATCCGCGCACGCGATCGCCGTTCCCGCAGCGGATGTTCGCGAACGCCGCCGACTGGCGGACCCATACTCCGCTCGTCGTCGATCATGGCGCCGCGGTTGCCGCGGCGTACGAGTCGTACCGGCGCGATCTCAACATTCTGCTGTCGCGCGGCATCCGCCGCATGTTCCGCATTGCCGAGTCGGAATACCGGCGCACGCTGGACGCGCATGCCGTCCTCGACTTCTCGGACCTCCTGATGAAGGCGCTGGAGATGCTCAGGCGCATGGAGGAGTTCTCGCGCAGCCGATACCGGCTGGAATCGCGCTACCACCATGTGCTCGTGGACGAATTCCAGGATACGAGCCGGGCGCAGTGGGAGCTCGTGTCGCTGCTGATTCAGGCGTGGCGCGAGGGCACGGGGGTCGTCGACGGGCCCGTGCAACCGTCCATCTTCATCGTCGGCGATCGGAAGCAGTCGATTTACGCCTTCCGCGACGCGGATGTGTCGGTCCTGCGCGAGGCGGCGCGGCATATCGAAGCCCTGCGTCCGGACCACGACGTCCGACGGTCGATCTCACGGAGTTTCCGGGCGGTTCCGGAGCTGCTGGCCTTCGTCAACGACGTGAGCCATGACGTCGCAAAGACCGGTGGCGATCAGGCGTTCGAGTACGCGGAGACCGATCGATTTCCGATCGCGGGCGGGTGTGCCGATGGTGACGTCGAGGCGCTCGGGCTTGTCAGGGGCGCGAGCTTCGAGGCATGCGCGGACACGACCGCGGGCGAGATCGCGCGGCTGCTCGCGACTGGCGCTCTGGTCAGAGACAGGGACACAGGACTGCGGCGACCTGTGAGGCCCGGCGATATCGCCATTCTGTTTCGTTCCCGCGAGAGCCATCGCGAGTTCGAGGCGGCACTCGCTGAGCGCGGTGTGCCGACGTACGTCTACAAAGGTCTCGGGTTCTTCGACGCGGATGAAATCAAGGACGTGATGGCGGCGGTCCGGTACCTCGCGGAGCCCGAGTCGAATCTCCGCGCGGCAGCGCTGCTGCGGTCCCGCTTTTTCAGCGTCTCCGACGAAGCGCTTCGCCGGCTGTCTCCCCACATCGCGTCCGCGCTTGCAGACGCGGGACATGCGTCTGCGGTGCTCGACCCGCGAGATGCCGGCGTGCTGGCCCACGCGCGAGAGGCGACAGATCGGTGGCGCCGTCTCGTCGACCGGGTCCCTCCGGCAGAACTGCTCGACATCGTCCTGACGGAATCGGCCTATGCGTTCGAGCTGCGCGGTCCGCGGCTTGAACAGGCGCGTCAGAATCTGAAAAAAATCCGCAGCCTGATGCGCCGCATGCAGAATCGCGGCTACCAGACGATGGGACGGGTTGCGGCGCACCTGGATCGTCTGTCTGTGGGGGATGAGGCGAACGCCGTGATTGACGCGCTCGATGCCGTCAATCTGATGACTGTCCACGCGTCGAAGGGCCTCGAGTTTCCGGTTGTCTTCCTGATGAATCTCTCCCGGGGCATCAGCAACCGGCGCGACCCGGTTCGCTGGTCGCGGGACGCCGTTGCGGTGGGAGAGCGGCAGCCGGACGTGGACGAGGACTATGACGTCCGCGAGCGGGAGGAAACCAAACGCCTCCTGTACGTGGCGCTCACCCGGGCGCGCGACCGCCTGTACCTCGGCTCGGTGCTCAAGGACGGACGGCTCATGCCGGCGCGCGGGAGCCTGGCTGAGGTGTTGCCGGCGGCGCTTCTCGAACGCATGTGCGACACCGCCGGCGACATGGCCGGCGACATGGTCGACACAGTTCAGTGGACCGCATCCTCCGGATCGATCCATCGCGTGAGCGTGTGCGCTGCGGCGGCGCCAGTCACCCTGAGTGCCCCGTCACAGGCAGATACACAGCGCGAATCGGACTTTCTCCCGCTGGTGGACGAGTCAACGGCGCCCCGGAGCGTCGCGTCGATGCTGGAAGCGGACGCGCAGGACGTCTTTCAGTCCGGCGGCGCGTCACGCGACGATTCGGAGCGGATGGTGGGCACCCTGGTTCATCGACTGGTCCATCGATTCGGTCTTGACCCGGCGGCGGAGATCGACGTCCGATCGGCACTCGCCATGCTTCGGGCCGAAGAGATGTCCGCCTTCGTTTCCGGCCGCACCGCGTCCGATCTGGCCGTCGACGCCATCGACGCGTATCGCGCGATTTGCCGCCGCGCCGATATCCGCGCGCTCTACGAAGGCGGCGATGTCTTGCACGAGGTGCCATTCACGATGGAGCTGGAGGGCGGGCGCGTGCGGGGCACAATCGATTGCCTCATACGGGGCGCCGAGGGGCAGATGACGGTGCTCGAGTTCAAGACCGGCCGCGCAAGGGATGTTCATCGCGCACAGCTCAATCTCTACCGCCAGGCTGTGGAGCATCTCTTCCCCGACGCGCGCGTGGAGGCACGGCTGATCTACGCAGCCGAGGCATCGGCGTGATCGATACGATCGGCCACTCGACGCGCTCGGCGGAGGATTTTCTTGCGCTGCTCCAGGCGCACAAGGTCGGCGGCATCGTCGACGTCCGCACGATGCCGCGCTCGCGCCGGCATCCGCACTTCTCCTCGGACGCGCTTGGGGAATGTCTGGCGGCGCACGGCATGGCCTACCTTCATCTCGGTGCGCTGGGAGGCCTGCGCAAGCCGAATGCGCAGTCGGTGAACGGCGGCTGGCGACACGCCGCCTTCCGCGGATACGCGGATCACATGCAAACTGCCGAGTTTGCGGCGGCGCTGGACCAGTTGATTGCTTTCGGCAGCGAACGCCACGCCGCCGTCATGTGCGCCGAGGCCAAATGGTGGCAATGCCACCGCCAGCTGATTGCCGACGCCCTGGTTGCCAGGGGCATCGACGTGCGCCACATCATGGGCCCTGCGCCCCCGCCGGCTCACCAGTTGACCCCTTTTGCCCGCGTCTCCGGCAGCCAGGTGCACTATCCGGCACTGGTTTAACCACCTCGAGGGCCCCTAAAAGCTGATTTTGTGCGGATTTAGCCCGGCCGGGCGACTTTCTGCATTGCACGGCCGGATCCTATCCCCTTACAATCGACCTCTAGGACGCGCCCCGAAGCGTTCGGTAGGAGTGGCTTGTTGACGACGAAAGAGGAGACGCGCGTGGCGCTGACCTGTCCCAGTTGCGGGAACGACCAGAACTTCCTCGTAAAGACGGTACAGATGCACGTGGTGCATCTGGAAGATTCCCGTGTCGAGGTAACCGAAGAAGGTCGGCCCCAGGTATTTGAAGTGTTGTGCGACGAGTGTGAGAACGCGCTCGCGCTCGACGACATGGACGAAGGCATCCGCAAGGAACTGCTGCTGACAATCGGCGCGCGCTAGGCGCCGAAGTTTCGCTCGCTCCAGCCCCAAATTTTTTCCCGCCAGGTTGACTTCTCACTGGGTGACCCCTAAGGTACCCACAGTCGATGAGCAGCCGTGCATTCCGTCCGTTCGGCGGCGGTCCACTCGTCTACGCAGACGGCCACGATGGCCGCGTGGACTCGAGCTGCTTTGCCGATGAAGTCATCGTCGACTTTCCGTCGGTGGCTCCCGCGGTCGATCGGATCCGGCGCGCGTTCCTCGCGGAAGAGCGCGCGGCGGCGCTGAGCGCGACCATTCACCTGTCGATCCGCGAGGCGCGCACCGGCGCGACCGTACCTCTCGAAGTTCCCGTCCAGTCGCTCTGCACCGAATGCGGCGGCCGCGGCGAGACCTGGACCGAGCCGTGCAGCCGATGTCATGGCAGCGGCGCCGAACGCCGGCGGCACCAGCTCAAAGTCTCCGTTCCCGCCGGCGTCTCCGACGGCGCCCGCTTTCACTTCACCGTCGTTCCCCGCCACGATCCGCCGACCCGCGTCGAGCTCCACGTTCTCGTCGCCTAGTCGTAGAGGCACGCGTGGATCGTCACGTCAGTCTCCTCGGCATCCTCGCCAGTTTGTGGGGAGCGCTGGCGGCGCTGGTCGGCATCTCCATGCTGCTGCTTGCCGCGGGCGCCATGGCCATCGTCGACAATCCGCAGGGCGAGCGCGTGGCGCTGGCAGCGGGTCTCACGGCGGCGATCTTCGCGTCTATTGGCGTGTTCTTGCTGCTGTGGGGCATCGGTCACCTGTGGGTGGCGGTGCTGTTGCGGCGGCGGCAGTATCTCGGCCGCGTGGTGATGCTGGGACTGGCTGTCATCAATCTGCTCGTGTTTCCGTTCGGCACTGCGCTCGGCGGCTACGCGCTCTGGGTGCTGCTTAGCCACGACGGGCGGCGCATGTTCGAGACGTCGCATCCCGGGACGCCGCCCCCCGAGACGGTAAAATAGCCACAATGATCAAGAACATCGTCGCGGTCGGCGCCGGCAAGGGCGGCGTCGGCAAGACCACCGTGTCGGTCAACCTGGCGCTGGCGCTGGCCAAGACGGGCAGCCGCGTCGGCATTCTCGACGGCGATATCTACGGGCCGAACGTTCCCATCATGCTGGGTTTGAACACCCAGCTCGAGACCAACGGCAAACAGATCGTTCCCGCCGAGAAGTACGGACTGCAGGTCGTCTCGATGGGGTTTCTCACCGGGGAGGATTCGGCCGTCATCTGGCGCGGCCCGATGCTGCACGGCGCGATCCAGCAGTTTTTCAAGGATGTCGCCTGGAAGGATCTCGACTACCTGATTGTCGACATGCCTCCCGGCACCGGCGATATCGCGTTGAGCCTGAGCCAGACGGTTCCGGTCAGCGGCGCAATCCTGGTGACGACGCCGCAGCAGGTGTCGCTCGCCGACACGCGCCGCGCGATTCGCATGTACGAGAAGCTGAACATCAAGCCGATCGGCATCGTCGAGAACATGAGCTACTACGCGTGCACGAACTGCCATCACGAGGCGGAGATTTTCGGGTACGGCGGCGGCGAGGAGCTCTCGAAGACGATGGAGGTGCCGTTTCTCGGCCGGCTGCCGGTGTATCAGCCGATCCGCGAAGGCAGCGACACGGGCGTGCCGCTGATCATCAGTGAGCCAGGCTCGCCGGCCGGCCGCGCGTTCGTGACGCTTGCGGAGAGGGCGATTGAGCAGCTGGCCATCGAGGCCCGCAAAGTGGCGGCCGCGAACAAGGGCAAGATTCCTCTTACTCCAGTGCGCTGAGCGTCAGACCCGACGCGGTCTGGAATGCCGCCGTCATTCGCGTCTGGACGGTCGCCCCCTCCGGAATGAGATACAACGCCGCCACCTGATGTGCGGCGGCCCACCGCAGGCCCTCATCCGGTCCCATGACATAGAGCGCCGTCGACAGAATGTCAGCGGCGAGGCCGCGTTCGTGCCAGACGGTCACCGACCCGGCAAACGGCGCGGGCCGGCCGGTCCGTGGGTCGAAGATGTGGCCCACGCGTGTCCCACCTGCCGTCAAATCCCGCTCGGACCCTCCGCTGGTTGAGAGGGAGCCGCGCAACAGCGTGAGCCGCACGTGCGGTCTGGTGCGGATGTGGGGATGGGCAATCGCCAGGGGCCAACCGTCGCCGGTCAGCCCTCCGGCCGAGACCTGGCCGCCAAGATCGATCATCCAGGGATCCCGCCCCATGACGGCGGCCGCGCGATCGAGGGCTTCTCCTTTTCCGAAGGCGCCAACATCAATCGCGACATCCGACAACCTGGTAGCCGTGCACAGGGTGGAATCGACCGCGAGGTGTGCGAACCCGGACGTGTTCGCCGCACGCGCCTGGTCCGCGGCGTTCGGGACGGCTCCTTCGCCGTGTACGTCCCATGCGGCGAGCAGCTGCCCGATCGCGGGATCGAAGGCGCCGCCAGTCGCCAGATGCCACCGTCGGACCTCGTCGAGAAGACGGCATACTCCCGGCGTGGCGCGCCACGGCGTGCCGATCGGCTGCCGATTGAGCCTCGACATCTCGCTGGTGTCGCGCCAGGTGCTCAACTCGGCCTCGGTGTGTTCGAGAGCCGCCAATGCGGATTGGAGCGCCGTCAGCCCGGCATCCCGGGTCGTGGCATATGTGGCGAGGCTCGCGCGCGTGCCCATGAGATAGACGTCGCGCACTACGAGCTGCGATGCGCCCTGCGCCGAGAGGGCGGCGGTCATCGCGACAGTCATCGCGACGGCCAGCACCGCGGCGAATGGCTTCACGCGACCTCGCGAACCGCGGCGGGCTGGGGACGGACTCGGGCGAGTTTGGCGCTGATGATCAGGTGCGCGGCGTAGACCACAGAGAAGACCGTGCTGCTGGTCACGTGGACGGCCACAAGCGCCTGCAGCCACTGCTCGGTCGCGGCCACCTGAAGCAGGTAGCCAGAAAACACCATCACCGCGAACATCGTCAGGGAGATGTACCCGGAGCGGCGATTGGGAAGCCGGGTCGCCTTCAGCTTCTTCATGACGTGGGAATTGAAGATGATGCCGAAGATCAACACGAAGAACGGCGAGGCGATGACATGCAGGTTGAGCATCGCCGTCTGCCATGGGTGATTGATCACCGCGAACGGGTCGCTCGATTCGATGAAGTACTTCATCCAGAAGTAGAGGAATCCCGTCACTGCCACGGCGGCGGTCAGACCGTTGAACGTCCAGCGCTCCCAGCGCTTCATCTCGTACTCCCCCCGCTCAGAATCTGATCGATGGCCATGACACGTCGGACGGCGGCGTTGGTGGCGCGCGCGGTCAGCGTCGCTCCCGCAATCGGACGGATCGCGCGATCGATACCGAGGTCCTCATCCAGCGGACGGCCGCGATACTGCCGCAGCCACGGTTCCGAGGCGCGGTATTCAGTCGGTTCCAGGAATGCCGTCACGTCCACTCGGATCACGCGGCCCGCGGCATCGAGCGAAATCAGCAGGCTTTCCTTCTTCGTTCGCACCGTATGCGTGTCGACGTAGGCCCGGCCGACGACCGTGCCGTCGCGCGACGCGATATATCGGGCGACGAGCGGCGACGCGACGTCCGTCCGTGCCGCCGTCGCCGCCTGCTTCATCTGCGCGTCGGTCAGAAACACCTGTTCGGCGCGAATCTGGGCACCGGGATAGGCGCCCGCCAGCGCCTCCTCCCGGCTGATGCCCTGCGCGGCCGCCGCGGACGTCAACACGATGCACGACGCCAGGCCCGCGACCCAGCGCAGGAGCACTCTAGAACGCATATCCGAGATTGACGTTGAACTGATTCCGGCCGGTCCCCGCGGCGTTCGTAATCACCTGGTAATCCGCTTTGACGACGACGTTCGAAATTGGCTTCAGGTCCACGCCGAAGGTACGGAAGGTTCCATCGCGGCTCAGGTCCCGCACGAACCCCGCGGGCACGCGGTCCTGCGTGTCGACCTGTTCGTAACGGATGTACGGCGTCAGCGCGACGCTCGTGTTGAGCTGCGAAAAAAGGTTGTAGCCTGCCTGGATGTATCCGCCGCGGAGCCGTTCGGCAATGGGCGCCGTGGCTGCGAGCCGCAGCGCGACGCTCGCGGGCCCGGCGTCTTCAACCGTCGCATTCGCCAGCAGCGCGCGGAAATCGAATCCTCGAAGCTGCGCGTGCCCGTGGACTTCGACGACCTGCGTGCCGACATCCAGCCGCTCGCCGTTCAGGACGACCTGTTCCTGGCCTGATCCGCCGTTGTAGAACCCGATGCCGCCGAAGATCCCGGGAACCGGCGTGATATCCACGCGGCCGGAGAAGGCCAGATTACCCGCGAGCGCGTTCACGCCCTTCTGGCGGCCTCCGCGGAAACCGGTCGAATTAAAGGCGGCGCCTCGCAATCCGTTCGTGACGTACGCCCGGTAATTGACGATGCCGGCGCTGCCCAGAATGCCCGCGCCGTTCTCGCGCCAGGTCGATGGCAGAATCCGCGATTCGGTTTCCGGCCGCTTCGCACCCAGGAACACATTCGGCTCATGGAACTCATTGGTCAGACCGAGCGGGAGGAGCACCAATCCGCCGCGGACGGTCGCGTAGTCGCTGGCGAGGAAATCGACGTAGGCGAACTCGACGAAGATCTCGTTGCCGTGTTCGACCTCGATCTCGGAGTTGAAGAGGAACTTATCGCTGAACCGGTAGCCGGTGTACAGGACCGCGCGGAGGAAATCGAGCCGTGTGGTTGGCGCGCCGGCGGCGCCTGTTTCGCTCTCGCTGTCGAAGTTCTCGAGCAGCATTTCTCCGTAACCCGCAAACGACAACGCTCCGGGAGCGCGGCGGTACGCCGAAGCGGCCGACGGCGCAAGGCCGAGCGCCCGGCGACGGTCGTCCGAGAGCGGCGTCTCCTGCGGCTGTTCGCCGCTTCGCAGCTTTTCGATCTCCGCGGCCAGCACGTCGACCCGCCGGCGAAGCTCATCCACCTGCGCATCCTGCGCCGGGGCAGGATGCGCCTCAGTCTGCTGAGCGCTGGCCTGAACCGGTAGGAACGAAGACCCTGCGAGAAGAACGGCGATGACGTAACGGGCGTGCATGAGACGGGGTGACTCCTGAATCTGAATACGTAAACAGAATGAGACTGAGTCTCACTTTCAGATCCAAAGTCTATATCCGACGATTTTAGTCGGTCAAGAGGGAATGATCCACTCCGGGGTCGAAAATCGTCTCCGCAATTGCAGGTACGATGCGGGCAGTGGACTCCCCAAGCCTTCCATTTTCCAAACAAACCCTGTCAAACGGCCTCGACGTCATCGTTCACGAGGATCACCACGTTCCAATCGTCGCCGTAAATGTCTGGTACCACGTGGGTTCCAAGAACGAGCGTCCCGGGCGCACCGGTTTCGCCCACCTGTTCGAGCACCTGATGTTCGAGGGCTCGGAGCACCACAACTCCGGCTACTTTCCGCCGCTCCAGCAGGCAGGCGGAGTGCTGAACGGATCGACCAATACCGACCGGACCAACTACTGGGAGGTCGTCCCCACGAGCGCCCTCGATCTGGCCCTCTGGATGGAATCGGACCGGATGGGCTATCTGCTCCCGGCCGTGACGCAGCAGCGCCTCGAGACTCAGCGCGACGTCGTCCTCAACGAGCGTCGTCAGAACTACGAGAACCGGCCGTACGGATATGCGTTGATGGCTCTCACGTCGGTGCTCTATCCGGCTGATCACCCGTACCACTGGCTGACCATCGGCTCGAGTGAAGACATCAGCGCGGCACGCCTCGACGACGTGCACGAGTTCTTCCGGACGTACTACCACCCCGGCAACGCGTCGCTGTCGCTGGCGGGAGACATCGACACCGCGCGCGGCTTCGAGCTGGCCGAACGCTATTTCGGGGACCTTCCGGCCGGTCGCGCCCCCGAACCTGTCCAGGCCTCCGCGGCCCTCGATCGCGAACAGCGCCTCGTGCTCGAAGACCGCGTGCAGATGCCGCGCGTGTACATGGCGTGGCATTCGCCTGCGATGTTCAGCGAGCACGACGCCGAACTCGATCTGCTGGCCGATCTGCTGGCGAATGGAAAAACGTCGCGGCTGTACCGCACGCTGGTGTACGAAGAACGTCTCGCGCTCGATGTATCGGCGTTTCAGAGCTCGCGCGAACTGGGGAGCTTTTTCCTCCTTGCCGCCACCGCGGCGCCTGGGAAGTCGCTCACCGACATCGCCGCGGCCGTCGACGTGGAGCTCGAACGCGTGGCCGACGAAGGACCCTCGGACGCCGAAATGGAGCGTGCGCGCGCTCAGACCGAGGCGCACTTCATGTACCGGATTCAGACCGTGGGTGGATTCGGCGGCAAGTCCGACCAGCTGAACGCGTACAACACCTTTCGCCGCGACCCGGCTTTTTTCGCGACGGATCTGGCCCGGTATCGGGACGCCACCGCCGCCGGCGTGCGCGACGCCGCGCGTGCCTATCTGCGCTGCGACCAGCGCGTCATGCTCAGCGTCGTCCCCCGGGGGCAGCCCGCCCTCGCCCTGTCCGGCTCCAATCCGGTGACGGTCGGTTGATGCGCGTCGATCGGTCTCAGCTGCCTGCCGTTGGATCGGATCCGGCGTTCAAGTTTCCGCGAATCGTGCGGCACACGCTCGGCAACGGGCTCGCCGTCCGCACTCTCGAACACTACACGGTGCCGGTCGTGACCTTCGTCATGCTGATTGACGGCGGCGTCGTGTCGGATCCTGCCGGCCAGGAAGGTCTCGCCGCCATCACTGCCGACATGGTGGACGAGGGGACGGGCGATCTGACGGCCATCGAGGTGTCGGAATCGCTCGCGCAGATCGGCGCGGACTACGACGTCGATGTGGGCGCGGACGCGATTGTCTTTACGCTCACGACGCTGGAGCGATTCGCGGAACGGGGCGGCGGGCTGCTCGCCGATCTGCTGACGAGGCCCAGTCTCCGGCTCGAGGATTTCGAGCGCGTCCGGCAGATGCGTCTCGACAGGCTGCGTCAGCTCAAGGACTCGCCTCCCGCTGTCGCCGAACGGGCATTCCTCCGGTTGATGTATCCGGATCATCCGTACGGCCATCTCGCGATTGGCAACGACGCGTCCCTCAGCGGTCTCGAGCTCGAGCGTGTGGTCCGGTGTCACCGTGACATTTTTCGGCCGAATCGCGCCACGCTGGTGATCGCCGGGCCCATGACGCACGACGAGCTTCGTCAGGTCGCCGACACGACGTTCGGCGGATGGGGGACGTCCTCCGACCCGGTGGCCTCGACCATCGCTGACGTCGCGCCGAGTGCCGGGGCCCCGAGGCTGACCGTCATACCGCGCGAGGGCGCCGCGCAGTCGGAGCTTCGCATCGGACACCTGTCGGCCCACCGCAATTCGCCTGACTATCCATCGCTCCTCGTCATGAACGCCGTGCTGGGCGGGCAGTTCGTGAGTCGGATCAACCTGAAGCTTCGGGAAGAAAAAGGATTCACGTACGGCGCGCGCACCGGCTTCGACTGGCGCCGCCGCCTGTCGCCCTTCGCCCTGCAGGCCAGCGTGCACAGCGCGTCGACAGCCGAAGCCATCCGTGATTCGTTCGCGGAACTGGAGGGGATCAGGGGCGCGCGGCCGCCCACGGAGAAGGAGATGCTGCTGGCGCGCGCCTCGTTGACGCGCGGCTACCCGCGCAATTTCGAGACGGCCCAGCAGGTCGCGCGGTCGGTGGCGCAGCTGGCGTTGTACGACCTGCCCGACACGTACTTCGAGGAGTTCATTCCGAAGGTGAATGCCGTCTCGGCGGACCAGGTCGTCAGCGCCGCGCAGCGTTACATCGATCCGGCGCGGGCATCGATCCTGGTCGTCGGCGACCACCACGCGATTGCCGATTCGCTCGCGTCGCTCGGATACGGCGCGCCGCAGCTCCTCTCGGCGGACGTTTAGAGGCTCCGCAGCAGAAAGCGCGTCAGCAGGTAGCCGTCGAGATATTTGAACGGCGCCGTGCCGGTGCTGTAGTGGCCGCACGGCAGGACGGCGGTTTCGTGCGGAAGGTCCATTCGCTGGAATTCCCCGATCAGCTCTCGCGACAGATCGACCGGAAATGTCAGGTCGTAGCGTGCATAGACCAGGAGCGTCCGCGCGTGGCGCACGCGATCCAGATATGACGAGGGGCTGATCGGACGCCACAGGCTGCGCAGACGATCGAGATCGATTCGGCCGTCGAGACCCTGCTTCACGTGCTGCGTCGACAACCCCCGCCAGACGACATCCGCGAATCGCGGCGACACGTGGTTGAGTGCCTGGGCCCGGATCAACGGCTCGTGCGCCGTGGTCAGCATCGCCAGGCACGACCCGAGGCTTGTCCCCAGAATGCCGATTCGTTCGAACCCCTGTGAGGCCAGCCACCCAACTGCCCGGCGCGAATCGAGCACCGCCTGCCGGCACACCTGCAGCGTCCGCGCGATGTTCGAGCTGACGATGTAGTCCGCGCGGGTGAGTTCGGCCGGCATGCGCGCGTCGTGGTAGGGAAGACTGAGTCGAAGCGCCGAGACGCCAAATCGAGCGAGCAGTTTCGCCAGCCCCACATGTCCTTCCGCGTCCGCATTCCACTGAGGCAGGAGGACGACGGCACGTCCGCGCGGCCCGGGGACGCCGATGGCCGGTTCCGTCGCGGCAGGAAACCATCGCGCATGCACCGTGTTGTTTTCAGGATGCGGCGTGGTGAGCGCGCTTGGGAACGAGAGCGACGCGGTAGCCCGGTCGTACGAGTAGTCCTTCGTCGCCGGGGTATCGAAGAACGCAGGGGTGTCCCGCATGATGTCGTCCACCCACTGCCCCAACTGTTCGGCTTCGTCGAGCTGGTGTGGACGCTCGATGGGAGAGCCGTTCGGAAACATCCAGTCGAGTCCCCAGTCGAATTCCCGGACGACGCGATTCGTGGTGACGGATGCGAGACGACGCTCCCAGGCGTGAAAGAAAGGCGCGATCACGGGTTCCGGTGGGCCCGCGGGTTGCAGACGAGATGAGCATGCTTGAGCATCCGAGTAAACCCGACGTACCGAGGCCGTCTGGCGTGCCCGACATTATCGACTCGCCGCCCCCCGACATCAGCCCGGCGCCGCCTCCCGATATTCCGCCGGCGCCGCTGCCGGATCGGCCCGAGCCTCAACGCGACATCCCCGGGCCGAGGTAACGCTCGATCGCGGCCGCAGCATCGAGCAGGTCAGATGTCCTGCCATGCCGGCCGACGATCTGAGTGCCCACGGGAAGATGGCCTGGTGCCGCGCCGCAAGGCAGCGTGATCGCCGGATGGCCGGTGAGATTGAATAGCTGCGTGAGGCGCAGCATGACGTTTCGCACCGGCTGGTCTTCGCGGTGGTTCTGGCGGCCGAGCCGCACGGTGTCCTCGCCGATCGTGGGCGCTGGAATCGGCACCGTGGGCAGCAGCAAGCCGTCGCGGCCTTCAAGCGCGGCGTCGACTTCGGCGCGCAGGACCACGCGGCCATGCTGTGCGCGCACGTAATCCTCTCCAAGGATGGACCGTCCCATTTCAAGTCGAAGCCGTACGTTCGGCGTGTAGTCGTGCGGCTGCGTCTCCAGCGTCAGTGCGTGATACGCGGCAGCTTCCGTCAGCGCGATGTGCGTGTAGATGGCGCCGATGTCAGCGCTGTGCCCGATATCGACGTCCTCGAGCGTGGTTCCCGCATCACGAAGGCGCGCGCAGCCGTCTGCAAACGCGGCGTCCACAGCGGGATCCAGGAGGGCACTGAAGTAGCCTCGCAGGACACCGAATCGCAGAGATCGCGGATTCTGGATCGCGCCCGCGGATCGCCCCGGCTGTCCGCTCAGGACGCCGAACAGGGTACGCGCGTCAGACACGGATCGGCAAAGAGGTCCCGCATGATCGAGTGAGTGGCTCAGCGGGACCACTCCGCGCAGCGGAATGTCCCCGAACGCCGGTTTGAGTCCGACCAGGCCGCAGACCGCCGCAGGGATTCGGACCGAGCCTCCGGTGTCGGTGCCGACAGCCGCGAAGGCCATGCCTGCCGCAACCGCGGCTGCCGATCCCCCGGACGAGCCGCCAGGCGATCGGGACGGATCCGCGGGATGCCGCGCCGGTCCAAACGCGGAATCCTCGTTCGTCGTGCCGAGGGCAAACTCGTGCAGGTTGTTCTTCCCGAGAAGGACAGCCCCCGCATCGCGCAGCCGCGACACAATCGTCGCGTCGGCCGTGGCGATGTGCCGATCGCGAACATGTGATGCCGCGGTGGTCCGCTTGCCCGCGACGTCGATGAGATCCTTCAGCGCAACAGGAACACCGTGGAGCGGCCCGCGATACACCCCCCGCCCCATTTCGGCATCCGCGTCGCGCGCGTCATGGATCGCCTCGTCCGCAAAGACGTCGATGAACGCATTGAGTGATGGATTACGTGCGGCCACGACCTGCAGGCAGTGCGCGGTGACGTCCTCGGACGTCAGCTCACGCGATCGAAAAGCGTGCGCCAATCCCTCGATCGTCGAGGGCAGGCCCGCGTCGATTGTCATGTACGCTTAGGGTAACCCATGCGCCGCACGAAGATTATTGCGACCGTCGGTCCCGCGAGCAGCAGCGCCGCGGTGCTCGATGAATTGATTGCCGCGGGCGTCGATGTGTTCCGCCTGAACTTTTCCCACGGCACACGCGAAACGCATGGCGAGGTGATCGCGCGCATCCGGGAAAGAGCCGGACGTCAGAAGCGGCACGTCGCCATCCTTCAGGATCTCGCCGGTCCGAAGATCCGCATCGGCCGGCTGCAGGGCGGCGTGCCGATCGTGCTGCAGAAGGGCGATCGGCTGGACATTGCTGTCGGCACCGACCTCGGACATCCCGGACGCGTGTTCACGACGTTCGCGGACCTGCCGGGTGCGCTGCACGCCGGCGACACACTGCTGCTCGACGACGGCCGCATCGCGCTGGAGGTGCAGACTGCCGATCGCCAGTCGGTGCAGACGCGCGTCGTGGACGGAGGCGAGCTTGGCGAACACAAGGGCATCAGCGCCCCCGGTGTCACATTCCCGACATCCGGCACCACGTCGAAGGATCTCGACGATCTCGATTTTGGCGTGTCGGCTGGCGTGGATTTCATGGCGTTGAGCTTCGTGCAATCGGCGGGGGATATTCAGATCGCGCGGGATCGGCTCGCGCGCTCCGGGGCGCCGTCGACTCCCCTGGTCGCCAAGCTCGAACGTCCGCAGGCGGTCGAGCGGCTCGACGAAATCCTTGCCGCGGCCGACGCCGTGATGGTGGCGCGCGGCGATCTCGGGCTCGAATTGCCGCTCGAGCGGGTGCCCCGGATCCAGAAGGACGTGACGCGCCGTGCGCGGGCGCTCGGCATGCCCGTCATCCTCGCGACACAGGTACTGGAATCGATGCGGACGGAAACGCGGCCGACCCGAGCCGAGGTCAGCGATGCCGCGTTTGCCGTCGACAGCGGCGTTGACGCGATCATGCTCGCCGGCGAGACGGCGATAGGCCAGCATCCCGTCCGCACCGTACAGGTGCTCGACGCCATCATTCGAGACGCCGAGGCCATGCCACCGGCGAGCCCCGGACAGCAGCCGGACAGCGTCCGGCTGCTCGGCGGCCACGGGCGTGCGATCTGCGAGGCGGCGGTGACCCTCGCCAATCGCGGCGAGGCATCCGCGATCGTCGCGATCACCCGAGGCGGCAAGACCGCGCGCCTCCTGTCGGCGCTCCGGCCCCGCGCGCCCATCTTCGCCGCCACTGATAACGCCGTCATGGCTCGCCAGTTGACCCTGGCGTGGGGCGTGATTCCGGTGCTTTGTGGCTCGATGCAGGGGGACGTCAGCGACGAGGCCTATCGCATCGGCCAAATGCTCGTGGACGATGGATCGATTCCGAAGGGATCGGTGATCGTGCTCGTCAGCATCACCCCCGAGCTGGCGCGAGGGTCATCGAACTTCCTGAAGCTGCAGCGCGTTTAGTGGCCGCCTGCAACGCGGCGTCACCGGCGTTGCTCCAGATATCTCTTGAGTGCGGCGAGCGCCACGCTCCAGCCGGATTGCATCACCTCGTAATACCGGAGCCATCGGGGGCTGTCGGGGTCGCAGCCCGACTGGCGCACGTGAAGCTCCGTGGTGAACGGTCCCTTATAGATGCACGTCACTTCGAGCGCCATCGGGCCAATCGGATCGCCGTCCGGCGGGTGCCAGTACAGCTCGGCGACAAAAAATTCCCGGCCGGCGGCAAAGTCGATGACGGTCCCGTGAAAACTGCCCCCCAGGCGGCCGAGCATGTCGTCGCGCCATTCCGTCGGTTCCCATTCGACCGCGTAGCTGCCGAGCGGACGAGGTACGCACACGGCGCGCGAGACCTCCCACCAGGCGGCTAGCGCCTTTCCGTCGAAGAAGGCCTCGAGCACTTTCGACGGCATGGCATTGATTGTGATGCTCTGCGTGACTTCAGACGTCATCGAATCGGCTACCGCATCTTAAACTGTACCCATGCAGCCCCTCTCCTACCTCGATCAGGACTTCCTCAAGAGCGGAGAAGCCCGCCCCCTCCGGATCCTCGCGGAGTACCTCGACCCGCTGCGGCGATTCAAGGAGCAGAACATCCAGGACACGGTGGTGTTCTTCGGGTCGGCGCGTATCCACAGCCGTGAACATGCGGAGGAGGCGCTCGAGCGCCTGATGAAGAAGGTCGTGGGGAAGGGGGATCCGCACGACGACCATCTCGCTCGAGGCCGAAAGGCGGTCGAATGGTCGCGGTACTACGAGGAGGCGCGCCAGCTCGCGCATCTCCTCACGGACTGGTCGATGCAGCTTCCCGGGCCCACGCATCGCTTCGTCGTCACCTCCGGCGGCGGTCCCGGCATCATGGAAGCCGCCAACCGCGGCGCGATGGAAGCCGGCGGCAAGACGATGGGGTTCAACATCAAGCTGCCGTTCGAACAGGACGCCAACCCCTACATCACGGACGGGCTCCGGTTCGAATTCCATTACTTCTTCATGCGGAAGTTCTGGTTTGCGTACCTGGCGAAGGCGCTGGTGATTTTTCCAGGCGGGTTCGGGACGCTCGACGAGATGTTCGAGATTCTCACGCTGATGCAGACCGAAAAGCTGGACAAGCGGATCCAGATCATCCTGTACGGCAGCGACTACTGGGACCCGATCCTGAACCTCGAACCGATGCGCGAGTGGGGAGCGATCGGTCCTGACGATCTGGACCTCGTGCTGCGGACCGACACGCCCGCCGACGCCTTCGCGCTGCTCACAGCCCACCTGACGGAGCACCACCTCGCGCCGGCGGCGCCGGTGGTGAAGGCGCCGAGCCTCGCCCGCACGCGGTCCTAATACAGCAGGTACTTCTTCCGGATCGTCCCGAAGGCGCGCTCGTCGTCGGACCATCCGGCGGCGATCTCCATTGGAGAGATGTCGGACTCGATCTGCGTCCGCAGGACGTCCGAGCCAGCAAGGATGTCGATCGGCAGCTTGTCGCGCTCGTATTCGTAGGGCGGCTGCCGCCAGGCGAACCCTGACGGGTGCGCGTGCCGGAACAGCTGAATCAGCGCGACCCCCGTCATGACCGGCTTGAACGCCTCCCGATCGAGCACGTGAATCTGGCAGCCCCCGCAGGCACGCTGCGCATGTTTCTGGAAGGTCGGTTCGAAGACGGCCGGTCGGAAGAACACCCCCGGCAGCTCGAGGCGATTCATCGCCTCGGCAAACCGCTCGGCATCAACGCCCGGCATGCCCACCAGCTCGAACGGACGCGTTGTCCCGCGGCCTTCAGAGAGGAGCGTCCCCTCAAACAGCACCGTGCCCGGGTACACCACCGCGGTATCGATCGTTGGCATGTTGGGGGAGGGGATTACCCAGGGGAGCCCGACCTCGTCGCCATAGCGCCCCCGCTCCCAGCGCTCCATCCTGGCGATTTCGACCTGCGCGCCAATGCCGAACTCCTCGTTGAAGAGCGCCGCCAGCTCGCCGATCGTCATGCCGTGCCGCATCGGAATCGGAAACTGTCCGACGAACGACTCGAAGCCGGGCGCCAGCAGCGCCCCCTCGACCTCGACGCCGCCAATGGGATTGGGCCGGTCGCACACGACGACCGGGATCCGGTGCCGCGCCGCGGCGCGCAGGCAGTTGGCCATCGTGTAGATGTAGGTATAGATGCGCGCGCCGATGTCCTGCAGGTCGATGACCAGCAGGTCGACGGTTCGCAGCATGTCGGCCGTCGGTTCACGCGTTTCGCTGTACAGCGAGTACACCGGGACGCTGCGGGTCGCATCCTCGCCGTGAGGCGTCTCCACCATGTTGTCCTGCACGTCCGACCGGAATCCGTGCTGCGGGCCGAAGATCGCGCCGAGGCGAACGCCGTCGGCGGCCGTCAGCCGGTCGACCACGTGGCGGAACTGACGATCGACTGAGGCATGGTTGCAGACGACGCCCACGCGGGCACCGCGCAGGCGATTCGAGGCGATCAGCACGTCGGATCCGAGGCGAACGGCGTCGAGAGACATTTCCTTAAAGTTTATTCGCGCATACGCCGATACCGCCGACATGCTTCACTCCAGCCGGACGGCTGGGCGGCTTCTGGCCGCCCTGCTCCTGCTGTGCGCCGTTCCCGCCGGAGCCGCCGCCCAGGAGCCCAATCTGCGCCTGCCCACGATGGCGGCGAGTGCCGCCGCGGCGGCGGATTGGGCATCTACCTATCACGCGCTCAAGTTCTACAGGGTGCGCGAGGTCAACCCGCTCCTGCGTCCCCTCGATTCGAAGCCCGGCTCGATGATCACCCTTGGCGGACTCATTGACGCCGGTGGATTCAGCGTCTGGAACGTGACGGTGGGCCGGAACCACCCCCGTGTCGCGGCGGCCGGCCTCTGGGGCATGGCTGCGTTCCGCACCTACCTCGCCATCCACAACTTGAGAAACACACGGAAGGCGGAACGCCGATAGAATAAGCGGCACATTTGCCCGCCCTCTCCGAGCCTCGACCTGTTGCCACCCTGTGGCAGCTTGCATGGGACGACGACCGTTTGTCCTGCACCGTGTACCGCAACACCGACGGCCTCCAGCTGCGGCTCGAGTCGCCGACCGCCATCATCCTGAGCGAACCGTTTGAACTGCAGCCGCGCGTCCTCGCCAGAATGCAGGCGCTTCGCGCATCACTGAAGCGCCGCGGCTGGCGCGATTCCTGACCTGAATGAAGATTGCGATTATGGGGTCCGGCGGCCTGGGCGGCCTCTATGGCGCCCGCCTGGCCAGCGCCGGCTGCGACGTCTCGTTTGTGGCGCGTGGCTCGCATCTCGCGGCCATCCGCAAGGACGGCCTGACGGTGGAGAGCGACGCCTACGGCACGCTCAACCTGAAGGATGTCAGCGTGACCGACGACCCCGCCACGATTGGCGTCGTCGACTACGTGCTGCTGGCGGTGAAGCTGTGGGACACCGACGCGGCCGCGAAGGCCATTGCGCCGCTCATCGGTCCTTCCACTGCCGTCCTCTCGCTCCAGAACGGCGTCATCAAGGACGACATCCTGCGCCGCGCGCTGGGGGACGCTCCGGTGATGGGCGCGGTTGCCTACGTGGCAACCAACATCGACCGTCCCGGCGTCATCAAGCAGACGGGGCCGATGCAGCGATTCATCTTCGGCGAATACGACGGCCAGCGGTCGCCGCGGGCCGAGCGGCTGCTCGAGCCGCTTCTTCGCTCGGGCATCCAGGCTGAATTGTCCGACGACATCCGCCGCACGTTGTGGGAGAAGTACGTGTTTCTGGTCGGCCTCTCCGGCACGACCGCCACGATGCGTTCCACGATCGGACCGATCCGGGAGAATCCTCAGACGCGCGCATTCCTGCACGACGTGATGAAGGAGACGGTCGCGGTCGGCCGCGCGCACAAGGTGAATCTGCCCGCCGACTACGCAGACCAGCGGCTCGCCTTCGTCGATACGGTGCCGGCCGCGATGACCTCGTCGATGCATCACGACCTCGATAGAGGGAACAAGCTCGAAGTGGCGTGGCTCGCTGGCGGCGTCGTGCAGCTTGGCAGGGCGGTGAACGTGCCGACTCCGGCCAATCGCGCGGTGTGGGACATGCTGGCGCTTCACGCGAATGGCCGTCCGTGATTTTCCGCGCCTGACGATCCGCGCGATTCGCGCGACGCCCGTGCTCGTCCCGATGCGGTTCGCGCTGGGCACGAGCGCGGCCACCGTGCGCGAGGCGCCGCTTCTGCTGGTCGATCTCGAGACGCACGAAGGCGTCACGGGCCGCGCCTATCAGTTCTGCTATCGCGCCGCCGCCGCGCCTGCCATCACCACGTTTCTCGCGGACATCGTCGCGGCGGTTGCCGGCCAGCCGATGCTGCCGGCCGACATCTGGGCGCGGCTCTCGAAGCGCTACACTCTGATTGGCGTCCAGGGCAATGTCCGGATGGCGATGGCGATGGTGGACGTCGCCGCATGGGATGCGCTCTCGCGCGCGGCGGGTCTGCCGCTCGCGCGTTTCCTCGGCGCGGAACCGCGCCCGATACGCGCCTACAACAGCAACGGTCTTGGACTGATGGAACCTGCGGCACTGGGCGACGAGGCCGAGAAGCTGCTGGAGGGCGGGTTCCGTGCCGTAAAGCTGCGCCTGGGATATCCCACACTCGAAGGCGACGTCGCCGCGGTCCGCGCGGTACGCAAGCGCATCACGGACACCATCGCCGTGATGGTGGACTACAACCAGGCACTAACGGTGGCCGAGGCGATCCGCCGCGCGAAGGCGCTCGATGACGAGGGCGTGTTCTGGATTGAAGAACCGATCCGGCACGATGACTTTGCCGGATGCGCCGACGTGGCGGCCGCAGCCGTGACGCCCGTGCAGATTGGCGAAAATTTCTCGCAGGTCTACGACATGGAGAAGGCCCTCGCTGCGCGGGCGTGCGATCTGGTCATGCCCGATCTCGAGCGGATCGGCGGCGTCTCCGGGTGGCAGCGTGCCAGTGCGCTGGCGGCTGATGCCGGCCTGCCGATGTCGTCTCATCTGTATCCTGAGGTGAGCGCCCACCTGCTCTCCGCGACCCCGACCGCCGACTGGCTGGAATACGTCGACTGGATGCATCCCCTGCTGACTGAACCGCTGAGAATCGTTGACGGCCACGCCGTGCCGTCTGGCGCCCCTGGCGCCGGCCTCTCGTGGGACGACGATGCCGTCCGGGCACACCGAGCGTGATATAGATCCCGCAATGCGCTGGCGTCGAGCGAGCTGTCTTGCGCTGCTGGTAACCGCGTCCGTAGCGGCCCAGGCGCCCAACGATCCATTCCCCACCCCGATTCAGGCGACCGAGGGCGTCGTTCGCGTCCGCGTCCGCGAATTCGCGTCGGTTCCAGACGTCGGCAGCGAAGCCGCCAGGATCATGCTGCTCGTCGACGAGCCTGGAACCAAGCGGATGTTCGTCAACGACATGCGCGGCCCGCTCTATACCGTCAGCTACGACGGCGCGACGGTGCGGCCGTACATCGATATCAACGCGGGGCAGTGGGGTGTCGGTATCCAGTCGACGGGTCGTGAACGCGGCGTCCAGAGCTTTGCGATGCACCCGCAGTTCGGACAGACCGGCACTCCCGGCTACGGCAAGTTCTATACGTGGTCCGACACCACCAACACGACGCCCACTCCGGATTTCCAGCCGGGCGGCGGCAATAATACACACGACACCGTCCTGCTGGAGTGGACGGCGAAGAATCCCGCGGCGGCCGCGTACGACGGCGGCGCTCCACGCGAGCTGTTGCGTCTCGAGCAGCCGTTCCCGAATCACAACGGCGGCCACATCAGCTTTCATCCGTTCGCCCAGTCCGGCTCCCCCGAGTTCGGCCTCCTGTATGTGGGCATTGCCGACGGCGGCAGCGGCGGCGATCCGCTGAACCTCGCGCAGAATCTTGCCTCGCCGTTCGGAAAGATCTTTCGCATCGACCCGCTCGGATCGAACAGCGCCAACAAGAAGTACGGCATCCCGAAGCAGAATCCGTTCGCGGGCCGGCAGGGCCTCCTTGGCGAGATCTACGTCTATGGCGTGCGCAACCCGCAGCGGTTCGGCTGGGATCCACGCAACAACAATCTTTTTGTCGCCGACATCGGCCAGGACATCGTCGAGGAGCTGAGTCCAGCGCCCGCCGGTGCGAATCTCGGCTGGAACAAGTGGGAAGGCAGCTTCGGGTTCATCAGCCGGCAGGAAGTCGACCTGAAGAGACGCCGGTCGGATCCGACCGTGACGTATCCGGTCGCTGAATACGCCCAGCTCGATCCGCTGCTGCAGGTCCAGGTCGCCATTACCGGCGTGCATGTCTACCGGAGCAATGCCATTCCGCAGCTGGCCAATCTGCTGCTGTTTGGGGACTTCCCGAGCGGCGAAATCTTCTACGTCCCGGCCGACAAATTGCCTGCGGGCGGCCAGGACGGCATCCGCCGGGTGCTGCTGAACGACGCCGGTGAATCAAAGACGTTCCTGCAGTTGATTCGCGACAAGAATACACAGCAGCGAAAAACGCCGACGACGCGCGCGGACCTGCGCTTTGGCGCGGGCCCGAACGGGCAGGTGTTCCTGCTTAACAAGCATGACGGGACGATCCGGCTGCTGATTCCCAACTAAGTTTGGACTGCGACGGCCGGCTTCAGCCGGCCCGACACAATGTGGAGGCCGGCTGTAGCCGGCCGTGGAGGAAGCGCGATGCAGATTAGATTGGCAACCACGACACTTTTACTGGCGAGCACGCTCGTGATGGCCTGCGGCCAGGCTGAGCCACAGCAGCCGCCGGCTGGCGCCGGCGCCACGGCATTCGAGGGCGCCCGCGTGATCGTCGGTGACGGCAGCGATCCAATCGAGAACGCCACCATCATCGTGCGCGATGGACGCATCGAGCAGGTGGGCGCAGGCGTGGCGGTGCCCGAGGGCGCTACGCGCGTCAGCCTGGCCGGCAAGACGGTGATGCCGGGGATCGTCGATGCGCACGTGCACCTGCGCTCCCAGATGCGCGACCAGCTGGTCGAGGATCTGCAGCGCCGGGCGTACTACGGCGTCGTTGCGGCGCAGAGCATGGGACAGGACCAGGGCGATGTCCCGTATCAGGTGCGCACGGAGAGCACGACGATGCCGAATGCGGCGCGGTTCCAGACTGCGGGCCGCGGCATCACGATGCCGGAGCCCGGGCGGACCGAGGTGCCCATCTGGGTCTCGACCGAAGCGGAGGCACGGGCGGCGGTGCAGGACAACGCCAAGCGCAAGGTCGACATCATCAAGATCTGGGTGGACGATCGCGACAACAAGTTCAAGAAGCTCACGCCCGAGCTGTACGGCGCGATCATCGACGAAGCGCACAAGAACGGCCTGCGCGTGACCGCTCACATTTTTGAGTTGGAAGACGCGAAGGGGCTGCTCAAGGCTGGTCTTGACGCATTCGCGCACGGCGTCCGGGACCGCGACATCGACGAGGAGTTTGTGGCCATGTACAAGGCACGGCCGGAGGTCATCCTGGTGCCGAACCTGCCGGGCCGCGGCGTCAAGACGGATCTCAGCTGGGTCAGCGAGACAGTGCCCGCCGGCGAGGTCGAAAAGCTCCAGGCCGCCAATGCCAAGGACGACCCGGAGGCCCAGAAGGCGTTCGGCATCCAGGCTCGTAACCTCGCGAAGCTGAATAGTCTGGGCGTCAAGATTGCGATGGGCACCGACGGCAACACGCCGTACGGCCCCCACGTCGAGATGGCGGACATGGTGGCCGCCGGCATGACGCCTCACCAGGTGATCGTCGCCGCGACACGGAACTCCGCCGAAGTGATGAAGCTGACCGATCTCGGGACGGTGGCCGCCGGCAAGAGCGCGGACTTCGTCGTGCTCGACGCGAACCCGCTCGATGACATCACCAATACCCGTCGCATCAATGCCGTGTATATCCGTGGAGCTGCGGTCGACCGCGCAGCCCTGCGCACGCGGTTCAGCGGCCAGGCAACCGAGTGACCGGAGGAGTCGACCATGAGTAAGAAACGCGCAGCGAAGAAGCGGACGGTCGCGCGGAAGGCCGCGCCGAAGGCCTCGCGGAAGGCCTCGAAAGCAGCACGCCGGGCCGCGCCGAAACGGCGTCCGGCGAAAGCGGCAAAGAAGACGGCGCGGAAGACCGCAGGCAAGACCGCCCGGACGACAGCCCGAACGTCTGCTCGAAAACCATCCCGAAAGCCATCCCGAAAGGCAGCCCCGCGCGCCAAGAAGGCTGTCGCGCGGAAGGTGACCGGCCGTAAGACTGCCGCAAAAATCGCCCGCAAGACGGCGAGAAAAGCGGCCCCGCGAGCCAGAAAGACTCCCGTTCTCTTCTCCGCAGCGGGAACGCGCGCATCACGCCGTGAGGCGCCCGTGCCTGCGCCCGCAGCCGCTCCCGAAGTGCCGTCGGCGCCGTCGTCGGGCAACTTGTGGGCGGAATCGCCCGAGGCCCTCCACCTCCCGGCTGACGATCTGGATGATACGGACGACATCGATGTCGAATTGCCGGATTTCGGGGATGACGACGAGGAGCCGTAGCGTGGGCGCGCGTGTCTCCGTGGTCCTGGCGGCCGGCGTGGTCTCGGTCGCGCTGACAGCGGCAGGCCTGCACGCACAGACGGCTGGAGCTGGCGTTGGCGCCGCGCAGGGGGCATCGGCGGCCGTGGCCGCCGCGGCGGCGGTCAAGCCGGCGCCGCCCGCAACGCTCGCCAAGGCGGCGATTTCACCTGACGCCACCAAGCGCTCACGCGTGATCGAAGTCAACGCCGAGATCGCCATGCAGCTCATTCAGGAGTGCATCGCCTTTTCACGCTCGCTCAATCCGAACGGCGGCGCGACGGTTGTCGTCCTCGGTGTGTCGGGCAACATCGTCGCGTCAATGCGGACCGACGGGCAGATCCCGAACAACTATGACTCCGCCCTCGGGAAGGCGAAGACCGCGCTCTACATGCGGCAGCCCACCCGAGTCGTGTCCAACCGCTGGGGCGCGCCGGAGCCGTATCTCGCCCGTGCTCCCCTCGACCTGTATATCGTCGAAGGTGGTTATCCGATCATCGTCGAGGACCTGCTCATCGGCTCGATTGGCGTGGGCGGAGCAAGCGGTGACGAACAGTGCGGATGGGTCGCGCTGACGAAGGTGCTCGGCCCGCAGCCGCCGATTCAGGCTCCGGCGCGTTAATCATGAAGACACTGCTTGTCCTTGCCGCACTGACGCTGGCGCCCCTCGTTGCGCACGCCGAAACGGCCACGTTCACTGTCGACGGCACCGCCCGACGCGCGTTCGTCTACGTGCCGCCTGTGGCCGCCCCGCCAGCGGGCTTCCCGGTCGTCTTCGCGTTTCATGGCCGCGGCGACGTGATCGAGAACTTCGAGGGCGTGAATCTGCACGGCGCGTGGCCCGAGGCGATCGTCGTCTATTTCCAGGCGATGGATCGCGAGGGCTATCCAGGGTGGCAGGTCGAGCGCGGGCAGGATGGCGACCGCGATCTGAAGATGGTCGACACGGCGCTCGCCACGCTGCGCGGCAAGTACCGCATCGACGAACGTCACGTGTATGCCGTTGGATTCTCGAACGGCGCGGGCTTCACGTTCCTGCTGTGGGCCGATCGGCCCAACCTGTTTGCGGCCTACGGCATCGTCGCCGGACGCTGGAGGCCAGAGGTTCAGCCCAAGGTTCGGAGACCTGCCATCATCGTGTCGGGCGCCAACGATCCGGGCTACGCGGATCACCGTGCCGGGATGGTGAACGCGATCGTGCTGAACGGCGTTCGCACGACGGCCGCACGGTGCGGGAATGGCTGCCAGCGGTATGGGGCGGGAAGTCCCGCGCCCGTGGTCACGCTCACGCACCGGGGCGGTCATGAATTCCCGCCGCTGATCACCGACTACGTCGTGACGTTCCTCAAAGAGAACGCCGCGAAGCCGTAGCCGCCTACTTCAGCAAATCCAGCAGCGCTGACACTTCCGCTCGAACCGCGCCCTTCAACGTTGGCTCGAGCTCGGGGAGCCATTCCGGCGAGTGTGGCGCCGGCACCGGCACACCGGTCCGCTTCGACTCCGCCAGCTTTGCCACATTGATCGCACCGATGTGCAGCAGCACGGCGGGAACGCCGGCGCGGCCGAACTCCGAAAAGTCTTCCGACGTCATCTTGGCGGGCATCTCGACGACGCGGTCGGCTCCCATCGCGGCGCGCAGCGCCGACGCCAGTCGAGCGGTCAGCATCGGGTCGTTGAACACGGGGCCGATGCCGGCATTGGCAAATTCGATGGCGGGCTCTCGGGGCGCGCCGGCGGCGGCCGCTTCGGCCTTCGCAATGCGCTCGATGGCGGCCATCGTCCGCTTCCGCACATCCTCGTTGAAAGTTCTGACGCTCAGCTCCATCCGCACCTGGTCCGGGATGATGTTGCCCTGCGTCCCCCCGTGAATGGATCCGATCGTTACGACGAGCGGGTCCTGCGGGTTCGTCTCGCGGGCCACGATCGTCTGGAGGCTCATGACGGTCCGCGCCGCCATCACCACAGGATCGACGGTGTTCTGCGGCACGGCGCCATGGCCGCCGCGGCCATACATCGTGATGATCGGCGCCATCATCGAGGCGCGGAAGAAGCCTGCGCGATAACCAATTGTGCCCGCCGGCAGCGTGTCGTCGTCGTGCAGGCCGATAGCGTAGTCGGGCCTGGGAAACTTCGTGAAGAGGCCATCTTTCAGCATCGCGGCCGCGCCGCTGACGCTTTCCTCCGCCGGCTGGCCGACCAGCATCAGCGTGCCTTTCCAGGACTGCCGGTGCGAGGCCATCCACGCCGCGGTTCCCATCCAGGCGGTCATGTGGAGGTCGTGACCGCAGGCGTGCATGACCGGCACCGTCTGTCCTGCTGCGGTTTTGGCCATGACCCTGCTGGCAAACGGCGCACCGGTTTTCTCTTCCACCGGCAACGCATCCAGTTCGGTGCGCAGCATCGCCGTCGGCCCAGCGCCGTTACGAAGAATCGCCACGATACCCGTCTTGCCCACGCCGGTCGTGACGTCGAACCCGAGTGCCTTCAGGCGCGCGGCGAGCACGCCAGACGTCCGCGTTTCCTGGAATCCCAGCTCGGGGTTGCGGTGCAGGTCCTCGTACAGGGCGGAGAGGTCGGGATACAGCGCGTCGATATCAGCCTGTACCGTCGACGGGGCCTGCCCGCGAACGGTGGCGACGGCCAGAAGCGACAGGAATGCGAGGAATGCGGCGCGCGTGGGAAGTGCCATTCGGGCCATCATAACGCGCTAGAATTGGCGCCTTTCCGGGAAGTAGTCGGTAGTCGGTAGGCAGGAGTGGCATATGAGGTTGAAATCGATTGCGGTCGGCGTGGGGATGGTTCTGGCGAGTATCACCGGTGCATTCCACCTGAGCGCGCAGGCTCCAGCGCCCCCCGCGGCGCAGGCCCCGGCCCAGGCTCCAGCAGGCCCGCCGCCGGCTGATACTGCGGAGATGCGCGCCAACTACGAACGCTGGCGCAAGGAGTTCAAGACGTGGGGGCGGTGGGCGCCTGTTGGCGAGGAATCCAAGGGCACTTCGAGTCTCATCACGCCGCAGAAGGTGCGCAGTGCGGCCTCGCTGGTGAAGAACGGGATCGTGGTGTCGCTGGCGCCGCCGATGCCCCAGGTCGCCGCGGCCGACGTACAGCCGGCCGGCCTGTTCAAGCGGACGACGAACAACATCACGGAGGGCGGCACCACCGACAACTATCAGGTGAGCTATCACGGCCTCACCGTGCCGCACATGGACACGTGGTGCCACTTCTTCGAGAACGGCCTCATGTACAACGGCGTGCCGGTGAAGGACAACATCACGCCGGAGTCGGGGTGCAAGAAGGGCAGCGTCATGAACTGGAAGGACGGCATCGTCACGCGCGCCGTCCTGTACGACATCGCCGCGCTGAAGGGCGTCGAGTATGTGGAGCCGGGCACGCCGATTCGCCGCGCCGACCTCGAAGCCTGGGAGAAGAAGTCCGGCGTCAAGGCCGGCCCCGGTGACGTGGTGCTGCTCTACATCGGACGCTGGAAGCGGCGGGCGGAGGTCGGTCCGTGGGCGGGACAGGTCTCGGGCTATTACGCCGACACGATTCCGTGGATGCACGAGCGCCTGCCGGCGTTCGTCGGCCACGACTTCAACATCGACTGGAATCCGCGGCCTGGCTGGGAGGGGATGCGTAATCCGATCCACGTCGCCATCCTCAACTGGATAGGCATCAACATCGTGGAATGCCTGGACCTCGAGCAGCTGGCTGCAACCGCGCGGAAGCTCAATCGGTACGAATTCATGATTCAGTTTGCGCCGCTGACCGTTGAAGGCGGCACCGGCTCGCCGGTCAATCCGGTCGCGATCTTCTAAGGAAGGATACGGAGGAACTATGGACAGATACATCACGGCATTCGCTGGTGCGGTGCTGCTCGTCACAGCGATGGTGGCGCGTCCGGCGGCACAGGCGCCGACGGCACAATCCGTTCTGCAGGCGGCGGCCCAGGCGATGGGCACGAACAACCTGAAGTGCATTACCTACACCGGATCGGGATACGTCGGGTTCGTGGGCCAGACCCGCGACATTCGGGACGATTGGCCGCGCGTGGAGCTCGCCGAGTACACGCGCTCGATTAATTTCGACGAGCGCTCGTCGCGCGTGGAGCAGGTACTGCGCCAGGGCACGTATTCGACCCAGGGCGGCGGCGGCATTCCGCTGACCGGCGATCAGCGCCAGACGCAGATTGTCGTCGACAAGGTGGCGTGGAACGTCGGCGCCAACGGCATGCCGGCGCCGCAGCCCGCGGCTGCGGAAGTCCGTCAGCTCGATATCTGGCTGAACCCGCATGGATTCATCAAGGCCGCGATGGCGCCAGGCGCGAATCCGGTGCTCATCACCCGCTACGAGAGCGGGGCCCTGGGCGGACTGACGTCGATCGCGATGCGCAAGGTGAACATCATTTCGTTCATGGCGCTCGGCAAGTACCGCGTCAACGGCACCATCAACGATCAGAACCTCGTGGAGCGGGTGCAGACGTTTGTGCCGAATCCCGTCCGAGGCGATCTGAACCAGGAGGGCGAATACACGCAGTGGCGCGACGTCAACGGCGTGAAGTGGCCGGGCAACTTCCACCATCACACCGACTGGGATGATGAGACGCAGGCGCCGAACTATAACGGCGGCCACAACTCGCTCACATTCACCGTCAAGGACATCCAGGTGAACAACTGCGGCGCGCCGAATCCCGTTCCCGACGCGGCGCGCACCGCCACCGTTCCGCCCGTGAACGTGCAGGTCACCAAGATGAGCGAGGGCGTCTACTACCTGACAGGCGGCTCGCACCACAGCATGGCGGTCGAGTTCCGCGACTTCACGGTGCTCGTCGAGGCGCCGCAGAACCAGGCGCGGACGCAGGCGGTCATTGACACCATCTACAAGACGATTCCGAACAAGCCGATCCGTTACGTCGTGAACTCCCATCACCACTTCGACCATCTGGGCGGCCTTCGCACCGCCTTCCACGCGGGCGCGACCGTCGTCACCCATTCGAGCAACCGGGATTTCTACAAGCAGGAAGTGCTGTCGTACGGACGCTGGACGCTGGAGCCTGACCTGCTGTCGCTCTATCCCCCGACGGAGTTTGCCGAGGGCTACCAGCTCGAGACCATCGACATGAAAGGGACGATCAGCGACGGCACGCGCACGCTCGACGTCTATTACGTGCAGGGCAACCCCCACTCCGAGGGGATGCTGATGGCGTACCTGCCGCGTGAGCGGATTCTGTTCGAGTCGGACATGTACACGCCGCCCGCTGAGGGCGCGGCGATCCCCGCGACGGCCCCGCCGGCTGCGTTGAACATGTTCCAGAACATTCAGGCCTACAAACTCGACGTGGCGACCATAGCCGCAGGGCATGGGCGCGCGGTGCCGTTTGCCGAGTTCCTGCGGTTTGTAGGGAAGGGTGGGACGAACTAGGAGGTAACCACGAAGAGCCGAAGAGCACGAAGGAAGAACCGTTTAGAGGTTTCTCTTCGTGCTCTTCGTGCTCTTCGTGTGCTTCGTGGTTCTTATTTGTGCGCCGCCTGCGGAATCTTCAGCACCTGGCCCGGCTTGATCTTGTCCGGGTCGCTCAGCTGGTCCTTGTTCAGATTGAAGATGTCCATGTAGGCGTTCGCGTTGCCCAGGAACTTCTTCGAGATGGCGCTCAGCGTATCGCCGGCCTGGACCGTATAGGTCTGCTCGGCCTGCGCCGCCGGTTTTGCGGTGGCCTGGGCGCCCGGCCGCACCTTGATGTCGGCGACCACATCCGTGCGCCACTCCGGAATCGTCTTCAGCGCATTCCAGATCTGGTTCTTCTCATCTTCTGAATTCACGTAACCGTTGAAGTGGAGCTTGCCGTCGCGCTCTTCGGCTGAGCCGTCGAAGCGGATGCCCTTCGCGGTCTGAATGGCGTAGTTGTATTTGTCTCGAAGTCCCACAGGTGCCTCCTTACGGCAGCCGTCGTCCGTGACGGTCTGCATTCAGGAGTGCAAGGCAAGTGCCCCCAGGGATACCTCAGGCGTTATTTGATCCCGGCGGGAACCGGCATCACCACGTATGGGTTGTACGTGTTGGTCTTCGCGATCGTCAGGTCGAGCGCCGTGCTGGCGCCCCGCTTCAGCGTGATGCGCTTCGGAAACTGCACGTCGCTCAGGTAATCGTCCCCATTCCAGTCGCCGTACTCCGCGTAGGCAATGTCGATGACG
The DNA here is from genome assembly GCA_945903265.1 of Candidatus Sulfopaludibacter sp. SbA3. Lineage (GTDB taxonomy): Bacteria > Acidobacteriota > Vicinamibacteria > Vicinamibacterales > UBA2999 > CAXNKG01. The sequence continues at coordinate 100,594 of CAMDNQ010000004.1, forward strand.
GCCTCGCCGAGCCGCGCTTCCACCCGCTCGAGCAGGTACGTCGCCTGGTTGTACGTCGCGCGCACGGTGGCTCCCGGAACCTCGACGACCGGGAAGGCGAGCACGGTCTTACCCCCGTCGACGGCGACCGTGGCTTTCGCGCCGGCAGCGGCGGCCGCCTTGATGACTCCAGCGGGATAGGTCCAGAGCATGAGCTGACGCTCCGCGGCCGTCCCTGGTGCCGCGGAGGCCCCGGCGCCGGGTGCCGTCTCGTTCCAGGCCGCAGCCCCGCTGACCACCTCGACGCGCCGCATCTGTCCCTCGCACGCGTAGTCCACGCGCATCCCCTTCAGCAGCCAGTTGATGCTCGCGCGGTACTCCTTGAGCGTGCACGGTTTGCCGTTCACCGTCATCGTGCCGGTGGCCGTGTAGTTCATGCTGGCGATCCGGTCTACCTCCGCCGCGGTCCGCAGCGCCCCGATCGAGTCGGCGGCGCTGTAGAGCACGTCCTTGACCGTTGGCGAGCCGCCCTGCGGCTTGGGCGCCTGCCCCCTGGCGTAGCTCGGGACGGGCGCGCCCAGGCCCGCCAGGGACAGCGAGAGGAGACCGATCGTGAACAGTCCGGGTCGCATCAGTTGGTTCCTGTGTTCCCCGGCTTGAAGACGATCCAGGTGCCCGTCAGTTTCTGCTGGCCGACGCCCGGCTTCGAGTAGTCGCAGACGCCTTCCGGGAAGATCCGGCGCAGCCGCGCCGTTTCGTCGGCCGTGAAGGTGACCTTGTACTCGGACGTCGATACCGACCGCGTCTGGCACTTGATCACGTCGTTGGAGATCGGCGCGCCCGCGACGCCGCGGGGCGACGAGAATGACGGGTAGATCTCGTTGCAGCGGCCCGCGCGGTACTGCAGCTTCTCGTTGATCTTCTGCGGCGTCTCGTCCTTCGTCCAGCAGCCTTCGACGAGGTCGGCCGGCTTCGCGCGGCGAATCTTCGCAATCGCGGAGTCGTTCGACATGTCCGCCTTGATGCCGCCGATCCACTGGTCCATCTGCGCCAGCGACCGTGCCAGTTGCGGGTTGCGCGCCTCGAACGCCCCGAAGCGGCGGTCGTGCAGCTGCATGACCATGTTGTCCGAGTAGCCGTTGGCCTTCTCGAGCCGCGCCCGGGTCGAGAATGAGTGGAAGCGCAGGTGGACGTCGCCCTGCGGCAGGTCGTCGTAATAGGTACGGAAGTCGATGATCGGCACGCCGGCGAGTCCGCCGCCGCCGCTGCCGAGGCGTCCGGTCCGGTACGCCGCCCGCGTGGCTTCCATGTCAGCCACCATGCGCTGCGCGACGATCGTGCCGTCGATGTCGTAGCCGCCGATCTTTTCGTTCAGATCGAGGAACTGCTCCTTGGTGATCGTCCCCGCGTTGAGCGCCTCGAGGCCGTACTGGATGCCGACGTTGTCGAGCGGCCGGCGCGCGAATCCGGTCTTCGGGTCGCGGCCGAACGCCACCACTCCGTGATCCCAGATCGTGCAGCGGGCGCCCTTCGGGTTCTTCACGGCGTCGTACTTCTGTTCAGCGGTCAATCCCGGCGGGCATTCCTCGGTCGCATTGAACCGGGGCGCGCGCTCGGTGGCAAGGTTCTTCACCGTGGCCAGGTTGCCGAACCCGCCGATCGCACGCTTCTGATCGTCGGTGAGCATGACGGTGTTCTTGTCGAAGTAGGCCTGCAGCAGCCGGCTGTCACCGCTGCTCGTCGAGCTCGCGAACGGCGTATCCATGAAGCTGCGGCCGGTGATGAGTCCGTCGAGGAGACCGGGATAATTGTCCGCAATCTGGTACTGCTGAATCGCGCCGCCAGACGAGCCCCATCCGATCGTGTACTGCGGGGCGCCGTACGTCTCGATGAAGCGCTCCTTCACCATCAGCAGCGTTTCCGCGGAGATGACGTCGTTGCAGTTGTTGCCGGCGACGTCGAGTGACGCGGACGCGACCGCATAGCCCATGCGCAGCTGGTGGTCTTCGAGGACGCCGCCGGTCGACGCGCCCTGCTGATACCAGCCCGGCTCGCAGCCGCCGCCGAAGGTGTACACGAGCTTCCCGTTCCAGCCGCTCGAGCGCGTCGCGAAGTCCAAGGTCGGTTCAGCCGATGGGCTGTGCAGCATCGCGATCTGATAGATGGCGCGGTTCACTGTCCCGGTTTCGATCCGGACGATGTACGGCACCTGCTTGCCGTTGGCCGTCACCATGACGGCATCCGCCGGAACCGTCTTCGGGTCGGCGAGTCCCTTCAGGTCGTTGCCGGTCGTCGCCTTGTAGACGTAGTCGACGCGCGTGGCAATCGAGCAGTTGGCGTCGATCGGTTTGCCGAGCGTGCCGCCCGAGGCGAGCTTGAACCGCTCGGTGCCGCAGACGAACGGCTGCTCCTGCGGGAACGAGAGCACCGGGCCCGTGATCGGGTGATTCACCAGGCTGAGCCGCGTCGTCGCGTTGCCGGCAGTGGCCGTCATCTGATTCGCGCCGAGCGTCAGTCCGGTCACGACGCCGGTCAGCGAGCGTCCGCCCTGATCGGCGCGGAGCTGCGACGTGACATCAGCGCCGTTCAACGACACGCGAACCGCAGTCGCCTGCGTGCCGGCCGGCACGTCGAGGCGCACCAGCACGTCGCCGCCAGACACGAATTCGGGGCGGGTGGAAACCGCGGACAACCGGAGTCCCTGTGCGTCGGCCGCAGCGGGCATGAACGCCGCGATCAGAAGCGCGATGATGGTGATGCGCATGGGCAATCCCTTCACAAAAGGCCGAAAAAGGCACCTGATTATAGTGCCTGAGGTATAAATGTCAGCCGGTTCACACCAAGGAGAACGAGATGACTGTTGCCCGCTCGCTTGCCGTGATTCTTCTGCTCTCGGGCCTCATGGCGCCGGCGTCCGTTCCCGCGCAGGGCCAGCCGGCCCAGGGCACGCAGATGACCTTCTTCATGACCAGCGCGGGCCCCGGCCGTGGCGCGAACCTGGGCGGCCTCAACGGCGCGGATCAGCACTGCCAGAAGCTGGCGACGGCGGTCGGCGCCGGCAACCGGACCTGGCGCGCGTACCTGAGCGAGAACGGGTCGGCCGGGCATCCGACGCGGCACGCCCGGGATCGGGTCGGCGCCGGGCCGTGGCACAACGCGAAGGGCGTGCTCATTGCGGCGAGTGTCGCCGAGCTGCACAGCGATAAGAACAACCTGACCAAGCAGACGGCGCTCAACGAGCGCGGCGAAGTGATCAACGGGCGCGGCGACATGCCGAACCGCCACGACGTGCTCACCGGATCGCAGCCGGACGGGTCCGCCTATCCCGGCGCCGATTCCGCCAACTCGACGTGCGGCAACTGGGTGCGCTATTTTCCGAACTCAGGGAAGGCGCGCGTCGGGCATCACGATCGATCGGGCAATGACCCCGCGACCGGCAGCTCGTGGAACTCGTCGCACGATTCGCAGGGGTGCAGCCAGGACGAGCTCCGCAAGTCGGGCGGCGACGGCCTGTTCTACTGCTTCGCGACGAACTAGACGTACACACAAAACGCCGGGGCTCATCACCCCGGCGTTCTGCCTACCGACTACGAACTACCGCCTACCGACTGCGAACTACCCTACCGCCTACCGACTAGAACCGAATCCGGAACCCGAGCTGGCCGCGCATCGGGTCGCCGACGCCGTTGCGCCGCGTCTTCGGGTCGAGCCCGATGTCTTCGGCATCGCGCTTGGTATTCAGCACGTTCAGGTCCGGGCTGCCCTGGAAGGCGACGAAGTCCGGACGCGGGACGTACTGGCCGCCCTGCAGCACGTAGAGCGAATCCACGTAGCTGGTGTAGTTGGCGAAGTTGAACGCGTTGAACAGCTCGAACAGCAATTCGACCCTCACGTCGCCGCGGACCGGCAGCGTGCGGGAGAACCGGAAGTCCACGTTCCGGTACGGGTCGGTGATGAGCGAGTTGCGCGGCACGCCGAGCGGGCGGTCCGCCGCGAGCGTGTCGTTGTTGGTATCGAAGCCCGAGAGCACCTGGTAGGGGTGGCCGCCTTCGTATTCGAAGATCGTCGCCACCTGCCAGTCACGCCCGAAGATGCCCCACGACTGCGGCGTCGAATAGACCGCCGACCCGACGAACCGCGTCGAGTTGGTGACCGACTTCGACCATTCGCACGAGACGCAGTCCGGATTCGACGGCCCCTGCCGGAAGCTGATCGCCACCGAGTCATCCCACGAATCGTTCCAGGTGACCGAGCCCCGCAGCTGCAGGTTCGTCCAGCGGCTGGTGATCGAACCGGACGCACCCTTGAACTTCATCGTGCCGTAGTTGCCGTACGTCCAGACCTCGCTGAAGGCGGCGTCCGGGCGAGCGCCCTGGCGGTAGATCACGTCAAACGGGGTGATGCGGCCGCTGGGCAGCAGCGAACCCTGGCGGTAGGCAACGCCGCCCTGCGGGTTCTTGTTGACGTTGCGGATGTTGTTGTAGCCGCGCGACCAGAGGAATGACCCGGACACCGCGACGCGCTGCGACAGTTGACGATCGACGCCAGCATTGGCCTGCCAGGACATCGGCGTCTTCAGGTCGGTGTCGAACACGTTGTTCGTCGGCGGGATGCGCTGCGGAATCAGGACCCGGTTGTAGTAATCGGCCGGAAGGCGCCGGATGCCGAGCGGGTTGTAGTACGGGCTGGCCGGGTTGACGGTGCCCGCCCAGATTTGTCCCGCCTCGACCTGGCTGAACGTGAAACGGTAGCTGGAGGGCGGTCCATTCCACCCCATCGGATTGGCGATTTCGCCGAGGTACTGGATGCCGTAGAAGGATCCGCCGGCCGCATGGAACAGCGTTTTGCCTTCGTCGGGCGTCCATGCCACGCCGAGCCTCGGCGCGATGTTGTTGTTGTCGTTATTGAAGCCCTTCATCCCCGGCGACCCCGCTTCATCGGTGCGCTCGAGCGTCATCGGGTTGAAGATCTTTTCCGGCAGCGTGTACGCCGAGATGTCGTTCGGGTGATGGTCGTACTGATACCGGACGCCGGCGTCGATCGTGAGGCCGGGCTTCGGCTGCCACTGGTCCTGGGCGAAGCCGCTGAAGTAGTGGACCTTCATGTAGACGCCGCCATGGCCCCACGTCTGAAAGAAGGCGGTCGGCAGGCCGGCGCGGAAGGCGTTGATATCGCTGAAATCCCACACGCCGTCCGGCCCGTAGTTGTTGATCTGCTGGAACTGCGTGAAGAGATACTGCCCGCCCACCTTGAACGTGTGGGCGTTGCGGTACAGCGTGATGGTGTCGTTGAGCTCCCACTTCGTCTCGAAGTTGTGCTCGCCGCCGCCGCCGTTGCCGCGGCCGAAGTTGCCGCCCGTGTTACCGCCGATCTGGATGCGCGGTGAGAAGTTGCGGATGTTCTCGCGTCCGCCCTGCATCGGGAACTCGACCCACGAATCTTCACGGTTCACGCTGAAGCGCATCGTATTGAGGAACCGGTTCGAGGGCACGGAGTTCAGTGAGCCCGCAATCACGTACGTCCGGTCCTTCGACTCGTTCGTCGTCGTCACAGAGTTGCGCCCGTTCGGGGCGCCCGCGGGGCTGAAGTTGTTGTTGAAGCTGCCGCGCACCGAGACGTTCTGGGTGTTCGACATGTTCCAGTCGACCTTCAGGTTCGCCTTGTTGTTCCGGGGCTTGAACTGGCGGATCACATTCGCCTCGGTGTCCGCGAGGCCGGGGATGGCAATCTGACGGACGGAGTCGAGCGTCGCCTGCGCGATGTTCTGCAGGCGCGGCGTATTCGACCGCGTGGCCTCCGCGAGGCCGAAAAAGAACATCTGATCCTGCCGGATCGGGCCGCCGATCGTGAGACCGGTCACGCTGCGGTTGAACTCCGAGGCCTGCGGCGCGGGGACCGCCGTGACGATGCCGTCGCTGCCCGTGACGGTGTTGAACACCGGCTTGTCGAACGCGTCGGACCGGATGAACCCGTAGCCGTAGCCGTCGAAGTTGTTCGTGCCCGACTTGGACACGGCGTTGATGACGCCGCCGGCGGCGCCGCCGAACTCGGCGGGGTAGCCCTGCGTCACGACGTTGAACTCCTGGACGCCCTCGGTGCTGAAGGTGTTCTGCTCGAGGCCGTTGTCGAGGCTCTTGTTCGAGACGCCGTCGATGTTGATGCCGTTCTGGTCGCCGCGGTTGCCCGACGCCGAGAACCCGTTCTCGCCGCCGAAGCCCGCGCCGCCAGACCGGCCGCGCACGACACCGGGGCTGAGCAGGGCGAACTCGAGGAAGTTGCGACTGTTGGTCGGCAGCCCCTCGATGTCCTTCTGGTTGATCGTGACCGCCTGCTGTGTCTGCGTCACTTCGATGAGCGGCGCTTCGCCGGTCACGGTGACCGATTCGGTCAGCGACGCCACGGCCATGCCGAGCTCGATGTTGGCTTCAGAGGCGACCGTCACGACGACGCGGTTGCGCACGGTGCCGAAGCCCGCGAGTTCGGCGCTCACCTCGTACTCGGCCGGCGGCAGCGCCACGAGGCGGAACACGCCGTCCGCTTCGGTCACGCTCGTCCGCTGAAACCCGGTCGCGACGTTCGTCGCCGTGACCGTGACGCCGGGCAGCACCGCTTTCGTCGAATCGACGACGCGCCCGACGATCGTTCCTTCGGCCAGCCCCTGCGCCTGCGCGATGGTCGCGCCGGAGAGCAGGGCTGCCAACGCGAGTACGGCCGTAGCCGCCCGCAGCTGCAACGTCTTCATGAAGCCTCCATTGAGTAGTGCCAACTAACCGCGTTCCTTCGTGTACATGTGCGCGCCGTCCGACTCGACGCACGGCGGATCTTCGACCTGGACGAGCGGATTGCGATTTAAGCGCAGGACCCGCTGGTCCATCTTCCACGGCTCCGCCAGCACGTCGGGGTCGTGGACGGTGACGTCGTAGAAGATCACGTTCCCCTGCCGGCGGAAGCGCTCTTCGACGCGCATCTTGTTCGTGTGGAAATATCCCGGCCATCCGATCCACGTCTCTTCGTTGAAGCCTTCGACGTCGATGACCAGCGTGTCGCCGTCCCAGCGCCCGACCGAATCGCCCATGTACGACTGGTCACGCGAGTTGAGCTTGTCGTGCGCCCGGTTCAGCGGCACGTACCGCCAGGTGTTCTTCTGCTGGTAGAGCAGCACCACTTCGGTTGGCGTCGCCAGGATCTTCATCGGCGCGCCCATGCGCGGGACGCCGGCAGGGAAGCACTTGAAGTTGGAGTCCTCGGCGTTGCCGTTGACGTCCAGATAGTCGACGCGCTCCCAGAACTCCGGCTTGTACATCGGCACGTTCGAGAAGAACCGCGACGTCATGCCGGCGTCGCGCTCCTGGTTCACCGGGCTCGCCTTCCGGTCGTTCCGGAGATTGTGGTAGTTGCCGGTGGCGTCAAAGCGCGTCTGGAGCGCGGCGTTGCCGCCGAAGTTGGCGCCCTGGTTGCCCCAGCGCCCACTGAGGTCCGGCTTGCCGTCGGACAGCCGGGGCATTGGCGCGTTGAGTTCCTCGGCCGTCGGACGATTGCCGCCGCCCTCACCTTCCTGTGCGAAGGCAAGACCCGGGACGGACGCGAGTGCCAGGAGCAGCGTCAGGATTCTCATCGCAGGCCCTTACTGGAACTTCGTCGGGCGGCCGTTGCCGAGCCCGCCCTTACCGTCTTTGTTGAGCGGATCGACGCCGACGTTGCCGAACGTCAGGTAGATGAATTTCTCGTCGGGCGTCTTGATGGTGAAGACGTAGCCGCGCGGCGAGCCGTTGCGCGCCAGCGCCAGACTTGCGGTGTAGGTCGCGCCGACCTTCCAGAAATCACGGTCGCTCAGCCCCGCCGCGCGCATCTGGTTCGGTCCCGCGTGGACGAGCGTCCAGGTCGTCGTCGCGCCATCCGGCTCTTTCACATCCACCAGGAAATTGACGTGAGGATTGACCCAGTTGATCTTCTTGAGCACGCCGGTGATGACGACGACGTTGTTCTGATCGAACTCGGCCTGCATGGCATGGTGCGCCACGGCCGGGACGGCGATCGCGAGCAGGGTGACGAGCGCGAACCCCCAGAGACTGCGGGACATGGAAGGAACCTCCTGGCCGAATTGCGGGCTAGATTTTACACCCCGGAGACAGGGTCCGGGACCAGATACGGAATCATCCGGCCGAAGTACATCACCGCAAACCAGGAGACGAGGGAGACGGCCCCAATCGCCTTGGCCGCGAGGGGCGGATCGCCGTGCGGATCGAGCGCCATCAGTTTCCGGCTGTAAAACCACTCGAACACCAGGGCGTTGACCCCCGCGAGAAGCAGAAAGAGGAGCTTGAACCACATCGAGACGTTGCGCACGTACTGGTCCGGCTGCGAAATCAGGAAGACCAGGCCGGTGAGGAAATTGGCAAAAAGTGCGGCTTTGGCCCACGGAATCAGTCTCCAGGCGGCATGGAGCGGCACGCTTCGCAGGAAACCCAGGAGCCGCAGGTCGAAGAATCCCGCAGTTCCGATCAGGACGCATAACCCGAGAAAGTGCACGCTTTCGCAGAGCGGCCAGAGCCAGCCCACTTCCTGCTGAAACAGCAGGGAGAGCTGGGTGAAGCGAAGCCAGTCGACGAGAGCATCCATCTCTGGCGCCCTTAAAGGATGTACGCCATGAGGCGGCCGGCCACGGTCGCCCCGGTCCACAAGAGGAGCGAGACGACCGCCAGTACGCGCGCCTCGGACGGCACGGGGGCCGACAGTGTGGCTGCGTTCCTGAAAACCAGGCGCCGAATGCGGACATACACGATCAGGGCAAGGGCAATGCACGCCAGCTTCACGTGGAAGACCGTCTGAAACGCTTTTTGTTCCGCGGAGGGCAGAAACAGCAAAACCCCTGTGATGGCGTTGACGGCAAACGCTGTCCAGATCAGGAGCGGGGCGCGCTGCAGCGCGGCAAGCGGTACGCCGCGTGGAATGCCGAGGAGCCGCAGGTCCATCACGATGCACGTCCCGACGACGATCGACAGGCCGAGCGTGTGCAGGGTGAGGATCGTGGGATACGCGAGCAGCGTCTCGGCGCCGCCGACCCACTGCGCCAGTGCGCTGTCCTGCAACCGGAGAAGAAATTCACTCATCGCGCGTCCGCGTCGCTCCGATTTGACGTCAAATTGTCTTGACCTGACTCTAGCGTAGCGGCAAAACACGAAAGCTCAGTTGGCGCGTTCCCCCGGGTAAGCATTCGGCCCCACGGTTCCGCGGTATCCCCAACAATCCACGACTAACTCAACACGCGAAGGCGCGCGCAGATCCAGGATCTGTTCGCCCGTCGCGACACCGGAGGACTATTTGAAACTATCGAGACTGATTCTCACTGCCGTACTCGGCGTCTTTGCAGGCACCCTGATGGTTCCAGCGACGGCGAGCGCGCATACGACCGTAATCTGCCACCAGGACGTGGCAGGCGTGACCACCTTTTACGCGGGTTCATACCACTCGCCGTTCGAAGCTCCGTCCCCCGTTGGGGTCATCATCGTCGACGGATTCTCGTACCCCTTTTCAGGATGGATTTACCCCGCGGCGCTGCCGGCTGGCGCGGTCTGCGTGCCCTTTATTCCGGGCACCGGCTTCGGCACCCCGTCCGCGGTGGTGCACTACCAGACCTTCACTAGCGCATTTCAACCGGGAGCTCATACGATCTCCTTCGACACATCAACGCAGGTACAGTCGCCGTGGGGACAGTTTCCCGCCATCACCTTCGGCGCCGCCGCCTGCGCTGATGCCGATTTCGATGGTCTGTGCAACGCGGTCGATGCGTGCCCGCTTGATGCGGCCAATGACGGCGACGGCGATGGTCTCTGCGCGAATGCGGACAACTGCCCGCTCAATTACAACCCCGCACAGGCGGATCTGAACGGGAACGGCCAGGGTGATGCGTGCGAAGGCGTCGTCTGCGGCAACGGCCTCGTCCAGGGCTCCGAGCAGTGCGACGACGGCAACATTGCCGGCGGCGACGGATGTTCGGCCATCTGCACGGTTGAGCTCGCCGACCAGGAACCGAACGCGGACGCAGGCGACGACCAGACGGTCGCGGAAGGCCAGTCGGTCTCGCTTGACGGCAGCGGCAGCAACGACCCGGACGGCGACGCACTGAGCTACAGCTGGACGCAGGTCGCGGGCACGTCGGTGACCCTCACGGGTGCCAACTCGGCGAACCCGTCGTTCACGTCACCCACGGTCGCTATCGGCGGCGAGACGCTGACCTTCCAGCTCGCCGTGGAAGCCAACGATGTCTCGGATACCGACACCGTGGACATCACCGTCGCCAACGTCAACAACGTGCCGGTCGCGGATGCGGGCAATGACCAGTCAATCGCGGAAGGCGCCCCGGGCGCGCTCGACGGCAGCAGCAGCTACGACGGCGACTCGGACGCCCTGTCTTACGTGTGGCTGCAGACGAGCGGTCCGGCGGTCGTGCTGAACGGCGACAACACCGCAACCCCGAGCTTCACGGCTCCGTTTGCCGGTTCGGGCGGTGCCAACGGTGTCGTCGCGACGCTGGTCTTCACGCTGTATGTGAGCGATGGCTACGAAGCGACCCCCTCCTCGGACACGGTGTCGATTGCCATCACAAACACCAACAACGATCCGGTCGCGGACGGCGGCTCGGACTGGACGATCAACGAGAACAGCGCGGTTTCGTTGAACGGCAACGGCAGCAGCGATCCTGACGGCGATGCGCTCACCTACGAGTGGGTGCAGATCGGCGGTCCGGCCGTGACGATCACGGGCGACACGACGGCCACGCCGAACATCACCACGCCGTTCGTGAACGCCGGCGGTCTGGACCTCACGTTCCAGGTGTCGGTTGACGATGGCTACGGCGGCAACGGGTTCGACACCGTTGTTGTGCACGTCCAGAACGCGAACGATCCGCCGAACGCCGCGCTGGCGCAGCCGAGCGTCGCGTGCCTCTGGGCGCCGGATCACCGCCTGGTGCCGGTCAGCATTACCGGTGTCAGCGACCCGAACGCCAACGCGACGATCACCATCACCAGCGTCACGCAGGATGAGCCGACCAACGGCCTCGGCGACGGCGACACGTCGGTTGACGCGGTGATCAACAGCAACGGCACCGTGCTCCTTCGCTCCGAGCGCTCGGGCAAGGGCAACGGCCGCGTCTATCACGTGCACTTCACGGCGGCTGACCTCGAAGGCAGCTCCGACGGTGTCGTGACGGTCTGCGTGCCGCACGACCGCAAGAAGCCCGCGGTCGACGGCGGCGAGCTGTTCAACTCGACTAACTAACCGTCGGGCAACCGGCGTATCCTTGGGGGCGGGATCCTGACGGGTCCCGCCCTTTTTCTTTTGTGGAGGACCAGATGCGCCTGACGGCCATTCTTTTCACGTTGGTACTAGCGATGCCCGCTCTGGCGGCCGCCCAGGAATGGGAGGAGTTCGTCAGCATTCAGGACGGATTTGCGGTCAATTTTCCCGGCAAGCCGCGGGTGACTGAGATGAAGTGGCAGTCACAGCTGCGGTACGAGCTGCCCGCCCGCGTCTACAGCGCCGAGAAGGGCGCCGAGAAATTCACGATGACCGTCGTCGACTACTCATCCCTCGAGCAGCTGGGGAACGCACGCTGGAAGCAGTGCCCTCCAGGCAACGCGCAGTGCCGCGACGGCGGTGTGAGCATCGGCCCCGGCTACTGGAAGCAGGACGAGCGCGGCGCGATGACGTTCGCCGCCGCCAAGTACCTCAAGGGTCCCTACAAGGTGAGCGACTACACCTGGGACTGGCAGGACATGGTGGAAGGCGAGCAGCTCCAGCTCGATGCCGCCGACGGCCGCCGCGTGCTGGTGTTCATCACGATGCACCAGCGCAAGCTGTACATCCTCGAGGCATCCGCGCCCCATCACCATCCCGAACCCGGACTCTTCCAGCAGTCACTCGGGTATGTGAACGAAGCGGGCAAACGGATTCGCTACACGGAGACGATCTACTCGAACTCGTACCACGGCCTCGGCGTGTATCCGCGCCCGGCGTTCCGCGTCAGCGGCGAGTAACGCCTCCGAGCACGCCTCGCAGAATCTGCCGGCCAAGCTGGCTGCCCACCGTTCGGGCAGTCTGCTTGGCCAGCGTCTCCACCATTCCCTGACGCCGCGTCGTCCCCCAGAGCCACTCATGAACGGCACCCTTGCTCGCGGGCGCCGGCGCCGATGGGGCCGCCGGCGGCTGCTGCCCGGCAACCTTTCGCGTGAGCAGTTCGTAGGCCGATTCACGATTGACTGGTGTGTCGTACCGCGTGCCGAGCGGGCTCCGTGCGCGCACGGCCGCCCGCTCCTCGGCCGTCAGCGTGCCGATGCGGCTTCGTGGCGGCGCCATCAGCGTCCGTTCGACGGGCATCGGTATCGCGCCCTCCTGGAGGGTCGAAACCAGCGCTTCCCCGATCTCGAGGGTCCCGATGACGGACGCGACATCGATCGCGGGATTCGGCACGAACGTTTCGGCGGCGGTGCGCACGGCTTTCTGATCGCGGGGCGTATGCGCGCGCAGGGCGTGCTGAATCCGGTTGCCCAGCTGTCCCAGGACGGCGTCCGGCACGTCGTCGGGAAACTGCGAACAGAAGTAGATCCCAACCCCCTTCGATCGAATCAGCCGGACGACCTGATCGGTGCGCTGGAGCAGGCCCGCCGGCATCCCGTCGAAGAGGAGATGCGCCTCGTCGAAGATGAACACCAGCCGCGGCTTCGCCGAGTCGCCCGCCTCGGGCAACTGCTCGTCCAGCTCGGACAGCAGCCACAGAAGCACGCTCGAATAGAGGCGCGGCCGCTGCACGAGCTGATCGGCGGCCAGGATGCCGATGATGCCGCGGCCGGTGAGATCGGTGCGGAGCAGGTCCGTGATGTCGAGGCCTGGTTCGCCGAAGAACCGGTCACCCCCGTCGCGATCGAGGGCGAGGAGCGCGCGCTGCACGGCGGCGATCGAGGAACTGCTCACCAGCCCGTAGTGGGTTGAGACGTCCTTCCGGTTGTCGGCGATGAATGTGAGGACCGCCCGCAGGTCGTCGAGGTCGAGCAGCAGCAGCCCGCGATCGTCTGCCATCGCGAACGCAATTTCGAGCATGCCCGTCTGCGTGTCGTTCAGGTCCAGCATGCGGCCGAGCAGCATGGGCCCGACCTCGCTCACTGTCGCGCGCAGCGGATGGCCGGACGTGCCGTACACGTCCCAGAACACGACCGGGCTCGCTTCGGGCCGGTAGTCGGTCAGGCCGATTCGCTCCACGCGGCGGCGGATGGCGTCGTCGGCTGCCGCCGGCATCGCCAGTCCCGCGACGTCGCCTTTGACGTCTGCCATGAAGACAGGGACGCCGATGCGAGAAAAACCTTCGGCCACGACCATCAGCGAGACGGTCTTGCCGGTGCCGGTTGCCCCCGCGGTCAGTCCGTGGCGGTTACCGTAGCGTGCACGAAGGTAAACGGGGTCGGTTCCCTTGCCGAGGTAGATGTCGGAGGCGGAATCGGGCATCCCGCCATTATGGGGTCGGCGACGACGGGTTAGGTGCCCGGGAGCCGCTCGAAGACGACGATGCCGCTCGAGAGATGCGGCGTCGCCGTTCGCCGGGCGGCGACCCACGCATCGGCGTGGCGGTCGGCAGGCACCGGGTCGGCGGTCCACCACGTGGGTTCGGTGCGCGCGGACGCCGGCAGCGCATAACCCAGCAGGTCTTCCATCTGCTGGAACGACAGGGTCACGGCCGACGCGTAGCGGCGGTCCAGATAGGTGTGCAGCTCGACGAACTGCGCGGGGGCCGTTGGCGCCTCGCGCGTCGGCCTCTGGATCGAACTGATGGTCTTGGTGGACCTCTCCTCGTGGAGCCCCACCTGCCTGCCCCACCAAGCTGAGAGCCAACGGCGCAGCGTCATGGCGTCATCCTACCTGTAGACGGCCCACGCCCGCTGTTCCGAAGCGCACACCCCCGGCGCTCATCTGAAGCGGTCACTGAGGCGGCGGCGGCATCAGCTCCGCGGTGATTTCATCGCCGGCGTCCGTCGCGCACGACGGGCAGATGCTGTGACTGAACGTCGCGTCCGTCCGGGCGTCCAGATACATCTCAATCTGCTGCCAGAACCCCGCGTCGTCACGCACCTTATGGCACCAGGCGCAGATCGGGATGAAGCCGCGCAGCGTTTTCACTTCGAGAAGCGCCTGCTGCAGCTCGGCGACCAGCACCGTGTTTTCCAGCGCCACGCGCTTCCGTTCCGCCACGACACTGGCCAGCAGCAGGAGCGACGTGGCCGCAACGGCCATCGCCCCCTGCGATCGCAGCACCAGGTTCGTGACGCTGGCGTCCGGAAGGGCGAGAGGGCCGAGTCCATGCGCGGCGTGCCAGATCGCAATCACCGAGACGGTCAGAATCGTCGCCGACGTTCCGCCCGGTCCGAATCGGAACGCCGGCCAGAGGAGGAACGGCAGCACGTACGCAGGGACGCGGATGACCGGGTCGAGCGCTTCGCCGAAGATGCTGAACGTGACGACCACCGTGGCCGCAAACACCAGGACGAACTCGAGCGTCTTCCATGACGCGAGGAGCTCGCGGATGCGCGATCGCTCGGCGATCAGCGCAATCGCCACCGGTGCGGTCGCCAGCATGCCGAGCGCATCGGCGAACGCCCACGTTCGCCACGTCACGAGGAAGGGGGCAAGTCCCGCGCTCGTCACGATCGCCGCCGCCAGCGCGCCTCCGAACACCGGTGCCACCAACGCGAACAGAATCAGGCTCGACGCGTGCGAGACCCGGTTGAACGCGAACGGGCCCTCGACTGTTCGACGGATGAGCCACGCGGCCGCCATCGCTTCGCAGAGGCCGACGAGAATCAGTCCGGCAGCGGCGACCGGGCGCCCGTGTAACGCCGCCGACAGGAACGCCGCGACACCGGCCGCAGCGAGCAGGCCCTTCCAGGCACGCCGATCGCTGACGACCAGCGCGCCGAGCAGCAGTCCTGCCGGCGGCCAGACCACTGCCAGCGACGTCCCGCCGGTCGGTACGAGGACCAGTCTCCCGAGCTCCGCGCCCAGGAAGCAGATGGTGGTGAAGAGGAGAAGTGGAATGGGTCGATCTTAGCAGCCGGCCAGCCTGCCGCTACCCGGTTCTCGCGGCGGCGCCGGATACCCGTGGCGGTACACCGTTTCGTAGCGGACTCTGACGCCCTCTTTGTCGAAGAACCCGAGCGACTGCTGGAACAGCGCCGGCGGCGCCGTGCTGCCGCGAACGGTGCCATCGAGGATATAGAGGCGGTAATCGTGTAAATACACGGCGACGAACGTCCGCGACTGATCGGGATTGATCAACTGCACCCGGCGGCCCTCGACCCGGTCGGTGTCGGCATACCCGTAATAGGTGACCTTCGAGTCCTTCTGCAGGAACAATGACACGGCGTAATCAAGCGCCCCCCGGAGCTCATTGGGTGCGCGATTCAGACACGTGTCGGGATATCCCTGGCAGTTCTTCGCCTTGTCGCCATGGATCTGCTCGACCTTCGAGTAATCGACGACGGTGACGACGTACTGGTTTTGCCCTTCGACGGCGGTATAGACCCGCGCCGGCAGCGCAAGGCCGTACTCCGAACTGTAGGCAATCTCCCGGATCGTCGGCTGCGCGGGGAAATTGACGATGAACAGATCCTGGCGGCCCGTGTATTCAATCCATCCCTGCGCCGCTGCGGGAATCGAGATGCACGCGAGTGCCGTGACGATAGGGACGAAGATGCTGGTGCGCATGGGCGCGAATTATACGCCCATGGTCACCAGTGAAGGGGCCGGGTTCAGATCGTGAGGAAAAGGGCAGCGACTGACGCTGCAATGAGCAGAAAACCGATAGGAATCCAGAGCAGTCCGAAGCTTTCGTCCACGTGTACTCCGAGTATTGGGGTTGATACGACGGTAGGCCTGTATTTTACCAGTCGGGGGCGCCCTGTGAAGTCCGTTGCCTGCTCTGCTGCTATTGCTTGCACTATTGCTTGAAAAGGTGTGCCGGGAGGCCAATTGCGCCTCCCGTCCAGTGGGATGGGATGTTTGCCGTCCCACCAGAGTGGGGGACGAGCGAGGCTACCTGTCCTAGAGCAATCGTGATGCCAGGTTGCTCCCGCCGCGCCCCTTGTGCCGCTTTGAACATCGCGCTTCCCTTGCTCCTCCTAGGATGTCGTCAGGGGGAGCCTCGTGAACAGCGTCCAGGAAACGAAAGAGCCCAGCCGCCGCAACCTGCCGCGGCTGTCTAAATTCATCGTCGAGTACCTGCTCGTACTGCCCCTCGGCGCCCTGATTGCGCTCGTGTGGGTGAACACATCGCCCGCGAGCTACTTCCGGACCACATTGCCGATGGCGTTTGTCGTGAACGACATCGCCATGGTCGCGTTCTTCGGAATGGTCATGAAGGAAGTCGTCGAAGCCACGGCGCCGGACGGCGTGCTGCACTCGTGGCGGCGTGTCCTGATGCCGGTCCTGGCGTCAATCGGTGCGGTCGCCGCGGCCGCGGTGATCTATACGATGTTCGAGGGCCGCGTCGACGAGCCGATGCTCGTGTCCGCGTGGCCCGTGACATTCGCCACCGACCTCGCGGTCAGCTATCTCGTGGCACGCGTGATCTTTCACCGGCATCCGGCCATTCCGTTTCTGCTGCTGATGGGGATCACGGCCAACGCCGCGGCGCTGATGATGCTGCCACTCGTTCAGCCGATGGGGGATCTGGACCCGGGTAAAGGCCTGCCCCTCATGGCTGCAGCGATCGGACTCGCGCTTGTTCTGCGACGATCGCGCGTGCGCAGTATGTGGCCCTACGTCCTCGGGAGCGGTTCGCTCTCCTGGGCGGCGCTGTACTGGGGTGGACTCGGTCCGGCGCTCGCGCTCGTGCCGGTCCTGCCGTTCCTGCCCCACGCCGCACGGGACCCCGGGTTCTTCGTCGACGCTCGTCCAGGAGCGGGCGACGCTCTGAGCCGGTTCGAGATCTGGGCGAAGTACCCCGCGCAGGTGGCGCTCTTCTTCTTCGCGCTCGTGAATGCCGGGGTTCCATTCGGCTCGCTCGAGCTCGGGAGCGTCGGCGTCGCTGTCGCGGCGATCATCGGCAGGCCACTCGGGACTCTTGCAGCCGCCGGCGTGGCCGTCGCAGCAGGTCTATACCTGCCGAAGGGCGTCGGCTGGCGGGAGCTCATCGTCGTCGGGCTGGCAACGGCGATCGGCTTCAGCGTGGGGTTGTACTTTTCGGCCGCCGTGTTTCCGACAGGTCAACTGCGCTCCGAAACGCAGATGGGCGTGCTGCTCAGCCTGGCCGGAGCGCCAATGGCGATTCTGGCGGCGAAGCTGCTCCGGGTCGGGCGGTTTGCGCGAAAGCCCGAAGGCCACCAGGACATGCGGGATACGACGGCGAGCGCGGCGTGATGGGGCTCGAGCACGCGGATCCGATCATGGGCGGGAACGGGCGGCCGAAAATCCTGCTGGTCGATGATGACGAGGTGCTTCGCGCCGTGGTGAAGGAGGCGTTAGTCTCCGGAGGGTACGACGTCGAGTCCGTCGCCGACGGTCCGACCGCGCTTGCGGCCTATGTCCGGACTCGGCCCCACCTTGTCCTGACCGACATCCTGATGCCCGGCTGCGACGGTCTTGAGCTCATTCGCGGAATGCGCCTCCACGATCCGCAGGCGCGCATCATTGCGATGACCGGCGGCGGCACAGCAGATTCTTCGCTCTATCTGACGACGGCGGCCGAGTTCGGCGCCTTTCACGTCCTGCAGAAACCCTTCTCCACAAAGACGCTGCTCGCTGTCATCGGTGATGTCGTGGGGGTGCGGCTACCCCCCGAATCGGCGGGTCAGTCGGTGAAGACCTCAAACCGGAAGGCGTAGCGGGAGCTGGCGGTGCCAATGACGATCTCGTCCTGGTCACGCAGCTCGCCCTGTCCGCCTTCGCGGTTCCCGCCGATCCGGCGGCCGGCCACCATCGTTCCGCACGTGCTGCGCAGGTCCACGACCGAGAAGCGCCCGTCCTCGTGCTCGATGGCGCAATGCTCCCGCGAAATGTAGCGGGTGTGGCCGTCGGCCCGGTCCAGCAGGAAGAGCGTCGTTTCAGCCCGGACGTGGGTATCGGCAGACTCCGTCGAGCGGCGCCGGCCGATCATGGCGGGGAAGCGGGTAATCACCGCTGCGGAAACGCCGCCGAGCGCACCCTGCGCTTCGACGGTGAGGGCGACAAGCCGTGCGGCAACCTGCAGAATAGGGAGCCTCCCGAAAATGTTTTGTCGAGAGTATGGGTACGAATTTCGTGATCGTCCAGTGGGAAATCCGGACGGCCATCACGAGACCTGACGCGAGTGATCACGAACGGACTCTGTGATCGTTTTCAGTTCCGCCGGCGTCCCGGAATATCGAGATCACCGCCCACATCCACCGTCGCCTCCGGCCGCACGCGGATCACGCCGATGTTGTTCTCGATGCTGATCTGCGTGCCGAACGGCTCCGAGTACTTCTGAATGAGTCCCAGGATCTCCCGCGCCTTTTCGGGGGTCGGCGTCATCGGCACGTTCTCGCGTGACCATGGTCTCGCGTTGAGACCGATATCCACCGGGTAGATCCGGATTTCCACGAGCGTCCCGTCCTGGTAGGTCGTGTGCGCCAGGTAGGCGATCGAGTTGCTCTCGTGACTGAAATATCCGGCGCGCTGCCGCTCGGTGGTTTCAGTGCGCGTCATTCCGTGCGGCTCGACCGGCGAATCGAGACCCGTCACGTTCCCGATGTCGATGCCGATGTTCCCCTGGTTATAGAAAATGGGGCGGCCCTTGTAGATCTCAATCCCCTGCACCGTGTGCACGCCTGAACCCACGTACATGTCGAGACCGTTGTCGATCAGCTTATGGAGAAACGGCCGCAGATAGTCCGCCGGATAGTTGCTGTACGAGTACGCCTGGAACAGCGAGCGATTGAGATGGTCGTGCATATGGAAGATGACGAAGTCCGAGAGCTCCTTCGCGTTGCGGATGGAGAGTACGAGCGCCTGCTCGTCGCCCCGGTTCACTTCATGGCGAAGCTCGCCGGGCTTCTCGGCCACCATGTAGTTCTGCCCGAGCCAACTGAGGCGGCCGGCGGGCTGGTTGGGCGGCATCTCGGTCGGGACCAGGACGTCCGCCTCGGTCCGGCGCGCGAGGATCGAGGCCTCCATCGCCTTGAGTTGATTGAATTGTTCCTGTGTGACCGTGTTCCAGATCGTCACGCCAAGCGGACTCACGCCCTGCGCGGTGTTCGTCGCGCGAGGGCCACACAGGTTGTCGCCCGGGCATGCGTGGAGAAATGTCACCAGCCCTTCAGGCACTTCCTGAAACGCCGGCCGGCGCGCCGTCGCGAGGTTGGGGCCCGCACCGGCGATCTTGATGCCGAACTTGTTCAGCGCTTCGGTGGCGGTCTGCAGCACAGGTCCGCCGCCGAACTCGCCGGGCGCCAGGAAGTCGAACCCGAGATCCGCCATCGCGCGGGCCGTCAGGTCGGCGTCGAACCCGACGCCCCCTTCGAGGTTGCCGACCGTGATGTCTGCGTTGCGCAGCAGATCGCGGAGCTCGGCGCTCATCCGCTTCGCGACCGGACTTCTCCAGTACATGTCGGCAACCGACGCCACAGTAAAGGTACCGGTCGTCTTGTTCTGGAGTTCCTCGCGCAGGTCACGAGGCGCGAACTCGGGGCCGGGAACGGGACGGTACGGTGGGCCCGCCGGATAGACCGGATTCTGGGCAACGGCAACTGGAACGAGAAGAGCGGCGTGAACGAACCAGACAACGGCTGCGGCTCGCGAAAAGCGTCGGATTCTCATAGCCGCCGCGAATTATAGGCTTAGAAACGCTGGCATGGCCGGATGGCCTGCCATGAGCGAGCCTGCGGCTCGCGAAGCCTGGCAGGCGAGTCGAATGGTGCGGAAGAAAGGACTCGAACCTTCACGGTATTGCTACCGCCAGCCCCTCAAGCTGGTGCGTCTGCCAATTCCGCCACTTCCGCGCAGATGAGGCCTGATTGAAACATGGCCTCGAGGACGAACTCTCTGAACCTTCTGAACCCCTGAACTACTGCCCCGGCGCTGTGCCCGGAGCCGGAGGCGCTGTTGCCGGCGATGCGCCGGTTGCCGGCTGCTGTGCCGCGGGAGCCGGAGCCGTCGTCGGAGCTGCCTGCGCCGGCGTGGGCAGCGTCGTCGTCGGAGCACCCTGCGGCGCCCGGCCGCCAACCACGGACCCGGGTCCGCGCTGCGCCAGAATGTTCAGCGCCAGCGCACCGACCAGGAACAGCACCGCGCACACGGTCGTCGCCCGGGTCAGCACCGTCGCGCCGCTGCGCGCGCCGAACGCGGCCTGGCTGCTGCCGCCGCCAAACGCCGCCGCCATGTCGCCCCCCTTCCCCTGCTGGAGAAGAATGACGCCGATCATCACGAAACACACGAGCACGTAGAGGACGGTGGCGATGTAATACAGCATCGAATTCTGCCTGACTGAGAAAAACCGATTATATCAGGTGCCTACAAGGCTTCGTCACGCCGTGCCGACGCCACAATCTGCAGGAAACTGCGCACATCAAGGCTGGCGCCGCCCACCAGCGCCCCATCGACATCCGGCTGCGAGAGCAATTCCCTGGCGTTCTCGGGCTTCACGCTGCCTCCATATATGACGTGGCAGAGCTCGGCCGGCTCCTGTCCGAACCACTGGCGAAGGCGCGACCGGATATGGCCGTGCGCCTCCGATGCTTGGGCAGGCGTCGCGTTCCGGCCCGTCCCAATCGCCCAGACCGGCTCGTACGCAATCACAAGCTGACCGATCTGTTCCGCCGTCAGGCCGTCCAGTCCCTGCGTGATCTGGCGGTCGAGCACGTCGAACGTTTCGTTCCGCTCGCGCTGATCCAGTGTCTCGCCGATGCAGGCGATCGGGCAGAGTCCCGCGGCAAACGCCGCCGCCACCTTCCGGTTCACGGACGCATCGGTTTCCCCGAAGAGCGAGCGCCGCTCCGAGTGGCCGACGATCGCGTACGTCGCGCCCGCCTCGCGGATCATCTGGCCGCTGATCTCGCCGGTGAACGCGCCCTCGCGCTCCCAGTGCAGATCCTGGGCGGCGATGCCGACGTTGCTGTTGCGCGCCGCTTCCGCGGCGGCGAAGAGCGCAGTGAACGTCGGCGCGAGCACTACTTCCACCGCGTCGAGATCCTTGACGAGACCGCGCAGCTCCTTGACGTATTTCACGGCGTCGGCCACCGTCTTGTACATCTTCCAGTTGCCGGCGATGAAGGGTGTTCGCATAAGGCTTAGGGCTCCAGGCTCTAGGCTCTGGGCAGAACTTCCACGCCCGGGAGTTTCTGGCCGCCGAGAAATTCGAGCGATGCGCCGCCGCCGGTGGAGATGTGTGTGATGCGGTCCGCGATGCCGGCCTTGTGGACCGCCGCGATCGAATCGCCGCCGCCCACGATCGTCGTTCCCTTCACCGCCGCCACCGCCGTCGCCACGCCAATTGTTCCCTTCGCGAATGCGTCGATCTCGAATACGCCCATCGGACCGTTCCAGACCACCGTCTTCGCGTCACGGAGCGCAGTCGCATAGGCAGCCACTGTCTTCGGGCCGATGTCGAGTCCCATGCGCTCGCCGATCGCGGGACTGTCGACGTCGAGTGTTTCCGCCGGCACGCCCGCCTCGATCTTCGCTGCCACGACATGATCCACCGGGAGCAGGAGCTGGAGGCCTCGCTCTTTCGCGCGGGCCAGGATGTCGCGCGCCTCGTCAACCTTGTCCGCTTCGACGAGCGACCGGCCGACCGGCTTGCCCAGCGCCTTGAAGAACGTGTACGCCATCGCGCCGCCGATGATCAGCCGATCGACGCGCGGAATGAGGTTCACGATCACGTCGATCTTGTCGGAGACTTTGGCGCCCCCGAGTATCGCGACGAAAGGCCGATCCGGTGTGTCGAGCGCGGCGCCCAGATATTTCAGCTCCTTTTCCATCAGGAGTCCCGCCGCCGCGCCGCCCACGCCCCGGACGATGGCTTCAACCGAGGCGTGCGCTCGATGCGCCGCACCGAACGCGTCATTCACATACAGGTCCGCGAGCGACGCGAGCGACTTGGCGAACGCAGGGTCGTTGTTCTCTTCTTCGGGATGAAAGCGCAGGTTCTCGAGGAGCACGACCCCGCCGGGGGGCGCCGACTGCACCGCCCCCTCAGCCTCGGCCCCGATGCATTCGCCGGCAAAGGCCACCGGCGTGCCGAGCAGCTCGCCGAGCCGCGCCGCCACCGGCTTCAGGCTCATCTCCGGATTCGGCTTTCCCTTTGGACGTCCCAGATGCGACGCCAGAACGACGGCTTTGGCACCGGCGTCGAGCGCATAGCGAATCGTCGGAAGGGACTCGCGGATACGGGTGTCGTCGCCGATCACGCCGTTCTTGATCGGCACGTTGAAATCCACGCGGATGAAGACCCGCCGGCCTTTGAGGTCGAGGTCGCGGATGCTGCGGGTGCTCACAGCCCCTTCGCGACGATAACCTTCAACAGCAGATCGACGCAGCGGTTCGCGTAGCCCCATTCGTTGTCGTACCACGACACGACCTTCACGAAATCGCCGTCCATCACCTTCGTGTAGGGCCCATCGACGATGGAGGAATGGGGATTCCCGCGGAAGTCGATCGACACGAGCTCTTCATCGGAGACGGCGAGGATGCCCTTGAGACGGCCGGCAGCGGCCTTCCTGAAGGCGGCGTTCACCTCCTCGGCGGTCGTTTTCTTGTCGACGATCACATTCAGGTCGACCACCGAGACGTTCGGCGTCGGGACGCGCAGCGCGAAGCCATCGAGCTTGCCCTTGAGCTCCGGCATCACCTCGGCCACCGCGGTCGCGGCACCAGTGGACGTCGGGATGATCGACAGGGCCGCCGCGCGCGCGCGCCGTAGATCCTTGTGCGGCAGGTCGAGCAGATTCTGATCGTTCGTATATGAGTGAACGGTCGTCATCCACCCCTTGCGGATGCCGAACGACTCCTGCAGCACCTTCGCGATCGGCGCCAGGCAGTTGGTCGTGCACGAGGCGTTCGAGATGATGTGGTGCGTCGCGGCGTCGTACAGCTCTTCGTTGACGCCCAGCACCGTGCTGAAGTCCGGTCCCTTTGCGGGCGCCGTGATGATCACTTTCTTCGCGCCGGCGGCCAGATGCTTCGCCGCGTCGTCCCGCTTGGTGAAGAGTCCGGTGGATTCGAAGACGACGTCGACGCCGAGGTCCTTCCAGGGAAGCTGGCCCGGGTCCTTCATCGACACCACCTTGAAGGTGTCGCCGTTGACGCTGATGCCGTCACCGGAGGCCTTGACGTCCGCCGAGAGGTTGCCGAGGACCGAGTCGTACTTGAGGAGGTGCGCGAGGGTCGCGGCGTTGGTGAGGTCGTTGACCGCGACGAAGTCGACCGCGCTGTTCCCGAGCGCGGCACGCATGATGTTGCGGCCAATCCGCCCGAACCCGTTAATTCCGACTCGCACTGCCATTCCGTGTCCTCCTCGCACCTTCGCACCCCGCACCCACGCACGGTGGCGTAGCGAACCCCTCATGTTACTGACGCGCCTTGAAGAGGGTCAATCGCAGAGCTAATCTAACGTCGGGTGTACTTCCTTTACAGCCTGACCACGCTTCTGGTGCTGCTGGCGCTGTCGCCGTACTTCGTCTACCAGGCGCTGCGGCACAACAAGTACGTCGGCAGCCTGAAGCAGCGGCTCGGTTATCTCCCCGTGTCGCTGAATCGTGATGGCGTGGATTCGATCTGGGTTCACGCGGTGTCGGTCGGCGAAGTGCTGGCGGCCCGCCTCCTGGTCAGCGACCTCCGGCGGCAGTACCCGGGGCTCCGCGTCTTTCTGTCGACGACCACCCGCACGGGCCAGGAGCTGGCACGGCGCCAGGTCGCCGACGTGGACGGCGTCTTCTACTTTCCCTTCGACTGGACGGTCACCGTCCGCCGCACCCTCGCTATCGTCAAGCCGCGGCTCTTCGTGATGATCGAAACGGAGATCTGGCCGAATCTGCTGCGCGAGTGCCGGCGCCGCGGCATCAGGACGATGCTCGTCAACGGGCGCATCTCGTACCGGTCGTTTCCGCGGTATCTGCTGGTGAAACCGATGTTCCGGCGGGTCCTTCGCGACATCAATCGCTTCTGCGTGCAGAGCGAGGACATGACGCGGCGCCTTGTGCGGCTCGGCGCGGATCGCGACCGCATCACCGTCACCGGCAGCCTCAAGTTCGATTCGCTGGAGTCGGTACCCGCGCTCCCGCGCGGCGGGCAGCGCGTGCTGCGCTCCTTCCGGCTCGCGCCGCAGCGCCAGGTTCTGGTGGCCGGCAGCACGCTCAAAGGGGAGGATGAGGCGGTCATAAGCGCCTTCAATCACCTGCGGGCGCGCGGCGGCAACCCGCTGCTCGTGCTCGCGCCGCGGCGGCCGGAACGCTTCGATGACGTCGAGCGGCTGTGCCGGCAGGAAGGCCTGGCGACCATCCGGCGCAGCGATCTTCCGATCGATGCGGAGCCGCGCGAGGATGCCGTGGTGCTCGACACGATTGGCGAGCTGGCCGAGCTCTATCAGATCGCGACTGTGGTGTTTGTCGGCGGCAGTCTCGTCGCCGCCGGCGGCCACAACATCCTCGAGCCGGCGTTCTACGGCAAGCCGATCGTGTTCGGCCCGCACATGGAGAACTTCGCGGAAATCTCGGAAACGTTCCTGAGCAACGACGCCGCGATCCAGGTGCAGTCGCCGCACGAGCTCGATGAGGCGATCATCGGCCTGATGGGCGATCCGGTCCGGCGTGCGCGCCTCGGCGCGGCGGCGCGCGCGCTCATCGACGCGAACCGCGGCGCGAAAGAGAAGACCATGGCGGTCGTGACCGCGCTGCTGCCGCCGGAAGACCGCGGTCGCGGTGCCGTCGTTCGTCCCTTCCGCGTGGTCAATTGACCGTTCTCAGCAGCCTGTACGGCCGCGCGACCGCCCTGCGGCGCTCCTGGTACGCGGGCGATCGCAGCCGCAGCCGGCGCTTGCAGCAGCCCGTCATCAGCGTCGGCAATCTCTCGCTCGGGGGCAGCGGCAAGACACCCGTGGTCGCGACGCTGGCACGCATGCTCGTCGCCGCCGGCGAACGGCCCTCCATTCTCAGCCGCGGGTACCGGCGGCCCGACCCCTCGAGTGGAGTCGTCATCGTCAGCGACGGCCGGGCGGTGCTGGCCACCGCCGCGCAGTCGGGCGACGAACCGCTGATGCTGGCGCGGACCGTCGCCGGCGCGGCCGTCGTCGTCTCGTCCAATCGCTTCGAGGCGGGCACGCTTGCTGAGACTCGCCTCGGTTGCACGGTGCACATCCTCGACGACGGCTTTCAGCACGTGCAGCTGGCGCGCGACGTGAATTTACTCGTGGGGTCGAGAAGGGATCTGGACGACCGCGTGGTGCCGTCCGGCACGCTGCGCGAGCCGCTGACCGCCGCGGGCGCGGCCGACGCTGTCCTGGTCGAAGGGTCTGACGAGGACCTTCAGGCCGTGAAGTTCGGGTTCGGCGTCAGCACCGCGTTCCGCGTGACGCGGCGATTTCATTCCGCCCGCGCGATCGGTGGGGACGCCGTCCCACGTCAACGCGTGATTGCCGTCGCCGGGATCGCGCGCCCCGAACGGTTCTTCGCGGCGCTCCGCGATCAGGGCTGGGATATCGCGCGCGAGATTGTGTTTCGCGACCACCATTGGTTCAGTGCGAAGGACGTGCAGACCATCGAGCAGGCGGCGCGGGATGCGGGCGCGGCGGTGGTCATGACCACGGAAAAAGATGCGGCCCGGCTCGAAGGATCTGCGGCGCGCACTCTGACGTGGGCCGTCCTACCGGTTGAGGCCGGCGTCGACGACCGTTTCGCCCCCTGGCTGGCGGGACGGTTGGCAGCGGCACGGCGGCAGCGGGGCGAGCCCGCCCCTTCGACAAGCTCAGGGCCTGGCGGCTGATGGCGGCGACCGGGAAACCATCCGGAAAACCCTCCGGGAAACCTTCGGGAAAACCTTCGGGAAAACACAGAGCCGAGGCGCTCACCGCCACGTTGATCCGTCACATGCTGCGGCCGCTGCCGATGTCGGCCGTCCGGGTGATTGGCCGCGGCATCGGACGGCTGGCGTACGCCGTGGACGGACAGCATCGGCGGATTGCGCTCGAGAATCTGGAGAACGCCTTTCCGGCGCGCCCCGAGAACGAGCGCCGCGAGCTGGCCCGCTCGATGTTCGCGCACTTCGGCGCGCTGCTCTTCGAGCTGCTCAAGTTCAGCACCTGGTCGCGCGAGCAGATGCTGGCGTCGTTCGAGACCGAGGGGGAGGACCGCGTCCGGCAGGTCCTGCAGCAGGGGCGCGGCGTCCTATTTTTTACGGGGCACTTCGGATACTGGGAGATTCACGCGCTCGCGCATGCGCTGCGGTTCGACCCGAACTCGGTCCTGGCCCGGCCGCTGGACAACCCGATTCTCGATGCGATGCTCGAAGCGATCCGGACGCGCACCGGCAACACCGTGATCCAGCGGCGCGGGGCGGTCCGGCGGATCCTCCGGACCCTCGCCAGCGGCCGCGGCGTCGCCATCCTGATCGACCAGCATCTGCACGAAGCCGATGCCGTCTACGTCGGCTTTTTCCAGCGTCCCGCGGCGACGACGTCGGCGCTCGCCGCACTGGCCCTGCGGACCGGCGCGCCTGTCGTGCCCGTCTTCGCCCTGCCGCTGCCGCACGGCCGCTATCGCCTGATCTACGAGCACCCCGTGGAACCGCCGCTCGGCGATACGCCAGACGCCATCCGCGAGTACACGCAGCGCTGCACCGACGTGCTCGAGATGTATGTGCGCCGCCATCCGGAGCTCTGGCTGTGGATGCACCGCCGGTGGCGCAATGCCTGACCGCATCGTCGTCGTCGCGCCCAACTGGCTTGGCGACGTGGTGATGGCGCTGCCGGCCATCGCCGACATCCGGCGCGCGTTCCCCTCGGCGACGCTCACCGTCGCGGCCCGTCCGGGCGTCACCGACGTCTTCACGATGGTGCCCGTCGTTGATGGTGTGACGCCGCCGGACCGCATCGCCGATGCAGGCGCGGACCTCGCAGTGCTCCTGCCGAACTCGTTCAGGAGCGCGTGGCTCCTCAAGAAGGCTGGTGTGCCTGAGCGCTGGGGCTATCGATCGGACTGGCGTGGTCCGCTGCTGACGCGCAGCGTGCGCCGTCCGTCCGGCAGCATGCACCAGGGGGCCTATTACCAGCATCTGACACGCGAGCTGGGGATCGACAGCGGCCCGCTGGAGCCTGCTCTGGCCGTATCCGACGTGCAGCGCGAGGCCGCGCGCCAATTTCTTTCCGAGCGCGGATGGCATCCGTCGCGCGCGCTCATCGTGTTTGCGCCGGGGGCGGCGTATGGGACCGCGAAGCGCTGGATTCCCGAATATGTCGCGCGCCTGGCCGCGCACCTCGTGCGCGAGCGCGGCGCCACGTGCGTGCTCGTCGGCAGCGCCGGCGACCGGCCGACGGCGACGCAGGTCGTCGATGCGATCGACGCGGGCGCCGCGACGCACGTCATCGATGCCACGGGCGCGACGGCCATCCCGTTACTGGCCGGTCTGCTGGCGGTCAGTCAGGGGTGCGTCTCGAACGACTCGGGCGCCATGCACCTCGCCGCGGCCATCGGGACACCGCTTGTCGCGCCCTTCGGCCCCACCAATGAATTCGAGACGGCGCCGCTCACGCGGGAAGGCCGATCCGCTACGGTCCTCACACATCCCGTCTGGTGCCGCCCCTGCATGCTGCGCGAATGCCCGATCGACCATCGCTGCATGAAGGGGATCACCCCCGACCGCGTCTTCGCCGCAATGGACCGGATGCTATCCTCAACAACTTGATGGAGGCCTTAATTCGCGCGTTTCGCGGCAAACGGGTGGTCGTCATCGGCGACGTCGTCGCGGATGAATTCGTGTACGGGCGGGTCGCCCGCGTGTCGCGCGAAGCGCCCGTGCTCATCCTCGAGTACGACTCCTCCGAAATCGTGCCCGGCGGCGCCGGCAACGCCGCCAATAACATTGCGGCGCTCGGAGGGCAGGTGGCGCTTGTCGCCGCCCTGGGCCGCGACGATGCGGGGAAGCGCGTCGTGGCCGCCCTGCATCGCCGTGTCGATTCCAGGTTGCTGGCCCGGCGCAGCGACACCACGACAGCCGTCAAAACCCGCATTCTCGCGGGCGGCGTGCACTCGGCGAAGCAGCAGATCGTCCGGATCGACCGCGCCGCGTCGCGCACCGTAAGTCCAGGAAGCCGGCAGGCAATCGAAAAGGCCGCGCTGAGCGCGGTCAGCCAGGCCGACGCGGTGCTCGTGTCGGACTACGGATCCGGTCTTGTCACGCCGGCGCTCGTGCGCAGGATTGCCACGCAGCTTCGACGTGACGCGCATCCGATCCCGATCCTCGTGGACTCTCGCTACAACCTCCTCGAGTACACGGGCCTGACGATGAGCACGCCGAACGAGTCGGAGGTCGAACAGGCGCTCGGCGTCCGGATTGGCGACGACCTTCGCGCGCTCGAGCGCGCGGGCCGCGAGATGCTGACGCGCACGAAGATGCAGGCGGTCCTCGTCACGCGCGGCAGCCGGGGCATGGCGCTCTTCGTCGCCGGCTCGCGGACGGTGCACATCCCCATTTCGGGCACCGAGTTCATCGTCGACGTGACTGGCGCGGGCGACACGGTCGTCGCGACCGTCACCCTCGCGCTTGCCTCGGGCGGCACGTTCGAAGCCGCGGCCCGGCTCGCCAATTACGCTGGCGGGATGGTCGTGATGAAGCGGGGGACGGCGACCGTGAGCGCCAACGAGCTGCGCGCAGCGCTCAATGGGTGACGTGCTCGACCGGCGGACGTTAGCCGAGCGGACTGCTGCCGATCGGGCGGCGGGCCGCACGATTGCGTTCGCCAATGGCGTCTTCGATCTGCTGCACGTCGGCCATGTCCGGTATCTGCAGGCGGCTGCCGCTGAAGGCGATCGATTGATCGTCGCGGTCAACGATGACGACTCGGTCAGACGGCTGAAAGGGGAGGGCCGGCCCATTCTCGCCGCCGCCGATCGCGCCGAGCTTGTCGCGGCGCTCCGCGGCGTCCACTACGTCGTCATTTTTCCAGAGCCGACCGTCGGCCCGCTCCTCGAGCTGCTCAAGCCTGACGTCCACTGCAAGGGCACCGATTACGCAGTCGATACGGTGCCGGAGCGCGAGATCGTCAAGGCGTACGGCGGCCGGATCGCGATTGTCGGCGATCCGAAGGACCACTCCACTCGCGACCTGCTTGCGAAAATCGGAAAGGGTACGTAGTGTCCGGCTTTAGCCGGACCGGCGTGAATAGCTTCCTCATCATCCGCCTCGGCTCCCTTGGCGACGTCATTCACGGGATTCCGGTGGCCGCGGCCCTCCGCAGCCACTACGCGCAGGCGCGCATCGACTGGCTCGTCGATCCGCGGTACGTCGAGCTGCTGGATCTCGTGGAATGCCTCGACAGCCGCATCCCGTTCGATCCCCGCGAGCTGACAAGCGGTAGCGGCGGTGCGCGGCGCACGCTTCGCGACCTGCGCACCGCGCAGTACGACGCGGTGATCGACCTGCAGGGACTCCTGAAATCTGCAGTCGTCGCGCGGCTGGTTGCGGGGAAGCGCACGATCGGGTTTCCGCGGCAGCATCTCCGTGAGCCGATGGCCCGGTTCTTCTACACCGATACACCCGACCCCGGGGACGCGCGCCATGTGATCCACAAGAACCTCGGGCTGCTGTCTGCCGTGGGCATCACCGATGCTGCGGTGCACTTCCCGATTCGTATCCCACGTCTCTCTCCGAACGACATCACCTCGAGCAGCTACGCCATCGTGAATCCCGGCGCCGCGTGGCCGAACAAGCGATGGCCGCCGGATCGATTCGGGGCGGTCGCCGCGGCGATGCAGCGCGAGTTTGGTCTGCGGTCGATCGTGCTCTGGGGCCCTGGGGAAGAGTCACTCGCGGCCGCCGTCGCCGGCGCCTCGCAGGGCGCGGCCGAGGCGGCGCCGCCGACGCGCATCGACGACCTGGTCGCCCTGACGCGCGATGCGCGCGTGATGATTTCAGGCGATACAGGCCCGCTGCACATCGGTGGCGCGATGGGCACACCGCTCGTCGCGCTGTTCGGGCCGACCTATCCTGAGCGGAACGGACCCTGGTTGCCCCGCGACATCGTCATTTCGCGCGTCTCGTCATGCGTGTGCCACTACGAACGCCGGTGCCGCAGGGCGGCGCCCTGCATCAACGAGATCACCGTGGCTGACGTCATGGACGGCGTGCGCCGTGCCCTATTGGCAGATGTCGAGGCAGATGGCGGGGCACATAGCGCAGCGGATGGCGGGGCGGATGGCTGACGTACCCGGACGTCTGGCGCGGGCGCTGGCCCGCAGGCGCGTGACACTCGGGTTCGTCGGCGGACTTGTGGTCGTGCTGCTGTCGCTGCCGACCGTCGCCACGTGGACCGCGGGGCTCATCATCGCGCTGATAGGGGAGTCCATCCGGTTCTGGGCAGCGGGGCACCTTGAGAAGGGGCGCGAGGTCACGCGGTCCGGTCCGTACCGATTCGTACGCCATCCGCTGTACGTCGGGTCCACCATCATCGCCGGGGGTGTCGCGCTGGCGTCGCACAGCGTGGTCGTCGCCTTCGTGATTGCGCTCTACATGGCGGCGACAATCGCGGCCGCGGTCCGGACCGAGGAAGCGGATCTCCGCCGCGCGTTCGGCTCAACGTACGACGACTACAGTGCGTCGCGAGCGCCGGCCATGACACGGAGATTCAGCTTCGAGCGCGCGATTCGGAACCGGGAATACCGCGCGGTGGCAGGGGTCGCGCTCGGTTTTGCGCTGCTTGGATTGAAGGCGCTGGCACTGCAGTAGGTATAATGGGTTTTTGGCGTGTAGGCGGGCGGTTAGCTCAGTTGGTAGAGCACCGGCTTTACACGCCGGCTGTCGCAGGTTCGAGCCCTGCACCGCCCAATCAACGACGATCGGGGTCGTAGTTCAGTTGGTTAGAACGCCGCCCTGTCACGGCGGAGGCCGCGGGTTCGAGTCCCGTCGACCCCGCCAACCTTCACTCGCGTTGCGAGCAAGGTTGGCCCACCCGATCACGTAAAAGACGTAGTGTCCGAAAAGTACGTAGTGTCCGGCTTTAGCCGGACCTCGCGTTAGACGACGCGTTCGAGATGCGTTCGGCGATCCGGCCCGCGCAGAGCCGTGCGTCGATCGCTGCCGCGCCGCCGGTTGCCCGAATCGACGCGTTCGAGCCGGAAACCCTTGCCGACCAGCCGCCGCTCGAGCTCGGACTGGTGGCGCACGCATTCCATCGTGTCGTCTGCCTGATGGATGGTGCTGTCGCTGCCTGGGCCGTTCACCAGAAGCGTCTGCCCGTTACTGGTATTTACGCGAATAATTCGTACGGATTCAGCCCCGCGCGTGAATAGCCAGGCCGTCTCGACGGCGCCAATCATCGACATCCGGCTAACTCTCGCATTTCTAAGGCGCGCGCGAAAGCACAGCCGTTACTCATGAATGGTTGAGGTAGCGTCTTTGTCGATCAGTGGCACACGACCGGATCGAAGCCCGTATCGCGCGGCCCGCGCGTGCCGTCGTCCAGGATCCGGTACCGCACCCGTTCGCCCTTTTCGTCGAGCACCTGCAGCGACTGCTGGAAGTGCACCGCGCCCGGTGAGTCAGGCGGCACCCGCGCTTCGAGGATGTACAGCCGCCGGGCGTGCAGGTAGATGCCGATGAAGCTCTGGGTCTTGTCCGGATTGTTGATGTGGAGCTGGTGGCCCCCGATCCGGTCCACTTGGCCGTAGGCGTCGTACGTCACCTGGCCGCCCCGCTTCCGGAAGCTCCACGCTTCCCACGCAATGGCGCCAGGCACGTCGTTAACGGCCGCCTTCTCCATGTTGACGACAGTCACCATGTAGCGGCGCGCGCCGTCCAGCACGGTATAGACGCGCCCCGGCAACGGCGCCCCGCGCTGCGGCTGATAGGTCGTCGCGGTGATGACCGGCTGCCCCGGGAAGTTGACGAAAAAGAACTCTGAGCGGTCCTCGTACTCGACCCACTCCTGCGCGGCAGCGGGGAGCGAGTTCAGGAGCACAAGGAGACCAGCGGCGAGGGCAATGCGGCGCACGTGACACCTCCCGGGAAACAAGGGCCACATGATGCTGCCGGGAGGATTTTCGCGCAAGGCGGCACTAAACTGTGGGCACATGCGCACAGCATTCACTAGCTTCCTGGTTTTCGGTGTCATTTCTGTTTTTGCCGGCTGTTCGCAGCCGGCTTCCGAACCCACCCCCGCGGCGCAGTCGTCAGCGGTCCTCTACGAGGGCGCTCGCATCGTGCCTGGCGACGGGTCTGCGCCCATTGAACGTGGCGCCATGCTCGTCGAGGGCGATCGGATCACGCGCATCGGCGCGCAGGGTGAAGTCACGGCTCCCGCCGGCGCTGCGCGCGTCGACCTTGCCGGCAAGACGGTCATTCCGGCGCTCATCGGCGCGCACGGGCACGTCGGCTACCAGAAGGGCCTGACGTTCCTGCGCGAGAATTACACGCGGGAGAACATCCTCAACGATCTCAATCGCGCCGCGTATTTCGGCCTGGGCACGACGATGACGCTCGGGATTGATACGCCGCAGTTCGTGTACGAGCTTCGTGAGTTCACGGCCAACGGGCAGCACGGCGCCGCCCGTCTGCGGACCGCGGGGTCCGGCATCGGCGGCCCGAACGCGGGCCCGGGCAATGCGGTCTACTCGCGCGGCGTCGCGTACGAAGTGACGACGGAAGAGGAAGGCCGCGCCGCGGTGCGCGATGTGGCGCCGCACAAGCCCGACATGGTGAAGATCTGGCTCGACGTCCGCGGCGGTCGGGGCCAGAAGATTGCCCCGCCTGTCGTGCGCGCGATCGTCGACGAAGCGTCGAAGAACGGACTCAAGGTGATCGCGCACGTCCGCGACCACATCGATGCCGAAACCGCTGTCGGAAGTGGCGTGTACGCGCTGGCACACCTGGCCCGCGACCGTGACATGAGCGACGCGCTCGTCGCCGACATCGTCAAACGCGGCGTCTATGTGACGCCCACGTTGAGCATGGCCGAGCGTAACAACTACGCGGGGGCGGTGCCCGCCTGGTTCGAGGAGCCTGGACTGCTCGCGCTGCTTCAAGGCTCCTTGACGAAGGTGGAACTGGACCTGGTCCGGCAGGGATTCATCGAGCGGACTCCCGAACAGGCGGCCAATGCCACCAGGGCGTACGGGATTCTCGAGCGGACGGTGACCAGGCTGAATGCCGCTGGCGCGCGGGTGGTGCTCGGCGGCGACACGGGACTTCCGCAGCACTACTGGGGTCTCGCCGAGCAGCGTGAGCTCGAGCTGCTGGTCAAGGCCGGCCTGACGCCGGCCCAGGCGATCGTGGCGGGCACGAGCCGCGCCGCGGAGTTCCTGAGCCTGCCGGACCTCGGGACGCTCGCCGCGGGCAAGGTAGCCGATTTCCTTGTGCTCGACGCCAACCCGCTCGACGACATCCTCAACACGCGTCGGATCTCGAACCTCTATATCCAGGGCAAGCGCGTCGACCGTGAGGCGATGCGCGCGAAGTGGCAGACGTCAGGGTCCTGAGTCCTGACGAGCGCGACTAAAATACCGCCATGCTGATCGACGCGCATGGCCACTACACGACGGTTCCCGCCGGCCTGCGGGTCTTTCGCGCCCTTCAGATTTCGCAGATGGGGCGGCCGGTCAAGAAGCCTGTCGCCATCTCGGACGACGAGATCAGGGCATCGCTCGAGAAGGGGCAGATCAGGCTTCTCGACGAGCGGGGCATCGACGTCATGATCTTCTCGCCGATGGCGTCCGCCATGGGCCATCACTTCGGCAACGCACTGATCAGCCGTCACTGGACCGAGGTGAATAACGACCTGGTCCATCGAGCGGTGACGCTGTTTCCGAAGCGGTTCGCCGGCGTCTGTTCGCTGCCGCAATCGCCCGGTGTGAGCCCGAAGGAGTCCGCCGAGGAGCTCGAACGTTGCGTGACAGAGCTCGGCTTCGTCGGGTGCAACCTCAATCCCGATCCGTCAGGCGGTTACTGGACCGACCCGCCGCTTGGCGACGAGTGGTGGTATCCGCTCTACGAGAAGATGCAGGCGCTGGACGTGCCGGCGATGATTCATGCTTCCGCGACGTGCAACCCCGCGTTCCACACCGTCGGCTCGCATTACTTGAATGTGGACAGCACCGCGTTCCTGCAGCTGATGGAGTCGCGCGTGTTCCAGGATTTCCCGAAGCTGCGGTTCATCCTCGCGCACGGCGGCGGCAACGTGCCGTACCAGGCGGCGCGGTACCGCGCGCTCGCGATCATTCACGAGTGGGAACCGTTCGATGCGTTCCTTAAACGGTTCTATTTCGATACGACCGTGTACAGCCAGGACGCGATGGAGATGTTGATCCGGACGGTCGGTGTGGACAACATCATCTATGCGTCGGAGATGCTCGGGGGCGTGAACTGCACCAACCCTGCGACCGGCCGTTCGTTCGACGACAACGTGGAGCTGGTCAACGCGATCCCGTGGCTGACACCGGCTGATAGGAAGAAGATTTTTGAGGAGAACGTGTTGAAGGCGTATCCGCGGCTCGCTGGGAAACTCGCCCGTGTCTAAGATGCTGGCCGCGGTCAAAGTCGGTCCGTCGACGACCGAGATTCGTGAATTCGGGGTGCCCGACATCCCGCCCGACGCGGCGCTGATGAAGATGGAGGTCGCCGGCGTCTGCGGCACCGACGTCAGCCAGTACAAGCTGCCGCTGCGCGGCGCGCCCATCATCATGGGGCACGAAAACGTCGGCACGCTCGCGAAGGTCGGCCGCGATTTCGAGAGGCACAAGGGGTTCAAGGAAGGCGACCTCGTCTTCCTCGAGCATTACCTGCCCTGCGGCCACTGCGAATGGGACCACCTGGGCGAGTACCGCCACTGCGCCGCCACCGAGTGGTTCTACGACCCGAAGGCGATCCGGTACGGCTACACGCCGCTCGATACCGCGCCCGGGTTCTGGGGCGGCTTCAGCCACTACGTCTATCTGCCGCTGAACGCGGTGCTGCATCGCGTGCCCGAAGGACTGTCTGCCGAAGAGGCCGGACTCGGAACTCCGATGTCGAACGGCATTCAGTGGACGCTGATGGACGGCGGCGTCGGCTACGCGTCCACCGTGCTGATTCAGGGGCCTGGCCAGCAGGGTCTCTGCTGCGCGATGGCGGCCAAGCAGGCGGGCGCCTCGCTGATTATCGTCACCGGCACGTCGAAGGATGCGCGCCGCCTCGAGGTGGCCAAGTTGCTTGGCGCCGATGCCGTGATCGACGTGCAGAAGGAAAACGCGCTCGAGCGTGTGATGGAGATCACCGGCGGCAAGGGCGTCGACGTTGTCGTCGATTGCTCCTCTGGCGCCGGTACGAAAGCCGTGCTGCTCGGCATCGAAGCCACGAAGCGACGTGGGGGCACGATGGTGGTGCAGGGGGAAGGCAACCAGACATTCCCGGACTTTCCGATCGGACGGCTGACGCGCAAGGGAATGACGCTGAAGAGTGCGCGCGGCCACTCGTATCGCGCTGTGGAACTCGCGCTCCACGCGCTCGCCTCGCGTCGCTTTCCGCTCGACCTGATGATGACGCATCGATTCGGCCTGTCGGAGGTCGAGTACGCCATCAAGTCGGTTGGCGGCGAAGGTGCTGCCGGAGCGATTCACGTCTCCGTGATGCCGTGGAAGTAGTCGATCTCGCGTGCGCGCGCGAGGACCTCGCAGCGGCGAGCCGCAT
This sequence comes from Candidatus Sulfopaludibacter sp. SbA3, assembly GCA_945903265.1. Taxonomy (GTDB): domain Bacteria; phylum Acidobacteriota; class Vicinamibacteria; order Vicinamibacterales; family UBA2999; genus CAXNKG01. The sequence continues at coordinate 136,438 of CAMDNQ010000004.1, forward strand.
CCTGGTGGACCAGGGTGTGTTCGACGCGGCCGGCCATGTGTCGATGCGGCATCCAGGGAATCCGCAGCGCTACCTGATGTCGCGCTCGCTGGCGCCGCAGCTGGTCACGGCCGGCGACATCATGGAGTTCTCGCTCGAGTCCGAGGCTGTTGATGCGCAGGACCGAAGGCCGTTCATCGAGCGGTTCATTCACGGCGAGATCTATCGCGCGCGTCCGGATGTGAACGCGGTTGCCCACGGCCACTCGCAGTCGGTCGTGCCGTTCGGGATCGTCGGCGTGCCGATGATGGCGACGTATCACAATGCCGCGTTCATCGCCGCGGGGGTGCCGGTGTTCGACATCCGCAAGACATTCGGCTCGACGGACATCGTCATCGACACCGCACCGAAGGGCGCCGCGCTGGCACAGTCGCTGGGCGACAGGTGCGTGGCGCTGCTGCGCGCGCACGGCTTCGTCGCCGTGGCCCCGAGTCTGCCGGCGGCCGTGTTCCGCGCGATCTTCACGGAGATCAACGCGAGGATTCAGCTGCGGGCCATGTCGCTTGGCGGGAGCACGGACGTCGGCGCGATCGCGTATCTCGATGCCGAAGAAGGCCGCAAGGCGGACGTCGTGAATCTGGCGACCGTGGGCCGATCGTGGGAGCTATGGAAGAGAAGGATCTCGTAGGGGCCGGCCTTCAGGCCGGCCCAAAGCAGCAGCTCGTCGACGCGATTCGCATGCTGGAGCGGGCCGGCTACATCGATCACAACGGCCACTGCAGCGCCCGCCGTGACGCGAGCTCCTTCTACATCAACTCCGGCGCGTCCGTGCGCGGCACGCTGACCGTCGACGATGTCGTCTCTGTCGAACTGGATGGGAACCTGGTCGAGGGCACTGCCAAACCGCCGCTCGAGTATCACATCCACTCCGAGATCTATCGCGCGCGCCCCGACGTCAATGCCGTGATGCACACGCATCCGCAGTGGTCCACATTTCTCTCGATGGTCGGCGAGAAGTACCGCCCGGTGTACGCGCAGGGCGTGCTGCTCGGCAACATGCCGGTGATGGATTCGGTCCTGTCGATCAACACGAAGCCGATGGGTGAGAAGCTGGCGAAAATCCTCGACCGCGGTCCCGCCGTCCTCCTCAAAGCCCACGGCGTGGTCGTCGTCGGCGCCGACGTCGTCGAATGCTTCGCTCTGGCCGCCTACGTCGAGGAGAACTCCTACCGCCAGTACATGGCCATGCAGATCGGCAAGCCGTACGAATTCAGCGAGAACGAACAAAAGGTGAGCCGCGAGAAGCTCTGGACCGCGAGCCTATTCAAAAAAACCTGGGACCATTACTACTCGAAAATCTGAACCGGAATCAGGTTCAAGGGTGCTCTGGTGCTCGGGTGCTTTAGGTGCTGGTTCCGAAGGTTCTAAGGGTTCGTAGGTTCACGGGTCGTTCAGAAGTTCAATCCCCTTTCAACGCGCCGATTGCAATTTCGGCGTCGCGCCTGTCACGTGTCTGCCTTTTGCTAATGATTTGTCCCCATGGGTAGGGCATCCACGGTGCAGCAGGCGCGCATGTGGGTGTGCGGACTTTCAAGGAACTTGATGCTTGGAAGCTTTCGAATGAACTAAAGCTAGGTGTCTACCGACTGATCGCGGGAACCGGTGCCGAGCGTGATTTCCGGTTTCGCGATCAACTGCGCGATTCGGCTGCGTCCGCTCCCCGGAATATCGCCGAAGGCTTTGGTCGCTTCTTACCCCGCGACTTCAGTCAGTACATGCGTATCGCGAACGGGTCACTTATGGAGACGTCCAACCATCTCGAGGACGGCTGCGACCGCGGTTACTTCAAACACGCCGACGTAGAGCCTCTCCTGGTGCTGGCCAAACGTGCGTCGGCGGCATCAACGGCTCTAATCCGCTACCTGCAGTCACCCGCCGCGAACCGACGAACCCAAGCACGACCCGTGAACCCCGAACCCAAGAACCAATGAACCCGAACCCAAGCACCCAAGCACCCAAGCACCACTGAACCCAGAACCGGTTTACAGCGTAGCTTCCACGCGGCTGCGTAGTTCGGCCGTGATCTTCGGGTCGATTCCGAACCACGCCTTCCACGCCGGACGGACCTGGTGCAGCAGCATCCCCAAACCATCGACCGTCGGATTGCCGCGCTTGCGGGCGGCGGCGAGCAGCGGGGTCTCGAGCGGGACGTAGACGATGTCCGCGACGAGAGCGGTGGCGGGCAGCGTGTCGAGTGAAAGGTCGAGCGGGGGATTGCCGGTCATGCCCTGGCTGGTCGTGTTCACGAGCATCGTGGCGCCCTGCAGCGCGAGGTGCCGCTCGTCCCAGGAGAACGCCGCGACCGGCGGGCCGAACTCGTGCGCGAGCGTCTCGGCTCGGGCGCGCGTCCGGTTGACCACGCGAATCTCGGGCGCGTCGCGCTCGGCGAGCGCGTAGGCAACCGCCCGGGCGCCGCCGCCCGATCCGATCACCACCACCGGACCCGCGTCGGCTTTCCATGCCGGATGCCGCTGCAGCACGTTCTCCACAAAGCCGAATGCATCGTTGTTTGTGCCGGAGAGCGACCCGTCCGGCTCCACGACCACGCAGCTGATCGCGCCGATCCGCCTGGCCACGGGGTCGATCGCGTCGACCACGGTCAACGCGTGTTCCTTGTGCGGGATCGTGATGTTGCAGCCCGAAAACCCGAGGGGCGCGAGGCTCCGCAGCGCCGCCGGAAGGTTGTCCGGAGGAATGGCCAGCGGCACATACGCACCCGTCAGGCCGTGCTGCGCCATCAGGTGGTTGTGAATCATCGGCGAGCGCGAGTGCATGACAGGCCACCCCATCACGCCGGCAAGAACGAATCGATCGGCACTGGACATATGCGGAAGATGCGCGGAAGGTAGAGGTTACAGGATAATTCAGGGAGTGCTGCACCGCTTTAGGCAGCGCAGGGACTGATGCTCAGAAAAGAACAGAACGACCTTCTCACACAGACCGGACCCGGCACACCCGCGGGCCGCTTGTTCCGCAGCTACTGGATCCCCGCCATGGTGTCGGAGGAGCTGCCGTCCAACGACTGCCCGCCGGTACGCGTGAAGCTCCTGTCGGAGCGCCTCATCGCGTTCCGCGACACGAACGGACGTCTCGGGTTAATGGACGAGTTCTGCGCGCATCGCGGTATCTCGCTCTGGTTTGGCCGGAACGAAGACTGCGGGCTGCGCTGCCCGTACCACGGCTGGAAGTACGACGTGACCGGCCAGTGCATCGACATTCCGTCCGAGCCGGATCAGTCGACGTTCCCGAAGCGCGTGAAGCTCAAGTCGTATCCGCTCGTCGAGCGCGGCGGCGTGCTCTGGACGTACATGGGTCCGGCCGACACACAGCCGCCGCTGCCCGAGTACGAATTCGCCACGGTGCCCGCGGCACAGTCGTTCATGTCCAAGCGTCTGCAGGAGTGCAACTGGCTGCAGGCGATGGAGGGTGGCATCGACTCGAGCCACGTCTCGTTCCTGCATCGCGGCGACCTCAACTCCGATCCGCTGTTCAAGGGCGCGCGAGGGAATCAGTACAACCTCGGTGACATGCGTCCGGTGTTCGAGGTGGTCGAAAGCCCAGGGGGCCTCTACATCGGCGCACGCCGCAACGCCGAGAGCGGCCATTACTACTGGCGGATCACGCAGTGGGTGATGCCGTCGTACACGATGATCGCGCCCCGGGGAGGCCATTCTATCCACGGGCATTTCTGGATCCCCATCGACGACGAGCATTGCTGGACGTGGAGCTTCGACTATCACCCGATTCGGGCCCTGACCGGCGACGAGGTCGCGGCCATGCGCGACGGGAAAGGCATCCACGCGAAGACCATTCCCGGCACGTTCCGCGCGGTCGCGAACAAGGACAACGATTACCTGATGAACCGCGAGGCGCAGCGGGCCGGACGCACCTACAGCGGCATCGAAGGGTTTGCGATGCAGGACCAGTCGCTGCAGGAGAGCATGGGTCCGATCGTCGATCGCGCGAAGGAAACGCTCGTCGCCACCGACAGCGGAATCATCATGGCGCGTCAACGCCTGTTGCGTGCGGTGAAGGCGCTCATGGACGAGGACGTCACGCCGCCAGGCGTGGACCTCGAGCACCAGAAGGTGCGGTCGGCGGCGATCGTGCTGCCGCCCGATCAGGCGTTCAAGGACGGCGCGAAGGACGCGATGCGCGTTCAGCCTGGAGTGGCACCCGCCACGGTCTGATGCTCTCCGAATCAGCCCGCGCGACGTCTGGATCCGAAGCGCGGTTTCGCGTTGATCCCGGCGCGGCGGTGGCGCGGCGGGTCAAGGTCGTGGCGCTCGACAGCGCGGCTGACAGGCTCGTGTCGCGGCTCGCAGCCGGGTCGTGGAGCAACGTGACGTTCGTGCCTCACGCCGACGTCTCGACCCGCGGAGCCGACGACATTGCCGCGTCCGATCTCGTGGTCATGCTCGTATCGGCGGGGTCGGATGCCGCCGCTGCCGCCCGCATCGGTCAGGCCTGCAGCGACATGCGGACGCATACCGCGACGTTCGTCGTCCGACCGTCATTGGCCACCGACGAGGCGCTCTCGCGCACGCTCGCGCAGGTCCGCCCCTGGTCGCTGATGGTCGTCGTCGTCTCGGACGAGGCCTACGTCGAAGACGTCCTCAGATCCTTCCGGTAGCCCTCCGGCACGCATCCAGTCCTGCGAACGATCGCGTCGGCGCCGCCATCACGAAGCGGTAGCCGTCGTGGACGATCTTCTGCGCATTCGTTGTCTCGGCATGCGGATGTCCGCAAACAACGTTGTGCTCCGCGCAGATGCGCCGGATGGCGGACATCGCCTCGACCACGGCCGGATGGCCGTACTGGCGCGGATAGCCGAGGCTTTGCGACAGGTCGCCTTCGCCAATCAGGACCACTCCGATGCCCGGAACCTTTTTCAGGATATCGGCGAGGTTGTCGATCGTCTTCGCGTGCTCGACCTGCATGACGACGAGAATCTCGCCCTCGGGGTTCAGCGGCCAGACATCGGCTTTCGCGTAGTAGTCGATCGTGGAGATGCCCCAGTACCTGGCGGCATGACCGGGCTGATCGCCGCGGTGCCCCTGCGGCTCGTACAGCGGCGCAGACGAGGGGCGCGCATAGCGGCACGACGCGACCGCGTTGTAGGCCTGCTCCACGGTGCTCACGTGCGGAAACACGATGCCGAACACGCCCATGTCGAGCACCTGCTTCGGCAGCCACTGGTTCATCTCGGCGCCGTTGACAGGGATCCGCACCATCGGCGTCACCGCGGGCGCGATCGTGTCGCGGTCGAAGATCTGCTGCCGGTTCAACATGTACTGCAGGCAGTGCCGAAGGTCGGTCACGTCGTAGGGGTTGTGCTCCATCTCGAAGATCACCGCGTCGTACGCGGATGTCGAGAGCGCAAGCGCGCTTTCAATCGACGGCGGCGAGAATGTGGCGAGCGGGACGTTGCCTTCTTCGAGGACGCGAATCACATTGTTCAGGCGCGGCGATTGAGGCATGCGACATAGTATTCCCCAGGCGGCGAATGATTGACCCTGGCGTGTGGCTGTTTGCGGCGGCGTATCTCCTGTCCGTCGCCTCTCCGGGTCCAGGTATCGCGGCGCTGGTCAGCCGGACGCTCGCGCGCGGGTGGCACGGGACGCCCGCATTCGTGTTGGGCTTCGTCGCGGGCGATCTCCTGTGGTTCATGGCGGCCGTCACCGGCGTCAGCGCGCTTGCGCAGCGCGCCGCCGGCGCGCTGATCGTGATGAAATACGCGGGTGCCGCCTACCTGTTCTATCTCGCCTACAGGATGTGGACGTCGGATGTGGCGCTCGCTGACGTCGATCGTGAGCCGCCGGAGGATCGGCCATTCCTGGCGAGCTTTCTGCTGACGCTGGGCAACCCGAAGGTGATGATGTTCTTTCTGGCGCTGCTCCCCACGGTCGTCGATCTCGAGACCCTCACCATCGCGGACGCACTCGCCATGGCCGCTGTTATCCCGATCGTGCTCGCGGGCGTCATGAGCGCGTACGCGCTAGCGTCTGTACGGGCGCGCGGGTTCTTCACCAGCAGCCGATCGTTTCGAATCCTCAATCGGTGCGGCGCCATCGTCATTGCCGGTGCCGCCGTTTTCGTGGTCAGGGGCTGATGGGAAACAACGGACAGACGGGTCGCGTGACCGTCCAGACGCTTCAGGAGATGAAGGGCGAGGGCAGGAAAATCGTGGGCGTCGTCGTCTACGACTATCAGATGGCGAAGATCGTCGACCGGGCAGGCGTCGACATCGTCTCGGTCGGCGACTCCGTAGGAGCGACGCTCTGGGGCCACCGCAGCGAGCTCGAGGTCACGCTCGATCAGATGCTCGTCGCGTGCAAGGCCGTCCGCCGCGGCATCGACCGCGCGCTCGTCAGCTGCGACGTTCCGTACGGGCCGATGCAGGAGGGACCGGACGCGGCGGTGCGCGCGGCGACCTACCTGGTGAGCGAGGGCGGCGCCGACATGCTCAAGCTCGATGCAGCCGCGGAGTTTCCCGACTGCGTCAACGCCATTACCGAGGCGGGCATGTATGTGTGGGCGCAGTTCGGCATCACGCCGCATACCGCGAGCCGGTATACCGGCGTCGCCAAAACCGTCCCCGAGCTTGCCGCCAGCCTGAAGGATCAGTTCGTCAAGGAGGCGGCGCTCCTGGAAGACGCGGGCGCGTCGCTGCTCGATTTCACAAACTCGGGCCCCGTTGCGGGGCCCGTGGTCATGGAAGCCGTGTCGATTCCCGTGCTCGGGGGCCTGGGCGGCGGACCGTGGCTCGACGGCCGCGTCCGCGCCGTGATGAATGCGATCGGCTACGTCGCGTCGGCGCTCGACGACGAGGCGGACCGCTACGCGAACGTGGCGAAGATCGCGCTCGACGCGATTACGACCTATGCGGGCGACGTGAGAGCCTCGCGGCAGATCAGGGGCAAATAACGTTGCCGTTCGCCACCATCGACGGAATCCCGACCCGCTACGACGTCGTCGGCTCCGGCCCGCCGCTGCTGATGTTCTCTCCTGGCGGCTTCGACGCCACGATCGAAAAGTGGACCACGCAGGGGATCTACGCACAGGTCAAGCCGGTCGAGCACCTCTCGAAGCGCTTCTCCTGCATCGTCTTCGATCGGCGCGAGTGCGGCGAATCTGGCGGACGCGTCGAGCCCCTGTCATGGATGCGCTACGCGATGCAGGGCAGGGGACTGCTCGAGCACCTGAAGATCGATCGCGCGCATGTCATGGGCGCCTGCATGGGATGCAGTCCGGCGATGGCGATGGCCGTTGCGTATCCCTCCGCGGTCTCGAGCGTGATTCTCTACTGGCCGGTTGGCGGCGCGCACTACCGCATGAACAGCTACACCCGCTTCGCCGACCATCTCAAGTTCGTCCAGGAACAGGGGCTCGCAGCTGTCGTCTCGCTTGCGGAATCGGAAGGCAAGCCGTTCAATCAGGATACGCGGGGCGGCCCGTGGGCCAGTGTGCTGCACCGCGACAAGGATTTCGCGAAGGCCTACGCGCGGCAGAAGGTCGAGGTCTATAAGTCGCTCGTCAGTGCCTCGCGCGACACGCTCTTCGATCGCGACACGGCGCCTGGCGCGCGCCCGGAAGATCTGCTGAAGCTCAATGCCCCGACGCTGATCGTGCCAGGCCGCGACAAGACACACGCCACATCCGCAGCGCGCTATCTCGAGGAATGCATCCCGAACTCGCAGTACTGGGATGCATTGCCGGAGCAGCAGACAGTGGAGACGGCTCCCGCAAGGCTTCTCGACTTTCTCGCCAACGGTGGGTAGGGAGTGCGGCTAGGGCGGTCCGTGCTCTATCTCGGACCGCCGTGCCGCACTCCCTGCCCGCCGTTGGCTATCCAATCAGCGCATGCGTACTGCGGGGGAACAGGTCTTCCACCGCGACCGGCTTCGACAGGATGCCTTGCTCGACCGCGTACTGCACCACCAGCTCCAGCACCTTCCGGTTCGGCGCAATCCCGTAGGGCAGCGGATCCCCGCAGCACTCCATCACCCGCTTGAACACCTGATCGTCCTTCGACGGCTCGGCAATAGTCTCGTTCGCCAGCTGCGTGACGTAACGGCGCTTCGCCTCGGCGAAAGCATTGAACAGGTCCGCTGCGAGCTCGGGGTGCGCGTGTAGCAGCTCGTCTTTCACGACAACTGTGTGGTTGATGGGGAAGACGCTCGTTTCACGGAGAACCGCGAGCCCCGCATCGGCGGCGTTCGCGATTAACGGCTTCACGTCGGGCGAATCGACCTGCACGCCTATCGCTGCGGCGATCTCGCCGGACACAAGCATCTGCTCGAGCGTCTTGCCGGCTTCAATCGGGACGACGTTCGCGGGAGGCTTCCACTCGGCCACATGCTCGTCGCCTGACAGCACCCAGGTCACCTTCTTCAGATCGACGCCGTACTGGTGCTGCAGGATGCTGCGCGCCCAGAGGCCGGTCGTGACCGTGTAGCCCCGGTTCACGCCAACCCGCTTCCCCTCGAGATCCTTCGGACTGCTGATGCCGGCCTTCGTGTTGTAGACGATCGCGCTGTGGTGAAAGGCGCGCATCGGGAAGACAGGGATCGCCGTGAACTTCTTGCCGTGCGCTTTCGCGGTGATGTAGGTCGTGATCGCCATCTCGGTGACGTCGAACTCGAGCCCCCGCACCATCCGGCGGAACGCCTTGATGATGACCGGCACGTCCTCGAACTCGAGCTCGCACGTCCGCGGCCTCACGGTGCCGTCCTTGAGCGCCTGCGTGTGCCCGCGTGTGACGAGCGCTGTCTTCAATTTCACGTCGCGAATTGTATTAGCATTCGTTGGCTTGTACCTTCTCCGGCTCCTCTCCGGTCCCATCGCGTTCGCGATCACGATGGCCCTGCCCATCAACCTCTCCTACGAAGGACGCGTCGTCCTGGCGACGTTCGTCTGCGCGATCGTCTGGTGGATGACGGAGCCAATCCCGTGGGCGATGGCGGCGATGCTGCCGTTCCTTGTCTTCCCGGCCGCCGGCGTCATGGACATCGTGGCGACGATGAGGCTGTACGGGCAGCCGATTTTCTTCTGGATCATGGGAACCGTGCTGATGGGATATGCCATCGAGAAGCACGGCCTCGCCAACCGGTTCGCGCTCGGGTTTCTCGCCATGCGGGGCATCGGCGGCCGCACGAACCGGCTGATGTTCGTCTACATGCTGATCGTCGGAGCGATCTCGATGTTCATCTCCGACGCCGCCACGATTGCGATGACGATCCCGATCGGCATGTCGATCGTCCGGCACACGGGAACGATGGCGGGCCAGGCAACGGAGCGCAGCAACTTTGCGGCGTTCGTGACGCTCGGCACGTTCTACGCGTCGGTCGCCGGCGGAACCGCGACCATCATGGGCGTCCCGCATAACGCGGTCGCGCTCGGGCTGCTCGAGCAGTTCACCGGCCGGCGCCTCGGGTTCTTCGAGTGGATGGTCGCCGGCGTTCCCGTATTCCTTGCGCTGCTCGTGGCGTTTTACGCGGTGCTCTGGTTGCTCCTGCGGCCGGAGATTCTGTCCATTCCGAGCGGCGAGGCATTCCTTCGAGGGGAGAAGGCGAAGCTCGGGCCGATCCGGCCCAATGAGCGGCGGGTCCTTGCCGTGTTCGCGACGATGGTCACGTTGTTCACGCTGCCGACGATCGTCCCGCTGCTCCTCGGCGCCGGGCACGCCTGGTCGGCGGCGACAGTCCGCGCGCTGCCGATCTGGGTCGTGCCGTTCGCGGCGATCTTCCTGCTCTTTACTATTCGCTCATCTGATAACGCGGCTGACGGTCTGCTCACGTGGAAAGACGCGGAGCACCACTCGCCCTGGGGATCGATGTTCCTGGTCGCAGGCGCGCTGGCGATGACCGACGCGTTGACCGAATTCGGCTTCGTCGAATTGATGGGCGGAGCCATCGGCGGTCTTGGTCTCGGCGCCGCCTCGCTGCCGTACGTCGCCGCCACGGTGGTGGGCGTGAGCACCAACTTCATGTCGGCCACGCCGCTCTACTGCAGCATCTTCATTCCCGCCGCCGCGCAGATTGGTTTCAATCCCGCGTCGATGGCTATCCTGATTGGCAACATGGCGGTCGGCCTGATCTTTCCGTGGGCAGGAGCGACATCCGCAACGGCGTTCGCCGCCGGCGATGTCCGGATGGACCAGATGATCCGCATCGGTCTCATCGTCACCGTCCTGTTCATCCTGATCACCGCGACAATTCACGTGCTTCTCGCAGGCCTGGTGTAGTGCCGAAGCACACCCTCGACGACCATTTCGGTGGCCTCGATCCGATGCACTCGCACGAGGATGGCGAGGCGGATCACGATCACGACCACGATGACCTCGGCGGCGACTACGACCCGACGACCAGCAGTCTGTGGGCGCAGGACAACATCACGCTGACGTCGGTCGGGATTGATATCGGGTCGGCAGGTACGCAGGTCGTGTTCTCGCGCGTGCAGCTTCGGCGCCTCTCCGAAGACCTCACCAGCCGCTACTACGTCGTCAACCGCGAAACGCTGCACCAGTCGCCGGTGACCCTCACTCCGTATTTGAATGAGGAGCGGATCGACGAAACTGCTATCGGCGCCATTGTTGACGACGCCTATAACGCGGCCGGCATTCATCCCGACGACATCGACACCGGTGCCGTGATTCTGACGGGCGAAGCGCTGCGACGCGAAAACGCGAAGCCGATTGCCGATGTGCTCACCGAAGTGGCCGGCGAGTTTGTCTGCGCGACGGCCGGGCATCACATGGAATCGATGCTGGCGGCGTACGGCTCGGGCGCGGCAAAGATTGCGCACGACCGCGGTATTCCGATCCTCAACATCGACATCGGCGGCGGCACCACGAAGATTGCCGTCGTCGAGAAGGGCGGCGCGGTCGGACGGACCGGTGCGATTCACCTGGGCGGCCGTCTCGCCGTCGTGGACGCCGGGGGACGACTGACCCGGCTCGATCCGGCGGGGAAGCGCGCCGCCGCGCTTGCGGGACGCGACTGGAGCCTGGGCGACACGGTCAGCAACGCCGATCTTGATCACGTCGCCTCGTGGATGGCAGACGCGCTCGTCACGGTGCTGACGCAGGATGCACCTGCGGCGGAGATCGCCGGACTCTGGCTGACCGAGCCAGTCCAGCCATGTGTAGGGCGGGTCTTACCTGTCCCGAGCGCCGGCGAGGGGTCAGACCCGCCAGGAATGAAGACCGGCGCCATGTTCTCAGGCGGCGTCGGAGAGTACGTCTACGGCCGGGAGGAGCGTGACTTCGGGGATCTCGGCCGGCGCTTCGGCCGCGCCGTGCGCGACCGGCTGGACCGCGGCATCCTGCCGCTGGAGCTGCTGCCGGCGGGGGAGTGCATCCGGGCGACGGCGCTCGGCGCATCCGAATACAGCGTCCAGCTGTCCGGCAACACAATCTACCTCTCGAGCCCCGGGCAGCTCCTGCCGCGCAAGAACCTGCAGGTGATCAAGCCGCGTCTGAAGCTCGAAGAAGTCATTGATCCCGCCGTCGTGACCGCCGCCATCACCCATCACTTCACGAACTTCGATCTGATTGAAGGGGAGTCGGAAGTGGCGCTTGCCTTCCGGTGGCTCGGCGAGCCGTCATACGCGCGCCTGGCCGGCTTCGCGCGCGGCCTCGTGCAGGCGCTGCCGCGGACGATCAAGGAAGAAAAACCTGTCTATCTCGTGTTTGACGCTGACGTGGCGCAATCGATTGGCGCGCTGCTCCGGGAAGAGATGGGCGTGCAGTCCGAGATCCTGGCGCTCGACGGCATCCTGCTCTGGGACTTCGATTATGTGGATCTCGGCCGCGTGCGCATGCCGTCATTCACGGTGCCGGTCACCATCAAGTCGCTCGTCTTCACAGCCGACCCTCGCACACCGCACAAGCCCCATGGCCACGGACACCACCGTACGTAGAGCGGACCCTTCAGGGTCCGCGGCGGAACGCGCCTGGGATCGCCTCGATCTCAAATGGCTGGTCATCGGCGTCTGCGTCGCCTTTGCCGTCTACATCGCCGTCATTCCGCTCGGCTTTCTCTTCTGGCAAAGCTTCCGCACGCCGCAGTCAGCTGCGGCGGATGCCGTCTGGACCCTCAGCAACTTCACCACCGCGTACGGCACCAGCGACACCGCGCGCCTGTTCTGGACGTCGATCCAGTTCGCGCTCGGCACCTCGGTCTTCGCCTTCACGCTCGGCACCGCGCTGGCGTGGATGAACGAGCGGACGAACACGCCGTTCAAGACGGTCTTCTACGCACTCTCGCTGATCCCGCTCGTCATCCCATCGATCCTCTTCACCGTCTCCTGGATCCTGCTCGCGAGCCCGCAGATCGGCATCATCAATCTCGTCCTGCAAAGCTGGCTCGGCCTCCAGGCGCCGCCGTTCGATATCTATTCCATCGGCGGGATGATCTGGGTGGACGGCCTGCACTACTCGCCGATGGCCTTCCTGCTGATGACCGCGGCGTTCCGCGCCATGGATCCGTCGCTCGAGGAGTCGGCCACGATGAGCGGCGCCGGGATCTTTCAGGTGCTGTGGCGAATCACGCTGCGCCTCACGTGGCCGGCGATCGTCGCCACCATCCTGATCCTCTTTATCCGGGCGATCGAGTCGTTCGAGGTCCCCGCGCTGCTGGGGTTGCCGGCGGGCATCGAAGTATTCACGTCGGCCATTTACCAGGCCGTTCATCGGTACCCCAGCCAGGTCGGCCTGGCATCGGCGTACGCCGTCTCGCTGCTCGTGATCACGACGTGCGGCGTCTACTTCGTCTCGCGTCTGTCAGGGCAGGGCTCCAAATACGCGACGATGACCGGCAAGGGCTTCCGCCCGCGCCAGATCGATCTGGGACGCTGGCGATGGTTCACCTCCGCGATCTTCGTCGTCTACTTCCTGCTGATCGTGGTGCTGCCGTTCGCGGTGCTGCTCTGGTCGTCGTTCCAGCGCTTCTACGCGGTGCCGTCGATGGAGGCGCTGCAGAACCTCACGATCGAACCGTACCGCTTCATCCTGAGCTACCCGAATCTTGGCCGCACCGTGCTGAACAGCGTGATGCTGTCGTTCAGCGCAGCGACCATCGTCATGCTGGTGGCGTCCGTCATCTGCTGGATTGTGGTGAAGACCAAGTACCCGGCGCGCTGGCTGCTCGACAACGTCGCCTCGCTGCCGATCGTCTTTCCGGGACTCGTGCTCGGCCTGTCGATCATGATCTTCTACCTGAATGTCGACATCGGTATCTACGGGACGATCTGGATCATGCTGATCGCGTACATCACGCGCTTCATGCCGTACGGACTGCGCTACGCGACGACGTCGATGCTGCAGATTCACAAGGAGCTGGAGGAGTCGGCGGCGATGAGCGGCGCGTCATGGGTGACGACGTTCCGGCGGATCATCCTGCCGCTGCTGAAGCCGGGTCTCGTGGCCGGATGGATCTACGTGATGATCGTGTCCATCCGCGAGCTCTCGACCTCCATCCTGCTCTACAGCCCCGACACCCAGGTCATCTCCATCGTCATCTGGGAGCTCTGGGAGAACGGGCAGTATGTGGAGCTCTCGGCGCTCGGCGTCATGTTCATCCTCGCGCTCTTCATCATGGTCATGGTGGCGCAGTGGCTCGGCCGCCGCTATGGCGTGAAAGAATAGGAACCCCGAAATGAGCGGTTCACTCTTCTCTCTTCTGCGTTCTCCGTTCGTGTTCAGGTTCCGGGGCTTCAGGTTCCGGACGAACGCCGAACCGGCGAACTTGAACACGAACAGAGAAACGAGAACTCAGAAGCGTGAACGATGCTAGTCGTGGAGGGTCTTTTCACCGAGTATCCGAATGACCGCGGCGAGGTCGTCAAGGCCGCGCAGGATGTCTCGTTCACCGTGGACGAGGGGCGTCTCTTCACGCTGCTCGGACCGAGCGGCTGCGGCAAGACGACGACGCTGCGGTCGATTGCGGGGCTGGAGCGTCCGAGGGCTGGCGAGATTTCGGTCAACGGACAGGTCGTCTATTCCTCCGCGAAAAAGGTCTTCGTGGCGCCGAACCGCCGCGGATTCGGGATGGTGTTCCAGTCGTACGCCATCTGGCCGCACATGACGGTCTTCGAGAACGCCGCGTTTCCCCTCGACGTCGGGCGCAAGAGCTATTCACGGAAGGACCTGCGCGACAAAGTGATGCGCGTCCTCACCGCTGTGCAGCTCGATCATCTCGCCGACCGCGAAGCGACGAAGCTCTCCGGCGGGCAGCAGCAGCGCCTCGCCCTCGCGCGGGCGCTGGTGATGGAGCCCGCACTTCTGCTGCTCGACGAACCGCTCTCGAACCTTGATGCCAAGCTTCGCGAGAAGATGCGTTTCGAGCTGAAGCGCCTGCAGCGCGAGCTGAAGATCACCACCGTCTACGTGACGCACGACCAGAGCGAGGCGCTCGCGCTTTCGCACCAGATCGCCGTAATGAACGAGGGACGCATCCAGCAGATCGGCACGCCGCGCGAGATCTACGAGAACCCCGGCAGCCAGTTCGTCGCGGATTTCGTCGGCAACACGAATTTCATCGAAGGCACCGTCTCGTCCGGGGGCGTGCGAACTGAACTCGGAGACATTCGCGTCGCCACGAACGGGCTCGCGCCGAATGACAAGGTTGCCATTTCCATCCGTCCCGAGGACGTCGATCTCAAGGAAACGCGGCCATCCGGCAACAACGTCTGGGAAGGACGCGTCGAGCAGAAAGTGTTCCTGGGCGAAGCGGTCGACTTTCAGGTGAAGGTCGGCTCGCGCACGCTGCTGTCGCGCCAGCACCCCACGCTCCGCACCAAGGTCGGCGAATCGATCTTCGTGTGCCTCGACCCCGAGAAGTGCGTTGTACTGAAAATCTCCTAAATGGCTAAAGACCGCTGGGCCTCAGACGTCATCGTCGACCTGCTGCACCGCTACGACCTGCCGTACGCCGCGATCAATCCGGGCGCCAGCTATCGCGGCCTCCACGATTCCATCGTCAACTACGGCGGCAACAAGCCGGAGATGCTCCTCTGTCAGCACGAGGAGACGGCGGTGCAGATCGCGCACGGTTACGCGAAGGCCACCGGCAAGCCGATGGTCGCCATCCTGCACAACCTGGTTGGCCTGCTCCACGCCAACATGGCGATCTATTACGCCTACATCGACCGCGCGCCGGTCTTCATCATCGGCGCGACCGGCCCGATGGACGAGACGAAGCGCCGGCCGCGCATCGACTGGATTCACACCGCACAGAACCAGGGCGCCGCGATTCGCGAGTACACCAAGTGGGACTACCAGCCGCACGTCATCGACGGCGCGCCCGACGCATTCGCACGCGGGTACGGCGTGATGATGAGCGAGCCGCGCGGGCCCATTTACATGTGCTACGACGCGTGGCTGCAGGAACAGAAGCTCGATCACGATGTGCCGCTGCCACCCGCGGCCGCGTCGAAAGTCCCGACGCGGATCGCGCCGGATCCCAAAGCGCTCGAGGAGGCCGCGGCACTCATAGCGGCTGCGAAAAAGCCGGTCATCATCGCCGAGTACGTCGGCCGCAACGCCGAAGGATTCCACGCGCTCGTGCAGCTCGCGGAAACCGCCGGCATTCCGGTGTACGACGTCGACAGCCGCCTGAACTTCCCGTCCCGCCACCCGCTGAACATGACGACGAAGGATGTGTTCCGGGATGCGGATCTGATCCTGACGCTTGACACGCGCGACTGGGAGAAGCCGACGACGGAGCTGGTGAGCGCGACGAGGGAAGTGAAGTCGATCGTTCCGGATACGGCGAAGTGGGTCGACATCGGGTTCGGGGATCTGGAGCTTTCGAGCTGGGCGATGGATTACCAGCGGCTGCACCACGCCGACATTCAGATCCTTGCAGACACGACGCTGGCGATTCCTCAACTCACCCAGCTGCTCAAGACCCGGGTCGATGCCGGCCAGGTGAAGGCCCGCTCCGCTGACGTGGCGAAGAAGAGCGCTTCGCGCTGGGCGAAATGGGAGAAGGATGCGAAGGAAGACTGGGATGCGAGCCCGATCACGCTGCCTCGTCTCGCATCCGAGGTCTGGGAGGCGATCAAGAACGAAGACTGGGTGCTGAGCGCCGGCACGCTCGAGAGCTGGACGCGGAAGCTCTGGGACTTCGACAAGCCGCATCGCCATCCGGGCCGCTCGCTCGGCACCGCCACGCAGTTCGGCATCTCGATTGGCGTCGCGCTCGCGCACCGGGACCAGAAGCGGCTCGTCGTCGACATGCAGCCCGACGGCGACCTGATGTTCGACGCGGGCGCCCTCTGGACCGTCGCCAAGCACCGCATCCCGATGCTCGTCGTCATGTACAACAACCGCGCCTACTACAACGACTGGGAGCACCAGATCCGGATGGCGAAGCTGCGCGGCACGCCCGAAGAGCGCGCCTATATCGGCATGGACCTCGACGACCCGGCTCCTGACTTCGCGGCGATGGCCAAGTCGATGGGGTGGTACGCCGAGGGCCCGTTCGATTCGCCGAAGGGTGTGGCCGAAGCGCTGAAGCGAGCCATCGCGCAGGTCAAAGCGGGCAAGCCCGCACTCCTCGACACGATTACGCAGCGCAGATGATGACGACGATGAAGAGCATTGGCGTTATCGGCGCCGGCCGGATGGGCCTTCCCATCATTGGCCACATGGTGAAGAAGGGCCTCACCGTGGCGGCCTTTGACATTGACGCCGCGAAAAGAGCCACAGTCACCGCGCTTGGCGCCGGCTGGGCGGAGTCGCCGGCCGCGCTCGCCAGAACATCCGAAGCGCTTCTGATCTGCGTCGGCTATGACGACGAGCTGCGGGAGCTGGTGGCGCCGGACGGGTTGCTGCGCGACCTGGCGCGCGGGACAATCGTGGCGGTGCTCTCGACGGTGCACCCGCGCACCGTCCAGGAGCTGGCGGAGGTCGCTAAACCCTTTGGCGTCAGCGTGATAGATTCGACCGTCGCGCGCGGTGGCAAAGCGGCGGACGCGGGGACGCTCCTCGCATTTCTCGGCGGGGACGCCGAGGTTGTCGAGCGCATCACGCCCGTCTTCTCTTGCTTCGCCAAAGACATCGTCCACACGGGCGCCGTCGGCAGCGCGCAGGTCGCGAAGGCGGCCAACAACCTCGTGATGTGGGCGTGCCTGATCGCCAACCACGAGGCGCTGGCGCTGGCGAAGCGGTACGGCGTGGACGTCGAGACGCTGCGCAAGGCGCTCCTCATGAGCAGCGCCGAGAACTACGTGCTCCGCAACTGGGGCGAGAACACGATGGCGTGGGCGGAGGACGACATGGAGATCGTCCAGCAGATGGCGAGCGAGGCGGGCATCGGCCTTCCGCAGGCCGGCCTCAATCGCGAGTTGTGCCGCACGCTGAAGCCCAAACGTTTCGATTTGGATAAATATGGAACCTAAACCAATCGAAAACGAATCCCACTACCACTCGAAGAAAGACCGCGTCTTCGTCCGTGCGATCCAGGGCCACTACAACCTGAAAGAGGAGCTCGCGCGCCTGCGCTCGATGCCGCGCGTGCGCAAGGGCACGCAGCTCAAGTTCGTGGACGGCCCGCAGACGTTCAGCCGCCACTACGTCGAGCCGAAGGACGGCATCACGCAGATGTTCCACCTGCACCTCGAGGAGTGGGGTCCCGGCGCGAAGTCACAGAAGCACGGGCACGTCAACGAAGCGGCGTTCTACATCCTCGACGGCGAGGGATACGAGATCCACGACGGCATCCGCTACGACTGGAAGGCCGGCGACGTCGCCGTCGTCCACAACAACTGCGTGCACCAGCACTTCAACGGAAGTCCGACGAAGCCGGCGCGCGCCATCGTCCTCAAGAGCAAGCCGATGTTCATGTTCATGAACATGCTGTTCCAGAAGATGGTGGAGCCGCGCCCGACCGAACCGGCGCCCGGGCCCGAAGCCGCGAACTTCAAAGTGCGGGAAGAAGAACAGAACCTGAACCACGAAGACTGAACCTGAACCGAACATGAACACGAACCGAGCATCCAGAACAGAGAAGGTTGAACATGGCTTGGTCTGAATCAAAAGCCTGGCGCAAGGGCACCGAGAATCAGAAGTATTACCAGGCCCTCTTAGACGACGCCTCGACGGCGCCGGCGCGGAATGCCAAGCGCCGCAAAATCATCAAGCCCGAGGAGATGCCGTGGGAAATGGCGCGGCAGGGGCTGCTCAAGCACCTGATCAACGAGGCGATGAACACGCGCATGGAGACGGTTGACGCCTACATGCAGATCATTCCGCCCGGGAGCAAGTCAGGGAAGCACCGCCACCTCGCCGAGGAGTGCCTCTACGTCGTGGAAGGACAGGGTTACGACCTGCACCAGGACTGCGACGTCGAGATCACCGACACCTATCACTGGAAGCCGCAGGACGAGGTGAAGCGGTACGAGTGGGAAGCGGGCGACGTGATTTACGTTCCGCCGAACACCATTCACCAGCATCACAATGCGAGCGCCGACCAGCCGGTGCGGCTGATCTCGGTGATCAACCGCATTTTCAAAGCGTGCGGCCTCAACGACCTCGAGCAGCTCGAAAACGCTCCTGAGTACGACCCTGCGGTAGTGCTGAACGCAGAAATCGTCGAAGCGTATTTGAAAGGCCGCGTAGCGGCCCCACGCTGAACCACGAACTCCGAACGGAACATGAACACGAACCGAGCAGCGAGAAGGTAGAAGCGTGAACATCATCGCGCGCCGTACCTTTAATCGGGCGCTGCTGGGCGTTCTGGCGGCGCCGGCACTGGCGCGCGCCCAGTCAAAGCCCCAGCCCTCGCCGCACCGTGGCATTTACATGCTGGAGTCGGCGGACCGCCAGATGCGGCTGCTGGCAGGCGCGAAGCGCGAGGGCCTCGTTGTCCTCTACACCTCGCTCAATACCCAGGACTCAGGCCCGCTGACGGCGGCGTTCGAGAAAAAGTTCGGCGTGAAGACGCAGATCTGGCGCGCCGCCAGCGAGCGCGTGCTGCAGCGGGCCGTCACCGAAGCGCGGGCTGGACGCGTCGGGTTCGACGTCATCGAGACGAACGCGCCCGAGATGGAGGCCATGTACCGCGAACAGGTGCTCGATGAGTTCAAGAGTCCGATGTTCGCCGAGCTCGCGCCTGCGTCGTTCCCACGGCATCGCCACTACGTCGCCACGCGGTTCAACTTCTTCACCATCGGCTACAACACGAACCTCGTGAAGCCGGAGGAAGTCCCGAACTCCTACCAGGACCTGCTCCACCCGCGCTTTGTCGGGCGGATCGGCATGGAGGCGGGCGACGTCGACTGGTTCGGCGCGATGGTCAAGCACATGGGCGAGCAGCAGGGGCTCGCGTATTTCAGGAAGCTCGCGTCGATGAAGCCGTTGATGCGCACGGGGCACACGCTCGTCGGCCAGCTCGTGTCATCGGGCGAGATTCCGATCGCGCCGAACATCTACAACCACAACGCCGAGCGGCTGCTCGTGCAGGGCGCGCCGATCAAGTGGAAGGCGATAGCACCCACCTTCGGTCGCGCCAATTCCATCGGCGTCGTCCGCCGCTCACCGCATCCGCACGCGGCGATGCTCTTTACTGATTTCATGCTGTCGAAAGAAGGGCAGACGGTGCTCAAAGCGCGCAACCGCGTACCGTCGAGCCGCGCGGTCGATTCGCACCTGAACGACTTTCCGTTCACGACGATCGACCCGATCATCACGCTCGACGAAGATGCCAAATGGTCGAAGCTCTGGTCCGACCTCTTCCTCCGCGGCCAGCGCGTCGTCAGGGATAACGGGTAAATGGGAAAAGACTCACATTTCACGAGCAAGAAGCCGCGCGTCTTCGTCCGCGGGATCGAAGGGCACTACAACCTGAAGGACGAACTCGCCCGCCTCCGCGCCCAGCCGCGCGTCGTCAAGGGCGCCGAGATGAAGTTCAACGACGGCCCCCAGGCGTTCAGCCGCCACTACGTCGAGCCGATCGACGGCGTCACGCAGACGCTGCACATCCATCTCGAGGAATACGCCCCGGGCGGCAAGAACCAGAAGCACGGCCACGTCAACGAGGCCGCGTTCTACATCCTCGACGGCGACGGCTACGAAATCCACGACGGCATCCGCTACGACTGGACCGCAGGCGACGTGGCCGTCGTTCACAACAACTGCGTGCACCAGCACCACAACGCCAGCATGACCAAACCGGCACGCGCGCTGGTCATGAAGACGAAGCCGATGTTCCTCTTCATGAACATGCTGTTCCAGAAGCAGGTCGAACCGCGCCCGACGGAACCCGTCCCCGGCACGCCGCCGTACAAGGCTCGTGAAGGGGAAGATAATTACAACCACGATGAGTAAGAACGCTCTCGTTTCAGACGAGCTCGCAAAGAAGTTTGCGACCGAGAAGGAGACTCCGTATACGCGGTGGGTCCGATCGGAAGGGCTCGACATCATCAGCTCGTTCTATGTCCCGGACCTGCACACTGTCGACCTGAAACCCTGGGCCCGGCGTGGTGGGAAGGGCGTCTTCCTGAATCACGACGCGTCGCGCACGTCCAACGACTGCTATGTCTGCGAGATTCCGCCCGGGAAGCAGCTCGAGCCGCAGCGGCAGCTCTTTGAAGAGATGGTCTACGTGCTCGACGGGCGTGGCTCGACGACGGTCTGGAATGATGCGGGGAAGAAGATCACGTTCGAGTGGAAGGCCGGAGCGATCTTCGCGATCCCGCTCAACACGTCGCATCAGCACTTCAATGGATCCGGCACGCAGCCGGCCCGCTACGTGGCGGTGACGAACGCTCCGGTGATCATCAATTCGTTCGGCGACGTGAAGTTCGTATTCAACACTCCGTACGACTTCACGGATCGCTTCAACGGCGAGCCCGACTACTTTGCCGGCAAGGGCGAGCAGAAGGGGCTGCTGCTCGACACGAACTTCGTCGCGGACGCCGTAAACCTGCCGTTGTACACCGCGAACGAGCGGGGCGCCGGCGGCGGCCATATCCGCTTCAGCATGGCGAAGGGATATCTCAACAGCCACATCTCGCAGTTCCCGATTGGCACCTACAAGAAGGCGCACGCGCATGGCCCCGGCGCGCACGTGATCATCATGAGCGGCGAGGGCTACAGCCTGATGTGGCCGGAAGGCGAAGAGCCGAAGCGGTACGAGTGGAAGGAAGGCTCGATGATCGTTCCGCCCAACCTCTGGTTCCACCAGCACTTCAACACAGGCGACGGTGCGGCGCGGTATCTCGCGTTCAAGGCGGAAGGCGTGGCGATCCGGAACGCGCAGGGCGTGCCGAAGTCATGGATCTCGAAGCGTCTGGGCGGCGACCAGATCGATTACGCTGACGAAGCGCCGCGCATCCGCCAGTGGTTCACCGAGGCACTCGCGAAAAAGGGCCTCGAGTCGCGGATGGAGAAGGCATACCAGGCGGAACTCGCAGAATTACAAACGCAATGATTCACAGGCTGTTCATCCTCACGCTCGTCATCCTCGCCGCCAGCTGCGGCGGCGCTGCCCCCGAGCAGGCCGCGGCGACCGTCTCGGTTGCCGATCTCGCCGGATACACGGGCGCCGACCGCGCGCAGAAGCTGATCGAGGGCGCGAAGCGCGAAGGCGAGATCACGATCTACACGTCGGCGCAGACGGCCGACCTCGGTCCTGTCGTCGAGGCCTTCGAGAAGAAATTCGGCATCAAGGCGAACCTCTGGCGTGCGGGATCCGAAGCCGTGCTGAACCGCGCGCTTCAGGAAGCCCGTGCCGGCCGTCACACCCTGGACGTCGTCGAGACCAACGGCCCCGAGCTCGAATCGATGTCGCGCGAGCAGATCCTCCAGAAAGTGACGAGCCCGCATCACGCCGACCTGATTGCGCCCGCGATTCGTCCGCATGGCGAATGGGTGGGCACCAGGCTCAACGTGTTCGTCCAGGCATACAACACCAAGATGGTGAAGAAGGAGGACCTCCCGAAGACGTGGGGGGACCTGCTCCATCCGAAGTGGAAGGGAAGGCTCGGAATCGAAGCTGAGGACTCGGACTGGCTGGCCGGCGTGCTCGGAGAAATCGGCGAGGAGCGCGGGTCGAAGATCTTCCGGCAGATCGTCGCCACCAATGGCGTCTCCGTCCGCAAGGGCCACACGCTCCTGACGCAGCTCGTCGCGTCGGGCGAAGTGCCGCTGTCGCTGACCGTTTACAACTACAAGGCGGAGCAGCTGCGCCGCGAAGGCGCGCCGATCGACTGGTTCACGATCGGCAACGCGATCGCGCGGCCGAACGGCGTCGGCGTGTCGAGAAACGCGCCGCATCCGCACGCGGCCTTGTTGTATTACGACTTCGAGCTGAGCGAAGAAGGGCAGCAGATCATTGCCGACCGAGAGTTCGTCCCGACCAGCAAAAAGATCGACACACCGCTGAACAAGGTGCCGATGACGTTTGTCGACGCGCGCGTCGCGATCGACGAATACGACAAGTGGAAGAACCTCTATACCGACCTCTTCGGCGCGGGAAGATAACCACGAAGATCACGAAGGATGTCACGAAGAACACGACGTAGTACCAAACGTTTTTCGTGCTCTTCGTTAGTGTCGTGGCCTTCGTGGTTAGCTCTTCTCGTGTGTGTGGGCTGTGGCGCTTCTGAGCAGCTGTCGCCCACCGCCGCGCACGAGGGGACGCTCACGCTTTACACCACCATCGCCGAGAAAGACCTTCCCACCCTCATCCAGCCGTTCGAAGCAAAGCACGGTATCAAGGTCAACATCTGGCGCGCCGGTACCGATCGCCTGCTTCAGCGGACGATGGGCGAGGCGGCCGCGGGGCGGAATGAGGTGGATGTCATCCATTTCGGATCGCCGGAGATGGAGGCGTTGGCGCGCGAGCAGGTTCTCGTGCCGGTCGACTCACCGGCACACGCTGACCTGCAGCCCGGCTCCGTGCCCGCGCACAAGCAGTGGGCCGCGACGCTGCTTTCGGTCTGGGTCCAGGCCTACAACACCAAGCTCCTGAAACCTGAAGACCTGCCGAAGTCGTACGCCGACCTGCTCGACCCGAAGTGGAAAGGGAAGCTCGGGATCGAGGCGAAGGATCAGGACTGGTTCGCGTCGGTCGTTGACGTGATGGGCGGCGGAGACAAAGGCCTGAAGTATTTCCAGGACATGGTCGCGACCAACGGCATGTCGGTCCGCCTGGGTCACACGCTGCTGACGAACATGGTCGTGTCGGGCGAGGTGCCGCTGGGTCTCACCGTCTATAACTACATGCCGGAGCAGCAGAAGAAGAAGGGCGCGCCGATCGACTGGTTCGCGCTCGAACCGGCCATTGCGCGGTCGAACGCTGTCGGCATCGCCCGCAACGCGCCTCACCCGAACGCCGCGCGGCTCTTCTACGACTATCTGTTAGGGGAAGAAGCGCAGCGCCACTTCGTCAGCATGGACTACGTGCCGAGCAACACGAAGGTGCAGTCGCCGCTCGAGGGCGTGAAGATTCTGCAGGTGGACCCGGTCCGCACGCTCGACGAAGCCGAGAAGTGGACGGGGCTGTTTACCGAGACGTTTGTGAAGAGATAAAGGGCGTCGGGCTTTCGGTATCTCCGAAGCAAACCGTGTTTGTGTCGGGGTTTTTGACAGCCCCGGTTTGCGCAGCGAGATACCGACGGCCCGATGCCCCGGTTTGCGCAGGAGGTAATGGCGGCCCAACGCCGCTACGTCCAAGCGCGGTTATCGACCGTGTTCTCGAACGTTGCGCCCGGCACGGTCATGTTCCACTTCACCGTCCAGTTGTACGTATCGTCGAACCGCTCGCGCGTGTAGGGCTGAGGCGCGGCGTGCAGCAGGCGCCACGTCTGGAAATCCTTCTCCTCGATCCGCCCGCCCGTTTCCTGAATCAGATACTTCACGTAGGGCTGCGCGTCCTTCTCGAGATCCTCGACTGCCTGCGCCTGCGCGCGGAACATCCGCTTCAGTGTCTCGCCGTCAACCTCGTCTGACGCCGCTTCGCTGCGCGTGGAGTGGGACTCGATCACGAGGCGGAGCCCTTCCTTCTGCGCCACGCTGATCCACGGTTCCATCAGCACGACCGCGTCTACGTCGCCGCGTTTGAGCGCCTCGATCCGCTTCGCCATCGACCCCGCGTTCGTCGTCTTCACGTGCTGCTGCTCGACGAAGCCCTCGATCATCTTGAGCATCGTGAAGTGGGAGCCGTTGTTCGGTGTGACCGAGATCAGTTTGTCCTTGAGCATCTCGGGCTCGTAAATTTTGGATTTTCGATCGACCGCGATCGCGAACTTCGACATCGAGGCGCCCAGGGCGACGATCTTCCGGCGGCGGATGCCGGCGGTGTCGGCCTCGACGGCGCGCTTCATAATGCCCCACTCGCACATGCGGTACTGGTCGATGCCGCCGTCGTTGTAGACCGAGTCGAGCGGCCGGTCGAACACCGTGTCGAACTTGACGGTGTGCGACGTGGTGACCTGCGCCATGCCGGGCGTGGTGACGAACTCGATGTCGAGCCCCTCGTCCTTGAAATACCCCTTGTCGCGCGCGACCAGTACCGGCAGGTCGTGCACGGCGTTCATGATGGCGACCTTCGTCTTTCTGCGAACGGCGTCCTGTACTGCGCTCATGATCTCTCCCCTGGGATCGCGCACGCTAAAGCGCGCGCTCTACTTCTGCATCGCGAGCTGCGCGCGCAGCATCGCTTCCTGCACTTCCGCGTCAATCCAGCAGCCAGCCGGGTCGATGAACGGGTTGGGCGCGCCTGCCTTGATGCGCGCGTGTTTGGCCAGCATGTTGTACTGCCCGCCGTGGTCTCCGAGCTGCACGTCGCACGGCAGCGTACGGATGTACTTGAACGTGCGGTCGAACTCCGCCTGGATGGCCGGCGTCACGTTGCCCGGCGCCCGGTAGCTGGCCGTAATCACCACGTTGTGCTTCTTGCCGGCTTCCTCGACCGGCAGCGTCCAGGTCGTGGCGCCCCGCGTGTGGCCCGGTGTCAGGTGCGCCGTCAGCGTCGTTCCCCCGAGCGTCACCGTGTCGCCATGCTTGATCTGGCGATCGATCGGATGATCCTTACCGCCTGGCTTGATATTCGTCAGCGCCGGGACGTCCTCCGCCATCACGACGACCTGCGCGTTGGTGAGCGCCTTCACGGCCGCGTCGCCTTCCTGGTGGTCGCCATGGGCGTGCGTCCCGAGCAGGATCCGGATGTCCTCGAACTTGAACCCGAGCTGCTCGACCGACTTCTTGATCACCGGCACGTTCCGCTCGTAGGTGCTGTTGACCAGGATGTGTCCCGCAGGCGTCGTGATCAGGTACGACGTCAGCGTCCGCGTGCCCACGTAGTAGATATTGCCAATCACCTTGTGCGGCGCCAGCGCCGTCGTCTGGTCCTCTTCCGTGCCCATGTTGCGCGCGAGGATAGACCGCGGTGTATAGGTCTGACCACGCACGGTAACCGCGGGAACGTCAGGCGGGCCGCCCTGCTGAGCGAGGGCGCCAGAACTGCTGAGGATAGTTGCCAGCACGGCGGTGCTGGACGCTCTCAATGTCTTCTTGTACATGGCCACATAGCGTAGGTGGGCCCGGCGGCTGAGATCAAGAGCTGGCGGCGGCCAAATTGCTGCGTTCCTGGGTTGGAGTGTTTTGAAGGGAGCACATGCGTATGTGGAAATTGACGATGACGCTGGCGTTTGCCGCGGCCCTGGCCACTGGGGCCTGCACGCGCGCCGAACAGCAGGAAACACGCGAGGAGGCGGCGGAGGAAACGAACCAGGCACGACAGGAGGCGCTTGAAGAAAAGGCGCGTCTCGAAGCCAGGCTTGAAGGGCTCGAGAAGCGGTGGGACGAGACCCAGGCGCGCGCGGCCAAAGAAGGTCGCGAAGTGAGTGCCGCCACGAAGGCGGAGGTCAACGAGGCGATCGCTGCCACGAAGCGCGAGATCGACGAGATCGACACGGTCGACGTCGAAAACTGGTGGGAACGGCACGAACGCGCGGCGGTGCGCGAAGCCGGCGACGCCGAGCGGGACGTAAAGCGTCACCTTCCCAAGTGGACTGAGGTGAAGGCAGAGACGGCGGAGGCCGTCGGCACCGAGGCGACATGGGCGGCGCGGCGCGACCGGTTCGTGGCTGCCTCGCAGAGGCGCATCGACGCGATGGAGCAGGCGCTCCGCGACATCAACGGCCCCGACGTTGATCGTGAGGACGTCGAGCGGACGCGCGCCCGTGTCCGCACGATGCGCGAAGAGAACGAAACCCTGCGAAAGGCGACCGACGACGACTGGTGGGAGCTCACGAGCCGGCGCGTGGCGGGCTACATAGATCGGCTCGAGGATCGGATCGATGCGCTGAACGAGCCGGGTTAACGCCTGAGCTGACCTCCGACTGACCAACGCATCAACTCACAACGTTCCAACTCCCAAGGTGAAGGCGCCTTGGGCGTTGGGCGTTGGGTGTTGAGCTGTCGGAGGCGCCCGTTTTCGTTCTCAGAAAGACAGGATCGCCGCGAGCTGCATCTGCCGTCCCGGCGTCTGCGTTCTCGTGATCATGCCGGCCGACGGATTCCGTTCGGTGGGGCTCGTGAACACGGTCAGGTTGCCCACCGTCGGAATGGCAAAATTGGCGCGGTTGAACACGTTGAACGCCTCGAGCCGGAGCTGGAGCGACCGGGTGCGCGCGCTGTCCATGTAGAACTGCTTCGCGATCGCCGGGTCGAAGGTAATGAGGCTTGGTCCCCAGATCTGGTTGCGGCCGAACGTCCCGCGCGAGCCGATCGCCGGCAGCACGAAATCGTCCGCGCTGAAGATCTGCGTCCGGCCGATCTTCCGCGGCTCCTCGAGCCCCGGCGCCAGGTTCGGCCGCTGCTCGTTGTCGGTCGTCGCGTCGCGGTCGTGGTCGAACGTGAAGATCGGCGTCATGGGCACGCCCGAGAGCGCGGTGAAGATGCCGCTGACGACCCACCCCTCACCCAGTGCACGGCCGAGTGCGGTATTCGCCGTGTACGGCAGCACCCACACAAAATTCATCGACAGGCTGTGCCGCACGTCGAAGTCCGACGGTCCGCGATTCAGCTTCACGTTATAGGGATCCACGCTGCGGGCCTGTCCGTTGGAAAACTCGGTGCGTCCCAGCGAACTCGACTGGTCGTCGGTCGACTTGCCGAGCGTGTACGACAGCTGCGCCTGCAGGCCGTTCGCCGGGCGCGCGGTGATGCCCACCTGGAGCGAGTCGTAGAAGGACTGCGCATCCGCCATCTTGTAGCGGATGTTCGCGAAGTTCGGATTGCGGCGCTGCGGTGTCGCCACCGCCGGGAACGTCATGCCGGACGGATCCGGCGACAGCGCGTTGTTGAAATCGGCCTCGCGCCACAGGTTCCACCCGCGCGACCCGACGTAACCGACGGTCGCTACGACCGTCGAGCCGAACAGCTCACGCTGCACGTTGACGTTGTAGTGCAGCACCTTCGGCGCCTCCGGATCGAACTGGATCGCGAACGTGTCGATGAAGCCCTGTCCCGTCGCCAGCAGCGGGAAGACGTTCGGGAACGGCGCGGCATTAATCCGGATCTGCTTGAAATACGGCTCCGACCGCGGCGTCATGTTGCCGTAGACGGAGAAGAGAGGCGGGTCGTAATACAGGCCGACGCCTCCGCGGATTGATGTCCGCTCCATCGGCACCCACACGAAGCCGGCGCGCGGCGCCACGTTGCCGAGTGTCGGGTTCTTGAAGAGGGGCCCGCCGACGGTGACCGCCGGATCGGTCGGGAAGCGGACGTTGGTGATCTTGCCGTCCACTTCATCCGGCTCGGTCACGAACTCGTACCGCAGGCCGAGATTCAGCGTCAGGTTCGGCCGCATCTTCCAGTCGTCCTGCAGATACATCCCGATCAGCCACTGCTTGTGGTGGCGCTGCGTGTCGTCCTGGCCCGGGGCGAGGCCGACGAAGTCGCGCGTGCGGCCGAGCAGGAAGTCGGTGAACGTGTTGATGGTGTACTCGCCGCGCGACCGCGACGCCGACTCGCTCCTGATGTCGAAGTGCTGGACGTTGATGCCCGTCTTGAGTGCGTGCGACCCGCGGACGATCGACAGGTCGTCGGCCACCTGATTCATGTTCTGGTAATACGAGCGCGGCGAGCTGCGGTCGGTGCCGAAGCGGCGGTAGCCGGTGATCAGGATGTCGCCCACCATGCCGCCGGGAATGAACGCCAGGTTGCCGAGGTCGACCTGCGGCTCGGGGAACTCGCGCGGGCTCGTCTTGTTCAGCGCGTAGCGGAAATTGTTGACGACATTGTTCGAGACGATGCGCTGGTGGCTGACGGTGAGGAAGCGCTGGTCGTTCTCGCCGCGGTTGGGGAACTCGGGGAACGTTTCCGCCGTCATGAACAGCAGGTCGGAGTCGTTGTGCGTGTAGCGCGTGAAGATCGTGTCGTTCTGCGAGAGCAGGAAATCGAGACGGGCGTTGAACGTGTCGAGCCGCGACGGCTGCTGGAACTGGCCCTGATAGAGCGCACGCTCGCCGGTCGGGTTGTCGATCGTCGGTTCGGGAATGAGCCGCAGGTACGGAATCACCGCCGGGTTGATGGTCTGGCCGGCGGGGAGGAAGGCGCCGCGGCGGGCGGCGAGGCTCGGCACCGGCTCGACCAGCGTCTGCCCGAGGTTCTCACGAAGCCCCTCGAACGCGCCGAAGAAGAACAGGCGGTCCGCGAGGATCGGGCCGCCAATCGATCCGCCGTACTGGTTGCGCTCGAACGGCGGCTTCTCGGTATCGAAGAAGTTGCGCGCGTCGAGGGCGTCGTTCCGGTGGTACTCGAAGAGCGAGCCGTGGTACTGGTTCGTGCCCGATCGCGTGGCGATGTTGAACACGCCGCCCGACGCGCGGCCATGCTCCGCGCTGAACGTGTTTGTCAGCACGGTGAACTCCTGCACCGACTCGATGCCGCTGACCAGTCCCTGCGCGCTCGAGGCCGTGCGGCCGAGCGCATCCATGATGTCGGTGCCGTCCAGCAGGTACGCGTTCTGGTTCGTCCGCGCGCCGTGCACCGAAATCTTGGCGCCCTTGCCGGTGAGCACGTCGCCGTTGTCGCTGCGCGCCTGCACGGCGCCCGGCTGGAGGAGGATCAGCTGCGAAAAGTCCCGGCCGTTGAGCGGCTGGTTCTGGATCTGTTCGCGCGTCACGAGCGTCCCGAACGTCGAGCTGCGCGTTTCGATCCCGATGGCGCTCGCGCTCACCTCGATCGACTCGCTCACGGCGCCCACGTTGAGCGTGATGTTCACTTCCGCGCTCTGGCCGACCGTGAGCTGCACGTTGCTGCGCGCCTGCTGGAATCCCTGCAGCATGGCCGTGATTTCCTGCGGTCCCGTCGAGAGGTCTGGGAACGTGTAGCGTCCCGCCGTGTCGGTCGTCGCCTCGCGCGTCTGGTTGGTGTTGGTCTGGCGGGCCGTCACGGTGACGCCTGGCAGCACGCCGCCGGAACTGTCGCGGACGATGCCGGAGAGCGTGGCGTTGAGGCTCTGAGCGGCGGCGCTGGCTCCAGCCGCGACGAGGAGCACGACGAGGAGCGCGAGGACGACCAGGCGTACCCGACGGGTGATCGGATGCATGTGACCTCCGTGTAAATTGGCGTCCAATAGACTAATCCATGCCTTTCCCTCTAGAGCCGCCGATAGAGCCGATGCTGGCGAAGCTGTCCGAAACCCTCCCGGCGGGCAGCGGCTTCCTCTACGAGCCCAAATGGGACGGCTTCCGGGCGATCGTCTACCGGGGCAAGGCGGGCGAAGTGTATATCCAGAGCCGCGATTCGCGTCCGCTCGACCGCTACTTTCCAGAGCTCCGGGACGAACTGGCCACGGCGCTGCCCGACCGCTGCGTCGTGGACGGCGAGATTGTCATAGTGACGAAGCAGGGGCTCGATTTTGATCTGCTCCAGTTGCGCCTGCATCCCGCAGCGTCGCGCGTCGCGAAGCTGGCGGAAGCCACGCCCTCGTCGTTCGTCGCGTTCGACCTGCTGGCCGCGGGCGGCAAGGACCTCAGGAGCAAGCCGCAGCGGGAGCGGCGCGAGCTGCTCGAGAAGCTTCTTGATGGCGTGGAGCCGCCCGTCCACGTGACGCCGATGACACGCGATGTGAAGGTCGCGGCCGAATGGTTGTCGCGGTTCGAGGGCGCGGGACTGGACGGCGTCATCGCGAAGCCGGAGGACGGCATCTACGCGCCGGGCAAGCGCGCGATGCTCAAGATCAAGCACGCGCGCACCGCGGAATGCGTGGTCGCCGGCTTCCGGTGGCACAAGGACGGGAAGGACGAGCGCGTCGGCTCGCTCCTGCTGGGGCTCTTCGATGAAGGGAAACAACTGCAGCACGTAGGCGTCACGTCCGCGTTCTCGATGGCGGCGCGCAAGGAGCTGGTCGAGGAGCTCGCGCCGCTGCGGAAGGGCGCGATGAACGATCACCCGTGGAAGGAGTGGGCGCAGGCGGGCGGCGAGAGCCAGCGGATGCCCGGCGCGCAGAGCCGCTGGAGCGCGGGGAAAGACTTGTCGTGGGAGCCGCTCCGCATCGAGCGTGTGTGCGAAGTGAAGTACGACCACATGCAGGGCGACCGCTTTCGCCACGCCGCGATCTTTCTGCGCTGGCGCCCCGACAAGCTGCCGAAGGATTGCACCTACGACCAGCTCGAGGTCGTGGCGCCCTATGAGTTACAGAAGATTTTCAAGGGACGATAAGGTCCGCGCCACGCTATTTCGCTCGCTCCAGCCCCAGCAACCAGTGCTTGCGCCAGAGGCCGCCGCCGTAGCCACCGAGCTTTCCATCGCTGTTCACGACCCGGTGGCACGGGATGATGATCGAGATGCGGTTCATCCCGTTCGCGCGGCCGACGGCTCGCTGCGCACCCGGTGATGCGACACGCGTGGCGAGTCCTGCGTATGACTCGGTCTTGCCGTACGGAATCGCGCACAGCTCGCGCCATACGCGCTCCTCGAACGGCGTGCCCTTGAACACGAGCGGCACCGTGAAGTCGGTGAGCTTGCCGTCAAAGTAGCGGGCGAGCTCCTGGCGCGTCTGTTCGAGATGCGGATGATCGCCGGGGAGCATCGGCTGCTTGAGCAGCGCCTGCAGCCGGCGCAGCTGCGCCTCGAGCATGCGGCGGTCGCTGAACTCCAGCAGGCAGAGGCCGGCGTCGGTCGCGCCCGCCACCATCGGACCGAGCGGCGTGTCGATCATCGCCATGACGACCGCCGCGTCGGGCACGTTGCGGGCCGCGCCTGGTGCCGTGCCGAACGTGCGCGTGAAGGCTTCGCGGAAGCCGCTGTGCGAATCCCATCCCGTGCCGAGCGCCACGTCATCCAGCGAGTCGCCGGACCGGAGCTGCCGCAGCGCGCCGCTCAGCCGGCGTCCGCGGCAGTAGGCGTGGAATGTCATCCCGTAGTGTTCGAGGAAATAGCGCCGCGCCTTGGCAGGCTCGACGCCGAGATCGCGCAGGTCCTGGTCGTGCAGCCGCCGGTTCGGGTCGGCCTCCACCGCGTCGAGCAGCGTCTTCACGAAGTCGGGAACGGTGCCGGGCGGCGTCGCCGGGTCGCACCGCTTGCACGGCCGGTAGCCGGCAAAGAGCGCCTCTTTGACGCCGGCGAAGAATTCGATGTTGCCCGGCAGCGGCTTGCGCGCGCGGCACGACGGCCGGCAGAAGATGCCGGTCGTGCGGACCCCGGTGACGAAGATGCCGTCGTAGCTGGCGTCGGCGTCCAGAAACGCGCGCTCCATCTCGGTGCGCGGCGGCAGCGTTGGTGTGAAGAGTGTTGTTGGCGCGGTCATGAGCTACACGTTACGGCGCGGGCCGCGCTGGCCGCCACCGGGAATTGAACATGGAATTTAGGGATCAGGGATCGGGGATCGGAGTTCGAAGTTCGGATCCCTGATCCCTGATCCCTGATCTAGTGTTTCGCAATCTCGGGCGCGTCTGCTCCCAGATGCAGCCGCCGCTCGGCCGCGTGGTACTGCTGTTCCTCGGCCGGCACCGGCTTCATTACCGACACGAGCCACGCCACGATAAACGCGAGCGGGATGCTGACGAGTCCCGGGTTCCGTAACGGGAACATCGCCGTCTCGTTCTTCAGGATGTCGATCTGGATTGTGGGCGACAAGTAGATCAGCACTACCGTCGAAATCGTGCCGACCAGCATGCTCGCCTGCGCACCGGCGGTTGTCAGCTTGCTCCAGAAAATCGCCAGGACGAGCGCCGGAAAATTCGCGCTTGCAGCAATCGCGAACGCGAGGCCCACCATGAACGCGACGTTCTGTCCCTGGAACGCGATGCCGAGGACGATCGCGAAGACGGCGAGCGCCACGGTGGCGATGCGCGCCACGAGGAATTCCTCCCGCTGGTCGGCGTGGCCGCCGCGGACGACGTTCACCCAGAGGTCGTGGGAGAGCGTGGCGGCGCCTGAGAGTGTCAGGCCTGCGACGACCGCGAGAATCGTCGCGAACGCGACGGCGGCGATGAAGCCGAGCAGACCGGTCCCGCCGACCGCTTCCGCCAGCAGCGGCGCCGCCATGTTCCCGCCGGCATCGAACGCCGTGATCCCTTCGCGGCCGATGATCACCATCGCGCCGAAGCCCAAGATGAACGTGAGCAGGTAGAAGAAGCCGATGAATCCCGCGGCGTAGCTGACCGACGCCCGCGCGGTTTTCGCGTTCGGCACCGTGTAGAACCGCATCAGGATGTGCGGCAGTCCCGCCGTGCCGAGCATGAGCGCGAGCCCGAGCGACATCGCGTCGATGGGATTCGTCACGAGCCGGCCGGGCGCCAGCACGCCAGGGCCGTACGTGTCTGACGCTGCCGCGAAGAGCGCCAGCGGATTGAAGTTGAACCGCGCCAGCACCAGGATTGCCAGGAGCGCGGCGCCGCCGAGCAGCAGGATCGCTTTCACGATCTGCACCCAGGTGGTCGCCATCATCCCGCCGAACAGCACGTACGCCAGCATCACGGTGCCGACGATCATCACGGCATATTCGTACGGAATGCCGAAGAGCAGGCGGATCAGGTTCCCCGCGCCCACCATCTGCGCGATCAGATAGAACGCGACGACAGCCAGCGAACCGATCGCGGCCGCGATGCGGATCGGCACCTGCCGGAGACGGAAGGCGACGACATCCGTGAAGGTGTAGCGACCGAGGTTCCGGAGCGGCTCGGCGATCAGGAACATGACGACCGGCCAGCCGACGAGGAAGCCGACGGAGTAGATCAGCCCGTCAAAGCCTGACAACGCGACGAGCCCCGCGATGCCGAGGAAGCTTGCGGCGCTCATGTAATCGCCGGCGAGCGCGAGGCCGTTCTGCAGCGCGGTGACGCCGCCGCCGGCCGTGTAGAAGTGCGCGGCCGTGTGCGTCTTCCGCGCGGCCCAGACCGTGATGCCGAGCGAGAGGCCGATGAACAGCAGGAACGAGACGATCGTGATCGCGTTGGGGGCGCCGAGGGCTGATTCGTTCATTTGCGCATCCCCGCAATCGCAGCGTCATATGTGGTGTTCGCCCAGCGCACGTAGACCCAGATCAGCACCCACGCCGACAGGATCACCAGGACCCCGAGCAGCATGCCGAGGCTCATGCCGGGCATGAGCACGGTGCCGAGCAGCGGCTTGTTGAACGCGACAAGCAGGATGAACCCGAAGTAGATCACCATCATGGCGACGGTCAGCGGCATGGCCACGCGCCAGCGCTGTTTCGCGAGAGCCTCGAGCCTGGGATCCGAATAGTTCATGGCGCCGCACAGTCTATCGCACAAGGAATCA
Organism: Candidatus Sulfopaludibacter sp. SbA3; assembly: GCA_945903265.1. Lineage (GTDB taxonomy): Bacteria > Acidobacteriota > Vicinamibacteria > Vicinamibacterales > UBA2999 > CAXNKG01. Next base: position 170,222 of record CAMDNQ010000004.1, read on the forward strand.
GCACAAGGAATCGGTTCTTGGGTGCTCTGGTGCTCGGGTGCTTGGGTTCCGGTTCAATGGTTCAGAGGTGCACCCATGCACCCCTGCAACCAGCACCCAAGCACCCAAGCACCCGAGCACCCAAGCACCCGAGAACCCCCGGGTTCGTATAATCTCTGGCCATGCTGCGGAGCGCCGCCCTCATCTTCTGTCTGACCCTGGTCTCCGTGTCGCTCACGGCCCAATCAGCGACACCTCCAGCGGCGTCACCGGCAGCAACCGGGAAAGATGTTCTGACCCGCAAGTGCTTCCAGTGCCACCAGGCGAGCATGTGGACGTCGGTGCGCGGCGATCGGCAGGCATGGCTCGGCGTGCTGTACCGCATGGTCGGCCGAGGCGCGTTCTGGACCGAAGAAGAAATCAACGCGATGGCCACGTTCCTCGCGGAAACGAGGCCGGTGAAATGAAACATCTCGTCGCGCAACTTCTTACCAACACCATCTCGCGCCGCGACTTCGTACGCCGTCTCGTCGCCACCGGCGTGACGACCGCCGCCGCGAACTCGGTGCTGGAGTCGGTCACCGCAATTGCGCAGACCCCCGGCGCCGCGGTGTCGCCGGAAGCGATTCGCGTTTTCACCGGCACCGGCGGCGAGCACTTCGCCGAGCAGCTGATCGCATCGGGCGTCAAATACATCTTCGGGAACTGCGCCAGCGAGGACGCGCACTTCTACGAGGCGCTCGTCGATCGTCCGCAGCTCCAGTACATCCTCACGCCCCACGAAGGCCCCGGCGCCGCGATGGCTGCCGGTTACATCAAAGCCTCCGGCCAGCCGACCATCGTCATGGAAGCGGCCGTCGTCGGCTTGACCAACGCGCTCGGCCAGATGTTCAACTGCTGGAAGGAACAGACGCCGCTCGTCTTCTATTCGTACCGCACCGAGGAATCGATGGCGGCCGGGCGCGACGGGTTCGAGGAGCTGCCCGGACAGGAAGCGATCACCGAGCCGATGACGAAGCTGACGTGGTCGGCTCGCGGCGCGGGACAGATCTCCGAGACGGTGCGCCGCGCGTTCCGCGTGGCGTGGACGCCGCCGCTCGGCCCGACGTGCATGAACTGGCATTCCGATTACACGTCGCAGCGCGTGACGGCGGAAGTCATCCGGCACGACCAGGTGGACCCGCGCATGCGCGTGCGTCCCAACCCTGTGGAAGTGCAGCGCGCCGCCAAGCTCCTCGTCGACGCGCGCCGCCCGCTGCTCATCGTCGGTGACGAGGTCTACAAGGCGAAGGCGTTCGACAAGGTCGTCCAGCTCGCCGAGCTTCTCGGCATGCCGGTCACGCAGGCGCGCCAGGTGCACGTGAGCTTCCCGCAGACGCATCCGCTCTGGGTGGGCGGCGTTCCGGGCGGGCGCGTCGAATCGCTCACGTATCCCACCGAGATGGACGTCGTCATCAACATCGGCAACAAGCTCCAGCACAACTCGGCCACGCCGATCGTCGGGCGCCGCACGCAGTTCATCGACATGCGCAACGACGCGGCGAGCATCGGCAATGTCATGACGACGGCCGCGCCGCTTGTGGCGGATGTGGGATACGGGACGGACGACCTGATTGCGGCGGTGCAGGACCTGATGACGCCGGCGCTGAAGACGCGGTTCGCAGAACGCGCGGAAGAAGTGCGCGCGTTCGGCATCAGGGCGCGCCAGCTCAAACAGCTCGTGTCGAAGAACCCGAACTGGGATGCGAGTCCGCTCGAAGCCGATCGCGTGACGGCGGAAGTGTCGCAGTGGGCCGACCGCGACGCGATCGTCGTCCACGAAGCCGGATCGGTCTCGATCGAGCACAGCTTCGAGTTCGACCCGCGCGGCGGACGCGAACTCTTCTTCTATTACGCGGCGCATCTCGGCACGGGCATCGGCACGGCGGCCGGTGTCCAGCTCGCGCGGCCGGGCAAGCAGGTGATCTGCCTCGTGGGCGACGGCTCGTTCATCTTCGGGCCGACGGCGCTCTGGAACATGGCGCGGATGCAGCTGCCGGTCACGGTCGTCGTCTATAACAACCACGCGTACGGCGGTCCGCATAACCGGGCGCTGGCAAACCTGGGTGGGGCGGGCCGGACGGTCGACGCCAACAAGTTCGTCTACGACTACCTGGGCAAGCCCGACATGGATATGGCGTCGATTGCCAAGGGGTTCGGGGTGGACGGGGAGCGGGCGAAGACTCCTGCTGAGCTCAAGGCGGCCCTGGGGCGGGCCCGGCGGCATGCGGGAGAGGGGAAGCCCTACCTGATAGACGTCGAGGTTGCACGCCACGGCCCAGGTTGGACGGCGGATCCGTGGGTTCCGACAATTACCCGTACATGAGCCCCGAATATCGGGTAACGTACCTCTAACGCGCTTTCCTGAGTCCTGGCCTTATAGCCTTCCCTCATCAAAGCCCAAAGGGTTGGCTTCAAACATGAGTACCGTAATCATCGCTGCTGTCCTGTTCACTATCGTGTTGATCGTGACGGGCGTATCCTGGTTTCGGCGCCATGAAACGGCAGACCTCGGGACGGTGAGTCATCAGTGGATTGCGGAACAGAAATTCGGTCCTGGCGGCGACTCGCGGCGCTGAGCGGCGGTAGATGCGACCCGATCCTCTTCCCGCTCCGGCTGCTGCGCCTTCGGCCTGTCCCTTCTGCCAGTCGGCGGATGTGCACACGACCACCAAGACCATCAGTGAATCAACTTACTGGCGCTGCACGAAGTGCGGCCAGATCTGGAACGCGGCGCGGCTGCAGAAGCCTGCCCCGACCCGCTGGTTCCGGTAAACCTCTCTCTCTGCTCAACCACGTAACAACTCGCTCATTCGCATAACAACGCTCACTTACGAGAGCTCAAAGGAACGACGCTATGGCTACGATGAACGGAACGATCAAGCGCATGACGGACAAGGGTTTTGGCTTCATTGCTGCGCCCGACGGTAACGAGTATTTCTTCCATCAGTCCGCCTGCAGCACGGTGCGGTTTGATGACCTCCGGGAAGGTCAGAACGTGACGTTCACCGTCGGCCAGGGGCCGAAGGGACCGCGCGCCGAGAACGTTAACCCGGCGTAAGCGCACCCGACGGGGGGACCTCCCCTGTCACAAGCGTTAGGGATCATGGCGGTCTATGGAGACCGCCATGACCTGTCCGAGCTCCCGCATCCTCTCCTTCGAGCGCCGCACCACCCCGCCGCTCCCATCGCCATTTGTACGCGATCAGCACGGTCCAGTTAGGATCCTGAACGCCCGGCAGCTGGAGCATCGCCGCCGCATGCTCGATCACCTGCGCTCTGCTGGAGATTCAGCAAGTAGTTTCCAGCGATCACACGCATAATCCTCGCTCGCGCAGATCGTCGCCGAGCCGGCATCACACCGGCGCAAACCTCTCGGTGCGGCGCGGCACCCAAACATCGGAGTCCAATATGCGTTTTGTCGCCAAGAGTGTGTTCGCGGCGCTGCTGATGCTGCAGGCCATGCCTGCGCTTGCGCAGACCTCAGGGACGAACCCGTCGTCGCAGCTCACGATCACGCAGGCGGTCGTCGGCGACCTGTCCATCCCCGTGCCGACCGTGACGATCGACGGAACGAACTTCGGCACCGCGCCGCAGGTCTTCCTCGGCACCGCGGGCGGATCGTTTCAGCCGCTCCCGGTGCTCTACGCGGGCAACACGCAAATCGTGGCGGCGCTGAGCACGACCTCGCCCGGCACGTACGTGCTGTGGGTGCGGCGCGGCGCGGCGACGACGCAGAACTTTGCGATCAGCCTGGCGATTGGCAGCAGCGGCGACGCGGGACCGCCCGGACCTGATGGCGCGGCCGGTCCCGAGGGACCGCAGGGTCCTGAGGGTCCTGCCGGTGCGGATGGCGGCGCCGGTCCCGCGGGGCCCGCAGGTGGTCCCGGACCGCAGGGTCCTGAAGGCCCGCAGGGATCGGACGGGCCGCAGGGTCCCGAAGGACCACAGGGTCCGGCAGGAGCGGATGGTGCCGATGGCGCTGATGGCGTGAATGGCGCCGATGGTGTCGACGGCGCAACCGGTCCTCAGGGGCCCGCCGGTCCGCAAGGTACTCAGGGACCTCCCGGATCGGGAACGATCGCGGGGAACACGAACTTCGTCATGAAGTTCACGTCGCCGACGACTGGCGGCAATTCGCTCATCTACGACAACGGCACGGGTGTGGGCATCGGGACGTTCGCTCCCGCATTCCCGGTTCAGGTCGTGGGCACCAACGCGTCGCGAAACGTCGACGTCGTGCAATCCAACGCGGCGGGTGACGCCCTCTGGGGGATGAACACCGCCGCGGCCGGCACGGGCACCGGGGCCGGCGTTTATGGGTCCACGAACCAGGCGAGTGCGCTCGGCGCGGGCGTCTTTGGTCAGAATTCAAACGTAAACGGTACCGGCATCATCGGCATCGGGAACAACCAGGCAGCCGAGGTTCTTCCCGAGGGGGCTGGCGGCTCGTTCATCGGCAATATCACCGGCCTCCACGCGATTTCGAACACCGCCGGATTCGGGCAGGCGATCCTGGCGGAGCAGTTCGGCGACTTCGTGCGGGTCGGGTACTACAACGGCACGTTTTTCAAGATCAATGGCGTTGGCAGCATGTCGACGCACGTCAAGGATCCGACGGATCCCGAGCGCAAGCGCCGCGTCACGCTCTACGCGCCCGAATCGCCGGAGATCTACTTCATGGACTTCGGCAGCGCCCGCCTCGTGAACGGCCGCGCCCACGTCGAGCTCGACGAGCGCCTCACGGGGAGCGTGACGGTCAACGACGCGCATCCGCTGCGCGTGTTCATTCAGGTCGAGGAAGACGAGAACGTCGGCCGGGTCATCGTGAAGAACAAGACGCCGACCGGCTTCGACGTCGTCGAGGTTGGCGGCGGCACGTCGAACGCGCCATTCCAGTGGCAGGTGGTGGTGAACCGGGCGGATGAAGTGCTCGCGGACGGGCGCGTCTCGAGGAACGCGGACGCCCGGTTCGAGCAGCACACGGAGGACGACAAGCCTGGCCGTGGCAACGACGGCGAGAAGCCGGGCTTAGGGAAGGGCCGGAAGTAATCCCTTGGCGTCCAGGCGCCTCCCGGGCGTAGAATCTGGGCGTACGTAGGGCGGGTCCCGCTCCGCGAAGAACAAGCGGACCCGCCACTTCAGGAGGTTTTCATGAAACGCGTGATCCTCGGTGTCGTCGGCGCGGCGTTCCTGGCGGTCACCGCGACGTCCATGCAGGCGCAGTCGCAGCCTTACGTCTATACGCAGGAACAGCTCGATCAGTGGCCGTCCTGGGCGTATGGGTGGGCCGCGGCGCCCAAGCCGGGCGAGAAGGCGGGGCCGCAGGCGCCCGCGCCGCACCTCCCGCGTCCTAACGAAGATCTCGCCGAGCAGCTCCGGATGCAGACCGTGCCCGGCAGCAGCGCGCAGTACTCCCTGGTCCAGATCCGCGACGGCCACAACGTCGTCGACTGGTTCCCGCAGGACCATCCGAAGATGCCGAACGTCGCCGAGCATGGCCCGGCATCCCTGGACTCGGTGCGCGGCCGCGGCTGCGCGTCGTGCCACCTGCCGAACGGCAAGGGACGTCCCGAGAACGCCAATCCCGCCGGGCAGCCGGTCAACTACATCATTCAGCAGATGCGCGACATGCGTGAGGGGCGCCGCTACACCGCCGACCCGCGCAAGGTGAACACGCCGACGATGATCCAGCTGGCGAAGGCGATGAACGAAGAGGAGCTCCTGGAGTCGGCGAAGTATTTCGCGTCGATGCCCTGGACTCCCTGGATCCGCGTCGTCGAGACCGACACGATCCCCGAGAGCCATCTCGAGGCCGGCAACATGTACGTGCCGGTGCACGGCAGCACAAAGACGGAACCGCTCGGCAACCGGATCGTCGAGTCGCCTGAGGACGAGCACCAGGCCAACATCCTCCGCAACATCCGTTCGGGATGGGTGGCGTATGTGCCGAAGGGGAGCGTGGCCCGTGGCCGCGGGCTGGTGAATCTTGGCGGCGCGCGCAAGACGATCGCCTGCGCGACGTGCCACGGAACGGATCTGATGGGCAGCGGCGACACCCCCGGCATTGCCGGCCGTTCGCCGAGCTACATGATGCGGCAGCTGTGGGACATGAAAGTGGGCACGCGCGACGGCCTGTATGTCGACATCATGAAGCCGGTCATCGAGAAGCTCACCGTCGACGACATGCGCGACATCGTCGCCTACCTGGCCTCGCTGCCGGTGCCGAGCGCCGCGCCGAAGCCGGTCACGACCGCCCGCGCCGCGAACTAAACGCAGCGCAGTAACTCGACCTATCTGATTGAATGTAGGGGCCGACCTTCAGGTCGGCCCTTCGTTTGTACGCCGGTCGTCGTAATATCGCGCTGACCAATGCTTGCACTGCTTCTGACCCTGTCGCTCGCCGCTGCGCCGCAACCCGCTCCCGCGGTTACGGGCGTCGTGCTCGACGCCACCGGCGCGGCCATCCCCGGCGCCACCGTGCGCCTCGACGTGGCGGGCACGCCCGTCAACGAGATGCAGACGGCCACCGACGGCAGCTTCTCGTTCCGTCGTGATGCCGGCGACGCGGCTGGCCCCGTGCGGGTGATCGTCAGCGCTGCCGGGTTCGCCTCGGCGACCGTGGATGTCGAGCGCGGCGCCCCTGAGCTGCGCATCACGCTGCAGCCCGCGCCCTTCTTCGAGGCGGTCAACGTGACGTCGACGCGCACGGGCGTCCCCCGGGCCGATCCGACGGTGACGGTCACGGTGATTTCGTCCGCCGAGCTCCTGTCGTCTGCGCCGCTCTCCATAGACGATGCCCTGAAGGCGGTGCCTGGCTTCACGCTGTTCCGGCGCACCTCGTCACGCGTGTCGAATCCGACGTCGCAGGGCGTGTCGCTGCGCGGCATCGGCGGGACGAGCGCCAGCCGGTCGCTGGTCCTGGCGAACGGCATCCCGCTCAACGATGCGTTCGGCGGCTGGGTCTACTGGGACAAGATTCCCCAGGCTGCCATCGATCGGATCGAGGTCCAGCGCGGGAGCGGCACTGACCTGTACGGCGCTGACGCGGCTGGCGGCGTCATCCAGCTGCTGACCGTGCGCCCTGGGCGGCCGGTCGGCCGCGCGCTGCTCGAAGCCGGCAACATGGCCACCGGCCGCGTGTCGCTCTTCGGCGGCGGCCGGACGCAGGGGTGGCTGTATAGCGGCGCGGGTCAATGGTTTACGACCGACGGCTACGTGCCGGTGGCGGTGGAGCAGGACGCCAGCCTTGCCCCGCGCGGCGCGGTGGACACGGAGCTCGCGTCCAACCATCGGTCGGGACTCGTGACGCTCGGCTACCAGGCGGCCAACGGCTGGCGGCTGGACGCGAGCGGCAGTGTCTTCGACGAAGACCGCAAGAACGCCACGCCGGTGGCCATCAATTCGACGGCCTCGCGGAACGCATCTGCTGAACTGGCCGGCGGCCTCGGCGGCGGCATGGTGTCGGTCCGCGGCTTTGGCGGCACGCAGCGCTACCTGCAGACCTATTCGACGGTGAATGCGACGCGGTCGTCGGAGTTCCTGAACCGTGTCCAGCGCGTCCCGACCGAGTTCCTTGGTGTCGGCGGCCAGTGGGTCGGCCCGGTCAGGCGGCACGTCGTGCTCGTCGGCCTCGAAACGCGTTCCGTCGACGGGACGACGATCGAGACGCCGGTCACGGCTCAGGGGGTTGAGCAGCCGACGGTGCGCTTCGGCGGCACACAGCGTCTGGGGTCGGCGTTTGCGCAGGTGACCCTCGACGCGGGCAGCCGGCTGGCGGTGGTGGTGGGCGCGCATGGCGGCTACTGGCGGACCACGTCCGGCAACACGGGCTACAACAAGACCCTCGGCTCTTTCAACCCGCGCGCCTCCTTCACCTATCGTTTCAACGACGTCGTGGCGGTGCGCGGTTCTGGCTACAAGGGCTTCCGGGCGCCGACGCTGAACGAGTTCTACCGCGGCTTCCGCGTGGGGAGCACGCAGACCAATCCGAACGAGGCGCTGCTGCCGGAGCGGCTCACCGGTGCGGACGCTGGCTTGCTGGTCAGCTACCGCGCCCTCTCCGCGCGCGCCACGGCGTTCTGGAGCGTGCTGGACGACGCCATTACGAACGTCACACTCTCGACCACGCCGACGCTGATCACGAAGCAGCGGGCGAATGCGGACAGCGTGGGGGCCAAGGGCGTCGAGCTCGAGGGCGACGTCCGCCTGCGCCAATCACTGACGCTCACCGCGGCGGTCGGGATTCTGCGATCGACCTTTACGGGCACCGGCAGTCTCAGCGGCAAGCTCGTGCCGCAGGTGCCGCGCTACAACGTGGGTGCGGGGGCGAGATACGCGAACAGCGGATGGACCGGGTCAGCGCAGGTGCGCGTGACCGGCCGCCAGTTCGAGGACGACCAGAACGCCTTCATCCTCCGTCGTGCCACCGTGGTCGACGTCTACGCCGGCCGGGACATCGTCCGGCAGATGCAGGTCTTCGTGGCGGTAGAGAACCTCTTCGACAACAACTACGACGTCGGCCGCACGCCAATCCTGACCACCGGCCTCCCGCGCGCCATCCGCGCCGGCGTCCAGATTTCCCTGCCGTAGCTCGTTCGTACGTAGTGTCCGGCTTCCCCGGCCCGCTCACGCCTGACGGGGCGGGCAGCCGGACTTAGCTGCTGCGCCCGATAGGAAGCATCCGTGCTTTCCTTCGTGATTCGTCGATGGTGACGATCGCACCCATCTTCAATTCGGATTCGTTGTCGCGTATCGCGGCGACGACCATATCCTCAAGATGCGATGGAAGGACGTTGTGTGTCCGCACTTGGATGACGCTCGGGCCTTCGGCGCGCGTGAGCGCCAGGATGGTTCCGAAGTCGAGGTCGTGGGTAAAGACGATGTGGTCGTGTTCGCTAGCCCAGGCCATGAGCGTGCGGTCAGCCGCCCGTGGGTTTCCTATTGAGGACCAGTGAACCGCCGGCCAGCCGTGTTTCGTAAAAACGTCAGTCCAGGCTGGAGGCAGTCCCATATCGACGACGAGCCTGATCACTTGCCGAGCGGAACTTCCGTTTCTTCTACGCGCCACGCGGCATAGGCGAGCGCTTCGCGGACGTCTTCGGCTTCCAGGTAGGGATAGGCGGCAAGGATTTCAGGGATTGCCCGGCCGCTGGCAATGAGGCCGACGATGGTGCCCACGGTGATTCGCATGCCGCGAATGCAGGGCTTGCCGCCCATGACATCAGGGTCGAGCGTGATTCGGGTCAACGGGGTCATCGGGAATCTCCCGCCCATTGTCGCACCGTACGGGCCGCGTACGTAGTCGCCGGCTTCAGGCGTACCAAAGGGAGCAGCAACAGATTGTGAGCGAAGGGCGGGCGTAGGACCTCACCTGTCACGCCGGCCCGAAATCATCGTGTCCATGGAGGGCGCGATGTCTACGGCCGAACGTCGTCGAACCGGGGAACCCAAGCACCTCTGTCAGCGCTGCCGGGATCGCAAGGCGCGGTTTCGCTATCGCGGCGTCGTCCGTGCCGATCCCGATCACACCCTCTGCTTCGAGTGCTACCGCAGTGAACAGAACCAGGCGCGCGCCAGGAAGCTGGCGCGCTGGGGTGTCCGCCGCATGCAGCCTGACGTGGTTGCCCGATGAACCTTCCTGCCGTCTGGCGCGAGCTGACCACTGGCGAGCGGATATTCGTCTGCTTCGCGTTGTCCGTTGTCGTCGTCGTTGCCTGGCCCCGGGGGAATTCATGGCGCGAACGATGGGACAGTTTCGTCGACGGGGTTCAGATAAGCGGATGCCTTCTACTGATGCCGATCGTCGGAGTGGCCTGCTACCTGTTTGTCAACGCGCTGTACGCCGGCAGGATCGATCGCTGGCTGGATGCCGTGATCTCACGCTGGGCGTATCTCGCGCGCCTGCTTTACCGGCCTTAGGAGTGGTGTCCGCCGTCTTGACCACCGAAGCTTCACGCGAAGGTGGTTAGGCGGACCCGGACCTCTCCTCCAGTTCGTGCCACCGCGCGTACGTGGCGCCCAGCTCTTTCGCAATAGCCGCCAGCCTCGCCATCGTCGCGGCAATCGCCTCGGCGCCTTCCTTGTAGAACCCGGCACTCGCGACGCGCGCGTTGAGCTGCTGCTCCTCGGCCTCCAGCGCTTCGATGCGCTTCGGCAGCTCCTCCAACTCGCGCTTCTCCTTGAAGGACAGCTTCTTCGCCGCGACCGCCGCGGGAGCAGTGCCCCGCGCCTTCGGCTGGCCGCTCGAACCAGGCATCGCCGCTTTGGACGCTACCCCGCCTGATGCTGCGGATGTGGGCCGGGTCTTGTCAGACCCGGCTGCCGGCTTCCGCCGCTGCCGCACCCAGTCCTCATACCCGCCGACGTACTCGTGCACCTGCCCGCCTCCCTCGAACGCGAACGTCGTCGTGACGACGTTGTCGAGGAGCGCGCGGTCGTGGCTGACGAGGAGGAGCGTGCCCGGCCATTCGGCAAGCTGCTCCTCGAGGAGTTCCAGCGTCTCGATGTCGAGGTCGTTGGTCGGCTCGTCGAGGACCAGCACGTTCGCCGGCTTCGTGAAGACGCGCGCCAGCATCAGCCGGTTGCGCTCCCCGCCCGAGAGCGCCTTGACGGGCGAGTTCGCGCGCTCCTGCGGAAACAGGAAGTCGGTGAGATACGCGTTCACGTGGCGCGTGCGGCCGTTCACGGTGACCGTGTCGTTGCCGTCGCCGATCGTGGCGTAGACCGTCTTCTCCGGATCGAGCTGTTCGCGCTGCTGGTCGTAGTAGGCAATCTCCACGTTGGCGCCGCGCCGCACCTCGCCCGAGTCGGGCTGCAGCTCTCCGAGCACCATCTTCAGGAGCGTCGTCTTGCCGGCGCCGTTCGGTCCGAGGAGCCCGATCCGATCGCCTCGAATCACGCGGGCGGAGAAGTGGCTGATGACCGGCTTCTCCTCGTAGCTCTTGCTCACGTCCTCGAACTCGAACACGAGCTTCCCCGACTGTTCGGCGCGAGCGCCAGAGACGACTGTGTCGAGGCGAACCTGTCCTATCTGTTCGCGGCGCTGCATCCGTTCCGCGCGCATCGCCTCCAGCGCCTTGACGCGCCCCTCGTTGCGCGTGCGCCGCGCCTTGATGCCCTGGCGCACCCAGACCTCTTCTTCCGCCAGCTTGTCGTCGAACCGCTTCCGATCGGCCGCTTCGGCGGACAGCGCCTCGTCCTTCCGGCGCAGATACGTCTTGTAATCGCCCGGCCACGACGTGAGCCGGCCGCGGTCCAGTTCGACGATGCGTGTGGCGACGCGCTGGAGGAAGGCGCGGTCGTGCGTGACGAAGGCGACGGCGCCGCGGTAGCTGGCGAGGAAGTCCTCGAGCCAGGTGATGGCCTCGATATCGAGGTGATTGGTCGGCTCGTCGAGGAGGAGGAGGTCGGGCTGCCCGACGAGCGCGCGCGCCAGGAGCACGCGCCGGCGCCAGCCGCCGGACAGCGTGTCGACGATGGCCTCGCCGTCCAGGTTCAGGCGGGAGAGCACGAGGTCGACGTCGTGCTGCTTCCGCCACTCTTCATCGGCGGCCGTGTGATGCGTGTGCCCTTCGGCCACGACCTCGGCGACGGATCGATCCGTGGCGAGGGGCACATCCTGCTCCAGCCGGGCGATGCGGAGGCCCGGCTCCAGCCAGACGGTGCCCGAATCCGCCTCGATCGTGCCGCTCAGGATCTTCAGGAGCGTCGATTTCCCGGTTCCGTTCCGGCCGATGATGGCAATCCGCTCGCGTGGCTCAATCCGCAGCGCGATGCTGTCGAGCAGCGGCAGGTGTCCGAAGGCGATGGACACTCCCTCGAGTGCGACCAGGGGCATCCCTCCAACGTACTATGTTTTTTAGGGCGGTGTTTTGAAGACCGGTATTTTTCGAGGTAAGTTGAGAAGCGATGGGTGAGATGACGAAAATCGTGGAGCTGCTTCAGGAGCAGCGCCGCGCCCTGGTGGAGCAGCTCGAGGCGGTGGACAAGGCGATTGCCGCGCTCCACGCCGCGGACGCCGTCGAGGACGACGGAGAGCCTGTCGACGACGACGAGGACGACTTAGAGGAGGAGCCGGCGCCGGACGGCGTTTCCGAAAGCGCTTCCGAAGGCGCCAGACAGGTCAAAGCGAGGCGCACTCAGACCGATTCACACAAGCATGCGATTGCGGTGGGGAAGCGGAACGCGCGGAATTCCCGGGACGCCGCCAAAGGCTTGATGCGCGACATCCAGCCCGACGACTTCATTCCCGCGATCGGTTCCCGCGGCGATCAGAACGCGCCACGGCTCGTCAAGAAGAAGCCCTAATCCTCGTCGCGCGCGCTCCGTCCGCGCAACACCTTAATCGATCCGCGCTTCTTCTTCCCCGTCAGCCGCTTCTCCTTCGCCGCCGCCTTCGGCTTCGTCTTCCGCCGCACGCGCGGCTTCACCAGCGCCTGCCGTATCAGCGCTACCAGCCGCTCGCGCGCCGCCTCCCGGTTCGCCGTCTGCGTACGGTGCTCGCGGCTGTCGATAAGTAAGACGCCGTTATCGGTCACCCTGCTTCCGGCCAGCGCGATCAGGCGCTGCTTCACATCGTGCGGCAGCGACGACGCGCCAATGTTGAAGCGGAGCTCCACGGCCGTGGCGACCTTATTGACGTTCTGGCCGCCAGGACCGGAGGCGCGAACAAACCGCTCCTCGATAAGGTTGTCGTCCAGGAAGATTTTGTCGGTGACCGGTATCACGGGGAAGTCGCTCGTCGAGTTAAGCGCCACACCTATTCTGTCACCGCGCTCATGGTCATGACCCTTCAGGATTTACCCGTGAAGATGACTAGACATTTTCACCTAACGAAAAGATCTGGGGGGACTGCGTAGCCACGATCCTTAATCGCCGGCGTTTGCCCGTTCTAAATAGCCCCGGATGCGCTGATTGGACCAGTTCGCGGCCATCGTGAACACAATACCCAAAGCATCATCAAGAACGTGATCAAGGCAAACAGGAGGCGGACTGTGCTCCTCAGTTTCCGCCTGCAGCCAGTCGGCGCCCGCATCGGTATGTAGCCAGGCTACCTCCAAATCAAGCGCCGGTAGGGTTTCGAGGTGGCCACGGAGAACGGCTCGGACCGTTTCTTCATATGCATCGAAAAACACCGACTCCTCGTATTGGACCTGAACACAAAACTCGTCCCAGGCGTTTTCAAGTCCCGAGTCATCTCCCGACTGCAATCCGTCTCTAAGACCCTGAAGCGTACGGATGGTCCGCCGGGTTGCCTTGTCCAATGCCGCGCAGCGAACGAAGCCAAAACTCGCTGCTCAGGATTCATCGGGGTTCACGTTTGATGCGCCGAATCAGGTCATCGCCTGTTCGGATAATGTCGGCGTTCGCCAGGAGGTGAGGATGTTCTTCGAGGCTCGAGTAGCCGGTCGGACGCCCAGTGGTTCCGTTCACAACCCAAGAGGCTAGATGGCAACGGTCTCCGAGGAGGCTGCCCACGGAGCGTGGAGAGACTTCGGCAGCTTCTGCCAGTGCCTGATAGGTCGCACGAATCTTGTTCCGGTCGAGGAAGGCGACAAAGAACTCAAGCCGCGGGTCCATGAACGCGGTCTAATCTACACCCGTCCGCCAGCGAGCCATGGAATGTTCGCCTGCAATCGGGACGAATCTCTATGATTGCTTGTGCGCTTCGCTGATCTACCCAGTTTCGGCTCCTCTGGTGCCAGAGCACAGGGGTCAGGGCCACGACTTGTGTTCGGCATTGACATGCTCGCTAGCCTGACACACGATCCGCGCCGGGGAGCCTGTTCTCTCCGCAGCAAAATCTGACACCCCGCACATTCATATGGCTTCTCACACGACCAAGAGTATCCGCGACCTCCTGAAGCACATCGACAGCGATGAACTTGTGCTTCCGGAGATTCAACGAGACTTCGTCTGGACGCCCAAGAGCGTGATGTTGCTCTTCGACTCCCTGTTCAGGGACATGCCGATTGGTCACATTCTGATCTGGAAAGCCAGGCAGGCTGTCGAGGCGAAGGCCTTTAGCAAGAAGGCCAACCCCCTCAACCCCGGACAGATCGAGTCCTTCTACGGGTACCTGCTTGATGGCCAACAGCGGCTCACAGCCATTGCCCGTGTAAAGGATCGCGACCCGGACTACCCACTCAGATTCAATCTGAAGCCAACCGCCGCAGGATCCAAAGACACTCGCTTTGCCTGGGAGAACAAGCGGAATGCGGAGGATCCCTGGTTTGTCTCCGTCGACAATGTGCTGAACAAAAATCTCAAGCCAGTGCAGATGTTGGATGAGATTCGAGCTCGCGAGCAAGTGACTCCGGAAGACGCGGAGAAGATCCAGGAAGATTTCCTCAAGCTACAGGGGATCCTCGATTACTCCGTTGGAATCACCGAATTCGAGTCGGACGACTACCGCGAGGCCACTGAGCTCTTCATCCGTTTCAACGGCACCGGCAGGAGGCTCAGTAAGAGCGACTTGGCGATGGCGGAACTGGCCCTCTCTGTCCCTGGGCTTGCGGGGGACGAGATGATGTCGGTGCGCCGACGTTGGCCCGCATTCCCATTCACCGCGCCCTTCCTCGTGCAGTGCTTGCTCGCCGTTCATACCGACCGACTGGCCCTCAAGGAAGTCAGTACGGCGTGGGGCCAAGCCAATCCGAAGGCTGTAAGAGCTAGTTGGAAGAAACTGGAAAAGGCCATCGAGCAAGTTGTGGCTTTTCTGACGGGAACTGTCCGGTGGCGTCGGCTATCGACCTTGCCCTCGATTAACGCGTTGGTGCCACTCATCTACGCAGTTGCCAAGACTGGTCACTTCGAGGCCGCTGACCGGGACGTGGCGCGCCGGTGGCTGCACCTCGTGACGCTCCACTACCACTTCAGCGGCTCGGCGAATACGACCATGGACCGAATGATCCGTAAGGTCGCTGAGAGTCCGAGCATAAAGGCGCTTTGGAAGGCGACATTGAAGGGGTCTCTAAAACCGATGCGGTCCTTGGACTTCGAAACATCTCGTCTGAGTGGCCCTGAGATGGCGCTCTTCACGGCGATGCTCAGTACCGCTGATGCGAAGGACTGGATTGCATTGGACCGTCGCCTTGATGGATCGGTTCTGGGAAAGCACGCCGAGTTACAGGTGCACCACTTCTTTCCGCGCTCGCTTTTGAGGAAGCACGGCGTCGAAGACCAAAGAATCAACACGATGGGTAACTACACCGTCATTTCTGCCGACACCAACCTCAACGTCGGCACCGAGGAACCCGCCACGTACATGGCGCGTATCGGTGAGCACCGGCGAGCCGAGAAGGGCGTTGATGAAGGCGCTCTTGCCCGAGTTGAACTCGCCGACCACGACCAGCAGGAAGAACTCGTCGAGCTGGGCAATGGACTGCGCGAGGACGGCCTGATCCGCGGAAGTGGCGCCAAAGCGGACCAGGGAGTCGCGGATGTCGCCGAGCAGCGCGCGCGAGTCGTTGAGCTGCTGCTGGAGCGCGGGGTTGAGGATAGAGGCGGCCACCGGGGCGATCGCACGCAAGTGGCGGGCCGAAACGGTCCGCCTAAAGGCGGACACTACGTACGAGCGGGAGGCGCTAGGAAAGCAGCCGGATCTTCTCGCGCAGGTCTTCGACGTGCGCCTGGAGTTTCGTCAGCCGGTTCAACTGTGCGTTGAGCTCGCCGTAGATGTTCTCGATGTGCCGATCGACGGCCTTGATAAGGCGTGTGCGGCTTTTGGAAGTGGGCGCCGTCGCCTGCGCACCCTTTTTGCCCTCCGCGCCGCGACGTCCAACTGCCCCCGTCTTGCCGATAAGTCCCCGCGCTCCGCCCGAGCCGGTGAAGCCTCTCTCACCTGCAGGACCGGGAGGTCCGGGGATTCCTTGCAGTCCACGCGCGCCACGGCTGGGCTGTTTTCTCTTTGCCATATAGACGTCCGATTATCGCGCGATTAGATAGACTCTGCCTATGTGGCGGCGATGCGTGGCGTTTGGGTGTGGGCTCCTGCTCGGGGCTCTCATTATCGAAGCCACGGTCGAAGCGCATCACTCCATCGCCGGTGCCTACGACACCCGCCGCGAGGTCCGGATCGAAGGGGTTGTCACGCAGTTCGAGTTCATCAATCCACATGCGTTTCTGACGGTGGAGGTGCGGGAAGCAGGCCGCGCTCCGCAGCGGTGGCGCGTCGAGCTGGACGACCGGGGCGAGCTGTCGGAGATCGGGATGACGGCGCAGACGCTCCAGCCCGGCCACCAGGTGATTGTCACGGGCAGTCCTGCCCGCCGCGAGGGGAACCAGATGTATCTCGTCCGCCTCGATCGTCCCGCCGACGGCTATAGCTTTGAACAGGTGGACGGCCGGCCCACGCTGCGGTCGCGGCCGCGAGGCAGCGAGTAAAATAGTGGCCATGCCGCGAACCGCAAGAGTAGTGACGTGGAATGGCAAGGACGTTCCGACCGAGCTGCGCGAGCTGCCCGCCGGCCGCTACGTGGTGGAGGCGATCGACGACGCCGCGCCCGTGCTGTCGCCTGAGGAAGAAGCGGGCATCGAGACGGCGCTTGAATCGTACCGCCAGGGCCGCGTCGTCGATGCCAGGCACGCGCGCCACATCATCGACACCGCCCTCGGGCGGTGAAAGTCACCTACCTACTCTGAACCGTCCGCGCGACCGAGGCTGACGTAGCGTTCGCTTCCATCCCTCACGACCTGCACACGCCACGGATTGCAGCAGACTTCGCAGTCCTGAACGAAGCTTCCCGACACGTCAGGCTCCACGTAGATTTCGACGTCCTCGCCGCAGTACGGGCAGGTCACCGTCCACGTGTCGTCCACAGACCCGTCCATCGGTGAATCGTTGTCGTCGTCCATCACGCGGTCGTGAGCTCCTGATACGCCGCGGTCAGCACGTGCGCGAGCGAGAACTGCGGGAAGGCGGACGGATAGTTCTTCACGACGTCGCCATACTCCGCGAAGCCCGGGAGCGCGTTGAGGGCGACGATCTCCGCTTCGGAGCGGCCAGCCGCGATGCCGCGCTGGACGTGCTCCAGCGCCGCCGACAGGTAGTCGCGGAATCGCGCCACGTCGGCCCGCGCGCCGGTGACGGCGTCGCGCGCGCCGTGGCCGAAGATGAACGCCGCATCCGCATGGTCGCGGAGGATCGTCTCCAGGACAGCGATCCAGCTTCGAATCGAGGCGCCGGACGCCCTGTCCACGAACGGCGGAACGCCGTTGAACACCAGGTCGCCCAGGTGGATGACGTTGGCGCGCTCGAAGATGACGATCGCATCGCCGCCGGTGTGGGCGGATCCGTGGAACATCGCCGTGACGCGCTCGTCGCCGATGTCTGTCGACCAGCGATCGGTGAAGGTGGTGTCGGCCATCGCCGTGTCCAGGGGAGGACTTGCGGCAGCCACCATCCGGCGATGGGCGTCGGCACAGCGTTCGTGCTGGACGATCTGCCGCGCGACCGGACGGAAGACGCCATTGCCCGCCGTATGGTCGGCGTGGTGATGGCTGTTGATGAGGACCAGGCGCTCGATCTTCGAGCCGATCTTCGAGCGGCGCGTCAATTCATCGAGGACGCCGCGCGCGGTGGCGGGGAACTGGCTGTCGACGACGAGCGCTTCTCCGCGGACCGATAACCAGCCTATCGCGCCGCCCGGGCCGACGAAGATGCCTACGCCGCGGCGGATCTCCCGAAAGGGTGATGTCTGGAGGGTAAAGAGCGGAAAAGCGGCGGCGAGCGCTGCCTGTGTGAGGAAGCCCCGCCGCCCTATCACCGCTTACGCCTTGTCGAACAGCTTGAGCGCCATGGCGCCGTGCGTCGCGGCGGCGCCGGCGCGGAGGGCGGCGGCGAGCATCGTCGCCTCGACGACTTCCTCGCGGGTTGCGCCCGCGGCTTTCGCCGCCTTGGTGTGGACCTCGAGGCAGTAGGGGCACTGCGTCGTGCAGGCGACGCCGATCGCAATCAGTTCGCGGTACTTGCGCGGGATCGCGCCGTCTTCGCGGCCGACGATCTTGTCGAGGCCGACCCACGCGGCGAATTCGGTGGGCGCGAGCTGCTTCATGTCTCTGAGAAGCTTCAGGTCGGCAGGGTCGTGATAGTGGTCGCTCATCTCTAACCTTTCAGGGCAGCGAGCACGCGCTGCGGGCGGAACGGGGCGCGGCGCATGCGCACGCCGGTGGCATCGTAGATGGCGTTGGCCACGGCGGCCAGCATCGGTTTCAACGCGGCTTCGCCGGCGCCGTAGTGCTGCAGGTCCGGGCGATTCGGGTTCGGGTCGCCGTTCACGAGCACCACGTCGATCTGCGCGGGCGTGTCGGCGTGGGTCATCGTCGGCGAGGTGCGCCAGTCGACGCTCGTCACTTTCTCGGCGTCGAAGGTGACTTCCTCATGGAGCGCACGGCTCAGGCCGTGGAGCAGGGCGCCTTCGATGGTGCCGCGCAGCGCCTCCGGGTTGATCACGAGGCCGCAGTCGTGCGAGCAGACGATGCGCTTCACCCACACACGGCCCGTGCGGCGGTTGACTTCGACGTCGACCGCGTTAGCGACGACGGTCTGGTTGCGATAGGCGTAGGCGAAGCCACGGCCGGTGGCGATGTCGCCGGTGGCGCGCGGCGCGGGTGAGGGGCGAGGCGCCCAGCCGAACTTATCGGCCGCAGCCTTGACGACGGCGATGGAGCGCGCGCGTTTGAAGTTGGGGTCGTCAGTTTTGCCAGCAGTCAGCAGGCGCATGCGGAAGTCGACGGGATCCGCCTTGGCTGCCGTCGCTAGTTCGTCGATGAAGGACTCGCCGGCGAAGGTGACCTGGGGGCCGTTCGGGTCGCGCAGGTTGCCGGTGCGCAGCGGGGTTTCCCACACGAGCGGGAGCGAGACGACGTGGCCGGCCGAGCGGCGGTTGGGCACGGCATACATGTCGTCGGGCGCGTCGTAGCCGCCGGCCGCGGGCGTCTGCTTCCGCCGGCCCGTGAGCTGCGCAATCAGCACGGTGTCGAATTCGTTGTAGCCAAGGTGGCCGTAGTCGGCCGCGAGCGCCTCGTAGTCGAGCGCGACCAGGTTGCCCTGCGCGTCGAGGCCGCCGCGCATCTTCATCACATACGCGGGACCTTTCGTGTCCCACGCCGTTTCTTCATCGCGCATCCACTGCACCCTGACCGGCCGTCCGATCTGCTGCGCCAGAAACGCCGCCTCGAACCCGGCATCGTCAGCCGCCGTGCGGCCGTATACCTGCGGGCCCTGCATCCAGACGACGCGCACCTGGTCGCGCGGGATTTTGAGGAACTGGGCCACTCCGGTGCGCAGGCCGTACGACTTCATGTCGTTGGAATAGATCGTCATCTGGCCGTTCGACGGATCGGCCAGCGCATGCGCCGGGCCGATCGAGGTGTGGCCCTGGAACGGCACTTCGTATTCGGCTTCGATGCGCGTCGCGGCGGACTTGAGTCCTGCTTCGATGTCGCCGTTCGCCGTCGGAGCCGGACTCGAAGTCGGCTTCGCCGCGCGCATGTAGTCGAACAGCTTGTCGGATGACGGGAAGGGCGCTGCGGTCGGCTTGCTCCAGGTCACCTTGAGGCGCCGAGCGGCGGCAATCGCCTGCTCCTCGCGCTCGCAGACGACCGCGATGTAGTTGCGCTCGCGCACGACCCTGATGAATCCGGGCATGCCGCTCACGGAGGATTCGTCGACGCTCACGCACTCGGCGCCCGCCACCGGCGGCTTGACGTTGCGCGCGTGCACCATGCCGGGCACCTTGACGCCCACCGCCCAGACCGGGGAGGCGTCCACCTTGGACGGGATGTCGTCGCGGCGGTGCGACATGCCGACGTTCTTCATGTCGCGAACCGACTTCATCTTGGCGATGCCGGTCGTCTGGTTGATGTTGTCGCCGGTGAGCGCGATGTTGAAGCGGTTGCCGCCAATCAGCTCGCCGTACGTGACGCGCTGGCTCGGATTAGCCGTGACCGATACGACCGAGTCGCTCACCGAGAGCTGGCCGACCGGGACGCCCAGACGCTGCGATGCCATGTCGAGCAGCACGCGGCGCGCTTCGGCGGCGACGCGGCGCATGGGATAGCCGTCGGTCTGCAGCGCATCCGATCCACCCGATCCGCCCTGGTCCACCGTGATGTTGGTGGTGCCCATGATGCACGTGGTGCGCGCGAAGTCGAAGTCGAGCTCGTCGGACATGATCTGGCGGAACGCGGTGCCGGTGCCCTGACCGAGGTCCGTCTTGCCGACGAAGAAGGTCGCGGTGTTGTCCTGGTGGATGACGATCCAGGAGTCGAGCTGCTTGTAATCCGGGTCTGGATAAGGACCTGCGCCCTGCGCAAACGCGGCAAGGGGTGCGAGGTGCGAGGCGGCCGTGAACGAGACGACGAGGCGGCCGGAGGTCTTGAGGAACTCGCGGCGCGACGGGCTCGCGTGCTTTTGAAGAACGCTGGCGAGGAGGGTTTCGATGGCGTTCATGCCTGCACCCCGGCCGCGCGCTTCACAGCCTTCTGGATCCGGTAATAGGTGAAGCAGCGGCAGAGGACCGGGGCCATCGCGTCGCGGATCTGGGTGTCGGTCGGCTTCGGGGTGCGCTGGAGCAGGGCGACCGCGGTGAGCATCTGGCCGTTCTGGCAGAAGCCGCACGCGGGGACCTGCTCGTCAATCCAGGCCTGCTGCACCGGATGCAGCTGGCCGTCCTTGGCGAGGCCCTCGAGCGTCGTGATCGGTCCTTTGACGGCCGACACAGGCGTGACGCACGAGCGCGTCGCGACGCCGTTCATCAGCACCGTGCAGGAGCCGCACTGGCCCAGGCCGCAGCCGAAGCGCGGGCCCTGGAGGTCGAGGTCGTTGCGGAGGACATACAGAAGCGGGGTGGTCGGCTCGACATCCACGGTCTGTGGACGGCCGTTCACGCTCAAAGTGAAGTTCGCCATGGCCGCCAATTCTACGGCCTAAATGGCGACGGCGCGAGGGTGCCGTGCTGCGGCGACAGACGATGCTATCGTCGTCTCCGTGCCGGAAATATGCCGGTTTCTCGGGATTGTGATCGGCATGTTCTACAGCGAGCATGGGCCGCCGCACTTCCACGCCGTCTACGGCGATCGCCAGATCACCGTCGAGATTGAATCCCGGCGGGTAAGGGGGGAATTCCCTGCGCGGGCGCTTCGCCTGGTGCTTGAATGGTCAGACCTGCACAGGCCAGAATTGCTCGAGAACTGGCATCGAGCGCGGCAACGCCAGCCCCTGGCCCGGATCGATCCACTGGAGTGAGCATGAACCATGACGTCATCGAAGCGCGATACGTCGGCGGCTACGTCATCTGGCTTCGGTTCCGGGACGGCACGTCCGGCGAGATTGATTTAACGAAAGAACTTCACGGGCCCGTCTTCGAACCGCTGCGCGACCTGAAGGTGTTCAGCCAGTTTCAGGTTCATCCAGAGTTTCATACCCTCACCTGGCCGACCGGGGCGGACCTGGCTCCGGAGTTTCTCCACGAAAGCGTGCGCGTAACCGCCTGACGGCGGAAAGGCGCTAACGAGCGTCGAGCGCCTGCAGATTCAGGCTCACCGACGCCGGCCGGTTGTCACCGAGCGTGACGGTCGTTTCTGCGCCCGCGTAGCCGTCCTTCGTCAGACGCACGGTCTTCGTCCCTGACGGCAGGTTCGGAATCGCCAGCGGGGTGGAGCCCCAGCCGATGCCGTTGACGGTGACTCGCGCGCCGGATGGAGAGGACGTGATGCGGAGCGTGTTGTCGGCAACAGGCGGCGGCGCGGGAGTGGTTTCGGGGACAGTGCCGCTGACAGTATCGGCGACCGGCTTCGCGACGGGTGCGGCGACGGTCTGGGACACGAGCTGGATGTCGGCGCCCGCAAGCTCCTCCCGACCGCTCGTCGCCACTGCGCCGGCGGATGTCGGGGCGGCGGAGGGGGCATCGGCCGCCTGGCTCTGAGTCTGGCTCTGGCTCTGGACGACGACCGGCGCCGTCGGCGCCTCCGACTGCTGGTTCATCATCAGCGCCAGGGCACCAACGGCTATTCCCGCGGCAATCGATCCGAGTGCCTGCGGCAGACGCCAGCCACTCTCGGCGGCGGCCTGTGGCTGAATCTGCTCGAGCGTCGGCAGCGGGAGTTCGGGCGCGCCCGTCTCCAAAACCGTGAGCTTCTGGAACTCGGCGACCATCTCCTCCGGGTCGAGGCCGACCGCCGACGCGTAGGCCCGGACGATGGCGCGGCGGTAGATGCCGGCGGGAAGAGGATCGACATCGCCCCGTTCGAGGCCTTCAAGCCTCGACATGATGAGCTTGGTGTTCCGGGCGATCTGCGCGAGCGTGATGCGGCGCCGTTCGCGATGGGCGCGGAGGTATTCGCCGAAGCTGCGGAGATCTTCGAACTTGCCAGCAGTCAGCGCGGGCGCCGCCGGCGCGCCGGCGACAGGTCGAGAGACGGCAGGCTGCGAGACAACCGTCTGCCGATTGTGTGAAGCGGCGGGGAACGTTAAGACCTTCTGCGCGCTCATCGGTATACCGGCACAGCTCCTACGCAATTTGCGCACCGTGTCGGTGTACCATCCGTTCATGTCGAACCAGACCACTCGACGCGACGTTCTGAAGAAGGGCGGCCTCGCCGCCGCGAGCCTTGGCGTGCTGGGTTTCCCGGAGTGGGCGCTCCCCGCGCTCGCGCAGGGCGAGACGGTGGTGCCGTTCACCGACCTGCCGGCGACGCCGATCAACCTGACGCCAACCGTCGACCGGCGGATCATCGACATCAGCAAGATTGCGGGACCAATCACGCCGCGCGACGCGTTCTTCACGACGCAGCATTACGGGCATCCCGAAGTCGATCCGGTCGCCTGGCGGCTGAAGATTGACGGGCTGGTGGACCGCCCGCTCTCCATCTCGCTCGACGAGCTGAAGAAGATGGGGAACGAAGAGATCACGTTCGGGTTCGAGTGCTCCGGCAACCGGCGGCCGCTGCAGGGGCTGTCGAGCAACGGGCGCTGGACCGGCGTGCGGCTGCGGGACGTGCTCGAGAAGGCGGGGCTCAAGGCCGATGCGCGCGAGATCGTGTTCTTCGGCGCCGACAAGGGTCCGGAAGAGGTGGAGTTCCGCGGCACGGTGCACAAGGTGGAGCAGCACTTCGGACGGAGCCTCCCACGCGAAAAGGCGCTGACCAACGAGCCGATGCTGGCCTACGCCATGAACGGCGAGCCGCTCACGAAGCACCAGGGGTTCCCGGTGCGGCTGCTCGTCCCCGGCTGGTACGGCGTGGCCAACCTCAAGTGGCTGACGGAGATTCACGCGCAGACGGATCCGTTCGTCGGCAAGTGGCAGGCGCGCTGGTACCGGACGCTGCGCGGCGAGATGATCAACGGCGAGCTGAAGTGGACCGAAAACTCGATCACGCATATGCGGCCCAAGTCGTTCGTCGCGCGGGTGACGAAGGCGGGGAACGCGCACCGGGTGTTCGGCGTGATCCTCAACGACGGGACGCCGATCAAGGCGATCGAAGTGAAGGTCGATAACGGTCCGTGGCAGGCGGCGCAGATCGACTCCGCGACGCGCGAGAAGTTCGGGTGGAAGTTCTTCAGCTACACCTGGAACGGTGCGACGCCAGGCGAGCACACCGTCGTGTCGCGCGTGACGCAGGCCGACGGGCTCGTGCAGCCGACGGTCGAGGAGCTGGCCAACAAGAAAACGTTCCTCGAAGACAACTCGCAGCACGAGCGGAAAGTGAACATTACCTAGGTTCTCGGGTGCTTAGGTGCTGGGTGCTCGGGTGCTGGTTCACAGGTTCACGGGTTCAGGGCTTGAGTTGCGCGATGTGTTGGCGGAGTGCGGCGTCGAACGCGCTCCACTCTTCTCCAAATGCCTGCCGGAAGTTGGCCAGGCGATCGTCTGACTTCGCAAACAATCGAAAATACTCCACCGCTTCGCCCATGCTGTGCCGGCTGATCAGGAAGTCGGTCGCAATGAAGGCGTACGGGTAGAGGAGCTTGGTCGCCGGGCTGTTGGCGACGGCCACCCACTCCGGAAAATTGGCGAGCTTCGCGAGCGGCGGAAGCTGTTCGCGCATGCCGGTCTGGCTGATAAAGCGCGCGTTGCGGCTCCGGATGCTGTCCCGGGTCATCGTGCCGATCTGCATCTTCTCGGTCACGTAGGCCTGCACCCAGTCCGCGAATCCTTCGCGGAGCCATTGGTCAGACGTGCTCCGCTTGCCGCCAGAGAGCTCGTACTGGGCGACGTGCGCGGCTTCGTGGGAGAGCAGCATGAGGCGCGCGTTCCAGTTGAGCCGGGCGAACGATGCCTGATTCACGTACACCGCGCGGTGCGCGCCGATGGCCAGCATGGTGTCGGCGGCACCCTTCGCCGTGGCGGCGTCCGCGCCGCTTTCCGAGAGGACCGCGTACATGGCGTCGCGATCGGCCAGCAGGTGTACGGTGCCCTGCAGCTTCGGGAGGCCAAGCTCCTTCTCGGTGATCGCCGCAATCGACGCCATCGCGCCCTCGTAGTCGTTCACGAATTCGGCGCGCGGCTCCGGGCGCGCCTGGATCTGCGCGAGGTCGATGGCGCGAGGCGGATCGACGCGCGCGGCGCAGGAGGCACTGACGATCGCAAGGAGGACAAGAAGCCGCACGGGACGGATATTAACGCGCCGTCCTACGTACCCAAAGCAACGGGTATCATCTGGCGCGTGCGACGACTTTTGATGGTGTTCGGGCTGGCCGCGGCCAGCGTCGTGACGTCGGGGCAGACGTTCCATACGCTCACCCAGCTCCCGACGAGCGGGTGGCCGACGAACGGGGGCGATCTTTATAACCGGCGGTTCTCGCCGCTGACGCAGATCAACAGAGAGAACGTCGCGCAGCTCAAAGGGGTGTGGCGGACGAGTCTTGGCGGGTCGGGCCTCAGCGTGAAGTATTCGGGCGAGGCGCAGCCGATCGTGCAGGACGGCGTCATATACATAGTCACCGGCCAGAACGACGTGTTCGCGCTGAGCGTGGAGACGGGTGCCATTCTCTGGAGCTACAAGGCGGAGCTCGACGAGAAGATCAACGTGATCTGCTGCGGGTGGACGAGCCGCGGCGTCGGACTCGGCGACGGGCGCGTGTATGTCGGGCAGCTCGATGGCAGACTCGTCGCGCTCGATCAGAAGACGGGCGCCCTCGCCTGGAGCATCCAGGCCGAGCGCTGGCAGCAAGGCTTCAGCATCACGAGCGCGCCGCTCTACTACGAGGGGCTCGTGATCACCGGGTTCGCGGGCGGCGAGTTTGGTATTCGCGGTCGCGTGAAGGCGTACGACGCGAAGACCGGATCGCTCGCCTGGACGTTCTACACGATTCCCGGTCCCGGCGAGGTCGGCCACGACACCTGGCCGAAGGGAAACAAGGTCTGGGAGCACGGCGGCGCGCCGGTCTGGCAGACGCCGGCCGTCGATCCCGCGCTCGGCCTGCTCTACTTTTCGACGGGCAATGCGGCGCCCGACTTCAACGGCGCCGTCCGCGCCGGCGACAACCTTTTCGCATCATCGATCGTTGCGGTCGAAGCAAAGACCGGCCGGTATCGCTGGCATTTCCAGCAGGTGCACCACGATCTCTGGGACTACGACGCGCCGAATCCTGTCGTCCTGTTCGACATGGTGGTCGGCGGGCAGCCGCGCAAGGCGCTCGCGCAAGCCGGGAAGACCGGCTGGGTTTACATCCTCGATCGCACGAACGGACGCCCGCTGCTTGGCATCGAGGAGCGTCCCGTGCCGCAGAACAAGGCGCAGGCGACCGCGCGCCCGCAGCCGCATCCGGTGGGCGACGCGTTCGTGCCGCAGTCGATGACGATCGCGCCCGAGGGCTTCACGCTGGTGAACCAGGGACGCATCTTCACGCCGTTTGGTCCGGAGCCGCAGGTGGGGAAGCCGGGGCAGGGAGGCGGCGCCAACTGGCCGCCGAGCTCGTACGACCCGGCGCTGAACTATCTGTTCGTCTGCGCGTCGGATCGCACCGGCATCTTCCGCGGCGGAGACAAGGATTTCGAGATTCCGCCAGACGGGCAGGAGTATCTGGGCGGGCAGTTCGGGAGCGTGCCGTTCGGCGTGACGGGCGTGTTCGCGGCGATGAATATGGCCACGAACCGGATCGTCTGGCAGCAGCAGTGGCCGGAGCGCTGCTACAGCGGATCGATCGCGACCGCGGCCGGCCTGCTCTTCGTCGGGCGCAGCGACGGCCGGCTCACCGCGCTCGAGTCGCGCACGGGGACGCTGCTCTGGCAGTTCCAGACCGGTGCGGGCGTCAACGCGACCGCCAGTACGTTCGAGCACGGCGGCCAGCAGTATGTCGTCGTGCTGTCGGCGGGCAACGCGTTCGCCGGTGCGAAGCGCGGCGATAACGTGTGGATGTTCGGATTGAGCGGGACGCTCACGCCGTGAATTTCTATCAAATATTGTTTCAGCTCTCGGGACTGGGGATCGTCGGATGGTTCCTGCTGATCTTCTTTCCGACCTGGCGGTTTTCGCGGCGGCTGGCGGACAGCCACTTCTTTCCCATCTTCATCGCCGTGTTCTACGGGTTCGGCGTCGGCGCGCTCCTGATCGAGCGCGGTGCCGGCTTCATGGCCGATTTCGGAACGGATGCCGGTGTAGTGGGGCTGCTCGCGCAGCCGGAGATCGCCCTGGTGGCCTGGCTGCACATCCTCGCGTTCGATCAGGTGATCGGCATCTGGATCTATCGCGAGAACATGCGCCAGCGGTTCGTGCCGATCCCGGTGCAGTCGCTGCTGCTGTTCCTGACGCTGATGCTCGGACCGCTCGGGTATCTGGCGTGGCACCTGGTGAGGGTCGCGAGGCTCGGAGGAGCGGCGTTCGGGGCGGCCGAAGTTCACGAGGGGCGGCGCGAGCCTCCTGCGGTGAACGCAGCGACGAGCGACGCGGGCGTCCCGACGCTCTCGAAGATTGCGACCGTGTTTCGCGAAGAGCGCGGGCTGACGCTCACGGCGCTGAGCGGTGTGGCGCTCGGGGCGATCGTGCTGGCGATTGCGTTCATCCGCGGGCCGATCGTCGAGCCCGAGGGCGACCTGATGAAGCCGGCCACGTTCAACCTCGCCGTTGGCATCTTCATTCTGTCGCTCATTCCGTGGCTGCCGGCGTCCGGCTTCACCGACGCGGGGCGGCGTCTCTGGCGGAAGTGGATGATTGCGATGTTGATTTACTCGTTCGGCATCGAGACCATCCAGCAGCTGCGCGGGATCGATCCGCGCTTCTCTTTGGCGGAACCGCAAAGCCAGATTTTCGGCGGCCTCTTCTTCGCATCCGCGCTCGCGATTGCCGTCATGTCAATCGGCCTCGGCATGCGGGCGTTCGATGCAAGCGGTGCGGGCCGGCGCGGCCTGCTGGTCATCGCCGCGCGATGGGCGGGCGCGTCGATGCTGATCGGGTTCATCGCAGGCATGTGGCTGAGCGCGAATCGCGGTCGATTCGTGGGCGACGCGGGAAACCTGCTGCCGCTGCACGCTGCCGGATTTCACGCCGTGCAGGCTGTTCCGCTTGTCGCGCTGATGCTCGCCTGGTCCTCTGTCTCGACCGATGCAGCACGCCGCTGGGTGCATCTGGCGGGTGCGTCGTGGGCGCTGGCGTGCGTGGCGATCTGGTGGCAGACCGCGCATGGACGGGCTGTGACCGACCTCGCTGGCGCAGGCATTCTGGCCGTGATCCTGCTTGGCATCTGGACAATGGCTGCGCTCCGCGGCCTTGTCGCATGGCGAATAAAAAGCTCGACGTCGTAATCATCGGTGCGGGAGCAGCGGGACTCGCTGCTGCCCGCGAGCTCCACGACAAGGGTCTCGACGTTGTCGTCCTGGAAGCACGCGACCGCATCGGCGGCCGCGTCTGGACGCATCACGATCCCGAGGCGCCGGTGCCCATCGAGATGGGCGCCGAATTCATCCATGGCAGCGCGGAGGAAACCGGAAAAGTCATCGAAGAGGCGGAGCTCAAGTCGTTTGATGTTGGCGGCCGGCGATGCCTGGTCGGGGCGCGCCGCGACCAGCCGCTCGATGATTTCTGGGAACAGCTCTATCGCGCGATGCACCTGATGGACCCGCCTTCGCGGGTGGCCGCCCGGCTCGGACTTCGGCGCGGAAGTGATTTCAGCGTTCAGGATTTTCTCGACACGAAGCCAGGCGGGAAGGGGCTCGTGCGCGAGCGCAAGCTGGCGAAGCAGTTCGTCGAAGGATTCCATGCGGCCGACACTCGATTGATCAGCGCGAAGGCGCTCGTCGACAGCGGAACGCCTGGTGAAGACATGGACGAGACCAGGCTTGGCCGCGTGGTGGGCGGCTACACGGGCGTCATCGAAGCGATCGCCGCGCCGATCGCCATGCGCATTCGCCCAGGGTCAGTCGTCACGCGGGTCCAGTGGTCGCCTAAGCGCGTGCTGGTCGAGGGTGTCCGCGGCCGGAGCCGGTTCACCGTCAACGCGCGCGCGGCGATTGTCGCCGTACCGCTCGGCGTGCTGCAGGCGCCGGCATTCAGCGTGGGCGCGATCGAATTCGATCCCCTGCTCGGCCCGGCAAAGCAGGAGGCGCTCGGCTGCCTCACATCCGGCACCGTCGTGCGGGTCGTGCTGCAGCTTCGCGAGGCACTTTGGGCTGACGATGTGAGCTTCATGCATTCGTCGGATCCGGACTTTGACGTCTGGTGGACGTCATACCCGATGCGCGCGCCGGTCATCGTCGGCTGGCGGGGCGGGCCTGGTGCGACAAGGCTGCTGCAGATGCCGCTCGAGGAGATTGCCGCACGGTCGATTGCGTCGCTCGCACGTCACCTGCACACGACAACGAAGCGCGTGCAGGGCCTGGTGCAGGGCGTGTGGATGCATGACTGGCAGAACGATCCGTTCGCCCGCGGCGCTTACAGCTATCAGCTGGTTGGCGGGGGAGAGGCCACCGACGCCCTCGCGCGCCCGCTCAAGGGCACGCTGTTCTTTGCGGGCGAAGCGACCGGTTCCGGCGGCAGCACCGGCACGGTGGACGGCGCGATTGGAACAGGACGCCGGGCGGCGAAGCAGGTGCTGGCTGGATGGTAGTTGCTAGTTGGTGGTTGGTGGTTGAGCTTTGGTACAACCGTTGCTCCCTCACCCGCACTATGTCCGGAAATCTGTACGCCTTCGCGGTAGTATTCGCCGCGATTTCGCTTCACGCATGTTCGAGTCCCACCGCGCCGACGGCATCCCTTACTGATCGCATAGCGGGTTCGTGGACGCTCGTCGCGCAGCAGCCGGCGGGTGAGGCGGAAAGCGCGCCCCCAGCCGGGTCGACGTTTGGATTTCAGATTATGGATGGCCGCGCGTCCGTCATCGCGGACTGCAACCGCTGCAATGGTGCGGCGGTCGTCGGCGATAACAGCGTGACGCTGGGTCCTGCGCTTGCGTGCACGCGCGCGTTCTGCAGCACCTCGGCGCCGTTCGATACGAAGTTCGTGCAGATTCTAGGGACGGAGAGCGTGGCGAATGTCGATGGCAGTCTGCTCACGCTGCGCTCAGAGCGCGGCATCCTGAGATTTAGGCGGTAAGCCGGGTCCAAAGGACCCGGCCTACATTTGGTTACTTCCGAACTATTACTTTCGAACTAAGCGGAGTGCGGCCGCGCCGCCGAGCGAGAGCAGGCCGAAGAGGCCGTACAACGCCAGCGGACTTGCGGTGCGCGGCAGCTCGGTCCGCGCGGACGCAACCGTCCGCGTCTGCTCCGTTTGACCCGTTGTTCCGTACGCCTCACGCGGCGCCGGCGCTGGCGACGGCATCTGCACCGCCTGCGTCTGCGGAGCCGGGGCGGCCTGTGTCACCGCTGGGGTCGCGGTCGCCTGCGCTGCCATCGGGGCCTCGCGGAATGACGCGACATTGATCTCGTTCAGGCGCAGATCCTGGCTGATGAAGGCCGGGTCGAATCCGCCTGGACGGCCTGACGCGTCGGCATTCTTCAGCTCGCCGGTGACTTCGACACGGCGGCCGACAAACTGCTTCAGGTCGCGCTCGCGTGTGCCCGTCATCTCGTACGCCGTTCCCGCGAAGGCCGTCGAACTCTCGCAGTCAACGTTGCCGTTCGCGGCGTAGCCACCCGGCCCGCCGGCGCCTTCGGTCTGGATCAGGACGTACTCGTTGCCAAGTCCGGCGCCGGTGGAGAGCACCCCGCCCTTGCCTGCGTCCTGCGCGCGCCGGTAATCGGACTCAGTCTGCAGGCAGCCCACCAAGGTGATGGTCGACGGCGTTGTCTGTCCGTTTGAGCTCGTCGGTATCGCGAACGACAGCACAGCCGTTCCGATCACCGCACATGTGAAGCGATTTTTCATGGATTTCCCTCGGTCGTCTGCACTGCAAGACCAAGCCCGTTTGCCGGATGTCCGGATGGGTTGAAGTACCATCACCCGTCATGGCGACTGCAGCTTCCGCACAGACTTCCACAAAGGCAATCCGCGCACAGATGATCATCGACGGCAAGGCTGCCGATGCGCAGGACGGGCGGCTCATCGACGTCGAAAATCCGGCGACCCGCCAGGTGATTGCGCAGGTGCCGCGAGGAGGCGAAGCCGACGTCGATCGCGCTGTCCGCGCTGCCGCGAAAGCGTTCGAGTCGTGGCGCGAGGTGCCGCCGCGAGACCGCGGACGGCTGCTGATGAAGATTGCCGACGCGGTCGAAGCCGAGATCGAGCCGATCGCCCGCACCGTGGCGCTCGAGACGGGCAATGCGATCCGGACGCAGGCGCGCGGAGAGATGAAGGTCACAGCCGACGTGTTCCGCTATTTCGGCGGTCTCGCCAGCGAAGCCAAAGGCGAGACGATTCCGCTCGGCGAGAACATGCTCTGCTACACCCGACGCGAACCCATCGGGGTCGTCGGCGGCATCGTTCCCTGGAACATGCCCGTTGGCCTGGGCACGCTGAAGATCGCCATGTCGGTCGCCGTCGGCAACACGCTCGTCTTGAAGGCTGCCGAAGACGCGCCGCTCGGCCTGCTGCGCGTGGCGGAAATATGCCAGCAGTTCCTGCCGCCTGGCGTGCTGAATCTCATTACCGGCTTTGGCGAGGAAGCGGGCGCGGCGCTCGCCAGGCATCCGCTCGTGCGGAAGCTCTCCTTCACCGGATCCACGGAAGTCGGGAAGCTGATCATGCACGCCGCGGCGGACCGGATCGTGCCGGTGTCGCTGGAGCTTGGCGGCAAGAGTCCAGCGATCGTGTTTCCCGATGCGAACGACGACAAGACGGTCGACGGTGTGATCACCGGAATGCGGTTTACCCGCCAGGGTCAATCGTGCACCGCCGGATCGCGTCTCTTCCTGCACCGCGACATCTTCGACTCGTTCCTCGAGAAGGTGACCGCGAAGTTGAGCAAGCTGAAGATTGGCGATCCGCTGGACGAGGCGACCGACATGGGCGCCATCATCAACCGGAAGCAGTTCGATCGCGTCTGCTCGTACATCAAGGACGGACTGGGGCAGAAGGAAGGCCGCGTGCTGATCGGAGGGCTGCCGCCGAAGGACGGTCCGCTCGCGCAGGGCTACTTCGTCCAGCCTACGGTGTTCGCCGGCGTCGCCAACGACTGGCGCATCGCGCGCGAGGAGATTTTCGGGCCGGTCATGGTGGCGATCCCCTGGGACGACGAGCGGGAGGCGATCCGGATGGCGAACGACAGCCACTATGGCCTGGCCGCCTACGTCTGGACGCGCGACATCACCAAAGCGCTTCGCACCGCGCACGCGATCGAATCGGGCTGGGTGCAGGTGAATCAGGGCGGCGGGCAGATGCCGGGCATGTCGTACGGCGGCTTCAAGCAGAGCGGCATAGGTCGCGAGTACTCGCTCGAAGGGATGCTCGACGGCTTCACGCAGCGGAAGTGCGTGACGGTGAATCTGCAGTAGTTCATGCTGATCCTGCTGCTGGCGCTCTTACAGACGCCGGATCCCGATCTCCTATATCGCGATCGCGCGACGGTCGGGAACGCGGTGCAGGCGGCCGCGATCTGGGAACAGCGGCTCGAAGGCAATCCCAAAGACTTTGAATCGGCGTGGAAGCTGGCGCGCGCGTGCTACTGGCTTGGCAGCCGCGCACCGCAGGTGGAACGCCGCATGTACCTCGAGCGCGGCGTGGACGTGTCGCGGCGCGCTTCGACGCTCGAGCCGAAACGTCCCGAAGGCTATTTCTGGCTGGCCGCCAACATGGGCACGCTGGCCGAGTCGTTCGGCCTGCGGCAGGGACTGCGGTATCGCGGGCCGATCAGGGAAGCGCTCGAAATTGTCCTTAAGCTCGATCCGGCCTTCATGGGCGGTTCCGCGGACCGGGCGCTTGGCCGCTGGTATTTCAAGGTGCCGGGTCTGTTCGGGGGCAGTAATGAGCGCTCTGTGGAGCATCTTCGCCGCTCGCTGACCTATAACTCCGGCAGCACCGTCTCACATTACTTCCTGGCCGAAACGCTCCTGGACATGGACCGGCGGGCCGAGGCCCGAGCTGAGCTGCAGGCGGTGCTGGATGCCCCTTTTGACCCGGATTGGGCGCCGGAAGACCAGGATTACAAAGCCCGAGCGCGGGATTTACTGCGGAAAACACCCTGATCCATATCCGACTTTCTTGATCCCCTATCCCGCCGCGCGGTAATATAAGACCTAACCGGTCGGAGATACCGCCCACAATGCTCAGGCTCTCTAAAAAGACGGATTACGGACTGCTCGCGTTGAACTTCCTCGCATCCGAGGCGCCGGCCGGCGTGGCCAGCGCGCGGGTGATTGCCGAAAAGTACGAGATCCCGGTCGAGCTGCTCGCGAAAGTGATGCAGCAGATGGCCCGCAGCGGCCTGGTTGCCGCGTCCAAGGGCGCGCACGGCGGTTACAAGCTCGGGCGCGCCGCCAACACCATCACCCTCGCGGACATCGTCGAATCGATCGACGGGCCGCTGGCGATCACGGCGTGCGGGCGCAACGACGATCCCTGCGATCAGTACGGGTCCTGCACGGTTCGCGACCCGCTCTGGAAGGTGAAAGACAGGATTCTCTCCGTGCTGCAGACGACGACGCTGGCGGAGATGGGCGACAAGGAAGTGGACAAAGACATCCACGTCCCGCTGACGGTCAGGGTGTGAACGCCATGATTGAACTGACTGAGAACGCCTCAAAGCAGATTCACAAGATGATCGCCAAGCGCGCGCAGGGCGAGACTGGTCTTCGTCTGGCCGTGAAGGCCGGCGGCTGCTCCGGCTTTGAATACACGTTCGTCTGGGAAGCGGCGCCGCGTCCCGACGATGCAGTGTTCGAGCTCGAGGGCGCAAAGCTATTCGTCGATCCGAGGAGCCTCCGCGTCGTGGATGGCACCGTGCTCGATTACGACACGGCTCTCATCAGCCGGGGTTTCCTCGTGAACAACCCGCATGCGAAGAGCACGTGCGGTTGTGGAGTGTCTTTCAGCGTATGAGTACTGCCACCGAGACTATCGAAGAACTCGCCAATCGCGAGTACAAGCACGGCTTCATCACCGACGTCGAGCAGGAGCTGATCCCGCGCGGCCTCAGCGAGGATGTCGTCCGCCTGATCTCGTCCAAGAAGAACGAGCCGCAGTGGCTGCTCGACTGGCGTCTGCAGGCGTATCGCGTGTGGCTGACGATGAAGGAGCCGACCTGGGGGAACGTCAAGTTCGACAAGATCGACTACCAGGACATGATCTATTACGCGGCGCCGAAGCCGAAGAAGCAGCTCTCGAGCATGGACGAAGTGGATCCGGAGATCCGCGCGACGTTCGAGAAGCTCGGCATCCCGCTGCACGAGCAGAAGATCATGTCGGGTGTGGCGGTGGACGCGGTGTTCGACAGTGTGTCTGTCGCGACGACGTTCAAGGAGAAGCTCGCGGACATCGGGGTCATCTTCTGTTCGTTTTCAGAAGCGGTGCACAACCATCCGGAGCTGATAAAGAAGTATCTCGGCACGGTCGTGCCGTACACCGACAATTTCTACGCGACGCTCAACTCCGCGGTCTTCAGCGATGGATCGTTCGCCTACATCCCGAAGGGCGTGCGCTGCCCGATGGAGCTGTCGACCTACTTCCGCATCAACGCGCAGAACACCGGGCAGTTCGAGCGGACGCTGATCGTCGCGGAAGAAGGCGCCTACGTGAGCTACCTCGAAGGCTGCACGGCGCCGATGCGCGACGAGAACCAGCTGCACGCGGCGGTCGTCGAGCTCGTGGCGCTCGACAACGCGACCATCAAGTATTCGACCGTGCAGAACTGGTATCCGGGCGACAAGAACGGCAAGGGCGGCATCTACAACTTCGTGACGAAGCGCGGTCTCTGCGCCGGAACGGCCTCGAAGATCACGTGGACGCAGGTGGAGACCGGCTCCGCGATCACCTGGAAGTATCCGGGCTGCATTCTCAAGGGTGACAACTCGATCGGCGAGTTCTACTCCGTCGCGACGACGAACAACTGGCAGCAGGCGGATACCGGCACGAAGATGATCCACATCGGCAAGAACACGAAGAGCACGATCGTGTCGAAGGGGATCTCGGCGGGCCAGGGTCAGAACACGTATCGCGGCCTCGTGCGGATCGCCAAGGGCGCGACCGGCGCGCACAACTATTCGCAGTGCGACTCGCTGCTGATTGGCGACAAGTGCGGCGCCCACACGTTCCCGTATCTGGAGATCCGGAACACGTCGGCCACGGTGGAGCACGAGGCGTCGACGTCGAAGATCGGCGAGGACCAGATTTTCTACTGCCGGCAGCGCGGTCTTTCGACCGAGGACGCCGTCAACATGATCGTCAGCGGCTTCTGCAAGGACGTGTTCCGGCAGCTGCCGATGGAATTTGCGGTTGAAGCACAGAAGCTGCTCAGCGTCAGCCTGGAAGGAAGCGTCGGTTAATGCTCAAGGTTCGTAATCTTCATGCGCGCGTCGCGGGACGCGAAATTCTCAAGGGCATCGATCTCAACGTCAAGCGCGGCGAGGTCCACGCCATCATGGGTCCCAACGGATCCGGCAAGAGCACGCTCGCGCGCGTGCTGGCCGGCCATCCGGAGTACGAGGTGACCGAGGGGGAGGTGCAGTTCGAAAGCAAAGACCTCCTGGACATGGATCCGGAAGTGCGCGCGCGCGAAGGCGTCTTCCTGGCGTTCCAGTATCCGGTCGAGATTGCCGGCGTGAACAACGCGTATTTCCTGAAGTCGGCGCTCAACACCGTGCGCAAGGAGCGCGGGCTCCAGGAGCTCGATGCGATGGAGTTCCTGACGCTGGTGCGCGCGCGGATGAAGGAGCTCGACATGGACGAGTCCTTCCTGAATCGTCCCGTCAACGAGAGCTTCTCGGGCGGCGAGAAGAAGCGCAACGAGATCTTCCAGATGGCGGTGCTCGAGCCGAAGCTGTGCGTGCTTGACGAAACCGATTCGGGCCTCGACATCGACGCGCTGAAGGTGGTGTCGCAGGGCGTGAACATGATGCGCAGTCCGGATCGCGCGTTCGTCCTCGTGACGCACTACCAGCGGCTGCTCAACTACATCGTTCCCGACCACGTCCACGTGCTGAGCGAGGGGCGCATCGTCCGCTCCGGGGGCAAGGAGCTCGCGCTGGAGCTCGAAGACAAGGGTTACAGCTGGCTCGAACAGCCGGCGGGCGCACGATGAGCCTGGATGCCTACAAGGCCGAGTTCGACAAGGCGAAGCCGCAGCGCTCGAAGGGCGAGCCGGCGCGCATCGGCCGTGCCCGGGACGAGGCGCTGAGCCGGTTCCTCGCCAACGGATTCCCGACGACGAAGAACGAAGAGTGGAAGTTCACGAGCGTCGAGAAGATTGCATCGCGGACGTTTGCGCTGGCGGGGTCCGGCGAGGCTGACAGAGCGAAGCCCGCGGCGAAGGATGTGTCGCCATTCCAGCTGTCCGGTGCCTTCGGGTCTGAACTGGTATTCGTCGACGGCCGTTATGCGGCGGCGCTCTCGACGGTCGGCTCTTTGCCGAAGGGTGTTCAGGTCAGCAGTCTGGCGGCGTACACCGCGGGTCAAACCGACGCTATCGAATCGCATCTCGGACAGGTGGCGCCTTTCGATCGGCAGCCGTTCGTTGCGCTCAACACCGCGTTCTTCGCCGACGGCGCGCTCGTGAGCATTCCGGCGCGCACGGTCGTCGAGAAACCGATCCATCTGCAGTTCATTTCGACCGGCCAGGCGAATCAGATGGCACACCCGCGCGTGCTGATCGTGATGGGCGAGCAGAGCCAGGGCGCGGTGGTCGAAAGCTACGCGGGTCCCGCGGGGGCGGAGTACTTCACCAACGTGGTGACTGAAGTCGTGATGGGCGAGCAGTCGGTGCTCGATCACTACAAGCTCCAGCACGAGAGCAACCAGGCGTTCCACATCGGCGCGATCTACGTGAAAGCGGCGCGGAGCGCGAACTGCTCGTCGCACTCGATCAGCCTCGGCGGCGCGCTCGTGCGCAACGACGTGGTGGCGGTCCTCGGCGGCGAAGGCGGCCAGTGCACGCTGAACGGCCTGTACCTCGTCGACGGTCAGCGCCACGTGGACAACCACACGACGATCGACCACGCGATGCCGAACTGCGACAGCCGCGAGATCTACAAGGGCATCCTGGCCGGTAAGTCGCGCGGTGTCTTCAACGGCAAGATCATCGTCCGGCCCGACGCACAGAAGACCGACGCGAAGCAGACGAACCGCGCGCTCCTGTTGTCGGAAGATGCCCAGATCAACTCGAAGCCAGAGCTCGAGATTTTCGCGAACGACGTGAAGTGCACGCATGGCGCGGCGGTGGGGCAGCTGGACAAAGACGCCGTGTTCTATCTGCGGTCGCGCGGCATTGGCCTCGTCGAAGCCCGGCATGTGCTGATCCACGCATTCGCGGGCGACGTGCTGAACAAGCTTCCGCTGCTCGCGGTGCGCAAGGGCGTCGAAGACGTGCTGCACCGGCAGCTCGATAACGCGCTCCGCGCGGCATAGGCGGGTCCGATATGGCGATAGCAGCAGCGGCACAGCATTCCACACTCGACGTGAAGACGCTCCGAGAGGATTTTCCGATCCTCAAGCAGCGCATTCACGGCAAGCCGCTCGTCTATCTCGACAACTCGGCGACGACGCAGAAGCCGAAGGCGGTGCTGGACGCACTGCATCACTACTACTTCGAACAGAACGCCAACGTGCACCGCGGCGTCCATACGCTGAGCGGCCGCGCGACTGATCTGTACGACGCGGCTCGGATCACGGCGCAGCGGTTCCTTAACGCCGCCGACCCGCGTGAGATCGTCTACGTGCGCGGGACGACCGAGGGGATCAACCTCGTGGCGCAGACCTGGGGCCGCGCCAACATCGGCAAGGGCGACGAGATGGTGCTCACCGAGATGGAGCACCACTCGAACATCGTGCCGTGGCACATCCTGGCGCAGGAGAAGGGCGCCCGTATCCGCGCAGTGCCGCTGACGCCGAGCGGCGAGCTGCGGCTCGACGAACTCGAGAAGCTGTTGAACGAGCGGACGAAGATCGTCGCCGTGACGCACGTCTCGAACGTCCTCGGCACGGTGAACCCGATTGCCGACATCGTCCGGATGGCGAAGAAGCGCGGCATCACGGTCCTTATCGACGGGGCGCAGGCGGTGGCGCATACCGCCGTTGACGTGCAGGCGCTCGGCTGCGACTTCTACGCCTTCTCGGCGCACAAGATTTTCGGTCCGACTGGCATCGGCGTTCTGTACGGCCGCGCGGCGCTCCTCGAGGCGATGCCCGTGTATCAGGGCGGCGGCGGCATGATTGGCCGCGTCGCGTTTGGCAACATCACCTACGCCGATCTGCCTTACAAGTACGAGGCGGGCACGCCGAACATCGCCGGCGCCATCGGCATGGGCGCGGCACTGGAATACGTGATGGCGATCGGGCTGGATCGCATTGCCGCCTACGAACAGGAGCTGCTCGCGTATGCCACGCAGCGGCTGTCGGCGGTGCCGGGGCTGCGGCTTACCGGCACGGCGGCGCACAAGGCCGCGGTGCTGTCGTTCGTCCTCGAGGACGTGCATCCGCACGACGTCGGGACGATCCTCGATCGCGAGGGCGTGGCGATCCGCGCGGGTCATCACTGCTGCCAGCCGCTGATGGGACATCTGGGCGTGCCGGCCACCGCGCGCGCATCGTTTGCGCTCTACAACACGCGCGACGAGGTGGACGTGCTCGTCAAGGCGCTCGGCAAAGTGCACGAGGTGTTCGCGTGAACGACGAGCTCCAGGACCTCTACCAGGAAGTCATCCTCGACCACAACAAGCGGCCGCGCAATTTCCGGGTGCTCGACGGCGGCCGCCAGGCCGAGGGCTACAACCCGCTCTGCGGCGACCGGTTCACCGTCTACCTGCAGATCGACAACGGGTTGATTAAGGACGTCAGTTTTCAGGGGTCCGGCTGCGCCATCTCCAAGGCCTCCGCATCGCTGATGACCGAAAGCGTCAAAGGGAAGTCGATCGAGGAGGCGAAAGCCACGTTCGACGAGTTCCAGAAGATGCTCACTGGTCCCACCGACGCTCCGACCGATAACCTGGGAAAGCTCACCGTGCTGGCGGGCGTCCGTCAGTTTCCCGTCCGCGTGAAGTGCGCCAGCCTGGCGTGGCACACGCTGAAGTCGGCGGTCGACGCGCGTGACGAAGTGGTATCGACCGAATGACGGACCTCCCAATCATCCCCACGGCTGAGGCGGCTGCGCAGACTGGCGGCACAAAGCTCGAAACGGCCGGTATGGTGAACGATCCGGACCGGAATGCTGCGCTGCAGCCCGAAATCGTCAGAGAGCTCTCCAAGGTGTTCGACCCGGAGATTCCGGTTAATATTTACGAGCTCGGGCTTATCTACGAGATCATCGTAGACGCGTCGAACGCGGTCGGTATCCGCATGACGCTCACGGCGCCGAACTGTCCTGCCGCGCAGATTCTGCCAGGGCAGGTGAAGGCGGCTGCGGCGGGTGTGGCGGGCGTTACCGAAGCGAAAGTGGATGTCGTGTGGGAGCCGCCGTGGGACAAGGATCGGATGTCGGAAGCTGCGAAGCTCCAGCTCGGAATGTTTTGAGAATGAACTCCAGATTTGCTCTTGGGGCGCTCACAGCGCTTATTGCGGCGGCGTGCGGACAGGCGCCCACGGCGCCGAGCGTGTCGCCGAGCGGCGGTATGCCAGGCCTCCTGCGCTCCGACGCTGACGTGTCATCGCCGCTGCGGGCGCTCGCGGGCCGTTTCACCAATGCCCTGACGGGGGCCGCCGCGGCCGGCATCACGCTCACCGTGGACGGCATCGGCGCGGTCGCCGGCGACGCCGCGGGACAGTTCAATCTGGAAACCGAAGCGCCCGACGGCCGCTACCGCGTCACCGCCGCCGGCGCGGGCGTCGTGTCGCGCCAGACCACGGTGACCTTTCCTGGCACCGCTCCCGTCATCTCGCTGATTCCCAGCACGTTCAACATGACCGCGTTCGACCAGATGGCCCGCCAGTTCGGTGAGCCGCTGGGTGTGACGAAGCGGTGGACGCAGGCGCCTGCGCTCGTCATCGAGACGTCACTCGTGGATCCGCAGAGCGTCGTTGGCGGCATTCCCCAGTACCCGCCGGTGGCGTCGGAGCAGCAGCTGTCGGACGCCGCTGTGAATGAGGTTGTGGCGCTGCTGAGCCGCGCGCTTCCGCTGATGACGGGCGGCACGTTCACGGGTTTCGCGTCGATCGGTCGGGCGACGACCCCAGCCGGCGGCAGTATCGAGATGGACAGGCCTGGAACCATCACCGTGGTCCGCTATAACGGCCTCGATCAACTCTGCAAGGGATTCACGTATTTCCTGTACGACACGCTGACGCTCGAGGCGCTCGGCAGCCGGCTGTTCCTGCAGAACTGCAGTCAGCTTGCGGGGGCGGCCCCGCTATCTGCGGTTGTGGCCCACGAACTCGGTCACGCGCTCGGGTTCGCGCACGTCAGCGCCGCGCCTTCAGTCATGGCGGCCACGGTGTTCTCCGATGTGACCGACTTCGATCGCCAGGTCGGCGCCATCGTCTTCCAGCGGGCGGCGGGGAACCAGGCGCCTGACGTCGACCCCGACGTGGCGGTCAACCAGCCGGCGCGACGCTTCGGCGGCCAGACCAGGATCGTCGGACCAATTCCCTGAGTCAGGCCGATGCGATCGTCGTCGGTTCAGGCCCGAACGGCCTGGCCGCGGCCATCGAGATCGCACGAACCGGCCGCAAGGTCATCGTCTTCGAGGCCGCCGACACCATCGGCGGCGGCTGCCGCTCCGCCGAGCTCACCCTTCCCGGCTTTACCCACGACATCTGCTCCGCGATTCATCCCTTTGCCCTGGCATCGCGGATGTTCCGATCGCTGCCGCTCGCCGAGCACGGCGTGGAGTGGATTGAGTCGCCTCGACTCGCCGCGCATGCACTAGACGAGGGTCAAGCGGCATTCCTGTATCAGTCTGTGGATGACACCGCCCACGGCCTCGGTGCGGATGGACACGCATACCGCCGGTTGATGGCCCCGCTCGTCGCGGCGTGGCCGCTCCTCGAGGA
This sequence comes from Candidatus Sulfopaludibacter sp. SbA3, assembly GCA_945903265.1. Classification (GTDB taxonomy): domain Bacteria; phylum Acidobacteriota; class Vicinamibacteria; order Vicinamibacterales; family UBA2999; genus CAXNKG01. The sequence continues at coordinate 210,749 of CAMDNQ010000004.1, forward strand.
TGCGGTCCTCGGCCCGCTCGCGTGGCCCCGGCACCCGTTCACACTCGCGGGGTTCGGGCTCAAGGCGTTGCGGTCGGCCGCGGGGGTCGCGCGCTCGTCGTTCACGACACGCGAGGCTCAGGCACTGTTTGCGGGCATCGCCGGCCACGGCATGCTGCCGCTCGAGCAACGGCCGACCGCAGGCGTCGGCCTGGTGCTCTCGCTGATGGCGCACGTAGCGGGATGGCCGCTGCCGAAGGGCGGGGCACAGTCGATCAGCAACGCCCTCGCCGCGTACTTCCGATCGCTCGGCGGTGAGATCGTCACCAGTCAGGCCGTCTCCTCGCTCGACGAATTGCCGCCGGCACGCGCGATCCTCTGCGACCTCTCACCGCGTCCGTTCCTCCGAGTCGCCGGCGCACGGTTGCCGCCGCGGTACCGGAAGGCGCTCGAGTGCTATCGATACGGCATGGGCGTGTTCAAGGTGGACTGGGCGCTCGACGGACCCATCCCCTGGCGCAATCCCGAGTGTGCGCTCGCGGGCACCGTGCATCTGGGAGGAACGCTGGAGGAAGTGGCGGAGGCCGAGCGGGACATCTGGGCGGGACGCCACCCGGAACGGCCGTTCGTCCTCCTGACGCAGCCGACGATGTTCGACCCATCGCGCGCTCCTGCAGGACGCCATGTGGCCTGGACGTACTGTCACGTGCCTCGCGGATCGACCGTCGATATGCTGCCGGCCATCGAGCGCCAGATCGAGCGCTTCGCACCGGGATTCAGGGACCGGGTGCTGGCGCGCGCGGTGATGACGCCGGCCGACGTCGAACGTCACAATCCGAATTTCGTCGGCGGAGATATCGGCGCGGGTGTGATGGACGTGAGGCAGCTGTTCTGCCGACCAACGTGGAGCACGTACGCCACGCCCGTGCGCGGGTTGTATATGTGCTCGGCGGCGACGCCGCCAGGTGCCGGTGTGCACGGCATGTGCGGCTATCACGCCGCGCGCCGCGCGCTCCAAGAAGTGCTGCGTGACTAGAAATCCGGGTCCCGGATCCCTGATCCCTGATCCCTACGTTTCCGGCTGTCCGAGTTTGAGCAGCGCTGTGTCGGGGGCGTGGCTTTCGTACATCTCGCCGTAGGGGTCCACCAGGTAGTCGGCTACGGCAGGCGCGATGTCGTTGCCATAGACGTCGCGGCGGACGTCGCGGGCGTCGAGGACTGCGGGATTATCGACGTGGGGGCTCGCTGCGGATACAGCCGTGGTGCCGTCGCGTAAAAACAACACCACCCCGGCAATTATTACCACCATACAGCACGCGGATCGCATCAACCCAGCCGAGAGCAACTGCAGTGCCACCAGCGGATCCGTGGCACGCCCGTTGCGACATCCCTGTCGGAACATGCGCCTGCCTCTCGCCAGCATTTCGGCCTTCTTTGCGAACTGGGCTCAGCGGAACCGCCGCCTTTTCGTGGCCGGATTGCTGGCGATTTCGGCTGTCCTGTGGGGCTCGGTGGCGTTTGTGGCGTGGCTGTTTGTCGGCGTCGCCGCCGGCCTTCCCGATAATGAGGAACTGCGCAGCATCGGAATCATGTCGCGGGCGACCACTCTTTACGATTCCGACGACCAGCAGGCCTTCACGATTTTCAAGGAACAGCGCATCGAAATCCCGCTGTCGAGGGTATCGCCGAATCTGGTGAATGCCCTCGTGGCCATCGAGGACCAGCGCTTTTTCGACCACGGCGGCGTTGACGTCATCCGCGTAGGCGGAGCGGCGTGGCGCAACCTGATGGACGGGTGGGGCACGCAGGGGGGCAGCACGCTCACGCAGCAGCTCGCCCGTCAGAGTTTCCTCACCCGCGAAAAGACCATCCGCCGCAAATTGAAGGAAGTCGTCGTCGCCGCCAGGCTGGAGCGTGAATTCAGCAAGGACGACATCCTCGAGCTCTATCTGAATAAGGTCTATTTCGGCGACGGCCTGTATGGAGCGGAAGCCGCGTCGCTTGGCTATTTCGGCAAGCATGCGTCCGAGCTGAGTGTGCCTGAGGCGGCGCTCCTCGCCGGTCTCGTCAAGGCGCCGTCCGCGTACGCCCCGACGGTCAGCATGGAGAAGGCGACCACCCGGCGCAACGCGACGCTCCATGCGATGCGGTCCGCCGGGATGATCGACCAGGCCACGCTGGAGGCCTCCGTGCGCGGAGAGGTGCAGCTCACGGACGGTCTCCGGGCGCGCGAAGGCTTCGGCCAGTATTTCAAAGAAGAAGTTCGCAAGGAGCTCGTCGACCGATTCGGCTGGGAGCGCGTTTACGAAGGCGGTCTCAAGGTCTACACCACCGTCGACCTGAATCTCCAGAAGGCAGCCGAAGCCGAAGTCGCGAAGGCCGTGGCGGAAATCGAGGAACGGCAACTGAAGCGCAAGCGTGGCGTCACCTCGGAACCGCTGCAGGCGGCGCTCGTCTCCATGGATCCACGGACCGGCGAGGTGCGCGCGATGGTCGGTGGACGCAGCTTCGACAAGAGCCGCTTCAATCGTGTGACGCAGGCGCAGCGCCAGGCGGGATCCGCGTTTAAAACGTTCGTCTACGCGGCCGCTCTCGAGCGCGGCTACACGCCCGCCAGTCTCATTCAGCCGATGAACACGCCCATCATGACGCTCCAGGGCGCGTGGATTGCCGAAGACCACGGCTCTACCGGCCCGATGACGATGAGGGCGGCGCTGAAAAATTCGAGCAACCGGGCTGCGGTCGGGATGCTGCAGGAAATTGGAATACCGACGGCGCTTCGCATGTCGGAGAAACTCGGCATCGAGGAAGTGCCTGGCGTGCCATCGATGGCGCTCGGGTCGGGTGAAGTGACGCTCCTCTCGATGACCGCCGGCTACGCAACGTTTGCGAATGGCGGCATGCGGCCGGAGCCGATTCTCATTCGACGGGTCGAGACGGCAGAGGGCGAAGTGCTGTTCAGCGCCGCGCCGAAAGGCGAACGGGCGGTCAGCGAGGCGACGGCGTACCTCGTGACGGCGATGCTCTCGGATGTAATCAACGGCGGCACCGGCTGGCAGGCGCGGCGCGTGGGCTTCACGGCGCCGGCGGCAGGAAAGACCGGCACGACGAACGAGTACAAGGACGCGTGGTTCGTCGGCTACACGCCCACGCTCGCGACAGGCGTGTGGGTGGGCTACGACCAGCCCCGCACGATCATCGCGGGCGGGTATGCCGCGACGCTGGCGGTGCCGCTCTGGGGCCGCTTCATGGCGGCCGCGATGAAGGATGCCGACCAGCCGCAGTTCCAGCGGCCGCGGACGATCTCGTCGGCGACGATCTGCCGCATCTCGGGCATGCTCGCCACGAGCTCATGCCAGGGCGGCATCGAATTCGACACGGCGACCGGGCTTCCGAGCACGCGGCCGGTGGTCTACACGGAGTACTTCGCGCGTGGCACCGAGCCGGCCGATTACTGCCCGTGGCATACACATGCCGCGCCTGCGCCTTACGCGGTTGCGACCGCGAACACGACGCCCGCGCCACAGCAGATCAACGCGCCAGAACCGCCGGTGGTGCCGATCGCGACGACCGGAACGCTGCCCGCGCCCGTGCCGCCCCCTGTCGTCGAGACGGCAGCCGCCGCGCCGCCAGAAGCCCCCGCCCAACGCCGCGGATTCTGGGGACGGGTGTTCCGGCGCGGAGGTGGTCAGAACCAGACGACCGCGCCTCCTCAGACGCCGCCCGCGACGCCTCCCGCCGCGCGATAGCAGGTCCGGCTAAAGCCGGACGCTTCGTACCCGATATACTCAAACCTTTGATGACAGGGAAAGTTCCGTCCGAGCGCTCGTTTGGATTGAGCGTCGGGGGGGTGTGCCTGCTGCTGGCATCGTGGCTCTGGTGGCGAGGGTCCGGGACGACGTGGATGGTCTTCGCGTCCATCGGCGCCGTGCTGGTGGGACTCGGCGCGGTGGCACCATCGCTCCTGCGGGGTCCGAACAGAATCTGGTGGCGGTTCGCGCAGGTTCTCGGCTGGATCAACTCCCGAATCATTCTCGGGCTGTTCTTCGCGCTGATCCTCACGCCCGTGGGGATCGTGATGCGCGTGTTCGGCCGCAACCCGCTGCACGCGATGCGGGGGCCGACCAACTGGGGTGTTTATCCGTCGCGGATTCGCAGTCCGCGGCATTACGAGCGGATGTTCTGATATGGCGCGATCACGGGTTCTACGCGAGTTCTGGGAGTTTCTGAAGCAGGAAAAGAAGTACTGGCTCGCGCCGATCGTGCTGGTGCTGGTGCTGTTCGGGCTGCTGCTCGTGTTTGCGCAGAGCAGCGCCGTGGCGCCATTCATCTACGCGCTGTTCTAGACCTTGCTCACAAGCGTCCTGGGCATCTCTGCCTACTACCACGATTCCGCCGCCTGTCTCCTCGTTGACGGGCGCATCGTGGCCGCCGCGCAGGAAGAGCGCTTCACGCGCGTCAAGCATGATGAGCGCTTTCCATCGCAGGCGGTGGCCTACTGCCTGAAAGAGGCGGGACTGACCATCGATCAGGTCGATGCGATCGGCTTCTATGAAAAGCCGCTCGTCAAGTTCCAGCGGCTGCTCGAGAGCTATATCGCCTCAGCCCCCCGCGGTCTTCGTCCCTACCTGATGGCGATGCCCCTCTGGCTCGGCCGGAAGCTCTGGATGGCGGACGAAATCGCCGAGGAGCTCGGCACGTCGAAGGAGATCCTCTTCGGCGACCATCACGAATCGCACGCCGCCTCGGCGTTCTACCCGTCCCCGTTTGAAGAGGCGGCCGTGCTGACCATCGACGGCGTGGGCGAGTGGACGACCTCGTCGCTCTGGCACGGCCGCGGATCCGAGCTCACGATGCTGCGCGAGATGCGGTTCCCGCATTCGGTCGGCCTGCTGTATTCGGCGTTCACGTATTTCACGGGGTTCAAGGTCAACGAAGGCGAATACAAGGTCATGGGGCTCGCCCCGTACGGCCAGCCGACCTACGTCAAGGCCATCCGCGACCACATCGTCGAGATTCTCGACGACGGCAGCATTCGACTCCATCTCGAGAACTTCGAGTTTGTCCACGGCCTGACGATGACCGGGCGCGGGTTCGAAAAGGTGTTTGGTGGGCCGCGGCGGGACGTCGACGCGCCGGTCACGCAGCGTGAGATGGATCTGGCGCGATCAGTCCAGGAAGTTGTCGAAGAGATCATGCTGCGGATGGCCCGCACCGCCCATCGCGAGACGGGATCGAAGCGGCTGTGCCTGGCGGGCGGCGTGGCGCTCAATTGCGTGGGCAACGGCAGGCTGCTCCGCGAAGGTCCCTTCGAAGACATCTGGATTCAGCCGGCGGCTGGCGATGCGGGTGGAGCGCTCGGAGTGGCGTACGCGCTCTGGCATCGTTATATGGGCAAACCGAGAGTCAGTGCGGAGAAGCGCGGAGATTGGGTACGAGGCGGGAAGTACGCCGACGAAATGCAGGGCGCGCTGCTTGGCCCGCGGTATTCGGACGAGGAGATTGGCGCGTGGCTGAGCGCGCAGGGGATTGCGGCTGAGCGCGTGCCGCGCGCGGATCTGGCTGGCCGGATTGCCACGCTTCTCGACGCCGGCAAAGTCGTCGGCCTTTTTCAGGGGCGCATGGAGTTCGGGCCGCGTGCCCTTGGATGCCGTTCGATCATCGGCGACGCCAGATCCCCCGCGATGCAGTCGGTCCTCAACCTGAAGATCAAGTACCGGGAATCGTTCCGCCCGTTTGCGCCAGCGGTGCTGCGCGAGCGCGTCGCCGACTGGTTCGAGCTCGATTACGAGAGCCCCTACATGTTGCTCGTCGCTGACGTTGCGAAGTCGCGGCGCATTCCGGTGCCAGCAGGCACCGACGATCTGTTCGGGATTGAAAAGCTGAAAGTCCCGCGGTCGACGATTCCCGCGGTGACGCACGTAGACGACTCGGCGCGTGTCCAGACGGTTCGGCGTGAGGACAATCCGCTCTACTACGACATTATCCAGGCGTTCGACGCGCTGACCGGTTGTCCGGTGATCGTGAACACGTCGTTCAACGTCAAGGACGAGCCGATTGTGTGCACGCCCGCAGACGCCTACCGCTGCTTCATGAACACGGAGATGGACGCGCTCGTCCTCGAGTCGTTCATCATTCGCAAGGTATCCTGAAGCGTGCCCTTCAAGGAGATTGCCGGCCACGCCCGCGTGGTAACGCTGCTGTCGAACGCGATCGCGCGTGAGACGCTGCCGCCCGCCATGCTCTTTGCCGGGCCTGCGGGTGTGGGCAAGCGGCGGACGGCGATCGCCGTCGCGCAGGCGCTCAATTGCACCGCGCACAATGTGTCCGTCAAAGCGGCCACCGGCATGGGCGCTGACGGGTGCGGGACCTGTTCGGCGTGTGTCCGGATCGCGCGCGGCGCGCACCCGGATGTCCTGGTCGTCGAACCCGGTGACAGCGGCTCCATCAAGATCGAGCAGATCCGCGACGTCGTCGACCGCTCGAACTACCGTCCCTTTGAAGGCCGGCGCCGCGCGGTCATCGTCGATCGGGCCGATGCGATGGGCCCCGAGGCGCAGAATGCGCTCCTGAAGACGCTGGAAGAACCGCCATCGGCGACGATCTTCATCCTGGTGACGTCCGCCCCCGACACGCTGTTGCCGACGGTCCTCTCGCGATGCTCGCGTATGCGATTCGGGGCGCTGTCGGCCGACGACGTCGCGCGCGTGCTCGTCCGCGATCACGAATACGACGAGAAGGATGCCAGGGCGGCGGCCGCCGATGCCGACGGCAGCGTCGGGCGCGCGATCGATGCCAGCGCGATCGACGTCACCGAGGCGCGTGACGTGGCGCAGAAGATTCTTGCGCTGGCGGCGCGCGTCAGCGATCCGTCGCGCCGTCTCGAAGGCGCCAAAGGACTGGTGCCGGTCAAGACGCCACTCGCGGCCGAACGGGTCTACCTGGCGGCGTGCCTTCGCTCGATGGCGTCGTTGCTGCGCGACCTGGGAATCCTGGCGGGGCAGGCGGATACGCGGCTCCTTGCGAATGTGGACCTGCAGGCAGACCTGCAGCACCTGACGACGACCTTCGACAGCCGGCGTAGCCATCGGGCGTTTGCGGCTGTGGACGAAGCGCTGATAGCGCTCGACCAGAATGTCAATCCGAAGGTCGTGACGAACTGGCTCGTCCTGCAGTTGTGAAGCTGTTTGTGAAGGCGCTGTGAAGCTGCTGTGAAACCGCGCATCGCTCTGACCGTCGGCGATCCGGCCGGCATTGGACCCGAAATCGCCGGGAAGGCCGCGCAGGATCCGCGGGTGCTGCAGGTCTGCGAACCGCGTATTTACGCTCCGCCGCAGGGCTCGGAGTACACGCCAGGGGTGCTCTCAGCCGACGCCGGGCGTGCCGCCTACGACATCATCTGCCGCGCGGTGCGGGATGCGCAGTCGGGCGTGGTTGACGCGATTGTGACCGCGCCGGTGAACAAGCTGGCCTTTGCGCGCGCCGGCCTCCCGTGGAAGGGACACACCGACCTGCTCGCTCATCTGACGGGCGGCCCGCCGGTCGCCATGATGTTCTGGTCGGAGAAACTGATCGTCGTTCTGGCGACCGTGCACATTGCGCTCGCCGACGTCCCGCGTGCGCTGACGCGCCACCTCGTCGACGAGGTCATCGGCCTGACGGCCGCATCACTTCCCGATTTCGGATTCGCCGCGCCGCGAATCGCCGTCGCCGGCCTCAATCCTCATGCGGGAGAGGAAGGGCTCATGGGGCAGGAAGACGAACAGGTGCTTCGGCCTGCGATCGAGGCCGCGCGGAAGCGGGGCATCGGCATCGACGGTCCGTTTCCTGCCGACACCGTGTTCGTGCGCGCGGTCCGCGGCGAGTTCGATGCCGTCATCGCGGGGTATCACGATCAGGGGCTGATTCCGATCAAGCTGCTGGCGTTCGGCAGCGCCGTGAATGTCACGATCGGGCTGCCGATCATCCGCACGTCAGTCGATCACGGGACGGCGTTCGACATCGCGGGGCAGGGCATCGCGGATCCGTCGAGCATGGTCTCGGCCACTCTGCTCGCGGCGCGGCTTGCGGCTGTACCGTAGAATTCTTCATCACAGACTCCATGCGCCTCCACGACACAGACATTTCCGGTGCCTATCTGATCGAACAGCCCTGGTTCGACGACGAACGCGGGTACTTTTCCATCATGTGGGCGTCCCACGATTTCGAGCGCCTCGGCCTTGTGACCGAACTCTCGCAGTGCAACACCGCGTTCAATCGCCGCGCCGGCACGATTCGAGGCATGCACCATCAGGCGCCCCCGTTCGAGCAGATCAAGATCGTCCGCTGCATCCGCGGAGCGGTCTTTGACGTCATCATGGACCTGCGGCCGGAGTCGCCAAGCTACAAGAAGTGGTTTGGCGTCGAGCTGACCCCGGACAATAACCGCGTGCTCTACGCCCCGAAGGGCGTCGCGCACGGCTACCAGACGCTGGTGGACGACACGGAAGTGATGTACCTGGTGTCGGGCGCCTACATGCCTGCCCAGGAGCGAGGCGTTCGATGGGACGACCCCGCGTTCGGCGTGCGCTGGCCCGATCCCCGTGTGAGCCGGACCGTCAATGCGCGCGACGGAAGCTTCCCGGATTTCGCGGCACGCTGAATAACCGCCAGGGCGGCACCGCAGGGATCAGCGCTCGCGGAAGGCGTTGGTCAGCGGGTAGCGCCGGTCCCGTCCGAAGCTCCGGCGCGTAATCTTCACGCCCGGCGGCGCCTGCCGGCGCTTGTATTCCGCTGAATAGAGCAGCCGCTGCACGCGCACCACCATCTCCCGCGCGAAGCCGCGCGCGGCGAGCGCGTCGACGCTCAGCTCCTCCTCGACCAGCCCCTCGAGCACGGCATCAAGGTCTTCGTACGGCGGGAGCGTGTCCTGATCGGTCTGGTTGGGGCGCAGCTCCGCGGTCGGCGCCTTGGTCAGTGACGATTCCGGAATGACACGGCCGTCGGGACCGAGCGCGCCGCCCGGAAGATTGTCGTTGCGCCATCGCGCCAGGCGGTACATCTCGGTCTTGTAGATGTCCTTCAGGACCGAGTAGCCGCCGCACATGTCGCCATAGAGCGTCGCGTACCCCACCGACATCTCCGACTTGTTGCCGGTCGTCACCAGCAGGTCGCCGAACTTGTTCGACAGCGCCATCAGGAGCACGCCGCGGATGCGCGCCTGGACGTTCTCCTCGGCGACCCCGCGCTCCTGTCCGGCAAACACCGGCGCGAGCGTAGCCTCGACCGCGGAGACCGCCGGATCAATCGCCAGCGTGTCCAGCCGGATGCCGAGCAGCGACGCGGTCTCCTCCGCGTCAGTGTTGCTCGCCTCGCTGGTGAAGCGTGACGGCAGCCTCACGCCGCGAACGCGGGAGGGCCCGAGGGCATCGACGGCTACGGCGGCCGTCAGCGCCGAGTCGATGCCGCCGGACAGGCCCAGCACGATTCCCGGGAACCCGTTCTTCCGGACGTAGTCGCGAAGCCCGAGCAGCATCGCGTTGTAGACGGACGCCGCCCTCTCGAGGTCGCTCCAGGACGCCTGGCCGTCACACCTGTAGCGGCCGTTCTGCCGCGTCCATCGCGTCAATGTCAGCGACTCGCGCCAGAACGGGAGGATGACGGCCAGCGACTGATCGGCATTGATCACGAAGGAGCCGCCATCGAAGACGAGTTCATCCTGGCCCCCGGCCTGGTTGACGTAAGCGATGGGAAGGCCGGTCTCGGACACGCGGCTCCGCACGAGGTCGAGGCGCTGATGAAACTTGTCGACTTCAAACGGCGAGCCGTTCGGGACGAGCAGGAGTTCCGCGCCGGCCTGTACCAGCCGCTCCGCGCACGCAGGAGACCAGACGTCCTCGCAGATGGGAAGGCCGATCCGTACACCTCGAAAGTCGACCGGGTCCGGCAGCGGCCCCGGCGCGAACACCCGCTTTTCGTCGAACACGCCGTAATTCGGGAGTTCGTGCTTGAATCGAAATTCGGTGCGCCCGCCGGCGACGAGCGCGGCGGCGTTATAGAGGCGCCCTTCATGCCGCCACGGCAGCGTGGCGACCAGCCCGATTGGCGTCGAGCGGCTCTCACGTTCCAGTTCGGCGAGGACGGCCGCGGCCGCGTCAACAAGCGCGGGGCGAAGCACGAGATCTTCAGGCGGGTAGCCGACCAGCGCCAGTTCACTGCAGACAACGAGATCCGCGCCCTGGGCCGCCGCCTCGTCCCGTACTCGGCGAATCATCGCGGCGTTGCCTCCCACGTCGCCGACCGTGGGGTTGAGTTGTGCGAGCGCGATCCCGAGCCCGGACGCGCTGGGCGTCACCGGCGTCCTTTCATCGGCTCGCCTGGATGACGCCCTGGCCTGCCATCAAGGCACGAAGCTCCTGCCGTTCGACCGGGAACAGCTTCTCCAGAAACTCCCTCACGTCGGCTGGCATCTCGATAGTGGGGCCGCTGTTCCGCTTCTTCCGCAGCAGTCGGATCGGCTCCGGGTCATAGTCGGTGGGCAGACCGAAGTGCGTGAGCACGGCATCGTAGGCGTCCCGGGGGTTGGCGGCGGCAAATTCCTGCGAGACGAGGAGCAGCTGCCCGGGCGGGTAGACCGCGGTCCAATTGCCGATCATCGTCGCGAAGTTGCCCAGAAAACGGCTGCGGGTCATGAAGTCGAACAGCCGCTCACGCCGCACGGTCAGCACGTCGCCGCCTTCTTTTTCGGCGATGCGCGGCTTCGAGAAATACTGCTTGGCGTGCGCCCAGTGGCGATCCACCGGGTCGCGCGTCATCATGACCAGGCGAATGTCCGGCAGGAGCCTGTGCACGATGCGGATCCGATCCGGGGGCACCGAGCAGTAGCGCGCGCTCTTCTCGCCGACGAGGAACGGCGTCGCCTTCCGTGGAGCGTCCTCGCGCACCTGTGCCTCGAACTGGCTGGAGTACCACTCGATCGGCTGCTTCTTGAAGTTCGAGGAAAAGTATTCGATCTCGTCCGGGACAACGATGACGTTGGGGTGCTGTCCGAGCGCGCCCTGCAGCCATGACGTCCCGCACTTCGGCGCGCCAATGATGAGGAAGTCCGGGTATCGCAGCGGGCCGGCCGCGCCTTCGAGAGAGTCGATGCTCATGAAGTCTCAATTGTACCGATAGTCATACATAGTACGATCCCATCGTGGCCGAAAAGAGCGAGCGCGAGCAGGCGCAGCGCCTCATTGCCGAGAACCGCAAGGCCCGGCACGACTACCACGTGCTCGATACGTGGGAGGCGGGGGTGGTCTTGCTCGGCACGGAGGTGAAGGCCATTCGCGAGGGACGTGTGAACCTGCGGGACAGCTATGCCCGGGTCGACAACGGCGAAGTGTGGCTCATGAACGTGCACATCAGCCCGTACAGCCATCGTGGGTACGCAGAGCACGCCGAAATGCGGCAACGCAAGCTCCTGCTGCACCGCGACGAGATCCGGAAGCTGATTGGCCGCACCATCGAAAAGGGACTGACGCTCGTGCCGCTCGAGATGCATTTCAGGAAAGGCCGCGTCAAAGTGGTCCTGGCGCTCGCGAAGGGAAAGCAGGGCCACGACAAGCGCGAAACGCTGCGCCGCCGCGACATCGACCGCGAGACGCGCGCGGCCGTCAAGGGCGGCGCGGATCGACGGTCAGGCTGACTTAGCCCGTACTGCCGGCTCGATGGCGTGGCGCTGGATCGGGGACGAGATCCAGTCCGGCATCGCGGTGACACTGAGCGATCGTTCCACGAACGGAATGCCGGACGTGTAGGTGAAGGTGACGAGCAGGCGGGTACCCGTCGTCGGTTTGCCGCCGCGGTGGAATCCCACCGTATCGGCCACGATCATCGTTCCCGCCGGTCCCGTGCAGACCTGCCACCGCTCGGGCGCGAAGAACTTGCGCATGCGCTCGTCATCGACGCGTTTCGTCTGGCACTTGAGCGCCTGCGGCGCGCGGGAGCCGAAGGGCTGGGTCCGTGGAATGTAGGTAAAGGGACCCTGCGCCTCCTCGACATCTTCCAGGTAGATGAACACTTTGACGAGCTTGAGATCCTCGGGATCGCGGTGCCACAGCTGCGAGGTTTCCGCCGGCGTGTCCGTGGAGTAGTTCAGCCAGCCGGCAACCGCGTGCAGGCACGGCCACAGACCGAGATACGACGCGACGATCTCCAGCAGCTTGACGTCGAGCGCGACCTTCAGCAGAGGAGAATCCGGCGACATCCGCCCCTGCCGGACGAGGTCGACGAGAAAAGCCTTCTTGCCGTGCGAGGCGGCGCGCTCGCCCGAAACAATAGCCTGCACCTCTTCGCTGCGGCTCTGCGCGATGATCTCGGCGCCGGCCGCCGCCAGCGCCGCCGATCCCTCATCACTCAGGAAGCGCCCGGCCGGGGCCACCGATATCCCCTGTTTCATGAGGTCTCGCGCAATCGCGCGCGCGTCGGCATGGCGCGGCCGGGCGCCGAGCTTCAGGGCCACGCGCCTGCCGTTCCCGACAAACCGCCACATGTAGTACGCGAGGTTGGGACTGATCAACGCCTTGCGTTCATAGGGCGCCGTCATCCGCTTCACTATCGCCATGGTGTCCATTTACGTTCCGTTTCCTGAGCGATGGCCGCGCGGCGTTATGGAGCGCACGAAGGTTCGGGCAGGCCGAACGCCTCGCCGAGCAGCGCGGCGGCGCCATCCACGCCTTCCGCCAGCGCCACGCACTGCAGACGTGTCGCTTCCTCGGCGCCAGCCTTGACGCCGAGCGCGAGGACCAATCGAACCACTTCGTCGCTTCGGCCGCGGACCGCTGCCTCGAGCGGCGTCATCACGCGGGGGTCGTCGCTGTCGAGCAGTTCGGGCCGCACGTTCTGCGCGTCATCGAGCGACTCGCCCCGCGCCGCGAGCACGCGCACGCGCGCGCCGTCCCTGACGAACGCCGCTTCGACGATGTTGGTGTCCGACGCCGGCCAGAACCAGCGAGTGACCGGCGGCACGCCGAGGCCGAGCAGCAGGGCAAAGGCCGCCACGACCATCGGCGGAACGGCCATGACCCACCCGGGCAGGCCACGATTCGCCGCCTGCGAGGAGCCCATCCCCCGATCATACCGGCCCAGCAGGTCGTTCCAGCGAATCTGCAGGATCTGCGCGAAGGCCATGAGACCGGTTTGCAGCCGGACGCGGCTGCCTCTCCGATGGTGCCACGTGACGGGGACCTCGCGGACCGTCAAGCCGTGCCGACGCGCCAGAAACAGCAACTCGACGTCGAAGGCGAATCCGTCGAGTCGCGACATCGGGAACAGCAGCTCCGCCGCGCGTGCGGAGAACAGCTTGTAGCCGCACTGGGTGTCCTTGATGCCTCGCACCGCGATCAGGCCGACGATCAGATTGAACGCGCGTCCGACCAGGTGGCGGAAGACGGGTTCGCCGATCCGCTGTGCACCCGGCGCTTCGCGGGAGCCGATCACGACGTCGCCCTCGGCCTCAAAGAAGCGCGGGAGCTGATCCAGGCCGACGGCAAGATCGGCGTCGGCAAAAAAGCGCCAGTGGCCGCGCGCCTCGAGCATGCCCCGCCGCACCGCCGCCCCCTTGCCGCCGTGCGGCGCCGCGATCACGCGGATCCGGGCGTCACGCTCTGCCGCTTCCGCCGCGACCATCCGCGTGTCATCCGCACTCCCATCGTCGACGACGATGATTTCCCACCCGGGCGGATGTGTGTCGAGGGCCGCGACGCACTGCTGAAGCGTGTGGCGCAGCCGCCCGGACTCGTTGTACGCGGGGATGATCAGCGAAAAGTGGCGGGTGTCCATCTACCGAAAGCAGGGCCACCCTGTGGAGGGGTCGGTTCCGAGCGGCATGCGTGTCGTGTCGACGTACGCGTTCACGGCATCGGTCTCTTCGACCGCGAAGTCGGCCATCAGCCGGTAGCGCCCGTCGATGTGTCGCTGCAGGAGATCGAAATTATCCCGGAACACCTCTTCACGACTCCGGACGAGCAGAACGAATGGTACCGATTCCCCCTGCATCCGTGCGAGCGCGAGCTGCTGATCCGCCTCCGAGATGTAGAAACCCTCGAGAAATGCCACATGGCCGGCGGCGAATCCGCGCTCCGCCAGGACGAAGACATCCGGGTAGAGCTGTGACATGAGGAGCCGATCATCGCGGCTCGTGCAGCGCGCGAGGTACTCGAAAAATGGCAGCAGGGCGTTGCTCACGCCGCTCGGGGTCATGCTCGCAGCGCGATGCGACCCCCACAATTGCGATTGGAGCGTCGCGACCCTCGACCCAAGGCCCGATTGCAGATTACTGCGGTCGATCTGCGAGTCGAGGTCCCCGGCGCGGCAGACGGCGGCGGCTGTGAGCACGACGAAGGCGGTGGCAACGGCGCGCAGACCCGGACGCCAGCGCCGGCTGCGCCACGCGACGGCCACGAGCCACGCGCCGAGTATGGCCGGGAGCGCGATGCCATCCGGCAGCCACACCGACAGATTTCCCCGCAGCAGCCCGATGTTCACCAGGACCGCCAGCACTGCCAGCGCCGCGATGCTCCGCCATTCGTGGGGGCTCGCCGCGGCGCCGCTGCGCGCCCGCCGCCACGCGGTCGCGACGCACACGAAGGGGAGCAGGTGGAACACATACAGCAGCCAGACGTACTCATTGTCCGGCAGCGTCGACCCCGGGCCTATGCGCAGGCGCGCAGGGGAGAGCCTTGCCATCAGCGCGTCACGGTCCGACCACTCCGTGAAGCGATCGAGTCCCTGGGCATCCTCGACGCGCGGGTCCTCGGCCAGCGCGCGCACTTCATCTGGTGAAAGACGCCTGGCGTGGTAGTCGCGGGCGGCGCTGGTGTCGTCCGGGGCGACCGGCTCGAGGCCGTACCGGGTTTCCAATTCGGCCCGGGTCACGTCCGCCGTGTCCGACGTCCATTCAATCCGCGCCCGCGGACGAAACGGGGGTGCCACGGAGACCAGTTCCGACAGCGGGAGACGGAGGGCAGGCAGCCGGAGCGGGCCGCGGTTCCGTTCCGCTTCGGCGCGGGAGAACGCCAGGCCGGATGCGACGTAGTTGCCGAGTCCCTGGTGGTAGGCCACGAATCCAAGCCAGGGCACGACGAGCAGCGTCGCAACGCCGGCGAAGAGCGCGGCGCGCGTGGCGCTGGCGCGCCAGTTCCCGCTAACACCGCGGCCGAAAGCGCCGAGCAGTACCGCCAGGGCTGCCGCGATGCCGATGTACACCCCGTGATCGTGCCTGAACAGGAATGCGACCGCCGCGACCGCCGCCGCGACGTAGACCCGCCCACGCGATGGCGATTCCACGAGGGCGACAATCGCGCAGGCGCCCAGGGCATAGAGCAGCACCTTCGGATAGCTGTAGGTGCGCGGGGCCATGAGGATTTCCAGAATGGCTGCGCCGACCGCCAGGAGCACCGATCCCGTCAGACGGTGTACCACGAGCGTGGTGCCGGCCGCACCAATCGCGAAACCGAGCGCGACGAGGAGCAGTTCCGTGCCCGGGGATCCGCTGGCCACGACCCATGCCGCCGCGGATGCGAGGTACATCAGCGGCATCCCCGGATCGACGAAGTCGCGCACCGGCAGCTCGCCGAGTACGACCTGCTGCGCGCGGGCGAGATGGACGTAATGGTCGTTCTGGAATCCGGAAAACGTCAGCACACGCCAGCCGGCAGCCGCGAGAAAGACGCCGGCTGCCGCGATCGCGGCAGCCGACGGCTTACTGGACTTCGAGGTACCGGTCCACACGCGGTTGCTTCGTAAAGACAGGGTGGGGGACGCCGTACGAGAGGCTCCGGGCGCGCATCGCCTCGTAGGCGCGGCGGGTCGCCTCGGTGTTGCGGGTTTCCTCGGACTCGCTGTCGAGGGAATACTGGGCCCAGTCGTTGGACACCTTGAACGCGGACGCCTGCAGGGAGAAGAACGTGCCGGCCGCGCGGCTGCTCCACAGGATCGACGCCGACAGCAGCACCACGATGACGGCGGTGCGGCGAATCACCCCGCCGTTGACGCGATCGGCCAGGCTGGCGAGCACCGCGAACGCGCCGCCGGCGTAAAACACCGCCCCCACGCTCAGGACCTCGTCCTTCACGTACCCGAAACTCATGACGCTGTTGGCGGCGATCATGATGAACGCCAGCAGGACAAACCGGTCGCGATCCTCGAGCGCGCGGGCCCACCAGCGCCTCAGGGCCGGCACGAGCGCCGCCAGCAGCGCGCCGGTCACCAGCAGACTGGAGATGAGGTGGACGTAGTTCCAGGGCCGGATGTTGTCCTCGATCCAGCGGCGCGCGATCTGCCAGCTTCCCGTGCGCGGTTCCGAGAGCAGCACGTCGAGCGCAGACGCCATCACGTTGTACGCGTAGAAGGGCAGCGGGTTGTCGCCGAAGCGCGCGAGAAGGTCGGGCGGCTCGAGGCGATCGAGCCACCATCCGGCCGACCGCTCGTCGAGGCCGGGTGATGGAATCTCGAGCACGCCGAACCGCACGTACAGGTAGGCGGCCAGAACCACGAGGACGGCGACGACCCCGCTGCCGGAGACGCCGCGCCAGCCGACCATCCAGCACGCGATGGCGACGACGCCAATCAGCAGGCCCGATTCAATGGTCACGGCGCCGATGGCCACGATCAGCGCGGCGAGGACGCCCTTCCACCACCGCGGCTCGCCCCGGGCGAGACACGCCACCGCGAGTGCCAGCGCGAGGATCTCGAGAAAATGATTGATGGGGTACGCCTCGCTGAACAGCACGAAGAACGAGTGGTGCCCGGCCACGATCATCAGCGCGATTCCGGCCGCCCCGAACTCGGTCAGCGTGCGCGGTCGAATCCAGGCCGCGAACAGGAGAAAGGTGGCGAGGGTGAGCGCCACGTGGATGGCCTTGAACGCCGACGTGGAGTCAGGCGGCGTGGCGTCGACGACCAGCTTGATCTGCACGACACGCAGGGGGCGCCAGTATCCGCGCGAGTAGATGGCGCGCTCGTAGATGTCGCGGACGCTCTCGGAGAGTCGCGATTCGAGGATGGGACCGAAGCCATCGTTCAGCGTGAGCGGCCCTCGCAGAATGCACCACGACAGGCCGAGCGCCAGCGAGGCGGCGACCGCGAATGTGGCCCACGCCCACCGGCTACGCATTCGACGGCAGTTTAGCAGGCGCCTCCGATCCGTGAAAGGCGGAGCGGGCCGAATCCGGCATTTGTTACGATGAGCGGACAGATGCAGGACGAGGCGTCGATGACAGTACGTGGTACGCGCACACTCGTCACGGGGGGTGCCGGCTTTCTGGGCCGCTGTGTCGTGGCCGAACTGCAAGCGGCCGGGGCGGACGTCGTCGTGCCCCGCAGGAAGGATTACGACCTCGTGTCGCGCGAGGCCTGCGCGCGGCTCCTTCGCGACGCGCGTCCTGATCTGGTCATCCACCTGGCGGCGCGGGTCGGCGGCATCGGCGCGAACCGCGACAACCCAGGGCTCTATTTCTTCGACAACCTCATGATGGGCGTACAGCTGCTGGAAGAATGCCGTCTGGCAGGGATCCGGAAGGTGGTGACCGTCGGCACGATCTGTTCGTATCCCAAGTTCGCGCCGGTACCGTTTCGGGAGGAGACCCTCTGGGACGGCTACCCGGAGGAGACGAATGCGGCGTACGGCCTCGCGAAGAAGATGCTGATGGTGCAGGGGCAGGCGTATCGGCAGCAGTACGGGATGAACGCCATTCACCTGCTCCCGGTCAACCTGTACGGCCCTGGCGACAACTTCGATCCCTCGTCATCACACGTCATCCCGGCGCTCCTGGTGAAATTCCAGGATGCGCTCGACCGTCGCGCATCGCACGTCGAGGTCTGGGGCACCGGACAGGCGTCCCGCGAGTTCCTGTACGTCGAAGATGCCGCGCGCGGGATCAGGATGGCCAGCGAAGCGTATGACGGCGCGGACCCGGTGAATCTCGGAGCCGGTTTCGAAATCACGATTCGGGAGCTGGCGGAGCTGCTCGCGCGGCTGATGGAGTTCCAGGGCGAGATCCGCTGGGACCCCACGAAACCGGACGGCCAACCCAGGCGACAGCTCGATACCTCGCGCGCCGAGCGGTTGTTCGGATTCCGGGCGGCGGTCGGGTTCGAAGAGGGCCTGCGCAGGACGATCGCGTGGTACCGGCAGCATCGGCCTGTCAGCAGTACGGCTGTCTGACCTCTAGCGAAAGCACGGAAACCCCGCCCGGCCGAACGTGCCCGT
>CAMDNQ010000005.1 GCA_945903265.1 Candidatus Sulfopaludibacter sp. SbA3
CTCATAACCCAAAGGTCGCGGGTTCAAATCCCGCCCCCGCAACCACTTACACCGTTCTAGACTTCCCTCTTCAACCTCCTACGCAGCCTGCGGCTTGGGATGCATCAGCATCCAGGACGTGCCGAATCTGTCCCTCAACATCGAAAACCTGGTGGCGTAGAACGTCTCGGCCATCGGCATGAAGATCTCTCCGCCGTCGGCCAGGAGCGCATGGACGCGCTCCGCCTCCTCGGGGCTGTTCACCGTCAACGACAGATACGCGCTGCGGATCGGTTGAAACCGTTCGGGAGGAACATCGGATCCCATCAGGTCCGTCCCGCCCAGGGTCATGCGCGCGTGGAGAACGGCGTTCTTCCAGTCCGGCGAGACCTTGCTGGTATCCGGCTGATCGCCGTGCTTCATGATGAATGTGATCTTCCCGCCGAGGTGCTGTTCATAGAAACGGAACGCCTGCTCGCAGTTCCCGCCGTAGTTGAGGTACGTGTGTAGTTGCATGGGCTGATTTTTCTCCTTCTTCACGCTTAGACTGTCCCACGGACCCGAAATCATCGTGAACGAGAGAAACAACACCCGCACCGTCTACTCCACCGGAAGCGAAGGCAAGTGTCCCACCTGCGGCTGGCCGCAGCGGAACTGTCAGTGCAGCTCGCGCCGGCACGTCGACGAGCCGGTTCCAACCCGGGTCGTCGCGAAACTGCGCATGGAGAAGAAGGGCCGAGGCGGCAAGACCGTGACGGTCGTCTTCGGCTTGCCCGAGAACGAGCCCTTCCTCAAAGAACTGGCGCAGCAGCTCAAACGTGCGTGCGGCGTCGGCGGGACGGTGGTTGAGGGCGGCGTGGAATTACAGGGCGATCTGAGGGACCGCGTTCGCGACTACCTCGCCAAACAGGGCTACGTGGTCAAGGGATAGGCCGTCCTTACCGGCTAACGAAGAAACAGGTCGGTCCAGACCTTCTCCCACTTATCCTTTTCATCGAGGGCCGTCACCGGATCGATGACGGTGAACGGGAAGTTGTTGAGCTCACTCTTGATCTTCGTGCTCGCCGGCACACGCCCCATCGACTCGAAGAGCTTCTGTCCTTCCGGTGACAGGACGTAATCGACAAACAGGATCGCCGCGTGTGGGTGCGGCGCATTCCGCGCGACCCCTATTCCCTGCGGGCGCGCAACCACCGGCTGCACCGGCACGAAATCAATCGGCGCACCCTTCCGCTTCAGCGGCAGAACGTTGCTGTGGTACGTCGTCAGCCCGACGGGCACCTCGCCTGCCACGATCAGATTCGCCAGCAGGATGTGGCCCTTGCGGACGTCGGGCTTCAGCGCCGCCAGCCGCCGGAAATAGTCCATCCCCTTCGCGGTTCCCCACGTCTTGACGATCGTCGCCATCCACTCGGCATCGGTCGCCTCGACGCTGATGCGGCCCTTCCATTTCGGATCGGTGAAGCCGTCGTACGTTGCCGGGATCTGCGAGCGCTGCACCTGTTTCGTGTTGTAGGCGACGACGTAGAAGTTGAAGCGATCGGGAAACCAGGTGCGATGCGCCGGGATGGACTTCGGCGGCAGGTCCGCCAGATACGGCGAATACATCTCGCCGAGGATCTTTTCGCGCGCGAGCATTTCCATCTCGGGACCGTTGGTCTCGACGACGTCCACGACATGGCGCCTGGCGCGCGCTTCCGCAACGGTCCGCTGCACCACCTGATCGGAGAGGGCGCGCCACAGCACGACCTTCACGCCGTATTTCTTTTCGAAGGCCGCGGCGAGCGGCTGTGACTCCGTCGGCGCCAGCGAGGTATACAGCGCGACGCTCCCCTCGCGTTTCGCGCGCTCGACGAGCCGCGCGTCGCGGTCGGCGCCGCGGTACCGGAAGATGGCGTCGTTGCCCGGCGCCTGCGCGCCGAGTGTCGCGGCGCCGGCCAGCGCGAGCAAGCCGGCCAACCCGCTGAATCCCTTGAACCTCTTGAACTGTCCAAACACTGTGCTATGTATAACCGACGGCCGACCCTTTGAGTACAAAAACCCACACCACCACGACGCACTACCACATCCAGAAGAAGCGCCGCGCCGAGTTCATCAGCGAGTGGCGCAAGTACCGGCAGACCGTCATCCACAAAGACGACGTCCGCCTCGTGCCCACGGCGCGCGGGCTTCGGACAGGCGTCTACATGGGAGCGGACGGCGATCGGCCGACCCGTATTCTCGACGCGCTCGTCCACGAGGTCGATCCCGGCACGACGACAACCATTCACAGGCACTCGTGGGACGCAATCCTCTTCATGGTCGAGGGCAGCGGATGGACCGAAGTGGACGGCGTCCGCTACGACTGGAAAGCGTGGGACGCGATCCATCTGCCGGCGTGGAGCTGGCACCGGCACGGCAACGACGGGACCACGCCCGGGCGGTTCATGAGCTATTCGTCGGAGCCGACGCTCTGGACGCTCGGCATGAGCGTCATCGAAGACGCCGGCCATGCGCCGTTTGCGACGCTGGCGCCGCGGCCGGCCTTCTCACCCGGCCCCGCCGGCGACGACCCCTATGCGCGCCGTCTGCGCCGCCTCGAACAGGAAACGAAGAAACGCCGATCCGGGCGGATCCACACGCCGTACGACGAGCAGGAAATCCTTGCCACGCCGCGCGGCACGCGCACGAAATTTCTCAACGACCGCGCGATCGGCAACCAGGCGTCAGGCCTGAGCCAGGTGATGATTCAGTTCGCGCCCGGCAAGACGCAGTCGCTGCACCGCCACCCGGGCGAGGCGTGGCTGTACGTCGTCGAGGGTTACGGGCACAGCTTCATGGGCACCGAGCCCGATAACGGGCAGCATTACCCCTGGAAGAAGGGCGACCTGATCGTGGTCGACCACTTCCTCTGGCATCAGCATTTCAACGACGACCCGAACAACCAGTGCCGGCTCGTGCGCATCCACATGTTCGATTCGCTGCTCGAGACGATGCGCGCGGTGATCGATCCGATGGTGCTGTTCGAGGAGGCGGAAGACACGCTGGTCTCGAGCCAGGAGCTCTCGCAGATTCAATGGCCGGAGGATAAGCGGCCGGGCGACTGATGGCCGACATTCCGCGCTCGGCGCTGCCACCGGGTGTCCTCTCGATGCACGTCCTCCCCGCCGATCACCACGATCGGGACTGGGACGCGATCATCGTGCCGCGCGAGGTCAAGGAACGGCTCCTCTCACAGGCGCTGCTCGTGCTCGAGCATGGCCGCAAGCTGTCGATGCTCTCCGGACTTCCCCACGGCCTCATCGTCCTCGCGGGTCCTCCCGGAACCGGGAAGACGACGATGGCGCGGGGACTGGCGCAGGTGGCGTCGCTGGCCCTTGCCCGCAAGGGTGCGACGGTGCTGCTGGAAATCAATCCACACGCGTTCCCGAGCGACATGCTGGGCGAGAGCCAGCGGAACGTCACGCGCCTGCTGACCGAGACGATTCCCGAGATCGCCGCGCGCCGTCCGTTCACCGTCGTCCTCATTGACGAGGTCGAGAGCTTCGCGGTCCGGCGCTCGTCCGCCTCCTTCGAGGCCAATCCGGTTGACGTCCATCGCGCCACGGATGCCGTTCTTCTCGGCATCGATGAAGTCGCGAAGAACCTTCCCTCGGTCCTGTTCGTGACGACCACCAACTTCATCGAGGCGGTCGACGAGGCGTTTCTCTCCCGCGCCGATCTCGTGATGACGTTCGCGCTTCCCGACCGCGAGACGATCGAAAAGATCCTGGCCAGCGCGATCGGCGAGCTGGCGGTGCAGTGGCCCGCGCTCCTTCCGATGACCCGGGATACGGGGAAACTCTCGGAACTGGCGGCGCTGTGCGAAGGCTGGGATGGGAGGCGGATCCGCAAGCTGCTGCTCGCGGCGCTCGCCCAGCGCCTCGAGGTGGCGCGCAATCCGGCGACCCTGACCTGGGACGACCTGCTGGGGGCTGCACGGAAAAAGGGGGGCGTCGAATGGGCCGGCGGCGCCGCGCCAACGTCCCGGGAGCTGTTTCCCGACGTGCCGAAAGAATTGATGCACGACCACGATCATGGGCATGGCGTCCACGATCATGCCCACGATCACCCGCACGATCACCCGCATCCGCATCCCTCGGCTTCGCTCGGGACAGGCCGCTCCACCCATACCCATCCTAAAGACCCCAAATAGCCCAATAACTTGGATCCGCCGGATTCATTTTCTTGGCCTGGTTCAGCCGTTTATGTCGTTTAGGGACCTACATTTACGTTTGCTCTTCCCCCTCCCAGGCAGTAAACTCCCGCAGTTCTACACGGGTACTCGGACGCGAGGAGGATTCAGATGGTCAGATCGAGGTTTCTCGGAGCCCTGTTGGTCATGGGCGCGCTTCTATTCGCGCCGGCAGTAAGCCAGGCGCAGGAAGCAGTACTTTCAGGCACCGTCACCGACACCACCGGCGGTGTGCTTCCCGGCGTTGTCGTGACGGCTGTTCATGACGCGACTGGGAACAGCTTCGAAGCTGTCACTGACGAAGCGGGGGGCTATCGCCTTTCCGTGCGCATCGGCGCGTATCGTGTCCGTCTCGAGCTGCCGGGCTTCGCGCCCATCGAGCGCACGGGTCTGCAGCTGCAGGTCGGCCAGCAGGCTGTCGTCAATCTCCAGATGTCCCCCGCGACGCTTCAGGAATCGGTGACGGTCACCGGCGAAGCGCCGCTGATCAACGTCACGCAGTCGAACCTTGGCAGCACGGTGAGCGCCGAGCAGGTCGAGAACCTGCCCCTCAACGGCCGCAACTGGGTTGACCTCACGCTCCTTTCACCGGGCAGCAAGCAGAACTTCGTCGCCGAGACGCCGGGCGCCAGCTTCCAGCTGAACGTCGACGGACAGCAGGTTACGCAGCTGATTGCCACGAGCTTCGGTCAGCCCCGCTTCAGCAAGGACACCATCGCCGAGTTCGAGGTCATCACCAACCGCTTCGACGCGCGGCAGGGCCGCTCGACGGGCATGCAGGTCAACGCGATCACGAAGTCAGGCACCAACGTGGGCGCCGGCAGCATGTCGGGCTACTTCCGCGACGATCGATTCAACGCCGAAGACCACATTCAGAAGCGCGTCCTGCCGTATTCCAACCAGCAGTTCAGCACCACCTACGGCGGCCCGATCATGCGGGACCGTTTCCACTACTTCGCGAGCTTCGAGTACGAGCGCGAGCCGTACGTCCGCACGTACTCGAGCCCGTTCCGGAGCTTCAACATCGATCAGCCCGGCACGCGCACCGAGAAGAAGGGCGGCGTCCGCCTCGACTACCAGTTCTCGCCGCGCACGCGCCTGACCGTTCGCGCCAACGTGCAGCGCTCCTTCGACCCGCTGGACGCCCGCTGGTCGGGTGGCAACCTCCATCCCTCATCGGCGACCGCGGTACCGAAGGAGAGCGAGAGCCTTGCGAATCGTCTGACACACGTCTTCGGTGACCGCGCGGTGAACGAGCTCGCGGTGAACTGGAACCGCTATCACTGGAAGACGGAACCGATCGTCGACTGGCCGACCCACCCGCTGGCGGGACCGTACGGGATGACGAACGGATCGCCCACCATCCTCTTCCGCGGCTATCGCGTGGGCCAGGCGCACGGCCGCTCGCCGCAGATCCTCACGGAGAAGGGTCCGAGCATCCGCAACGACTTCACGACGAACTTCAACAAGGGCGGCCGGCACGACCTGAACCTCGGCGGCGAGTTCGTCTACAGCGACCAGCCGATCTTCCTCGGTATCAACTCGAACGGCACGCTCGACGTGCAGGGCGGGGCGATTCCGGCGAACATTGAATCGCTCTTCCCGGTGTGGAACGACATCTCCACCTGGAACCTGAACGCGCTGAGCCCGATCGCCCGCTTCTACTCCCTGGCGGTCGGCGACTTCGAGTCGAACAACCCGATCAGCAGCTTCGCGGGCTGGGCGCAGGACGACTGGACAATGGGCAAGCTGACGGTGAACCTGGGTGTCCGCTACGACATCATCAAGGGCACCTACGGTGAAGAGCGCGGGTTCGCCCCGTGGCTCGAGCCGAACCGCCCGCTGGACAAGAACAACCTCCAGCCGCGCGTCGGCTTCGCCTACGGCATCAACGATCGCACGGTGGCGCGCGGCGGCTGGGGCCTCTTCTACGGCGGCGGCACCGGCGCGGCGCACGCGTATTACACCGAGACGCAGATCATCAACGTCCAGGTGAACAACGACGGCCGTCCGGACTTCGCGAGCAACCCGTTCAACGGCCCGATCCCGACCTACGCGCAGGTCGCCGCGAGCGGCGCGCTCCGCTCGCTCTTCCTGACGCTCCCGTCGGATCACCCGGAAATCCCCTATGCGCACCAGGCGTCGATCGGCGTCCAGCGGCAGTTCGGCACGGTGATGTCGATGTCGGCGGACATCGTCTATAGCGACGAGCGGCAGGCGCTCACGCAGATGGACATCAACCTGGCGTACAACCCGGTCACGGGCGCCAACTTCTCATTCCAGGATCAGACCCGCCGGCCGAACCGCGGCTGGGGCAACGTGAACATGAGCCAGCACGTGCCGAAGGGCGGCGAGGACCTGGGTCTTCAGCTCGAGCTGACCAAGCGAATGTCGAACAACTGGCAGGCGTCGGTTGGTTACTCGGATTCGCTTGCGTGGGACTACCAGTACCCGCCGGTGCGCACCGCGGCGGGCTGCCAGTACGCGCAGACCAACCCTTCGCCGGGCGTCTTCACCTGCGATCAGCCCATTACCCTGCACCCGGTACTCGCCTACGAGCACTACCGGGCGGGCGACCAGCAGCATCGCCTGACGTTCAACGGGATCTGGCAGCTGCCCCTCGGCTTCCAGGCCAGCGGGCTCTACTTCTACGGGGACAACGGCAAGGCCACTCCGACCTCCGGTGTGGACGTGCTTGGCGTCGGCGGCAGCGGCGGCCGCCTCCGCGCCGACCGAACGCTCATCGAGCGCAACAGCTTCGACCGGTCGTCGATCCACCGCGTGGACGCACGGCTCCAGAAGCGCTTCGCGGTCGGGCAGCGCGCGGCCCTCGAAGGGACCGTCGAGGTCTTCAATCTGTTCAACTACGAGAATTACAATTCATTCGTGCTGAGCGAAGTCGCGAGCAACTTCGGCGCGGCGAACTTCGACAGCAACATCGCGTTCCAGCCGCGAACGATGCAGTTCGGGCTGCGCGTGACGTTCTAGGCGTCCCAGGGAGGATCACAGAATGAGCAAGCGTACATTCAGCATCCTGGCGGTCTGCGGACTGCTCATGGCGGCGGTGCCGGTCGCAGCGCATCACGCGCTGGCGGCGCAGTACGACATGGATAAGCCGATCGAGATCACCGGGACCCTCAACAAGATGGAGTTCATCAATCCGCATTCGATGCTCCATCTCGACGTCAAGAAAGCCGATGGCGCGGTGACCACGTGGGTGTTCCAGACGACCAACGCCGGATCGCTCCGGTCGAGGGGCCTGGCGCGCAACGCGCTCGAACAGGGCGCGACCTACACGGTCAAGGGGTTTGCCGCGAGAAACGGCAACCCCATGGGCTTCCTCCGCGTCCTCGTGTTCCCGGACAAGAAGGAAATGACCTTCTGGTTCGGCGATCCCAACGACTAGGAGACGGACCATGACACGCGCCATTACGTTCATGGGGGCGCTGGCGATCACGATGATCGCCGGCGCCGCGCCCACCGCGCAGATGCCGCAGTCGAACGGATCGAACGGCGAAGCGAAGGTGGCGACTCCGCGGCTCGGCAATGGCCGGCCCGATCTGACTGGAACCTGGGCGGCCGGCGGGGGCGGGGGCGGCGGCGGCCGCGATCTCGTGGAACTCGAGCCGGGAAAGCTCGCCGAAGAGTTTCCGTCCCGTCGCTGCGGTCCCACGCAGGTCCGATGCGGCGACTACACCAACCAGTCCGAGGACGGCGAGTTCACCGCCCGGCTGACTCAGAACCGGCCGCTGTACAAGCCGGAATACTGGGACAAAGTGCAGCAACTGGACATGTGGACGAATAAATACGACCCCCTGTTCTTCTGCCAGCCCCTCGGTCTCCCGCGCGCGGGCGCGCCGTCGCGGATCCTCCAGACCGACAACGACGTGGTCTTTCTGTATGCGGCCGGCGGCGGCGGCGCGGGCAATGCCGAGTACCGCACCATCCCGATCGACGGCCGCAAGCACGACCCCGTCAAGTCACAGGACGTGCTGTTCTGGGGCCACTCCGTCGGGCGCTGGGAAGGCGACACGCTCGTGATCGACTCCGTCGGTTTCAACGATCTGACGTGGCTCGACAAAGGCGGTCTCTTCACGTCGGAGAACAAGCGGGTGATCGAGAAGTTCACCCGCGAGGGGAACATGCTGCGGTACGAAGTCATCGTGGAGGATCCGGACGTGCTCGCCGAGCCCTGGATCATGACCCCACGCATGCTTCGGCTCAACACGAACAAGGACGCCGGTCTGTTCAACGAAGCGACGCCATGCCGCGATTACGACCACGCGAACATGGTCACGCAGATTCGTCACTGATCCAGAGAGGCGGGCCTCACGGCCCGCCTCTCCTCTCTGCCTCTCGTCAGCTAGTCAAAAGGCGACCATCATGAAACTCAAGTCATTCATTTCTGTTTTCATCCTCGTCGTCGCAACGTCTGCGTCCGCTCAACAGCTCTCGAGTGGTGGCCCGCGCCGCGGTTACACGCCGGAGCCGGGGGCAAAGGATCTGAAAGCCGTCCTCTTCAACTGGACGTGGCACATGGGCATGCTCCGCGGCGCGCAGGAGGTCGAGGCGGTGGCGACCCTCGAACACCAGGCCACCGGCGTCATGCAGGTCGACGGGCAGCCGTGCAAGCTCTCGAAGTACCGCGTCAGCACGAACTATCAGGTGAGCGGCCAGCGTACTCAGTACACCTGCGCGCGCCCTAACGGGCAGCAGTACTCGAACATCGAAGTCGTGAGCGGCCAGTTCGCCTGGAATGAAGACATCGTCGGTGCCGAGATCGTCCCGGGCAAGGGCAAGGCGACACCGATGCCAGCCGCCCTCGCGGAACGGCTGATCCGCCTCTGGGCCAGCCCCCAGGGCGCCCCGAAGGCCGCGATCGCAGGCGCCGACAAGACGACCGTCGCGTGGGAGAACAACAAGGCCGTCGTCACCTATCCGATCCCGGGCGTTGCCGGGGCAATCGCGAAGGCGACGCTGAGCGACAAGTTCCAAGCCGAGCGTGTCGAAGTCACGCACAACGGCGTGGTGACCGAATTCACCTACGGCAAGTACGACGACTGGAACAATGAACTGAACAAGGTCGAGGCGTTCTATGCGGGAACGCTCGTCGAGAAGCGAAATGGCGCGACGATGCGCGACCTCACGACGACCGAAACCGAAACAGGCAACGTCTACGTCGTCGTGCCCATTCCCGCCAGCGTCCGCGCCGCGAAATAAACGCCCCTCTCCTATCAGGAGGCCGACTGGCGCACCTCTGCGTGCTGCGAGTCGAGCAGGAGCCGCAGCTCGCGCGCGACGGCTTCCGGATCGCACGGCTTGCTGAGTACATGCGAGATGCCCGCGTGCCGGATGCGTTCGAGGTCAGCCAGATATTCCGGATGGCCCGTCATGGCGAGAATGGGAATGCCGCGGGTGCTGGGAATATCTTTCAGCGCCCGGCAGAACGCGAACCCATCCATGCCCGGGACTGCGAGATCAGTGAGGACCGCGTCGGGTCGGAGCTCGCGCGCTTTTTCAAGAGCCTGAAAACCGTTGTGGGCATCTGCGGTGCGGAATCCCGCGAGGCACAGATAGTCGCGGTAGAGCACGCGCGTACTCAGGTCATCTTCGACGATGAGGATGAGCGGGGCGGCCATGGCCTGAGGAACACATTACCGCTCTGCTGCTGAGCCCCGCAAGAGCTGTCCACGGCTGAGCTCGTGACCAAGCCATCTTGCATTCCTTAATGCACAGAGTGGAGCCTGGGTTTCCACACCCACCAGACCCGAAATGTCAGGAGGATGACGACCGCGAGCGCATACCACCGCGGCTCACGGACATCGGCTTTGACGACCCACCAGAAGTGGATGGTGGCGGTAATAGCGGCCAGGTACACGAGGCGATGAAGCTGCGTCCAGCGCCTGCCGAGCCGCCGGATCATGCCCGCGGTCGACGTCAACGCGAGCGGCACCAGCAGCAGGAACGTCGTCATCCCCAGCGTGATGAACGGGCGCTTGACGACATCCGACGCCATGCTCGCAATGTCGAAGAACCAGTCGAGGACCATCCACGTGGATACGTGGAGGCAGGCGTAGAAGAACGCGAACAGGCCGAGCATGCGCCGAAGCTTGATGACTTCGTTCCAGCCTGTCAGCCGCCGCAGCGGCGTGACGGTCAGGCTGAGGACGAGGAACACCAATGCCGTGGTGCCGGTCCAGTCTGTGATGAAGTCGATGGGATTTGCGGTGAGGTTCCCGGTGAACAACCAGTACACGAGTGCGGCCGCCGGGACGAGGGCGGCCGCGAAGATCGTCCAGCGGATGACGGTGAATCGCGTCAATAGTTGCGACGCAGGTCGAGGCCTGTGTAGAGCGAGGCGACCTGATCGCCGTACCCGTTGAACATCAGCGTTTTCCGGCGAAAGAACTCGCCCAGGCGGCGCTCGCTCCCCTGGCTCCAGCGCGGATGATCGACTGAAGGATTCACGTTCGCGTAGAACCCGTACTCGCGCGGATTCGACAGGTCCCACGACGTGCGGGGCTGCTTGTCGGTAAAGCGGATGCGCACGATCGACTTGATGCCCTTGAAGCCGTATTTCCACGGGACCACGAGCCGTATGGGTGCGCCGTTCTGGTTCGGGAGCACTTCGCCGTACAGGCCCACCGCCAGAATGGATAGCGGGTGCATCGCCTCGTCCATCCGCAGCCCTTCCCGATAGGGCCAGTCGAGCACCGGCACGCGCAGTCCGGGCATCTGCTTGCTGTCGTTCAACGTGAAGAACTCGACATACTTGGCGGTCGGGAGCGGAGCGAGGCGTTTGATCACGTCGCCGAGAGGAATGCCGACCCACGGGATGACCATCGACCAGGCTTCGACGCAGCGCATCCGGTAGACGCGCTCTTCGAGGGCATGGGGCTTGATGAAGCTGTCGATGTCGATTGGGCCCGGCGTCTTGACGAGCCCCTCGACGTTGATGGTCCAGGGTCGCGTCACGAACTTCTGGGCGTTCCGCGCCGGATCGTCCTTGTCGGTCCCGAACTCGTAGAAATTGTTATAGCCGGTGATGTCTTCGTAGGAATTGATCTTTTCGCCCGCCGTACTCAGCGGGCTTTTCTTGACGTTCGGCAGCTTCGCGCGTCCCTGAGCCTGTGCCCCGGCCCGGGCCACGCCCAGCGGGCTGAGTGCGGCGGCCGCGCCGACGGCTACTCCGGCCGCTCCCTGCAGGAACTCGCGCCGACGCAGGTACAGCTCGCGCGGCGTAATCTCGGAGTACCGAACATCAGGAGCTTTGCGTAGGAGCATGGTGAGATTATAGGCCCGCAGCCCGAACTGTCGGCGGCCCGCGTCCGGACCGTTTTTCGCTGCTACCGCAGAGCTTCGGGGATCAGTTGGCCGTGATAGCCTCGGGTCGGATGCCCTCCGATCGCAGCGTCTTCCCTCGTGCGCTCTCGCTGGCGGTGCATGAGCTGCGGACCCCTATCACCGTTGCGTCGGGGTATCTCCGCATGCTGCTCCGCGAACAGGCAGGTCCGATTTCCGACAAGCAGCGGAAGATGCTGGAAGAGACCGAGCGTTCGTGCGGCCGCATCGGCGCTCTCATTTCCGAGATGAGTGAGCTCGGCAAGCTCGAAGCGGGCGAGATGAGCGTCCCTGCCGTGTCGTTCGACCTGGCTGCGATCGTCACTGAGGTGGCGAGCGGTATGCATGAGGATGCGGACCGCGGGATTCGACTGGACGTGCGTGCGACTCAACCCCTGCCAGTGAACGGCGACCGGACCCGGATCGCAGCCGCGGTGAAGGCACTGGTGCATGCGACGATGCGCGAGCGCGGCGAGCCCGGCACCGTCGTCGTAGAATGCACGACCGTTCCGTCCGGCACGCATACATGGGCCGTTGTCACCGTCGGCGACGAGGCCGTCTCGCAGGCGCTGCGCGACGGCGCCACCGCAACGACTCCCCCGGAATTTGACGAGTGGCGCGGCGGGGTGGGACTCGCGCTGCCCGTCGGGCGGCGCGTCATCGAGGCGCACGGCGGCGCGCTCATCCGTCACAGCCCGCGGTCTTGACGAGTCCGCCATTCTGCTCGGCGACGTTGATCAGGCTCATCCAGCTCACAGACCCACCCGCGATCGGCGCGGGTGAAGGCGTCGGCACCGGAGTCGGGGCCGGGGCCGGTGCTGGCGCGGGCGTGGGAGCCGGCGCGGGCGCCGGGGCAGGCGTCGGAGACGGCGCGGGTGACGGCGAGGGGGCCGGTGCGCCACCAGCGACGCCAAGCTTGCTCTGCGGAATCCGGACGATGAACGCATCGTTGCGGTTCGTGCCGGTGTTGCTGGTCCAGATGAAATATTCGCCGGTGGGATCCACGTTCCCCTTCGGCCGCTTCGAGTAGTCGTCGCTGCCGCCGCCGGGCGCGTTGAGGTCGGTCATGTTCGGCGCCACGACGAGCACATTGCGTGAGCCGTCCAGCCGGAAGCAGACGATTTCGTTGACGCGCGGCAGGTTGGACCGCTCCGCGCTGCTGTTGCACGCCATCTGCTGCGAGGCGGGAACGCCCGCACGAGCATTCGCGTGCGAGACGTGGCCGAGGCCCGCCGACGCGCTCCAGTCGGCCAGGTTGTACACCATCGTGCCCTGGCCGGAGGCCCGCAGGTCCTGGCCGAACTGCCAGACGCGCGCGGCGCCGGGCGTCGAGCTCATGTTGTCCTCGGCGACGAGGTAGCCGTGACCCATGTCCGAGTGACCCGCCGCGCCATCGCGGTCGTAGAAGACCTCTTCGGTGCCGTTCTGCAGGTCGATGATCCGGTTGTCTTCGCCGTCGCGCCCGTCGACGTTCTCCTTGAGCAGCAGCCAGCGGCCGCTCTTGTCGATCTGGCATTCGTCGTAGTCGCCCTTGCTGGCGACGTACGTCGCGCGGCGCGTCGTCTCGTTGTAGGCGACACAGCCGACCATGTTCCAGTTGGCGTCCTGCACCGTGGCCGAATGCACCTTGTCGTCGGTGCTCGAGTGCATCTGCTTGATCCGGCGGTCGCCGCCGAGATGCTCGCGCACGTCGAACACCGTTTCCATGGCCTTGGTCACGACGTCGTACCGAAGCAGGCGGGTCGAGTCATTCACGTACAGCGCATTCTGGCGGCTGCCGCTGAAGTACCAGCCTTCGCCCGTCGACCATCCAAATGGACTGTCGCCAGAGAAGATCGGACCGAGGTTGCGCGTCTCGCCCGAGTTCTTGTTGTAGCTGAAGAGCGTCGGGCCGCCGCCGCCGCGGTTGCGATCCATGCCGAGGAACACCAGCATCGTGTCGCTGCCGGCGTGGTTGTTGATGTTGCGCCAGTAGGAATACCCGACGTAGTTGACGCAGTCGCCGCCGCCGCCGCAGTCGCCGGCGTTGGTCAGGCGGACGCCGGTCGTGCCGTACGGCGCGGGGAACGTGAACCGCCCGCGGGACGGCAGAAAGGTTTGGATTTCGCCTGCGGACAGGCGGGGCCGAAGCCCGTTGCCGGTAGCCGATTCTGTGAATCCGCCTGGGCCCTGCGCGAACGCAGCATCACCGCCGATAAGGGGCGCGGACGCCACAATCAGCGCGGACCAGAGCATCGAGCGAACAACGCGTCGGATTTTTACAAGCACCGGGGTTCTCCTTGGGTTCGCAGGACCCCGGCTCAGCGACACACACCATCCCCTGACGCGAATCGCTCAGCAGCGGCTGAGCAGGAAGCGCCGTCGAGAGGGAGCTAAAGGCGTGGAAGCGCAGGTCTGAGCCGAGAACTGCAGCTCGACCCAAGCGCAAGTGAAGTGCTTTTTTGTAAGCGACTATTAAGTGTTGATTAGAATGGACTTATACGGCTGAGCGCAAGCGAAATCTGCGGCAGAGCGTCACAAAACCGTCGGCCATCTAACGGTTTCGTAAGCGTGAGGGCGTGTGCAGAAGCGTGAAGGCGATGCTTTCTGCTGAGGCCCCTGGTTTGCACAGTCGAGCCGCGACCCATGCCTCGACCGCTCCGTGTTGCCATCGTTGCCGCTTCGCTCCGCATCCTGGGCGGCCAGGCCGTCCAGGCCGCTCGCCTGCTGGAAAGCTGGGATCGGGATGCCCAGATTCAGGCGTGGCTGGTGCCAATCAATCCGGTCCCTCCCCGGCCGTTCGACGCCCTGCTCCGGGTCAAATACGTGCGGACGGTCGTCACGCAGCTTCTGTACTGGCCGCTCCTTTTCCGCGAGCTCCGGCGCGCCGACGTGGTTCACGTCTTTTCGGCGTCGTACTCATCGTTCCTGCTGTCACCGCTCCCGGCGGTGATCGTCGCAAAGCTGCTGCGCCGGCCGGTCATCCTCAACTATCACAGCGGCGAAGCGCCCGACCATCTGCGCCGATCGGCCGTCGCCCGACGCGTGATGCGGTCGTGGGTGGACCTGAATGTCGTGCCGTCGGTGTTTCTTCGAGACGTGCTCGCATCATTCAGGATTCCGGCGCGGGTCGTGACCAATACCATCGACATGGTCCGATTCGGATATCGACCGCGCGCGATGCTGCGGCCGCGGATCCTGTCCACGCGGAACCTCGAGCCGCTCTACAACGTCGCCTGCACCATTCGCGCATTCGCGCGTGTGCAGGCCCGTTATCCAGAGGCGACGCTGACCATTGTCGGCGCCGGCTCCGACGAACCATTCCTTCGCGGGCTGGTACTGGAGCGCGCCCTGCGGCACGTGACGTTTGCGGGGCGCGTCCCGCCTGACGAGATTCATCACTATTACGCCGCCGCGGACATCTACGTGCAGACGCCGCGCATCGACAACATGCCTCTGTCGGTCCTCGAGGCCTTTGCGAGCGGGCTACCCGTCGTCTCGACCGCTGTCGGCGGCGTGCCGGCCATTCTCACGGATCGAGTACACGGACTGCTCGCGCCCGATGATGACGACGAGGCGGTGGCCGCCAGTCTCATGCAGCTGCTCGAATCTCCCCTCTACGCACAGCAGCTGGCCGCGGCCGCGCGTGAGAGCTGCAGCGCGTATGAATGGGCGGCGGCCAGACACGGCTGGCTCGCCGCGTATGCCGAGGCCGCCGGGCTGACAGCGCCGGTCCCGTTCCCGCCGCACATTTCCCGGGAGTCTGTATGAACCTGGCGAGCCTGCAGAAGCTGCGCGGCATGTCGAGCGAGGAAGCGCTCTGGCGAGGACGCCAGGCTGCGCGCACCGCGATGCAGCGTGTCGGCTGGACCGTCCGGCGTCCCCGGTGGCAGCGTTCAGACCTGCGCGAGGCGCTGGCCGACGGCGTCATCGATTACATGTTCCTCTCGCGCGCAACGCCATCGTGGCGTGACGTACACGCGGAGCTCGAGTCGCATCTGCGCGAGCGGCGCAGTCGCTTCGCGCTCGATCCGGCGGCGCACGCCAGCATGCGTGACCGTGTGATCGCGCTCAGGCCCGACGCACCAGCCGAGGCCGCGGCGCGGGCCGACCGCATCCTGGCACACCGGTATGACCTGCTGGGATATCGGGACCTCCGATTCGCCGAGGCCGGCGGCGGCACGGTGTGGCACCACGATCCGGTCCACCGGCGAACGGCGCCCAGCACGTTCTTCGCTGATGTCCCGTATCTCGATCCCGCGAGCGGCGACCACAAAGTGATCTGGGAGCTGAATCGCCACCAGCACTGGCTGCAGCTCGGACGCGCATCCTGGCTCACCGGCGATGTCCGGTACTCACAGGCCATGGTCACGCAGCTCGAACAATGGCTCGCAGCCAATCCGCCGCTCACGGGGATCAACTGGACCAGCATGCTGGAACTGGGCTTCCGATCGATGTCGTGGACCTGGGCGTTGCATTTTCTCTTGGCGATCAGGGATCAGGGATCAGGGATCAGCGCGTCCCGATCCCCGATCCGTGATCCCCGATCCCCGATCCCTGATCCCTCGTCTTCATGGCTCGTCGACATGCTCGTGGGCCTTCACCATCAGCTCACACACGTCGAGCGGAACCTGTCGCTGTACTTCAGTCCCAATACGCATCTCACCGGTGAGGCGCTGGCGCTGTACGTCGTCGGCGTGGCCCTGCCGGAGCTTGCTGGGGGCGCGCGGTGGGCCGAGACCGGTCGGTCGATTCTTCTGACCGAGATCGGGCGGCAGATCGGGCGGGACGGCGGGCACCTGGAGCGCTCGACGCACTATCAGCGCTACACCCTCGACTTCTACCTGATGGCGCTGCTCACGGCCCGCCGCGACAGCGATCCTGAGGCGGTCACCGCATTCTCGAGCGCCGTGGCCCGCCTGGCCGATTTCACGCGGACGATGGCGGACGACGAAGGTCGCCTGCCGATCATCGGTGATGACGACGGCGGGATGCTCTGGCCGCTGGCGGGCCGCGCCTGTCACGACGTACGCGATTCGCTCGCACTCGCGGCAGTGCTGCTGAATCGCCCCGACCTCGCGCCATGGGGCCTGCAGGAGGAAGCGCTGTGGATTGCCGGTCCACATCTGGTCGATCAGGCGACTCCTCTCTCACCGCGACCGGATGCGATTACGGTGCGGTCGCGTACCTTTCCTGACACCGGTTACGTCGTCGCACGAGATCGCTCGGGTACGCATGCCGTTATCGACGTCGGCGCTCACGGCTATCTGAATGGCGGCCACGCGCATGCCGATGCCCTGGCGATCACGCTGCGGCTCAACGGACGGCCGCTGCTGATCGATCCCGGGACATCCACGTACACGATGGACCGTAAGGTCCGCGACCAGCTTCGCAGCAGCATGAGCCACAACACCGTCTCGCTCCAGAGCCGGTCGATCGCCGAACCCGCCGGCCCCTTCCACTGGAAGACGCGGGCGGACTCGGTGCTCCACGCGTCACGGCATAACGAGCATTTCGACTGGGTGGAGGCGTGCCATGACGCGTACGCGCCGGTACGTGTCCGGCGCACCGTCTTTCGGAGTGCGCTCTCGGGCTGGATGGTCTTCGATGAAGCGGTCGGCGACGGGCCCGTGACTGCGAGCGCGCACTGGCATTTCGATCCGTCGTGGGCCGTGACATACGACGCCGCGGGGCGGCTCCAGGCGTCGCACACCGACGGCGGCCACGTCTGGCTGCTGCACGAAGGCCAGGGCGTCCTGCTGGCGCACGGAGACGCCGACTCGGGCCTCGGATGGCACGCACCCGTCTACGGAATGCTCGTCCCATGCTGGACGGCGCGCACCACGCGATCGGCGTCAGCGCCATTCGGCATGGCCACATGGATCGGCGCCGCAGGCACCGCAAGCCATCCCCCTGGCATGGAGCGCCTCACGGTCGCATCTGCCGGGGGCCGCCACGCCGTTGGACTCCGCGTCGTCGACGGAAGCGGTACGGCGGTATTTCTCTTCCATCCGGGCGACGTCGAGGCCATCGTCGACCGCGAGAGCACGATTGCCGACTATCAGACCGACGCGCGCGTGTTTCAGTACGTCGTCGAAGACGACAGACTCACGTCGTTCAATCTCGTGGACGGCAGGCATGGCCTTGCGCTGCGCGACGGGTGGGTCAGCGTCGCCGCCAGCGGCCCGATTGCCGATCTGTCTGCTGTCGTGACGGGCGACACATTGGACCTGCACGCCACCGCGCCGCCTCCCGAGATGCGGATCCACGGCGGGGCCCTCCAGGGGGTGTCGCGTGTCCGACTGAACGGGCGTGACGCGCCGCGCCGTCAGCGAGAGACGCCCGATACGGTCGCGCTTGGAGGGGCAGACTGGGCCGTACCGGTCCGCGATTTGCTCCCTGATGGGGCCGAGGCAGGACCGATGGATGTCTTGGCCGTTTGAGGGACCCATGATGATGAATTCGATGAAAGTGCGACGTACTGGCGCGTTGACCGTCTGGTGTGTGGCAGGATTATTCGCCGCGGCCTGCGGCAGCGTCGAGCCGTCACCGACCGCGCCAACGCCGACGCCAGCCGCGACCCCAGCGCCCGCGCCGGCTCCAGCGCCGGCCCCGGCCCCGGCCCCGGCACCAACGCCCACGCCCGCACCAGCGCCCGCGCCAGCACCCGCACCGACAGGACCGGGCCAGCTGACAGTACGCGTCGATCCGAATCCGGTCCCCTGGAGCAGCGAGGCCATCCCCGACTGCAATCTCGCGAACCGGTGGCAGTACGACCAGATTCTGAGGAACGCCGGGGGCACCCGGCTCGTCATCAGCGATCGCGTGGATCTGTTCGACGGCGCGCAGGTCAGCACACGCTCAGGGCTCGGGATTGCGCTGGCCCCCGGCCAGGAGACGACAATCCGCACGCGGTGGTGCAGCGCGAACAACATCGAGCACCGCGCGCAGACCAATTTCAGTGGGTCTGACGACGCCGGCGCCCGCATTTCGGTCACCGGCCCGACCGTCCGCCTGCTGCCGCAGTAGAAAAACTTTTCCTAGATCGTCCCAAACGAAGTCCATCCCCCGGCGCGACTCGCGCGCCGGGGCGCTTTTCTCGCCATTTTTAGCGACTTTCGTGGCACCCCGCTTGCTCAGCAGGAAGCCGTGAGCTCAGGTCGCGGAAGGTCCAGGTAGTTATGTGCGGCATTGCCGGTTTCGCATCGTCTGACGGACTCGATCGGTACTCCCACGAGCGCGTGGTCCGTATGCGCGACGTGATGACCCACCGGGGGCCTGACGGCGCCTGGCTCTGGTCCGACGATCATGCCGCGCTCGCCCACCGCCGCCTCAGCATCGTCGATCTCGCCGGCGGCCATCAGCCGTTGTCCAACGAAGACGGACGCATCTGGGTGACCTACAACGGCGAAATTTACAACCATCGCGAGGTTCGCGCGCAGCTCGAAGCCGCGGGCCATCGCTATGCGACCAACTGCGACACCGAAACCATCGTCCACGCCTACGAAGAGTGGGGCGACGACTGCGTGCACCGGTTCCGCGGCATGTTTGCCTTCGCGCTGTGGGATGCGCCGAAGCGGCGCCTTCTGCTCGTGCGGGATCGGCTTGGCGTCAAGCCGCTGTACTGGGCACGCGCGGGCGACTCGCTCCTGTTTGCTTCGGAAATCAAGAGCATCCTCGCCAGCGGCATCATCACGGCGGCAGCCAACCGCGCGGTCCTGTCCGAAGTGCTCGCGACCCGCTACACGTCGGGCGACGAGACGATGTTCGAAGGCATCCACAAGCTGCTGCCGGGACATCGGCTGATCTTCGAGAACAACCAGGTCCACACCGAGCAGTACTGGGACCTGCCGCTCGAGGGCCCCGATCCGGAACTCGAGCGGATGGACGACGCGTCGCTGATTGCCCGCTTCGGCGAGCTGCTTCGTGAATCGATCCGGCTCCGCCTGATGGCGGACGTGCCGCTCGGCGCCTTTCTGTCCGGCGGCATCGACAGCACCGTGGTCGCAGCGCTGATGGCGCGCGAGATGAACCGCCCGGTCCAGACGTTCTCGGTCGCGTTCGAGGATCGCCGGTTCAGCGAGCTGGCTTACGCGCGCGAGGCGGCGGCGGCCATCGGCGCAGACAGCCATGAAATCGTCATCGGCGACGGCGACTTCTTCGCGGCGCTGCCAAAGATGGTCTGGCACGAAGACGAGCCGATCGCGCATCCCTCGAGCGTCCCGCTGCACTTCGTCTCCGCGCTCGCGAGCCAGCACGTGAAGGTGGTGCTGACGGGCGAAGGCAGCGATGAACTGCTCGCCGGCTACGGCAAGTATCCCCGTGCGCTCGCCAACTGGGCGGCCGGCGGCGTCTACGAGCGCTTGGTCCCGGGCGTGATGCGGTCGGCGATTGCATCGGCGGTCGTCCCGCGCCTGCCGGGACGTGTCGGCCGCCTCGCGGCCCGGTCGTTCATGGGCATGCGGCGCCGGCCGGCAGAGATGTTCCTGGACAACTTCGCGGGCATGCCGATGCGGCAGCAGCACGCGCTGCTCAATCCTGCGATCTCCACCGGGTCTGATCCCTATGCGGCGTCGCTCGAGTATTTCGGCCGCCTGAACGGCCACAGCGGGCTGCTGGACCGCCTGCTCTACACCGACATGAAGACGTATCTCGTCGAGCTGCTGATGAAGCAGGACCAGATGAGCATGTCGATGTCGATCGAGAGCCGCGTGCCGTTTCTCGACCATCACCTCGTCGAATTTGCGACGCGGCTCCCGCATCGGCTCAAGCTGCGGGGGCTGACGACCAAGTGGATCCTCCGCGAAGCGTCGCGCGGCATCATCCCGGACTCGATCCTCAAGCGGCCGAAGATGGGATTCCCGGTGCCATTCGCGAACTGGATCCGCGGTTCATGGAACGGCATGGCCCGCGACGTCCTCCTCGATCGGCGCTCGCGGGAGCGCGGCCTCATCAACCCCGCCGCCGTCTCGCAGCTCCTCGACGACCACCGCGCCGGCACGCGCGCCGGCGGCGACGCCATCTGGGCGCTGCTCAATCTCGAACTCTGGTATCGCACATTCATCGACGGCGACGGAACGCAGACGCTTCCGGAGCCGCAACCGGCCTCAAGGGCGGCATAAGGACATCTGACATGAAAGTCTCCGTTTTCGGCCTCGGCTATGTGGGCACGGTCTCCGCGGCATCGTTTGCGGCCGCCGGCCATGAGGTGGTGGGCGTCGACGTCAACGAGGACAAGGTGCGCACCATCAACGAGGGCCGGAGCCCGATCGTCGAGCCGGGGCTCGGCGAGCTGCTGACCGATGTCGTGGGTCGCGGGCAGTTGCGCGCGACAACCAGCACGGCCGACGCCGTCAACGCCACGGACCTCTCACTCGTCTGCGTGGGCACGCCCAGCCGCCGCAACGGCAGCCTGGACCTGACCTACCTGACGCGTGTCTGCGAGCAGATCGGCGAGGTCATCCGCGACAAGTCCTCCTATCACGTGGTCGTCATCCGCAGCACCGTGCTCCCCGGCACGACGCACGGCACGGTCATCCCCGCGCTCGAGACCGCGTCGGGCACAAAATACGGCGAGGGGTTCGGCGTGTCGGTGAATCCCGAGTTCCTGCGCGAAGGGACGGCCCTCAAGGACTTCCGGGAGCCGCCGTTCACGCTCGTCGGGCACAACCATGCGGCCGACGCCGCGCCGACCCAGGCGCTCTACGAGGACATCGCGGCGCCGCTCTACAACGCGCCGATCCGCACCGCCGAGATGATCAAGTACACGAGCAATACCTGGCACGCGGTGAAGGTCGTCTTCGCCAACGAGATCGGGAACCTGTGCAAGAAGGTGGGCGTCGACAGCCACGACGTGATGGACATCTTCTGCAAGGACCAGAAACTGAACCTGTCGTCGTATTACATGAAGCCCGGGTTCGCATTCGGCGGATCGTGCCTCCCGAAGGACGTGCGCGCGCTGCAGTACCGCGCCAAGGAAGTCGACCTGGTGATGCCGCTCATCAACTCGGTCCTTGGCAGCAACCGGATGCAGATCGATCACGCGCTGGACCGCATCGTCGAC
Organism: Candidatus Sulfopaludibacter sp. SbA3; assembly: GCA_945903265.1. GTDB lineage: Bacteria > Acidobacteriota > Vicinamibacteria > Vicinamibacterales > UBA2999 > CAXNKG01. Next base: position 21,576 of record CAMDNQ010000005.1, read on the forward strand.
ACCGGCAAGAAGAAGATCGGCCTGATGGGATTCAGCTTCAAGGCGGGCACCGACGACCTGCGCGAGTCACCCATCGTCATCCTCGCCGAGAAACTGCTCGGCAAGGGCTATTCGCTGTCCATCTACGACAAGAACGTGTCGCTGGCCAAGCTTGTCGGCGCCAACAAGCAGTACATCGAAGAACAGATTCCCCACTTGTCGCAGCACCTCTGCGACACGCTCGACGAGTTGATTGACTGCTCCGAGGTCATCGTCGTCGGCAACGGATCGCCGGAGTTTTCCGACGCCCTCACGAAAACCAGGGCGGACCAGACCGTCATCGACCTCGTGCGCATCCCACTGGATTTCACGAAGGTCAAGGCGCAGTACGACGGAATTTGTTGGTAGTTGGTAGTTGGTGGTTGGTGGTTGGTGGTTGGTGGTTGTTATCTCACTGACCGCCAGTCGCCCGTGCGCGCGAAGCGCGACGCGAAGCAGGCTTGCGCGCGCGTTTCGGCCTCGCGCTGTGCCACCGCCGACACCGCGAGCGTGAGCTCCGCATCCGCCGGGCAGCGCGGCGCGTCGCCTGCGGGCGGCGCCGCTCCGTTACTCGCAGCGCTGATACGAGCAAAGTAACGCGCGGCGCCCACCCTCACCCATCGCGGCCTGTCGCGCAGTGCCTGCGCCACGAGCAGTTCCGCGACAGCCGCGCGGACCGTCAGCGCCAGGCCGTCGCGCTGTTCGAGCAAGGCGAGCGGGGCAAGGTCGATTGACGTCCCGTCCGCAACGCTGCTTACCCACCATGGCTGCCCTGTCACCGCGCGGAAGTCCTCGAGTGTCCCGTACAGGGTGACTGCAATCGGAGCCACCGACACGCCCAGCACGCGGGCCAGATCGTCATGCGCGCCGCTCACCATCCGTTCGAGCTCCCCGGCATCCGTCGGCGATGACGAAGGCACACGCGCGACGACGACGCCGCGGGCCGGACGGGTGGCCGTGGCCGTGGGCGCCGGACGTGGCGCGGGCGGGGCCGTGCGTGTCATGGCGCGGCTCAACGGGGTGAGATCGAGCCCCGGGTAGTACTGCGCCAGAATCTCCTCGACCGACTCCCCGCGTGCGGCTCGTCGCCCTGCGCCGATCACGCACATCCCGACGCCGTGTCCGTACCCACGACCCGTCAGTCGCACCTGGTCACCGTCTCGATCGATCTCGAAGACGGTGCTGCGCACGGTCGTCGGTCCCACGGCCATCCGGAACTGATCGCCTCTGATGACATCCGGAACGAGCCCGTCCAGTTCCAGCAGCGCCACGCGGCCCGATGCGTTGCGCTGATCGATACGGATGTCCCGCAGCCGGCCCTCGAATCCGGCACGCGCCAGCACGCGCTCAATCTGTTCGCGAGTCATCGTGAGCGTCCACGGCACATCCTCATCATGGACGTCGTCCTTCGCGACCTGGAGATACGGATAGTCGGCTCCCGGCCAGACCTGCGAGGCGGATTCGGACACGCCGCCGCACGACGCCGAGTAGAAGAGCTCCGCGGGACGGTTCTGGTAAGTCAGGATGCGGCCCGCCGTGGCCAGCGTCGCGCGGCGGGTGGCGGGAGTGGCCGCGCGCGGCACCTGGCAGTGAGTGCTGTCGCACAGGTCGAAACCGTCGCGTTCGTGCCGTCCGGCGTTAAATAGCGCGTACGTGCGAATCGCGACCGCCAGCGCTTCGTGGGCCCCCTGTGCCGCTCGCGGCTCGGCTTCGCCGGCAAGCACCCTCGCCACGTAGACCTCAATCGGGATCGTCGCCGCGCGTCCGCCCCCGGCCGGGCCCAGGCGAACCGTCTTCCCTGCGCTCGCCACGGCCAGCTGCGCGTCCGTCACATCGCCCGACGGCGACTGCCCGGAGCCGTGAACCACGAAGGCCGCGAAGATCACGAAGCCAAAAAGAATCCCTGGCCTTCGTGAACGTCGTGTCCTTCGTGGTTGATCCGTCACAGCTTGGTCTTACACCCCGGCCGGCACCGGCAGGGAATCACCTTCTCGCCATCGGTGTGGTAGTTGTAGGTCAGTTCTTCGCCCGCCTTGATGTTCCGCGCAGCGCGAATCCAGATCGTGCGGCCGATGATGTGCGTGTAGCAATTGGGCTTGCAGGCGTGGTTGACGAAGCGGGCGACGTTGCCGCCCTCATGGGCGTCTCGCACCCACCGGGTGTTGACCGTGAAGCACCAGATCTCACCACGTTTCAGGTACTTCGTCTCACGTTTGAGACTTTCCTTGTAGTCGATTAGTTTCCCCGCGTAATCGACGATCCGCTTGTTTTTGTTGATCGGCTCGAGTGCGAATACGCCCCAGCCATGCAGTTTCGAGCGCCGCCGCTTGATACGCGGCGGCCGAGGGTCCCCAGACATCCGGACCACAGGATAGCAAAAGCGCGCGACGCGCGACGCGTCAGTTACGCGATGAGGCGACAGCGACGACGTCGTCGGCCGCGGCGAGCTTCTGATCTTTCACGAATTCTTTCTGTTCTTTCTTGCCGATATCGGTCTTCGACCAGTCGCCGTCGAAGATCTCCTGCATGCGCTTGACGATCGCGGCGTCCTTGATGATCAGGCCCACTTCGCGCCGGGCGTCGAGCTCGAGCGCGCGCAGGCTCTGGCTGCCGACGAACACGGTGTCGCCGTCGCGAATGATGGCCCGGACGTGAAGCCGCATCCCGGGCAGCTTCTGCACCTGGATCGCGCCGGCGCGCTTGCCGACCTTGCCGATCACGCGAACGTCGACGCCAGCCTTGGCGCGCTGGTTCAGCAGCCGCAGCATCTGCGTGTCGGACAGCTTGGGGTCGTAAATGGCCAGTGATTTCTTGGCGCGCTTGATGAACGTGGCCAGCTGCTCCCGGGAGTCTTCGGGGCTCACGACCAGCCCCTCGGCGGAGGGCTCGAATTCCTGTCGGTTGCTATCTGCCTCGAACAGCCGCAGGGCCTCCTGAACGACCGCCCGATTCCGCGTGACGACGCCGAAACTGCGGCTCTTCATGTCGTCGCGGGTGTAGTTGAATCCGAAGACGTGCAGTTCTTCGCGGTCCACAATCATGTACTTGCCGTGGTACCGGACGAGATCGCTCCCCGTGCGGCTGACCGTGACGCCCTTCTCGAGCATTCGCAGTTCGAGCTGGCGGAGGCGTTTGTCGGACCCCTTGTGGGTGTGGGCGATGAGCGCGCGTACGTCCACTCCCCGGCCGACTGCGTCCTCCGCCGCCTTCTCGACATTCTTCAGGTCGAACCTGAAAATGGCGATGTCGAGCGATTTCTTGGCGCTTTTTATGGCTTCTAGCAGAGGCTCGAGGCCGTCATCAGGCTGAACAATGAGGTCCACGCCTGACCTAGCAGCAATAAGCTCGCCGGGAGTACCCGGGATGCCGGAGCTGTTGAATCCCGGCGGATCCTGGCCTACACTGCCACCGACCCGGTTTCTGGGCGTTTACCGCTTTACGCGAGGGAGATGCGATGCGAAAGGGATCTCTATTACTACTGGCAGTTGCCGCGGCCTTCGTCGCCACGACGATGTCCATGTCCGTTGACGTCGCAGGCCAGCGGGGACCGCAGGTTCAGCTTCCCGAAGGGCCCGGCAAGGAGCTCGTGTCGACGGCCTGCACCAAGTGTCACGCCCTCAATTTCATTACAAATTCATTCGGATTCTCCCGCACTGAGTGGACCGACCTGATTGGGTCCATGGTCGCTCTTCCCCCGGCCGACCGCGACGCGATTACCGGCTATCTGGCGCAGCACTTCCCCGAGAAAGCCGACGCCCCGAAGGCGAAGATCGTTCCCGGGCCCGTTCAGGTGACCTTCCGCGAATGGCAGGCGCCGACGCTCGGCCAGCGGCCGCACGACCCGCTCTGGACCCGCGACGGCAAGCTGTGGTGGACCGGGCAGTACGCGAGCCGTCTTGGAAACGTCGATACGAAGACCGGCCAGACACGCGAGTACGTGCTTGATACACCCAACTCCGGCCCGCACGGGATTGTGGAGGACGCGCAGGGCAATGTCTGGTACACGGGCATCAACGTTCAGGAAGTCGGCAAGGTCGATCCGAAGACGGGCGTCGTCACCGAGTACAAGCTGAACAACCCGGACGCCCGCGGCCCGCACACTCCAATGTTCGACAAGAAGGGGATTCTCTTCTTCACGATCCAGAACGGCTACGTCGGCCGCCTGAACACGGCGAACGGCGACATGAAGATCGTGAAGTCGCCTTCGGAGCCGAGCTATCCGTACGGCATCCGGGTCGATTCGAACAATCTGCTCTGGTACGTCGACTACCGGCAGCCGAAGCTCGCGAGCGTGAATGCCGACACGATGGAGATCAAGGAATACACGCTGCCGCGCGCCGACGCACGGCCGCGCCGGATCGGGATCACCGCGGACAACATGATCTGGTATGCGGACTTCCCGCAGGGCTATATCGGGCGCCTGGATCCGAAGACGGGCCAGTTCAAGGAGTGGGTGTCACCGGGCGGTCTGCAGTCGCGTCCGTACGGCATGGACACGGTCGGCGACATTCTCTGGTACAGCGAGTCCGGCGTGAAGCCGAACACGCTGGTGCGCTTCGACCCGAAGACCGAAGCGTTCCAGACCTGGGCGATTCCGTCGCGCGGCCACGTGGTGCGCTTCATCGACGCGACGCCGGACGGCAACATCGTGATCGCCGAGAGCGGGATCAACCGCGTGGCTATCGCGGAAGTGAAAAATCCGACCGGCACACGATAGCTTTTTGGTTGGTGGTTGGTGGTTGGTGGCTTGAACCACCAACTACCAACTGCTACTGACCAATCAACTCCCCCGCCCGCCTCAACGCCGCCTCCACATTCGGAAGAATATTCTCGGCTCCCACATGACGGTGGAACTCCGCCTGCGACATCAGGCGCGCCGGCTGCGGGAGCGCGCCACAGAGGAGCAACGAGCGGCCGGATTTGTGAACTGCATCGGCGAAGTCCTGAATCGCGCGAAGGCCGGTCCCGTCGATTGCCGTCATATTCCGGAGGCGCAGCACCACGACCGGCTGCCACTCGCCGGCGTGCGTGGTCAGGTTCGTGAGCTTGTCGGTGGCGCCAAAGAGGAACGGCCCGTGGATGCGGAAGATGGTCACGTAGTCCGGGATCCGCTTGTCCTGCAGCGCGTGCACGCGCGCACGCTCCACGGACTCGGGCGTGACCTTCGTGACGGTCGTCGTCGCGGAGACGCGCCGGATGAACAGCAGCGCCGCCAGAATCATCCCCGCTTCGACGGCGACCGTGAGATCGGCCAGCACAGTAAGGCCGAACGCCACCATCCACACGAGGCGATCCGTCCACCCCTGCTTCCAGAGTTCCGGAATCTCGTGCCACTCGCCCATGTTGTAGGCGACGACAAGAAGAATGGCGGCAAGCACGGCCATCGGGATCGTGGCCGCCAGCGGCGCCGCCAGCAGAAGAATAACGAGCAGCGTCACGGCGTGAATCATGCCCGCCACGGGCGTGCGGCCGCCGGACCGGATGTTCGTTGCCGTACGGGCGATGGCCCCCGTAGCCGGCAGGCCGCCGACAAGCGGCGACGCGATGTTCGCAATACCCTGCGCGAAGAGCTCCACGTTCGAGTTATGCCGCGTGCCGGTCATCCGGTCGGCCACGACGGCCGACATCAGCGACTCGATGGCACCGAGCACGGCCACGGTGAGCGTGGGCGACAGGAGCGTCAGGATGAGATCGGGACGGAACTGCGGAAACCGGAAATCCGGCAGGCCCGATGGAATACCGCCGAAGACGGAGCCGATCGTCGCCACCGGGAGCTGAAGCATCGCCACGAACGCGGTGCCTGCCAGCAGCGCGATCACATAGCCTGGCACCCGCGGCACCGCCCGGTTCCACAGGAGGATCAGCGCCAGGGCGCCGAGGCCGACGAGCGACGCCTCAGGCGAAGCATGGCCGGCGTTCTCGATGAGCACCCGCATCCTCGGCACCAGCTCGCCTGGAAGCGCTCCGGCGATCTCGATGCCGAACAGGTCCTTGATCTGGGTGCTCGCAATGACGAGCGCAATGCCGTTGGTAAAGCCGATGACAACGGGCCGCGGGATGAACCGGACAGCCGTGCCCGTACCGGTCAGCCCCATGATGACCATGATGACGCCCGCCATCATCGTGCACATGAACAGGCCGTCGACGCCGTACTGCGCGATGATCCCCGACACGACGACCACGAACGCACCTGTCGGTCCCCCGATCTGCACGTTCGATCCGCCCAACGCGGAGATCAGAAATCCCGTGACGATGGCGCAGTAGATACCCGCCTGGGGCGACATGCCCGACGAGATGGCGAACGCCATTGCGAGCGGCAGTGCGACGAGGCCAACGGTGAGGCCCGCGATGACGTCGCTCACCAGCGTCTGGACGGTATAGCCACGTCGCAGCGCGAGCACAGACGCCGGAAGCCAACGACGGTGCGGCATCAGTCCGGCCACAGCCACGCGGCGCCTCGCACGCCGCTCGAATCGCCATGGCGCGCGGGAAGCAGGCGTGTGCGAACGACGTCGCGCTGCGGGCCGCCGCACGCAAAGACGTAGGGCGTCCACAATCGCGGAACGCTCTCGTACAGGCGACCGATGTTCGACAGGCCGCCACCGAGCACGATGACATCAGGGTCCAGCAGGTTGACCACCGCCGCGAGTGCGCGCGCGACGCGGCTCTCGTGGCGGCAGAGCGTGTCTTCGGAGGCCGCGTCACCCGACGTGGCGGCGGCGACGATCTGGCGTGGGACGACCTGGTGCCCGGTCCGGGACGCATGATCGGCCTGCATCGCGGGACCCGACACGAATGTCTCGATACAGCCGCGGCGGCCACAGTAGCACTGCGGTCCGGGATGCTCCTCGGCGGTCATCCACGGCAGGGGGTTGTGTCCGAACTCCCCCGCTATCGCGTTGGCCCCGGCGAGCAGCTGTCCACGGATGACGATGCCCGCTCCGGTGCCTGTCCCCAGGATGACGGCCAGCACGACCTCAGCTCCTGCGCCGGCACCATCGGCCGCCTCCGACACCGCAAAACAGTTGGCGTCGTTGGCGATCCGCACGTCACGCTGGAGGTGTCCTTCGAGGTCGGCAAGGAGCGGCCGCCCAATCAGCCAGACGGAATTGGCGTTCTTGACGAGACCTGTGGCCGGCGAGAGCGTCCCGGGAATACCGACTCCCACAGTCGCGCGGGCGCCTGCGCGCTGTTCCAGTTCTCGAACGACGCGGACGATGGCATCGACTGTCCGCGGGTAGTCGTCCCGCGGGGTCTCCACCCGCAACCGCGCGACCTCGCGGCTGCCATCAAGGGCGATCCCCTCGATCTTGGTCCCGCCAAGATCGATTCCGATTCTCACGACTCGTAATACTTCCTGTACCGGCCCCGTCGGAACAGCCAGCCGCCAAGCGGGCCGCCCCACTGCAAGACGTAGTGCATGAAGCCCAAATCCATCAGCTCGATCAGGTTGCCGTCGAAATCGCGCGCGAAGAAAAACCAGTGGCCGCGCGGCGACTGCTCAGGCTTGCTGACGCACTCCACCCCTTTGCGCTGCAGATAGTCGTACCACTTCGGCAGGTTGCGGGCGTTGAACGAGAAGTGCGTGAGGCCGACGCGATTCCACGGGATCCGCTCGGACGGCAGCTGGGGCTGGAACTCGAAGATCTCGAGGACGGCGCCGCCCGGCACGCGAATCCACCCGATCTTGCACCGCGGGGCCGGATCGTCGACGCCGAAGAAGGTGCGGACGCGGTCCGGTGGCGTGTCGGACACGCCCACGAGCGGACAGCCGAACACGTCCCAGTAGAACTGGACCGCCTTGTTGAAATCGGACACCGTGATGCCGACGTGACTGAACGAATGTGCTCTCATGAGCGCCTGCTAATCGACATGGCTAATCGAGGCGTGTGGCCTTGATGTGATCCGCGACGCGGAGCGCCTGGGCGACGATGGTGAGCCCGGGATTGACCGCGGCGGACGAGGGAAAGAACGAGGCGTCGACGACGAAGAGATTGTCGATGTCGTGCGTGCGGCAGAACGTGTCGAGGACCGATGTCCGCGGATCCGTCCCGAAGCACAGCGTGCCGCACTGATGGGTGGTGTTCCGATCGCGATGCGAATGCGCGACCACTGCCCAGAAACCCAGCCGCCGCAGAATCCGCTTCATCTCCTTCACCAGACGGCGATGCGCGGAGAGATTGTTCGGCTGGTAGTGCACGCGGATACCGCCGTCGGCGTCGAGCATGACGCGATTGTCGTCGCGCGGCAGATCTTCCGACATCACCAGCCAGTCCACGCCGCGAGCCACCCACGCCTCGTAAGCCCAGAGCGGAATCCATGGTGCCACCGTCTGCGCCATCACGCCGTGCGTTCGTCCCTGCGACTGAATCTGGCCGAGCGGATAGCCGCCGTCGGGCCCGTGGAGGTAATAGTCGTTGATGGCCACCGTCTTCTGAAAGACCGTGTCGTTCGCTCTGAACGGATGAAACCCCTGCATCATCGTCGCAAGGTGGGCCATGTAGCGGCGTCCGACGAGGCCGGATGAATTGGCCAGTCCGTCCGGATGCTTGTCGGTCGCGGAACGCAACAGCAGCGCGGCGGAATTCACGGCGCCGCAGGCGACGATCACCAGCGGTGCCTCGACGCGCACCTGCTCGTCTCCGAGCTGCACGTCGACCGCTTCGACCTTCCGGCCTGAGGGATCCGTGACCAGCTTCCGCGCAAATGCGTTGGTCCAGAGCGTGACGTTGGGATGGCGGATGGCGTCGCGGACGCAGCAGACATCGGCGTCGCTCTTTGCGTGCACCTTGCACGGGAACGAGTTGCATGTGTTGCAGAGGACGCATCCACCAACGTCGCCCGGGCGCAGGAGGCCCAGCGGCAGCGGCGACGGCCGCAGTCCAAACCCGCGCAGCCGATCCACGACCTCGCCCATGAGACGGCTGTGCGGAACCGCCTCGTACGGAAACGGCCGGCGCGGCGGCTCGGTCGGATCGATGCCGTGCTGCCCGCGCACGTGATACAGCTGTTCGGCGCGGTCGTAGTACGGCTCGAGCGTGTCGTAGTCGATCGGCCAGGCGGGCGAGACGCCGTCCACGTGCTGCACGGCCTGAAAATCTTCGCGCCGAAGCCGGTAAAGAACGCTGCCCCAGAACTTCGTGTTTCCGCCAACGCAGTAGTGCGTATACGGCCGGAACTCGTGGCCCTGCCAGTCGCGCCAGCGCTCGGCGACGCGGTAGCGCAGGTGCCGCCAGACCGCCTCGGGATCCCAGTTCTCTGCTTCGCTGGGAACGTGATCGCCGCGCTCCAGCAGCAGGATCCGCGCGGGAACGTCCGCGAGCGCATGCGCCATCGTGCCGCCGCCCGCGCCCGTGCCGATGATGATGATGTCGTAGCGTTCGGTGCGCATCGAGGCGGCTACTGCCCCACCGCCCGGGCGCCCGCCGGCGACACCGGCTGCTCGACTCCTGCGTAGATCTGGTCCATCACGCGCTGATCGTCCATGGCGCGCTCGAGACTCATCTCCGGCTGCCGCCCTGCACGGATGGCCCCCGCGAAATCGCGGTACATCGCCTGGTATCCACGGATGTCACGGAACCCCGGCAGGATGAGCCGCGGAAGGCCACGGCCGCGCACGAGGACAAAGAGGCCGTTCGATTCGAACGTGATGACGCCGTCCCGCCCATAGAGCTTGGACAACCGGAGCCCGCGCAGCAGCGAGGGGATCTCGCGCGAGTAGTACAACGATCCGACAGCCTGGTTGTCGTAGCGGAATGCGACCATCATGCTCTTGGCCCGCCGGTCCGGGCCTTCGCGCGAGGGTGCAGGGCGATAGCCGTGCGCCGTGACGATGATCGGCCCGAGGCTCCCGGCGATGTGCAGCCAGTGGATGCCCTCCTCGAAGAACGCATCGCCACCGGCCATCGCTTCGTCATTGCGCCAGTCGTCTTCGGACTTCAGCCGCTTCGCAATGGTCGTGAAATGGGCGAACACCATCTCGCCAATCACGCCCTCCTGTATCAGGGCGCGCAGCCTGACGGCGAGCGGCTTGTAATGATCGTTTTCACCGACGAGGACCGTGCGTCCGGCACGGTCGCGCGCCTCGGCCGCGGCGCGGTAATCAGCCATCCGCAGGAACGCCGGCTTCTCCACGAGCACGTGCTTGCCGGCTTCGATCGCCTGCATCGCGAGCTCGAAGTGAAACCGGGGCGGGACGGCAATGACGACGGCGTCGATGGCAGGGTCGGCGATGGCGGCGGTGTAACTCGGATAGACACGATCGCCGCCGAACGTGCGGCAGGCGGCTTCAGCCTTCTCCCGATCGCGGCTCGCATAACTGCAGACGATGTCCGCCTTCATCGACCGCAGGTGCCCGCTGTGCACGCGCGTGATGAATCCGCAGCCGAGAAATGCGATTCGAATCGGTTGGGGCATCCGGCAGGACCATGATACCGGAGGAGGATTGGCGATTGATGATTGGCGATTGATGATAGGAAGTGAAGGATTGACGATTTATCGATTCGAGATTCCCGGCAGGTGGCGCTGGTGTGCGACACGGAGCTGCACGAGATCCGGCTGGTCGATCCCCAGCTCTCTGGCAATCTTGTGGATCGCGCCTTCTTCCGCGAGCGAAATGGATTCGTCGGTGACCGATACCGCGAACAGGCAGCGCATCAGCGAGAGTTTCTGTTCGTAGGAGGCGAGCGCCGAGAACTCCCGCGCGATGAGGAAGTTCGCGGTGCCGCCGAACAGCAGGTTGCTCGTCTTCGCGAGCTGCGTCACCACCATGGCCTGATCGGCCGTGAGGTGTCCTTCCTGCTGCACGAGCGCCTCCATGGCGCGCGTCTCTTCCGGCGACACGTGCTGATCGGAATGGGCGACGCGGCCGAGCAGATAGGCGAAGGAGGCCAGGAACCGGGCCCGCTCGGGTTCCATGTGATCGAGGGCGTCGAGCGTGTCGCGGAGCGGGGCGACGTCCTTGCTGTCGGGCGCGTCGACGCCAAGCCACGCGCGGATTGATTTCAGCGGCATGGCTTCAGGGTACACAAGAACGCGGCGGATATGATGTCTGCGGATGGCACAGGGTGCGACGGTCTACAACTTCGATGTCGAGCTCGCGGACGGCGACCGCGGCGTTTACGAGTCGCTGGCGCTTCGGATCGCCCAGCATCCGTCCGAGTCCGAGGAGTTCCTGATTGCCCGCCTCCTCGCCTATCTCCTGGAATACACGGAAGGCATCGAGTTTTCGCGCGGCGTGTCGGATCCGGGCGAGCCGGCCATCGCCGTTCGCGATGCCACGGGCGCCATCACCACATGGATCGATATCGGGATGCCTGAAGCCGCTCGCCTGCACAAGGCGTCGAAGGCCGCGGCGCGGGTTGTCGTCTATACCCACCGCGACCCCCGGCAGTTCCTGACGCAGCTGGCCGGCGAGCGCATTCATAACGCCGAGGCGCTCGAACTGTACGCGCTGGACCGGCCGCTGGTGAACGCCCTCGTCGCACGCCTGGATCGCCGGATGTCGTTCAGCCTGTCGGTGACCGACAGGGAGCTATACCTGTCGATCGGCACCGACAACCTGACCGGCGCCGTCGTCCGGCTGACCCGCGAATCGTAAAGACAGCCGCGATTCAGCGGGCACCCGCGAGCGGCTCGAGGCCGGCTCGCTTCAACACCGCAGCGCCCTCGGCGCTCGCCAGCAGCTGCAGAAACGCCCGGGCGGCCGGCATGTTCGCGTTCGTCGCCAGGACGGCGGCCGTATAGATCGTCGGGAGCTGGATTGATGCGGGAATGGTTCCGACAACCTTCACACCCGGATTGGGCTGCAGTTCGCTCGTGAAGGTAATGCCCAGCTCGGCGGCTCCCGTTGCCACCGCGTCGGCCACGAGCGACCCCTGGGTGCGATAGACGATCTTCCCTTTGAGCTGGTCCGCGATTCCAAGGGTCTGGAGCTGCTTCTCCATGTGCACGCCGGATGTGCCGCCCGCGGCCGGGTTCACATAGGACACGGACTTCGCCTTGAGGAGTGCGGCCTTGAAAGCATCGACCGTGGAGATGTCGGGCGACGAGGCACCGGCGCGGACCGCGATGCCAATCAGCGCGCGGCCAAGATCGGTCCGTGTGCCGTCCACGATTCGTTTCTCTTTCTGCAGCGCCTCCATCACCGGCGCTGTCACAAAGATGACGTCGCCAGCCTCGCCCGACATCACCCGCTTCTGCAACCCGCCCGCGGTGTCACTGGTAATGACGACCTTCGTTCCAGACGCGCGCGTGTAGGTCTCGACGATCTCTTTGACCGTCGGCGTGACGGCGCCGGCGGCGAAGACGCGAAGCGGGGTCTGCGCAGCGGAAAATGTGGGCATAAGGAGAAGCAGGAAGACGAGACAGAGGCGTGTCATGGGCGAAGTCTATCGCGGGATCGGGGATCGGGGATCGGGGATCAGGGATCGGGGATCAGCAGAAACGACGCACCGCGAACGTGCCCGGTTTCGCCGAATTTGCACTATTGACGACGGGGCTGCGCGAATTCAGCCGGAATAGGTGCGCATGCTAATTGCTGGCGATCCACGCGTGGCTATTCAGTCATTCCGCGACCTGAAAGCGTGGCAACAGGGGATGGAGTTCGTGACGCGGGTGTACTCGGTCACGCGAGCATTTCCGCGTGAGGAGCTTTACGGTCTGTCGGCTCAACTTCGACGTGCCGCAGTTGCGGTGCCGTCGAATATCAGCGAAGGACATCAGCAGTCGACAAAAGCATTTGCGCACTATCTGACAATTGCGCTAGGCAGTCTCGCTGAGTGCGAGACTCAGTTGGAGCTTGCCACGCGGCTTGGGTTGGCGCCGGCGGCCGATGTTGAAACGGTCCTCGCCGCGGCCACACCACTGCGTCGCACGTTGCATGGGCTTCGACGCTCACTAAGAACACAGAACCTCGAACCGCTCCCTGATCCCTGATCCCTGATCCCTGATCCCTAATAAAAATCATGCGCGTCGACCGACGCGCCCCCGTCGATGCCCTGCACGCGCTCGGCTTTGACCGACAGCACGCCGTCCTGATGCTGCAGGACGCCGTCGACAATCAGGAACGGCCGGCGAATGACGACCTGGCGCTCACGATCGAACAGGTCCGGACGAATGATGACGTTCGAGATGCCCGTCTCGTCTTCGAGCGTGAGGAACACGAACCCCTTGGCGGTCCCGGGCCGCTGGCGCGTGATGACCATGCCGGCCACGCGCACGCGGCGCCCATTACGCACCTGCGGCAGATCCGAGGCGCGCAGGACACCCCGTAGCGCCATATCGTCGCGGCGAAGCGCCATGGGATGGGGACCGATGGTGAGGCTGGTACCCGCGTAGTCGGCATGCAGGCGCTCGCTCGCGGACATGACGGGAAGCGGGGATCGGGGATCAGGGAGCGGGGATCCGGGATCCGAATCCCCCGGGTCCCCGATCCCTGATCCCTGATCCCCGAATAGCGCGCCAGCGGGCCTCACGGCGCGCTCCACCTGCCAGAGCGCGCTCCGCCGCTCGTTCGTAAATGCGTTCAATGCGCCGATGTCCGCGAGCGTCGCCAGCTCGTCGCGCCGGAGGCCCGTGCGACGGGTCAGATCCTCGATCGTGGTGAAGCGGCCGACAGGCTCCACCGCGACGTTCCACTCGTGCGCACAGGTGTTGCAGAAATACTTGCGCCGGATCCCGGATCCCTGATCCCGGATCCCCTCTGCAACCACTTCGATCATCGAGTCGTCATCGGAGCCGCATTTCGGGCACTCAGGCGACGCCAACGGTTCCATGATTTTGCTCCTGTCGAATGCCGCAATGACGTGGCCGATCTCCTTGCGCAGGCCGTTGACGTACATGAGTCCAAGCCGAATGCCGCCATCCTCCTCAATCCGGCACAGCCAGTCGGACTGCTGCACGTCGATCGCATGGAACCGGACACCCCGCCGCTGTGCGTCCTTGACGAGCGACGCCGGGTGATAAAACCCCATCGGCTGGTTGTTGAGGAGCGCCGTAAAGAACACGGCCGGATAGTGCACCTTGAGGTACGCGCTCGCGTACGCCAGCAACGCAAAGCTCGCGGCGTGTGATTCGGGAAAACCGTACAGCGCAAACGACGTGATCGACGTGATGATGCGCTCCGCCGTCTCGCCCGTGATCCCGTTGCGCGTCATGCCGTCGCGCAGCTGAATCTCGATCTGCTTCATCCGCTTCTCGGATCGTTTGAACCCCATCGCGCGGCGCAGCTCTTCGGCCTGCCCGCCGGTAAATCCCGCCGCCACCATCGCCATGCGCAGCAGCTGTTCCTGGAACAGCGGCACCCCGAGCGTGCGCGCGAGCACCGGCTCGAGACACGCGTGAAGCGGCACCACGGGCTCCCGGCCCGCGCGCCGGTTCAGATACGGGTGCACCATGTCGCCGACGATCGGACCGGGACGGATGATGGCGACCTGGACGACCAGGTCATAGAAACAGGTCGGCTTGAGGCGCGGCAGCGTCGCCATCTGCGCGCGCGACTCGACCTGGAAGACGCCGATGGTCTCGGCCTTCCGCAGCATGTCGTAGACCTCGGGGTCGTCTGGCGGCAGATGCGCGAGGTCGAATTTTCCGATCCCCGATCCCTGATCCCCGATCCCTGTGTTGACCAGCTCAATGGCATCCTGCAGCACCGCCATCATCCCGAGCCCGAGCAGGTCGACCTTGACGATCCCCATCTCGGCGCAGTCGTCCTTGTCCCACTGGACGACGACACGGCCCGGCATGCTCGCCGGCTCCAGCGGGACGACCGCGTCCAGCTCGCCCTGGCAGATCACCATTCCGCCGGAATGCTGCCCGAGATGGCGCGGCAGATCCTGGATGCGAACCCAGAGATCGGCAAACGTCCGCATGCGCGGCATGTCGAGCGACAGCCCAACCGCCTCGAGATTGCGTCCCAGCGTCTCGTTCGGGTCGTTGAACTCGAAGTGGTTCATCACCTTGGCCAGCCGGTCCACATCCTCGTCTTTCATTGAGAGCGCCTTCCCCACCTCGCGGGCGGCGCTGCGGCTGCGATACGTGATGACGTTGGCGGTCATGGCCGCCCCCAGGCGGCCGTACTTGTCGTACACGTGCTGGATGACGCGCTCGCGGCGGTCGCCGCTCGGAAAGTCGAGATCGATGTCGGGCCACTCGCCGCGCTCCTCCGAGAGAAACCGCTCGAACAGCAGCTCCATCGCAATCGGATCGACCGCCGTGATGCCGAGGCTGTAGCAGACGGCGCTGTTGGCGGCGGACCCGCGTCCCTGGACGAGGATGTTCTGCTGCCGCGCATAGTTCACGATGTCCCAGACGATCAGAAAATAGCCGGCCAGATCGAGCTTCGCGATCAGATCGAGCTCGCGTTCGATCTGGCGGCGCGCCTTGTCGTGATACGGCCGGTAGCGTTCGTGCGCGCCGACTTCGGCGATGTGGCGCAGAAACGACATCTCCGTCTCGCCGTCTGGTACCGGGTACTTCGGAAACCGGTACCCGAGATCCGCCATCGTGTACTCGAGCCGCTCCGCCAGCGACGCCGTGGCGGCCAGCGCCTCAGGGCGATCCGAAAACAGCTGCGCCATCGCCTCCGGCGACTTGAGGTAGCGCTCGGCGTTCCGCGCCAGCAGCCGGCCACCGGCGTCGAGCGTCGTCTTGTGGCGGACGCAGGTCAGGACGTCGAAGAGCGGCCGATCGGCAGGTTCGGCGAAGCGGACGCCGTTGGTGGCAATGACGGGGACGCGATACGCGCGCGCCAGCGCGTCAAGCGCCGCGTTGCCGGATTCTCCGTCGCGCTGGAGGTGGCGCTGCAGCTCGACGTACACATTGCGCCGGCCAAACAGCCCTACCAGCCGATCGAGCAGCCCGCCGACACCGTAGCGGCTCGCATCGAGCAGCGGCCGCCCGCCGAGCGCCACGAGCCCGGCTGTCGATCCGTCAAGTTCCTCGAGCGCGAGCGCGCCTTCACCCTTGCCGGCGCGCATCTTCATGCGCGTGATCAGCCGGCACAGATTGCGGTACCCCTCCTGGGATTCGACAAGGACTGGCAACGACCAGGTTGGTGGTTGGTGGTTGGTGGTTGGTGACGAGCCAATCGTGAGCTCTGCACCGACGATGGGTTTCAGCCCTGCCTGCTTGGCGGCCTTATGAAATCGCGGGGCTCCGTACACCCCGTCGGCGTCGAGCAGGGCAAGCGAGGTATAGCCGAGCGTGGCCGCGCGCTCGATCAGCGTTTCGGGAAGCGACGCCCCCTGAAGAAAGCTGAAGGCCGATGCACAGTGAAGCTCGACGTACATGGCAGGTGGCAGTCCGTAGTCGGTAGTCGGTAGGCGGTAGTCGGTAGCCAGCAACGCCCGTGCGTCAGTCGAATACGCCGTCGAGAAACCAGGCGCCGCTGCCGCGCTCGCGGAAGACGCGGTACGCCACGCCGTCCCCGAGCGCCACGTCCCACTCGTCGCGGTCCCATGAAGACACCTGGGATCGGGGATCCGGGATCCGGGATCCGGGAGACCCGGGTTCGTCGTTCCACCAGTTCCCCGACGTACGCCAGGGTCCCGCAGCTGACTGCACCGCCCCCCCCGTCAATCCGCGACGATCGATTACGAGATGCAGCGGCGTCCCCTCGTGCGCGCGAACGCGTGCGGGTACCGGCACGCGAAACCGTCGTAACGCGACGGACGGGGATCGGGGATCGGGGATCCGGAAGGGACGGATCCCTGATCCCTGATCCCTGATCCCTGATCCCGGGTTGAATCCCTTCATCCCAAACACCCCCGGCTTCCACGAGTCCACCACTACCGGCGAGCCGCAACGGTCCTCCCCCATCAAGGCGCTGAGGCGCGCCATCAGGGTGGACAGCTGCTCCGGCGACGGCAGCGGCCGCGCCAGCAGCGAAAACTGCAGCACACGCGCCGGCGTCGGGTCGGCCGCCACGACCACCCGATCGATGGCCGCGGGCGGCGGATGCGATTCGAGATCGAGCAGCAGCAGCGTGCGCAGCGTGCGTGCGTCGCGCATGGCCGCCGGCAGCTGCAGCGATCGCTCGTGCAGCGTGCGCGTCACGAGATGGAGCCGCAGGTGCAGGACCGCGGCGCCGCGGCCGCGGCGTTCGAGATGCGCCGCCAGCGGCTCCAGCAGCCGCCCGAGCACGAACGACAGCGGCTCCAGTCCCTCAATCGGCCATTCCAGGTCGAACGCCTGCTCGAACCGCTCGACAGGCACGTCCGGCTGCAGCGGACGGAGGTCGTGTCCCTGCGCCAGCCGATGGCAGCGAAGGCCCTCGGCGCCGAGGCGCGCCGACACGGCATCGGCCGGCAGTGCGGCCAGATCACCCAGGGTCCGAAGGCCCCAGCGGCGGAATGTGGAGAGCAGCTCGGGGTTCACAGCGTTCAGCTGCGGTAACACAGCGTTCAGCTGCGCCAGCAGTTCAAGCGGCAGCGGCGCAACTGCGTCCGCATCCTCCCCGCGATTGACGACCGTCACGGGACACGAGTGATGCGCGGCTAACAGATGGGCGGCGGTGCACGTGCCGGCAATCGCCACGTGCGCACGGATCCCGCGGTCCACAATCGCCGTGCGGAGTGCGTCGGCAATCGCGCGCGGATGGCCGAACAGCCGATCGAGACCGGCGAGGTCCAGGACGACCGCATCGCCGCGTCGCTCGAAGCGTGGAGAAAAATCCGCGGCGACGTCGCGGAGGATGCCTGGGTCGCCTACAAGCGCGCCGAACATGCGACCTCGCCATCCACCTGCCGCCGCGGCGAGACGACCCGCACGCCGATCTCGAGTCCCGCCAGACGCCGGCTGCGGCCAGCCTCCCCC
Organism: Candidatus Sulfopaludibacter sp. SbA3; assembly: GCA_945903265.1. Lineage (GTDB taxonomy): Bacteria > Acidobacteriota > Vicinamibacteria > Vicinamibacterales > UBA2999 > CAXNKG01. Next base: position 39,408 of record CAMDNQ010000005.1, read on the forward strand.
TCCCACTCCGGACGGCCGTCGCACGTCAGCGTCAGCCCGCCGGCACTCCGCGTCATCGCGTGCGGCGCCAGCAGCAGACAGATCGTCTCGCTGCCCTCAATCGCGCGCTGGATGCGCAGCCATGTCGTAAACGGGATGCGGTTCAGCGCCTGGGCCGGCGCATCCGCCAGATCGAACACCACGAGGCCAAAGCCGCCCGCCTGGAGGACGAGATTGAGCGCCTTGAGCCCCCGCTCAATCACGCGATCGAACAAGGACGAGGCTTCTCCGCGAACCCAGAGCAGCCGCTCCAGGTCGATGCCCGCGGATGCGGCAGAACCCACGTCGAGTCGATCGAACGTGTCGACCAGGGCGGCAATCTCGCCGCGCCGGGTCGCCGCCGCGAGCATGTGCAGCGCTGCCGCCGTCCGGCCCGACGACTGCCGTCCCACCAGCTCGGAGAGCTGGCCGCGGGGCAATCCACCGCGCAGGCACTCATCCAGCCGCGCGATTTCTGTGGCCGCCGCGTTGGGGCGAACAGCCAAGGGGAGCGACGTGGTGAGCGTTCGGTCGAGTTTCCGGGCGCGGAGTGCGGCTTCGACCATCGCCAGAACTGTATTCGCCATATCTTCGCCTCGTTCGCGAAAATATAGCGAAATGATCTCGAAGGGGCAAGCGATAAGATTCGGTGCTGGAAAATCCTGCGCTCAAACGGCTCGCCGCAGCCCTCCATTACCGCGATTTCCGGGTCCTCTGGATCGGCGCCTTCACCTCGAGCATCGGCACCTGGATGCAGAAGGTCGCCCAGAACTGGCTGGTGCTCATGCTCGCGGGACCGGCCTCCGCGTTCTATCTGGGACTCGATACGTTCCTCGGCGAGGCGCCCATCCTCCTCTTCACCCTGATCGGCGGCGTCGTCGCCGACCGGCGCGATCGACGTCAGCTCCTGCTGATGTCGCAGTACGTCCAGATGACGGCCGCGTTCATCCTGGCGGGGCTGGTGTACTTCGACATCATCCAGATCTGGCACGTCCTGACGCTCTCCGTGATTACCGGCGTCGCGCAGGCGTTCGGCGGGCCGGCGTACCAGTCGCTGATGCCCTCGCTCATCGACAAGGCACACCTGCCGAATGCGATCGCGCTCAACTCGATTCAGTTCAACCTGGCGCGCGTCATCGGGCCGCTGATCGCAGGCGTCGCGCTCACCGCGTTCGGCATTGCGGCCTGCTTCGGCCTGAACGGGCTCTCCTTCCTGGGCGTCATCACCGCGCTCCTCCTGCTGCACATCAAGCACATTCCGCACACCGGCAAGACCGGCATGCAGGCCGAGCTGCGCGGCGGTTTGTCCTACGTCCGCCACCAGCCCGCGCTGATGGCGCTGACCTTTCTGGCGTTCGCGACGACCTCGCTCGGCAATCCCCTCCTGACGTTCCTGCCGCTCTTCGCGCAGGACGTGTTCATGGGAGGCGTCGGTCAATACACGCAGTTGATGGCGTGTGCCGGAGCCGGCGCGGTCACCGGCGCCCTCGTCGTCGCCTGGCTCGGGCGGTTCCGGCACATGGGGTGGATGGTGCTCGTGCTGCAGTTCGTATTCGGCGCCCTGCTGGTCCTTTTTGCCCTGAACCGGATCGTGTGGGTCGCCGGGATCGTACTGTTCGCAGGAGGCGCTTGCATGGTGATGGTGTTCGCGATGATCGCGTCACTCGTGCAGCTCACCGTTCCCAACGAACTCCGGGGGCGGGTCATGAGCATCTACATGGTGGCGTTTCGCGGCGGAATGCCGCTGGGAAGCCTCGTGGCCGGCTATATGGCGACCCAGTCGTCTCCCTCAGCGGTCCTCACCGTCAACGGCATCCTGCTGAGCTCGGTGGCGGCATGGTTCCTGCTCAACAAGGGAGGGATAAAGGAGCTCTGACATATGCGAAACCGAGTGAGAACCGCCGTCTTTGGCGCCGCGGTGATCTTCGGCGCCACGGCCGTCTACGCGCAGGAACCTCCGCCTCTTCAAACCACCGTTGAAACCACCGCAGATCCAGCCGCCCAGGAACCCGACGCGGGAAGCGGCCGCAGCTTCTTCGACCGGCTGCGCGCCAAGGGTGATGAGATTGCGAACGAGACGCAGATCGTCGAGCGTCTGAACGGCGACATCGACGGTTGGTATCCGCGGCTCGGGGGGATGACGCGCGGCGGCGGCTTCGCCCTCGGACCCGGCTATCGCTTCCACGTCACAGACGACGGCATCTTCGTGGATCTGTCGGCGGGCATGTCGCTCAAGGGCTACAAGTCGGCGGACGTCAACGTACGCTGGCTGCAGGCCCTCGACGATCGCTTCGAGTTCTGGACCGATTTCCGCTACGAGGATTTTCCGCAGGAAGATTTCTTCGGCCTGGGCCTCGAGTCCACCGAGAGCGGCCGCACGAGCTATCAGTTCCGCAACAAGGATCTGTCCGCGCGCGCGCTCTTCAAGCCGGTGACCTGGTTGAGTGTCGGCACCAAGCTCGGTTACATCACCCCCGAGATCGGCCGCGGCACGGACAGCCGGTACGCTTCGCTCGAAGAGATCTTCACGGACCTCGACGCACCCGGCCTCACCTCGCAGCCTGACTTCGTGCATACGGAGTTCTTCAGCGAGGTCGACGTCCGCGATCGACGCGGCAATCCGGCGAGCGGCGGCTTCTATCGTGCGTCGGTCGGATTAATCGACGACCGCGGCCGCGGGGAGTTCGATCACCAGCGCTTCGATGCGCTCGCCGCGCATTACGTTCCGATTGCCCCCAGCCGCCGGCACATCGTGTCCGGGCGGCTTGGCCTGAGTTACGTCAATAACGACCCCGGCGAACGGGTACCGTTCTACTTCCTGCCCTACGTGGGCGGCGTCGACACGATTCGCAGCTTTCAGGAATTCCGGTTCAAGGAAGAAAACGCGATATGGCTCGGCGCGGAGTACCGCTTCGTCGCGTTCAACAATGTCAGCTTCGTGGGATTCCTGGACGGCGGCAAGGTCGCGCACAACTGGGAAGACATCGAGTTCAACGGCCTGAAGAAGGGCTACGGCTTCGGTGTCCGGGTGCACAGTAACTCGCAGAACTTCGCGCGCCTCGACTTTGGCACCGGCGGCGGCGAAGGCTGGCAGCTCTTCCTGAAGCTCGGTCCGAGTTTTTAGGCACCAAGCACCAAGCACCAGGCACCAGGCACCAGGCACCGGTCTTAGCGCCGGCGAGTCGCTTCGTATATCGAAGCTGCGCCGCCGCCGATGGCAGCGCCGACCAGCGCCCCCTTCTTGCCGCCCAGCAGGCCACCGACGCCGGCGCCGCCGGCCGCGGACCCACCAACAACCATCGCGGTCTTACCCCACGACCGGCGCGGCTGCGTGGCGGCGCGCTCTTCTACGACCACTCGCTCCTGAACCGGCTGCGCGGTGCGATAGACGGTCCGCGTCGGCGCGGGGGCCTGGCTCACGACGCGCGGCTGAGCGGGCTGCAGCGCAGGGTTATACGCAGGGTTTACCCCAGGGGCAAAACCCATCGGCGCATACCCGACTGCTGTGGCATTCGGTACCTGGATGTAGCGGCCGTCCACGGTCTGGACGTACGCAGGCATCTCGGCGAACGGATTCTGATTAGCGCGCGCCCCGACTGCATACATCCCGAGGCCCGCAATCAACGCCCCAACTCCTGCTGCTGCCATTGGTCTCATGCTCATTCTCCTCACCGGTCATTACCCAAGCGGCATGCCGATCGATCTCAACCATATAACCTCCATGAATTGTGGTGTTTAGCGCCTTCGACGACATTCGTCATCGGACGATGCCGTCCTCCGCAGGGCTCAACTGTTCTGAAAAGCGGTCTGCGCGATGTCATCATCTACGCGTGAGGAAAGGGCGCTGTTGCGGATCCTGATCGCGGAAGACGACCCCGATATCGCCGGACTCGTGTCGCACTACCTGCAGAAGTCGGGATGGGAAACGCGGGTCGAGGCGTCCGGCGATCGCGCCCTCGCCTATGCGCGCGCGCATCCCATCGACCTGGTGATCCTGGACGTCATGCTGCCGGGGATGACCGGCTTCGAGGTGTGCCGCGCGCTGCGCGCCGACACCGCAAGCGCGCGGATCCCGATCATCATGCTCACCGCCCGCACTGAGGAAGCAGACCGCGTCGCGGGACTGGAGCTCGGCGCCGACGACTACATTTCAAAGCCTTTCAGTCCGAACGAGCTCGTCGCGCGGATCCGGGCCTTGATGCGGAGAAGCGGGCCCTCCAAACCGGCAGACCCGATTCTGCGATTCGGGCCGATTACGATCGACCTTGCGAGCCATACGGTCGTGTACGAGGGTCAAGACGTGAAGCTGACCGCGAAGGAGTTCCTTCTGCTGCAGTACCTGCTGGAGCACCAGGGGCGCGTGCTCTCCCGCGATCTCCTCCTCGAGGATGTCTGGGGCTATCGGTACACCGGAGGGACACGGACCGTAGACGTGCACGTCCGGCGGCTGCGCGAGAAGCTGCCGATCCTGGTCGACGCGCTCATCACCATCAAACAGTTCGGGTACAAGCTCGAGGCACCCGCCTCGGCGTGAACGTCCGCGTGCGCGCGCACATCCTCACCGCAGCCGTCATCGGCATCATCACGGCCCTGCTCGCCGCCGCGCTGCTCGCCGGCGCGCTTCCTGCCGCGCCCCGCTCTGTTCTCGCGGCGCTGGCCGGCCTCGCTGCCGCAGCCATTGCCGCTGAGTATGTCGCGCGCGCCGGGCGCGGGCGGGTGACCGCGCTGGCGACCAGCGCGCAGCGGTCTGCCGAGGCGATGTCGCGCCAGCTCGAAGAACTGTCGAAGGACCGCGCGCGCATGGAAGCCATCCTGTCCGGCATGGTCGAAGGCGTCTTCGTCCTCGACCGCCAGGGTCGCGTCCAGCTGGTGAACCGGGCGGCGCAGGAGATGCTGCACGTGGACAGCTCGGCGATCGGACGGCTGTACCTCGAAGTGATACGCCATCCCGACATCTCGGCGCAGCTGGCGACCGCGCTCCGCGGCGAAACCGTCGATGCGGATGAACTGCCGCTGGGCCGCGACCTGTCGCGCCTGTTCATGGCGCGAGCGGCACCGGTCGCCGGCGCCGGAGGCGGCGCCGTGCTCGTGCTGCACGACATCACGGACCTGAAGCGTGCCGATCAGATCCGGCGGGACTTCGTCGCCAACGTCTCACACGAGCTGCGCACGCCGCTGACCGCGATTCGCGGCTACGTGGAGGCGCTGGCCGAGGGGCCTGATGCCGAGCAGACACGGCGGTTCGTGGAGATCATCGCCCGCCATAGCCTGCGCATGGAGCGGCTTGTGGCCGATCTGCTTCGCCTGGCGAGGCTCGATGCCCGCCAGGAGGTGCTCGACAGCGCGCCGTGCGAGGTGCAGCAGATCTTCACCGCTGTGGTGACCGACCTGGCGCAAACCGTCGAGGACAAACGCCAGCGCGTCGTGCTGGCGGTGGCGCCCGATGCCTGTTCGATCACCGCGGATCCGGCCAAGCTGCACGACGTCGTGCGCAATCTCGTCGAGAACGCAGTGAACTACTCGCCGGAGCAGGCCGAAATACAGCTGGCCGCGGCGAGGCAGGACGGCGCCCTCGTCATCACCGTGTCCGATACCGGTCCAGGTATTCCGGAATCGGATCTGACGCGCATCTTCGAGCGCTTCTATCGCGTCGACAAGGCGCGTACGAGGCCGGGAGGGACCGGGCTCGGGCTCGCCATCGTGCGCCACCTCGTGGAGCTGCACGGCGGCAGCGTGAAAGCGGAGAACCGGAAGACCGGGGGCGCCATGTTTACCGTGACGCTGCCCTCATGATCTGGGCGATGACGAGGGACATCAGCCCGTCCTTCGACCAGTGCCAGCTGACGCACCTCCCGCGGGTGCCCCTCGACGTGGAGCGCGCCCGCGCCCAGCACGAGGCGTACGAATGGGCGCTGGTCGAGCTCGGCTGCACCGTCAGGCGGATCGACGCCGGCCCCGACCTTCCCGACTCGGTGTTCATTGAAGACACGGCCGTGGTGTTTCCCGAGGCCGCGGTCATCGCCAGGCCCGGCGCGGCAACCCGTCAGCCAGAAACGGCCGCCGTCCGCGATGCGCTCCGCCGATTCGGCATGCCGATGCGCGACATGGCAGAACCGGCGACGCTCGACGGCGGCGACGTGCTGCTGATCGGCCGCCAGGTCTTCATCGGGTCGTCCACGCGAACCAACGAGACGGCCGTGAACCAGATGCGCCGGTTTCTTCGTCCCCTGGGCTACAAGGTGCGGATCGTCCCGGTCGAGGGGTGCCTCCACCTGAAATCGGCGGTGACGGCCGTGGCGCCCGATACCGTGATCATCAACCGCGCCTGGGTGCCGGCTGACGCCTTCACGGGACTCGACACGATCGATGTCGACCCCGACGAACCGGCCGGCGCGAACGCGCTCCTCCTCGGCGACGTGGTGGTGTACGCGGCAGGATTCCCGAAGACGCGTGCGCGCCTGGAGGACAAAGGCCTTCGCGTGCACGTCGTGGACGTCGACGAGCTGGCGAAGGCCGAAGGTGGAGTGACCTGCTGTTCGCTGGTCTTTCAGACCTAATCGTCGGTCACGTAGCTGAAGACCTTCCAGTTGCCGTCCTTCACGAGACTCGACCCGAACAACTGAAGGTCGACATCACGCCCAGCCTCATCACGCGCCCGAAGCAGCGTCTCCCGATGCACGACATAGCTGGGATACCGGGTCGTCTCCCCGGCGAAGCGCACGCTGACGAGGGTGTAACGGCGTCCACCGTGCTCCTGCACCGTCTGGGCAAGGAACGCCTCGCTCTTCTGATGCAGGTCGCCCCAGACGTACGAAAACGGCAGATTGCGCTCGGGGCGCGCCGCCGGCAGCTCCGGCCAGACGTGCTCCCGAAACTCCTCCTCGGTCAATGCCATGTTTCGAAGCGATCCGACGTCGCGCTGCTGCATCGACTGCAGGACCGCCGTCGCCAGTGCTTCCGCTGAGGGATAGGTGTTGGAGAGAAGGGGGGCGTTCTGTGAGCACCCTGAAAGCAAAATCCCAAGTCCCAACGCCCAGCCCCCAAGCTTCCGGTTCTTCATCGGGCTCTTTGGGGGGTGGACGTTGGTGTTTGGGATTTGTTTATCGCTGCGGATACGACGTCCAGCCTGCGGTCCAATCGGCCGCAGGAGCCGGCGCCACCGCGCCGATGTAGGTCACCGCTTCGAAGAAGCCGTCGTTGGGCGGCTGGATCGGCGCGATCTGCCCGCCGGCCAGCGTCGCCGCCGACGAGGGCTGGAAGTTCGGATTCTCGTGGTTCGAGCAGCCGGTGGTGGAGACGCCGGGGTCGACGCCGACGCGGATGTTCGGGAACCGTCCGCTGTTCACGTAGGTCATCACGCTCGAGTGCATGTTGGTCGCCATGCCCCACGCGACGCCCGCACCCATCTGTGACGTCCCGTTATCGACCTGGCCCGTTGTCGCCGTATTGGTCGTTTCAATCTGGAAGCCGACGGTCTTGAATCCCGTCGCCAGGAAGTTGCGGATGGTGAACGCCGTGCCGCGGCGGATATTGGCCGCGCGGGGGCTCTCGCCTCCCTCGTTACGATCCGGGTCGCCGCAGAGAGTGACGTTGTACAGCTGCGGATTCGAGCGCGGCAGCGCGTTGTTGTTGAACTCGCTGTTATCCGCCTCGATGCCGTTGTCCGCGTCGTCTCCCCGCTGCGTCACCGCGGCGAACTGCACGCGGCCTCGCCAGCCGAACGTCCAGTCGATCGAGTCATCCGCCGCATTCGACATGACGATGTGCTTGGCATCGGCGGTGCCGCCGAACCACTCGAGCGCGTCGTCGCGACTCATATGCGCCTGCACGAAGTCGGTCTCGGTTCCGCGGCCGACGCCCTGGAACGCGATGCCGTTCAGCTCGTTGTCCGGACTGAATTCGATGCCGGAGAACTCGACGCGCACGTACCGCAGCACGCCGCTGTTGTCGTTCTCGTTGTTGCCCCCGTAGACGCCCGTATCGCCCTCGCCGGCGCCCTCGCCGCCCTCGAGGTTGACTGGCGCGCGGCCGTTGATGATGAGGCCGCCCCAGTCGCCGCGATTCCGCGTGCCGATCGGCTGGTCGCTCGTGAAGACGATCGGCTGCGCCGCCGTACCGATCGCCATGATGCGCCCGCCGCGATCGATGATCAGCGTGCCGACGCTGCCGGACTCGCCGATGATCCTGGTGCCCGCCTGAATGTTCAGGGTCGCACCGTCCCGGACGAACACAGCGCCCCGGAGGACGTAGTAGTTGGTGTTGACCCAGGTCTCGCTGCCGGTCACCTGCCCGGTGACAACGATCACTGGCTTGTCGATCCCGGGAACGTTCACCGGCGGCGCCTGCTCCGACGACACCTTGACGGCCGGGACCACCGCGAGCACGCCCGCAACCGCCGCGCAGGTGGCAAACCTCTTTAATGACTGACGCATGATGCCTTGTCCGCTCCTCATGTATGTAGTTGGGGCGCTCAGAAGACGTTGTAACCGAACGACAGCGCGATGGTTCTACCCATCTTGAAGAGCCGCTGCGTTTCGGTCGTATCCAGCGTCTGCGTGAACAGGTAGTCGCTATCCGTCAGATTCTCGACGGTAAGGCGGATACCGAGCCCGCGGATACGCTGCGAGAACACGATGTCGAGCGCGCCGCGGCCCTCTTCGATGATGTCGGGCGCCTGATTGGCGCCGACGTCGGAGATACGGTCACCGAAGTAGTTGAACAGCAGCCGGGTCGAGAATCCGCCGGCCATGAACTCCGCCGACACGTTCGCCAGGTTCTTCGACTGCCCGGCCAGCGGCCGCTCGAGCGACGTCTGCACCGAGCGCTGCTCCGCCAGCAGCGTGATCTTCGAGTCGACGAACGTGTAGTTGCCGTTCAGGAACACGTGCGACCCGAGCTGGCGCCCCGCTTCGAGCTCGAGCCCGAAGTTGGTGGCCTTGTCCGCGTTCTGGAACGTGGCAATCGGGTTCGCCGCGGCAATCACGATGCGTTCAATCGGCTGGTCGAAGTGCTTGTAGAAGAGGCTCGCGGCCAGGACACCGCGGCCGCCGCTGAACATCTCCCAGCGGCCATCGACGTTCTGAATGAGCGCGCGCTTGAGGTTCGGATTGCCCTTCACCGCGCGATTGCCGACGACGTCGGTGAACTCGAACTCGGCGAGCTCGCGGAACTCCGGACGATTGACCGTCGAGCTGTAGCTGAGACGAATGTTCGAGCCGGCGCTGACCGCCTGCACGAAGTTAATGGCCGGGAAGTAGTCCGTGTTCTTGTTGACCGCCTGGATTTGCCGCGCAAACAGCCCGAACGGATCCTGCGTCGTGACCGTCTGGTCGAAGCGCTCGACCCGCGCGCCCGCGATGATGCGCGTACGGTTGGTCATCGCCACGTCGACCATTCCGTAGCCGGCCGTCGTGGTCTGCTCGCCGTTGTAGGCGTCGACCGGGCGGGTCTCTTCGTTGAATCGGAACGCCGAGCCGATGTTCGACGACGTGAACAGCTCCTCCGGCGTCAGGAGCGGATTGAACAGCAGGTTGCCCGCATCGGCCTTCTGCGTCGTGATCGGGATGAAGTGAAACCGGCGCGAGCGGAAGTCGCGGGTCCGCTCGACGTAGTTGAGGCCGAACTTGTACTGCGTGGGCCGGCCGCCGGCGGCGTTCGAGACGCTCCAGTTCAGCGCCCCGTCGACCGTGTCGTCGTCGAGGTTGTTGAACATGTGGAAGCCGCTCTGCGACTCGTCGGCGTACGTGAACGGGGTCGTGGGCGCCACGCCAATCAGCCGCTCGTAGAGCGTCTCGCGGAGGTCGGGCTCGTTGCGCGACGCGCGGGCATAGTTGACGCGCCAGTCGATGCGGCTGTTCGACATCTGCTGGAAGAAGTGTTCGCCGCCAATCGCGTTGGCCATCAGGCCCTCTTCGATGAACTGCAGGCGCGAGTTCTTGTACTCACGCGCGTTGTCGAAGTTCAGGCCCTGGAAGAACCGCCCTTCGTCGCGGCCGCTGTGGGTGTAGAAGTTCTCGAAGGTGACCCGCTGGCTTGGCGCGAACTGGTAGGACAGGTTGCCGACGATGCCGAGCTGCGCTTTCTGCTGGCCCGTCTGCATGTGGTAGTCGCTGGTCGCTTCGAGGTCGCCTTCGTCCGCGATGCGGAAGAACCGGCGGTCCTCCTCGATGTACGTCTCCTTGTAGGAGTGGCTGACGCTGGCGACGACGCCAAGGTTATTGAAGCGGTTCCCGAAGGTCGCGCTCCAGCTCTGCCCCGGCACACCGTCGGCCACCTCGGGCGTCCACTCGTTCCCGAGCAGCCGTCCGAACTGCGTAATCTGATCGGGCGTGTAGCCGACGTCGGGGGTATAGATGCCCTGTCGAACGATCTTGTTGTTCGGCATTCCACCCGGCAGCGCACGGGCGCCTGAATCAAAGCCCCAGACATCGCGGCTGCCGAGGGGGCTGAGCGGAATCGCCTTCCCCGTCGCCGTTGAAGCGAAGCTGATGCCGTAGGAAAAGTCCAACACCGGCTGCACAGGCAGCTTCAGCGGCACGATCTGCACGAGGCCGCCCGCGAACTCGGCCGAGCGATCGGGCGAATATGACTTGTTGACCTGGACGCTGTCGATGAGGCCCGTCGGGAACAGGTCCAGCGGTACGACCTTCTTGTCCGGCTCCGTCGTCGGCAGCACCGACCCGGCCAGCGTCGTGTTGCTGTAGCGCTCGCCGAGGCCCCGGACGAACACGTACTGGTTGTCGACGAGCGAAATCCCGGTGACGCGCGACATCGCCGCCGCGGCATCGCCGTCGCCGTTATTTTTCATTTCCTGCGAGCCCAGGTTGTCGGTGATGACCGACGCGTTCTTGCGCTCCATCAGCTGCGCTTCGGCCGACGATGTTTCGACGTCAACCGCGCGGCCGGTCACCGTGACCGTTTCCGCGAAGCCCGTCATCGACAACCCGACATCGACGTTGACCACCCGCTCCGTTCCGGCGGTGACCGTGATCACTCTTTCCTGATAGCCATCCATCAGGACCTTCAACTGATAGGTCCCGGCCGGGACCTGGATGACGTAGCGGCCGTCCACGTCGGTGTAGACCACGGCGCCGGTCTCGACCAGCTCGACGGGAACACCGGGAAGGGAGATGGCGTTGGCATCGTCGCGTACCACGCCGGCGATGCGAACGGTCTGGCCCGACTGTGCGGCGGGCGCAGCCTGCGCAACCTCACCGTGAACGGGCAGAAGCAGAAGGGCAACGACCGGCGCAATGCGCGCCGCGCTGAACACGATATTCATAGACTCCTCAGAGAGACGGAAGGTGGGAGAAAACCCGGCAACGAAACCACTCTAGAGAGGGGCCGTGATCTCGCTGTGACGAAGACGTTACAAGTGCGTAAATTGATGGGGCGGATGGACGCCCCGGGGCGGGATTGCGGGGTCAGGCGCTCAGGCGGACTCGCGCCACCCGGCCTGGCGCAGGAGCGCCTCCTGGTACTTGATCATCGCCAGTGCCCGCTCCACGCGGTGCCAGTCGTTGTAGACCGCGCGACGAACGACACGGGCATCGGCGGCGTCGAGCACCTCCCAGCCGTATTGCTCGCTGTAGCGGACGGTGAACTGACGGGTCTGGCGATCGTATTTGAAGGAACTCTGGTACATAGAAGGCGCGATTTTTACAGGATCGCGCTGCCCTAAGCTTGTAAACATTTTGTAACGTCACGGATCTTCCGAAAACCGTCGATTTCCCTGTAACCCACATTTAACGTCCGCGTGACAGCGGCGACACCTCGGCCAACTACCGTCGCACTGTGACAGGAGACAATCGACCCGTCGCTACACCGACTTCACATCTCGACATGTCAGCTTCAGACCGCGACGCACGTCCGAATACGGCGAGTCGTCCGAAGCGCCGCCGTGTGCTGGTGGTTGAAGATGAACCGGATGTCGCCGGCCTAATTAAGCACACGCTCGAGCGGGGCGGCGACCTCGACGTCGAGATCGCGCATACCGGCGAAGCAGCGCTGACAAAAGCCACCGAACGCGTCCCGGATGTACTCATCCTCGACCTCAACCTGCCGGGGTTCGACGGTCTCGAAGTGTGCCGGATTCTGCGCGGACGGCCGGGGTTCGAAGCCCTGCCGATCATTATGCTGACCGCGCGCGCGAGCGAAGGCGACCGCATCAAGGGCCTCGACCTGGGCGCGGACGACTACATGACCAAGCCGTTCAGTCCCCGCGAGCTCGCCGCCAGGGTGAGGGCCGCCCTCCGCCGGGGCAGCGACGCGGCGCGCGCCGCGACTGACGTCTATCGGGGCAAGCATCTCGTGGCCGACTTCGACGCCGTGGCGGTCGCGGTCGACGACAAGCAGATCAAGCTCACGCGGCGCGAGTTCGAGCTGCTGCGGTACCTCGTGCAGAACCGGAACCGCGTCGTCTCGCGCGACCGCCTGCTCGAGCGCGTCTGGGGCTACGAGAACTCGGTGGAAACACGCTCGGTGGACGTCCATATCGGCCGTCTCCGCGGCAAGCTCGGCGCCGCGGCGAGCCAGATCGAAACAGTCGTCGGCCTCGGCTACCGGTTCATCGAAATACCTGAAACTGCCGCGGCGGGATAGCATTTCCCGGTGGGCGTCGACATCGACCGCCGGCTCTTCCTGCAATTTCTTGGTGCCGGCCTGACGGGGGCCACGTGGCACGGCACTCCCCTCGGACCACTGGCACAACCCGCGCTCCACGCCGCCGCGCAGGCGGCGCCCCCGCGCAGCCCGTTTGCCGGCTTCACCGGAATCGATCCGACCAGTAGAGACGACCTCGTGCTCGCGGACGGCTTCATGCACGACGTCATCGCGCTCTGGGGCGACAGGCTTCCAGGCACGAATGCGCGCTTCGGCTACAACGCCGACTACACGGCGTTCTTCCCCACCGCGGCAGACGGCAGCGAAGGCGTGCTGGTCGTCAACCACGAGCATCTCAGCATGCCGGAGCCGGGCGAAGTTGGCGTGTACCTGCAGACATTCCCGGTGCTCATGGGCCGCGTCGCCGAAATCGAGGACGAGTTGCAGGACGTCGGCGTGTCGGTCCTTCGCATTCGACGAGATGCGAACCGCCGCTGGCAGATCGTCGCGTCCCCGGTGACGCGGCGCTATGACGCGACATCACCGATGCGAGTATCGGGACCCGCGCTCCAGCGCGGCAGCGTCGCTGGAACGCTGGCGAATTGTTCGGGCTGCCACACCCCGTGGAACACGGTCCTCACGTGTGAGGAGAACATCCACTTCTTCGTGCCACCCGACGTCGACACGACCGGCCGGTCCCGCACGGGCGGCCGGTTTCGACTCGATGGATCGCACTACGGCTGGGTCGTGGAAATCGATCCGATGGATCCAGAGTGGGTGCCGGTCAAGCACACCCTGCTGGGGCGATTCCGCCATGAGAACGTCGCCATCCGCGCCGAGGCAGGACGACCGATCGCTGCCTACATGGGCGACGACCGGATCAACGGCCACGTCTATAAGTTCGTGTCGGAGCGATCGTTCTCCCCCGCCGCCGACAATCGGGGCTCGCTCCTCGCGAGCGGACGCCTCTACACCGCCTTGTTCCGCGCGGACGGCACCGGCGAATGGCGTGAGCTGTCGGAAGCCTCGCCGCTGCGCCCCAATCCGGGATCGGACATGCCGGCGGTGCCGAGAGGAGCCACCACCCTTGGCCAGGTGTACGCGGACACCGGCGCCATCGTCACGGATGCGTACCGCGCCGCGAACCTGATCGGCGCCACCCCGACCGGCAGGCCGGAGGACGTCGAAGTGCATCCGCTCGACGGAAGCGTCTACATCGCGTTCACCGAGGCCGCCACGGCGCGCGGCAGCCTCTTCACGAATCTCCATGGCGAGATCTGCCGCATCCGCGAAGAGGATGACGTCACGGGTGTCCGGTTTACGTGGATGCGATGGAAGGCCGGCGGCCCGAACGACCCGGCGCAGCGCGGCCACGTCTTCGCCGCGCCTGACAATCTGTCGTTCGATCCCAACGGCGACCTGTGGGTGGTGTGCGACATCACGACCGTGCGCCTCAACGGAGACCCGCGCTACACCGCGTTCCAGAACAACGGAATGTTCTTTATCCCGGCGTCTGGCACGGACGCCGGTGCGGCGCGGCAGTTCGCGTCCGGCCCCTGCGAATCGGAGCTGACGGGGCCGTCATGGACGCCGGACCGGGAGACGCTGTTCCTGTCCGTGCAGCATCCGGGCGAGGGTGCCGGGATGCGAACGCCGGCCATGCAGGCTCCACGCGGGAGCAACTGGCCCTCAGGCCGAATCAACGAACCTCCCCGCCCTGGAGTCGTCTCGATACACCGGCGTTAGTCGCCCGCGGCGAAGCCACGCAGTTCAGCCTGCACCTGCCGGCCGGCCGAGCGAGCTGCCGCCGAATCGGCCCACGTCACGCCTCCCCGCTTGTGCACGTGGCCGATCGATTCATACAGCCGCTCGACGCCCGCGGCGTCCACCACCCAGCGCGCCTGCGCGATCTCCCACGCGTGGTACAGCTCGTGACCGAGAAGCGCCACCGCTGCGTCGCCGGTCACGGACTGCGCGATGCTGATGCGGAGGTACCGGTATGCGCCGGCTTTCGTCACGAATCGCGTCGTGCCCGGCGCCGGGTTCGCACCCTCGTGACACACCTCGACGTGGACGATCAAGTCCGTCTCCTGCAGCGCGTGGACGAGCGCCGAGAGGGTGGGCGATGCCTGAGCTCCGCGCCCCAGGATGAATGCGGATCGCGCGTCGAACGCGCGCACGCGCGGGACGGTATCGGCGCTGACGGCACAGGAGAAGACCAGCACGAGGATCAGCGGCGCGACAACGTATCCCATGGCTTCGACAATACGGACCGCGTGCGACGCGATGGAGACGCCGGTGAGAACTTCGCGTATCGCGCGTGGTTTTTGCGCGGTTGTCGTCGGGGTGTCACGGTGACGTTTCGATGCGCTGGCACCGTATCGTCATGCGATCACGACCACTGACGGTGCTGAGTGTTGTGGCCGGCCTGGTGTGGTCGGCCGCGTGGCCCGCGGCCGCTCCGGAGACGCCGCCCGTCGTCGAGCGGTTCCTGTCGCGCGTCGAGCATCCCCTTCGGAGCTACACGGGGCGGCGCATGATGAGAGCCCGCAACGATCGGTTCAACAAGGAAGGCTGGCTCGAGGCCGTTGTCACGTTTCGCGACTCCGACGGGCTGACCTACCGCATCATCTCGAGCGGCGGCTCGGAGTATGTCGTCCGGCGTGTGCTGGAGCCGGCGCTCGCCGGTGAGGCTGACATGTGGCACCGCGGGGAGCCGCAGCGGTTCGGCCTGACCGGGGCGAACTACGAATTCTCTGCTACGCCGGACGACGAAGAGGGCGACGGCGGGGCCCGCATCTCGGCGACCCCGCGACGAAAGCACCACCTGCTCTTCCTCGGAACGCTGCACCTGTCCGCCGAGGGCGACCTCCTGCGCATCGAGGGCCGCCTTTCGAGGAGCCCCTCATTCTGGACATCGCGGGTCGATATCGTGCGGACGTTCCGCCGTATCCACGACGTGCGCGTCCCTGTCGAGCTGCAGAGCACGGCACACGTTCGCATTGCGGGGCCCTCGCAGATGCAGATCCAGTATCTCTACACATCGATTAACGGCGTCGCCGTCGGCGTCCCGTAGCCTGTTACAGAAACATTGCACTGCATTGGTATCGTCCCGGGCATGTCTCGCCTCTTCCTCTTCAGGGTTACGCTCGCGTGCATGGTCGTGGGCTTCACTGCCGCGGCGCAGACGCCGGCGTCCAGGACGCTGATCGCGCACCGCGGCGCCTCCGCCTACGCGCCCGAACATACGCTCGCGTCGTACCGGCTCGCGCTCCAGCAGGGGGCCGACTATGTCGAACAGGACCTTGCCGTGACGCGCGACGGCGTGCTGATCTGCCTGCACGACGAGTCGCTCGAGCGGACGACCAACGTCGAGGAGCTCTTTCCGGACCGGGGCACGCTCGACGGCGTCACCGGGCGCACCCGCTGGCTTGCCGCCGACTTCACCCTTGCCGAGATCAAGCGGCTCGACGCGGGCAGCTGGTTCGACCCGAAGTTTGCCGGCGAGCGCGTGCCGACGTGGGAAGAAGCCGTGCAGGTGGTCGGAGACGCCGCGGGTCTCTACCCGGAGCTGAAGGCCCCGGCGCTCTATCGCGCGCGCCGCGTCGACATGGCGCGCGTCTTCTCGGACTCCGTGACGCGCCTGCGGCTCGAGCGGACCCCCGGCAAGCTGATCGTGCAGTCGTTTGACGACCAGGTCCTCCGCGAGCTGGCCGCACTCCTGCCGCACACGCCGCGAACCTTCCTGATCGACAACTCAGAGGGTGCGCGGTGGCTCACGGCGTCAGGACTGAAGACCATCGCCGGCTTCGCCACCGGCATCGGCCCCAGCAAGCTTCTCATCGACCAGCGGGCGGACCTCGTGCGGCTGGCGCACGCCACGGGACTGACCGTCACACCGTACACCTTCACCACACGGGGACCCGCTACGCGGTTCGCCGACGTGCGCGCGGAGATGGAGTACTACCTGGCTACGCTTGGAGTCGACGCGGTCTTTACGGATAATCCAGACAGGTTCCCGCGCGATGGTGCCAGATAAACCGGCGCTCAACGTCCTGTTTCTGTGTACAGGCAACTCCGCCCGCTCGATCATGGCGGAAGCGCTGATGAACCACCTGACCCTCTCGAGGGGCAAGTTCCGCGCCTTCAGCGCCGGCAGCCACCCTCGCGGCGAGGTCGATCCGCTGGCCATCGAGACCCTTGCCGAGCAGAACATCGCGACCGAAGGACTCCGCAGCAAGAGCTGGGATGAATTCGGCCGCGCCGGGTCGAACGACATGCACTTCGTGTTCACGGTGTGCGACCAGGCGGCTGCCGAACAGTGCCCCACCTGGCCTGGCCAGCCGATGACCGCGCACTGGGGGGTGTCCGATCCGGCTGCGGTGACCGAATCGACTGACGCGCGCCGGCGTGCCTTCCGCGAGGCCGCGTTCATTCTGCGGCGGCGCATCGAACTGTTTGCCAGCCTGCCCTTGGACAAGCTCAGTCAGCTCGCACTCCAGGATCGGCTCGACGCGATCGGCCGCCACACCGCCTCTGACGGCGCGCCCGACGGCGAGCGCGCGCGAACGTAGCCCGCCAGTCAAATTTTCGTAACGCGCCCAATCGACACCCCTTCGTCACACCCGTTCCGTAGTGTGGCGGCATGCGACTCATCCTGGTTCTCTGTCTGGCGATTCCGGTTCTCGCGTCCGCGCAGACGCGCGCGCAGAATGTGATCCTGTTCCTCGCCGATGCCGCCGGACTTCCGACCATCAACGCGGCGAGCATCCACGGCCACAAGGCCCCGCGAAAGCTGTTCATCCAGCGCATGCCCCAGATCGCGCTATCCGAGACGTCGACCGCTTCGGAACTCGTCACCGACTCCGCCGCGGGCATGACGGCGATCGTGACGGGCTCGCGCACGCACAACGGCGTGATCGCACAGTCGGACGCCGCCGTCCGCGGCAGGCTCGATGGCGCGCCGCTCAAGACCATCCTCGAATATGCCGAAGAGCGCGGCCTCTCGACCGGCGTCATCTCGAACGATTCCCTGGCCGGGGCCACGCCGGCCTCGCTCTACGCGCACGTCAACGATCGCAACAAGACGGCGGACATCTTTATCCAGGCACTGACGCCGCGGGCCGGCGACGGTGTCGACGTGCTGATCGGGTCAGGGCGGAGCGCCATCGAACGGGCGCTGATGGCCGCCCGCCGGCCGCTGCCCGACCTCGCACGCGAGAGCGGCCGGACGGTGCTGGCGTCGCTGCGCGACATAGACCGGCAGGGGTCGCGGGCGGTTGTGCTGCTCGAGGACAACAGCTTCGACATCGGCGAGGCCACGCGGATGGCCATCGAGATGCTGTCGCGTAACCCGAACGGCTATTTCCTCATGGTCGAGTCCGACGCGCACACCGATTCCATCCGGCAGGGCCTCGACCGCGTCGTGGCGTTCGACCGGGCCATCGAGGACATCGCCAAGCGGGTCGGTGACGACACGCTGCTGCTCTTCACGGCCGACCACTCATTCGACCTGCGCGTCTATGACGGCAAGTGGGACGCGCCGCTGCTGGCCGGTGTCCCTGCGGAGATGGGCTCGGGAGCCGGCGCCGTGACGCTGCGCTCTGTGCGGATGAACGATGACCACACGGGCGAGGAAGTGCTCGTCGCCGCGCAGGGCCCTGGCAGCGAGCGGGTCCGCGGGTACATGGCCAACACCGATCTCTTCCACGTCATGATGTCGGCGTTCGGATGGGCTGGGCCCGCGACCCGGTAACGCTCGTATAGCATGTCGGGATGTCCCGGAGCGTGTCGGGATGGCTGACCGGCTTCTTTCTGTACGACGTCGCCGAGGCCATCGACCTTAAGACCGTCGCGACGCTGATCGGCTCGACCGAGCCGGCCCGGATGGCATCGAAGCCGCCGGCGCCCCCCTACATCCAGTACGCGAACGCTCCCGTCACGGTGGACGGCCGCACCCTTGACGCGGCCGGCGTCGACGGATGGCAGGTCCGGTTCAAGGTGTTCGACTACGGCGTCGTCTCGGTGGCCCTGACGCGTCCACTCCCGCCGACATGGGAGGGCATGCTGGCCGAAGGCCTCGTCTGGCACGACGACCCGGCCCTGGCCGCGTCCGCCGAGCGGACGTGCCGCGCGTTTCTCACCCGCGTCGATGCAGCTCTCGAGAAACCCCGCGCGGTCCTGCTGTCAGAGGACTACCTGGTCTTCACGGCGACGCGCATCGAAGGCATTGAGTCGGCCGATCCGCTGCTGCAAGCACATGGCGCGGACCTCGCGCAGCTGCTCCGCGGCGAGCGCGATCCGCTGAGCGTGCAGGAACGCGAGGAAGTCCTGCGCCATCGGATCTCGTACCTGGCCACCGATCTCGTCATTCCGACATGGAACGCCGCCTTCATCTACGACACCGACTCCGGCGCGCGTGGGGTGCTCGAGATCCTCGAGTTCGCGAATTCCCAGCTGCTCGAGTTCCGCTATTACGACGGACTACTGGACGGGGAACTCGCGCGGATCTACGCGCAACTGGAACGGCCGGGCTGGGGCCAGAACTGGTTCGGCCGCCGGTTTACGCGCGCGGCGCGGCAGGTGCACTCGCTCTTCATCGAAGTGAACGAGCTGACGGACAAGACAGAGAATGCGTTGAAGGTGGCGGGCGACGTCTATGCGGCCAGGCTCTTCAACCTGACGGGAGCGCGGCTCGGCCTCGACCACTGGAAAGGCACCGTCCGGGAAAAACTGAAGACGCTCGACGACATCTATCGCTTTGCCGTGGAACAGACGGCGATGGCCCGCGGAGAAATCCTCGAGCTGACCATCGTGCTCATCCTGCTCTTCGAGTTGGCGCTCTTCTTTGCCGGGATCATGCGCTGATTACTGCGCGGTCGTTACATGGATCGCGTTGCTGAAGACGGTGGGACCTGAGGCGTCGGAGATAATCACACTGAACCAGTCGCCATCAGCGGTACGGCTCCTCCACTCGGCCCGGCCGCCGGCGTCCAGGACGGATGTCTGCGCGACGACGCCGCGCCGCACCCAGGAGACACGTTGACCGGCCGCACCCTCGGCGCGCACGCGAAATAGGGGCATCGCCCCTTCGGGAAGAGTGCCACCCATCTCTACGCGGCGGCTACCGGACTCCGCCCCGAACTCGAGCGACGGCCCGGCCGGGCCGCGCGTCTTCACGTAGACGCGGCCGTGCCGCAGACCGTCCAGCAGCGCCACCTCGGAAAGCGCCTCGGCATGAATCATCGTCGTCGGGGTTCCCAGCCGCCGATCCGCCGTTTCGTCCGGGGTGTGCTCGTCGCTGCCACCGATGGGCGCGAGCCGGTGCCCGCGATTGAGCAGAGCGGCCCAGAACGACCACCCCGCCAGAGGACCGTCAGCGGCATCCCCATTCACGATCTCCACGGCGTCGAGCGCCGCGATAGTGTCGGTGTCGGCATCGTTCCACCCGCATCCCATGCAGCGCTCGTCGTCCGGGGCAGACGGGTGATTGATGGAGAGAAACGCGCCGGTCTTCCGGAGGGCGGCGGCCACATCGCGGATGGCGCGCGACGCGCCGAGACGAAAGTCCACGAAGTGCTGCTCGCCGAACGCATTCATGTGCCCGCGATAGGTCGTCACCTCGCGGCCATGCAGCAGGAGCAGCTCCGGATACTGCGGCTGAAGGCGGTCGACGTCCGCCCAGTGGCTGGCCGTGTTGTGGTCGGTCAACGCGACGAAATCCAGACCCGCCTTCCGCGCCGCGTCGAAGACGTGTTCGGGCGGCACCCGCAGCCGGCGGCCGCCGGCGCCCGTCGTACGGCCGTCGCTGTGGCCGGAGTGCGAATGCAGGTCGCCCGCGTACCAGCGCGCGGCCGGCGATAGCGATCCCCAGCGTTCGGCGCCTCCCGCAAACGTGACAGTCACGGTGTAAGGAGCCGTCACGCCATCACGGATGTTCGGAATGCCCAGGATGACCGCCCACTGCCCCGGCGCCATCGGGCCCGGGGTGTACCCGTAACTGGCGGAGTGCTCGGCGACGAAGATCTGCTGCGCGCCGCCGCCGCTCCATCCGCGGAATCCATCCGGGCCGCGGAGTCCCAGATCGATGACCGTGCGCTCGCGATCGTCGTAGGCGAGCGACACGTCGACGCGGCGCGTGCCGCGGGGAACGGTGAAGGGAATCTCGAACAGCCGCTCGTAGTCCTCGCGGGAGACGGATCCACGCAACACGAGAGGCATGTGCGTCCGCAGCAGGCTCCCGAATTCCTCGTACTGGTCGACCGCCACGAAATCAACACCGGCGCGTATCGCCGCGTCCCACCGGACGCGCGCGGCCGCGAGCGAGCCGAAGTTGTAGGACGCCGTCCACCCGCTTGCCGTGCCGAGCGGATCGTGGCCGTTGAGCGTGTAGAACCGGACCCAGAGCCCCGCGTCGTGCGCCGTGCGGACGATATCGTTCAGCCGCGTCTCTTCGGCGGCCGTCCACTCCCCGGCCTTCGGCTGTTCGATCCCTTCCACCACCGCCCACGAGTGATTCCACCACCGCCGGTAATTGGTGCGCGGCGCCGGTGTCAGGCCCGGCAGCGTGTGCACCGACCCGAACAGGCGCAGCTTCGCGCCGACGGGCACCGCGTCATGGAACGTGCGCTCCTGGATATCAGGATGCTCGGTCAGCACGAGCATCGGGCCCGCCTGCAGGGGCGCCACGTCGGTAACCGATCCCGTGCGCAGCGCGGTCGTCAGCCACGCCTCGTACGTGCCGAGCGTGTTCCACAGCGCGGCATGATGCTCAGGCTCGTTTGTCTTGAAATCGAGGTGCAGCGTGATGAGCGGCCAGGTCTCACGCCGGTTGTCGCGGATGGCCTGCTCGACGAGCGGGCGCACCCGCTCGAAGAAGTAGGCATCCAGAGACGGTTCAGCGCCGGTTGCCACCGGCTCGTGCGAGACGACCGAGCGCGCGACGCCGGTTGCCGGATCGCGATACCAGGCCAGATCCTGTTCGATGACGAGCGGTAGCCCCGTGGAGAGCGCCCGATCGAGGCGGTCCCCCCAGCGACCTCCGTCCGGATACGCGTTATGGGCATGCATGAGGACGCGGGTGCCCGGCGCGAGCGCGTCCTGGGCGGCCGCGCTGCTGCCACACAGGACACTAACAACGACGCCACAAAGAACACGAAGATCACAGAGGCGTTTTTTTCTTTTGAGCATTAACGCCTCACCCTTCGTGACCTTTGTGGCTAATCCTTTGTGTCCGTCGTGGCTACCAGTCGAGGCGCACCGCGAACTGCATCACGCGCGGGTCGCCCGCGAGCGACGAGATCGATCCGGCATTCGACGCACGCACGTCGGAATTCGGATTGCCGAGATTCGCCCGGTCGAAGACGTTGAAGATGTCCCAGCGCAGCGTGACGCCCATCTGCGTCGACGCGGGAATCCGCCGCTGCAGGCTCATATCGAACGCCATGTAGCCGGGACCGTAGAGGCCGTTGCGACCTGCGTCGCCGAATACTCCCGCGGGAACAACCGCGAACGCCGTGGGATTGAACCAGCGCTCCACGGTCTCGTCCCCCTTGGGGTCGCCGACGAGGTTCGGCAGCCACTGCGCGCCTTCCAGCCCCGCACCGCCCCCCTGATTCACGGTGAACGGCCGGCCGGTCCTCGCGGTGTAGATGCCGCTCACCGTCCAGCCGCCGAGCAGGGCGGACGTGACGCGGTTCGCGCCGAACACCGGCACCTGCGCGACAAAGTTGGCGACGAACCGGTGGCGCACGTCGAAGTCGCTCGGTCCATCCCACGACGCAATGTCGTTGCTGTTCTGCGGGCGGCCGGAGGTAGCGGCCAGGTGCTCCGGCGCCTCGTCGGTCGCCTTCGACAGCGTATAGGCGATGCGGAAGCTGTAGCCTTCGCTGAAACGTTTCTCGGCGGCGGCATCGACGCCGTAATAACGGGAATGGCCGGCCGGATCGCGCCATTGAATGTGGCCGAAGTTCGGATACGGACGCGCCCCGTTGCCGTTCAGCGGCTGATTCAGATTGCGCAGCACCGCGATGTTCCGGCCGTAGTTCCCGACCAGGTCGGCCGACACCACGAAGTTGCGAGCCAGCTGCTGCTCGATACCGGCGGCGAACTGGTCAAAACTGGCGCTCTCGCCGCCCGGACTGGCAGCACGGATCAACAGACGGCTGAGGACGATGTTCGACGGATCCAGGTAGTTGGCGGGAAAACCGTCACGCATGAACAACACCGGCACCGTTGCCGACGTCGTCGTCTGGTTGATGTTGCGGAGCCCCGGCGGGTTCAGCGCGAGCTGATCCTCCGATCCGATGCGATCGATCGAATTGAAGAACCGGCCGTAGCCTCCGCGCAGGACCGAGCGATCGCTGAGTTGATAGACCAGCCCGACGCGCGGGCCGATGTTGTTCCGATCGGGCGTCACAAGCGCACGCACCTCGAGCGACGCGTCCGACGCGAACACGAGTGCCCCCGCCACAGGATCGAAGTTCGCCATCCGGTTGTCCTGCTCGTACGACGGCGACATGAAGTCGTAGCGGAAGCCCAGGTTCACCGTCAGGCGGGGTGTGGCGCGCCAATCGTCCTGGACGAAGAAGGCATAGGCGTGGCGGCGCTGGTTCACCACGTGCACGTTCGAGAGCTCGGCCTGCCGCGCGTATCCGAGCATGAAGTCGGCGACGGCGCTGCCGGTGAACTGCCCGCTGAATCCGAGGTTCCCTCGAGTCGACGGAATGTCCACATACTCGTTGTTCATCGGCAGCATGATGTCGGCGCCGAGTTTCAGCGTGTGGCTCCCGCGCAGCCACGTGACCGTATCGAGGTACTGCACCTGGTCGGTGTGCTGATACTTCGGCATGAAGTTCGGGGATCCGAGACGAATGTGGCCTGAGATATCCACGCCGATGACGCCCCCGGCCACCGCCGGGTTGTCAGGCACGCCGGGAAACTGGAGCCCCACCGTGCCGAACGGATCCTGCTGCCCATCCGAAATGCCGCGTGCCCACGAAATCCGCGCCTCGTTGATGAGCGCGGGCCCGAGGACCTTCGTCCAGCCACCGACAGTGCTGTGCGACTTCAGGAAGTTGCGGCCCCACGCGGACGTCGACGTGCCGTCGAGCGTGCCGCCGAAGAACCCGGGCACGAACCGCGTGCGGTCCGAAAAGATGTAGCGGACGAATACGCTGTCGTTGTCGCCGGGTCGAACGTCCACCTTGCCCAGATAGCGCTCACCGTTGTCCTCGACATTCGGCTGGCGGATGAAGTTGTTGTTCCCCGCCGCGTTCGGCACCGGAATCATCGCCATGAGCTGCCGGGCAATCGGGTCGATGCGATCCTGCGGGATCGTGTTGCCCGCAAACGGCAGCCCCGTCAGCGGATCGCGAACTGCCGACGAGAACACGCCGGCCCGTTCCTCGTTCGTCATCACCCGGCCGGTGCGCAGCACGCCCTGCGTGATGCGCGTCGCCTCGACGTCGAAGAAGAAGAACGCGCGATTCCGCACGATCGGACCGCCCACGTTCGCGCCGAACTGATTCTGTTCGTTGGTCGGCTTCGACTGGCCGGCGCGCTTCGCAAAGAAGTTGTTGGCGTCGAACTTGTCGTTCCGCACGTAGTCGTATGCAGTGCCGGAGAACCGGTTGGTTCCGGACTTGGTGGTCACGATGATCGCGCCTCCCGGAGCCCGCCCGAATTCGGCGGTAAACGGGCTGGTGACCACGCGGAACTCGCCCACCGCGTCGATCGACGGCCGTGACACCTGAGTGCTCAGCTCCTGCACGTTCGTCGAGATGGAGTTGTTGTCGACGCCGTCGAGCAGGAAGTTGTTCTGCAGCGAACGGTTGCCGTGAACGCTCACTCCGCCGGTGCGGCCCGCGTTCGTCGTTCCCGTCTGCTCCGTGTAGCGATCGCCCTGGACGCCGGGCAAGGTAAACAGCAGGTCGTCCCAGTTGCGGATCGCCAGTGGCAGGTTCGCGAGCTCCATCTGGCTGACGACGGTGGCGACGACAGGCGACTGCGTATCGAGCAGCGGCGTGACGCCTTCCACGTTGACGGTCTCGATGAGGCCGCCAACGGCCAGCGAGACGTCGAGGTTCCCGCGCTGGCCCACGGTCAGCGCCACCGTCTGGACGAACTTCTGAAAACCCGACGCATCGACTTCGATGAGATGGTCACCCGGCGCCAGATTCGCAATCAGAAAACGCCCCTCGGCAGTGGTCGTCGACTTCGAGGCGACACCCGTCGCGAGGTTGGTGACAATGACGGCCGCCTGCGGCACCAGCGCCTCGGACGGATCGCGCACGACGCCCGCGAGGGTGGCGCGATCGACCTGGGCGGCGGCCGGTGCGGCGAGAGAGAGAACGAGAGCGAACAGCGCGAGGCGTGTCATGGGTAGCGGACTCCTGAATATGACGGACCGGTGCGTCCGTTGAATGCTACCCAGTGGGTGTAAGGAGGTGGTGAAGGCGGCGCAACATCGCGATAAACAGTCCCGCGAGAAGACCGGGCGCGGCGTCGGGGAGGCGATCGGCGTGCGCCTCGCGCGTGGCTCAGCGCAGCGAGAGCAGCGCCATGTCGGGGGCGTGCCTCAGTTGCGCCGCGGTCGCTGCGTCCACGTGGAACGCGGCGGAGCGCCGATCGATCAGGTCGGGCGTCTCGAACCTCGCCCGCATAAGGCCCGTGCGCGAGTGGGTGGCTGTCCCGAGAAGATAGTGGCCGATCTCGTGCGCAACCACCCGGCCGAGGACCAGCCCCAGGTGGCCGTCATGGAGGGACCGCGGCCCGATCGACGGGCCCTGCCAGGCGGTGACGAGCTCCTGGGCGCGATGGATCGAGGCGACGGCAAGCGCGCCGGGGCGTCCAAAACCGAGCAATTCTCCGAGGACCACTTTTTCGGAAGATTCCTGTGCACCGGCGCGCCGCGAGATCACGAGCACGCGCAGCATGCGATCGCGCGGAACACTGTCGTCGGAGCCATTTGACCAGACGAGCTCAACGCCCGCACGGCCCCACAATTCCGACGCCTCGAGCATGAGGCCGGATCGTGACGCGGCGGGAAGTTCTGGCGCAACCGTCAGGAGGACATACAGCGTGCGAGTCGGCTCCACGGACCTCAGGGGTTCGGACGCCGACATGAGCCGCGGAGCCGCAGCAATGAGGCCGATACCGAAGAGCACGCGCGCAACGCGTAACTGACCCACGCGCATCGCCAACCCCTCCTTCCCACCCGGTGTGGAGAAGAGTTGTAACGCAGCCGTAACGTGTTTGTCGAGACTATTTCGTCCGTGTTAACGGACGTGACTCGTCTGTACGCAGGGGTACGTCGCTTGCGTGGACACGCTGCATGGAAACGTCCCCTCCGCTCCCGTCAATGAACGTTACAGATGTAACGAGAATCGCCCAGGAGGCTGTGAACGCGCAGTCGTCGAAGCTCCGCGTCATGGGCGTCACCATGGGAAACGGCGATGGCAACTACGCGGAGGTCATCATTGACCTTGAGGATTGCGGCACGCAGCCCTGCCGTATGTCGGTGGGAATTTTCCGAAACGCGTCCGAGGATACGGTGCGAGGCGAGATCGTCAAACGCCTCGAGCGCCACGTCCGCGAGCACGGCGCATAGCGAGAGCGCCGTCCCCGCGAGACTCTGGCGCTCGCCGATGCCGGAAATGGCCTTACCGCGCGTGGACGCGCGCGAACGACGTTCGGCGGACGCGCACGATGAAGCCTTGCCCCTCGAGCGCCGCGAGGATCGCCTCGCAATAGTCGGGCTCGTACCCCCAGAGGCGTGCCGCTTGCGGCACGGTCAGCATCAGGCCCGGCATCTCGAGAAAATCCGCCTTCGCGCGTGCGACCGCGTGCGCGAAGGCTTCGCCGCGCTGATCGAGTGGATCGAGCTCACGAACAGCGATGCTCATGGGACGCATCGTAGCTGGGGCGTGTGATCGGAGAATGAACGGCGGGCAACAACCGCGACACGTTCGGCGTCCTGTTAGCGCCGTAGCCCGGGGTCTGCGAGAAACGCGTCAATCGCCTCGGGCGCCATCGGTCTGGCCATCAGGTAGCCCTGTAGCCGGTCGCAGCCGTGCCCCTCGAGAAAGACCGCCTGCTCTTCCCGTTCGATGCCTTCCCCCGTGACGGTCAGCCCCAGCGAATGCGCCATCACGATGATCGCCTGTGCGATGACGCCGCCGTTACCCTGGTCGCCGATGCTGGCGACGAAGCTCTGGTCGATCTTGATCGCATCCACCGGCAGCCGCTGCAGCTGGCTGAGTGAGGAGTAGCCGGTCCCGAAATCGTCGACGGACAACCGGATCCCGAGCTGTTTGATGGCGTCCAGCACCGCGACCGACGACGCATCGGATCGCATGACGCTGCTTTCGGTGATTTCCAGTTCCAGCGCGTCGGGCGGGAATCCGGTCTCGGCCAGGTGGCGGCAGAGCATCGGCAGCAGCGCGCCATCGCGCATCTCGACACCCGAGACGTTGATCGCGAGGCGGGCATGCGGTGCGGGGCCGCGCCGCCAGCCGAGCAGGCGACGCATCGCCTCGCGCATAACGACATCGGTGATGGCGCTGATGAGTCCCGCGTCCTCGGCGGCGCGAATCAGCTGGGGCGTCGGGCGAAACCCGTCAGATCCGCGCCACCGCACCAGCGCCTCGAACCCGTACAGCGCGCGTGTACCCGCGCACACCTGCGGCTGGTAGTGCACCTCGAGTTCACCGAAGTCGAGCGCCCGGCGTACCGTGCTGAACTCGAGCAGCGGGTCGGCTGCGGATCGCACCATCGATGCTGAATAGCGCTGAGACGTGTTGCGGAACTGCTTCGCGTAGTACAGCGCGTCGTCAGCAGCCCGCGTGAGCGCGCCCCCGGTGCGTCCGTCGTGTGGGAACACCGCGATGCCGATGCTGCCCGAGAGATTGATGTCCTTCTTGTCAATGCGGTGGACCTGCCGGAGCGACTGAAGGAGCTTGTCGGCAATGACCTCGGCGTCCAGCGGCTCGGTGAGCTCGGTGAGAACCAGAGCGAATTCGTCGCCGCTCAGCCGCGCCACCGTGTCGTGCGCCCGCACGCCCTCACGCAGCCTCTCCGCGACTCCCTTCAGCATCTGATCACCGGCGGCGTGCCCCAGGCTGTCATTCACCGCCTTGAACCGATCGACGTCGACGAAGAGGACCGCGAGGATCCGGTGGTACCGCTCGGCGTGCGCAAGGGCCTGGCTGAGACGATCGCCGAACAGCTGACGGTTCGGCAGGCCGGTGAGGCCGTCGTGGTGCGCCAGGTGATAGAGGATGGTCTGGCGCCGCTCGGTGAGCCGGCGCATCAGGCTGTACCCCGTGCCGATGCCGAGATATCCGCCATCGCGCGTGACGATGTAACCGTCGAAGATGTACCTGTTGCCCTCGTCAACGACGATTTCGCTGAGCTGATCGAGCGACATCCGTTCGTCGACGACCAGCGGCGCGGAATCCATCACGTCGGTGATCGCGCGGTGGGTCAACAGGTCGCGCCCGAAAGGGCGCGAGAGCAACTCGAAGAAGCGGAAACGATTGATGATCCCGACCGGCACGGAATTCACGTCCACGATCGCAATCGCGTACAGCGTCTGGTTGGCGGAAAACGCCTCGTACGCACGGAGCGTGGGCGCCGTCACCGGCAGCGGCTCGATGGAGCTCACCAGACCCGCGAGCGTCTCGCCGTGTTCAGCGGGCGGCTCGACCGCAGGCGCGGCGAGGGGACTCGGACGCCGGAGCATCGGCCGTATTGTCCGCGGCCGGGGTAACGGTGCATCGACGTTACAGCATCGTTACGGTGCGCCGTCAGTGAGACCCGAGAGTGCGAGGCGCTCTCGCACCCAGCAGCAGCCATCCCGCAGGAAGCGCCGCAACCACGCCTGCCGCGAGGAGCGGCCGCGCGAAGAAACGGCGTGCCGCCTGCTGGGCTGCGAAGGACGCGCATACGCCACAGACCTCGCGGAGACGCTCGCGCCGGGCCAGGTACTCCATGTGCCGCTCGCCGATCTCCCCCTCCAGATCCTCCTTGAGCAGCCGCACCTGTCCCGCGTCCACGCCGCTTTCCGTCACCAGGCCGTCCGTGGTGTCGAGCAGCACCTGCGCGTCGTGAAGCTGCCCGAGCGACTCCTGACCGCGCTTGAGCTCCCCGAGGACATGAAGGTCTGACGACAGACCGCTCTGCTGCGCCAGCTCGACGCTGTAACGAAGCTTCTTGGCTGCGATACGCACGCGGTGCAGTCTGTTCGGAAAATAGACAGCGGACGCATGATCGATCGCCGCGCGCAGTTCCCCGGCGCGGTGGCCGATCCGATGGCGAAGGACGCGGCCCCACCCTCCCGCGTCGCGTCCGGAAACGCTCCACCCATGTGTCACGCGCGACAATCGAAGCTTCTCGGCGCTGTCGAGCGCGAGTCGATCCAGCGCCTTGACGAGTCTGCGGCGGGCCTTGCCGCGCTGGCGGTTGAGGACCAGCCGCGCGACGCCGATCGCGTGGAGCGCCGACGGCAGCCTGACCGCGCGCCGGGCAAGATCTTCCTCCATGACGTCCAGCTCCCGCACGCGCCCCAGCCTGCGGCCCGCGCGCTTGACGAGCTGTGTGATCCGATCGACGTCCCGTGGATGGGCTTTGAGGAACAGGGGCAGCGCTTCGCGAAGCCGTCGTGTTGCGACGCGCGCGTTATGCACGCCCTCGACGTCGGCGTCGCGCGCGGCGGGAAGGCTCGCCAGCAGGACATCGACTTGATGTTCGAAAAGGACACGGGGGGATGTGAGGGATGCGTGCGCCATATCTCGCCACAGGTGCAAATGACGATCCTATGACGCGGCGAGGCGGCCGGCGAGGCGGCAGCGCGGAGCCGCCTCGCTGGCATGTTCCTGCCGATCTGTTACACGCTCAACTAGAACGCGACCTTCACGCCAAGCTGCAGCTGCCTCGGATCGTACGTCTGCGTGATCGATCCGAACGCCGCGGAGCTGCGATCGCCGTTCGGCGCGCGGAAGTTCGATCGATTGAGCAGGTTGAACATTTCCGCCCGCAGCTCCAGCGACGTCCGCATCAGCGTGACGCGCTTCCCCACCATCAGGTCCATCTGCCAGAAGAACGGACCGCGGACGCTGTTGCGCGCCGCATTGCCGAACGGCTGGCTGGGATCGGTCGGCGCGACCACCGTTGCGGGATTGAACCAGCGCTGAATCGTGCGCTGATCCTCCGGCACGTATGGGTCGCCGTTCACGTTGGGCCGGTAGTTATTCGCGCCACGGAAATCCTGCTGGATACCCGACACCTGAAAGGCCGCGGCCGGCGAGTACCGGAACGTCACCGCTTCGCCCGCGTAGATCGTGTTGATGCCGGCCACCTGCCACCCGCCGAGCAGCGCGCCGTCGAACGGCAGCTCCCACACGAAGCTGGTGGTGCTGTTGTACGGCTGGTGATACGCCGAGAGCCCGTAGTCGGCGTCCATGTTGTAGAAGTCCTGCGGCGCGGGGAAATTGCCGTTCGGCCCTTCCAGCGATCCGGCGCCGTTGTCCTTGGTCTGCGACAGCGTCAGCGAGCTCAGAAGCGACAGCCCGCCCTGCATGCGCCAGTCGAACTTCGCCTGCAGCGCGTGATACCGCGACTTGCCGCCGTTGAACGAATAGGTAATGTCGGCGAACTCCGGGATCGGTCGCCGCGCCTGCAGAGGGATGGTGCCGGAAGCGTTGTTCGGCGTCGCCTGATTGAAGTTCGCAAACAGCAGCAGGTCGTCGGCCCGGTTGCCGACATACGCGAGGTCCACCAGCATGTTGGCCGCGATCTCCCGCTGCACCGACATGTGCCAGCTCTGCACCTGGCTCGATCGGTAGTCCCTCGGCATGTAGGTGATGTTGGCCGCGAGCGGACTGAACCGCGACGGGTCGGTCAGGCCAGCCGGATACCCCTGCTCGGTCCGGCGGAACGTCGCGTCGAGGGGATTGCTCTGCACGACGACCGCGTTGATGACCTGCGGACCGTTGATCGGCAGCACGTTGCCGCCGCCGGCGCGGTGGAAGTGCACGTAACTGACGCCGTAGCCGCCGCGCACGACGGTGCTCGGATCCAGCGTATACGCGAAGCCAAGCCGGGGCCCGATGTTGTTCCGGTCGGGCGTCAGCGTCGAGCGGTCCTCAAGCGAACCGTCGCGCGCCATCACCATCTGCCGCGACTGCGGATCGAAGTTCGAGAGGATGTTGTCGCGCTCCACCCAGGGCGTCGCGTACTCGTAGCGCACGCCCAGGTTGAGCGTCAGCCGATCGTTCACCCGCACATCGTCCTGGAGATAGAGGAAATGCATGTTCTGCCGGAGGTTGGCGACGAGGATGTTGCTCAGCGCGAAGCGACTCCGGAGCCCGAACATGAAGTCCGCGAGGTTGTAGACGTTGTTCGCGGCGGCGCCCACCGGGCGCGTGAACTGGCCGGCGTACTCGTCGCGGCCGTAGAGCGGATTGACGTCCTGCACTTCGGTCTGGACGTGCTGGTACTCGTATCCCGCCTTCAGCGACTGGCGGCCGCGCAGCCATGTGTAGTTCGCCTTCGGGTTGTACACCGTGGGGTACTGCCACTGCGGATTGGTGGCCTGCCGTCCGAGATTGGACAACCCGGTTATGAGCTGTGACGGGAGGCCTCCCGCCACGCGCGGGTCGGTCGGCAGCCCCGCGATGCCGTACCCGTCGAGCGCTGATGTGGAACCGAGCGCCAGCGGGTTTTTCCCCGCCCGCGTCGCGGACCATCCGAACCGCACCTCGAGGAGCGAGGTCGTCGTCGGGATGTACGTCGCCCCGAACGCCATCTGCTTGTTGGTGACGTAGGTTTCGCCATTCCCGTCGCCCCCCGAGGGCAGCGGCACCGGCGGCTGATCCTGGATGTCGACGTCGCGATACCCATAGCGGGCAAACGCGGTGAACCCGTCGCGGACGTTGAGGTCGACCTTGCCGCCGAACTTGTCGGTGACGTTCCTGAACTCCTGGAGCAGCGAATAATTCGCCCCCGCCGTGCCGGTGGGCGCGGGGAGCTCGCTGAGCACCTTGCGGGCAAACGCGGTCATCGGCACCGGTGTGCCGGGCTCGTATGTTTCACCCGTGAGCGGATTCCGCACGGCCACCGCGAAGACGCCCTGGCGCTGCGCGATGTTGGGAATCGTGGAGAACGCGGCGGCGCCGCGCGTCTGCCTGAACCCTTCGTAATCACTGAAGAAGAACGCCCGGTTGCGCAACAGCGGCCCGCCGATGACGCCGCCGAACTGGTCGCGCTCGAGCGGCGGCTTCTGCCCCGACGGCGGCTTGAAGTACCCGGTGGCGTTGAGCGCGGTATCGCGCATGAACTCCCAGGCGCTGCCGCGGAGGCGATTCGTGCCGCTGGCGTACGCGACGTTGATGGTGGCACCCGCGGAGCGCCCGTACTCCGCGCTCATGTTGTTGGTGACGACCTTGAACTCGGCGACCGCGTCAGGTGGCGGCTGCATGACCTGGTTGGAGAATCCCTGATTGCTCGTACCGTAGGCGTTGTTGTCGACGCCGTCGATCAGAAAGTTGTTGAACGTGCTGCGGAGGCCGTTCACGTTGAACGAACCTTCGCGCGGCGTGCCGCCGCCGGTGTTGAGCGCGGACAACCGCACGCCGGTCGTCAGCAGCGCCAGGCTCGAGTACTCGCGGCCGTTCAGGGGAAGCGCCCGCGTCTGCTCCCCCGTGATGAGCTGTCCACGCTGGCTCGTGTCGGTCTCGAGGAGCGACGTCGTCGCGGTGACCTGTACCTGCTCGGTGAGGCCGCCGACCGGCAGCGACAGGTTCACGCGGAGGCGATCGCCGACGCTGAGCCGGATGTTGTCGGCTACGGTGACGGCAAACCCCGGCTTTTCGGCGGTGATGACGTAGGTGCCGATGCGAAGGGTGACGAATTCGTAGGTGCCCGTGGCGTCGGAGGAGCGTGTCTGCGTGACGCCGGTGTCGACGTTGGTCAGGCCAACCATGGCGCCGTCAATGACGCCGCCCGATGCATCCGTGATCGAGCCGAGAATCGAGCCGGTTTCGAATTGTGCCGCGGCCGGCGCGACGGCCGCGGCGAGAAGGAGGATCGTGAACGTAAGGATTCTGAGCATGGCTGAGACGGTACTCACCGCGCGTCACTCCGCCATGACACAGGCGTGAACTTTACGTAACCATCCTCAGAACAGGACCTTGACGCCGAGCTGCACCTGTCGCGGGCCTCCGAAGCGGGCGGTCGACGGCGCGAACAGGGCCTGTCCGGCGGTGGCGACAGCACTCGCTGGGGTCCCGAACACGCTGATGCCATCGTTCCCGAAGTTCCTGTTGCTGGCTCTCGTCGCGTTGAGCACATCCACGAGGATCTGCAGCTGGCGGGACTCCGCGTAGCGGAACGCCTTCATCAGGCGCACATCGAGATTGAAGAAGGCCGGCTGCCGAAAGGTATTTCGTCCCGCAATCCGGCCGTTGATGATGGCCTGATCGTTGTCGTCGTTGGCGTCGCGCTGCTGATCGCTGCCGATGACCGCCGTGTAGGGCATGCCGGAGCGCGCAATGACGATGCCTGACGCCGTGATTCCGGCCGGCAGCACCAAGACCGCGCTGGCGTTGGCCGTGTGCGGCACGTCCTGCTTGGATGGCGCCCATTCCGCGGCCAGGTCGAACGGATTCAGCGTGGGCTGGCGGCTGAAGTTACGCTCGTTCGAGTCATCGTCCCAGTTGCGGGCGTACGTGTAGTTCACCTGCCAGTGGACGGCGCTGCGACGACCCTCTGTCGTCAGCACAAGTGCGTCGTACTGCGACTTCGCCGTAGACTCGTTGACGTCCAGCTGGGCGATCGCGGGGTTCGGACGCGTCGCGGGGAATACCGGCAGCCCCGTGTCGGCAATCGTCGGGGGAAACAGGTTCCGGTCCAGCCGGCGCTGCAGGTGAATGGTGCGGTTGCGCATGTACCCGATCGACATCCGCATCGCGTCGGTCACACGGTGCTCGAGGGTGACGGACGCCGCCGTCGTGTCAGGGTTCTGGAAGTCGGCCGAGAAGCCGAAGATCCGCTGGACCGGCACCCGTACGCCGGCGGGAAGGGACGGCAGCGAGTTCGGGAACACCAGCTGGGTCAGGATTGTCGGGTCCGTACGGCTGTCGACGGCCACGGTCGTGATCCCGTTGTCGGTGAACACCCGCTGGAACAGATTCGCCGGCGTGCGGGCGTTGTAGAGACCTCCGTTGAGGCGCACGATGGTGCGGCCGCCGCCGGTCGTGTCCCAGGTCAGGCCCAGCCTGGGTTGCCACATGGCCAGGTCATTCGGAATCCGGGACGTGTCCAGAAAGGCGGGGTTCGGCCGCGGGGGCTGTGGATTCCACTGGCCCTCCCAGCGCAGCCCCGCCGCGAGCGTCAGGCGGTCGCCCAGGCGGACGGCGTCCTGGACGAAGACCGCAAGCTCCCGCTGTGTCGCTTCGTAGAACAGGTCGTCGGGATTGAAACCGGGCAGCGTCTGCCGGTAGCGGGAGATGATTCGGGCGTTGTAGTTCGCCAGCGACGTGAAATCGTAGCGGCCGATGATGTTGCTCTCACGCTGCTGGCGGGCGGGCGTCATGTTGGCGTCGACGCCGACGCGGATCTCGTGGCGGCCCGCAACCGCGGTCAGACTGTCATTGACCTGGAAGCGGCGGGCTTCGAAGAACCGGGGCCGGCCGGCGTCGCCGCCGATGGTCCCGAAGCCGGTGATGACGATCTGCGGCAGGGTCGTGTTGGGCTCTTCGGTCCGGTCGTCGGTGGCGTACTGCACCCGCGCTTCGTTGAGCAACGTCGAGGACAGGACGGTGAGCACCCCGGCCTTGGCCGCATGGCTTTGTGTTCGCCGCGTGAAGTTGGCGGTCGCCGCGGCGTCGATCTGTGGCGAATCGAAGTTGAAGTTCTTCCCCGTGAGGCGGCTGTAGGTGTACTGGAGATCGAGCCGGCTACGGTCAGAGACGCGCCAGTCCGATCTCACAAAGAGGGCCGAGGGGTTGTTGGTCCCGAACTGCTCGCCCTCGAGCGCCTTCAGTTCCGCCGGCACGACGACGCCGGGCGCCTGGTCCTGGAACTTGACGACAAACGGAACCCGCAGGAAGTTCTGCTCGAACGAGCCGAAGAAGAACGCCTTGTCCCTGGCCAGCGGCCCGCCGACCGCCCCGCCGAACTGGTTCTGCTGGTTGTTCAGCTTGCGATCGAATGCGTTGGCGGACGTCAGCTGCCTGTTCCGGTTCAGGTACAACGCCTCGCCCTGCAGCGCGTTGGTGCCCGATTTGGTCACCACGTTGACAAAGCCCGCACTCGTGCGCCCGGTCTCCGCGCCGGCGCCGCTCCGCACGACCTGAAACTCCCGCACCGCGGACTGTGGAAAGAAGAACGAGGACTCGTTGCCGCCGCGCTGATTGCCCTGGAGCGGGTCGTTGAAGTCGGCACCATCAATGGACACGTTCGAGTTAATGGAGCGCTGTCCGCCAATCACGAGGCCGAAGCGGTCCGATTCCTGGACGACCGACGGCGTCAACTGGACAAACTCGGTGAAGTTGCGGCCGCGCACGGGCAGGTCGGCAATCGCGCCGAGGTTGATGCTGGATGCCGCCGCCGCGCTCCTCGTATCGACCGACGCCGTTGCCTCGACCGTCACCGATTCGGAGATGCCGGCAATCGTGAGCTGCAGCGCGACGGTCTCCGTCTGGCCGACCATGACGGTCACGCCGCTCCGGCGGGTGGGCGCAAAGCCCGCCAGCATGGCCTCCACGACATAGCTGCCCGCCGGCAATGCCGGCGCCACGAATCGACCCCGCACGTCTGTCAGCACGGTACGCACGTATCCGATGCCGAGATCCCGGATGTCGACCGTCGCGCCTGGGACCGGTTTCTCATCGGCATCCACCACCACGCCTTCGAGAGCACCGTGGCCGGATCCGGATTGGGCGGCCCAGGACGCGCACGGAACGGCCAGCAGGAATGACACGATGAGCACGACATTAAAGATGAGGTTCATCGCTCCAATTTGCCTCTGGCGCGTGACAAGCGCGCGTCCTTTGTGTCGCAACGGTGTAACTTACGAAGGCGGGCGGCCTCTACCACTCGTTCTCTCGCGTTACCTCGGGCTGTTATCGTCCGCTCGTTGCACTGGGGGACTCATGACGAATGAATTCAGGCGCATTGCCGACGTCACCGCGTCGGCGGTCGGCTCTCCATGGACGTTCACTGCGACTCTCGCGCTCACGGTCCTGTGGCTCATGCTCGGTCCTGTGTTTCAGTTTTCGGATACGTGGCAGCTGACGATGAACACAGCCGCGTCTCAAGTGACGTTTCTCATCGCCTTCCTGCTGCAGAGCACCCAGAACCGTGACACGCGGGCGCTGCAATTGAAGCTCGATGAGCTCATCAGAAGCACCGCAGGAGCACGGCCGCAGCTCATGCAACTCGAAGAGCTCGACGATGACCAGCTCGAGGCGCTGAAACACGAGTTCGAACGGCTGCGCGAACGGAGAGGGCGAATGTGAAGACAAAGGCGGCGCGCCCGACGATGACTGACTGACGCCGATGCCTGAAGTCGAACGAAAGTTCCGCCTGCCCGCCGTCCCGGCGGAGATCCTCGCGTTCGGTGGCGTTCCGGTTATTCAGGGATATGTGGTGTCCGGTCCCGGTGAATTGCGCGTGCGGAAGGAAGGCTCACTCACGTACATGACGGTGAAGGGGGACGGCACGCTCGCGCGCGACGAATGGGAGGCGCGGATTCCCGCCTGGGTGTTCGAGATGCTGTGGACGCACACGGAGGGCCGACGGATCGAAAAGACGCGATACGTCGTGCCATACGAGGGTCACGTCCTTCAGATCGATGTTTATGAAA
This sequence comes from Candidatus Sulfopaludibacter sp. SbA3, assembly GCA_945903265.1. GTDB lineage: Bacteria > Acidobacteriota > Vicinamibacteria > Vicinamibacterales > UBA2999 > CAXNKG01. The sequence goes on from CAMDNQ010000005.1 coordinate 75,892, forward strand.
GAGCCCTCCTGGGTCTCGTCACGCTCGAATGTGAGTTTGGCGGCGAAGATGCCGCCCGCGGCTTCACACTCCCCTCGTGGGCGGGTCCTTCCGTCGATGTCACCGCCGATCCCGCATACAAGAACAAGACCTTGGCGTCGGAGGGACTGCCGGACTAGGCGACGGGGTTACTGCATCGCCGCGCCCCGTCTGCCGTTCTCGATCACGACGGATGCGTCCACACGGGTCGGCTGCCCCGGCACCGTCACTCGATCCAGGACCATGAAGTCGCCGCGCAATGTCCCGGGGGTTGCCGTGCAGGCGATGTAGCCCCGGCGGGCGCTGTGGTACTTGACGTGGGGGTTGTCTGCGCGGACACGGTCCCAGCCTGGCGCGACGTCGGTCCCGTCGCCGTTCGAGCTGATAGAGGTGGTCGTCAGCTCCACGCCGACCGTCTCGGACTCGGGCCGCGCAAAATCCATCTTCAGGTCGGCGGCAAAGTGCTGGTGCACGTCGCCCGACAGGATGATGGGATTCGGCGTGCGCGTGTCGACCAGACGGCGGTACAGCCGTCGCCGGGCGGCGACATAGCCGTCCCATTTGTCCATGTTGAAGCGCGCGGCCGGATCAAGGGCGCCCAGGTCGCGCGCGAAGGTGTAGACCTGCTGCCCGAGGAGCGTCCATCGGCCGGCCGGGCGCTCCAGGTTCGCGAACAGCCACCGCTCCTGGTCGGTACCGAGCATCGTGCGGCGGCTGTCGAGCGCCTCCTCACATTGGGACTTCCATCCCTTGCCGCACGCCTGGCTGGACCGCCACTGGCGCGTGTCGCAGACGTGGAGATCGACCAGCTGACCAAAGGCCAACCGCCGGTGCAGTTGCATGCCGGCTCCCCCGGGGAGCGCGGGGCGGCGCAGCGGCATCGCCTCGTAGTACGCCTGGTACCCGGCGGCGCGGCGCAGTGCAAAGACTTCCGGCGGCACGTCCGCGCCGCCACGGCCGCCGGCGTAGTCATTCACGACTTCGTGGTCGTCCCACGTAACGATGAAGGGAGCCGACGCGTGGGCGGCCTGCAGGTCGGGGTCGAGTTTGTACTGCGCGTACCGAGCCCGGTAGTCCGCCACCGAATACAGCTCGGCGCCGTGGTGCGTCCGGACGCCGCCTGCCGAGGCGCCCGATTCGTAGATGTAATCGCCGGTATGCAGGATCCAGTCGAAGCCCTCCTCAGCGATGCGGCGGTACCCCGTGAAGAATCCGTGCTCGAAGTGATTGCAGCCGCAGACCGCGAAGCGCACGCGCTCGGCCATCGCATTCGCGGCCGGGGCCGTCCGGGTTCTGCCCGCCGCGCTGGTCTCGCTGCCCGCGTGGAATCGATACCAGTAGTCCCGGCCGGGGAGCAATCCCTCGACGTCGACATGCACGCTGTGCCCCAGCTCGGGGCGCGCGATCTCGGTGCCGGAGCGGACGATCGAGCGAAAGGAGGGATCGGTGCCCACTTCCCAGGCGACTTCGACCGGCACCATGGGCATGCCCCCGCCCGCAAGCGGCTCCGGCGCGAGGCGCGTCCAGAGTACGACGCCGGTGGGCAGCGGATCGCCGGACGCGATGCCTAGCGTAAAGGGGTTCGAGCGGAAGGCGAGCCTGCTGACCGGTGCCTGCGCGCGCACCGGTGCCGCAATGGCCGCGGCGCCGAGCGCCCAGACGATGTTCAGCAGCTCGCGTCGGGAGAACTGCTCACACGCGCGGTCGTAGTACTGCATCCCCGGACCCGCACCCGTGTTAGAAGACGAAGCGCGCGCCGAACTGCCACTGACGCGGATCGGCCTGGCTCAGGAGCTGGCCAAAGGTGGGATCGTTGAGAATTCGACCGACGAGCGTGTAGTTGCGCCGGTTCAGCAGATTGAACGCCTCGGCTCGAAGCTCGAGCCGCCGTCCGGAACCGAACCTCAATGCCCGCGACAACGAGAGATCCAGGTTGGCGAAGCCCGGGCCGACCAGCGAGTTCCGTCCGATCGTGCCGAACGCGCCGGCGGCCGGCGCGGCGAACGCCGCGGGATCCAGGTACCGGCCGTTATTCCACTCGCTCTTCGGCAGGTACGGATCGACGCCGGCGACGGCATTGGGACGCACGAGAATGCCGCCGGTCCCGCCGCCGATGCCTGCGGTATCCCCTCGGAGATTCACGGTAAACGGAAAGCCGCTCTGCATCGAATAGATGCCCGCGACCTGCCAGTCCCGCAGGAACGGCACGAGCGCGCCGCTGCGGAGGTAGGCGCGATCCGGGCCGAACGGCAGCGCCCACGTCGCGCTGGTCACCCATCGGTGCCGCGCATCGTGATACGCGGGTCCCCACTCAGCGTCCAGGCTATGCGAATCCTGCGGAGGGGAGTTCTCCGACCCGTTGACGCCGCCGGCGTTCCGGAACTGCGGCGCATTGCTGCGCGCTTCGGAGAGCGTGTACGCGCTCAGCAGCGACATGCCTCCCGCGAGCCGCTTTTCGAGCCGCACCGACACGGCGTCGTACTCCGACCTGGCCGAGTGCGCGAGGTAGTTGATCTGTCCGACGGGCACCCGATCGCCCTGAACGACAACGTGGTCGGGAAAGGTCGTGCCCGGCGCAAACTGCATCGCCCCGAACGGCCGGCGGGGATCGACCGCGCCGGCGCCCGGCTGCGCGTTGTTCGGTTGCACGTTCTGCTCGAGATGGCGGCCGCGGGTGCCGACATAGGTCCCTTCGACAACCCAGCCGAGCCCCATGTCACGCTGGATGCCGAGACTCCATTGCGTCGACTCGCTCGTCTCCTGAAACAGATCGATCCCGGCCTGCTGGACCTGCACCGGACCCAGTATGGCGGGCCCGAAGATGTCGTAGCCGGGGCCGCGCGCGGGGACAAAGTTGTTGAAGGTGATCGCCTGGGCGATGTTCGCCGGCAGGCCGGCCGCCAGACGGAAGAGCGGATTGGCGTCGGTCGCCGCGTAGTAGATCCCGGCGCCGCCGCGAACGACGGTCCGGTCCGACGCGCGCCAGGTCAATCCGGCGCGCGGCGCGATGTTGTCCTTGTCGGTGTAGGCACAGCCCTTCGGGTAGCCGCTCTGGCCGCAGACGAAGACGATCGGCGCGTAGAACGCCGTGCGCCGCTCCGCAAAGATCTCAGCAGGCGTCGGCACGTTGCGGTAGTCGATGCTCGACATCATGCCGTTCGCGTCGTGCATCGGCGGCGACAGTTCGTAGCGGACACCCAGATTCAGGGTCATGCGGTCGCTCATGCGCCACTCGTCCTGCGCGTAGACGGACAAGTACGACTGGCGGCCGGCAATCGTACTGGGGCCGACCGACCGATTGCCGGCCTGGGGCAAGCCAAGGAGAAAGCTGGCGAGCGCGTGGCCGGAGCCGTCGTTGCCCGCCGTCCGGCTCGTGTAGCCCGCGCTGAACTGGTACGTGCCCAGCGAGCTGGGCGCCTCGGTGCGGTTGTATTCGATCCAGAGGAACTCACCGCCGACTTTGAACGACTGCCTGCCGACCTGCCACACCATGTTGTCGTAGACCTGGTACGTCCGGTTGTCCACGTCGACGATTCCGCCGCCGGTCGTCCCGGTGAAGGCGCCCGCCCCGCCGATCGTCGGGAAGCCTGCCACGATGAACCGCGGGATCGCCTGCTGCCTCCCGCCCAGGTCGAAGGAGAGCTCGGGAAGTCCGGCGCGCAGCGTCATCCGGCTCGCGCCTCCGCGCAGTTCGTTCACCATTTGCGGGCCGAGCACCGTCGTCCAGCCCACGACCGCGTTCTGGGGACGCGCGTCACCAATGTTGTCGCGGCCCGGAACCGGCTCCGGGACAACGGCGTTCTCGTCGGCCAGCGAGAGCCGTCCGAACAGATTGCTGCCGGCGCCCAGGTTCGCATCGATGCGCAGCGAGTAGTTGAAGATGTCCTGCGCGAGAACCCCCTCGGTGTTCACATAGCCCCTGGTGCCCGTGTTCGGCAGCGGCAGCGCATCGAGTGCGGCCCTGGCGAGCGGGTCAATTCGCCCGGCGGGCAGGCGATTCCCGGGAAACGGCGTGCGGCTCGGTGCCAGCGTCAACGGATCGAAGATGCCGCCGCCAGGCGACTGACTGAAGTCCCCCTCGCGCTCGAGCGCGGTTGGCACGGTGACGGTGGTCAGGGCCGCGGCGCCTTCGCGGCGGCGCAGCTGCTCGAAGGCACCGAAGAAGAACACGCGTCCCCCAACCAGCGGTCCCCCAAGCGTGCCACCGAAGTTGTCGCGCTGAAACGTTGGCAGATCCCCCACCAGGTTGAACGGCCGCGAATCAAAGCGCTTGTTGCGATGGAACTCGAACGCTGAGCCATGAAAGACATTGCTTCCGGACTTCGTGACGACGTTGACCTGTGCGCCCGCCCGGCCGAATTCGGCGGTGAACTGCGCCGTCTGCACCTGAAACTCCGCGATCGCGTCGATGCTGGGCGAATAGTTCAACGAGTTGTAGTCGGGATCCGTGTTGATGGCGCCGTCGAGGAGGAACGCGGTGTTGTTGGTGCGGCCGCCGCCGATGCTGACACCACCAGCCTGGTTCTGGCGGACCTGGTTCTGCTGGACGGCCCGGCCACCCGGATTGGCGCCCGGCACGAGGAGCGCGAGCTGAATGAACTGGCGGCCGTTCAACGGCATGCTGTTGACCTGCTCCTCGGTGATCACCGTACCGAGCGCCGGCGTATGCACCGTGAGGGGCTCCACGGTTGCGACCACATCGACGGCTTCGGCGACGTCGCCCACCGCGAGACGGACGCGAAGCTCACCCGGCTGCGCCACACGCAGCAGAATTTCCGGGTTGCGAAACTGTTTGAAACCGTCGAGGACGACGGTCACCTCGTACCGGCCCGGTTGAAGCAGCGTGAGGACGGCGCGCCCGTCCGAATCCGTCACCTGATCGCGGGAGGCCCCGCGGGACAGATCGCGCAGGGTGACGGTCGCCCCCGGGATCACCGCGCTGGTGGTGTCCGTGACGGACACTGTGAGTGACGTCGTATCCGACTGCCCCGAGGCCGGCCGGGCCATGAGTCCCAGCACGACTACTACTCCACACACGTACAGGCAGACCGCACTCTTCATTCCGTCCTCCGCGCGAATGCGCACTATGGCTTGTGATCGGAATGCGACGGTATCAGCCGTGCGTCAAGCACGCGTAACGCAGGCGTCAACCGTGTGTAACTCTTCGTGCGTTGCCGAGACGCGCGCGGACTGTGAAGCCGCCCCGTGCGCGACCATCGGTGCTCCGATGGCCTGGCCTCGGTACCGAGGCGGTGCAGTTCGTCCTGCAGCGCAAAGTACCGGGGAATGACCCGTTCCCACGCGAAGTCGAGCGCCGTGGCGCGCGCGGCCGCGACGCGGATCGCGTTGCCGTCCGCGGCCTCACGCACGGCCGCCGCGAATGCCGCACCGGTCGGTTCGGCGAGCCAGGCATTCGATGTTGTCGCGTACTCGAGCACGCCGCCGGACGCGGGGAGCACCACCGGAACGCCCGACGCCATGGCCTCGAGCGGACCGATGCCGAACGGTTCGCGCGGATTCGGATGGACGAAGACGTCGCAGCTCGCAAGGTACGCCGCGAGCGTGCCCCTGTCGAGCGCGCCACAGGCCCACAGTCTCCCGTCCAGCGGCCCGCGGGCCTGCTCGCGCAACCACGGCGTGAGTGGACCGTCGCCGACGACGACCATCCGGAAGTCACGCCCGCCGTCCCCACAAAGCGCCCGGAGGGTCTCCACGAGGAGGCCCACATTCTTTTCGGGGGATACCCGGCCCGCATAGAGCAGCAGCACGCTGTCGGCGGTTCCGCCGCAACGGCCCAGCAGCGACGCCCGAATATCCGCATTGCCGTGCCGCGCACCGAAGTCGTCCGAGTGCACCCCCATCGGGCAGCGCCGGATGAACCCGTCCGGTCGATCGTGGAGCGCCTCACGAAGCTCCCGCTCCGTGTACTCGGAGATGGCGATGTGCGCGTCGAACGGCGGCCCGTAGATGTGCCGGAGGTACCAGCGCGTGAACGCCCGCCCCGCCATCGAGCGAGACACGTAGGCCGCCATGTTGTCGTCGAATCGCTCGCAGCTCAGTGCGACCAGCGTGGGGCGCCTGACGCGCCGGTGCCATCGCCTGCGCAGCATCGCGGCCAGGTACGGCAGCGTGTATTTGTCGCAGACCTCGACGACATCCGGCTGCTCGCGCTGGAGCACGTCCACGATGGCCGATCCGGTGCCTGGCAGATACCGGTGCGGGAGGAGCATCCGGTACCGACGGTCGAACAGCGGCGCCCGGGGCGCGGCGATGACATGAATGCGCGCGTAGGGACCGCGATCGACGACCTCCGTCTCCGCACCCGGCACGATCAGCACGACGCGGCGGCGCGCCCGCTGCGCGCCGTCGAGGAGCGCGTGATAGAACGTGCGGATACCGCCCGACGCAGGATGGTAGGCGTTCGTGATGTGGACCGACGTCATCGCGCCGCGCCGATGAACGAGACCATCAGCCTGGGAAGACTGGCAAGATCGCGGCACAGCGACCCGGCGCCCGCGCCGACAATCAGCACTCCTCGGCGCATCGCGAACAGGTTGAAGGCGGTCGACAGCACGGTGAACGCCACCGACGCCGCCATGCTGGTCGCGAGCTCAGGCGTTCCGCGCGCCGCGTGCACGACGAATTCCAGCGAATGTGCGACAGCCGGCAGCACCGCGATCGCCCCCAGCGTCCCGAGCCGGGGCGGCTCCACCCGGCGGAACGCCTGCGTCGCCGCTCCGTAGAAACCGGATGTGACGAAACGAAACGCGAATTCCGTCACCATGGCGGCGGTCGCCGCATCGACGCCCGCGCTCAGGTTCGTCGTGAAAAACAGACTGCTTCTGAAGCAGGAGCTGAGCACCGCCGATTTGTAATTCCACATCATGGGACTCGCGGCACGGCCGGCGTCAGCAGCGATCCCGCGTCGCTCGTCCGCGGTACGGTCACGACCGACCGGTAGGTGTCGTAGAGCGGCTTCAGGGCGCAATCCCACCGGCGCGACAGCGCGTAGTCCCGGGCCCGCTCGCGCATGCCGCGGCACAGCGGCTCGTCGCGAAGCAGTGTCACGGCCTTCTCCGCCCACTCCCCGGCCGTCTCGTCGTCGCAGACGTACCCGGTCCGGCCCTCTTCCATGTTCTCCCGTGGCCCCCCCGCCCCCGACACGAGGACCGGCAGCCCGCTGGCCTGCGCTTCGAGCACGACGTTCCCCGCCGTATCCGTACGGCTCGGAAAGACAAACAGGTCGCTGGACGCGAAGATCTCGGCAACCTCCGCTCGCGGGAGCGCCCCCGTGAAGACGGCGTCCCAGAGATGCCGCTCGAGCTCGCCGCGCATCGGACCCTGTCCGACGATGATGAAGCGATGCTGGAGGCCGGCGGCGTGCAATGCTCGCTGCAGGGACGGCAGCATGCGGAGTCCCTTCTCGGCGGAAACCCGGCCCACGTAGAGAATGGCCGGCCGCCGGTCCGATACGTGCCAGCTGTCGCGGAGGCGCCGCGACCGTTTCGCCGGGCTGAACAATCCGGTATCGACCCCGCGCGGCCAGACGGCCAGCTTCTCCGGGCGGCACCTGGCGGCCACGAGCATCTCCCTGGTGGCCTCCGAAGGCACCAGGACGCGTGCGCACCGGCTGTACAGCCACCGCATGTATTCGCGCATCAGCGCACCGAGCCGGGTCGACCCGCTCAGAAGCGTCGTGTAGGCGGCGAGGTCGGTGTGGAAGCTGCCGACGAGCGGCAGGTTGAGCCGCGACGCCACGTAGAGCGCCGCGAGACCGATCGGTCCTGGCGTCGTGAGGTGAACGACGTCGATGCGGTCGCGTACCGCCTCGGCGAGGTAGGCGCGCAGGCGCGGAACGTACATCCGCATCTCGCCGTACCACGGGATCGGTACACCAAGGGAACGCAACGCGAAGTAGTCGGCTTCGTCGCTGCCCGTCTCCGCCGCCGTGTAGACCCTGACGCGCACATCCTCCGGCGCGTGCTGCACGACGGCCCGCAGCGTCGTCGTCACGCCGTTCACCTTCACGAAGTCGTTGTCGGTGAAGATGGCGACGTTCATGGTCAGGCCGGTTCAGGAAGCCGGGTGGTCGCCGGCCGCGCGACGAGATCGAAGAGGAGCGATCGATTGAATCGCTCTTCCAGGATGAAGTGACCGAGCGCGCCCACGAGCGGGAGGCACAGGAGCGGCAGCCCCAGCACGCCCCCGAGAACGAACGCCTGGTTGCGCCAGTTGAGCGGCTTTCGGGCCGCGCGGGCGAAGCGATCGGCGTAGAACCCTCCCGCGAGCCTCAGCATGTCGGACGCCATCGTGAAGTAGTTGCCCTGGCGGCCGCCGACGCGGACGCGGCCGGCGTGCAATTCCGTCAGGAACTCTTCGCGGGTGCGCGCGTTCGGCGCCTCAACCCAGGTACGCCCGATGCCGCGCCGGGTGTGGGAGTCGCTTCCCGCAACGCCGACCTTGCGGCAGGCATCCGCAAGGCATGTGGCAGTCCGGTTCTGGGTCGTGAGCCTCGAGCCGTTGATGATTTCGATGCCGTCCACCCACGGCATCAGCGCCGCGATGTGCGGCGCCGTGATGGAGCCGTTGATCCGAGAGGCGACATGATTGAGGCTGCTGAAGATCCGCTGCTGCTTCATGTATGGCAGCAGCTCACGGATGTCATGGCGCAGCCGCTGTATCTCCCTGTGCTGCGCCTCCGAAACGCCGAGGGCGCCCAGATGCACGCGAACGCCGTCGTTCGGAAACACACCCGTCACTTCGCATCCCACGAGCACGTCCGGGCGGTCGGCAATCGTGAGTGCGCCGTCGATGCGGTCGTGATCGGTGATGGTCACGAGGTCCATCCCCCGAGCCTTCGCGCGCGCGTACACTCCCTCCGGGGTGTTGTACGACTCGTGCATGATCAGACTGAGGGGATAGATGCTGGTATGTCCTGAGTACGTGGTGTGCACATGCAGGTCAAGCTTCATGTACGCAGTATCTGGGGGTGATGTGACGGCCGCTTGGCCGCCCGGCAAATTCGGCGGTAACTCGGCGCGCCGGAAGCGTTACGCGGCCCAGGAGCCGTTGCGATAGAGCGTGAGCGCGACGTCGACGTTCTTGCGCAGTGCGTCGGCGATCGCGGGCCACTGCTTCTCGCACCGCAGGAGCGTCTTCCACGAATAGAGATGCTTGGCCTTGTGGAAGTCGCTGTTCGCGACGTACGGGTAGTGCTTCAGGCTGGTGACGGAAAAGAGATCGTCGCGGTTCGCAGCTTCCCAGACGTCGACCAGCGGCGCGAGTTCTTTGCGGTTGTCCCACAGGTAGCAGGTGCTGATCTCGATGCGCCGGGTCGTCCGATGGTGTGGATGACACGCAATACTGAGCGCCCCCTGGCGCCGGATCGCACGGAGGATCTCGTCGGCCGTCTGATCGGCGCTGATGTAGTCCGTGATGCCGAGCGCGATGATGTGCGAATTCTTGCGACCACGGAGCCGGTTCTGCGTCACCTCGGCGCCGGGGATCACCAGCATCCCGTACTGCTTGAGCGCGCGCTTGCCTTGCATCTCGATGTCTTCGAGGTACGCCTCGAAATGCTCCTGCCGGACGCCGTAGGCGCGCCGCCCGAGCGTGGCGATGCGCCCTGCCCTGGCCAGCAGATCCTTCTTCATCAGAATATGGTCGGTAATCGCAATGACGTCGAATTTTCCGGTGGCGCCGTAGAGATCCACGACTTCCGCGACGGTGAGACGGCCGTCGCTCCACTGGGTGTGCACATGAAAATCGCACAGGAGAAACGGCTCATATCCGGGCATCAAGTCCTCACATCCAGATGGGTCGTGTCCTTGGGCCGATGATGAAGCAGCTCTGATGTGAAGTTCCTGACATAGAGCCGGACCACCGCCCCGTTCCCCATCGCCACGAAGCGGCGCGCGGAGGTGTAGAGGTAGCAGTCGTAGAACAGCGCCACGCGCCCCGCGGCATGGAGCCGGCGGCCCAGATTCGTATCCTCGCCGTGGAACTCGATGCTGGTGTCGAACCCGCCAATCGCCTCCAGCGCCTCACGCCGCACGGCGAAGTTGCCGCCATAGAAAAGCGTCCCGATCCGGAGGATGTACTTCACCAGCAGCTGCGTCGCCGGCGCCAGCGTGAGGTCATAGGCGCGAATCAGCGTCCTGCCCCGCCAGTCCCAGTCGTAATACCGGTACGGCGCGGAGAGCGCGAGCAGCGCCGGCCTCGCGATGAATTTCTGTTCCACGCGTTCCAGCCAGGTCAGGGGCGCACGGCAGTCGGCATCCAGGTACACGAGGACGTCGCCGGTCGCGGCGCGGCGGCCGGTCTCGCGGGCCACCACGAGCCCCTTACGCGGTTCGTCAATGACCTTGACGCCGGGCACCCGGCGCGCGACCTCGCCGGTCGCATCGCTGCTCGCGTTATTGACGACGATGATTTCGTCGGGGATGCGGGATTGCGCGAGGAGGGAATACAGACAGGGAGACAGGAACTGCGCTTCGTTATGGGCGCAGACAATGACGCTGACGGTCAGCGCCATCTCTGCGCCTGTGGTACTGCTTCACGCCGTGGTATACCCACATGCACGATCCCCATCCTATGTGGGTCGTATGACGTCGTGATCTCGAACGTGCAACGGGCCTGTTAAAACCGCGGCGTCACAGAAAGTGATCGTCACCGCCGCGAAATGTTTTCATCGTCGTGCGCACGGCTTCACATCAGCTGTCTAGTCTCTCCGCACACCTGTTCTGTTTCCCAGAACGACGGAGGACTGATTACACCGACACACCGCGCCCTTCACCGACGACAGTTTCTTCGCGGCGCCCTGGCCACTGCCGGAGCGGCTGCCGCGCTGCCCGCATTTCAAGGCCTCAATCTCTTCGGCCAGCATGGCCGTGTGCATGCCGCGCCAGGCAAAGGCAGTTATGGGCCCCTCGTGCCCGCAGCCGACCTGCGCGACGGCGCCATGCGCATGTCGCTGCCGGATGGATTCCACTACCGGAGCTTCAGCCCCGCAGGCGCGATGATGTCCGACGGGAACCTCGTGCCGCTCGCGCACGACGGCATGGGCGTCTTCAATACGCGCGATGGCAAGTTCCGCCTGGTGCGCAACCACGAAGACCGGAACGCGCCTGGCGCCGGCACGCTCGCGGTCGACGGGAACGCCTACGACCGCAAAGGCGGCGGCACGACGACGCTCGTGGTGAATCCATTCACCCGCGAGCTCGAACGCGATTTCATCAGCCTCAGCGGGACGACGGTCAACTGCGCGGGCGGCGTCACGCCTTGGAACTCCTGGATCACCTGCGAGGAAACAAACGTCGGCCCGACCCCCGGCGGCTGGCAGAAGCAGCACGGCTACTGCTTTGACGTGCCGGCAGACGCCAATGGCACCGTGCCGGCGATCGCCATTCCCGAGATGGGGCGCTTCTCACACGAAGCGATCGCCGTCGACCCTGATACCTGGATCGTCTACGAGACGGAAGACAACGGCAGCAACAGCGGCTTCTATCGCTTTCTCCCGGCCACGCCCGGCGTCCTCATTGACGGCGGCCAGCTCGAGATGATGGCAATCGACGCTGCGTTCAACTACGACACGCGCTCGGGCCAGACAGTTGGCACACAGCTCCCTGTCTCCTGGGTGCCCATTGCCAATCCCAACCCGCCCGGCACCAGCTCGACGGCCGTCTACAGCCAGGGCCGGGCGCTCGGCGGCGCGCGGTTCGGCCGCCTCGAAGGCTGCTGGTACGGCAGCGGCGCGATTTACTTCGTCTCCACCAACGGCGGCAACGCCGGCGCCGGCCAGGTATGGGAGTTCCGGCCGGAGGGGGACGGCGGCACCCTGACGCTGATCTTTGAATCGGGCGGCGCGGCGCAGCTCGACGCGCCCGACAACATCGCCGTGTCGCCGCAGAACGGTCTGCTGCTCTGCGAGGACGGCGGCGGGAATCAGTACCTGCGCGGTCTGACGCTCGGGGGCGAAATCTTCGACTTCGCGCTCAACCTCGAAAGCGACTCGGAGTGGGCGGGCGCCACGTTCGCGGTGGCGGACCCCTCGTGGAATGACCGGAAGGTTCGAGGCGATAACCGGCCGGTCGGCAACCGGTGGGAACGCGTCACGCTCTTCGTCAACCGGCAGGGCGCGACGGGCGGACCGACGCCGCCAGCGCCCGGGCAGGAGGGTCTGACCTTCGCGATCTGGGGGCCGTGGGGGAACGGCGCGCTCTGACCTAATCAACTCCCACACAACCAACTCCCAACCTCCAAGACCTCCTCGGGGTTGGGAGTTGGGAGTTGGGGTTTGGGATTTTTTGTATTAGTCTCCACTCGCCGACCGGTTCCTATGCTCTCCCGCATTTATGAATCCGGCGATCCGGCGGCATCTCTACGCTTTACTCGGATATGCGCTGGTCGCGGTGGCATTCAGCTGGCCGCTGCTGCCGAATATTTCCACGCATCTGACGGGATCCCCCGCCGGCGATACGGGTGTGTACGTCTGGAACCAGTGGGTGTTCCAGCACGAGCTGCTCAACAACCATCAATCGCCCTATTTCACCGACAAAATCTTTTCGCTGAGCGGCGCCCGCGCGAACCTCAGTCTCCATAACTACACCGCCTTCCAGGACCTCGTCGCGCTCCCGTTGATTCCCTTACTCGGCGTTGTCGCGACGTTCAACGTCGTCTATCTCCTGATGACGGTGCTGACCGGGTATGCCGCCTTTCTGCTCGTGAGGCACGTGACGGGTGCCTGGACTGAGGCATGGCTTGCCGGCGCCCTGTTCGCCTGGAGCCCCGCGCTCGTGACGCGCGGCGGCGCGCACTTCAGTCTCGTGGCCGCGGCGCCGCTCGCGCTGTTCATGCTCCTCCTGCTGCGGACGGTCGATCGGCAGCGCCTCCGCGATGCCGTGGCGCTCGGCCTCACATGCGCGTGGGCCGCCAGCACGGACGCGTACTACGCGGTGTATTGCGTCATCCTGGCGGCGCTCTTCGTGGCGGCCCGTGTGATGACGATTCGGCGTACTGCCGTACAGCCACGGCACCGCGGGGTGCCCTGGACACTCGACGTCCTGTTGTTCTGTGTTGGAGGGCTGGTCCTCTCGATGCTGATCAGCGGCGGCTGGCAGATCACGGTCCTCGGTCGCGTCGCCAGCATACGCAGTCTGTATACCCCGGTGCTGCTGCTGACACTGCTGGCCTGTGCCCGGCTGGCCTGGACCTACCGGCCCAACATCTCGCTGTGCGACGGACGGTCGCTGCTCCGGGCGCTGTGGCTGAGTACGGCGGCGGGACTCGTCGCCGTCGCGGTGCTCTCTCCTGTCCTCTATGCCGCCGCGGTGCGCGTGGCCCAGGGGCGATGGGATCGCGACCAGATTTTCTGGCGCAGCAGCCCGCGCGGTGTCGACCTCGCCGCGTTCGTCCTGCCGAACCCGAACCATCCGCTGGCGCCTGACAGCCTGCGGGCCTGGCTGACGCCGCGCCCGGACGCGTACTACGAGAACGTCGCGTCGCTGACCTTCGTCGCGCTGTTTGCGATCGCTGCCGCGTGGCGTGCCGGCTGGAGGATCCCCCGGTTCTGGGGAGGGCTGGCGCTGGTCTTTGGCGCCCTGTCGCTCGGGCCCTTCGTGCACGTGATCGGCACGAATACCTACGTTCCAGGTCCGTGGGCATTTCTCCGGTACGTGCCGATTTTCGGGCTCGCGCGAACGCCGTCGCGCTTCAGCATCGTGCTGATGCTGGTCGTGGCCGTGCTCTTTGGCGCCGCACTCTACTGGCTGGGCCAGCGGTGGCCGCACCGGCGCCGGGCAATTGTGGCGACAGCAGCCGCGCTCCTGCTCTTCGAACTGCTCCCTGCGCCGCGGCCCGTGTATTCGGCGGCCGTGCCGCAGATTTACAACCACATCGCGGCCGTACGGGACGATTCGGTGCGCGTGCTCGAGCTGCCCTTCGGCGTCCGCGACGGCACACGCAGTGTCGGAAACTTCAGCGCGCGCTCGCATTACTTTCAGACGGTCCACCGCAAGCCACTCATCGGCGGATACCTGTCGCGCGTCTCACGGCGTCGGATGGCCGACATCCGGCGCGACCCGATGGCCAACGCGCTGATCTGGCTGAGCGAGGGACACGAGCTCGACCACTCGCGCCGGCCCTGGCTCCTCGCGGACGGTCTGCCATTCGTCGCCCGCGCGAAGGTCGGTTTCGTCGTCATCGACCGCGAGCGGACGCCGCCGGCCCTCCGCGAGTTCGCCATCGCCGCGTTCGCGCTGCGCCTCGTCGACGGTGACGGCAATTTCGAGCTCTACGAATCCGCAGCCCGCGGTGCGATAGTCGCACCCGGCGATTAAGAAGGAGGCCGCGATGAACGGCAGATCACCACGCGTCGTGTTCGGACTACTGGTTGGCGTCGTGGCGGTGGCGCTCCTCGGAGCGGCGTCCGTCAGGGCGCAGCAGCCGGGTGCGCAGCCCTCGGACCAGTTCTTCAAGAACGTCACGGTCCTCAGGACGCTGCCGGCGCACCTGATGCAGCCGACGATGCAGTTGATGGAGATCGCGCTCGGGGTGCACTGCGTCTATTGCCATGACGCAGACAACACGAAGCGCGACCTCGACGGGAAGCCCCAGAAGGAAATCGCGCGGCAGATGATCCGGATGGTGGCCGACATCAACCGCACCCAGTTCGCGGGCCGTGAGGTCGTGACCTGTTTCACCTGCCACCAGGGGAATACCCGTCCCACGACGCTCCTTCCGCATAACGGCGAGGACCACAGGCCAGCCACCGTCGTCGTCGCCGAGGCACCAACCGCCGATCAGTTGATCGACCGCTATATCACCGCGGTCGGCGGCGCGGAGGCGATCGCCAGAGCGCCGGCCCGCACGCTCAGGGGCCGGGTCACCAACTACGGCCACCTCGACGAAGTGCACCCACAGCGCGCGCCGACGCTGGTCACGCCGGTGGAGGTGATGGTGAAAGGGGCCGACAAGCGGATGGTCGTCCAGCACAACATCGCCGCGGACGCCGTCACGACGTTCAACGGCGCGGGAAGCTGGACGCGCGCCGGCATCGCCGCCCCTGGCGATCTCCGGCCGGACCTGGCGGCCCTCGCCAGGCTCGAGAATGCGGTCATGTATCCGGCGCAGTTCAGGCAGGTGCTGGCGAACCTCAAGGTCGAAGGTCAGGAGAAGGTAGGCGACCGGACCGCGTGGGTCGTCTCAGGGACCTCGACGTGGCTGCCGCAGGTGAAGCTGTACTTCGACCGCGACACGGCGTATCTGCTCAGCATGACGTATCAGCAGAAGTCGGGGTACTGCTGCCACGTGTTCCGGGTGAATTACGACAACTTCTACATCGGCGGCGGCATCCGCACGCCGCTGAAATGGACGGTCAACGGGCCGCGCCAGGCCGTGCTGATGTATGAGTTCGACGCGGTCGACACCGCCGCAATAGACGACGCCCGCTTCGCACGGCCACAGGCCGCGACCGCGTCCAGATAGTCAAACCGTGGTGCCGGGGGGAATCACACCTCCCTTCGGCACCACGATGATCCCGCCCCGGATGTAGTACCCGTCCCCGTCCGCCTCCTCCACGCCGCGCGCATTGGTGAGCCGCGCGCCGTCGCCAATCCGGGCATTCTTGTCCACGATCACGCGGTCGAGGACGACGTCCTTGCCGATGCCGAGTTCGGGCAGCCCGTCGGGCGGGTTGCCGTCCTCGTAAAAATCGGCGCCCAGCAGCACCGTCCGCGTCACGTACGCCCCGGCGCTGATGTGGCTCCGCAGGCCGACGATCGATTCATCAAGGTGGCATCGATCCAGGTAACAGCCGTCCACCACGACCGAATTACGGACCGTACAGTCGGTCATCCGCGTTCCCGGCAGCTGCCGAAGATGGGTGTAGATGGGATGGTTGATGTCCCAGAACCGGAACGGCGCCGCCGGCCGACCCAGCATGATGTTCGCCTCGTAGAACGACCTGATCGTCCCGACGTCCGCCCAGTAGCCGCGGTACAGATACGGCTTCACCCGATAGCGGCTCAGCGCGGCCGGAATCAGCTCACGGCCGAAGTCATGTCCCGCCTCGCGTTCCAGCAACTCGAGCATCACGCGCCGGGAAAACACGTAAATGCCCATCGACGCCATGAATGGCTGCTCGTCGCTGTGGTCGGCAAAGGTCGCACCCCCCGGGATGCTCCGTCCGATCGCCTGCAGCCGCACGGCATCCGGCTTCTCTTCGAACGCGACGATCTGGCCGGCCGAATCGAAGCGGAAGATGCCCATCTGGGTGGCCGTGTCGGGATCGACGGGCTGGGCCGCGATGGTGATCTCGGCGTTGGTGTCCTTGTGGGCGCAGACCAGTTCGTCGTAGTCCATCCGGTACAGGTGGTCGCCGGCGAGGATCAGGTAGTAGTCCGCCTCGTGCTGGGTGATATGGCGCATCGCCTGCCGGACGGCGTCGGCCGTGCCCTGATACCAGTTGGGATTGTCTGGCGTCTGTTCCGCCGCAAGGATTTCGACGAACCCGCCCGAAAAGCGGTCGAGCTGATACGTGCCGCCGATGTGACGGTTGAGCGACGCCGAATTGAACTGTGTCAGCACGAAGATCCGGCGGATCTCCGCGTGGAGACACCGGCTGACCGGTATGTCGATCAGGCGGTACTTGCCGCCAATCGGGACTGCAGGCTTGGAACGCGTGGCAGTGAGCGGGAAAAGCCGCGAGCCGGCACCCCCGCCGAGCACCACCGCAAGCGTGTCATGCACCTGTGAATCTTACTGCGATGAGATGGTCTACGGAGAAGCCACAAACGGCCTGGACGCATTCAGCGCGCGCTCGATATAGGCACGGAGCTCTGCGAGCGTCCGCTCGGACCCCGTGAACAGGCCTTCTGGATACCGCGACTCCTCGATCATGTTCCGGTAGATGTCGGCGCTCTGATAGAAGTTCAGGCCGAGGCCCGCCAGGTACTGCAGCCTGAGGTTACGGTCCGTATTGATCGCCGCGTCCGTCAGCCATTTCGCCATGTCCTGCCGGCCGCCCGAGTAGGTGCCAAAGAGCTCTACCGCGGAATTGATCCCCACCTGCGCGAGCGACTGACGGATGGGCTCCCCCTCCGGCGACGACAGCCGCGCCTGCACGGCATCGACATCAATCGGCTGGTTGCCCATCTGGCCGAACAGCACGACGTCGTACCCCTGGTTGTTCACGGTGTTGGCGAAGACGGCGCCGTTCGGGAACGCTTCGAGAAACGTGCCGATCTCGCTCTTCACCGCGGCGTCGTTGCTCTCGTACAGCTGCACGAACAGGGTGACGACGCCTCCGGGGTTCAGGTGCTCTTTCACTTCCTGAAAGAACTCCCGCGTGTAGAGCGTCGCCGCACCCTTGACCCACGGATCCAGCGGGTCCGACGTGATGGCGTCGAACTTCTCGTCCGTCGTGAGAAGAAAGTGCCGCGCGTCGTCGAGATGAATGCGCACCTTCGGATTACGAACGACGTCGAAGTTGTGCTCGGAGAAGTGCGTGGACACCACCTGGGGGACGAGCGGTTCGATCTCCGCGATCGTCTGCGCCTTCACCATCGGGTCGATCGAGACGGCGCCGGCCGTCACGCCGGCGCCGCAGCCGATCACCAGGACCCGGGCCGGATTCTTCGGGACGAGCGTCGTAATGTGGCCGAGCATGCGCTGCAGCCGCATGTCCTGTGGCTCGCTCGACGCCTGGATCTTGCCGGCATTGTGATAGTTGAGGACGCCCTCGGGCGTCCGCGAGACTGCCACGGCGGCGGTCACGCCTTCGCCGACGTACTCGACCGTGTTTACCCCGACCCAGGTTGCCGCATACCGCCCGTACGCGACGAGCACGCCTGGCAGCGGCGGCACCGTGCGAGCGAGCACGAGTGCGCCAAGGCACACGACGGCCACGAGGATGGCGGCGCTGCGCGCACGGATGGCGGGTTGGGTCACGGATTCAGTGGCCGGCGAGGCCCCTACCAGCAGCAGTAGTCCAGAAAGCGCCGCAATCCCGATCAGGATCTGCTGCGTGACCTGGCTCCCGACCGTGCCGACGAGCACGAGTCCCGTGGCCAGTGCGCCGACGATCGCGCCGACCGTGTTCGCGGCATAGACGCGGCCGACCACGCGCCCGGGATCGTCAATCTCACGGGCGACAGCGCCGAGCGCCAGCGGAAAACTGGCGCCCCACAGTAATGTCGACGGCAGCAGGACCCAGATCGCCCGGATCAGATCGAGCTGAAAGATGTACGACAGGTCGGTGGAGATCGCCGGGTTGATCGGCCAGTACGGCATCGAGGCGCCCGCCGTATAGGCGGCCCATGCCATCGTCGCGCACAGCGCGAGCTGGCAGTAGCCGAGCGCCACGCGCGGGTTGGGAATCCGCCGCGCGATGTCAGCGCCGATCGTGCTGCCGATGCCCAGGCCGATGAGGAACACGCTCAGGATCAGCGAGAAGGTGTACGTGGTCGCCCCGAAAAGCAGCGACAGGATCCGGGTCCAGACGATTTCGGCGCCGAGCGCCGTCAGACCCGAGAGCGCAATGGCGACGTAGACGAGACGCGCATTCGGCGCGGCGGTCTCGGCTTCGCGGACAATCGCCGCCGGCACGTACGCCGCCCGCCGCGCAACCGCCAGTGCCAGCAGGGCGACCAGGACGTTCAGCGCCACGGCCACGTACGTGGCCGTCGGCATGTCGAACACGCGCAGGAGATAAAAGCCGGCGAGCATGCAGCCGATCACGGCGCCGACGATGTTGCCGCCGTAAAAGTAGCCGAGCCACGCGACGCCAGCGGGGGTGGCCCGGACCCATCGCGCGATCGCGGGTAGCGTCGCACCCATGAGCATCGTGGGCGGGAGCAGGCAGATCCCCGCGACGACGGCACGCAGATAGAGATTCGCCTGGCCCGTGCCCGCGACGCTCGTATAGACATTGCCGGCGAACGGCAGCGCGAAGAGCGCAAGGAGGCCGAACGCGCCGATTCCCAGTTCCAGGCCGGCGTAGACGCGCAGCGGATGATGTCGCGCACCGATGAGCCGTGGCAGGAGCAGACTCCCGAGACACATCCCGCCCATGAACGTGCCCAGCAGAATGCCGAGCGATACCGCCGACGAGCCGACAGAGAGTTGCAGGAGCTGAAACCAGACGACTTCGTAGATAAGTGCGGCGCAGCCGGAGCCGACGAAGAGCAGCAGAATCAGGGGCATTGGTGCGGGCAATATATCAAAGGCCGATCTGGCCCATGGGATAATCCAGCGTGATGCAGACAACGGCTGGGATGCGGGAGCGCGAACGGCCGCTCGTGCTGATCGTCGAAGATCAGGGTGACCTGCGCCTGCTGTACGTCGAGCACCTCACGACATCAGGCTTCGATGTCATCGAGGCCGCGAACGGTGCTGAAGCGATCGATCACACATCAGCCCAGCTGCCCGATGTCGTGCTCATGGATCTGAGCCTGCCGGTCGTCGACGGATGGGAAGCGACGCGGCGGCTGAAAAGCGACTCGCGAACCGCGCACATTCCCGTCGTGGCAATGACTGCGCACGACGGATCGGGTGAGCTGGAGCGCGCGACGCGCGCCGGATGCGACTGGTTCGTGCCGAAGCCGTGCCCGCCGCACGCGCTGGTGATCGAAATCAGGCGCGTCCTGCAAGTCTCCGAGTAACGACCCCTGCCGGCTCCTCCCGGCAGCCTCCAGCGTTCTCCCCGCACCACATCGTCGAAAAATCATTCCGGCCCTGTGCTTCCGCCGCGGCGCGCAGCGGAGCCAGATACGCCGCGGCCATCGGAAAGGCCGGCGCCGCGTCGTTCATCGGACCGAGCTCGCGCATCAGCCGGTTCACAATGCCGCGAGCGGGCTTGCCGGTCAGCACGTTCGTGATCGTTGTCGTACGGACCGCATCGCTTTTCAGCGCTGCGCCGTGAAGCGCACTGGTGGTGGCTTCCGGACACAGGAGATACGCCGTTCCAGCCTGAACGCCGGCCGCCCCGGCTGTCCGGGCCGCGGCTACGCCGTCAGCGTCGGCAATCCCGCCGGCCGCAATGACCGGCACGCGGACCCTCGCCACAATCTCCCGCACCAGGTCCATGGTCGCGAGCTGGGTGGCGATACTCCGCTCGAGAAACATCCCGCGATGTCCACCGGCCTCACTCCCCTGCGCGACGATCGCGTCGACCCCGTTCGCCTCGAGCCACTCCGCCTCCCCCAGAGTCGTCGCCGATGACAACACCTTCGCGCCGCTTCGCTTGACGCGGGCCAGCAATTCAGGGCGAGGCAGGCCGAAGTGGAAGCTGACGACAGAAGGACGGAATTCCTCGACAAGCGCGGCGGCGTCCGCGTCGAACGGCAGCCGCGCGCCGGCCAGCTCTCCGGCCGGCGGAGCGACGCCGAACTCCTCGTAATATCCGGCCAGCGCCGACCGCCAGGCGGCGTCTCGGGCCTCGTCGAAGGCCGGAGTCTGGTGGCAGAAGAAATTGATGTTGAACGGCCGGCTGGTGGCGCGCTTGATGCGTTCGAGCTCGCTGCGAATCTGATCCGGCTTGAGCAGCGCGCACGGCAGCGACCCGAGACCGCCGGCGTTCGCCACGGCGATGGCAAGCGCGCTGCCCTGCGAGCCGGCCATCGGGGCCTGAATGATGGGCAGCTCGATGCCGAACAGATCGGTAATCAAGTCAGACATCAGAAGTCACAACACGGTCAGGCGCGATTCGCGGATTTCGAATCGGTTCGCAAACCGCGCCGCGAGCTCGAGGCTGTGGGTGACGACGATGAGGATGTTCTGCTGCTGGCGGTGGAGGGCGACGAGCAGCGCGGCGACGGCGGCGGCGGAGGCCTGATCGAGATTGCCCGTCGGCTCATCGCACAGGAGAAGGCGGGGCCGGCGAATCAGCGCGCGCGCAATCGCAACCCGCTGCTTCTCCCCACCCGACAATTCTCCCGGCCGATGGGCGATCCGATCGGAGAGTCCGACCTGCGCGATCAGCGAGCGCGCGAATGTGGCGTCGTCGACGGCGTCGTCCGCGGCACTGCCCGCGGCACTGTCCGCGCCGGCATCGCTCCGGCGTTCCGCGACAAGCGTGGGGACCAGCACGTTCTCGAGCACGGAGCACTGCGGCAGCAGGCAGTGATCCTGGAAGACGAAACCCACCGACGCATTGCGGAACGCGGCCAGTTCGGCGTCCGACAGCGCAAACGGATCGCGCCCGTCCAATGTCACGGTTCCCGCTGTGGGGCGATCGAGCGCTCCGAGAATGTGGAGCAGCGAGCTCTTGCCGCTGCCCGAGGGCCCGGTCACCGCGGCCGCGTCGCCCGGTGCGAGTGAGAAGGTGACCTCCGACAGGACCGTCAGGGGCCCCCGCGCGGTGGGATACGTCTTGGTGACGTCAGTGACGCGCAGCATGGCCATACGCCTCGATCAATTTTTCCACGGACTGCGCCACCGTGTAGTGACGCCGTATGCCGTCAAACGCGTGCTGGGCGAGCTCGTCGCGTAATGCCGGCGTGCGAGCCACGCGCTCGAGTGCTTCCGCAAGCGCCCCCGGATCGTCCGGCGGCACGAGGAGCCCCCCACCGGTCCGTTCCACGATCTCCGTAAACGATCCGCGGCGCGGCTGGACGACCGGCACCCCGCTCGCCATCGCTTCGAGCAGAAACATGCCCTTCGGCTCGTCGTAGGTGGCGGGCACCGACAGCACGTCGAGCCGGCGCAGAAACGCGATCTTGCCTGGCCGATCGACCTCACCATGATACTCGAACTCCTGGCCGAGGCCGGCGTCCTTGAGGGTCGTCTTCGCACCATCCAGGTAGGGCTGGTGAGCCCGCGGCAAATGCCCCGCTGCGACGAGCCGCATCGGTATGTCCGGCGTTCGTCGTCGCAGCCGCACGTACGCGTTGGCAAGGACCTGCAGACCCTTCTCCGGTGCGATACGCGCGAAATAGCCGACGGTGAAGGGGGCCGGGCTTCGGGCTTCGGACTTCTGACGTTCACCGTATCCGTCGAGGGTAATACCCAATGGGACGACCGAGATGCGATCGGACGGAATGGCCAGATACGCAGACATGAACCGCGCGGAGTACTCGCTCACCGCAATGAAGCGATCGATCGTCGGCACCTGCGCGCGAATGAGTTCGCGCGCCTGCTCGCGATACGGCGGCACCAGACCGTCCAGGAACAGTTCTTCACCCTGGAGCGTGCAGCAGACGGGACGATTGAGGGCCCGCTTCAGCGGCGCCGCCATCGCAATGAGGAGGGAATTCGGCAGATCGACGACGTCCGGCGGCGCTTCGTCACGCGCCCAGTCGATCAGCTTCTCGAACTCCTTCCGCAGGACGCCGTCCTGGCCGCGGAGCATCGAGATCGTCAGCTCTCCGAGGAGCCGGGCGTCGGTCTTGATGGCGCGTCCGGCAAAGGCGCGGATGACGGCCGGCGAGTCCCAGAGCCGATCGAGCAGACGCGGCGTGGCGCGAAACAGAGGGACGTGTTGCTGGAGGTAGACGCTGATGCCGCCAAACAACACCCTGTCGCGGCTCACATTCGGCTCGTCCGGCCGCGTCGGCGTATAGACCGGCATCAACGTCACGTCATGCCCGCGCGCCATCAACGCTCGCGCCAGCGCGTTATCGCGGGTGCAGCTTCCGCAGTACATGCCGGCGGCGCCGGCGGTGATCTGGAGAATCTTCACTGGAGCGGAGCGGTCTGGAATGCACGCGCACGGAACAGGAACTCAACGATGTTCCCTTCGTGGGGCTGGAGCCAGTTCAATCGGGATGTCGGGACCGGCCCGAGGTTCAGCCGGTCGATGTGGACCGCATCGAGGAGCCGGCGGCGAAAGGTCTCGTCGCACGTAATCGCGGTACACACCAGCGTCGGGCCGATCGCGTCGAGCATGGCGCTCTGCGGACACTCGACGACCGTCACGAACGGAAACATGTATTCCTGCTTCGCGACCGGCACGCCGGGATTCGACGCGTGGAGCACGGTCGGCAGGAGATAGTCGGCTTTCCCCTCTTTCACCAGCCGGCCGCCCTGCCGGTAGGCCGCCGTCACGTCGGTGACACCCGGCACTTTCAGCTCGGCATCGATGGCATTCGAGATCGCGTCGGCCACGCCCGGAACCGTGAACGCCGCCAGGCTCGCCTCCGGATCGGCAGGGGGCAGCGGCCGGATCGCCGCAAGCCGCTGCGCGATCGCGTCGGCGATCTCGCGCGTGTGCCGGCTCGCCCAGATGCCCGAGGCGTTGATGCAGCCACGCCCGCTGTTGATGAAGACGCTCTCGACCATCATGTCGAGATGGCGCTCCCACTGATCGACCTGATCGTCCCCGAGGAGAATCTTGGAGAACCCCGGGCCGTGCGCCTGCACCCGCGGATCGCCGCGGTAGCGATCGACAGTCGCGGTGCCGCCGAAGATGAGGCTCCTGGCGCAGGCGTCGAGCACGGCCCCGCCGACGTCCGCGTGCCCCGGATAAATCGCAATCGCCTCGCGCGGAATGCCCGCCTCGAAAAAGGCGGAGGCCATCCGATAGGGCGTCCAGGGTTCCTGCGGACCTGGCTTCAGCACGAGCCCAATCTGCAGCGGAATGATGGGCAGCCACAGCGTGTGCACGCCGGGCGAGTTCGACGGCAGCACCAGCCCGAGGACGGGGCTCTGCGCCTGGTAGCTGATCGGCACGTCGCGCTCCACGCCGTGGCCGGTGGCGAGCACGTCGAAGTCGAGCCCGCGCGTCAGCGACGTGAGGACGCTGCGCATCTCGCCCAGCACGAAGGCGTTCTTCTTCATGTTGGCGCGGCACATCCGCTCCGGGAGCCCCGTGCTGGCCGACTGGGCGTGGGCGAATTCATCGGCCGTCTGCATGCCGTCGCCCATCGGCAGGCGCGCGGTCATGTAGAGCTCCCCCGCCCGTCCGACCCGTGCGATCAACTCGTCGATCGGAATCGCGCGCAGCGCCTCGCGCGCCCGGTTGGCCTTGCGCATGTCACGCTGAATGAGGCCTCCGTTGGCGCGGCTCACGCGGGCAATCGGCTCCCCCGTCAGAAAATGGGTGACCTCGTCGACCTCGAGACTCGTATACGGCTCGCCGAAGCGGAGAATCGGAAGGTGAAGCATCAGTACACGCCGACGGTCGTGGTCGACGCGAACGCCCGATATGGCCGGACGCCGCTGACCCCATCCCATGGAAAGCGATCGCACGGCGGCTCGCGCTCGCCCTCGTCCCGCTCGAGGAAGCCCGGCATGAAGAACTCTTTCGTCAGCGTCGTCAGCTTCACGCGGCCTGTCGCTCCGTACTCCACCACGCGGTCCGCGTCCTCGAAGTCGACGACTTCAATCACCGCCCTGGGCTGCGGGGCGTGGTACGTGATTTTGTAACCATTGGCCGGACCCGTCGGCGCGCTCGCTGCCAGCCCCATGAGCGTGTTGCCGTAGGTCGGCGTCATGTAGGCGCCGTCGAGCAGCTCCTCGTGCGCGAACCGGTTCCACTGCGGCGTGAACTCCGTGCCTCCGCAGAAGATGCCGCTGATCCCGCTCTTCCGAATCGTGCTCCCCATCGACTCCAGGCGAAGCGCCAGCGCCTCGAGCAGCTTGGGCGTCGTGAACATGCACCGGATGTCGTGATTGGCGGAGAGGACGGTGACTGCCTGGTCGATGACGTGGTCCCGATAGGCATGGAGGTGCTCGGTCCAGCCGTTCTTGATCAACTTGATCACCCACCGCGGATCCAGGTCGACGCAGAAGCAGATGCCGCCCCGGTACTGCGCCAGGTGTTCCACAGCCAGCCGCAGCCGCCGCGGTCCCGAGGGCCCCAGCATGAGCCAGTTGGCGCCCTTCGGAAAATGTTCATCAGGGAGCGTCGTGCTGAACAGCTCGTAATCGATCCGGAAGTCGTCGACGTTGATTCGCGTCTTGGGAATACCTGTCGTGCCGCCGGTTTCGAACACATACACGGGCTTGCCCGCGAGTCCGCGCGGCACCCAGCGCTGCACCGGACCGCCGCGAAGCCACTCGTCTTCGAAGCCGCCGAACCGGCGCAGATCCGCGAACGTCCTGATCTCCCGGCGGGGATCCCAGCCAAGCGTCTTCGCGCGTTCGAGCCAGAACGGCGATCCGCTTGCGGGATCGAAATGCCAGTTCACGACTTCCTGTACCCATGCATCAAGGGTCGGCACGTTCGGTAGTATATTCGCGCCTCATCCCACGAGGCTTCATGACTACTCTTCCTACCTCGCCGAAGGCGCCGCCGCTTACGCCCATCCAGTGGCTGATCTGCGTCATCGCGGCGATTGGATTCGCGTTCGACTCGTACGAGCTGCTCATGCTGCCGCTCATCGTCCGTCCGGCGCTCGCGGATCTGCTCGGCGCCGCCCCGAACAGTCTCGAGGTGAACAGCTGGGTGGGGACGATGCAGTACGTGCCGGCAGTGGCCGGCGGCATCTTCGGATTGCTGGGCGGCTATCTCACCGATTTGCTCGGCCGCCGGCGGGTGCTGGTCTGGAGCATCCTGCTCTATGCCGGGTCGGCGTTCGCCGCCGGTTATGCGACCTCTGTCGAATGGCTGCTCTTCTGGCGCTGCTGCACGTTCGTGGGGGTCTGCGTCGAATTCGTCGCGGCGGTGGCCTGGCTCGCCGAGCTCTTCCCCGACCCGGCGCAGCGGGAGCGCGTGGTCGGATACACGCAGGCCTTCGGATCGATCGGCGGCATCATGGTGACGGGCGCCTATTACCTGATCGTCACCTATGGCCAGTCGCTGCCCGAGGTGCGCGGGGGCCACGAGGCCTGGCGCTACACGCTCATCTCCGGCCTGATCCCCGCCATTCCGCTCATCCTGATACGTCCGTTCCTGCCGGAATCGCCCACCTGGATGGAAAAGAAGCGGGCGGGCACGCTGCAGCGTCCCAGCTTCGCGGCGCTCTTCACCCCGGAGTTCCGCCGGACGACGATCGTGACGACGATCATGATGGCGTGCGCGTATGCCGCGGCGTTCGGCGCCATCCAGCAGATGCCGCGCATCGTCCCCGGCCTCGAGCAGGTGCAGGGCCTGCCGCGGACCGCGGTGGAACAGACAATCAGTGGCGTGCAGTCATTCCAGGAATTCGGCGGCCTGATCGGACGGCTGCTGCTGGCGTACCTGGCGGTGGTCATCATCAGCCGGCGCCGGCTGCTCTGGATCTTCCAGATTCCCGGGTTGCTGCTACTGCCGGTTGTCTACCTGCTGACGCCGACTGTCGGATTGCCGCTCGCCCAGTGGGGGATCTTCCTCGTCGGCATGGCGACCATCGCGCAGTTCAGTTTCTGGGGGAATTACCTGCCGCGCGTCTATCCCACGCACCTCCGTGGCACAGGCGAGAGTTTCGCGGCCAACGTCGGCGGCCGCATGATTGGCACTATGGCGGCGCTTGTCACCGTGTCACTGGTCACGAGCATGCCGGGCGGCGCGCTCCCGGTGCGCCTCGCGTACGCGGCGGCGGCTGTCGGGACCACGGCGTACATCATCGGGATCATCGCGAGCCGGTGGCTCCCCGAACCCACGCAGGC
This sequence comes from Candidatus Sulfopaludibacter sp. SbA3, assembly GCA_945903265.1. Lineage (GTDB taxonomy): Bacteria > Acidobacteriota > Vicinamibacteria > Vicinamibacterales > UBA2999 > CAXNKG01. Next base: position 102,433 of record CAMDNQ010000005.1, read on the forward strand.
GACGCTCCCGGATTAGAGTTGAGGCCGTACTGACGATCCTGCCCCGCGCGACGCTCGTGGCAACCACGCCCGAAGCAATCCGTGCTCTTCGCGGACTGACGCGCGTCGAGCTGACTCATTTTCCCTTCAAAATCGGCCGCGAGAGCCGCGCGCCACGGCCGGCCAATGGCGACCTGGTCGAGTTGAGACTTGGCGTCGCGCCCGATTTGAACGACCTGTACCTGATCGAACCCCGCTGGTCGGACCTGGTGCAGATTTCGCGCGAGCACCTGCAAATCGAGCAGGATGGCCAGCGATTCTTTGTCGCTGACCGTGGCAGCCATTGCGGCACGATCGTCGCCGGCAGGCTGGTCGGCGGAAATCGCTCGGTCGGCCGCACGGAGGTGAGGCACGGCGACCTCATCGTCGTCGGCAACGACCGTTCCGATTACATCTTCAGGTTCGGGATCGCAGCGTCGGCGAGTTAGCTCCGTCGCGCGACTACCCGCCCGGCAGAATCTCTTCGGCGACAGCCGCGCGCAACGCCTCGGTCCGCCCCGCAAACAGCTCCAGCGCGCGAACATCCTGCGCCAGCCGTTCGATGATGTGTCCGCGTTGAAAGCTGTCCACGCCGACCACCTGTGTCGCGCGTTCGACCGCCCGTTGAGCGGCAACGGTCGCCATGATCTTGGCGAGCGAGGCGTCGGCGAGCGACAGCGTGGCGGCGGTCGCCGCCTTCCAGGTCATCACCATCGCCGCGTCGAGCTCCGTGGCGGCGTCAGCCAGCAGTCCCTGCACCGTCTGTTCTCCCGCGGCGGCCGTGTGCGCGGCGCGGGCCGTGTCGAGGGCTTCGCGAAGGGCGCGACGTCCGATGCCGAGTCCGGCCGCAGCGGTGAGGATGCGGATGCGCGTCATGATCGGCTGCGTCGGTCCTATCGGCTGGCCGCGCGCGGCGGTCAGCATCACATGGCCGAAGATCACACCCGCAAGCCCCGCCGTCTCGACGGTATCGACGCGCACACCAGGTGTATCGAGGCTCACGGCATACGCCAGGCGCGCCGACGCATCGCGCGGACCGACGACCGCAATGCCGCGAGCGGTCACGGGCGCAATCCAGGGGGCGCGGCCTGACAGGAGCCCGCCCTTCTCGACCGGCGCGTCGTCGGATGTCAGGCCGACAGCCGCGACAGCCTCGCCGCGAAAGAGCGAGGCGAAGCGATCGTCGCCCCCGACGGCGAGCGCGACTCCCGAATGAAGGGCGTAAGTGACGCCGGCGGCCGGCGATTCGGCCGCAAGCGCCTCGGTGGCCACGGCAACTGCGAGAAGGTCGGCCGCCGGATCCAGCAACCCGGCGCGCGCGGCGCCGGCGACGACGGTTGCCGCGGCGGGATCGGCGGCAATGTCGCGACCGAGGGCTGCAGCCTTATCGCGCCACGCACGTTGAACGTCGGTGAGGTCGAAGTCCACCTCCGCCCATTGTAGGAGGCGGAGGTGGGCGCCCCAGGTGTGTCACACCCTGGGCGCCCGGATGGGCGCCGCCCAGTGCCCGCCGTCGCCCTAAACCACTTAAACGTCTAACACGTTGTAACAAAACGACTTACGTAAGGGACTCGTGGCGGCACGCCTTCCGCTCTTTGGAGGGCAACATGACCACTCTCGACATCGCCTTTCCGGCTTCCCCGAGCGACGCGCTCCAGCAGATTCTTGAGGAGACTCGGCAGCGGTTTGCCACCACATTCATCGGCCAGTGCGATTCCATCCGGATACTGGTCGACAAGGTGGCAACCCTCGGCGTGACTGGACCGGTAGCAGCGCTCGCCCAGGTCATCCACCGGCTGAGCGGCCTGGCCGGGACTATCGGCTTTCCGACAATCAGCGCCCGCGCTTCGGAGCTGGAGGATCTCGTCGATGGAGCCTCCAACGGAACTTTTGATGTCGTGCGCGCCCGACAAAGTGTCGACGCGGTTCAGGCGGCCTTCGCCCACGATGTCGCGATGGGCACCGTGTGGGCGCCCGCGGCTGTGGCCACGGTCCGCGGGGCGAGAATCCTGATGGCGGAAGACGACGCCGACCAGCGCGCGATCATGACCACGTGCCTCGAAAGCGCCGGATACATGCCGGTGTCCGTCGGCTCTGGCGACATGGTGATGGACGCGGTGCGGTCCGAACGGCCTGCGTTGATTCTCCTCGATGTCGAGATGCCCGGGATGGATGGGTACGCGGTCTGCCGGCAGCTGAAGGCCGATGCCGAGACCGCCGGTATTCCTGTGATGTTCATGACGACGCGAGCGACGCTCGATGACAAGCTCGCCGCGCTGACTCTCGGCGCCGACGAATTCCTGAACAAGCCCGTGGACCTGCGCGAAGTGATTCTTCGAATCCAGCTGCTCCTCAAGCGCACCGGATCCAGCGACTCCGTGGACGCGCCAGTGGTCACGGCGGCTTCCGGGCTGGCCGGACGGCGCCAGGGCGCCAGAGCCGGCACGGTCGTCATCGCGGAAGACGATCCGGATGTCATGCGAATCGTCGATGCTCAGGTCCGTGCCGCGGGTTATACCGCGATCACGGCCGTCAATGGCGAGGAAGCGTTGGCAGCGGTGGGCGCACATGCTCCCGAGGTGCTGGTGCTCGACTTGATGATGCCGAAGGTCAATGGATTCGACGTGCTCACCAGGCTTCGGCAGAGACCCGGGACCGCGCCGCGGATTATGGTGCTGTCTGGGCGCGGCCGTGAACAGGACGTCGTGCGCGCGTTCGATCTGGGTGCCGACGACTATATGACAAAGCCGTTCAACCCACAGGAGATGATGGCGCGTATCGACCGGCTGCTCAAGAAGCCGCTAACGCGCAGCGCGGATATGCAGGTGGACGCCAGCGTTCTGCAGGGCCTGCGCCTGCCAGTCGTGAGTTCGGTCCTCAGCGCCGCGGCGTAATCAGAACCGGACTTGCAACCCCGTCGAGACCGAATACTGCCGTAAGTCCAGTCGTTCGACGCGATCCTCACGGCTGTACGACCCCCCCACACTCAGGCCAAAGCGGTCGGTCAGATTGATGGACGCTTCCGCCGCCCCCACGTCCGAGTCGAGCACCTCCAGATCGCGAAGGCTTACAGGTTCCTCGCGCCACGCACCGCGCCCATATCGAACGCCCACATGTGTCCTGGAGCTACCGATGTAACGACGGACGGAGAAGTGTGTCGAGCGGGAGGTCCCGGCGTTCGCGGGAGACACAAAGACGCGCCCGCTGAACAGCCAGTTTCCGTAATACTTGGCGAGCGACCCGACGTAGATGTTCACGCCGCGGCCGAACCCCAGCCGCCGGAATCCTGCTGCACCCTCGAACCCGGCGCCCAAACTCTGATACAGATCGGCGGCATACCGATAACGCGGATACAGGCGAGCGTCCGGCGAATAAGCACCGGCCACATAGCCATATGTGCCCGGCCGGAGCAGTGGATATATCTCGACCCCGATCTGGCTATCAGTGAGTCCGAACCGTTCCGCACGCGACGCATTCATCAGCACGGGGCCCAGAGCTGTGGTGCGACTCAGACCCACGTGGGACTCCCGCCATGCGGCGCGGCCGTCACTGAAGCCATCGTACGAGGTTCCGATACTGGCGTGCCAGAGCCGCAGAGCGTGCTGTAATTCCCCCCGCAGAACCTCGGCTTGGGCATTGCGAGGATCGATAGCGAACAGACGCTCCAACGTATCGCGCGCTTCGGTCAATCGATTCAACGCGACAAGTGCCCGGGTCAGCCCAAGCAGGTAATCCGGCTCCGCGGGGCGCTGCACCAGTCCTCGGCGCGTCAGCTCCTCTGCGCGCCCGGGATCCCCCGCGGCGAGTTCGACGGCGATCATGGCAGGCAGTGCGTCGCCATGCGTTGGATTCTCCATGAGGACGATCTCGAGTTCGTGACGCGCGTCATCGTACTGCCCGTCCCACCCCAATATGGTTCCGAGCAGGACTCGGGTATCGCTGTCGTCAGGCCTGAGCACCGCGGCGGTTCGCAACAGCGTGATGGCCGCCGCCCGCTCGCCGCCGACCGCAAGTGCCCGCGCGCGTATCGCTAGCTCCCCTGGCGCCGGTACTGCCTGGATCGGCGTAGCGGTCGCAGCTGGCAGATGAGGCTCGCTCTGCGCGCCAAGCGCAGACACGGAGGTCATGACCATCATCAGGACCGCGCCCACGCCGAGATGTCGCCTGGTCATCGTGTAGCAAGGCTCCGTGTTACGGGTACAGTCGTGAGGCTTGAGCATGCTTGAGAGCAGACAGACGCTGCTGTTCCATTCTGCACAGCCTCTGGCGTGACAAGGCGCATAGCATCGAGGGTGTATGTCCGAGGCCGCCGAGTTGCTCCGCCTCGTCCTATTACCCTTTCTTCTCTTCTGCGGATCGCTGCTCACGGCGCTGATTGCCTACCTCTTCATCCAGCGGCTGACGCGGGAGATTGCAGAAAAACGGCGGCAGGCGATGATCGCCCTGTATCGGCCGCTGATCGATGCGGTCACCTGCTTCGGCGTGACGGCGGCGCTCCGCGATCGACTCGAGGCGGCGCCCCCGTCCCACCGTCGATTCATCGGAGAACTTCTGCTGGCACCGTTGCGTACGGCGCGTGGCGACATCGTCACGCATGTCCGCGAGGCAGCGCAGACCGTGGGCCTCACCAAGGACTGGCTCGCGGATCTGACGCATCGCCGCTGGTGGCGCAGGGCCGATGGGGTGAGAGCGCTGGGAGCTGTGGAGGAACGGTCGGCGCTATCGGCTGTACTGCTTGCACTGGATGACGACCACGAAGAAGTCCGCGCCGCGGCTGTCGAAGCGGCCGGACGTCTCGGCGATCTCCGTGCTTTGCCGGCGCTCCTGGGGCACCTTGGCGACGGTTCGCGGTACCAGCGCGCGCGGGTCATTGAAGCGCTCCGCAACCTGGGGCCGGCGGTGACTCCGGGGCTCGTGGAGTTCGTACGCTGCCGCCCCGAGCTTACGCGCCTCGCGGCAGAAATCTTCGGAATGATCGGCACCGTCGCCGCCATCGATCCGCTGCTCGAGTGGTGCGACGATCGCCGTGGCGACGTGCGGGCCGCCGCGCTGCACGCCATCGGGTCCCTCGGTATCGATGATCGAAGTTACTACTTCGTGCTGAGGGGGCTTGGTGACGCCGACCCTCATGCCCGTGCGATGGCCGCCCGCGCGCTGGGGCGAGGCCGACGGGAAGATGCGGTCAGCTATCTGGCTGAACGGCTCGACGACGAATGGCTTCCTGCGGCGCAGGCCGCAGGGGCGCTGCAGCGGCTGGGGGCGCCGGGACGGGCAGCCCTCGAAGCTCGCGCGCGCGACGAAGGTCAGGCCGGGGATCTGGCGCGTCAGATGCTGTGGACACGGGGCCTCGGCCCGGCGCAAGCCTAGGAGATGCCGGGGGCCTTCTTCAGCGGCGCAGCCGCGTTTCTGGAAGTCGCGATCATCATCTACTTCCTGGCTCTCAATAGTCTCTACCTGCTGTTTTCGGTCGTCGCGTATGTTCGGCTTCGTCAGCACAGGCGGCGATGGACCGCACGCGACGTCGAAACCATCATGCGGTCGTCCGACACACCGGCCATTTCAGTCATCGTTCCCGCGTTCAACGAAGAGGCGTCCCTCGCCGAAAGTGTTCACTCGCTGCTGCACCTGAACTATCCCCAGTTTGAGGTCATCGTCGTGAGCGACGGATCGACCGACGGCACCCTGCCTGGGGCGGCCCGCGACTTCGAACTCATGCGCGCACCCGTGAGTTACGCGCAGCCGATACCCACCCAGCCCGTACGCGGCGTCTATCGATCACTCGTGCATCCCGATCTGGTGCTGATCGACAAACAGAACGGGGGAAAGGCGGACGCCATCAATGCGGGGATCAACGCGGCACGGTACCCACTGGTGTGCGTCATCGACGCCGACTCATTACTTGAAGAGCAATCGCTCAACCGCGCCGTGCTTCCCTTCATCGAAGACCCTGACACGATCGCGTCAGGCGGGATCGTCCGTATCGCCAATGGCTGTCGCATCGAGCACGGGCGCGTGACCGAGGTCAGGCTGCCCCGCAGTCCTCTCGCGATGTTTCAGACCGTCGAGTACCTGCGCGCGTTCCTGGCAGGCCGCGTCGCTCAATCCGCTGTCAACGCACTTCTGATCATTTCAGGCGCATTCGGTCTGTTCAGACGCGAGGCGGTGATTGAGGTTGGGGGATTTCGGGCAGACACAATTGGCGAGGACATGGAACTCGTCACCCGCCTTCATCGGCTCTATAGAGAACGTGGACAACGTTACCGGATTGTCTTTCAGCCCGAGCCGACCTGCTGGACCGAAGTACCCGAATCATTGCGGATGCTCGGCCGCCAGCGGAACCGCTGGCAACGCGGGACGATGCAGGTGCTCGGGTACCACGCTTCGATGCTGTTCAACCGCCGGTACGGCGTCATTGGCATGCTGGCCATGCCCTATTACTTCATTTTCGAAGCGATAGGCCCGGTCATCGAGCTCGCGGGTTATGTACTCACCATATTGGCGATTGTCTTCGGCGTCATCGACTGGAGGTTCGCCGAGCTCTTTTTTCTCGCGGCGATCGTATACGGTAGCTTGCTCTCCGTAGCTGCCGTCGCCCTGGAGGAATTGTCGTTCCGGCGGTATCCGAAGGCGCGCGATCTGCTTCGGCTCGTGGCGTACGGCGTACTCGAGAACTTCGGGTACCGCCAGCTTGCAACCTGCTGGCGCATCGCAGGCGTCGTCGATTTTCTCAGAGGCAAGCAGGCGTGGGGCGCCATGACACGCAAGGGATTCACGACGACGTAGCCGCCGCTCATGAGCCGGACGACCGTTTCAGCAGGATCCGTACCTCCTCGGACAACGTTCGCGGATCGAACGGCTTGGTCAGGACGCCGGCCGCGCCGAGGCTGTTCATCCGTTCGACTTCGGCCCCAACCGTCTTTGCGGTCAAGAAGATCACCGGCGTGGCGGCGGTGGCGGGATGCGCGCGAAGCGCCGTGATCGTTTCTGACCCGTCCATGACCGGCATCATCATGTCCAGCAGGATGACGTCCGGATTCTCGTCGCAGGCTTTGCGGATTCCTTCCGCGCCGCTGGCGGCCTGAATCACGTCCATGCCTCCGACACGCGAGAGCGTCAGTCCGGCGATGGATCGGATGTCGTCGTCGTCATCGATGATCAGGACCTTCACGACGGCACGATGCTGCCCACAAGGTGGCTGCCCTGGAGCGGGGCCGGAAGCGCTGACATGGGGAGGCGGAACCAGAACGTACTGCCCCCTCCCGCCGCGCTGTCCACACCGATCGTGCCGCCATGCTGCTCGATAATCGTCCGGCAGATCGCGAGCCCGAGGCCGGTGCCCCCTTTCTCGCGGGCGTCCGAGATCTCGACCTGGTGGAAGCGCTCGAAGATGGTTCGCCGATGCGCCGCCGGCACACCGCGGCCGCGGTCCGTGATGCTGAATTCGGCCGCATTGTCCGGAAACCCGACGGCCACCGTGACCGTTTCGCCGGACGGGGAAAACTTCACTGCGTTGGATAACAGATTGACGAGTACCTGGACGATGCGATCGGCGTCGGCGCGAATGGTTGCATCGACCGCGGGTACTTCCACGGTGACACCGTGACGGCCGGAAGTGGCCAGTGAGTCCATCGCACGGCTCAGCACGGACCCGACGGACACTTCCGCGAACTGCAGCTCCATCGTGCCGGTCTCCAGCCGCTCCAGATCGAGAATGTCGTTGATCAGCGCCATCAGACGCAGCGCATTGCGCTCCGCGATTGCCACCACCGCCAGGCCGTCGGCGGACATCGCACCCACGGCCCCGGACGCCAGGAGCCCGAGCGATCCTCGAATCGATGTAAGAGGCGTACGCAATTCATGGCTGACGGTCGACAGAAACCCCGTCTTCAGGCGTTCGACCTCCTCGAGACGCTGCACATACTGACCGTAGGCCTTCAGGCGTAACAGGTTTCGCACGCGCACACACAGTTCGGCGCGGTCGACCGGTTTGGCCAGAAAATCTTCGGCGCCTGCCCTCATGCCGCGCAGTCTGGCCTCACGATCGTCGAGCGCCGTAACCATGATCACCGGGATGTGCTTGGTGGCACGGTCATTCTTCAGTCGGGCGACGACCTCATAGCCGTCCATCTCCGGCATCATGATGTCGAGCAGAATCAAGTCAGGCGGCTGGAGCGCCGCCAGCGCAAGCGCCTCGTCCCCGCTGCCGGCGGTCAGCACGAGGTACCGTTCGGGGGCGAGCATGACCTCCAGCAGCTGCCGGTTGTGACGCTCATCATCGACGATCAGCACGCGCGCAGGCGTGTCGGCGACATCGGGACACATGGGAGCCTCGCGTGCGGCGATCAGCGGGTCGCGCACCTGCTGCACGAGCTCCGCAGCGGTGAATGGCTTCTGGACGAACCGTTGGCCGCTGTCGATACCCAGTTCGCTCACCGCCGAGTGCTCGGTATATCCGGACATGTACTCGCGCGAAGCCGTGCCGCGACCGTGGCCAGGAACTCCTTATACGCAAGCGGTTTGGCAATGTATCCATCGCACCCCGCGGCTCGAATGCGCTCCTCGTCGCCCTTCATGGCGAGCGCGGTGAGCGCAATGACGGGGATCGCACGAGTGGCGTCGGCCCCCTTCAGCAATTGCGTTGCTTCGAGGCCGTCCATGCCGGGAAGCTGGACGTCCATGAGAATCAGGTTGGGCTGCGCCTCGCGCGCCAGTGCAAGCCCTGTCTCCGCGTCGCGTGCCGTCACGACGGCATGGCCGGCAGATTCCAGGAGCATCACCGCCAGTTTCATGTTGGCGACGTTGTCCTCAATGACCAGTATTGTTGCCATGTCAGCACACCGTGCGGAACGACATGGCTCGCTGGACTTCGGCGGTAAACTGCATGGGATCGAAAACGCCTTTTTCCATGATGTTCGCCACATAGCCATTGAGCTTGGCCCTGTCGCCTGCAGTGATCTGTTTAGCGGTGACGACGAGGACCGGAATGCGAGCGGTCGCGGGATCGCCCTGGAGGGCCTCGATCACGTCGAAGCCGTTCACCTCCGGCATCATGAGATCCATGACGATGAGGTCGGGCAGTTCACGTCGCGCGGCGTCAATGGCCTCGCGCCCGCCGTAGGCGCGAAGTACCGTGCTCGCCATATCCAGAATTCGAACGGCAATCAGCTCGACAGCCTTCGGGTCGTCGTCGGCGACCAGGACTTTGAGCGTTTTTCCGCGCGCGAGAGGCAGCAGGCCAAGCTCGACGAGCGATTCGTAGAGCTCCTGCCGCGACATCGGCTTCTGCATGACCGCGGCGGCACCGAGCGAGAAGCCTATATTCCTGTCCGCCACAATCGAGATAATCACCACCGGAATGCGGCGCAGGCTCGGCACCTGCCTCATGCGTCCCAGAAATTCCCACCCGTCCATGCCCGGCAGCATGATGTCCAGCGTGATCAATGACAGTGGCTGCTTCACGGCGAGCGCCAGGGCGTCCTCACCGTTCGTCGCGTGGACGACGATGAAACCCTCAGCTTCGAGCTGCAGTCGAATCAGCTCAGCGGATTTCGGGTCATCTTCGACGACCAGCGCCCTGCGAACACCAGGCGCACCGGGCCGCGCGCCCGGAAGTGTTGTGACCGGTGCGATCGCCTGGCCGTCCGCGGTTCGGAGCGGCAGCCAGATGGCAAAACAGGAGCCCTCGCCCGCCGAGCTTTCAACCGCCACCGAGCCTGAATGCAGATCAGCGAGAAGCTTCACCATGGCGAGGCCAAGGCCGGTACCTTCGAATTTTCGCGCGAGACCGCCGTCGATCTGGGTGAACGGGGTGAACAGCTGCTCGAGGCCGGCGGGTGACATGCCAATGCCGTTGTCGGTGACGCTGATCTTCAGGAACTCGTCGAACTCGCTCTCGACCAACGGGAAGCTGCGGGCCGGCCACGTCCCCGAGAGTCGCCCGACATCGCCGCGCCGATCGCAGCTCGCGCGCAATGTGACCGTGCCGCCGTCATTGGTGAATTTCACGGCGTTGAACAGCAGGTTATAGACGATCTGCTTGACCTTGCGCGCGTCCGCCGTAACTGAAGGCATGTCGTCGGGGATGTCCATGTTGAGATGGATGCGCCGCGCAGCCGCCTTCTCCCTGACGATCGACAGGCTGTTCGCGAACAACGACGCCACCGGGACCGGCTCCAGGTCGAGCGTCATCTTGCCCGCTTCCACCTTCGACAGGTCGAGGATGTCGTTGATCAGCGACAGCAGATGCTTGCCGCTGCCAAAGATGTCCCTGATGCACCCGCGCTGCTGTTCCGACATCTCGCCCATGAGACCGTCCTTCAGCACCTCCGAGAAGCCGATGATGGCGTTCAGCGGAGTCCGCAATTCGTGCGACATGTTGGCGAGGAATTCGGACTTCATCCGGCTGGCTTCTTCGAGCTCGACGTTCTTCTGCTGCAGCGCGTGCTCGAAGTGCCGCAATTGCGTCACGTCGCGTGCCGCCGCAAACACGCCCTTCAGATTCCGGTCGCGATCGTGGAACGTTGTAGCGTTGTAGGACACAAGAGTGCGCGTGCCGTCCCGCGCCTGCGCCGTCAGCTCGTAATTAGTGACCTTGCCTTCGGTAAGGACCCGATTGATTCCCGCTTCGGCCCGGGTGGAATCGGTGAAGTAGTTCTTGAACGGAGCGCCGATGAGCTCATCGCGGGTGCAACCGGTCAGGGTTTCTGTCTGCTTGTTGACGTCGGTGATGATACCGTCCGGATCGGTAGCCATCAGTGCGTCGATGTTGGATTCGACGAGCGACCGCGTGTAGAAATGATGATCGCGCAATCGCTGGTCGAGCTTCTTGCGGTCCTCCTCGATCTGTTTCCGCGCCGTAATGTCCGTCCCCAGCAACAGGTAGCCGATGATCGCATCCTGAGGATCACGGAGCGCCGTCACCCGCACGACCGCGGGGAACCGGCTTCCGTCTTTCCGGATCGTTGTCAGTTCGTACATGTCTTCGATCCCCCGCGCCGCCCTGAAGACGATGGCATCGAACCCGGGAGCAATCGGCGTCGAAAATTCGACACTCAGCGCGGCAGCCCGCTCGGCCATCTCCTGGGCGTCGTGAAGGTCGGCCGGCGTCATGCGGTTCACCACCTCCGCTGCCGTATAGCCGAGCATCTGTTCGGCACCCACGTTGAAGATTTGAATGATCCCGGCGGCATCGGTGGCAATACTCGACAGGCTGGCGCTGCGCAAAATGGCTTGCTGGAGCGCGCCGGCGGTGAGCAGCGCCTGCTCCGCGGCTTTACGCGCCGTGTTGTCGGTTCCAATCAACAGATATCCGATGATCCGATCCTGCACGTCGCGGAGGGCGGTAACGGACACCACGGCCGGGACCCGAATCTTGTCCTTTCGGACGTATGTCAGTTCGTAAATGTCTTCGATCCCGCGGGACGCCTTGAACACCAGCGCTTCGAATCCTGGTGCGATCGGTGTTCCGAGCTCGGCCGTCAGTGCCTTCGCGCGCCTGATCAGTTCCCGTGGATCTGAAATATCGGCGGGGCTGGCCTTGTTCACCATTTCGTCCGCGGCGTACCCGAGCATCCGTTCCGCCCCGACGTTGAAAATCTGGATCACGCCATTTGCATCAGTGGCAATGCTCGAGAAATTCGCGCTGTTGAAAATCGCGCTTTGCAGCGCGCTCGTGTTGAATGGATCCGCGGTGAGTACGGAGGCGTGCGCAGCAACAACATCGACAGTGCGTGTGTGTGCAGTCACGTGTGGTTCCTCGTTCGCTGACGGTAGTTTCGAACCAGGAAACCACCCGGAGTCCGGACGTCTTTCAGCCACTATATTGGTCGCCCAGGCAAGCAGATGTATCGGACTGCACACCCGTCAACACGACCCACCCCGCCAGAAGAGTCAGGGCACAGGTGGTGCCGGCTGTCCCTGCAGTTGCGCGACCAGGCCGAGGGCGTTCGCGGCCGCCTTCTGAATCTCTTCGAAGTCCTCTCGGCGCCGATCGTCCGGAGCAGCGTCTGCCAGCAGGATTTCAGCGAAGCCCGACACAACCGCAAGCTGGTTGGTCAAGTCGTGAAGCGTCTTTTCGGTCGTTTGCACGTCATGCACCTTCTCGGAAAACGTTGATCAACTGATATCCAATGCCTGCATCCGGCGATAAAGTGCTCGTCGGCTGATACGAAGCTGTTTCGCTGCAGCGGATCGGTTGCCGCTTTCCTGTTGCAGCGCCTGCACGATGATCGGACGTGTCAATTCCGGGCTCGGTTCGGCGCATGGCACTACACTCACCGCCGCGGGCCCGGCGGCAACGGCCTCAGGGCGCGCGCCGCCAAGGGCCTTGAGCACTTCACGTTCGCTGAGCATGCCGCCCTCGCTCCGCATACAGGCGCGCTCGATCACGTTGCGGAGCTCCCGGACGTTGCCTGGCCAGGGCGCGTTGTGCAGCAGACGTTCCGCTCCAGGAAGGAGACCGAGGACTTGTTTGCCGAAGCGCGCTGCGAATTCCCGGACAAACGCCGCCGTGAGATACACGATGTCTTCGCGCCGGTCCCGAAGGGGGACGATCGGAATCTCGACAACGTTGAGCCGGTAATACAGATCCTGCCGAAACCGCCCGGCGGCGACCTCGTCGGCGAGCGTGCGATTTGTCGCCGCAATGACACGGACATCGATGCGCTTGCCGTCGAGGGCGCCCACCCGCTGCACCTCCCCGTTCTCGAGCACACGCAGGAGCTGCGCCTGTACCGACAGAGAGAGTTCGCCCACCTCGTCGAGGAAGAGCGTGCCCCCGTCGGCGTGTTCGAACAGGCCGGCCTTGGCGTCTACGGCCCCCGTAAAAGCACCACGCGCATGCCCGAACAGTTCGGTCTGGGCCAGACTTTCGGTGATGGCCGCGCAATTGAACGCGACATATCTGCCTTTGTGCCGCGGCCCGCTCTTGTGCAGCGCGCGTGCGACCAGTTCCTTGCCGGTGCCCGTTTCACCGGTGATCAGCGATGTTCGGGCGTGAGGCGCCAGACGTCGAATCAGATCGAACAGCTCCTGCATGGCCGGACCTCGTCCCACCATCCCGCAGAACTCGCACTGGGTCGCCAGCGCCATATCGGCCGCCAGGAGAAGGCGTCGACTCGCAATGCCTTCACGCACGGTGCCGAGCAGCTCGCCCAGGCGTTCGAGATTCAGGGGCTTGGCGAGGTAGTCCAGCGCACCGAGTTTGACGGCCTCGATCGCCGAATCGACCGTGGCTTCCGCGGTCATGAGAATGACCTGGCACGTGGGGTCGGCTTTGCGAATCGCGCGCAGAATATCCAGCCCCCCGAGCTCCGGCATGTTTCGGTCGAGGAGCGCCACGTCCGCCCTGATCGCCGGCAACTCTGTCAGCAACTCGTGGCCGCCTTCCCGCGCAATCACTTGATAGCCGTGACGCTGCGCAAAGCGCTCCGCGAGCGCCCGCATGCCTGGGTCATCGTCGACGACCAGGAGTCGGGGATCGTGTTCGGGCATCAGAGGCAATCCGTTACCCACCGAGCAGCTCCTGCATTTTTCGACCCAGTGCTTCTGAGCTGAACGGCTTGTGCAGGAACGCAGTATCGGGATCGATGATGCCGTGATGACTGATCGCGTCTTCGGTGTACCCGGACATGTAGATCACTTTCAGGGTTGTGTGCCGTTTCATGAGCTGACGGGTCAGCTCAGGACCAGTGGCACCCGGCATGACGACGTCCGTCAGCAGGACGTCGATACCGGGATTGTCCTCGAATGTCAGGAGTGCTTCTTCCGCACTCGCAGCAACGAACACCTCGTACCCCTGTCGCTGCAGAAACCGTCTGGTCAACTCGCGAAGCCCGGTTGAATCGTCGACCACGAGGACCGTCCCGACCCCGGCATGCGGTAAGTACGGCGGCGCCTGGACCTCGGTGGGGATCGCCGCAGCATCCCGCCGGAAATACACCTTCAACGACGTCCCCTTGCCGACCTCGCTGTAGACGCCAACAGTTCCGCCATTCGCGACGACGATTCCATGAACGGTCGCGAGACCCAGACCCGTGCCCCTGCCGACCGCCTTTGTAGAGAAGAAGGGCTCGAAGAGCCGCGCCTGCACTTCCGCTGTCATGCCTGTGCCCGTATCAGACACGGTCAGCGCGACGTACGAACCGGCGTTCGCGGCGAAGTGGGTTGACGTATAGTCGCCGTCGAGATCGACGTTGGCGGTGTTAATGGTGAGTGTGCCGCCTTTCGGCATTGCGTCCCGGGCATTGACCGCCAGGTTCATGATGATCTGTTCCACCTGGCCACGGTCGGCGGTGACGGCGCCAAGATTGGGCCGCAGATTCACGACGACCGCCACGTCTGCTCCGATCAGACGCTCGATCATCGGGCGCATGTCCGCGACGATGACGTTCAGATCGAGCAGCGTCGGCTGGATGATCTGCTGGCGGCTGAATGCGAGTAGCTGCCGTGTCAGTCCCGCGGCCATCGTGCCCGCGTTCTGGATCTGGATGATGTCCGCCTGACGCGGATCCGTCGGCTGCAGATCGACGAGCAGGAGCTCGCAGTACCCCAGGATCGCGGTCAGGAGATTGTTGAAGTCGTGCGCGACCCCGCCCGCCAGCCGGCCGACGGCATCCATTTTCTGTGCCTGCAGGTACTGCGCCTCCAGGGTATGCCGTTCGGTGACATCCTGGGAGATGCCGATGCCTCGAACGGGTTCGCCGTTGCTTCCGAGAAAAATCCGCCCTGTGCCACTCAGCCGACGGACCGTGCCGTCTGGCCATGTCGCGCGATTCAATACCGAAAAATCGGATCCGGTCTTGATCGCGTTCTCCAGGGCTTTCAAGAAGGGGGCGCGATCCTCCAGATGAATCCGATCCCTGAAGGCCGCGAACGTTCCCGGAAACGTACCTGCCTGGAAGCCGTACTGCGCTGCCATGGTGTCGGACCATCGGAGCACGCCGGTCGTGTAGTCCATGTCCCAGATGCCAACGTGCGCAGCCTCTAACGCAAATTGCATCCTTTCATCTGCGACTTGCAGCGCCGCTTTGGCCCGACCCCTTTCGGAGATATCTGCTCCGGAACTGAACGTACCGATCACGCGGCCTCCGTCGTCGCGCAGCACTGTATTCCGCCACTCAATCAGCCGCTCCTCGCCGGACCGGGTCAGCACGGCGTTCTCGCCCAAGGGAAGGCCGCCACTCAGCAAGAGATGAAACTTGCTCCTCAGCTCTTGCCTGATTCCCGCTGGAAGGCAGGTGTCAATCCAGTCGCGGCCCATCAACTCCGATGCTTCCCATCCGAGGACCGCGCATGCGTAGCGATTGACCAGCGTGATCCGGCAGTCGGTGTCGAGCGCCAGCAGGAGCACATCGGGCGTATCGAGGTACCGCTGGGCGCGGTCTCGCTCCTCGCGCAACGCATCCTGCGCTTTCGCCAGCAGCACCGGCGTCTTGCTCGTCGAATCGACGACCGCATCGATCTGGCCGGAGAGCAACGCCTCGATGGTCGCTTCGGCCTCCGCCAGGCGTCGCTGAAGCTCCCGCGTGTGGCGGTCTTCGGCGGCGGTCATTTCGCGGAGAGGGCCATGAGCAGCTGCGTCGTGTCGCTCAGACTGCCGATCACGCGCTGGGCCGGCAGCGGCGCCAGCTTCAGGAGCGTCGGGGTGACGATGATGCTGTCCGCGAGCCCTCGCTCGGGGTGTTTGAACAGATCGACAATTTCGAGTTCATGGCCGGAGGCGAAGTGCTCGTCACAGATCGCCCGCACGTTCGCGACCGCGCGTACCGAGTTCGGCGCCTGGCCCGCGATATACAGGCGTAGCCGCAGTCCGGTCGTTCTCGCGCGGGCCTTGGCCAACGTTACGACGCTCCCCGTCCACTGGTGATGGGCGTTCCTGGCCTTTCGACCCGGCGCGACCCCGCAAGAATCTCTGCATCTGCATGACGCATCTTCCGCAGCACCGCCCGGTCGGTCTTCAGTAGTCTGGATGCAGTTCCGGTGGCGTCCGCGAGGAGCGCGATCTCTGCGCTCCTCGCCTCCATTTCGGTGTGCACGACCTGCAGCCGCGCCGCGGCCTCGGCCTGCGCGAGCTGCAACTGGAGCCGTTTGAGCTCGAGGGCAACCTTGGTGCGCTTGGCCGCCGCAGTTTCCTCCTGCTCCCACTCCCATCGCGCAACCCCCATGAGCACTTTTCCCTGGGCGATAAACACGTCGGTCAGGCTTACCCCGTCGTTGGAGAGCGTGAGCTCCCGCACCTGATTGGAATGGCCTGTTCCCCGCGATTTGACAATGGTCAGCGCGCGATTCCGCTCGCCGTCCTGGACGATATAGGAGAGGTGGATCCACGTATCGGCGATGGTCGAGATGCCGGTGGCGGTCGCCTCGTCCGTGCTGAGACCTTCCATCAGCGACGTGTTGACGACCGTAATGCCCTCACCCTTGAGGAAGTCGAGGAACTGCTGCGCCGCATCCGCCGAAGCGAGGTGCGACAGCTTCGTCGACAGCGCCGACAGCGGATCGATGATGAGGCATTCGGGCCTGTGCTCACGGACCTTGTCACGCAACGCCCCGAACTGGTCCTCGACGTTCGGTCCGCGCGTGCGCGTGGAATACATCCGGAGCAGACCGGACTTCAGGTGTGGAGCGAGCTGGATATTCACGGATCGCAGGTTACGGACGATCTGCGCGGCGCCTTCGTCAAAACTGACGTACAGCGTGCGGTCTCCGCGCTTGCAGGCAGCCGCGGCGAAGAGGCCGGACAGCGTCGACTTGGCGGTGCCTGGGGCGCCGGAGATCAGGACGTTGCTGCCCCGGTGATAGCCGCCGTTCAGCATGTGGTCGAGCCTGGGAAGGCCCGATGACACCCGTTGGTCGCTGACCTCATACGTGAGCTCTCTGGGGCCGCGGTTGGTCAGCTGCATGCCTTCGGCGGTGACTGAGACCGGAAACTCGTCACCCGCAAAATCGGAGCCGCGGTATTTCATGACCCGGAGGTTGCGGAACGCCGACCCCTCGACGACCTGATGCCGAAGGACGACGACACAATCGACCATGAACTGCAGAAAGCTGTAGCGCTGGTCGGCTTCGTTGGAACCGACCTTCTGGGTAATGGTGGCCGTCAGTCCCGTCTGCGCCAGCCAGTCGCGAAGGCGATAAATCTCCCGGCGCTCGGCGACTGGATCATCCAGAAGGCCGAGTAATACGTCGATCCCGTCGAAGACGATGCGCTTCGCATGCAGTTCCGTGGCCTTCGCCTGAAGCAGACTGAGCAGCCCGGCCAAGTCGAATTCCCCGGCTTTGACGACGTCCGGCGAAAGGCGCGCATCGAGGAAAAAGAGCTTCTTCTTGACGAGCGCCGGAAGATCCCAGCCGAACGTGGCGGCATTCGCGATGATTTGCTGCGTACTCTCCTCGAAGGCCACGAATACACTCGCTTCTTTCGCGATATGTGCCGCATTGACCAGCGACTGCAGGGCAAAGACCGTCTTCCCGCACCCCGCCCCCCCCATCACGAGCGTTGTTCGTCCGCGGGGCAGCCCCCCGTTGGTGATCTCATCAAATCCCTGGATCCCGGTGGCAAATTTGGTGACGTTGGCGGGGGTACGAGTCTTCATTTCAGATCCTTCAGGAAAGTTCGGATAACAGGGCCCATTTACGGCACCAACGCGCGTTCCAGGGCTTGACGCAACAGAAACTGGGAGAAGGGCTTCGTGACGTAGGCGACCGCGCCGATCTTGCGGCTCGTCTTCACGGTGTGGGAATCCTCGTGCGCGGTGCACATGACGATCGCGGTCGCGGGCCACCGGGCGTGCACGTGCTCCGCGAGCCACAGACCGTCGTGTTCCGGCATGCCGACATCACACACAAGGATGTCAGCGGGCTCGGCCGCCATCACGTCGAGAGCCTCAACGGCGTCTCCCACGTGTCTGACGCCGTAGCCCCAATCCTTCAGCATCCGGGCGAGCAGGATTCGCATCCCGATCTCGTCATCCGCAATAAGAACTCGCGGACGACGGACGCTGGCTGTGACTGTCGGCGTCTCGATGGCGTGTCTTACGGAATCGGCCGCGAACGCATACATCATTACGTCCCCATCTCAGACGACATTTTCGGCACGGTCGCTGCCGACCGCTGTTCAGAAGAGAACACGTTGGCGCTCATGTCTCCTCGTGGCAGCTGGATTCCTTGAAAAAAATTTACAGGGAAGCTGGGCAGTTGGCGTGCGCGCCCGGTTGCCGCGCCCATCGCACGGGCTGCAGCGCACAGGTACTGTCAGATAACTGCTTTAAATACAAAGGCTTGCATCCTCGCGAACTGGTGGCACCCGCCTCGCTCTTAGCGGAGGTGTCCGGCGCAATCAAGCACCGGAACCTTTAGAGGCCGCCCCATGAACCGCATCGCCACCACCGTCGCCGCCGCCGCCATCCTGAGCCTGCTGATGTCCGCGTCCGCGTTCGCCGGCGAAGACACGGTGGTCGTGACGGCCTCGGCCGCGGCCGCGCAGATGCGACTGGGCAAGGCCCTTTCCCGCCCGAAGCTGCTACCGGCGCTCTATGCCAGCTATGCCGCGCTGCAGGCGTATGACGTGGTTTCCACGAAGCAGGGACTCGCGCGGGGCGCGCAGGAAGCGAATCCCCTGATGCAGGGTGTCGTCGGCAACAACGGCGCGTTCCTCGCCATGAAGGCCGCCGCCGTCGTCGGAACAATTGTCGCGGCCGAACGCCTCTGGAAGACCAACAAGGCCGCCGCGATCATGGTGATGGTCGCCTCGAACGGCGTCGCGGCAGTCGTGGCGGCCCGCAACGCACGCACGCTCCGTCAGCTCCCGTAACGCCGCGCCGCTCCCGATCGTCGCGCCCCGCCTCCGCTCGCTCCGCACGGTCTCACGCACAACCGGGGGAACACCGCCCTCGGCTCCAGCCCGCCGAAACCCTCCTCGCCTTTCTCATCTCCCAACCGCAACCACACCGTCGAGTCCCGTCTGACGCCGCAGCCCTGGGCAGTGGTCAACGGGGGATTTGAGAGCTGGGCCATACAGGGTGTGCGCGCTCGCTCGCGGCGCTCACCGCACGGGCCGCCGTGCACAGGACTTGTCAAGTAACTCTTTCAGAATCAACATCTTGCGTCTTATGTAACGGGTGGCACCCGCCTCGCTCTTAGAGGATGCATCCGGCGCAATCAAGCACCGGAACCTTTTAGAGGCCGCCCCATGAACCGCATCGCCACCACCGTCGCCGCCGCCGCCATCCTGAGCCTGCTGATGTCCGCTCCCGCGTTCGCCGGCGAAGACACGGTGGTGGTGACAGCCGCGGCTACCGCGGCGCAGATGCGACTGGGCAAGGCCCTCGCCCGCCCGAAGCTGCTGCCGGCGCTCTATGCCAGCTATGCCGCGCTGCAGGCGTATGACGTGGTTTCCACGAAGCAGGGACTCGCGCGGGGCGCGCAGGAAGCGAATCCCCTGATGCAGGGTGTCGTCGGCAACAACGGTGCGTTCCTGGCCATGAAGGCCGTCGCCGTCGTCGGCACCATCGTCGCCGCCGAACGCCTCTGGAAGACGAACAAGGCCGCGGCGATTATGGTGATGGTCGCTTCGAACGGCGTCGCGGCGGTCGTGGCGGCCCGCAACGCCCGCACGCTCCGTCAGCTTCGGTAACTCACGCCGCTCTCGTTTCGTCGCCCCGTCTCCGCTCGCTCCGCAAGGTCTCACGCACAACCGGGGGGAGCACCGCCCTCGGCTCCAGCCCGCCGACCTTCCACGGCGACCCTCACACTCTCCCGCTACAACGCTTATTACGTGGACACTCAGCCATCGCGGGGCAGGCGAACCGTAAACGTCGCCCCTTGCCCGGGACCTGCGCTTTGCGCGGCCACCGTTCCTCCGTGCGCCTCGACGATCTGCTTCACGATCGCGAGTCCCAGGCCGAGCCCGCCGTGTTCGCGGGCATCCTTGCCCTGGCGGAAGCGCTCGAACACGAGTGGCAGGAACGCCGGATCGATGCCACGGCCGGTATCGGTCACGGTCACGATCGCTTCGTCGCCGACCCGCGTGCCCGCCACTCGGATAGAGCCGCTCGGCGCGGTGAACTTGATCGCGTTATTGAGGAGATTCCAGAACACCTGCTGCAGCCGGAGACGATCGCCACACACGCGCAGAGAAGGGACGGCGATGTCGATGCGGATCCGGCGCGCCTTCGCGGCCGGCTCGACCACCTCGCGGGCGGCCTGCACAGGCTCGCCAATCGGCAACGACTCGGTCGCCAGCCGGACGCGCCCAGCGACGAAGGCCGAGAGATCCAGCATGTCGTCAACCAGACGCTTCTGCGCCAGTGCATTGCGGCGGATCGTCTCGGCGATGCGAGGCAACCGCGCCTCGTCGACAGCACCTTTTGCGAGCATGTCGCTCCAGCCAAGCACCGCATTCAGCGGCGTCCGCAGCTCGTGCGAGAGCGCGGCAAGGAACTCGTCCTTGAGGGCGTTCGCGCCCTCCGCTTCGTCGCGGGCCGCACGTTCCCGCTCGATCAAGCTCTCCCGTTCGCGCTCGTGCTGCTGCCGTTCGGTGATATCGCGCACGAACCCGATGAACGTCCACGCGCCTCTCACCCGCATACGGGTAATCGTCAACTCCACGGGAAAGACACTGCCGTCGCGGCGGCACGCGGTCAGCTCCACCCGGCGTTCCAGCAGCTGTGATTGTCCGGACGCCTGGTGACGCCGCAGCCCGGCACGGTGCGCTTCGCGCAGGTGTGGCGGGACGATAAGAGCGGCAAGTTCCTGCCCGACCGCATCCTCCCGGTCGTACCCGAAGAGGCGCTGGGCGGCGATATTGAACTCCTGCACCATGCCCTGCTCGTCCATCGCGATGATGGCATCGAGCGACCCGTTGATGATGGCCGCGTAGCGTGCCTCGTTCTCGTCGAGCTGCTCTTCGAGGGCCCGTCGCTGAATGAACTGCCCCAGCTGACGACCAATCGCCTCGGTCAACCGGAGGAACTGCGGCGTGACCGACTCGGTCCGCCAGGTGAAGCACTCGACCACGCCGACGATGCCGTCGCGGTTCACCACGGGGAACGCCACGGCGCCGTGCAGACCGGCGTGGCGCACGGCGTTGATACGTGGCATCCGCGTCTCATGCTGGACGCGCGAGAGCCACATCGCGTTGCCGTCCTGCCAGCACCGGCCGGGAAGCCCCTCGCCAGGCTTGAAACGGAGTCCGTGCGAGATGCCCGCGAACTCCTTGACGCGCGGCTCGGCAATCGACCACGCGTGCGTGCACTCGATCTCTGCGGATTCGCGACGAACGATCCAGAACCCTGCGTACTGCCACTGCAGCGCCTCGCCGAGCGCCGGCAGCAGGGCGACAGCCGCGCCGTCGACGCTGACGGCGTCGCTCAGGACCCGGCTGACGGCGTACTGGACCTCTGCATGCCGCGCCGGATCGATGTCCGATGCGGCTGCGTCAGGTGGGGACTCGTCGGCCATGAATGATGGGCCGCGTGGACGGCCGCTGATTTCATTATGCAGCGGCCAGACGCGCGAAGATCCCGGAGGCGGCGACGCCTCGGCACGCTGCGTCATAATGCATGAACGTGCGCAGGCCGCCTACCTCAACCATTGCGCACAACTGGCAGCATGCCTGACAAGATCGTCGTCCCCATCGGTAATGCGCATGCGAACGTGAGTCATGGCGACCATATCGCCTACTTCTGGGAATCGCCGGCTGAATTCGAACGCGGCGTCGCGTTCCTGATTGACGGCCTGAAATCCGGTGACTTCTGCGTGATCTTCGGTCACGACGAGGCCAATGCGCAGGTCTGCGGCATCCTCGATCGAGCCGGCTGCCCCTCGCATGAATACATTCGCAGCAACCAGCTGCTCGTCCTCGGTCCCGAGACAACGGGCGATGCGACACTGCAGAAGATCGGACATGTGTTCGAGGATGCGGTGGGCCGCGGCGCTCCGCTGATTCGCCTGCTCGGGAACATTGGATGGGGCAAGCCGGGATGGCCCCACGAGGATGACATCCTTGCCTTTGAGGCAAAAGTCACGGGTGCGGCCCGCCACTATCCGTGCGTGGTCGTCTGTATGTATGACGTTCGCGCTCTCCCGGGCACCGTGATTCTGCACGGTGCGTTCGAAACTCACCCTGTCACGGTGTGCGGCAATATCGTGCGCGAGAACACGCACTACGTGGAAGTGGACGATTTTCTGGCGCGGTTCCCCAAACCACCGGTGGGCTAAGCAGCCGCAGCGACCACTGTCGAGTACAGTCGGAGCATGAGCCCCCTCTCCGACGTGATCCCGTCGCCACTTCAAAGCGGAAACACTCCCGCCGCCAGGAGCGAACTCGAACGCGAGGTATCGAGGCGGCGCACGTTCGCCATCATTTCCCATCCGGACGCGGGCAAGACGACGCTGACGGAGAAGCTGCTGCTCTATGCCGGCGCGATCGAACTGGCCGGCGCGGTTCGCGGGCGCGCCGGGCGGCGCCACGCCACGTCGGACTGGATGGAGCTCGAACAGGAGCGCGGCATTTCGATCACATCGGCCGCGCTCGAGTTCGAGCTGCAGGGGCGGCGAGTCTCGCTGCTGGACACTCCCGGCCACAATGACTTCAGCGAGGACACCTACCGGGCGCTGATCGCGGCCGACAGCGTCGTGATGGTGATCGATGCCGCCAATGGCGTCGAGGCGCAGACCCGGAAGCTGTTCGAGGTGTGCCGGCGCCGCCAGCTGCCGATTCTCACCTTCGTGAACAAACTCGACCGCCCATCGCGGGATCCGCTCGAACTGATGGATGACATCGAGCGGACGCTCGGCATCGCGGCGGCGCCCGTGAACTGGCCGATCGGCAACGCCGAACGGTTCCGAGGCGTGTACGACCTCCGGCACCGGGCACTGCACCGCTACGAGCGCGAGGCGCAGGGACAATATCGCGCACCCGTCGACATCTCATCTCTCGACGATCCCGACGCGCGGGAGCTCATTGGCGCCGACGAGTACACGCGTTTCCGAGAGTCGCTGGATGTCGTCACTGAAGCCGGCACGCGGTTCGACATCGGGGCGTATCTCGCGGGCCGGCAGACGCCGGTGTTCTTCGGCAGCGCCTTGACCAACTTCGGCCTCGACCCGTTTCTCCAGGCCCTCATCGAGCTCGCGCCAGCGCCGCAGCCGCGATCGAGTGATGCGGGCACGGTGGACCCGACGGATGATCGTGTCACCGGTTTCGTGTTCAAGATTCAGGCGAACATGGATCCCCGGCACCGCGATCGCATTGCGTTTGTCCGCGTCTGCTCCGGCCGTTTCACCAAGGACATGGTGCTGTCGAACAGCCGTACGGGAGCGGTGCTCAGAGCGTCGCGCGCGTACCGCTTCTTCGGACGCGAGCGCGAGACGATCGAGGTGGCCTACGCCGGCGACATCATCGGCCTCGTGAACCCTGGACAGCTCGCGATCGGCGACACGCTGCACTCGGGACCGCCGCTGCAGTTTCACGAACTCCCCCGCTTCCCGGCGGAGCATTTTGCGCGTGTCCGGATGCGGAACACCCGTCATAAGCAGTTCGATGAGGGCATCCGGCAGCTCGAAGAAGAAGGGCTGATGCAGGTGTTCTACACGGAGGGCCGCCGCGAACCGATCGTCGGCGTGGTGGGAGCGCTGCAGTACGACGTGATGGTCAGCCGCCTGCGCAAGGAATACGACGTGGCGGCCGACGTCGAGCCCACCGCACATACGGCCGCCCGCTGGCTGGGCACGTTCACGGGGCCGACGCCGTCACCGCCCGGACAAAGTGTCGCCGCCGTCGACCGGCGCGGACGATCCGTCCTGCTGTTCGACTCGGCGTGGGCGCTGCAATACTTCGAGCGGCAGTACCCCGACGTCCCGCTCCGGGACGAGCCTCCAGTCCGCGAAAGCCGAACTTAGGAACGGGCGAGGCGGGCGAAGATTGGCCGGAGCCGCCTGACGGTGGCGCCGAGCTCCTCGGGCAGGACGCGCATGTCGCCGACCGTGGTCATGAAGTTCGTGTCGCCGTTCCACCGCGGCACGATGTGCACGTGGACGTGCGCCTCGACGCCGGCGCCGGCGGCCTTCCCGAGATTGATGCCGACATTCATCCCGTGCGGCTGGTACGCCTCGGTCAGCGCGGCCTCGGCACGCTGCGTGAGCATCGCGACTTCAGCGAGTTCCTCCGCCGTCAGGCCCACAAGTGACGGTACGTGCCGGTGCGGCACCACCATCAGGTGGCCGTTGTTGTAGGGATAGAGATTGAGAATGATGTAGCAGGTGGTTCCCTCGTGAACGATGAGGGAATCCGGCGAAGGAGCCTCAGCCTCCTTCGCCAAGGCTTCGGAGGCCAGGCAGAAGACGCATCCCGCTTTCTTGCCGCCGCCCGTCACGTACTCAAGCCGCCAGGGCGACCAGAGACGATCCACTCAGACGGCAGCCGAATCGGACGACGGCAGCGTCGCGACCGGACTCGGCGCGGGGACGGGCTCCGCCTCCGTCCGGTTGATCAGATCCTTGAGTTCCTTGCCGGGCTTGAAGTACGGCACTTTCTTCGGCGGCACGTCCACCTTGTCGCCGGTCTTCGGATTGCGCCCCTTGCGCGGTTCGCGCTTGCGGAGGCGGAAGCTGCCGAACCCACGCAGCTCGATCTTCTCGCCCCGGTGCAGCGCATCGATGATGCTCTTGAACACCGTGTCGACGATGACTTCCGAGTGCTTCTTCGTGAGCTCGGAGACCCGTGAGACTTCCTCCACGAGCTCCGCCTTCGTCATGCTCCCGGCCGGGATGGTCATTGGCTACCTGTTCTTGATGTGGTCCCCGAGCGTCGCGGTGCCCGTGCCCTCGCTGGACGAATAGGATTCCCAATCCGCCTGGTAGTCGTCGGATTTCAGCGCGCGGATACTGAGGCCGATCTTCCGCTCCTGCGGGCTCAGTTTGATGATCTTCATCTGGTAGTTCTGGTCCACCTGCAGGTCGATCTTCTCGCCGCGGGAGTCGTCGAACTCCGACACATGAATGAGCCCCTCGATCCCTTCGTCGAGCTCGACGAAGGCGCCGAAGTTGGTCATCCGGGTGATCTTCCCGTCGACAATCGTGCCCACCTGGTGCCGCGAGAAGAAGTCGTCCCAGATGTCGGTCGCGAGCTGCTTCAGCCCGAGCGACAACCGCTGGTTCTCGGCGTCGATGCTCAGCACCATCGCCTCGACGACGTCGCCCTTCTTCAGCACTTCGGACGGGTGCTTGACCCGCTTGCTCCACGACATGTCGGAGATGTGAATCAGGCCGTCGATATCGTCTTCGACTTCGACGAACGCGCCGAACTCGGTGAGGTTGCGGACCTTGCCCTTGATCTTCGTGCCGACCGGGTATTTCTCGGTCAGCTCGTGCCACGGGTTGGTCTCGACCTGCTTGAGGCCGAGCGAAATGCGGCGTGCCGCCGGGTCGACGCCGAGCACCATCGCTTCGACCATGTCGCCGACGTTGAGAATCTTCGACGGGTGCTTCACCCGCTTGCTCCACGACATCTCGGATACGTGGATGAGACCCTCGACGCCCGCTTCCAGCTCCACGAAGGCGCCGTAGTCGGTGACACTGACGACCTTGCCGCTCATGCGCGCGCCGACCGGATAGCGGTCCTGCACCGTCGCCCACGGATCGGGAATCAGCTGCTTGTGGCCGAGCGACACACGCTCGGTCGCCGGGTCGTACTTGAGCACGACGACGTCCACTTCGTCGTTGACCTTGAAGATCTCCGACGGGTGGCCGACGCGTCCCCACGACATATCGGTGATGTGCAGCAGCCCGTCGATGCCGCCCAGATCAATGAACGCTCCGTAGTCGGTGATGTTCTTGACCGTACCGCGCAGCTGCTTGCCCTCACCGAGCGTCTTGAGGGTCGTCGTCTTCTTCTCGGCGTTCTCCTCCTCGAGGAGCACCTTCCGGGAAAGGACGATGTTGCCGCGCTTCTTGTTGACCTTGATGACGCGCATCCGGAGCTCCTGCCCCTTCAGCGCATCGAGGTTGCGGACCGGACGGATGTCGATCTGCGAGCCGGGGAGGAACGCGCGGACGCCGATGTCCACCGCGAGGCCGCCCTTGATCCGCTCGATGACGCGGCCGATGACGACCTTCCGCTCCGTGTAGGCCTTCTCGACCTCGTCCCAGATCTTCATCTTCTCGGCCTTTTCGCGCGACAGCACGATGTGGCCTTCACGATCCTCGGTGCGCTCGAGCAGCACGTCGACAATGTCGCCGGCTTGCACCGTGACGTTGCCGGTTTCGTCGAGGAATTCGTTGACGGAGATGAGACCTTCGGACTTGTAGCCGACGTCGACGATGATGTCGGTTTCGGTGACCTGGAGGACCGTGCCTTTGACGACCTCGCCTTCCGCCATGTTGCGGAAGCTGTCGTCATAAATGCCGAGCATGGCCGCAAATTCCTGCGGATCCTCGTCGTCGTGATGCAGTGGTTTCACTGACGGTCCCGAAGGCTTTCCGGTCCGTGTGCGTACCGCCGCACCGGGCTGTTCGCCCACCTTGTCGGGCGCCAACCCGTTCTCTACGTTCGCCATGCCGTGCGCGTCCTCCTGAATGTCCCTGCCCGCACTTGCGGGCTCGGGCGGCCGGTTTCTGTTGCGGGGACCGGCCCCCCGCGCTATAACGGCTTTGAATGGGTCGCTGGGTTACTGGGTCGCTGAGTTGCTGGGTGTGGACCGCGTGATGGTCCCCCTGCGAGCACGTGCCATTCGCCGATAAGACATAGACATTACGTCACTTATCGGTAACTGTCAAGGTAACAAGGACTTGCGGAAAGCAGGAAATCGCGATGGCTAAACGGAAGGCGTCACGCGCCACAGGACGGAAGAAAGCCGCGAAGAAAACCGCGAAAAAACCCGCTGCCCGGCGCCGCCCGGTAGCCGCCAGGAAAGCCCGAAAGCCCGTTAGAAAGACCGCCCGCCCGCCCCGAGTAAAGCCGAGGGGTAAGGCCACCAGATCCGGCCGGAAGAGGGTGGTTGCCCGGAAGAAGGCGGTTGCCAGGAAGAAGGTCGTTGCCAGGAAGACGGTGGTTGCCAGGAAGAAACCGGTGGCGCGAAAGGCGACGGTCGCGAAAGCGGTCACGCGCCGGCCTGCTCCGGCCTCCCGAGCGATCGCGAGGGGTAAGGTCCCTGCGTTGAATCGCGAGCGGAGGACCGTTCGCGACGACGACATGGACATCGTTCCGACCCCGCCGTCCTCCCTGGACCTGAACCGCACGGCATCATCCGCGCGATCGGGCCGCCGTGAACTTCACGAACGGTTTGTCGAACACACCGAGAGCCCGGCCATCACCGGCGGCGACATCGACGCCGACTGGGAGTCGGCCGCCACGGTTGGCGACGAGGCGCCAGGGGGCGACAACCCGACGCCCGACATGGACATCGTGGACGACATCGGCAAGGCGCTTGGCGTCCAGTACGAGGACAACGAGGAACTGAAGGGTGAGAAGAAGATCAGCGACCGGGACCGGAACCGCTGGGAGCTCGATCCGGCGTCCGCAGAGGACTACAGGGATAAAAAATAGTCTCTAGTCTCTAGAGACCTTCTCTTTCACCAGCGCCAGGACGCGCTCCACGACGGCGGGAATCGGCAGGTTCGTCGTATCGATGTGGACCGCGTCCGGCGCGAGCGTCAGCGGCGAGACGGCGCGCGTGGTATCTGATTTGTCGCGCGCCTGAATCGCTTCCGCCACCGCCGCCTGTCCGACGCGGCTTCCCGTGTGCGCCGGATCGTTGGCGCGGCGGCGCGCCCGCTCTTCCTGCGACGCGTCCAGATACACCTTCACATCGGCATCGGGAAACACGACGGTGCCGATATCGCGTCCCTCCATGACCACGCCGCCGTCACGGCCTTCGTCGCGCTGGCGCCGGACGAGCACCTCACGCACGCTGGGCAGCCGCGCGACCGCCGCGGCGGCTTTGTCGATCTCCGGCGTCCGGATCGTGCGCGTCACGTCGTGCCCGTCAATCGAGACGACGCCACCTTCGACGATGAGCTTCGCGCGCGCCGCGAGCGCCGCCACTGCGGGCTCGTCGTCGAGCGACAGCGCCTCGTGGCCGGCCTTCCATGCCACCGCGCGATACATCGCACCGGTGTCGATGTGCCGGTACCCGAGGTGCTCCGACAACGTGCGCGCGACCGTCCCCTTGCCGGCGCCTGACGGACCGTCGATCGCAATCACCAATTTCCTCACGAATTCCAAATGCTAACATGCGCCTTCGATGCACACCCGCCGCTGGATTCCCGTCGCCATCGTCATCGCGCTGCTTGCCGCAGTGACGTATGCGGCCACACCGTACGTGCGCGCCGCATCGCTCTTCGCGCGGGTCGGGAATGTCGGCGGCCGGATGGAAGCACTGGCAGATGCGGCGGCGCGAACCGTGACCGTGCAGAGCCGCCATAGCGTCCCGACGCGCCAGGGCGACGTCTCGGCGCAGTTCTACTACCCCGAGGGGACCATTCGCCGGACGGTGCTGCTCGTGCCTGGCATGCACTCCATGGGCATTGACGAGCCGCGGCTGACGGCGCTGGCGCGCGACCTCGCCGGCAGCGGGATCGCCGTGATGGCCATGGCGCTGCCCGATCTGATGGGCTATCAGATCACCGCGCGGTCTGCCGACGTCATCGAGGACGCCGTCGGCTGGATGGCGAAACAGCCGGCGCTCGCGCCGGACGGCCGCATCGGCATGGTCGGCATCAGTTTCGCCGGCGGACTGTCGCTGGTGGCCGCGGGCCGGCCCTCGATTCGCGACCGGGTCGCGTACGTCGTGTCCTTCGGCGGGCATGGAGACCTGGGGCGTGTGTTGCGATACCTGGCCACCGGTGAGGCCGCGCAGGCCCCGGGCCTGAAAACAATCCCACCCCACGACTACGGCGTGGCCGTCATTCTGTACGCCGGCGCCGACCGCGTCGTGCCGGCGGATCAGGTGCCGGCGCTTCGCGACGGCATCCGGACCTTCCTGCTGGCGTCGCAATTGACGATGGTCAATATGGATCAGGCGAATGCGATGTTCGCGACGGCGCGCCAGATGGAGGCGCCGCTCCCGGAGCCGTCGAGGACCTATCTGAAATGGGTGAACGAACGGAACGTCAAGGAAATGGGTCCCCTGCTCGCGCCGCATATCGCGCTCGAAGCCGATCCGGCTGCCTCACCCGAGCGCGCGCCTGACGTTCCGGCCGCGCCGGTGTTCCTGCTGCACGGCGACGAAGACACCGTGATCCCAGCGGCCGAGTCGGTCGTTCTCGCCAACAACCTGCGCGAACGCGGCGGCAATGTGCGCCTGCTCCTCAGCCGCATCATCACGCACGCCGAGCTCGATCGATCGGCCGCGACGGCGGAAAGCTGGGAGATGGTGTCGTTCTGGGCGGATATCCTCAAGAGATGATGTTCACTCTTCAGGCTTCTCACTGCCCGGTTCGTGTTCAGGTTCGGACGTGAACGTTCGTCTCCAAAAGATTCTTTCGCAGGCGGGCATCGCATCCAGGCGCGCGGCTGAACAACTGATCGCGGACGGCCGTGTCTCCGTGAACGGCGCAACGGTCACCGCGATGGGTACCAAGGCGGACCTCGGCGCCGACGACATCCGCGTGGATGGCCGGCGCATCAAGGCTGCGGAGCGCACCCGGTACATCCTGCTCAACAAGCCCTCAGGCGTCGTCAGCACGAGATCCGATCCGCAGCGCCGGCGGACCGTCGTCGAATTGCTGCGTGGTGTAGGCGAATACGTGTACCCGGTGGGCCGGCTCGACTACGACACCGAAGGACTGCTGCTCCTGACCAACGATGGCGATCTGGCCGCGACGCTCACCCACCCACGGCACGGCGTCGATCGCACGTACGAGGTGAAGGTCGCGGGCATGCCGGATGACGATGCCCTCATCCGCCTGCGCACAGGCATTCCACTCGACGGACGCCGCACGCTGCCCGCCGATGTGTCGGTGATCAACAAAGGACGCCGGGATCGCGATGGCGTGCTGCTGATGACGATTCGGGAGGGGCGCAACCGCCAGGTGCGGCGGATGTGCGAGGCCGTCGGCCATCCGGTGCGCGAATTGCGCCGCACCCGGATCGGACCGATTCAGGATCGCCGGCTGAAGCTGGGCCACTGGCGCGAGCTTCGCGACGACGAGGTCAAGGCGCTTCGGAAGTCGGCGGCGCCCCGTCGTCCTCGAGCGGCAGCATCTCCTCGCGCGGAGTGATTTCCGTCAGCCCCGCCGGCGGCTCGAACCCGAGCGCCTCCGCCATGTCCTCGACCTTCGGCAGGTCGGTCAGATCGTTCAGTCCGAACCGGATGAGGAATTCCTTCGTCGTCGAGTACAGGAACGGGCGGCCGACGACGTTCTTGCGGCCGACGATCTTGATCAAGTGACGCTCGAGCAGCGTTGACAGCACGCCCGAGGTATTGACGCCGCGAATTTCGGAGATCTCGGCGGTGGTCACCGGCTGCTTGTATGCAATGACGGCGAGCGTCTCCAGTCCCTGCACGGTGAGCTTCTGGGTCGACCGCTCGTGGAAGAGCCGTCGCACCCACTCGTGCAGCTCCGGGCGCGTGACGATCTGGTAGCCGCCGGCGACTTCCACCACCTGGAGCCCGGGCCGCTGTTCGTAGTCGGCCGCGAGTGCCCTCACGGCGGCCAGGACGTCTTCCTTCGGCTCTTCGGAGAGGAGCTTGTAGATCATCTTCATCGTCACCGGCTCCGGCGACGCGAAGATCAACGCCTCGACAATAGCCTTGAGTTCCGCGGATGCGGTCCCTGTCGCGGCTGGTGACGCGGAACTCTGAACGTCTTCGTTCACGCTTCTATCTTCTCCATTCCAAGTTCGTGTTCATGTGCGGTTCACAGTTCGCGGTTCGCGGTTCGAACGCCGAATCGAACCTGAACACGAACTGAGCAGCAGAAGCCTGAAGTGTGAACATCAGTTCTGCGGCCCGCCGATTGGGTGTGGCGCATCGGCGGGACGCGGGCGCTTGTAGACGCGAATTTCGCCGAACCCGGCGCTCTGAAACGCGCGAATCATCTTCAACCGGATCATCTCGAGCAGCGCCAGGAACGTGACAATCATGAAGGGACGCGACCCGTCGCCGTCGGCGAAGAGATCCTCGAAGCCGCACGCCTCGGTCTCCGACAGGCGCGCGAGCAGCTGCTGGATCCGGTCCTCGATCGAGAGCTGATCGGGCGGCAGCACCATCCTCGGCCGCCGGTTGGCGCGCTCGAGGACGCCCCGGAACGCAGAGAGGAGCGTAAAGAGATCGACTTCGAGCTCCGGCTCGAACGGTTCTCCGGCGGCAGCCGCCACGCTCGCATCGGCGCGCGTGTACTGGGCGCCGCGCAGCGTTTCCCGATCGTGGAGCAGGTCGGCGGCCGCCTTGAATTTCTGGTGCTCGAGCAGGCGCCGGACGAGCGCCTCGCGCGGATCTTCCTCCGGCCCGCCGTCTTCCTGCGAAGGATCGGGCCGCGGCAGCAGCATCCGCGACTTGATGTGAATCAGCGTCGACGCCATGACGAGGAACTCCCCCGCCACATCAAGATTCATCTCCTGCATCAACTCGACGTAGTCGAGGTACTGCTTCGTGATGATCGCAATCGGGATGTCATAGACATTCAGCTCGCTCTTGCGAATCAGATGGAGGAGAAGATCGAGCGGGCCCTCGAAGGCATCCAGCTTGACGTGATAGGCATCGGGAGACGACTCGAAATCTGCGTGTTCCGTCACGGCGTGCATATGATAGTAGTCGATGAGCGACGCCACACAGGAGTACGGCGGCGGCACCTTTGACGAGGCGGTCCGCCGGTCGCAGGCCCTGCGCGCGGATTTCCTGAAGAACCCGGCGCGCTACCGCGTCCTGACGGGCGACCGCCCTACCGGCCCGCTCCACATCGGCCATTACTTCGGATCGCTTCGGAACCGGGTCGAGCTCCAGCAGCTCGGCATCGACACGTTCATCGTCATTGCCGATTACCAGGTGCTCACGGATCGGGATTCGGTCGACAGCATTCCCGACAACGTGCGCGAGCTCGTGCTCGACTATCTCTCCGTGGGACTCGACCCGTCGAGCGGCCACACCCACATCTTCTGCCACAGCCACGTGCCGGCGCTGAATCAGCTGCTGATTCCGTTCCTGACGCTGGTCGGCATGGGTGAGCTCGATCGGAACCCGACCGTCAAGGAGGAGATCGACGCGGCGGGCCTGACCACGGTGAACGCCGCGATGTACACGTATCCGGTGCACCAGGCCGCGGACATTTTGTTCTGCAAGGGCAATGTCGTTCCGGTCGGCAGGGATCAGCTGCCCCATCTCGAGCTCACGCGCAAGATCGCGCGGCGATTCAACCAGCATTTCTGCGCGGACGATAGGCCGGTCTTTCCGGAACCGGAAGCGCTGCTCTCGAACGCGCCGAAGATTCTCGGCCTGGATGGCTCGCAGAAGATGAGCAAGAGCCGCAACAACGCCGTCGTGCTGCGCGCGACGGCGGACGAAACGGCGGCGCTCGTGAAAAAGGCGAAGACCGACACCGACCGCCACATCACGTACGACCCGGCGAAGCGGCCCGAGGTGGCGAACCTGCTGTTGCTGGCGTCGCTGTGCACCGGGGACGCGCCCGAGGCCATCGCGCAGCGAATCGGCGACGGCGGCAGCGGGGCATTGAAGAAGGTCGTCACCGACGCGTTGAACGACACCCTGGCGCCCATCCGGACCCGGCGCACCCAGCTTGCCGCCCACGCCACGGACGTGATCCGCGACACGCTTCGCCCCGGCATCGCCACGGCCAATCGCGTGGCCGACGCCACGCTGGCGGAAGTGCGCGACGCGATGAAGATGGGATACGGGCTCTAACTCCCAACTCCCAAGATGCCAACACCCAATTGGGAGTTGGAGGTTGCGTGGTTGGGAATTGAGCGACTGCGCTACAGGAGCCAGCGCAGCAGAAGCGAGGCAGGCGGCTCGATCAATGTCGAGAGGATCCCCGTCAGCATCAAGCCATACAGAATGACGAAGCCGTAGGGGCGCAGCCGGTCGTATGTGTCCGCCATCGAACCGGTGAGCAAACCTGCAAGGACATTCCCTCCGTCGAGCGGTGGAATCGGCACCATGTTGAACAGCGCGAGCAGGATGTTCACGACGACCGCGGTCTGAAGCAGGTATTCCATCCGCGCGGCCAGCGGACCGGCAATCGCATCGCCGGATGATTCTGCCGGCGCAATCAGCGCCAGCGCGACGGCCGCGATCACCGCCAGCACGAGATTGCTCGCCGGTCCGGCGGCCGCAATCCACATGAACTTCTGGCGCCAGTGCGGACGCAGCTGCGCGGGGTTGACGGGGACCGGCTTGGCCCACCCGATGAGCGGCAGGTTCGTGACCATCGCGATCAGCGGAAACAGAAGAGTGCCGATCGGATCGACGTGAACAGCGGGGTTGAGCGACAGCCGCCCGAGGTCGCGCGCCGTCGAATCACCCAGTCGATCCGCCGACCAGGCGTGCGCCGCTTCGTGCACGGTCAACGACATCACGAGGACGATCAACCCCGTGACGAGCTGCGTGAAGTCGATGTTCTCCACGCGGGCAGCGTACCACGAAGTAGTTACCGGACTATCTGGAGCGACAGCACAATCTGCTCAAAGACCCCACGATAGAGTCCGGCTTCGGCCTCAGGAGACACGCCCAGGAAATACAGCAGGCTGCCGTCATCCAGATGCATCGCGGTGAGCATCACGGTCTCGAACTCGCCCGTGACTCCGCAGACGTGGCTCAGCGTCGTGCTCATGGCCTTCCGGCCCGCAATGCGTGACGTTCGGAATGCCGGCGTCCAGATCAACTTCGGATCGTGGCGTCCCAGTGCAGACAGCAGACGTACCGTGTCGGCCTCGAGCCCGCCGGGCGTTCCGCGGGCGACGCCGACTTCGATGCCGTGCGTGATCGCCCCGGGGCCGTCCGGCAGCGAGACTCCCCCTCCTTCCGGAACGAACATCACGGTGTTTCCCGACAGCATCCGGCGCCAGCCGTCCGGGACCGCGAAGCGGAGCCGATCGCCCGCCGTCACGTCGCGATAGAAGCCGTCAGGGGGCGCCACCCCAACGCCGGCACGATCGGAGAACTCCCGGCTGGCCATGTCGCCGATGCTCGGGGCGGGCCGCTTCATGCGGCGCAGTTGTGCCTGTGCCAGTTCGAAGCCCGCCGATACCCTGGCAGGTCGAGGTTCCGCTACCGGACGGGCGTTCGGGTGCCGCCCCAGCCACTCGAGCCCGCCACGCGCCGCGCCCTCAAGTCTCATGGCCGCGACGAACTCCATGAAGCCTGCCGGGTTATACCCCGCGGCCTCCATGATTCGTAGTCCCAGAGACTCGGCCTGGACCTCGTGCGCCGCCTCGAAGCTCAGAAAATAGGTCGCAATACTGAACGCCGCTCCCCGTTCGAGAACGCCGGTGACGGGCACTGCGGCCGCCAGCCCAAGCTGCCGGCCGGTGACGGCCCCGATTTGAAACTGTTCACCCGCCGTGGCCTGCAGCGTGGCGTGCCTCAACACCACATGCGCGAGTTCATGCGCCAGTATGCCCGCCAGCGCGTCGTCGCCGGGAAGAAGACCGACCAGCGGCGCCGAAACGAAAACCGGTCCGCCCGGCAGACTGAAGCTCGTTACGTCACGAACGTTCAGAACCGCGAACTCGTACCGAAACGAGCGCTGCCGGTCGAGACGCCGCACGACGTTGGCGAGGCGCCCGTTCACCGCCGCCATGAACCGTAGGACGTCCGGGTCGCTGACGACTTCAAGATGCTGTCGAACCGCGGCCGCAGCTTCCCGGCCCAGCCGGGCCTCGTCGGACGCCGTGAAGCTGTTGATGGGACGCGCAGGGACCTGGGCGAGCGCGTCGGCCGGCCCCCAGTCATCTGTCCGGAACTGCGTGAAGTCGGTTCCCCGCTCCACGTACGAGCTGACGTTCATGGTCGTCGCGCATCCCGAGGCAAAGACCGCGGCACACACGACAAGTGTGAACTTCGAGATCGTGGTCATGCGGGACCAGGGGGCAATGGCAATGCCACCCGCGAACACCCACGCCACGCGCGAAAGACTCAGGATGTCTTCGCAATCCGAGAGGGCCGCTCCCGCCTTCGCACGGCGGGCCCGGGATTCTTCCAGCGGGCGCGGGATTTTCCCCAACCGCGCTCAGCATTCCGCAGCCGCCATCGGCACACACGGTCGACTTGCCCTGAATTCCCAGCGAATCGCGCCGCCGCCTCGCTGGTACGCCGTCTGCTCTCAGGCCTGCGACACCATCCATCTATCTGGAGGCCGCATGTTCACTCGCATTCTCGTGCCCACCGACTTCAGCGCGCCGTCGGACGTCGCCCTCGAATACGCCCGCAGCATGGCGCGTGTGTTTGGCGCCTCGCTTCACGTCCTTCACGTCATCGAGGACGCGACGCTCGAGGGACTCGGTCCGGAGATGTTCGTGCCCCCGACGCCTGACACGCGTACGGTACAGATGCAGGAGGCGCTCGAGCGTCTCTCGCATCGCGTGACGCCGGACGACCGCGTCGCCCTTCGCGCGAAGAGCGAGGTGATCTTCGGGAAGTCGTCGCAGTCGATCGTCGACTACGCGTCGGACAACGGTTTCGACCTGATCGTGATGGGGACGCACGGCCGGACGGGGATCGCGCACCTGCTGATCGGCAGCGTGGCGGAGCTCGTGGTCCGCACCGCGACGTGCCCGGTGATGACGATTCACGAGGGGCAGGTGAATGCCGACGTGCGGCTCAAGGTCGCGGCACGGCGCGCCGTGCCGGGTGGTCCGGGTTACGAGCCTTTGGCCGCCTGGATGCCGAACTTCTCGATGCGGTAGCGCACTTGATCGCGGTTGATCCCGAGCAGGCCGGCCGCCTGCGTCTGGTTGCCGCCCGCGCGCTCGAGCGCCTGGAGCAGCAACTGCCGCTCGAGGTCTTCGAGGTTGATGCCTTCGGCGGGCAGCTTGAAGCCGGCGTTGGTGACCGTCCGCGTGAGCGTCGTGAAATCGTCCGGTTCCAGCGTGTCGCGGTCGATGAGCAGCATCGCCCGCTCGATCGCGTTCTTGAGCTCCCGGACGTTGCCGGGCCACTGGTACTGGTCCAGCACCTTCGCGGCGGCGGCGGACACGCCACGGACCTTCTTGCGGAATTCGCGATTGAACCGATCGATGTAGTAGCCGGACAGCAGGGCCACGTCGCCGCGCCGCTCCCGCAGCGGCGGCAGCAGAATCGGCATCACCTGCAGCCGGTAAAACAGGTCCTCCCGGAACTTTCCGTTTTTCACCTCGTCCTCGAGGTTCCGGTTGGTGGCGGCGACCACGCGCACGTTGACGCGGATGTCGGAGAGCCCGCCGACCCGCTTGAACGCCTTTTCCTCGAGAAAGCGCAGCAGCTTCGACTGGAGGCCAGGCGTCATCTCGCCGATTTCGTCGAGGAAGACCGTCCCGCCGTCGGCGGTCTCGAAGAGCCCGCGCTTCTGCTGGCGGGCGTCGGTGAACGCCCCGCGCTCGTGCCCGAACAGCTCGCTCTCGAGGAGCTGCTCCGGCAGCGCGGAGCAGGTGATGTTGACGAACGGCTTCGCGGCCCTGTCGCTGTTGTAATGGATCGCCTTCGCCGCCAGGTCCTTGCCGGTGCCGGTTTCACCGGTCAGGAGCACCGTCGAGGCGGGGCTCGCCGCAACGCGCGCGAGCAGCGACTTCACCTGCTCCATGGCGGGGGACGAACCGATGATGGAGTCCAGACCGAACTCGCGTCCCTGGCTGCTCCGAAGATTCCTGACCTCGCGGCGCAGCTGACTGGTCTCGAGCGCTTTCTCGACCAGCAGCGCGACCTCGTCGAGATTGAACGGCTTGTTGACGTAGTGGAACGCCCCGAGCTTCATCGCTTCGACCGCGTTCTCGATCGTCGAAAAGGCCGTCATGAGAATGACGAGGATATCGGGATGCTGCTCCTTGACGAACTTGAGGACCGACAGCCCGTCGCCGTCCGGCAGCTTGAAATCGAGCAGCAGGAGATCGACCTCAGCCCCGATCTGTGCCCGCGCCTCGGCCACGGTGCCGGCCTCGAGAACGTCGTACCCCTCCTTGCCGAGACGTTCCCGGAGCGACCAGCGCAGGAGCGCCTCGTCATCGACAATGAGCAATGTGGCTGAAGGCATGAAACCGGTCCCCAGTATAAGTCCCTCCTCGAACGTCGAGCAGCAGCTCGCAGATATCAAGCGTGCCATCGATCATGCGGCAATCGTGGCAACCACCGACGTGGCCGGCTGCATCACCTACGTGAACGACAAGTTCTGCGAGATTTCGAAGTACACGCGGGAGGAGTTGATGGGCCAGGACCACCGCATCATCAACTCCGGCTATCACTCGAAACTGTTCATGCGCGACCTGTGGCGGACGATCGCCTCCGGCAGGGTGTGGCATGGCGAGATCCGCAATCGCGCGAAGGACGGCAGCCTGTACTGGGTGGACACCACCATCGTGCCCTTCCTCGACACAGGGGGTAAACCGTATCAATACATCGCGATCCGGGCGGACGTGACGGCGCGGAAGGCCGCCGAGGATCGCCTCGCGCAGCAGGCGGCCCTCGCCCGCGTCGGCCAGATGGCGGCGGTCGTGGCGCACGAGGTCCGCAACCCGTTGGCCGGCATCAAGGGCGCCATCCAGGTGCTCCTGTCGCGGCGGGCGGCAGACGACCCGGAGGCACCCGTCATGCGGGACGTCATCGGCCGGATCGACTCGCTCAGCGACTTGATCAACGACCTCATGGTGTTTGCGCGCCCCCGGCCTCCAAAGGCGGGCACCTTCAGCCTGCGGCCCGTCATCACCGACGCCATCAACATGCTCCGCCGCGATCCGGCCGCCGCGAACGTCGACATCACGGTTGACGGCGTCGACCCCACGCTGACCGCCGACGCGGACCTGATCCGCGCGACCGTGCTGAACCTGCTGCTCAACGCCGCGCAGGCAATGGGCGGACGCGGCCGCATCGCCCTGGCGGTCGCGGAGGACGACAGGCAATGCCGTGTGGAGGTGCGTGACGGCGGGCCGGGTGTCCCGATCGAGTTGCGGGACCGCATCTTCGAGCCGTTCTTCACGACCAAATCCCGCGGCGGCGGACTCGGCCTGCCGATCGCCCGCCGCACCGCGGAGCTGCATGGCGGGACGCTGACCCTGCAGCCCGCGCCGGACGGAGGGGCGGTGTTTACGCTGACGCTGCCGTTACGCGCCTTGCCGGAGGCTCCAGCCGCCTAAAACGCTCCCCCGACAAACGGCAGCATCCGTCCCCAGTACAGCACCATGAGCCAGGACGAAAGGGAGATGGCGCCGATCGCTTTCATCGACCATGGCGTCGGCGCGTCGGCCGCCATGTCAAATGCCCTGCCCCGCTGCGTGAACTCGAAGGCGAGCATGTTGGCCCCGGCCACGAATAGGAACAGCACCTTCAACCACCACGACACGTTGCCGAGGTACTGCTCCGGTGTCCCGATGAGAAACATCAGGCCTGTAATCAGGTTCAGGACGAACCCGAGGATCGCCCAGCGGACCAGCCGGTGCAGCGATTCGATCGAGACGCCCTTCATGAAGCCCATCAGCCGCACGTCGAGCGGCGCGATGATGCCGATGAGCAGCGCCAGCCCCACAAAGTGGACCGATTCACTGATCGGCCACGCCCATCGGGTCTTGTTCATCAGGGCCGCCACCGGCGTGGCCTTGAGGTAATGAATCAGCGATTCATCGAACGTCGTGCCTGCCCACCACGCGTCGAGCAGGTGCTGGATTGTGTCGATCATGCGCCTCCCTCAGAGATAGGCCATCAGACGGCCGGTGACAATGGCGGCGGTCCAGACGACGAGCGACACGATCGCCCACCGCCGCGCGCCCGCAGTAATCCGTGGCGCCGTTCCGCCGCCGTAGACGCTGCGCCGGAGGAATAGCACCGCGGTGACGCCGAGAACGACGAGACCGAGCTTCAGCATGAACACGCTCGCCGTCCCCTTGGTCGTCGCCACGGTGGCGAACAACATGGCGCCGGTCACGGCGTTGATCCAGAAGCCTGCCCACATCGCCCGGAAGAACGGCTGGATGCGCGCCAGCGGCACGCTGTCCGCGAAGCCGAGCACGCGCAGGTCGAACGCCGCGTTCGTCCCGACCAGGACCGCCAGACCGACGGTGTGCAGCGTCAGGATGGTCGGGTACGCCCAGATGCTCGTTGACTCGCGCAGCCACATGGAAAAGGCGCTGTCTTCGAGCGCCGTTAGCAGGTCCATCATCAGCATTCCCTCTCAGGCAATGGCAGCCTCTTCATGGGCGGCCGCTTCTCGTCCCGGCCGCAGTGCGGGCTTCACGAGCCCAAATTTTTCGATCCGGTAGCGCACCTGATCGCGATTGACTCCGAGAAGCTGGCCCGCCTGCGTCTGGTTCCCGTGCGCGCGCTCGAGCGCCTGAACGAGGAGATCCTTCTCGACCTGTTCGAGGATCAGACCGCCGGGCGGCAGATGGAACTGCTGGCAGCCAGGGACCGGACGGGCCAGCGACGCAAAGTCACCGGGCCCGAGCCACTCGCGGTCCATCAGCAGCATGGCCCGCTCGATGGCGTTCCGCAGCTCGCGGACGTTGCCCGGCCAGCGATAGCGCTCGAGCAGGGCGATCCCCTCGGGCGTCACGCCCTGGACGCGCGTGCGGAACTCGCGGTTGTACCGGTCGATGTAATACGCGGCGAGCAGCGGAATATCGCCCGCCCGGTCCCGCAGGGGCGGCAGCGTGATCGGCATGACCTGCAGCCTGTAGAACAGGTCTTCGCGGAACGCTCCCGCCTGCACCTCCGTTTCCAGGTTGCGGTTGGTCGCGGCGATGACGCGGACGTCAACGCGGATGTCCGTCAGTCCGCTAATTCGCTTGAACGTCTTGTCTTCGAGGAACCGCAGCAGCTTGGCCTGCAGGCCGGGCGTCATTTCGCCGACTTCGTCCAGGAACACCGTCCCGCCGTCCGCCGTCTCGAGGAGGCCGCGTTTCTGCTGGCGCGCGTCGGTGAACGCGCCCCGCTCGTGTCCGAACAGCTCGCTCTCGAGGAGCTGCTCCGGCAGCGCGCACGCGGTGATGTTCACAAACGGCCTGGGCGCGCGATCGCTGTTGAAATGAATGGCCCTGGCGGCCAGGTCCTTGCCGGTCCCGGTCTCACCCATCAGAAGCACCGTGGACGCGGGGCTCGACGCGATGCGCGCCATGAGCGCCTTCGCCGCCAGCATGGCGGGCGATGCCCCCACGATGGCGTCGAACCCGTACTCGCGGCCCGCGCTGGTTCGCAGCGATCGCACCTCGCGGCGCAGGCGGCTCGTCTCGAGCGCCTTCTCGGCGATCAGCGCGACTTCGTCGAGGTTGAATGGCTTGTTCACGTAGTGATACGCGCCGAGACGCATGGCCTCGACCGCGTTCTGGACGGTGGAATACGCCGTCATCAGGATCACGGGCGTCTCCGGCCACTGTGCCTTGAGCGTGCGAAGTACCGTGAGTCCGTCCCCATCCGGCAGCCGGATATCGAGCAGCACCAGGTCGATGTCTCCCGACATCTTCTCGAGTGCACCGGCCGCGGTTCCCGACTCGGCGATCGCGTACCCGCCGGCCGACAGGCGCTCCTTCAGCGACCAGCGAACCAGATCCTCGTCATCCACGATCAACAGGTTGGCGGTACTCATCTCTCGGCTCCCGTGGGGAAAATTTCAGGCGCGTGCGGAAGTTCCCCCACTGACGTCGTGCTGTATGCGTGTTATTCGCACAAAGAGCAACACTCGGGCCGTGATGCGCTGGCACGAATCGGGGAACGGGAATGGGGGATTGGAGACCGACATGAGACGCAGGTTCGTCCGGAAACTCCTCGGCGTGACGCTCCTCCTGCACGGACTGGCGAACGCGGTCATGCCGATGCGTGCGCTGGATGCGGGGCCGCCTGGCGTCTGGATGATGCCCGCGACTGTCGTTTACGAGATTGCGATTCTGGCGTTTGTGGCGGCGGGACTCGGCGTGTTGGGCCTCGGCGCCCTGCGAAGGGCGGCGATCCCCGCAGCCTGGGCAGGGGGCCTGGCGGCGCTCGCCGCGCACGCCCTCAGACCCGACCCGGATCTCTGGATCGGCCTGGTGCTGAGTTCGACGCTCCCGATGCTGACCACGCTCTTCGTGCTGACCGCAGCGGCTCCCGAGCCGCACGGACATCGCACGATGGCGTGGCATCGCCTCGGGGTCGTCTGTGGGTCTGCCCTGTTGATCTGGGTGACCGCCGCGGCGACGACCTGGCCGTGGACGCGGGACAGGGGCACGACCCAGGGCGACTGGACCATGCCCCTGTCCGGCGACAGGTCACCCCGTACGCCGCAGTTCGAGATCATGCACGCCGTCACGATCGACGCCTCGCCTGCGACGATCTGGTCGTGGCTCGTACAGATCGGTCAGGACCGCGCGGGGTTCTACAGCTACGACTGGCTTGAACGGCTGTTCGGCGTCGACATCCACAACGTGAACGAGATCCGTCCGGAGTGGCAGGCGCGAGCCGCGGGCGACTTTGTGTTTGCGACACAGCCTGACTATCTCGGAGGCGTTTTCGCGGAGCGGCCGGGATGGCGCGTGATCCACGCTGAGCCACACCGCACACTGGTCCTCGAGAACTGGGGCACGTTCGTGCTCGTGCCGCAAGCCGACGGGACGACGCGTCTCCTGATTCGATCGACCATCAGCCACGACCGCATCCCCGCGT
This sequence comes from Candidatus Sulfopaludibacter sp. SbA3, assembly GCA_945903265.1. Classification (GTDB taxonomy): domain Bacteria; phylum Acidobacteriota; class Vicinamibacteria; order Vicinamibacterales; family UBA2999; genus CAXNKG01. The sequence goes on from CAMDNQ010000005.1 coordinate 144,219, forward strand.
GGGCGGCCGCGCTCAACCTCACGCTGTTCGAACTGCCGCACTTCATCATGGAACGGAAGATGTTGCTCACCATCAAAGCCCGATCGGAAAGGCCGACCACATGATCCCGCCGCGAACGATTCTTGCCGCCGTCGATTTTTCGGAGCCGTCACGAACCGCACTGGCTGCCGCAGCGCGGCTCGCACTGCACACGGGTGCCGCGCTGCACGTCGTGTTCGCCGAGCACCCTCTTCTTGCCGAGGCCGCGCGGCAGGCGCACATCGACCTTGCCGCGGACACGGCAGCCGAACTCGATGGGTTCATTGCAGCCACGATGCCCGCGGCGTCCGCTGCGCCCGCCCGCCACGTCGCGACGGGCAGTCCGGTTGATGTCATCGTCACGACCGCTGGCGAGCTGAAGGCGGATCTCATTGTCGTCGGCAGTCACGGCATGTCGGGGACCGCGCGGCTGGTCTTCGGATCGACGACCGAGGGGGTGCTGCGTCGGGCGCCGGTCCCCATCCTCGTCACACCGGCGGCGTGGAGCGCGAACTGCACGGCGAACGATCTACTGGACACGGGGCCGATCGTTGCGGCGATTGATTTCTCACCGGAGTCGATCGCCGCCGCGCACGCTGCCTGCGGGCTGGCATCAGCTCTCGGAACGACGGTCACCCTGCTCCACGTCGTCGCCGCGATTGCGGTGCCGGGGCGCTATCAGCCGCACGCGGACGTTCTTCTTCGCGATCGGGAAACAGAGGCCCGCAGCCAGCTCGAATCAGTCAGGCAGACGCTGCCCCGGTTGGCCCGCGTGATCACGGTCGTCAAGACGGGCGACGTGCCGGCTGAGCTCGCCGCAGCGGCCGAAGACTCCACCTGTGCGCGGCAGATGCTCGTCCTGGGCCGCAGACCGCCGGGGCAGCGTGACGGCGCGCCGGGCGCCACCGCCTATCGCGTACTGATGCTGTCCCAGTCACCGGTGCTGGTGCACGTGGCCGGCTAGAGGCTGCTGGAGACGGCGGCGTCCGTGTCGCGCCTGAACATCTGCGGCGCCAGCACGGTCGTCAGCAGCACGAGCACCCAGGTGCGGCCGTTGATGATGTCGTAGTCCGCGGCCAGGACCGCCCACGGGGTTCCGAAGATGTAGTGCCCCGCCAGAAACTCAAAGGCGACAGTCAGCCCGAGCCAGACGGTGCCGGTTCTCCACGCTTCGCCCGGAGTCGCCGGGTCAATCCACCCCATGGTCACACGCGCCACGAGCATGATGAACAGACAGAGCGACACCGTGCTCAGTGCATGAGCGGCGTCATATCCCACCAGCGGCATCAGGAGGCTTTCCCGGAGCGCCCCGTTCACCATGGCGGCGCCGACGAGAATCAGCCAGACGGCATGCGCGCGCGCGATCATCGTGTGTCGACCGCCCACGCGACGAGTGATCCTGCTCCGTACGCCGCGATCGCGACCACGGCGCCGAGCAGCAGCATTTCGAGTCCGGATTTCCACCACCGGCCGCGCGTGACCGCGGCACGCGCGACGCCGACGCCGAACAGGGCGCTCATCGTCACCGCCGCCGACCACGCCAGGCGTCCCTCCTCCGCCACCGGCGCCATGTACGGCAGCAGCGGCAGTGCGCCCGCGACGACGAACGCGATCAGGGTGGCGGCGCCGTGCTTCCAGGGGAACGCCTCCTGCTGGGGCAGGCCGTCCGCGGCAAGGGCGCTTTCGTTGGCACGAATGGCCACCAGGTTGCCGACGCCCATCGCCACGCCGTCGGCCGCCAGGTTCGCGGCACCGATGATCAGCACCGCCGCTCCCGGCAGCGCCCCCCCGGCCACGCCCGCGACGACCGCGAACGTCGTGATGATGCCGTCGTTGGCGCCGTAGACCAGGTCACGAATGTAGTGGCGGATGATGCCGATTGCGCCATGCGGCTCGAGATGCAGCGAGGGACGGTCCACGATGAGGTGCGTCGCAAATGCAATGCCGATGGCCTGCCCACCCGCCTCATCTCGAGCTGCATCCGTCAGTTCGTAAGCGTGAAGGACACCACCACCGTGAGGATGAATTTCTCCGGCCGGCCATTCAGCAGCACCGGCGAATAGCGCCACTGCCTGACCGCTTTCAGCGCGGCGTCGTCGAAGATCGTCGCCGCGCGCAGCGACCGCACGGACTCGACACGTCCTTCTTCGTCGACGATCGCCTCGAGGATGACAACGCCCTCCATCTTTGAGGCGATGGCCAGCAGCGGATACTCGGGCTGCACGCGGTGGATGAGCGCCGGCTCCCTGATCTGTCCGCCGATCCGTACCGGTTTGCGCGGCTCGGGCAGTGCCGGTGGCGGCGGCGGCGCCTCCGACATCAGGCCCGCGAGGACGCCTCCGGCAATCCCTCCGGGAACACCGCCGGGGACCCCCGCGAGGTCCTCGTCCATCCCCTCGGCCGCGAGTGCCTCCGGCAGAATCTCCGTCGGCATTTCAACGGGAGCCGCATGGCCGGACGTCGGCACCGGCCGCTCCGCCCTGACCGTCTGTTGCCGCGGCGCGGGTGTGGGTGGCGGGGGGGGCGGCGGCGGCGGAGGCGGAGGCGCTGCGACGAACGCCATCATCATCTGGCCGCGCGGGATCGGCGGCGCGATGAACCAGAACGTCCCGACCAGCACGGCCGCGATGATGCCGGTGTGGATCGCCATCGACACCATCACCGGCCCGACGTGAAGACGGGGTGCGTGTTCCGTCTTGCCTGTAATCAGATCGAACATCGCGTAACCTCTCGCTCAGCGATTGTGCAAGGCCACGGCCACGACAATCAGCGCGCGCCCCACGCGCGGAGCACGCCCGAGCCGCGAAGAAGCGCGGAATATTCCCCGCGGCGCGAACAATCACGCGTCCGCGAAGACCGCGTTCGATGTCCGGGTTCGACTGTGTCGGTGATGGCCGCGGCCGCGCCGCCAGGGTCATGGCGAGACTGGCTGGGGGCGGGCGCGGTTCGCCTCGAGGACGAGAGACTCGAGCGTGTGCATGTCGAACGGCTTGGCCATCACTTGGTAGGCGCCGCGCGCGAGCGCCTCGGTTCGCATTTCGGGTGTGGCGAATGCGGTCATCATGACGATGGAGCTCTCCGGATGCATGCGCCGCATGTCCGACAGGAGGCCCAGGTCGCTCGAATCCGGAAGCCGGTAATCAAGCAGGATGACATCGATAGGCAGCCGGCTCTCTCCCATGGCACGCACCGCATTCCGTGCGGTATCCGCCTCGACGACGGTGTGTCCCTGTTGTGCGAGCGTCTCGACAATCGACCAGCGGATCAGCATTTCATCCTCGACGACGAGTACGGTGAGACGTGGAGATGCAGCCATGGGAAAAATCTCACTCCCCCGGGGATATTTCACGCACCCGGCCGTGCGCCACGCTGTAAATTCAGCGGATTTAACTTGGTGTTCAGCGACACGGAGACGCGCTTCAAGAAGCGGTCCAGCGCCGGCCTGCGGTTACGGAGCGGAGAGCGGGATCCGGATCGTCACGCGGGTCCCGCCGGACGCCGGGGATTCCACCGTGATCGTCCCGTGATGCGCCTCGACGATCCGCCTGGCGGTCGCCAGGCCGAGGCCGGTTCCCCGCGACTTGGTGGTGAAGAACGGTGTGAAGATTTTTTCACGCACGTCGGCAGGAATCCCCGGCCCTGCATCCGTGAAGCGCACCTGGCAGCCGTCGTTCACCGCGGTCACGGACACGTGGATACGGCCGCGGCCCTGCATGGCCTGCGCACTGTTGACGATCAGGTTCTGGAACACGATCTTCAGCAGCTCGGCGTCGGCAAAGACGGGAGGTGACGTGCCCTCGATGTCGACCTGGACGTCCTTGAATGCCGGATCACCGCTGAGCAGCTCCATCGTCGTGGCAATGAGGGAAGGCACCTCCACGACGTGCGGCCGCGGCTGCGGCGGACGCGCGAAGAGCAGCAGGTCCTGAATCAGGCCGTTCAGCGAATCGATGCGCGTGACGATCTCGCCAATCACCGCAGCGTCGCGGCTGTTGGCCGGGAGCCTCCCCCCAATGACCTGCACCGCGCCCCGGATGCCGGCGAGCGGGTTCTTGATTTCGTGGGCAAGAACGGCGGCCATCTCGCCGAGGCGCGCCAGCGCCGCCTGCTCGCGAATCTGCTCTTCCATGCGGACGCGCGCGCTCAGATCGTGGAGGATTCCGGTGAACTTCTGCCCGCCTTTGGTGGACATTTCACCGACGGACAGGTGCAGCGGGAACGTCGTGCCGTCACGCCGCAGGCCGGTCACTTCCCGTCCGCTTCCGATGATCCGGGCCTTACCCGTTTCCATGTAACGGGCCAGGTAGCCGTCGTGCTCCTCGCGATACGGCTGCGGCATCAGCATGCGCACGTTCTGGCCGGCCACCTCCTCCGGGGTGTACCCGAACAGCCGCTCGGCGGCGGGGTTGAACGCCTCAATGTGCCCGCCGGCATCGATCACCACGATGGCATCGACCGCTGACTCGACGATCGACCGCCACTGTTCCTCGCTGGCCCGGAGCCGCTCTTCGAGACGGATGCGCTCGCTCAGGTCGTGGACGATGCCGGTGAACTTCCGTTCGGATCCGACGGTCATCTCGCCCACAGAGAGGTGCAGCGGGAACGTCGTCCCATCGCGGCGCAACCCGGTCACTTCCCGGCCGATGCCGATAATCCTCGCCTGTCCGGCCTGCTGGTAACGCCACAGGTACCGGTCGTGTTCCTCGTGATAGGGGGACGGCATCAGGATGTTCACGTTGCGGCCGATGACTTCGTCCAGCCGGTACCCGAACAGGCGTTCCGCGGCGGGATTGAAAGTCTCGATGTGTCCGCGCGCGTCGATGACGATGATGCCGTCGACAGCGGAATCGACCAGCGCTCGCAAGACCTGTGCGGCGCGATCCTGAGGCTCGAAGGAGGTCATGCCGACTCTCGCAAGAATGACTAATGTACCGCGAATCGGAGGTTATGCGGCTTCAGCAAGCGCCGATTTCACGGACGACTGTTGGCGTGGAGTCTGCACGCTCGCACGCATGCCGACATTTCACTCATCGACAGGCCTGGCCGCCGGCCTCCTCGTGTGCGCCATCACCGTGACGCAGGCGCGCATGGCACAGGCTCCTGCCAGCGTGAAGGACGTCATGGTCACGATGACCGTACCCGCATCAACGGTGATCTTCGCGGCGCAGTCGGAATCGCCGACGACGGCGGCCGGGTGGCTCGCGGTGCAGGAAGCCGCGCAGATCATGGCCGAATCGGGGAGGTTGCTGACGCGGCCGCCGCTCGCGAAAAGCGACGAGCATTGGACCGAGATGGCGGCGGCGATGGTGGCTGAGGCCGAGAAGACGCTCGCCGTCGCCGGGACACGCGACGCCGACGCCATCGCCGAAGCGGGCGATGCGGTCTACCTCACGTGCAAGAGCTGCCACGATCGATTCCCGCCGCCAGGTCGATAGGCGGAACTATTTCGCGCCGGTGCGAACTAATCCGCATTTCGCACCGGCCTCGAGTGGCGGCGGTGGATTTCTACGCGCAAAGCGCGGCGCCGCTGACCGCAACGCGCGTGGCCCGCAACCTGCACAACCACTGGCACACGGCACGCTCACACGAACACGCGATGCCTGGAGGATACGACGATGGCCGAACGGAACGAACGCGAAGTCCTGCATCACCTGATCGACATTTGCCGGGATGGCGAACGCGGATACGACGCCGCAGCCGACCGGGTCGCCGCGCCAGACCTGAAGACGCTCTTCGCGGGCCTCGCCACCGAGCGCCGGCAGTTCGCGGAGGCACTGACGCCGCATCTGCAGCGTCTCGGCGGGTCGCCCGATGGCGGATCGAACGCGGCGGCGCTGCACCGCGGCTGGATGCTGATGAAAGAGTGGCTACCCGGCGCGCACGACCACAAGTTCATCGCCGAAGCGGAGCGCGGCGAGCAGTTCGCGCTCGACGCGTATGAAGAGGCGCTGAGCGGCATGCTGCCGCCGACGGTCACGTCGCTCGTCGAGGCGCAGCGCGAGGCCATCGGACGGGCCACCGAGCAGGTTCGCACCTACGACATGGGCTACACCGCGTCCTGAGGACAGTCCATGCGAACCGAAACGTCGTATCTGGGATTCAGGCTTCCCCATCCGTTCATCGCCGGCGCCTCACCGTTCGGGTACCACCTCGATACGGTGAGGCGGCTCGAGGACGGCGGGTGTGCGGCGGTGGTCCTCCACTCGTTGTTCGAAGAGCAGATCACCAGGGCACACGACGACGGCGCACCGTACGCGCTCGACCCGAACGCCTACGCGGAACACGTCCGGCGGGCGAAGGAGACCCTTCACATCCCGGTGATCGGGTCGTTGAACGGAACGTCCAAGCAGTCGTGGCTGAAATTCGCCGCGATGATCGAGCAGGCCGGGGCCGACGCGCTGGAATTGAACCTGTACGAAGTCTCGGCGGACCGGAGCGCGCCGGCGGCGGCTCTCGAGATGCAGCTGGCTGGCATCGTCTCCGAGGTGAAGCGACTCGTCACGATTCCGGTGGCGGTCAAGGTGACGCCGTTCTTCACGTCTTTCGCCAACTTCGCCCGCCAGCTCGACACCGCGGGCGCGGATGCCCTGGTGCTCTTCAACCGGTTTTATCAGACCGACCTGGACATCACGACGTTGAGGGTCGCGCCACACGTGGAGTTGTCTTCCAGCAGTGAGCTCCTTCTCCGCCTGCACTGGCTGGCCATCCTTCATGGCCGCGTGAGGCCGGCCCTCGCCGTCACCGGTGGAGTCGGCACGCCCGAGGATGGCATCAAGGCCATCCTCTCGGGCGCTGACGCGGTGCAGCTCGTCTCCGCGCTGCTCCGGCACGGGACGCAGTACGTGCAGACGATGCGGGAGGGGCTGGAGCGCTGGATGGAAGAACACGCGTTCGAAACACTCGAGGAGATGCGCGGGCTGGCGAGCTTCGACAGCGTGGCCGATCCGGCCGCACTCGAACGAGTCAATTACATACGCACGCTTCAGAGCTGGGGAGGAGAACCATGGGAACAATCACGGTGAAATCGACGGCGCGCCATTTCGCCGAGTCGCTCGGCCTCGCCGAGCGGCCGGAACAGGCACTCACGATGGGACTCAATGAAGACCCATTCCACGATCCGTTGATGCTGGCGATCAGCGTCGTGTTCGTGGTCATGCTCATCGCGATTCTCGCGGCCACCGGGCTTATCCATTGGGGCGTGTCGTACCAGTCACCCTCCTGGAGCTCGCACGCGTACCCACCGCCCATCGTGCATTGAGGTGATTGATGGGCGGACGCCCACATCTCGACCGCGACAAAGGAGAAGTCATGAATCGTCCACGTATCGCTGAATCGTCAAGCGCCCGCAATCCGTCTCCCGACGCGCTGATGGCCATCGCCGCCGTCTTTGTCGTCCTCGTGCTCGTGGGGATCCTGGCATTGACGGGGCTGCTCCAGTGAGGCGTACGCATCGACGTCCACCGCCCCATGAAGAGACCGGAGGCCAGGCATGATGATCCGCGGCTGTGCGACAGGGGCCGTGGTGCTGACGCTCCTCGGTGTCGGGGCGGCCATCGGTGACGCACAGACCGGTCCGCCGGCTCCGTCCGTCGTGCTCGATTCGGTCGCGGGCCGCGATAACTTCGAGCGATACTGCGCGTCGTGCCACGGCCGCGGCGGGCGCGGCGACGGACCTGTGGCATCTGCGCTCCGCGCGCGCCCGGCCGATCTCACGACGCTGGCGCGCCGCAACGAGGGGTTTCAGCGCGAGAGCGTGCGAGCGTACGTGACCGGCGCCGACCGCAATCCCGATGCGCATGGATCGGAGGCCATGCCGGTCTGGGGTCCAATTTTCCGCGGTCTCGATCCGTCGGACCTGCGGACCACGCAGCGCATCGACAACATCGTGTCATTCATCGAATCGCTCCAGGGGCCCTCGACCGCTGCGAGCGATCTCGGCAGCCAGTTATTCCGGACGCACTGCGCGACCTGTCATGGACCCTCGGGGCGCGGAGGCGGGCCGATGGCCGACCAGCTGCGCCGGATGCCTCCTGACCTGACGCAGTACACGGCGCGGAACGGCGGGGTGTTCCCGAGTGAGCGGGTCCAGCGCATCATCGACGGGCGGGATGTGCCGTCGCACGGCGACCGCGAGATGCCTGTCTGGGGCGATGCGTTCCAGGCGGTGCGCGGCGGGACCAGCGAGCAAGCGGTCAAGGCGCGAATCGACGCGATCGTCAGATACCTGGCCGGCATTCAGGAGCGCGCCGCGAGTCTCGATACCCTCCGTCCGGGACATCTGTGAAATCCACCACCTAGTATCTGGGTCTGAGCCTCCCCGCCTGCGCGACGTTCGCCCACGACGGACGGATCGCGCAGATGAACGCCGCCCATCGTGCATTGGAGTGACGCGAGTCCGCCGTTCACGCCGGACGACTGAACTTGAGAATGATTCTGAGACCGATTCTCTGATTACCCTCCGGCGCGGGGCGGTGCTAATGTCGCAACTCATGATGCGCTGGTCGATCAGAATTGCGCTGCTCGCGTGGCTGGTAGCGCTGCCGATGTCGTCGGGCCTGCGCGGACAGACGCCGGCGGCGTCTGCCCTACCGCTGCCTGTCGAGCGCACCGGTGCCGAGTTGTATCGCGCGGCGTGTGCCGCCTGCCATGCCACGGACGGCACCGGGGCCCCACGGAGCCTGGTCGGCTTCGCGCTCCCTCTACCTGATTTCACCGATTGCGCCTTCACGAGCGTTGAGCCGTACGCGGACTGGCTCGCGATCGGCCATCAGGGCGGGCCGGTTCGTGGCTTCGACCGCAAGATGCCGGCCTTCGGCGACGCGCTGTCGGAGGAGGAGATACTCCGCACTCTCAAGCACATCAAGGACTTCTGCGAGGATCCCGCCTGGGCGCCTGGCGACCTGAACCTGCCGCGCGCACTCGTCACCGAGAAGGCGTTCCCCGAGAACGAAGCGGTGCTGACCACGACGACCGGCGGAAGTGAGCTGGGCGCGGTGACCAACGAGGTCCTGTATGAGAAGCGGTTCGGTTCGCGCAACCAGCTCGAGGTGGCGGTGCCGCTGTCGCTCAAGGAATCGACGGCCGGCTGGAGTCGCGGACTGGGCGACGTCAAGGTCGCCGTGAAGCGCGTCCTGCATCACAGCCTCGCCACGGGGACCATCGTGAGCGCGGCAGGCGAGGTCGTCCTCCCGACCGGCAAGGAGTCGCTCGGCCTCGGAAAGGGGGTCACGATCTTCGAGCCGTTCATCACGGCGGGCCAGATCCTGCCCCGGAACAGCTTCATCCATGCGCAGGCGGGCGTCGAGGTTCCCGCCGATCGCGATCTCGCGGTACCCGAAGCATTCTGGCGCGGAGCCATCGGCACGACGATCGAACAGGGACGGTTCGGGCGCGCGTGGTCGCCGATCTTCGAAGTGCTCGGTGCGCGCGAGCTGGAATCGGGCCAGCGCGTGCAATGGGATCTGGTCCCGCAGATGCAGGTGACGCTCAACAAGCGCCAGCATCTGATGATCAACGCCGGCGTCCGCATTCCGGTCGCCGACCGCGGCGAGCGCCGCGCCCAGGTGATCACCTATTTCCTGTGGGACTGGTTCGACGGCGGATTGAGGGACGGATGGTAGCGAGAATTCCGCGGGGGATCGTCTTCGCCGCCGTGTGCGGTTGGCTGGTGATGCTGGTGGTATCGACCCCTCGCGCGCAGCAGGCCGCGCCGCCGGCCGGCGCCGCCGCTCGACTGCCCTCGGGACAGGCGGCGCACGAAGGTCTGTCATTTCAGACCGCCGACAACTGCGTGGCCTGTCACAACGGTCTGACAACGGCGGCCGGCGAGGATGTGTCTATCGGCCTCGCGTGGCGTGCCTCGATGATGGCCAACGCCTCCCGCGACCCGTACTGGATGGCGGGGGTCCGCCGCGAAATTATCGATCACCCCCAGGCACAGGCGGAGATCGAGGACGAGTGCACGGTCTGCCATATGCCGATGGCACGCACGCTCGCCGTGGCGGCTGGCGGCCGGGGCGAGATGTTCCGGCTGCTGCCGACCACGAAAGGGACCACCGAGCAGCATCGTCTCGCGGCCGACGGCGTGTCCTGCACGCTCTGCCATCAGATCGCGCCGGACAAGCTTGGGACGCCGGAGAGCTTTGTCGGCGGGTACGTCGTGGCGCCGGGCCCGCCGCGCATGCAGGGCCCGTTCGAGGTGGACAAGGGTCGCACGCGCATCATGCAGTCCGCCACAGGCGTCGAACCTGCCCAGGGCAAGCACATCGCCCAGTCCGAGCTGTGCGCGACGTGCCACACACTCGTCACCCGGGCGCTGGCGCCCGATGGCTCGCACGTCGGCTCACTGCCGGAGCAGGTTCCCTACCAGGAGTGGCTGCACAGTGCATATCGCGAGGAGCGGAGCTGCCAGTCGTGCCACATGCCGGCGGTCGCCTCAACCCCGATCGCCTCCGTGCTCGGCGAGCCGCGGGATGCGCTGGCGCGCCACACCTTTCTCGGCGGCAACTTCTTCATGCTGCGGATGCTGAACCGCTTCCGCGACCAGCTCGCGGTCGAAGCGCTGCCCCACGAGCTGGATGCCGCCGCGCACGCGACCATTCGCCAGCTCCAGATGGACACGGCCACCGTGGCGGTCACCCGTGCGGCCCGCACCGGCGCCGCGCTGGAGTTCGATGTCGCCGTCCGCAACCTGACGGGACACAAGCTGCCGACCGGGTACCCGTCGCGCCGAGCCTGGCTGCATGTGACCGTCATCGACGAGGCAAACCGGACGGTGTTCGAGTCAGGCGCGATCGATCGGCGCGGCGCCATTGCCGGCAACGATAACGACGCCGACGCCCTCCGCTACGAGCCGCATTACGAGGAAATCAGCCGGCCCGATCAGGTCCAGATTTACGAATCGACGATGGCCGACATGGGTGGCCGCCTGACGACGGGGCTCCTGAATGCGGTGGCGTTCGTGAAAGACAACCGGCTGCTCCCGCGGGGATTCGACAAAGGCACCGCTGGTGACGACATCGCGGTCCGCGGCGACGCGCGCGCCGACGGCGATTTCACCGCCGAAGGCGACACCGTGCGGTACCGGATTCCCCTCGAAGGGCCAGGCGGGACGCTCAGGGTCACGGTCGTGCTGCGGTATCAGACGATTGCGTTCCGGTGGGCGGAGAACCTGCGCAAGTACGATGCCCCGGAGCCGCGGCGATTCGTGTCGTTCTGGGACGAGATGTCGTCCGCCTCATCGATCGACGTGGCACACACCCAGACCATCGTCCGCTAGATCATCGCGGCGGCCCGGCTAGCCGCGCAGCATGATCAACAGCATGCGGACCGCCTCCACTGCCTCGAGGGCGTGCGGGACGCCGGCGGGCATGCGCACGATCGTTCCGGGCGTCGCGTCAACCACGGTGCCGCCGATAGTCAGCGTGAGCCGGCCGTGACTGACCATCACGAATGCCTCGTACGGCGAGGTATGTTCGGTGAGGCCCTGGCCTGCATCGAATGCGAACAGCGTCACGTTGCCACCGGCGACTTTCGCCAGAACACGGCTGGCGATACCGCCCTCGGTGGGCGTAATGAGCTGATCGAGCGGCAACGCCTCGGCAGGTGAAATCAAGGACATCGACCTCTAACGCCCGCGGGTCCGCGCGCCGGCAGTCGCCCGGCTCCCGGGGAGCGACGCCTGGCCGCGCCTCGCCTCGTCGAGCGACAGCGCGAGCACGCGAACCGCTTCCTGATCGGCGTGGAAGCCCATCGAGTTCTCCGCTTCGATGAAGTCGAGCAGGAACTGCGCACGCCGCTGATGGTGGCGCGCCTGCTGGAGTGAGGCTGCCCCGCCGCCCTCCGCCGCGGCCCGCTTGATGTCGCCGATCAGCGCTACCAGGGCGTCGAGCGCCACGCTGCGGACTTCGGACGTCCGATCCTGGATGGCGTAGACCCGTGCCTGCAGCTCCTCCTCCGGCCACCGATGACACGTCTGGCACGAGCGGTTGATGTTGAGGAGCGGGCTTCGCACGTGATGGTCGCTGATCTTCATGGCGCCAACGCGCTGATACGGCATGTGACAGTCGGCGCATGCGACGCCGGAACGCGCGTGCACGCCCTGGCTGTACATCTCGAACTCCGGGTGCTGCGCCTTGAGCGTGGGCGCGCCGGACTCGGCGTGGGTCCAGTCCTGGAACCCCTCGCGATCGTAGTAGTCGAGGATCTGGTCCGCGCGCAATCCGTTCTGCCAGGGATAGGTCAGCCTCTTCTCCGGTCCCTTGAAGTAGTACTCCACGTGGCACTGGCCACAGACGTAGGTCCGCATCTCCTGGCGGGTCGCATCGCGGTTCACGTCGTAATCCGTCAGGCCTTCCGCCGTCTTCACCAGCCGGATGCCTTCAAGGAACGCGGGACGCGTCACGCGCAGCTGCATCGTCCGGGGATCGTGGCAGTCGATGCAGGCGACCGGATGCGTCACGAGCTTGCGCGCCTCGGCATACGGCATCTGGTTCATCTTTTCGAACCCGGCAAACAGGTCGCCCGCACCCAGCTTCCGGTATGGACCGTAGACCGATGCGTGGCAGTGCATGCACGTGCCCGGCTGCTTCGTGACCTGCTGGCGCTCGGTGAATGTCTGGTCATCAAGCATGTACGCGTGGCCGCGCTCTTCGCGAAAGTCAGTCGCAAACGCGTACCCGGCCCACATCGTACGCAGTCGCGGATCCTCCTGGAGCCGGCTTTGCGCGACGATCGATCGCGGGTCCGCCTGCGTCGGCTGGCGCGGCACCGCCTCGCTGCCACCGTACCGCGTCCGCACCTGGTCGACCGTCCGGCGGTAGCCGTCGTACTGCAGCGGAAAGTTCTTGCCCCACTCAGCCGGATCGACGGTCTCCTCAGTCAGTTCGACGACACGGTAAAACGGGTTTCGCGCTTCCTGCTGACGCGTGAAGATGCTGACGAGCAATGCCGTCAGTGCGACGGCGGCAATGGCGGCAAGAAGGCCCGCGGCGACGGGCCACGTGAAGCGTCGGTGTCTGTTAACCATGATTCATTCGATGTGGCCGACGTCGCTGTGACACCGGATGCAGGACAGGCCGGTCTGACCGCCGCCTGTCGCCGCATGCGTAGCCATGGGCTCCATCGCGTCCGTCATCGGCGCATGACACCCTCGGCAGGCGCGCTCCGTCACGTTCTGGTTGCGCGCAGTAATCCGGATCGGGTCTGGATAGATTCCCGTCGTGAAGTAGAACGAGTGCCAGAATCCGTTCCGCGCCTTAACGACATATTTTTCAAGGTGACCTGGCGGCGTGTGGCAATCATTGCAGGCGGCCACAGCGCGGTGACTGGACCTCGTCCAGGCATCGAAATGGCCTTGCATGACGTGGCAATTCGCACACGCGCCTGGATTGTTGGTGATGTAGGAATAGCCGCGCGCGTAGACGAACGTGTACGCCCCCAGGCCCAGCAGGATGCCGCAGAGCACAGCGGTTACGAGGAGCGCTCTACCCGGCACGGGTGGGACCCCTGCAAGCTGTTGCCCGTGGGTGGATATGGCGGAGGCGGCGGTCTTACTGGGACCCGGCGCGGGTCCGCATTTCGGCGCCAAGACGCTCGGCCATTTCGCGGGCATCCCCACCCAGGACCTTGCGAATGACGAACAGCGGGGCCTCAAACAGAGGGCGCGCGGTGAGCTCGTAGTGCAGCTCGACGCCTCCCGCGTGCGGCTCAATCGTCCACGAACCCTCGTACAGAGCGAAGCTCTCGCCGCACGCGTCGCGGAAGCGAATCTCGTTCTCGCCCTCGTCAATGTGCAGGACCAGGCGCACGCGCTTCGAGAACAACATGAACTTCGAGACAGCTTCCTGCTCGACGATGACGCGAGTGCCCGCCCGCTCGACGATGCGGCTCTGCTTCACGTCCGGGATGATCCGCGGGATGCTCGCGTAGTCGGTCAGCACGGCAAAGGCGACATCGGCGCCCACGGCCACGTTGAAGCGCGCCGAGACCGCGTACGTGCCCTTGACCGTCTCCTGGACCAGGACGCGCGGCTCCTCGCCCGCCGCGGCCGGCGCCGCGGCGAGGACGAGGACGAGAAACGTAAGCCGTGCGCGCATGGTCACGGGCAGGGTCACGAGGCGGCCATCGTCAGTTCCAGGCGGATCGTGACCTTCGGGCCGGCCTTCACCATACCGAGCATTGCGGAAGGCGGCTTGATGCCGTAGTCGGTCATCACCAGGCCGGTTGTCCCGGTCACGACAATTGCGCCCGCCTTCGGCTGCACCTCGAGGTTCAGCACCACTTCCCGTTCGACGCCGGCGATGGTGAGCATCCCGGTCGCCTGATAATTCGCCCCCGCTGGCTCGAACGCGCGCAGGCGGAACGTGATGTGCGGGTGCTCCTCGACCTTCAGCGCCTTGTGCATGTTCTTATCAATGCCTTCTTTCGGCGAGGTCAGGCCTCTGGCCGGAATCGTAAGGTCGAAGGCTCTGAGGGCACCCGGTTGCAGTGCGGCCTGCAGCAGATCGCCCTCGCCTGCGGCGATGTCCACCTCCGTGATGAGCACCGCGGTCGTGGATGCCGTCCACTCGTGCACATTCGACGTGCCCTCGACGGTCACGCGAGCCGATGTCAGCACGAGCGGCACGTCGGCGGCGCCTGCGCCGCCGGCCAGCATGGGAATCATCAGAGCGGCGGTCAGTCCGCAGGTCGCGGTCAACGTCATTGCGCGCATTGGAACCTCTCCTGGGCCCGCGGGATTGTGTGACGGGGCCCTCACGTCGGAAGGGCAACGGGCATGCCGCGGCGACGCGCGTGGAAATCCCTGAGGAATCGTGACGCGCTCCTGTACGAGACTGCGCTTCAGCTGAGGATTTCCCCGGGCGGAGGGAATTTTCCCGCGGTCCCGGGCGGCGATTCCTGGAGCATTCCGGTGATTCTCAGAAAACAGGCGGGAAACGAGGCGGCATAGCGGTTGCCCTGAGGAGGGCATACCGACCCGACACGAATCGCAACCGGAGGAGCCACACGTCATGACACCGACACTACGTATCGCCACCACGTTCGCCGCCGCAATGCTGACGGCCATCCCACTCGCCGCGCAGGCACCGCCGGAGGACCCCTCGCACGTTCTCGCGGGCGCGGCGCAGGACACCCCGCCGGTCACGGACGAGGGCCGCCGGATCGTCATCCAGCATTTCAAGCCGAACGATCAACGCGGCCTGAACATGTTCGAGACACCGAAGGCGCCCGGGGTCGAGTACACCGGCTTCAAAGTGGACTTCGGCGCGGCATTCACGTCACAGGTACAGTCGCTGGAGCACCGCAACACCGCGCTGCCCGTGATCGCCGCCGGGATCAACGCGAATGAGCTCGCCGACATCGGTTTCGGCTTCAACAACTCGACCGCCAACGTCTACCTGCACGCGCAGCTGGCCGAGGGCATCAGGGTGCAGCTCACGAGCTACCTGTCGTCGCGCCATCACAATGAGACCTGGGTGAAGGACGGGTTCATCCTGATCGACAAGCTGCCCGTGAACATCGGGCCGCTGAACGCGCTGATGGAGTACGCGACGATTCGCGTCGGCCATATGGAAGTCAACTACGGCGATGCGCACTTCCGCCGCAGCGACAACGGCAACGCGCTGTTCAACCCCTTCGTCGGCAACTACATCCTCGACGCGTTCACCACCGAGATCGGCGGCGAGGTGTACCTGCGGTCCAACGGGATCATCGCGATGGGCGCCGTCACGGGCGGTGAAATCCGCGGCACGGTGCTGACACCCGGCAAGCGCGGCCCGACGTTCATCGGCAAGCTCGGTGTCGATCGCCAGGTGCGGCCGAACGTGCGCGCGCGGGTCACGGGATCGGTCTACCACACGAACAAGGCGCTCAGCAGCACGCTGTATGGCGGCGACCGCGCCGGGTCGCGCTACTACTTCGCGATGGAAAACACGGTGGCCACCGAATCCGCGAACTTCACGTCGGGCCTGGTCAATCCCGGGTTCCGCAATGAAGTGACGGCCATGCAGCTGAATCCGTTTGTCAAACTCGGCGGACTCGAGGTCTTCGGCGTGGTCGAACGGGCAAAGGGGCGCGCGAATACCGAAGCGTCCGAGCGAACCGTCAACCAGTTCGCCGCCGATCTCGTGTACCGGTTCTTCCCGCGGGAGCAGGCGTACGCCGGCCTCCGGTACAACACGCTGAACGGCACGCTGGCTGGCATCGTGAACGAGGTGAGCGTGGACCGGTGGCAGCTCGCCGCCGGCTGGTTCGTGACGCGGAACCTGCTCGTCAAGGGAGAGTACGTGACGCAGCAGTACCACGACTTCCCGGCCGCGAACATCCGTAACGGCGGCAGGTTCAACGGGATGATGCTCGAGGGTGTCGTCGCCTTCTAGGTGTTCCTGGCAAAATAGTCGATGACAGCGGTGGCGGTCTTCGGACCGACCACCGCGGCGAGCTCTTCACGCGTCGCGCGCCGCACCCCAGCCAGACTCCCGAACGCCGTGAGCAGCGCCCGCCGCCGTCGCGGACCAATTCCGGAAACGCTGTCCAGCTCCGACCGCAAATCCCGCATCGAACGCGCCTTCCGGTGAAACGTCACCGCAAAGCGATGGGCTTCATCGCGGATCCGCTGCAGCAGCAGCAACGCCGGCTCGCTTGTGCCGAGGGCGACCGGCTCGTCGCGATCGCGGAGAAACAGCAGTTCCTCCTTCTTGGCCAGTCCCACCGCCACGAGATTCCCAAGCCCAATCGACTCGAGCGCGTCGTAGGCGGCTGACAACTGCCCTTTTCCGCCGTCAATCACGACCAGATCGGGAAACGGTCCGCCGTCCTCCATGACCTTGCGATAGCGCCTTTGGACGACTTCCCGCATCGCGGCGAAGTCGTCAGGGATCGGGGATGATCCCTGATCCCTGATCCCTCTGATTCGGTATTTCCGATACTCCGATCGCTTCATCCGCCCGTCTTCGCACACCACCATCGACGCCACTGTCTCGCTCCCCTGGATGGTGGAGATATCGAAGCATTCGATCCGGCGCGGAATCGCGGGCAGGGCGAGCGCCTCGCGCAGGGACTCCAGCGCGTCGAAGTGCGCGGCGGTGGCCTCGTTGAACTTCGTACGGTAGGCCAGCTCCGCGTTGCGCGTGGCGAGATCGACCAGCGCGCGCTTGTCGCCACGCTGCGGTACCGAGATGCGGACCCGCCGGTCGGCTCGCATCGACAGCCACGCCTCAATGGGCTCGACGTCATCAATTTCAAGCGGCAGATTGATCTCGGCCGGCGGCACCCGGTCTTCATAAAACTGCTGCAGCGCCGCCTGGAGCACCTCCGCATCCCGCTGCGCGACGCCGCCGGGCTCGGTACTCAACTCGACGCGCTCGACGACGCGGCCGGCCCGCATCGCGAAGACCTGCATGGCGCCGCCGCTCGGCCCGACCTTGAGGCCGAACACGTCGCGATCGCCCAGTTGCGGCGTCGCCACTTTCTGCTGGCGGTCACGCAGCGTCTGCACCGTGCGCAAGGCGTCGCGCATCTGCGCGGCTTCCTCGAACCGCTCGCCCTCGGCCGCCCGCGCCATCCGGTCGCGCAGTGTCTCAATCAGCTCGTCGTTCCGCCCTTCCATCAGCAGTTTCGTGCTCGTCACCGCCACGCCATATCGCTCCTCCGTACAGATTTCGGCCACGCAGGGCGCGATGCACCGCTTGATGTCGTATTCGAGGCAGGGCCTGCCCCGCTGTCCGGTGATGACTTCGTTGCACGACCGGATGCCGAACAACCGGTGCGACAGCCCCATCGTCCGCCGCGCGAGTTTGGCGGGCAGGAAGGGGCCCGCGTAGAAATCGCCCCCTTTTTCGACGCGGCGCGCCACCAGCACTCGCGGAAATGCCTCTGTGGTCGTGACCTGGAGATACGGGTAGTTCTTGTCGTCTCGAAGCAGGATGTTGTACTTCGGCCGGCGCTGCTTGATCAGATTGTTTTCGAGGGCGAGCGCCTCCATCACCGAGTCGGTGACGATCACTTCCACCGCCGTGATCTCCTCGAGGAGGGCATCGTGGCGGGGACTGACGCCGGCGGCGCCCATGTAGCTGCGCACACGATCCCTCAGGGCACGCGCCTTGCCGACGTAAATCGTCTCGCCGGCGGCGTTGCGCCACAGATACACGCCGGGCTGCTCGGGCAACCGCGCGATCTGCTCCTTGAGGTCGTAAATAGGCATGGGCTACTATGGCGACTCTAGTCTGAGCCACCGAAACCCCTCATTATAACAAGCCACATGACCTTTACCGGGCTCGTGGGAACCGTGTGCATGTTCCCGCTCCGCGCCATCATCGCGGCCTGCGTCGCGATGCGGATCCATCCCAACATCCTGACGCTCGTCGGCGTGCTCATCAACGCCGGCGCCGCCTGGGCGCTGTCGGTCGACCGGTTCCTGCTGGCCGGCGTCATCATGATCGTCGCCAACATCTTCGACTTCATCGACGGCAAGGTGGCGCACCTCACGAACACCTCGTCGCAGTTTGGCGCGTTCTGGGATTCGACGCTCGACCGTCTCTCGGACCTCGCGCTGTTCCTCGGCCTGATCTACCTGTACGCGGACCTGGGACGACCCGATTACGTGATGGTGGCCGCGCTGGCGATGGTGTTTTCGGTGATGACCAGTTACGCGCGGGCGCGCGCGGAGTCGCTGATCGAGAAGTGCAAGGTGGGTTTCATGGAGCGGCCCGAGCGCATCGTGCTCTTCATGATCGGTGCGTTCACCGATCGGATGGCCGGCGTGCTGTGGGTGATCCTGGTCCTCTCGATCGTCACGGTGATCAACCGGATGCACTACACGTATCTGGCCTTGAGCAACAAGCCGATGCCGAACGCCGCAAATCCATTCTGGCGCGCGTTCTTCTGGCGGGACGAGCGGACGAGCGTGCCGTATGACCTGTGGGTCATCGCGATCCTGGCGTTCGTGTGGCTCACCCCGCCCGACTGGCTACGAGATCCGGCGGCGGCTGGAATGGGCCTGTGGGCCTGGTTCTAGCGGCTGGCCTGACCTAGATCGCTCCGGCCGGCCGCCTCCGGCCGCGCCAGGCTGGCGACGGCATCCACCAGCGATGCGGGCTCGACCGGCTTCGACAGATAGATACGAAATCCCGCGCGCAGCATCTGCTGAGGATCATCGGCATTCCCGTACGCGGTCAACGCGATGACCGGCGGCGGATGGGGCGACCGCGCCAGTTCCCTGATCAGCGCGTAGCCGTCGGGCCCCGGCATGGCGATGTCGCTGATGACCACATCGGGCCGGCTCCGGACGATGGCGTCCAGCGCCGCCATCACGCTCTCGACGGCGGACACTCGTGCCCCGGCCAGTTCGAGAACGAAGATGAGCAGATCCCTGGTGTCGGGCTCGTCGTCCACCACCAGAACGGTCACGCCGTCCAGGTGGGCATGGATCTGCTGACGCCCGCTCTCTGACTGGGTGCTGCCCTCGGCAACGGTGGCGTCCGCGAGCGGGAGCCTGATCCGGAAGGTTGAGCCATACCCGCGCCCGGGGCTGTCCGCGGCGATCGTTCCACCGTGCAGCTCCACCAGGTGCCTGGCGATGTTGAGTCCAACGCCCAGACCCGGACGGTCGTGGGTGCTGCCCGCGTCGGGAAACGGCTCGAACACGCGAGCCAGCGCCTGGGGATCGAGACCCTCTCCGGAATCCTGGACGGTGATGAGCGCCGCACCCGACTCGCGGGACAGCGAGACCTCCACGCGGCCACCCGACGGCGTGAACTTCACCGCGTTGGACAGCAGATGCCAGACCGCCTGGTGCAGGCGGTACGGGTCGCCCATCGCGGTCAACTGATCGTCCTGGGCGGCGGAGGCGGTTATCCGGACGGCCCTGGCGTCGGCGGCCGGGCGAAGGGTGTCGATCGCGGCGTCAAGGATGTCCGCAAGGCGAAGCGGCGCGACGTCGAGACGTATGGTTCCGCTCATGGCGCGGGACACGTCGATCAGCTCCTCGATCAACCGCTGCTGCGCTTCGATGCTGCGATCGATGACGTCGAGGGCGTGGGCCGTCTGCTGCGGATTGAGGCCGGTGTCGCGGAGCAGCCGGGTCCAGCCGAATATCGGCGTCAGCGGTGCCCGCAGCTCGTTCGACACCCGTGTCAGAAAGGCATCCTTGGCGCGGCCGGCGGCGGCGAGCGTGGTGCCTTCCCGTTCCAGCCGCACGACCTCGGTCACATCCTCGACGCGGTGAATGATGTAGGCGACGGCTCCGTTTTTTTCGAGAACCGGAGAATTGACCGGGCTCCAGTAGCGTTCCTCGAATCCGCCACCCTCCGCCTCCGGCCGGCGGATGTCGTATTTCTGCACGGCCATCGTGTCCGGCCGGCGATGCTCAAGAACGCGGACCAGTGAGGCGCGGAGATTTCTGGTGCCGGTCGCCTCCGGCTCCGCCGGATTGTCCGGAAACACGTCGAAGATGTCGCGACCGACGATCGCGGCGCGGGTCGTCATCGTCGCGCTGAGATACGCGTCGCTGACGGCAACGATCGTGAAGTCCGGTGACAGGACCAGATAGAGACCTGGCACCGACTCAAACAGGATGCGAAAGTCTGGCGTCGGAACGCTACTCATTGGAACGCTGCTCATACGCCGCAGGCCCTACTCGTCGCCCGGGCTGGCCGAACCGCCGTCGCGGCGCGTCACGGGCCCGGAGCGCCGGCCGTGCGCCAGGGCGTGCACGGCCGCCACGAGTTCGCCCGGGTCCACGGGCTTCGGCACGTGCAGCTGGAACCCGCCCGCCAGCATGCGAATGCGATCCTCCGCCCGTGTGGCTCCAGTGAGCGCGATCGCGGGAACCGGGGCCTCGGTGTCCTCGTCCCGCAGGCGGAGGGTGCGGATCATCTCGTATCCGTCTCCATCCGGCATCTCGATATCGGAGATGAGCACGTCGGGGCGTTCACGCGCCAGGGCGGCCAGCGCGGCCTCGGTCGACGCGCACGTCCGGACGATGGCCCCGCGGTCCCGCAGGATCGTCGCCACGAGATCGCGGGCGTCGGCACTGTCGTCGATGAACAGCACGCGGACGCCGTCGAGCCGCAAGGGCGCGGCCTGGACCGGCGCCGCGCGGCGGTCGGCCGGATCGGCAGTGCGGCTGTCGAGTCCCACGGGCAACAGCACGGTGAAGGACGCGCCGCGGCCGTCGCCGTCGCTGGCGGCGTACACGGTGCCGCCGTGCATCTCGACCAGGTTCCGGACGATCGCGAGGCCGAGCCCAAGGCCGCTGTGCTCACGGCGGTCGGTTGCCGTCGCCTGCGCGTACCGGTCGAAGATGTGCGGCAGGAAATCCGCGGGGATGCCGCGGCCATCATCCGCGACGACGATCTCCACCTGAGACGCCAGTTGCCGAAGGGACAGCCGGATGGTGCCTTTCGGGCGGCTGAACTTGATGGCATTCGCGAGCAGATTCCAGACGACCTGCTGCAGACGGGCGGCGTCGGCGAGGATAGGCCTCACCTCGGCATCGAAGTCTTTCACGACCGCGACCGCGCGCGCGTCGACCTGGGGCCGCACGGCATCGAGCGCCGCCTCGCAAATCCTCGCCGGATCCACAGAGGTGACGTGCAACTCGAGTTTGCCGGAAATGATTCTGGACACATCCAGGAGGTCGTTGATCAGCTGCAACTGGACGTTGGCGTTGCGCTCGATGACGCCGAGCGCGTGGCGGACGCGGTTCCGGTCGAGCGTGCGCTCGTTCAGAATGCGCGCCCAGCCGAGAATCGCATTCAGCGGGGTGCGCAGCTCGTGTGACAGTGTCGCGAGAAACAGGTCCTTGGCCGCATTCGCCTGCTCGGCTTCTCCGCGCGCCTCCCGTTCGCGAAGCAGCGACTCGTCGCGCTCCTGTTCCAGCCGATGCCGCTCGGTGACGTAGCGAAGGCTCTGCGCGAGCCGGTCGGCGGAGAGCATGTTCTTCGGAAGATAGTCGTCGGCGCCGGCCTTCATGAATTCGACGGCGGTCTGCTCATCGCCGTGGCCGGTCAGAATAATCACGGGCGTCCCGACGTCCTCCTTGACGGTGCGCAGCACGTCGAGTCCGTCGCCGCCCGGAAGCTGATAATCCAGGAGCACGCAGTCGAAGGCGGACTCCCCGAGTGCCTCGACCGCGGCTTCGACGCTCCCGGCCTCCTGCAGCGTCGCCTCGAGGCCGGCCGACCGCAGCGCCCGGGCGACCGCCAGCCGGTCGACTTCGTCGTCGTCTACGAGCAGGATGTTCACGGGCGCACGCTCCTCATGGCAGGTCTACCAGCGTCCAGTACTTGTTCAGGGCCGCCGTCAGTTCCATGAAGCTGGGAAACTCGACCGGCTTCCGCAGGTAGCCGGCAACATGGAAATCGTAGGCATCGATCCGGTCCTTTTCGTCGCCGGATGTCGTCAGCACCACGACCGGCGTGGGGCGAAGCCGCGGATCGGCCCGCAGTTCCCGCAGGAACTCGATGCCCCCCATGCCAGGCATGTTCAGATCCAGCAGCACCAGCCGCCGCGCGGCCGGCACCGTCCCGTCACGTAACATGGTCAGCGCTTCCAATCCGTTCACGGCCACGTACAACGGATTGAGGATCTTGTTCTTCTCAAACGCGCGCTTCACGTTCATCACATCGACCTCATCGTCTTCGACGAGGAGAATGTGCAGGATCCGGTCGTCGGTCATTCGTCGGCTCCCTCCGCGACGTGCTTCGGCCACAGAAACAGGAAGGTGGCACCCGAACCGTCCGCGGACTCGAGCGACACCCGCCCGCCCCGGTTTTCGACATTCTTCTTGACGAGCGCGAGTCCCATGCCGGCGCCTTCCACCTTGTCGCGCGGTTGAAGCGTCTGAAACATCTCCCAGACTTTCGAGTGGAACGCCAACGGAATGCCCACGCCGTTGTCGCTGACGGAGAATTCGTAAAAGTCCCCGGCATCGCGCACCGAGACCGTGATGGTCACGTCGGGACGTCCGGAGTGCTTCAACGCGTTGCCCACGAGGTTCTGAAACACCTGCTGCAGCGGCACGCGCTCTGTGTCGAACGTCGGCATTCCGGCGCCGATCTGAATGACCACGTCGCCCGCTGGAGCAAGCATCTCGAGCACGTCATGGAGCAGAGCCTTCACGTCGACGCACTCGACGCGGTTCCGAACCCGGCCGGCGCGGGAGTACTGGAGGAGGCCGTCGATCAGGGTTTCCATCCGGTTGACACGCGACCGGAGCAGCACCAGGTGCTGCCGGCTCTCGGCCCCCAGCTTCTGGCCCAGGTCGTCCTCGATCCAGTTCGCCAGACTGGCAATGCCCCGCAGGGGCGCCTTCAGATCGTGGGACGCCACGTACGCGAACTGATCGAGTTCCCGATTGATACGCGACAAGGATTGCGTCAGCCGCTGAAGCTCCTCGGCGTGGGCTTCGATCACGCCGCGCGAACGGACCAGTTCGGTCACGTCGACGAAGTGGCACATGACGCCGTGAACGGCGCCGGTGACATCGGTCAACGGCTGGTACACGAAGTTGACGAATCCCTCCTCCGGCCCACTGGATCCCCGCTCCCAGACCCGGCGCTCTTCCCTGCCGGTATGGGGCTGGCCTGACGTGTACACCCGGTCAAGAGCATCGGTGAGCGCGGCCGATGATTCTGGAAAGACCTCCCGCATCGTCTTCCCGATGACCGGGGCCGCGCCGACCAGCTGATGGTACCGGCCGTTGGCAGTTTCGATGACATGGTCCGCGCCGCGGGTTGTGCAGACCGCAGCCGGCACCTGCATGAAGACGCGCTGCAGCTCCTTCGACAATCGTTCGCCTTCGCTGCGCCGCGCCTGTTCCAGCGCGAGCTGACGCACTGCCCGCTGACGGGCGGTCGCGTCCCGGAACGCGACGACGGCGCCGACGGGCACGTCCGCCTGACAGATCGGGGTCACGACGTAGTCGACCGGAAAGCTGCTGCCGTCTTTCCGCCAGAACAGATCGCTGTCCCCGTGGAAGCTGCGGCCCTCGCGGAGCGCAGAGAGAATGGGACACTCGGATTCAGGGTAGGGAGCACCATCGGCCCGCGTGTGGTGGATCAGACGATGCTGCGGCTCGCCGATGAGATCCTCCGCGGCCCACCCGAGCATCTCCGAGGCCGACCGGTTCACGAACGTGATGCGGCCCTGGGCGTCAAGGCCGTGGACGCCTTCGCCTATGGATTGAAGGATCAGCTCGTAGGAGACGTGCGGAGTGGCGGGAGGATGCGGCACCGACACCGGGGAAGCGGGCGAGCATTCACGAGACTTCCCTTGGGGCATTCGCGTCGGGTTGTGGCGGAGCGCCGATCGTACCACGGCCGACTCGCTTCGCACGATGCGTGCCAGCTCTACGGATGAACCGGCTCATCCGTATGCGGCAAGCCGCGAGCGACCTTACGACGCCTTGCGTACTTTTGATTTCTGACTCTTCACCTTTGACTTGGCGATGACCGCCTTCGCCGGTTTCTTCTTATCCTGACTGACTGAATCGAGGCTGCGCCGCAGCGCTTCCATCAGGTCCACCACCCGCGCCGGCTCCTGCACCTCGGGCGCACCGAACTCCTCGCCGGCAATCTTGGCATCGATGATCTTGCGCAGTCCTTCGTTGTACTCGTCCTTGTAGTCCTTGAGGTTCAGGTCGGCGGCGAAGGTGGCGATGACCTGCTTCGCCAGCTTCATCTCCTCGGGCTTCACCTTCGTCGGCACCGAATTGAGCTCCTCGATCTGATCGATGCTGCGGATCTCCGCGTCGTGGTGCAGCGTGTACATCACGAGCCCCTTTTTCTGCGGCTTGATCGCGACGAGGTACTCGCGGCCATACAGAGCGACTTTCCCGATGCCCGCCTTCCCCACCATCCCTTCGCGCATCACCGCGAACGCGTCGGCTGCCATCGGACCATCGGGCGCAAGGTAGTACGCCCGATCGACGTAGATCGGGTCGATGTCGGAGGCATCCGCGAACTGCACGAGGTTGATGACGCGGCTCGATTCGACGCGCACCTTCTGGAGGTCTTCGTCGTCGACGACGATGTAACGCCCCTTCTCGAACTCGTAGCCTTTGGCGAGCTCGGCGTTCGTCACCTCACGCTCGCAGCTCGGGCACCAGCGCTTCTGCTGGATGCGCGTCTGGCACTCGGCGTGGAGCTGATTGAATGAGATGGTGGCGGCGGACTCGGTGGCCGGGAACACCTTCACGGGGATGTTCACCAGACTGACCTTGAGAAAGCCCTTCCAGGTGGGTCGAATAGCCATACGGGGATTATCGGCGGAACCCGTTTAAACAGTATCTTCGTCGCGCCGGCTGCCCAGGTCGAGCCCGGACCGCCCCATGTGGATGTCCTGGGCCTTGACCTTGTCCCGAAGGACCCGGCGGGCCTGGCCGTAAAGATGGCCGGGGACCTCGAGCCGCCTGGCGATGCTCTTGAAGTGCGACACCAGCATGAGCGTGACGCTCTCGTCCTCTTCCTTCCATGACACCGCCTGGATCTGGCCCCAGGGCATGAAGCCGCTGTCGGACCAGACGCCGTCCCGATAAAACCCGCGAGGGACGCGCGTACTGAGGGGAACCGCGTACCCGAAGTACAGAAACATCATCACTTCGCCGAAGAGCTCCTGCGGCGTGCGCCCGAGAACGAAGATCTTGATCACGACCAGAAGGCCGAGCACGGCGCCCAGCGCCAGCGCGAAGCCGTAGAAGCGGGGTTTCGGGTTTTCCCAGATGAGAACGGCGGACGACTTGCGCCGCAGGAAGCGCAGCAGGTCGGTGGTGACTTTGACGTTGGCCGCGAAGAAGCCGAGGCCGAACACGAACATGAGCTGCGGGAGAAGGGTCTCCGGCGCCATGGGGTCAGCCTGTCAGCGAGGGGAGCCGGGATCCGGGATCAGGGATCCGGGTTTTGACGCACGCGTCGAGGCAGGTTCCGCCAGCCTCGGATCGAAGCATTTACGGCAGCGGGCCTCGTATGTGCCCTGCGCGCCGAGCAGCACCCGGTCTTCACTGACGACGAGCCGCTGCGTGTGGTTCGCGGGGTTGCCGCACACCATGCAGATCGCCAGCGTCTTGGTGATGTACTCGGCAATCGCGAGCAGCTGCGGCATCGGCTCGAACGGCTTGCCGAGGTAGTCCTTGTCCAACCCGGCGACGATGACGCGCTTGCCGCGATCCGCCAGCGTGTTGCAGACGGCCGGCAGTTCCGCGTCGAAGAACTGCCCTTCGTCGATGCCGACGACCTCGGTGTCGGCCTCCACCTCTGCGAGCAGCGTGCGCGAGCTCGCCACCGGTGACGAGGGGATGCGCATCTCGCTGTGCGACACGATGTGGTCGTCCGCATAGCGCGTATCGAGCGCCGGTTTGAAGATCTGGACGCGCTGCCGCGCGATCTGGGCGCGCCGCAGCCGGCGGATCAGCTCCTCGCTCTTGCCGCTGAACATGCTGCCGACGATGACTTCGATCCAACCCTGGTTGGTTGGCGTACGAACAACGTCCACGTGTGACCTTTGTTTTTTTGACTGTGCCCTAGACGCGCGAGAGATATTCGCCGGTTTCCGTATTGACCCGAATCGTGTCGCCCGGACTGACGAACGGGGGCACCTGCACCACCAGCCCCGTCTCGAGCGTCGCCGGCTTCACCTGCGCGCTCGCCGTGGCGCGGTTGATGCCGGGCACGGTGTCGACCACCTTGAGATCGACCGACTGTGGCAGTTCGATGCCCACCGGTTCCGTGCCGTAGAACTCCACGAGAATCGTCATCTCCGCCTTGAGGTAGTTGACCGAATCGCCGAGCGCGTCGCTGCTGATGTGCACCTGCTCGTAGGACGTGGTGTCCATGAAGTAGTACGCGTCGCCGTCCTTGTACAGGTACTGCATCTCGTGCTCGTCCAGCGTCGCCCGCTCGATCATGTCCTCCGACCGCAGCTTCTGGTCCGACAGCGTGGCGTTGCGGATATTACGCATCTTCACGCGCACGAATCCACGCAGGTTCCCGGGAGTGACGTGCTGGAGCTCGAGGATCCGGAAGAGTTCCTCGCCCTGCTTGATCAGCATGCCCTTCTTGGCGCGTGTCGCTTGGATGGTCGCCATCCGGACGATCTTACCTGTTGGTAGTCGGTAGTCGGTAGTCCGTAGTAGCATCGGTTCGTGGCGTTTGCGCGCTGGGATCCCATCCGTGATCTGCTCGCCATCCAGCAGCGCCTGCAGCGCTTCGCGCCGGGCCCTGCCGGCTGGGTGCCGCCGGTCGACCTGTTCGAGACCCCCGACCAGTACGTGCTCATCGCCGAAGTGCCAGGCCTCCAGCAGGACGACCTCCAGATCCAGCTGCACGACGACAACCTGACGGTGTCGGGCGTGCGGCGCGAAAACGACATACCCTGCGAGCAGTACCATCGCATTGAACGCGGCCACGGCACGTTCAGCCGCACGTTTCACCTGCCGCATCCGGTCGACGCCGGACGCATCGCCGCGGATCTTCGCGACGGCGTCCTCACGATCACGTGCCAGAAAATCGACGCCGGCGCCCGGCGCATTCAAGTCACATAGCAGGTCACGTAGCATGAGCCCCCGCCGCCTCGTCCTCGCGATCCTGCTGCTGGTCTGCGGTTTCGCCGCGGGCCTCGTCATCACCGGCCGCATGCGCGCCGGCAACGACGCGACCGCCCAAGCCCCGCCGGCCGATGCCCCGCAGGTGACGACGCCTGGCGCTGCGGGCGTCCCGATCGTGACACTGCCCGACTTCTCGCGTGTCGCGGAGCGCACGGTCCCCACGGTCGTGAACATTTCGTCGCAGCAGGTCGTACGGCGCCAGAACTCGCCGTTCGCGCAGGATCCGTTCTTCCAGTATTTCTTCGGCGATCCCGATGACGTGTACGGACCGCGCCGGGGCGTGGAGCGCAGCCTCGGCTCTGGCGTCGTCGTCAGCGCCGACGGCCTGGTGCTCACGAACAACCACGTGGTCGCGGGCGAATCGGGCCGGATCTCGCTGCGGCAGCTGCCGGCCGTCACGGTGGCCCTCGCCGACAAGCGCGAGGTTGAAGCCGAAATTGTCGGCGTCGACCCCTCCACTGACCTCGCGCTCCTCAGGATTCCGGCGACCAATCTGAGGACGATCCCCTGGGGCGACTCGGACAAGCTGAAAGTCGCGGAGTGGGTCCTCGCCATTGGCAACCCCTTCCAGCTCAATCAGACCGTGACGCTCGGCATCATCTCGGCCCTCGGCCGGACGAACGTCGGCATCTCCGCGTACGAGGATTTCATCCAGACCGACGCGGCGATCAACCCCGGCAACTCAGGCGGCGCGCTCGTGAATGCGCGTGGAGAGCTCGTCGGCATCAACACCGCCATCTTCAGCCAGAGCGGCGGCTACCAGGGGATCGGCTTCGCCGTGCCGAGCAATCTGGCGCGGCGCGTCGTCGCGGACCTGACGCAGTACGGCGAAGTGCGGCGCGGATCGATCGGCTACGTCGAGATCGCCCCGCTCTCGACGCTGATGGCCGAGCAGCTCAAGATCACAGCCGGCAGCGGTGTGCTCGTGCAGGCGATGCGACGCGACGCGGCCGCCTACGGCGCCGGCATGCGTCCTGGCGACGTCATCGTCGCCTTCAACGGCGCCGCCATCAGCGACGCCGGGCAGCTCTCCCGAATGATCCAGGACGCGCGCATCGGCAGCACCGCCGCGCTGACCATGATGCGCGACGGCCGCCGCGTCGAGCTCAAGATCCCGATCGGCGCCAACTGACGCGTGGACAGCTGGCTGGTCCCCGCGGGGCTTCGCATCGCCGGGCTGGCCATCGGCGCCTACCTGCTCGTCCGCATCGTCCGCGCCGCCGCTCGCCGCCTCGAGCGGTATCTCGCGCAGGGCACCGGCCTTGACGTCGTCGAGCGCACCAAGCGCGCGCAGACGCTGGCCCGCATCCTCCAGAAAACACTCGTCATCATCGTCGTCGGCATGGCGGGGCTGATGATGCTGCGCGAGCTCGACATCGACATCACGCCGGTCCTCACGGGCGCCGGCATCGCCGGCCTCGCGGTCGGCTTCGGCGCGCAGACGCTCGTGCGCGACGTCATCTCCGGCTTCTTTCTCATCGCGGAGGACCAGGTGCGGGTCGGCGACGTCGCGGTCGTCAACGGCCAGAACGGGCTTGTCGAGCAGGTGAACCTGCGGACGATCGTCCTGCGCGACGAGAGCGGCACCGTGCACATCTTTCCCAACGGCGAGGTGAAGACGCTCGCCAACATGTCGAAAGACTTCTCGTACTACGTCATCACCGTGCCGCTGCCCTTCGACGCCGACGTCGACGCGGCCGCCGACGCCATGCGCCACGCCGCCGCCAGCATGGCGGAGGCGCCCGACTTCAGGACACACATCCTCGAGCCGCTGGAGGTGTACGGCGTTGACGCGTTCGAGCCGGGCCAGATGGTGCTGAAGGCACGCATCAAGACCGTGCCGTTGAAGCAGTGGGTTGTCGGAAGAGAATTGCGGAAGCGGATGGCGCGGACGTTCGCGGAGCGTGGGATCGAAATCGCGACGCCGGCGGCGATGGTCAGGCCGCGGACTTAACTACCGACTACCGACCACCGACTAAACGCCGTGTCCGTATCCGCTCTCCTGCATCGCGTGCGGCGCGGCGGTTGACGGCGTATCGAACGGATCGACAGCCGCGGTCGCGGCCGGCTGCGCCTGCCCGGTTGACGTCTGCCCATTGGACAGCGTACGGACGCCGCTGACGGTCGCGACGATGTCGTTGTCGTTGATGATTTTGCGCTCGTCCGCAATCGCCATCAGCGCGCGATAGACCTCGAGCAGCTCGGCGCCTTC
Source organism: Candidatus Sulfopaludibacter sp. SbA3 (assembly GCA_945903265.1). Classification (GTDB taxonomy): domain Bacteria; phylum Acidobacteriota; class Vicinamibacteria; order Vicinamibacterales; family UBA2999; genus CAXNKG01. The sequence goes on from CAMDNQ010000005.1 coordinate 174,050, forward strand.
GATCGTGAGACCGAGCTCGGCGCAGCGCTTCTGCACCGCGTGGCGGCCGGAATGCTTGCCGAGCACCAGAGGATTCCAGGGCGCCCCCACGTCCTCGGCGCGCATGATTTCGTAGGTCCGCCGGTCCTTGAGCATGCCGTCCTGGTGAATGCCCGCCTCGTGCGCGAAGGCGTTGCGACCGACGATCGCCTTGTTCACCTGGACGCCCTGTCCGGTCAGCCCCGTGACCATCTCGCTCGACGGATAAATCTGCCGGTGATCGACGCCGACCGAGTACGGCAGGCGGTCGCTGCGGACGTGGAACGCCATCACGATCTCTTCGAGCGCCGCGTTGCCGGCGCGCTCGCCGATACCGTTGATCGTGCACTCCACCTGACGGGCGCCGCCCTGTACCGCGGCGATGGAGTTGGCGACCGCCAGGCCCAGATCGTCATGGCAGTGGGTGCTGAAGACGACGGTGTCGGCATTCGGCACCCGGCCGCGGATCCCCTCGAAGAATTCGCGCGTGTCATCGGGCGTCGTAAAGCCGACCGTGTCGGGCAGGTTGATCGTCGTGGCGCCCGCCTTGATGACGCCTTCGACGACGCGGCAGAGGAAGTCCAGGTCGCTGCGCGTCGCGTCTTCCGCCGAGAACTGCACGTCGTCAGTGTGCTGCCGCGCGTAGCGGACCGCGTCGATGGCGTTCTCGAGACACTGTTCCCGCGTCATGCGCAGCTTCGCCTGCAGATGCAGATCGGACGTGGCAATGAACGTGTGAATCCGTCCGCGGGCGGCCGGCTCGATCGACCAGGCCGCCTTCTCGAGGTCGGCGCGGTGGCAACGGGCCAGGCAGGCAATGATCGGGCGGCGAATCTCGGTGGCGATGCGGCGGACGGCCTCGGCGTCGGCGGGGGACGCAATCGGAAACCCTGCCTCGATGATGTCGACGCCCAGAAGGTCGAGCTGGCGGGCAAGCTGCAGCTTTTCAGACGGGCGCAGCGAAAAGCCGGGCGCCTGCTCCCCGTCGCGGAGCGTCGTATCGAAAATACGGACGCGATTCTGCTCGCTCATCTCAACTCCCAACCCACCAACTTCCAATTCCCAACCCGTTTTGAAGGTTGGCGTCCTGGAAGTTGGGAGTTTCCTGTTGCCAGTAGACGGCACCGGCCAGGATTTGTCAAAATGATAATTGTTCTGTTTGGATTAACTCTGCTTATAGGCCTATGGAGCTGAGCGAGCTTCGCGTCTTCCTCAAAGTCGCCACCGAGCGCAGCTTCTCGCGCGCGGCGATGAAGCTGCACCGGACCCAGCCGGCGGTGAGCCAGGCGGTGCGGCGGCTCGAGGAGAGCGTCGGGGAACGGCTGTTCGATCGCGCCACGAAGGACGCCACGCTGACCGACGCGGGCCGGCTCCTGCGGGACTATGCGGATCGCCTGCTGCGGCTGTCAGAGGAAGCGGAGGCGGCGGTCAAGGACCTGCGCGACCTGCGCCGCGGACGGGTGCTGCTCGGCGTCAACGAAGCCTCGGTGCACGTCGTCCTCCCCCTGATTCACCGATTCCACGAGGCTCACCCGCTGGTGCATGTCGACGTGCGGCGCGTGCCGGCGCGGCAGCTCGGGGCGGAAGTCGCACAGGGCACCCTCGACTTCGGCGTGATGACGTTCCAGCCGTCAGAGGCGCGCCTGGGATCGATCGTGCTCGGCCAGGACGAGCTCGTGATGCTCGTGCACCCCTCGCATCCGCTGGCCGGCGCGAAAGAGGTCACGCTCGCGGAGTGCGGCCGGCAGACGCTCATCGCGCACAACGACCCGTCGCACGTGCGCGACCGCGTCCTGCGCCTCTTCGAGCAGCACCACATCCCCGCCAACATCCTCGTGTCGCTGCCGAGCCTGGAGGGGATCAAGCGCGCGGTGGCGCTGAAGCTGGGGGTCGCCCTGCTCCCGCGCCGCTGCGCGGAGTCAGAGATCGCGCGCGGTGAGCTCGTGGCGCTGATGATGCCGGAAATTCGCCTGCGGCGTCAGGTGCGGCTGGTGTTCAGAAAAGGCGGCGAACGCTCTCACGCGTCGGCGGCGTTCCTGTCGCTGGTTGAGGAAATCGCGCCGAAGGCGTCCAAGCGTCATAGCCAGGAAGAGCAGAAAGACCTGGCCACGAAGGACACGAAGATCACGAAGTAGGCCGGAACGACGCACTCGCGATTTCCTCCGGACGTCGTTTCTTGCATCCTCCCGCAACCTCCGCCCACGTTTTTCTCGGTACATGGCGCGGTACGCCACGTGCCTCTCCGGACGACGATGTAGAATCGGGCGCAAGCCCGGAGAGAGGGGCGCGATGGGAACGGTTGAGGAACGTTTGGCTTCGCTGGAGACCAGGATGGACGCGATCGCCGATTTTCGCGCAGACACGACGCGCCGATTCACCGAGCTTCGCACTGACATGAATCGGCAGTTTGCCGACGTGAACCGCCAGTTCAGCGAGCTCCGGGACGACATGAACCGGCGATTCGTGGCGTTGGACGAAAAGACCGACCGCCACTTCACATGGATGGTCGGCACCCAGATCGGGGTACTGCTGGCGGTAGTCGGCGCCCTCGTGGGTGCCTATTACCGATAAGAGCGCCGCGCAGCCGCCACGAAGGGCAAAAGGGCCTGGCCACAAAGAACACAAAGATCACGAAGAACCGCGGTGGACCCGTTCATCGATCCCCAGGACTACCGCGCCTACCTCAACACCGCCGAGGCGGAATTGCGCCAAGGGGTGGTGCACTAGCAGCGCCCACGTCGGAGAACAAGCTTCGTGTTCTTCGTGCCCTTTGTGGCTGATTCTTCGTGCCTTCGTGGCTAGAAACCGGCCACGTACGGGAGCTTCTCCGACGCCGCGGTCACTTCCTCGTAGCGGTCCAGGAGCATCCCGGTCGTGTCCCACGCGCCGGTGAGGAGCGCATCCTTGGCCGAGGCCGGCAGCGACAGGGGAATGCGAAGATCGCCGAGCTCGCACATCGACGCCTTCACATCGATACGCAGGGTCAGATTGGGGCGCTGCTCCACGCGCGTCTGTAGCTCCGTAATCTGATCGGGCGACGCGTTCAGGCACGCCAGGCCGATCAGCATCGAGTTTCCAAAGAAGATCTCCGAAAACGACTCCGCGATCACGGCGCGGAAACCGGCGCGGTAGAGCCCCTGGGGCGCGTGCTCGCGCGATGAGCCGCAGCCGAAGTTCCGATTGACGACGAGGATCGTGGCGCCGCGGAAGCGCGGGTCATCGAACGGGTGCGTCGACGTGACGCGATCCCCGCCGGCCGACCCCGTGCGCTCGTCCTCGAAGAGGTGCAGTTCCATGCCCTCGAACGTGATCGCCCGCAGGTAGCGCGCGGGGAGGATGCGGTCCGTGTCGATGTCGTCGCCGCGCATGGGCAGCGCAGTCCCTTCAATGCGTTCGATGCGATGAATAGCCATTACGACACCTTCTCGAACTGGCGAATGTCCGTGACAGCGCCCGTAATGGCCGCGGCCGCGACCATCGCCGGGCTCATGAGCAGCGTCCGGCCTTCGGGACTGCCCTGCCGGCCCTTGAAATTCCGATTGGACGACGAGGCGCAGACCTGTGAGCCGACCAGCTTGTCGGGATTCATGCCCAGGCACATGGAGCAGCCGGCGCCACGCCACTCGAATCCTGCGTCACGGAAGATCTGATCGAGCCCCTCGCTCTCCGCAGCGCGCTTGATCGACACCGACCCGGGAACGACGAGCGCCTTGACGTGCGGCGCGACACGATGACCGCGAACGATCCGCGCAGCTTCGCGCAGGTCTGACAGCCGTGAATTGGTGCAGGACCCGATGAAGGCCACGTCGATCTTCATGCCGGCCATCGCCTCGCCGCCCTTGAAGCCCATGTACCCGAGTGCGTCCGCCACGGCTTTCGGATCCGCGTCCTGCTCATTGCCGGATGGCACACGTCCCGTCACCGGCACGGACTGTCCCGGATTCACGCCCCAGGTCACGACCGGCGTGAGTTCCTCTGCCTTGATGACCACGTCATCGTCGTAGCGGGCATCGGCATCCGAGGCCATCGAGCGCCACCAGGCCCTCGCGCGCTCGAATGCGTCGCCGGCCGGCGCGAACGCGCGCCCCTTCAGATACGCGAACGTCGTCTCGTCGGGGTTCACGTAGCCGACGCGCGCGCCGCCCTCGATCGACATGTTGCAGATGGTCATACGCTCGTCCATCGACATCCGCTCGATCGTGTCGCCGGCGTACTCGTACGCGTAGCCAACGCCGCCGCCGACGCCGAGACGATTGATGATCGTGAGAATCACGTCCTTGGCATAGACGCCTTCGGGCAGCTTCCCCGTGACGCGGATCCGGCGCACTTTCATCGGCTCGAGTGCCAGGCACTGCGACGCCAGGACGTCGCGCACCTGCGAGGTGCCAATCCCGAATGCGACAGCGCCGAACGCGCCATGGGTCGACGTGTGGCTGTCACCGCAGGCGAGCGTGATTCCCGGCTGCGTGAGGCCGAGCTCGGGACCAATGACATGGACGATGCCCTGGCGGTCGTCGTCGAGGCCGGCGAGGCGGATGCCGAACTCGCGGCAGTTGCGCTCGAGCGCGGTGATCATGTCTTCGGCCATCACGTCCAGGAACGGGCGCGTGCGCTCGCGCGTCGGCACAATGTGATCGACGGTGGCGAACGTGCGATCGGTCCGCGCGACTTTCCAGCCGCGGGCGCGCAGCGCGTCGAAGGCCTGCGGCGACGTGACCTCGTGGACGAGATGCAGGCCGATGAACAGCTGCGTCTGGCCGGTCGACAGCGTGCGGACCGTATGCAGGTCCCAGACTTTCTGCAGAAGCGTTTTTGCCATGGATCTATTTCACTTTATCACTCGACCTGACACCGAGGGATGGCCGGTAATCCAGCAGCGCCACGGCTGCTCGACGCCGACGCGGATGCCGATGCGCGAACCCCACGACACACCGGCGATGCGGCAACCGCGATCTTCGATCGTCAGGCGGCTCGAGGCGAGATCCAGCTGGTTCTCCGACAATGAAATTCCGAGCGCTTTCGTCAGATTGCCGGGTCCCCGGCAGAGATCCCGCTCGGCGACATGCGCGCCGCGCCGCGTGTGCATCAGTGCCACGCCGTCCACCGGCGCCAGCGCCCGAATGAGGACCGCGGCCGGATGGCCGTCCGCCTCGGTCACCGCGTTCACCAGATAGTGGATGCCGTAGTTCAGATACACGTAGGCGATGCCTGGTGGGCCGTAGAGCGGAGCATTTCGCCGTGTAGGCCCGGGGGCCGCATGGCAGGCTGGATCGTCCTCGCCGATGTAGGCCTCGGTTTCCACGATCATCCCGGACGCGATCCCCGACGCCGTGCGATGCACGAGGACTTTGCCGAGCAGCTGCTCGGCGACCTTCAGTGTCGGCCGGTTGTAGAAGGAATGCGGGAGCTTACTTCGTCGCGTAGGCATGCGCTCGTCCCGCGGCCAGGACCTCGCGCAAGGCTCGTCCCGTGTGCGACGCGTCGTTCTCCGCCACCTTTTCAGGGGTGCCGGTGGCGACGACCTGCCCGCCCCCCTCGCCGCCCTCAGGACCGAGGTCGATGACGTAGTCCGCCGTCTTGATCACGTCGAGGTTGTGCTCGATGACGAGCAGCGTGTGGCCTGCCTCGACCAGCTTTCGGAACGCCGCCAGCAGCTTCGCAATGTCGTCGAAGTGCAGCCCCGTCGTCGGCTCGTCGAGGATAAAGAGCAGCCGCTCGC